>CAWEZE010000021.1:0-158659 GCA_963813485.1 uncultured bacterium
ACGGAGATGGACGTCCGCTACCCCGTGTTGGTGGACAACGACTACGCGGTCTGGCAGGCGTTCGACAACCACGACTGGCCCGCTCTGTACTTCGTCGACACCCAGGGTCGGATCCGGCACCACCACTTCGGCGAAGGCGAGTACGAGCAATCCGAGATGGTCCTCCAGACGCTCTTGCTCGAGGCGGGCGGTCGACGTCGATCAGGGCCTCGTGCGTATCGAGCCCTCCGGTGTCGAGGCGGCGGCCGACTGGGCCAGCTTAGGATCGCCGGAGAGCTACGTCGGCTACGGGCGCGCCGTCAACTTCGCCTCGCCCGGCGGCGCAATGCCGGACGAACGCCACGTTTACAAGGCGCCGGCCGGGTTGCGCCGCAACCAGTGGTCGTTGTCAGGGGACTGGCGGATCGGCTTGGTGCCTGCGGTGCTGAATGAGCCCGGCGGTTCCATCTCGTATCGGTTCCACGCCGGCGACCGGATCGCGTGATGGGGCCTCCGGTGGCACGCCCGCGGGTGCGTTTCAGGGTCCGCCTCAATGGCGAGCCACCGGGGCGAGCCCACGGCATCGACATCGACGAGAGCGGCAACGGCAACGCCGACTACCAGCGGATGTACCAGCTGATCCGCCAGCCCCCGCCCATCGGCGACCAGCTGTTCGAGATCGAATTCCTCGACGCTGGCGTCGAGGCCTTCGTGTTCACATTCGGATAGCCAAGGGAGCCTCTGGGGCATCCGGCCGCGATGCCCGGGGTGGATCGAGGAGGGACCGGAGGCGTTCTACGTGGTCAGCCTGGTTTCGAGTAAGGACGTGAGCGGATAGGCCACTCGGCGCCGCCTAGATTCCCACGTCGGGCCCCCACGCAGTCAGGTCGAACGTGTCGGGGTCGAGGTCGACAGGTCCGCGGCGAAACGTGCGAAGTCGCGAGCGATCTCTGCCTCGGGCACGAGATCCTCGTTGCCGCCCAGCGCTATGGCGAGGCGCAGGACCAATCTCCACACCTCCATCTCCGGGCGCTCGGCAATTGCCTCGGCCAGCGGCCGGGGTCTCTGCGCAGCACTTCGTCCAACTCACCAAGGCGCTGCCCGATCCCGAGTCTGAAGACGAGGTCCCAGGACCAGTCCTCGATCACGTACAGGCCACCAGGCCGCAGGCGCGGGAACAGCAGGTTGAACGTGGCCGTCGACGGCGTGAGCAGGTGCGAGGCATCGTCGATCACCAGATCGAGTGGCCGACCGGCGAACTCGTCGGCGATCAGCCGCCGGATCGTGTCCCGATCGGCTTGATCGACTCCGTGGTAGATCCGCACCTGCTCGCTCTGCCCGCGCTTGTCGAGCCAGCGATCGAGCCGCCCGTTGCGATTCGTGTGGAGGTCGACGGCGACGAGCTTCTCGGGTTCGAGCGCCGCAGCAAGAAACGCCGTGCTGCCGCCGTGGAAGATGCCGACTTCGAAGATCCGACCGCCGTAGAACTCGTCCACGTGGCGTAGGTATCGCTCGACGAGCCGGCGTGGCTTCTGAATGAAGAACTGGTCGTGAGCGGCGGCCCCGTCCACCTCCCCTGAACCGATCAGCCGAAACACCGTGTCGTCGACCGCGATGTGATCATCATCGATCCAGCGATACATCGCGGCAGGCTGCTCTCGGGTGCCCACGGTGTCAACTCACGGGCATCGGTGGTCGATGGGCTCGATCTTGCCCCGCCGCGCGTCTAGCGGCAGCGGCGGCCGGGGTAGGGCACAATCTGCCCGGCGGCGGCGATGCGGGAAATCTCGTCGTTCGCCAGGCGAATGCGACGGCGCGGGGATGTCGAGCGCGAGGAGGGCGCGTGATGGGATCCCGGGGGAAGGCAGGCGAGGGTCCGGTACCCACCGCACCCGCCAATGGCGACGAACGCGAGCTCGTGCGCGCGTTCACCGACCTGCACCGCCAGGACCGGTTCACGCCCGCCGCCCGGCCGGTGGCGCCCATGCGTGGGCGGCCCCGCCCCACGAGCGACCTCATCGAAGTCCAGGCGGTCGAGGCCCAGGTGGCCGACGCCCAGGTCGCCGAGGCCCAGGTCGCCGAGGCCCAGGTCGCCGAGGCTGTGACCCTCCCCGACCAGTCGGTCGACGTCCCCGACGGCGTGGTCGGTGCCCGCCATGACGGGCCACCTGCAACCGGTCCGGACCCACTACCGCATCGTCCGCTTGCCCGGCCACCCCGGCGCCCTGACCACGACGTGCCCACTCAGGCCCAGGTACCCGAGGTTGCCGGCGGCGTCCCGCGGCGAGGCTGGGCGGGGACCGCGGAGCGCCGCCTGTCGGACGTGTTGGCGCTCGCGGGCGCCAGCGGCGCTGTGATCGCCCCCTGGCCCTGGCTTCTCGCTGTCACGGGGGCGTGCATCGTCGTCGGGGCGGTCCGCTCAGTGGCGGCGCGGCGCGGGTCCGTCGCCTTCGGGATCCTGGCGCTGCCCGGGCGGGCGGCCCGACGCGTGGCCCGGCTGCTGCGACCGCGCTGACTGGCGCGGCTACCAGTGATCACCGTCAAGATCGTCCTCGCCGCGTTCGTGCTCCCTGGGGTGGTGGCGGCCGCCGTCTGGGTCGTCGAGCATGGCACCGACGGGGCGGCGGCCGCCGCGCGCCTGGCTGCATGGCAGTCGGGCCTCCGGGTGCTGGCGGCCGTGCTGTGCCTCGTGATGCTGGCCGGGGTGGGTGACACCCGGGCCCGACGAGCGACGCGGCTGCGGCAGGCCATCGCGTCGTGGCCCGACGCCGGCGTCGTGGCCCTCGCCGCCGGCGCACTGGCGCTGGCGTTGGCGGTGGTGGCGGTCGGACCGCGGGTGTCGGGTGGCATCCTCACCGGCAACGACGGACTGGCGTGGGTGCCGGCGCGCTTGCGACCTGCGGTCGATGGTGTGCGCGACGACGTGGTCGCCGCCGAGCTGCGGACCTTGCGTTCGTGCCTTTCGGAGCACCAGGGCACGGTGTGGTCCGTCGACTACACCGCCGACAACCCCATCGACGCCCCCGACGTGGCCCGCCTCTCGCTCCTCGGGCGTGGCGACACGCCGGAACCGTCGGCCCTGGTCACGGCGGCGCTCGCGGCCGACAACCAGCTCGCGCCCTGGGTCGAGGTCGTCGAGATCACCGTCGGCGATGCCGTCGTCCTCGAGCTGGACCGACGGGCGTTGGGCCACCACGGGGTGCGGCTCGACCCGGCCACCCTGGGCCCGGGCATCGTGACCGGTGGTGCTGTAGCCGTGTCCGGTGGTGCGGGGTTCGACCGCCGGGTGGCCCTGGTGTGCTCGGCCGGACCCGCCCTCTGACCCGGCGACGTCTCGTTCCTGCCCGCGGCCGGCGCCGGCCTCATTCCAGCGCCGGCGCTCCGGCCACGGACGGCTCCTCGGCGCCGGAGCGCACTACGAGCACGACACCCGCACCGATGAGGATCGCCGCCGGGATGGCCGACGCCGGCGGCACCTCGTCGAACGCGACCCAGGCCAGGAGCGCGGACCCGACGATCTCGAACAGGATCGCGACCGACACCAACGTGGGGCTCGTCGTGCCCAGCACGCGGTTGACCACGGTGTGGCCGAGCAGCTGTGGACCCGCAACCATCGCGACCAGCGCCAGCCACGTCGTGGCGTCGTAGTCGCTTCCGGCCAGCGGCTGTCGACCGACGAGACACACCACCAGCAGAGCGCCGGCCGCGACGCCGTAGCACGCGAGCGCGTACACGGTGGTGGGCACCGTGCGCCGGACCTCGGCCCCGACGGTGACATACGCGGCCGCCAGCACGCCCCCGATCAGCGCCAGTAGATCGCCGAACAGCGCCCGCGGGTCGACCGCCAGGTCGACCCCACTGAGCACGACGGCACCGGCCACGGCGCTGCCGATGCCCCACCAGGCGCCCGCGGGCACGTCCTCGCCCCGGCCTCGGGCGATGAGCGCCGCCCACACCGGCTGCGTGGAAACCAGCGCCACGGAGGACGCCACCGACGTGAACGACAGGCTCGGTATCCAGGTGGCGAAGTGGGCGCCGAGGAAGAGCCCAGCGACAACGGACAGCCGCCATTCCCGGCGGGCCAACACGGGCCCACCCGCTCGGCGAAGGCCCCGGGTGCTCCGCACCACGAGCAGCGCCAGCACCGGAAGGGCCAGCGCGTTCCGCCAGAACGCGATGGCCAACGTAGGGGCGTCGGCGACCCGCACGAGCGGCGCCGCCGTCGACACGGCCGCCACCGCCAACCCGAGCAGGGCCAGGTCGCGGGGCGGCGGGCGGTCCATCACGAAAACCTGCCGCGGGAGCGGTGGCCCTAGCCACCAAATCCCGTGGCGGGTCCGGAGGTCCCTTGCTTTTGCACCATAAGTGCGAAAACCTTGCGTCGTGGCGATCGCGACCTTCAACCCGTTCGAGCCCGGATTCGCCGACAACCCCTACGACCACTACGCCGACATCCGCGCCCAGGGCCGCGCCGCGCGCACCGCGTTCGGAAACCTGCTGCTCTCGCACTACGACGACTGCTTCCAACTGCTGCGCCTGGCTGGCACCAGCGTCGACGACCGCAACGCCAACAACGTCTTCCGCTACGAGCCTCCCGAAGACATCGCCGATCGCATGGTTTCCAGCAGCGAGCGGCGTTCCATCCTGGGACTCGACCCGCCCGACCACACACGCCTGCGCCGGCTGGTGTCGAGCGCGTTCACGGTCCGCCGGATCGAGCAGCTGCGGGAGCGGGTGCGAGCGCTGGTGGCCGGCCTCCTCGACGACCTGGCCGAGGCGGGGGGTGCAGCCGATCCGGTCGATGTGATCCCGCGCTACGCGTTCCCGTTGCCGTTCATGGTGATCAGCGAGCTCCTGGGCATGCCCGACGGCAACCGCGACGAGCTGCGAGGTTGGTCGCACACCATGACGCTGTCGCTCGAGCCCTTCGTCGACGACGACACCGCCCGGGCCATCGTCGATGCCGCCGACCACATGGTTCGCCACGTGGACGAGGCCATCGAGTGGAAGCGGAGCCACCCCGCCGACGATCTGCTGAGCGCCATGATCGCCGCCGAGGAGGACGGCGACCGCATGACCACCGAGGAGCTCCAGATACAGGTCATCCTGCTCTACCTCGCCGGCCACGAGACGACGGTCAACCTGATCGGCAACGGCACGCTGGCACTGCTGCGCCACCGCGACCAGTACGAGCGACTGGTGGACGACCCGTCGCTCGACGCCCAGGCCGTCGAGGAGCTCCTGCGCTACGACAGCCCCGTCCAAATGTCCCGTCGGATCGCCATGGCCGAAGTCGAGGTGGGAGGCGAGACCGCCGAGCCGGGCGAGCTGATCCTCACGCTGCTGGGCTCGGCCAACCACGACACCGGCAAATGGGGGCCGGACGCCGACGACCTCGACCTCGGGCGGGAGGGTGCCAGCGCCCACCTGTCCTTCGGCAGCGGCATCCACCACTGCCTCGGGGCGGCCTTGGCCCGGCTCGAGGGCGCAGAGGCAATCCCCGCACTGGTGCGACGCTTCCCGAACATGGAGCTGGCCACCGACCGGCCGGCCTGGAACGGTCGAGTGATCCTCCGGGGGCTCGACGCCCTGCCCGTCAGCGTCGGCTGACGGCCAGCGTGCGCCGCACGATGGGACGCCCGCCGCGCCGGGCGACCTCCTCGAAGCCCGCCCGCTCGAACATCGCCAGCGTGCCCGTGTACAGGTCGGCGCTCGACCGCTTCCCGCCGCCGGTGTCGATCGGATAGGCCTCCACCATCTCGGCACCCCGCTGGCGGGCGAACTCGACGGCGGCGTCCAGCAGCGCCGCCGCCACGCCCTGGCGGCGGTGCCGGCGATCGATGGTGAAGCAGGTGATCGACCACACCGGCTGGTCGTCGAGGCGGCGCAACTTGGGCGAGCGGTCGAGGCGCGGGTACTCCTCCCGGGGGGCGACCGCCACCCAACCTGCGGGCTCGCCGTCGACGTACGCCAGCAGTCCCGGCTCCGGTCCCGCGGTCACGAGCTCGTGCAGGTCCTGGCGCAGGCCGGCGCCGTGGCGCTCGTCGAACTCCTTCGAGGTCACCCGCCACCACATGCACCAGCAGCCGCTGGTGAAGCCCCGCTCCCCCGCCAGGTCCGCCAGGTCGTCCCAGCGATCGGGCGTGACCGCGTGGACCTCGACACCGAGGGTCGATTCCACCGGCTGCTCGGACTCAGCCACGAGCCGGCCGCGAGACGCCAGTGAGCCGCGGAATCGACCCGCCACTCAGACCTTGAGGAAGCGGCTGAGCGCCCATCCCGATCCGGCGGCGCCGATGGCGATGCCCAACACGACCACCACGACCGCGGTCCACGTGAACTGCCCGGTCGATGCCACGAATCCGCCCAGGATGTCGTCGTAGTCGGGGTTGCGGGACGCTCCTTGCATGGCATTGTCGAGGGCCCACACGGCCCCCAATGCCAGCAGGCCGCCCACCAGGCCCTGGAAGATGCCCTCGAGCATGAAGGGGACCCGGATGAACCAGTTGGTGGCGCCGACCAGCTTCATGACCTCGATCTCACGCCGGCGGGCGAACGTGGCCATGCGAATGGCGTTGAGGATGAGCATCAACGCCGCGACCAGCAGGCCGACCGCGATCGCCAGCATCGCCCGCTGCGAGAAGTCGGACACGCCGCGGACCGTCTTCACGCCCTCGGTCTCGCCCGTCGCCGCCTGGACGCCCGGTTGGCCCTCGTACTGACCACGCAGGCTCTCCACGGCACCCGCCTCCGTGGCCTCGGGAACGAGCCGGTAGGACGGGGGGATCATCTCGGGGTCGGCGTCGAGGCGCTGGAGCATGGCGGCGTTCCCCCGGAACAGCCGACGCGCCTCCTGGTTGCTCTCCTCGACGTCGACGAAGCGGTAGGTGGCGACCTCGGGATTGCTTTCGATGGAATCCTCCAGCGCGGCCCGTTGCTCGTCGGTGATGGTGCGCTGCAGGAACACGAGCACCTGGACACCGTCCTGCCACCGCGCCGACTGGTTCTCGACACCCTGGCGCAGCAGCAGCGTCGAGCCGAACAGCGAAAGCGATACCGCCACCGTGACGATGGCGGCGAGGGTCAGCGTGATGTTGCGGCGCAGGTTGATCGCCGTCTCGCGAAGGATGTAGTCGAACTTCACTGGTAGACGCCCCGGAGCTGGTCGCGGACGACCATGCCCTCGTCGAGCTCGATGACGCGGCGCTGCATGGTGTCGACGATCGAGCGGTCGTGCGTAGCCATGACCACGGTCGTGCCCGTGCGGTTGATGCGGTCGAGCAGGCGCATGATGCCCACCGAGGTCCCCGGGTCGAGGTTGCCGGTGGGCTCGTCGGCCAGCAGGATCAGCGGCCGGTTGACGAACGCTCGGGCGACCGACACCCGCTGCTGCTCGCCGCCCGAGAGCTGGTGGGGGAAGTTGCCGGCCTTGGTCTCCAGGCCGACCAGCTCGAGGATCGCGGGCACCTGGGTCTTCACCACGTGCCGGGGCCGCCCGATGACCTCGAGCGCGAAGGCCACGTTCTCGTAGACGGTCTTGTTCGCCAGGAGCTTGTAGTCCTGGAAGATGCAGCCGATGTTGCGGCGCAGGTAGGGCACCCGCCACGACGACAGGCGGGCGATGTCCTTGCCTGCCACGAAGATCCGGCCCCGGTCGGCGGTGACCTCGCGGTTGATGAGGCTCAGCATCGTCGACTTGCCAGATCCCGACGGGCCGACCAGGAAGACGAACTCGCCCTTCTCGATGGTGGCCGAGGCGTTGTGCAGCGCCTCGACGCCACCCTTGTAGATCTTGCTGACGTTCTCGAAGGTGATCATGATCCTCGCCCGCAGCGCGCGCCTCCGCCCCATCGACGATTGGCTGCCCCAGGGATTGCGATCAGGTTACGGACGTAACGTACACCCGAGCAATTGCGGCGCCCAGGCATCCTAGGCGGCCGCTCCCCCGACACGCTTCCCGCTCTTGGCGCCTTTGGCGCCGGGCCGCTCGGGCCACGGGCGCCCTCCCCGGGCGCCCTCAGCGCCGCCACTGCAGGTAGGCCTCCATGAACGGGTCGAGATCGCCATCCAGCACCCCGGCGACATTCCCCGTCTCGTGCTCGGACCGCAGATCCTTGACCATCTGATACGGCTGCAGCACGTAGCTCCGGATCTGGCTGCCGAAGCCCACCCGCTGCTGGTCGCCCCGGATCTCGTCGAGCTCGGCCTCTCGCCGCTGCCGCTCCAGGTCGGCCAACTTGGCCCGCAGCATGGCCATGGCCCGGTCGCGGTTCTGGAACTGGCTGCGTTCGACCTGGCAGGACACGACGATGCCGGTGGGGATGTGCGTCAACCGCACCGCCGAAGACGTCTTGTTGACGTGCTGGCCGCCGGCACCCGATGCCCGGTACACGTCCATCTTGATGTCCTTCTCGTCAATCCCGATCGAGGCGTCCCCTTCGTCGAGCATCGGCACCACCTGCAGGGCGGCGAACGCGGTCTGGCGCTTGCCCTGGGCGTTGAAGGGGCTCATGCGCACCAGCCGGTGCACGCCCCTCTCGGACTGGAGGTAGCCGTACGCGTAGCGGCCCTTGACGATCAGCTCGGCCGACGAGATGCCCGCCTCGGACCCGGGGGTGAACTCGTCGACCTCCACGTCGAAGCCCCGCCGCTCGGCCCAGCGGGTGATCATCCGCAACAGCATCTCGGCCCAGTCCTGGGCGTCGACACCTCCCTCCCCCGCTTGGATCGTCACCAGCGCGTCCCGCTTGTCGTGCTCGCCGGAGAACATCGACTGCAGCTCCACGCGCCGCAGGTCGGCGTCGATGGCGCTCAGAGACTGCTCCACCTCCGCCAACGCGGCATCGTCGCCCTCGTCGCGGGCCAGCTCGTAGAGGGTCTCGGCGTCGTCGAGGCGGGCGCTCAGCGCCTCGAACGCCCCCAGGTCGTCGTTGATGGCCGCCAGCTCCGTGGTCACCTGCCGGGCCTTGTCGGGGTCGTCCCAGAGGTCGGGCCGCGAGGCCTCCGCCTCGAGCTGCGGCTGGCGAGCCCGCAACTCGTCCACCTTGAGGTAACCGGCCGCCTCGTCGACCCGGGCTCGCAACCCCCGCAGCTCATCAGTGAGCTCACGCATGGCTCATGACAAGGGTAGGACGCAAGCCGACAGACCGGGTGGAGGCGCCCGACCGAGGCAGGGGTCATTCGAGCACCAGCGCGGGCTGGACGCCCGTCGAGCGGCTTGGCCGCTCGACTGCGCGAGTCACGACAACGGTCGCGCCGGTGGGGGGAGGTCGAGGGGGGGAGGGTTCCCCTCCCCCCTCGAAACTCACCGGCCGTGGCACTGCTTGAACTTCTTGCCCGATCCGCAGGGGCAGGGAGCATTGCGCGGTGTCTTGTCCCACCCCGACTTCACGAGCGGCGTATTCGCCTGGGGCGCCGCGGGCTGGGCGGCGCCGCGCCGTCCATCGCCGCCATCGCCGGATGGCGCCGGTTCCGCGGCACCAGTGGCGGCCGCCGGCTGGGCGCGAGCCGCGGCAGCGATGCTGGCCGCGCCGCCAGTGCTCGAAGGATCGGCCGGCGACGAGTACTGCAGCCCCCGCACCCCGTCCTCCGCGTCGCCGTTGCCGGCACCTACGGTCGCCGGCTCGCTCGGGGCATCCGCGGCAGCACCGGCGCCCGCAGCCTGGCGGTTGACCTGCACCTGCACGTGCATCACGTAGCGGATGAAGTCTTGCCAAATGCCGTGCATCATCTGACCGAACATGTCGAAGCCGTCGCGCTGCCACTCGACCAGCGGGTCCTTCTG
The DNA here is from genome assembly GCA_963813485.1 of uncultured bacterium. Classification (GTDB taxonomy): domain Bacteria; phylum Actinomycetota; class Acidimicrobiia; order Acidimicrobiales; family VFJN01; genus DASQUK01. The sequence continues at coordinate 9,764 of CAWEZE010000021.1, forward strand.
CCCCATCGCCCGCAGGTTGATGCCCTCGCGCAGGTAGTCCATCTCGTGCAGGTGCGCCCGCCAGCGCTGGTCGATCACCCGCAGCATCACCTGACGTTCGACCTGGCGCATGACTTCGGGGGTGAGCTCGGCCTCGCGTCGCTCGAAGTGGGCCAGCGCCTCGTCCATCAGCATCTCGTAGAGGTCGTTGGTCGAGGACGCCTGCTGCAACTGCTCGACCGACAACGTCGACGGCCAGAACGTGCGCGCCTCGGCCTGCAGCCCTTCGAGGTCCCACTCCTCGGCGTACTCGCTCACGCAATGGGTCTCGACCAGCGTGCTGACGGCGTCGGGCAGCGCCTCGCCCACGAGCTTGTCGCGCAGCTCGGACTGATCGAGCACCTGATCGCGCAGGGCGTAGATCACCTTGCGCTGCTCGTTCATGACCTCGTCGTACTTGAGGACGTTCTTGCGGATCTCGGCGTTGCGCTGCTCGACCGTGGTCTGCGCCCGCTCGATGGCCTTGGTCACCATTTTGGCCTCGAGCGGCACATCGTCCGGGAGCGTCTTGCCCATCACCCAGTTCACGGCGCCGGTCGCGAACAGGCGCATCAGGTCGTCTTCCAGGCTCAGGTAGAAGCGGCTCTCGCCGGGGTCGCCCTGACGACCCGACCGACCGCGGAGCTGGTTGTCGATCCGGCGGGAGTCGTGGCGCTCGGTGCCGAGCACATAGAGCCCGCCCAGCTCGCGCACCTTGTCGCCTTCGGGCTTGGTCTCGGCCTCGTGGCGGGCGATGAACTCCTCGAGACGGGGCCGGTTCTCCTCGGAGTCGGGATCGAGCTCCTCGGCTCGCAAGTCGCGCTTGGCCAATCCCTCGGCGTTGCCGCCCAGGATGATGTCCACGCCACGGCCCGCCATGTTGGTGGCAACCGTGACGCCGTGGAGCCGCCCGGCCTGGGCCACGATGTCGGCCTCACGGAACGCCCGGTCGGGCTTGGCGTTCAGCACCTGGTGGTTGATGCCCTGCTTCTCGAGCAGCCGCGACAGGCGCTCGGACTTCTCGACCGAGATCGTGCCCACCAGCACCGGCTGGCCGTTCTCGTAGCGTTCGGCGATGTCGGCGGCGACCGCCTCGAACTTGGCCTCCTCCGACTTGAAGATCAGGTCACCCTCGTCCATGCGGATGAGCGGCATGTTGGTGGGGATGGGCACCACCTGCAGCTCGTACGTGGCGGCCAGCTCGGCGGCGTCGCTCTGGGCCGTGCCGGTCATGCCCGCCAGCTTCTCGTACATGCGGAAGTAGTTCTGGAGCGTGACGGTGGCGAGCGTCTGGTTCTCTTCCTTGATCCGGACGCCCTCTTTGGCCTCGACCGCCTGGTGCAGGCCCTCCGACCAGCGCCGGCCCTCGAGGATGCGCCCGGTGAACTCGTCGACGATCTTCACCTCGCCGCTGACGACCACGTAGTCCTTGTCGCGCTTGAACAGCTCCTTGGCCCGCAGGGCGGCCTGGAGCTGGTGCACCAGGTTCTGAGCTACGCCGTCGTAGAGGTTCTCGATGCCGAGCTCACGCTCGACCCGCTCGATGCCCTCCTCGGTCGGGGAAACGGTGCGCTTCTCCTCGTCGACCTCGTAGTCGGCCTCGGGCCTCAAGCCCCGCACGATCGACGCGAACTTGTAGTAGAGCTGCGCGGCGTCGGCGACCCGGCCCGAGATGATCAGGGGGGTGCGGGCCTCGTCGACGAGGATCGAGTCGACCTCGTCGACGATGGCATAGACATGGCCCCGCTGCACCTGCCGGGCCCGGGAGGGCGCCATGTTGTCGCGCAGGTAGTCGAAGCCGAACTCGTTGTTGGTCCCGTAGGTGATGTCGGCGCCGTACTGGGTCCGCTTGTAGTCCGGCTCGCTCTCGCCGGGAACGATCAGGCCGACAGACAGGCCCAGCGAGCGGTGCAGGCGGCCCATCCACTGAGCGTCGCGGGTGGCCAGGTAGTCGTTGACGGTGACCAGGTGCATGCCGCGGCCGGACAGCCCGTTCAGGTAGGCAGGCAGGGTCGACACCAGCGTCTTGCCCTCGCCGGTCTTCATCTCGGCGATCCATCCGAAATGGAGGGCGGCGCCACCCATGAGCTGCACGTCGAAGTGTCGCTGGCCCAGCACCCGCTTCCCGGCCTCACGTACGACCGCGAACGCGTCGATCAGCAGGTCGTCGAGGCTCGCACCCTGGTCGAGCCTCTGGCGGAACTCGCCGGTCTTGGCCTGGAGCTGCTCGTCGGAGAGTCGCTCTATCTCGGGCTCGAGGGCGGAGATGTCGGGCACCAACGACTGCAGGGCCTTGACCTTCTTGCCCTCACCGACGCGGAGGAAACGATCGAGAACACTCATGCGGGCGTCGAGTCTACCGGTGGGCCGGGATCGGCCCGCGGTCAGGCCTCGGCCTGGACCTTGGGTGCCACCAGGTGCGTAACCGGGATGTCGAACTCACGCTTGATGCGGCTGACCACGTCGAGGCCGAGCCAGTGAGAGACGCCCGGATGCAAGGTGGAGACGATGATGCCGTCCCATTCGTCGTCGCCGAACGGCCGGTTCCGGAGGGCGGTGGAGACCGCGTAGACGGGATTGGCGTCGCCCACCTCGCCGGTGGCCCCGACCCCGATGTTGCGGAAGGCCTCGAGCCCCTCGTCCAGGCGCGCCCGCGCCGCGGCATCGACCTCGCCCTCGGACCAGGCGTGATCGCGGGGATGGGTGACGGGCACTACCAGGTAGAACCGGCAGTTGTCCGCTCCCGCCCCCCCGCACAGCGAGCGGACGTGGTCGAGCAGGTGCTCACCGACCAGCGTGCGATGGGCGACAACCAGGTAGGTCTGCATGACCCCTCCTTGGTTCGTGCTGGTTGTGGCTGGCTCGAGCTCAGCTCAAGCGATCGCAGATGGCCCGGCGCACCATCATCTCGGCCACGACGTCGGCCGATGGCTCCTCAGCCGCCTCCAAGCGGGCCTGGGCGGCCTCGATCCGCTCGATGCTGATCCAGTTCCGATCGTCGAGCAGGTCCCGGTGGATGAACTCGATCGTGCCGTGGTCGACCGTCGTGCGGCAGCTGATCGTGCGGTCGACCATGCCGGGCGCGCCGCCCCGGTGGGGCCGCAGGCGGCGGCGACGGCGCGCCCACGTGCGCCGCTGCGTGCGGCGCAGGATCATGAGCGCTCGGGCAGCCTCTTGGCGCGGCACCTGCATCATTGTTGGACATCGGCCGGTTGACCGCGGAACTTGAGCGAAGATTCCACGTCGGGTGGTGCAGTCGGTACGGAAAGGGGTAGGGACGGGATCGGCCAGGGCGGGGCGGCCGCCATCCGGGGCGTGCGAGCGGCCGTCAACGCCCCGACCCAGGGCGCACCGGCGGCCCGCAGCACCCAGGCGGCGGCGGTGAGCGTCGAGCCGGTGGTCACCACGTCGTCGACGACGACAACTGGCACCGACAGACGCGCCTGCCTCGCCCCAGGCGTCGGCATTGGTACCGCCACGAACGACGGTCCCCGCCGCCGGGCGGCCGAGGTCAGGCCGGTCTGCGGCGGGCCCGGTGCCCGGTCGAGCAGCCGACGGCACGGCACGCGCCACCGCCGGGCCACGGCGGCGGCGAGCAGCTCGGCCTGATCGAAGCCCCGCTGCCGGCGCCGCCGCCTGCTCGTGGGCGCCCAGGTGACCATGACCTCCGCGGGCGGGTCGACGGGCCCGGTGCGCGGGTCGACAACTTCGGCGGTCGGGTCGATCAGGGCCGCCATCCCGCTGGCGAGCCACGCCAGCGCCGCCCGGTCGTTGCGGTACTTGAGGCGGGCCACGAGCTCACGCCCAGCACCCTCGTAGGCGAGCAGCGACCGGCACAGGTCGAGCGCGGCCGGGAGCGGTCCTTGGGCTGCGGGCCGCATGCGGGCGATGCAACGGGCGCAAGGCGCGCAGCCGGTGGCACCGCACACGGGGCAGCGGACGGGCAACAGGGCCGCGAGGATCACGTCCGGAAACGTACGCACGACCACTGACAATCATGGACTGATCCCCGATGCCCGGCGCTTGTGGCGGTTCCTGGCGCCGAATTGGTTGCGCAGCAACCATTTTTGCGCCAGGAACCGCGATCCAGGGGACGGATCAGGCCATGCGACGCAGTGAGGCAGCGGTGGACCCGATCGCCGCGACACCCTGGCGGACCAGCGCGCGGGTGGCGCCATGGCAGACCCAGATGAGCACGAACATGACGAGCACGGCGAGGGGGGCACCGCGCCAGGACATCGTCAGGACAACGCGCTCGGCAGCGCCGTGGGGCTGGGTGATCGGCTCCCAGCTGTTGAGCCGGGCCACGCGGCCCAGCACCACGCCCGCTGCGCAGAGGACATGGGTCGCCACCTCAGCAGATCCTCGCCAGCGCCCGAGCCCGATCCGGGTCAGGTAGCGCCCCATCTCCCCCACCGCCAGGCAGTAGGCCAGGAACCCCGTGGCGATGAACGCCGCGTACGTCGGGAGGACGGCCGTGACCACTGCCATGTCGGTGTCCGCCCGCAATACGTCGTCACGCAGATGCACGAGGTCGGTGACCACGTACGGGGCGTTCGGCAGGAACAGGGCGCACAAGGCCGCGCCGGCCCACCACAGGGCGGTACGCGGGCCGCGGTGCCGGAACACCGCCACGGCGAGCCCGGCCGGGATGATCGCCAGCGCGAGGTTCCAGGCCATCCAGCGGCCGTTGTCAGCGGCGACCTCCACGAGGTCGCGTGCCACCACGGTGAGAGCTCCCATGCCCACCATGGTGGCCCGCCTCCCCCAGCGGATCGAGCGCGGGGATCAGTAGCGGTAGTGGTCGGCCTTGTAGGGCCCCTCGATCGGGACCCCGATGTAGTCGGCCTGCTCCTGGGTCAGCAGCGTGAGCTTGACCCCGAGCGCATCCAGGTGGAGCCGGGCCACCTTCTCGTCGAGCTGCTTGGGCAGGACGTAGACGCCCAGCGGGTAGTTGTCGGTCTTGCCGAACAGCTCGATCTGGGCCAGCACCTGGTTGGTGAAGCTCATCGACATCACGAAGCTCGGGTGGCCGGTGGCGCAACCCAGGTTCAGCAACCGCCCCTCGGCCAGGACGATGATCGAGTGCCCGTCCGGGAACACGAACTCGTGCACCTGGGGCTTGACCTCCACCTTGCGCACGTCGCTCATCCTGGCCAGGCCGGCCATGTCGATCTCGTTGTCGAAGTGGCCGATGTTGCCGACGATGGCGTTGTGCTTCATGCGGGCCATGTGCTCGGCGGAGATGATCCCCTTGTTGCCGCTGGCGGTGATGAAGAGGTCGGCGGTGTCGATCATCCGCTCGAGCGTGGTGACCTCGAAGCCCTCCATGGCCGCCTGCAGCGCGCAGATGGGGTCGATCTCGGTGATGATCACGCGGCAGCCCTGGCCACGCAGCGACTGAGCGCAGCCCTTGCCGACCTCGCCATAGCCGCACACGACGGCCACCTTGCCGCCGAGCATCACGTCGGTGGCGCGGTTTATCCCGTCGACGAGGCTGTGACGGACTCCGTAGAGGTTGTCGAACTTCGACTTGGTGACCGAGTCGTTGACGTTGATGGCCGGGAACAGCAGCTGGCCGGCCTCGTGCATCTGGTACAGCCGGTGGACGCCGGTGGTGGTCTCCTCGGTGACGCCCCTGATGCCGCCGGCGATGCCGGTCCAGCGCCCAGGGTCGGTGGCCAGCGACCGCTTCAGCAGGTCGACGATGACGTGCCACTCGTCGGGGTCGTCGTCGGTGGCGTCGGGGACGGCACCGGCCTTCTCGTACTCGACACCCTTGTGCACCAGCAGGGTGGCGTCCCCGCCGTCATCGAGGATCATGTTGGGCCCGCCGCTATCCGGCCAGCGCAGGGCCTGCTCGGTGCACCACCAGTACTCCTCGAGGCTCTCGCCCTTCCAGGCGTAGACCGGCACGCCGCGGGGTGCATCGGGGGTGCCCTCGGGACCGACGACCGCGGCCGCAGCGGCGTGGTCCTGCGTGGAGAAGATGTTGCACGACACCCAGCGCACGTCGGCGCCCAGCGTGGTCAGGGTCTCGATCAGCACGGCCGTCTGGATGGTCATGTGCAGCGAGCCCATGATGCGGGCGCCCGCCAGTGGTTGGCTGTCGGCGAACTCGGCGCGCAGGGCCATGAGGCCGGGCATCTCGACCTCGGCGAGCTCGATCTCCTTGCGGCCCCAGCCCGCGAGGGAAAGGTCGGCGACCTTGAAGTCGCCCTCGGAAAGGGTGGACATGGGTTCTCTCCCTGATGACGTCGTGTCGGTGCCGGCGGATCCGCCGGCTGTGCGTCACCGGGCTGGGTGCAGCAGCACCACCCATCGCAGCCCGAGGTCCCGTCGAGGCTAGCGCCGTATCCCCGGCCCGGGCGAGACCGGCCGCCGCCACCCGCCGCCGAAATTCGCTCGGGAGGCGGTGCGGTCAGAACGTAGCGTCGGATCCCCATGCCGCAGTCCTCCCGAGGTGCGGCGCGCCTGCTCGCCGCCACGTTGCGTTCCGAGGCGAGGCCCTTAGCGGGCGTGCTCGCCGTCCTCGGCGCGTCCATGGCCCTGCGGCTCAGCCTGCCGCTGCTGCTCGGGCGCTTCGCCGACGACGCGCTGGCCGGGCGTCCGGCCGACACGCTGACCCGCCTGGCGGTGGCATACGTGGCGGTGGCGCTGGTCAGCGAGGCCCTCGGACTTGGGGTCGTGTGGGGATCGGTGCGGCTGTCTTGGCGGGCCGGCAATCGGCTCCGGGAGCGCCTTGCGGCCCACGCCCTGCGGCTGGAACAGGCCTGGCACGCGCGCCATAGCCCGGGACAGCTCATCGAGCGGATCGACGGTGACGTCGAGGCGATGGTCGTGTTCTTCTCCGGCATCGCGATCGAGATCGCCGGCAATGTGGCGCTGATCGCCGGCATGCTCGTCGTGGCCACGTTCATCGACCCGTTGTCGGGCCTGATCCTGGCGGTGACGGCGTGCGCCGGGGCCGCCGTCATGATCCGACTGCGGGTGGCCGCCGTGAGCGCGCGCGAGGCCGAGCGCCAGGTCAACGCCGAGCTCTACGGCGATCTCGAGGAGCGGCTCGGCGGCCTCGAGGACCTGCGGGCCAACGGGGCGGGCGGGTACGCCGTGTACCGCCTGCACGATCACAGCGCCCGGTCGTGGCGGGCGGCCCGCCGCGCGTCGCTGCACGGCGACAGCGCCCACGCCGCCGCCGCCATGGTGTTTGCCGTCGGAACCGCCGGCACGCTGCTCGCCGGCATCCTGCTCCAGCAGCGGGGTGCCATCACGGTCGGCGCGGTGCTCAGCCTCTACCGCTACGCCGACATGCTGCGCCAGCCGCTGCAGCGCATCGCCGAGCAGCTCAAGGAGTTCCAGAAGGCCATGGCCGGGGCCCGCCGGGCGGCGAATCTCCTGGCCACCGAACCCCGCCTCACCGACGGCCGACTCGACGGCAGCGCCATCCCGGCCACGGCGCGGGGGCGGGGCCGCGGGCTGTCGGTCGACTTCGAGGACGTGACGTTCGCCTACGACGGCGGTGCCCCGGCCCTGGAGGCGATCGATCTGCACCTGGCGGCGGGCCGGCATCTCGGTGTCATCGGCCGGACGGGCAGCGGCAAGACCACGCTGGCCCGGCTGTTGCTCCGCCTGTGGGACGTCGACACCGGCGCCGTGCGGATCGGGGGTGTCGACGTGCGCGACCTTCGGGTGGCGGCTCTGCGGCAGCGGATCGCCATCGTCACGCAGGATGTCGACCTGTTCCGGGCGTCGCTGCGCGACAACCTCACGCTCTTCGGTACGCACGCGGCCGGCGATGCCGACCTGAGGGGCCTGCTGGGGCGTGTCGGCCTCGGCGACTGGGTGGCGTCGCTGCCCGACGGGCTCGACACGGTCCTCGAGGGCGGCCAGGGGCTCTCGGCGGGCGAGGGCCAGCTGGTGGCCTTTGCTCGGGCGTTCCTGGCCAACCCCGACGTCGTGGTGCTGGACGAGGCATCGAGCCGGCTCGACCCGCTCACCGAGGCCCGCATCGGCGCCGCCACCCGCCGGCTGCTCGACGGGCGGACCGCCGTGGTCATCGCCCACCGGCTGGAGACGCTGGCCGAGGTCGACGAGATCGCGGTGCTCGAGAACGGACGGCTGGCCGAGCACGGTCACCGGCACCGGCTCGCCGCCGACGCCAACAGCCGCTACGCCGGCCTGCTGCGGACGGCCGAGCACGGCCTGGTCCTCGACGCCACGTCTCCCGCTCTTGCCGCCTCCGGCGGCGGGCCGCTCGGGCCCAAGCAACCGGAGGGGGCCACGGCATGAGGGCACGCCTCGGGAACGTCGCCTCGACCACCCGGGTGGCGTGGCGCCTCGCCCGCCACGAGCCCGTGGCCTACGCCCTCACCTGGATCGGGTGGGTCACCTTCTTCTCGACGCCCCTGCTGACCGGCCTGCTGGTCAAGGTCCTGCTCGACCGTGTGGCCGACGCCCCCGCCGGTGGCGTCACCACGCCGTGGGGCCTCCTGGGGGTCTTGGTCGGCATCGAGGTGGTCCGCTGGACGTGGCTGATCCTCATCGCGGTGCAATGGCACGGCTGCTGGGTCGGCTGGCAGACGGTGCCGCGGGTGAACCTGCTGCGATCGTTGGTGGCGGCCCCGGGACCGGCCGCCGGCCGGCTTCCGGGCTCGCCGGGCGAGGCGGTGAGCCGATTCCGCGATGACGTCCAGGACCTGGCGATGGTGCTCGACGTGTGGCTGGACCTGTCGGGGGCAGTGGTCTCGTCGACCATTGCCGTGGCGGTCCTGGTCGCCATCGACCCCCTCGCCACCCTGGCCGTGGTCGTACCCATAGTCGTCGCCGCCATCGGCACCACGTGGCTCGGCCCCCGGCTGCGGCGCTGGCGCCGGGCTGCGCGGGAGGCAACGGCGCGTGTGACCGGGTTCATCGGCGACACCTTCGGGGGCGTCCTGGCGGTCCAGGCGGGCAATGCCGGGGCGGCGGTCGAGGACCGGTTCGCGCGCCTCAACGCCGAGCGAGCGCAGGAGTCGAGGCGCGATCAGGTCGGATCGGAGCTCGTGCGGTCGCTCGGCTACGGGACCGGCGAGGTGGCGGTCGGCGTCGTGCTCGTCGCAGTGGCGGGGGCGTTCCGGGCGGGCGACCTCAGCGTCGGCGACCTCGGGCTGTTCGCCGCCTACGCCACGGTGATCGCAGAGCTGCCCAAGTGGGTCGGCCGGTACCTCGTGTACCAGCGCCAAGCAGACGTGTCGGTCGACCGGCTGGCGGAGTTGCTGCCGGCGCCCGACCGACGCGCCGTGGTGGCTCCGACCAGCACTCACCTTCGCCACGGGCCCCCGCCGTTCGCCCCGGCCGAACCGGGCGACGCCGGCGCGGGTGACCTGGCCCCGTTCGAGGAACTCATTGTCGAGGACCTCACGGTCGGCCATCCGGTCTCGGGACGGGGCATCCGCGGCGTCGATCTGGTCGTGCGCCGCGGCGAGCTGGTGGTCGTCACCGGTCCCGTGGGTTCCGGCAAGTCGACGCTGCTCCGAGCCCTGCTCGGCCTGGTGCGCGCCGACTCCGGCACGATCCGCTGGAACGGCGTGCCCGTGGACGACCCGTCCACGGTGCTGGTGCCGCCGCGTGCCGCCTACCTACCCCAGGTCCCCCGCCTGTTCAGCGAGCCGCTGGGCCACACCATCCTGCTCGGCGCCTCCGGCGAGGGGCTCGAGCATGCGCTGTGGCTGACATGCCTGGACGAGGACCTGGCGCGCATGCCAGACGGCGCGGGCACCGTGATCGGGCCCCGGGGACTGCGCCTGTCGGGCGGGCAGATCCAGCGCGCCGGCGCCGCCCGGGCCCTGGTCCGCGCCCCGCAACTCCTCGTGGTGGACGACCTGTCGAGCGCGCTCGACGTCGAGACCGAAGCACGCCTCTGGGAGCGCGTCGGAGACGGCGGGTTCGCCACGGCGCTGCTGGTCAGCCACCGCACCCAGGTCCTCGAGCGCGCCGACAGGGTGGTGGTGCTCGACTCGGGCCGAGTGGCCGAGACCGTCTAGCGGCGGCCGTCCTACTGCTGGAAGTCGCGGAACGTGATCGTCACGATGTTCTCCGACGTCGCCCAGTTCGGGATGTTGACCACCTCTTCGTCGCCCCGGCCCGAGCGGCCGTGGGAGCGGGAAGCATGTCCGGCGCGCGCCACCATCTCGATCCGGACGGTGTCGTCCGGCGGGATCGTCGCGGGCACCATCAGGTCGACCGCCGAGATGAACGGCAGCGAGAACCAGGGCTGCACCGGTGCGCTGAGGTCGGTCACGCCGTCGAGGTTGTCGTCGGCCACGAACATCGCGTTGACCCGCTTGGTCCGCGGTGCGGTAGCCGGGTTGAGGATGTTCACCCCGTCGATCTCCAGGGTGTCGTTGTTGGCACCCTGGTCGCCCCACATCTCCTTGTAGCGGATGACGCCGAAACCGGCCGAGGTGTCGCTGGGCTCCCTCAACAGATCGAGGCCCTCGCCGGGCCGGGACGTCAGCAGCCGGACCAGATGGTCGCTGCGGAGGAACGGCTGGAAGTACACGTGGTGGACCGAGCCGTCTGTCCGGGTCAGCGCAAACTCGTAGCGCTCGCCGGCGTGTGCCTTGAACGGGCCCCAGGCGCCGTCGGGGCCGATCGCGAAGGTGGCGTCCGGGCGCCGGTGCTCACGCCGGCCGGAGCGGCGGTCGATCTCGAAGATCTGCAGCGTGAAGCCGTCTGCCCCCTGGTTCTGGGGGAACACGTTGGCCTCGCCGGACAACCGGATCCGTCCCCGCTCGCGGACGACGTCGGTGGTCTTGGGCGAGCGGCCGGTGAAGAACCTGTAGATCTGGGCGAACGTCTCCGCTGACGTCGCCACCTGAACGTGCGACTGGTCGGGCGCGTAGTAGTTCTGCGCACCGACGATCTGGCGGGTCTGGTCGCCCTCGCCCCACACCGCCAGCGTGTCGACGCCGCACCGGTGGGGACGCCGCGGTCCGGCCGTCGATGTTGACGTAGTGCGCCACGCTGGCGGCGCGCTCGGGCGAGCTCGTGAGGTACCCCTGCGACACGGTGGTCCCCAGCGAGTGCCCCAGCAGGTCGACGCCGTCGGCGCCGGTCTCGCGCAGCAGCTCCGCGATGAGCTCGTCGAGCCCGGCCCAGACCTGCTCCATGGTGTTGGTGCCGAACGTGGAGTCGTACTCGTGTACAGCGATCCGGTCGGCGGGATAACCGTTGCTGGTCAGCCGCAGCGCCTGGGTGTCGAACTGGGCCCCCGACCCCGACCCGCCGTGGACGAAGATGACGGGCCGCGGCGCAGGCCGCTTCCCGTGTGCCTCGGCGGCCCCGGAGCCGGCGAGGCTCGCAACCAGTACCGCGATGACGACGCCCACCGCCCCCAGCAACTTGCGGCTCATCGATCTCCCCCTCGGATGTTCAGTACACCGGTGTACTGTTCGAGACTAGCGGGCCGGCGCGACCTCGACCGGGATTCCGTTGAGGACTGCGTTGCCGGACACCGGGTCGACCAGCTCCTCGTCCGCCAGCAGGTTGCTGTTGACACCGGCGTAGCGCCGGGCCACCGACAGCTCGACGCCTGGCATGTCGTGTCCCCAGCCGTGGGGGATGCTGACCACACCCGGGCGGATGGCGTCGGTCACCTCGGCCGGGATCGTGACCGTGCCCGCCCGCGACCTGACCGACGCCGGCTCGCCGTCGACCAAACCCAGACGAGAGGCATCGTCGGGATGGACGTGGAGCGTGCAACGGGGGCGACCCTTCACCAGCACCTCCACGTTGTGCATCCAGGAGTTGTTGGACCGCAGGTCACGGCGACCGATGAGCCGCATGCCACCGGCCGGCCGGGCCATGGCCGACCGCATGCGGTCGACGTCCGCCACCAGCGCTTCGGGCGCGAGCTCCACCATGCCCGAGGGCGTGCGCAGCACGTCCGGGAGGCGCGGCTCGAGCGGACCGAGGTCGACACCATGCGGATGGTCCAGGAGCACGTCGAGGCTGAGCCCACCGGGGTTGGCACCGAAGCCCTCGCCGTACGGGCCGGTGCGCAGCATGAAGTCGATGATTCGCGGTGGGCCCGTCCGCTCGCCCAGCAGCGCGATGATCTCGTCGACCTCGCGCCCGGCCACGGGGCTGGTCTCGTCGGCAACGCCGCCCTCTACCAGCGTCCTCAGCACCAGGTCGTCCACCAGGGCCGGATCGGCGTCGGCCCCGAAGCCCTGCAGCACCAGCGCGAGCCGGGCCAGCACGTGCCACTCGTCGGGTTGGCCCTCGTCCAGCGGGAGCACCGCGGGGCTGTAGTTGGCCACGTTCCGCACCGCCAGCTGCAGCAGGGCCAGGTCGTAGTGGGGCCTCTGCAGCGACGTGGGCACCGGCAGGATCACGTCGGCGTGGCGGGTGGTCTCGTTGACGTAGGGGTCGACCGCCACCATGAACTCGAGCCCCGCCAGGGCCGCGTCCAGGCGCCCGGCGTTGGGGGTGGAGAGCACCGGGTTGCCACCCACGGTCAGCATGGCGCGGATCTGTCCCTCGCCAGGCGTGTCGATCTCCTCGGCCAGGCAGGCGGTCGGCAGCTCGCCCATCGTCTCGCCCAGGCCACGGACCCGGCTGCGGCGGCGGTGCAGCTTGAGCCCCCGGCCGTAGCGGGGCGTGCCCCGGGTGTTGGCGGCGCCGGCAGCGGCTGTTGCGAACATGGCACCGCCGGGGCGGTCGAGGTTGCCCGTCAGCACGTTGAGCACGTCGACCAACCACGACGTCAGCGTGCCGAACTCGGCCGTGGTGGTGCCGATGCGCCCGTAGACGCAGGCCGACGGCGCGGCCGCCAGGTCGTGCGCCAGCCCGCGGATCTCCTCGGGGTCCAGGCCGGTCGCCGGCGCCACCGCCTCCGGCGTGAACGCGTCGGCCAGCCGGACCACCTCGTCGACCCCCGTGACATAGGGCTCGAGCCGGTCGAGCCCGATCAGCCGGTCGCCAGCCAGCACGTTGACCAGCGCCATGAGCAGGAAGGGATCGGTGCCGGGCCGGATCGCGAGGTGCCGGCTCGCGACCTCGGCCGTCTGGGTCCGGCGGGGATCGACGACGACGAGCCGTCCACCCCGATCGAGCAGCGCCTCGATGCGCCCCGGCCAGTCGGGGGCGGTCGCCAGGCTGCCGTTGGAGGCGTAGGGGTTGGCGCCGAGCATCAGCAGGAAGTCGGTGCGGTCGACGTCGGGCACCGGCACCGTGAGCGCCCCGCCGAACATGAGGCCCGCGGACACTTCCTTGGGTCGCTGGTCGACGGTGCTGGCCGAGAACACGTTGGTGGTGCCCAAGGCGCGGATGAGCGGCCGCAGGAAGATCAGCGCGGCCAACGAATGGGCGTTGGGGTTGCCGAGGTAGATGCCGACGGCGTCGCGGCCGTGCCGCTCGACGATCGGCAACAGCCGGCGCTCGACCTCGGCGAACGCCTCGTCCCAACTCGCCGGCTCGAACCGGCCGTCTCGCTTGACCAGCGGCCCGCGCAGCCAGTCCGGATCCTCGTGGAGCTGGCGCAGCGTCGAGCCCTTCGGGCAGATGAAGCCGTGGCTGAACACGTCGTCGCGGTCACCGCGGATGCGGCCCACCCGCTCCGATCCGTTGTCGCGGTGCAGGGCGATCTCGAGGCCGCAGCCCGCCTCGCACAGCGGGCAGGTCCGGAATGCGATGCGGGTCTCGCTGCTCATCTCCCCCAACTAACTTCCTGGTCGCGTGTACAAGCCGTCGATGATCGCTCGGCCCCGCCTCGAGCACCGGCTCGACGGCGCGCTGGGCGTCGCCTCACCTGCGTGGTCGCGGGGCCGGGCTTCGGCAAGACGACGCTGCTCACCCGTTGGGCGGCCGGCACCGCGTCCGCGTGGCACGGCCTCGGTCCGGGGGATCGGACCCTCGGCGGACTGATCCGGCGTGTCACCGATGTGCTCAGGGTCCCGTGAATTCGGTGGCGGTTTCGCCGGCCTGTGGCGGACAGGGCCGGCGACCGGCCGGGTGGCGCCGTGGTGATCCCCAGCGGTGGGCGGAGGATCCCTCGGGCGGGGCGGGGCCACCCGGCCCATCCCCTCCGCGTTGCGACTGCCTCGGTCGGGGCTAGCCCGCGAGCGCCCGCTTCATGTCCTCGAGGACCGGGACGGGGCCCGGGTCGATGCCCTCCCGGGTGGCCATGTGCAGCGACACGAAGTCGCCGACCAGTGTGAGGTCGAACAGCTGGGCGAGCGGGCCCTCCCCGACCGCTCGCACCTCGACCACGTCGTGCACCACCTCGGCCATGATCTCCCGCACCAGCTCGAACCGCCGCAGCTCCTGCGGGTGCTCCTCGTCGTGGCGCAGCTCCACCAACGTGAACACCTGGCGGGTCATGTCGCCGTGCTGGCCCCAGCCGCAGATCTCGTTGTGGCACAGCTCCGGGATCGTCGCCGCGAAAGCCGGGGCCTTGGCGTTCTCGTTGACCTGTGCCTTCCAGCGCTGGGCTGCGACGCTGCCCAGGGGACCGGCACCGAAGACGAGCGGCACCGTCCGGCCTATGGTCCGGGCGATCCGAGGCGCCAGGTCCCCCGAGACCAAGGCGTCGCGCCGGGCTCGCAGGCGGGCCACCGCGGCGTCGATCCACGAGGATGCACCCGGGAAGAGCCCCACCTGCTCGAGCACCATCAGCATGGGGACCGCCAGCGCCCCCAGGCCCGCCCGAGGCATCGGGATGTCGCCGGGCAGCGGGATGTGGGGCGCCTGCCAGGCCGGCGCCAGCTCGCCCAACTGCCCGCCCACCGAGACCACGACCATGCGGGCGCCCGCGGCGGCGGCCGCCTGTGCCGCCTCGATCGTCTCCTCGGTATCGCCGGAGAAGGACACCGCGAAGCACAGGGTGCCGGGACCGACGAAGGACGGCGGGGCGTAGCCCTTGGAGACCAGCATGGGCACCGGCACGAAGGGCCCGCCGATGGCCGTCACCACATCGCCGGCGATGCCGCTGCCGCCCATGCCCAGCACCATCACGTTGTCGATCTCGTCGCCGCGGGGCAACCCCGCCACCGATGCGGCCGCGCCGACGCTGGCCGCCACCTGCTCCGGGAATGCCCGGGCCAAGCCGAACATGTCGAGACTGTCGAGTACGTCGTCGTCCAGCAGGCCCACCATCACGCCTCGAACGTGGGCTTGATGCCCTCGGCGTCGGCCTTGGCCATCAGCCGCTCGTGGTCGCTGTCGTCGACGGTCTCGGCTTCGTCGATCAGCATGATCGGGATGTCCTCGCGGATGGCGTAGCGCCGCTTCAGGCGGGGGTTGTAGAGCGTGTCCTCATCGGCGAAGTAGAGCAGCGGGCCCTTGTCCTCGGGACAGGCCAGGATCTCGAGGAGCTGGGGGTCGAGTGCCATCGGGTCATCCTTTGGTGATCAGTTCCCGGACCTCGGCGACGTGGGTGTCGACGGCGGAGCGGGTTGGAGCTTCGAGGTTGAGCCGCAGCAACGGCTCTGTGTTCGACGGCCGCAGGTTGAACCACCAGTCGCCAAGGTCGACGGTGAGACCGTCGACGCGGTCCTGGGCGGCACCCGGATAGGCCGCGGCAACCCGGTCGATGACCGCCGCGGGGTCGTCGACCGACGTGTTGATCTCGCCGGACGCCGCGTAGCGGTCGAACGGCTGGCGCAGTTGGGACAAGGGGACGCCCGCCTTGCAGATCCGCTCGAGCACGACCAGGGCGGCGATGCTGCCGGAGTCGGCACGGAAGTTGTCCCGGAAGTAATAGTGCGCCGAGTGCTCGCCGCCGAACGCGGCGCCCGTCTCGGCCATGACCTGCTTGATGAACGAGTGGCCGACGCGCGTCCGGACCGGGGTGCCGCCGTGCTCGTGCACGACCTCGGGCACCGCCTTGGAGCAGATGAGGTTGTACAGGATGGTGGCCCCCGGTTCCCGCTCGAGGATGCCGGTGGCGACGATCGAGGTGGTGGTCGATCCCGACAGCGGCTCGCCCTGGTCGTCGACCAGGAACACCCGGTCGGCATCCCCGTCGAAGGCGAGGCCCACGTCGGCACCCGTGGCCCGCACCCGGGCCTGGAGGTCACGCAGGTTCTCGGGCTGGATGGGATCGGCCGGGTGGTTGGGGAATGCACCGTCGAGCTCCGGGTAGAGCAGGTCCAGCTCGAACGGCAGGCCTTCGAACACCTTGGGGACGACGAGCCCACCCATGCCGTTGGCGGTGTCGGCCACGACCTTCAAGGGACGCAGGGCGCTCACGTCGACGAACGACCGCACGTGCCGTGCGAAGTCGTCCAGGAGGTCGAGGGGCTCGATGCGCCCGGCCTCGGTGGGCGCAGCGGCCACCCCGGAGGCCACGAGGCGCTGGATCTCGTCCAGGCCGGTGTCCTGGCCGACCGGGCGGGCGCCCGCGAGACACAGCTTGATGCCGTTGTACCGGGCCGGGTTGTGCGACGCCGTGAACATCGCCCCCGGGGCATCGAGCGACCCGGCGGCGAAGTACACGAGATCGGTCGACGCCAGTCCCAGGTCGACCACGTCGAGACCCTGATGCTGCACTCCTTCGGCGAACGCGCACGCCAGCTCGACCCCACTCGGGCGCATGTCGCGGGCCACGAGGACACGTCGCGGCTTGTGGCCCTCAGGGTGGTCGAGCACGAAGTGGCCGAATGCGGCGCCGATCTGTTCGCAGAGGGCGGCGTCGATCTGGTCGGGGACGATTCCCCGGACGTCGTAGGCCTTGAAGATCGTGTCCAGATCCGCCATGCGGCGCCCCAAGCTAGTGCCCCGGCAGGTCGCCAATGTTGCCTGCAGGGCGCTAGTCCGACGGGACGGCCGGGCTTGGCTCCCCTCGGGGCGCCTCGAGGGTCGGGGGAGCGTCGCCGTGCGCCTCGTACTCCCCTTGCGGCCGACCAGTGGCGGATCCGCACCAGGTCCAACACGAGGCGGCCGGCGTCCCGGCCTTCCCGCACCGTCGAACGACGCGTGTTGACGACCTCCACCGGCACCTCCACCAGGGACAGCTGGTGGCGCTCGACGAGGTGCAAGACCTCGATGTCGAAGGCGAACCCGTCGACCCGGGTGCGGCCGAACACGAACGTGGCCACGTCGGAGCGGAACCCCTTGAGCCCACCCTGTGTGTCGCGATAGCTGCCGAGGAGCACCACGTAGCCCAGCCAGTTGATGATCCGGCTGCCCAGCGCCCGCAGTGGCGAGGGCGCTGCCAGGATGCGGCTGCCGGGATGGCGCCGGTCCCCGATGGCCACGTCCCAGCCGTCCTCGATGGCGGCGAGGATCCGACGGAGCTGGTCGGGGGCGTATGCGAGGTCGGCGTCGGTGAAGGCGACGGTCCGGCCGCGGGCCGCCAGCACGCCGGTGCGCACCGCCGCGCCCTTGCCGCGGTTGTGGGGCTGAACCACGACCTGGTCGGCCCCGGCGGCCAGGGCGGCGTCGGCGGTGGCGTCCGAGGACCCGTCGTCCACCACGATCACCTCGTAGCCCCCGGACTCCCGGATGTCGTCCAGCGCCTCTCCCAGCCGGCGGACGGTCTCACCGATGCGGTCGGCCTCGCCGTAGGCGGGCACGACCACGCTGAGACGGAGGTCGCCGGGCGGCTCCGGCCTCACCCACCGAACCCGCCGCGCGGACGTCAGTTCGGCGACCAGGACCCAGCGGTACCCGACGAGCCGCACGGCCCCGGCCGCCACCAGCGCCACGACCTTGGCCTCGATCAGCGCCGTCGTCGACGAGAAGCCGGTGCCCGCGAACAGTGCCCGCAGCACCGCGACGTCCACCAGGGCCGCGATGGCCGCCACGCCGACGAATGCGGTGGGAATCTCGACCCAGCGGACGTACGGATCGCTCCGGAAGGTGACGACCCGGTGCAGCACGTACGACAGGGCGCTGGCCGCGGCGATGGCCACGAGGTCGGCCACGACGAGGATCCAGCCCAGCACCTGCCGAAACAGCACCAGCAACCCGACGTCCACCAGCGTGGGCACCAGCGCCACAGCGATGAAGCGCCGGATCGTCCCGGTCACGGCCCCGATTCTGGTGCCGTGTCGCGCTCCCGGGAGTGGAACCGGTAGACGCCGGCTCGCACGAGCAGCACCAGGCCCACGACGCCCAGCGCCGTCAGCGCGTACGACAGCCACTCCACACCCGTGCGCCCGTAGGTCAGCTCGACATGGGTGTCGGTCGGGATCACCACCATGAAGTTGGGTGCCACCCGGTAGGGGCCTTCCGCGCCCGACGCCTTCCAGTTGGGGAAGTACGACATCTTCACCAGGACCGGCTCACCCACCCGATCGACGTCGAACGAGATGCTCTCCTCGTCGATCACGGGATTCGACACCTCCACCGGATCGAGTGGCCGGGCCGTCGGGTGCTCCCCCACCGCGACCCGCTGCCAGTCGTCGGGCCCGCTCCTCGCCAGTGGTACCTCCCACCACGTCGGGTCGGTGAACCACTGGATGGCCGGCCCGTAGAAGCGCCCGGACCCGTCGCGGGGCTCCTCCATCCACTCCCGCTGGGTGTCGTCGACGCCGGTGAGCACGGCCGGCTCGTTCGCGAGGGGCTGGACGACCTCGCTGTCGGCCACCTCGAAGATGGCCCATGGCCCGGATTCGGCGATCTCGGTGAGCTCGGAATTCGAGCGGGCCTGGCTGATTGCATTCTCAGAGGTGGCCATGTAGTAGCGCACGCCCATCATCTGCAAGTGGTCGACGCCCTTGGTGATGTCGAAGCCGCCATAGGGCAGATCGCGCTGGGCAGCGCTCGGTGCCGTGGACAGCTCCGTCTGCACGAGGAAGTGGTACGGCGTCGTCGCCGAGGCCTCGAAGTACAGGCCCTCCATCGAGCCGATGCAGCCATCGGTCCAGTGCGGTAGCAGCATGAGCGCCATGGGTGTGCCGTAGCGATCGAGTTCCCGCTCGTACTCCCAGAAGGCCCGACCGCAGCCCTCGTCCTCCCCCACCTGCTGCATGGTGCGGACCAGGTCGTAGTACTCGCGGTACGAGTCCTTCAGCTCGTACCCCGTGTAGTTCCACTTGGCCCAAGAGGTCACGAAGCTCTCCGGCGTGCCCGTCGTCGCCCACGGGCTGAAGCTCGGCCACCGGTAACCGGCGGTCGTCACGCCGTCATTGGCGGTGACCCGCTCGCTGAACGGCAACGCCCCCAGCGGCAGGCCCACGACGACCAGCACCACCGCCAGCGACCCGAGCGCAGTGAGCGCCCCCGCGCCGGCGGGCTCCCGCCGGTCCGCCCGCGACAGCTGCATGACCGTACGCATCGTCTCCGCGACGGCGACCGCAGCCAGCAGCATGGCCGTCAGGTAGTAGAAGGGCAGGAGGCGCCCGTTCCACAGTCGACCCTCGGGGACCACCACGAAGGCGATCCCCACGGCCACCGTGAGGGCCAGCAGGAAGATGCCGATCCGCAGGCGCAACGCCAGGCTCAGCACCGCGCCCACGAGGGCCAGAGCGAACACCCAGCGGAGGTCGACGTCCGGCGTGCGGTAGGGGAACAGGTGCTGCAACCACTCGCGGAACCGTGAGAGGTCGGGGTCGGCGTAGGGCAGCTTCTCCCAGCCCATGTCGTTGAGGTAGGCGCGCCGGAGGTAGAAGGGCGCCACCCAGAAGGCCGACAGCAGCCCACCCACCACCAGCGTCGGCGCCAGCCAGCGCACGCTCTCCGACAGCAGCCAGAGGCCGGCGAGCGCCGCCAACACCCCGAGGCCGGCGAGGGCCAGCGGGCCGGTCTCGGACGGGGCCCCCAGCGCCAGGCCGGCCAAGGCCAGGACAGCACCCCCGCCGATCAGCCAGAGCCCCGGTACGAGGGGGGCCGTCGAGCGCCGGAACCGCACCATGACGGCCACCGCAGTGGCCGCCAACACCCAGAACGCGGGGATGAGGTGGCACAGCCCGGTCAGCGCCAGCAGGACGGCGGCGAGCGCCCGGTGCTCGCCGGTGCGCAGGCCCCGGATCATCACGCCCAGGTACAGGATCCCGAGGCTGAGCGACATCGAGAAGGCGAACTCCCCGGCCAGCGTCGAGGCGACGTTGCCGCCATAGATGGTGAAGCCCCGGTAGAAGAGGAAGGGCAGCGTCGCCACCGCCATCACCGCCGGGGTCGGGAAGCGGGCGCCGGCCAGGCGACCGAAGGCGTAGACCGCCAGCGGAAGCGTGACCACCCCGCTGACGCTCACGAGCTTGAAGGCGACCCCGTAGGGCAACCCGACCAGGGCGAAGGCAAGCACGGCCAAGGCGATGGCCAGGTTGCGCAGGCGGGGGAGGTGGCGTTGCCATACCGCCAGAGCGACGAAGCCGACCCCCACGATCGCCGGCAGCCACGCCGCCGATCCATGGATCCCGGCGTCGAGCACGACGATCAGTAGCGACGGCACCACCATGTAGAACTGGAACGCCGGGAAGCCCGCGTACCAGTCGGGCGTCCATCCCGCGAGCTGCAGGCTGGGCAGCAAGTGGTCCCGCAGGTAGGCAGGCGCCCATACATGGGCGCCCATGTCGCCACCCGCGGGCGTGGTGTTCCGGACCAGGAGCCCGGGCTGCAGCTGCAGGACTATGAACACGACGCACGCCGCCAGGACGGCGATGTCGACGCCCCAGCGGATCATCCGTCGCCGCCGGGCCTCCGCCTCCTCGTCGTAGTCCTCGTGGTCGTAGTCCCCGAAGTCGTCCTCGTAGTCGTGGTCCCCGCCGACGCGGTCGCGGTCCTCGACGCGTCCGGCCTCCCCGACGTCGGCCTCGACGAGGTTCGGGTCGGTCACGGTGCTGACTTCGATGCCCTCGGCATCGGCGTCGGTGCGCACGTCAGCTCCCGACCAGGAACAGCACGGTGGTCATGTTGAACACGATGTGGGCGGCGATCGGCGCCGCGAGCCGGCCCGTCCGCTGGGCGAGCAGACCGAGCACGATTCCGAACAGCACCAGTGCCGGAAGCTGCAGCAGTTGGAAGTGGGATGCGCCGAACAGCAGCGCCGAACCGAGGATGCCGGGCCACACGCCGAAGCGGCGCTCCAGCGACCGTTGCAGCAGGCCCCGGTAGAAGATCTCCTCGACGATGGGTGCGCCGATGCCGACGATGAGGATGAGCATGATGACACCAAGGGAACCGGTGGCACGGTCGGTGAGCCCTCGGGCCGGGTCCTCGAGATCGCTGGAGTCGAGGTCGGTGAGCCAGAAGATGGGCCCGTACAGCAGCGGGATCAGGAGCAGCTGCGTCAGCAGCCCCGCCGCGAAGCCCAGCGGCGCATCCCAACCCTCCGACCGGAGGCCGTAGTCCCGCACCGGGCCGTGACCCTTGAGCTTCGACGCCACCAATGGCACGCCCAGCATCCCGACCCACAAGCCGAGCTGGGCGACCGCCACCCAGGCGAGCGACAGGTCCTCGAAGTCGGTGGTGTCGTCGTTGATGGCCAGCACGATCGCGGCTGCGATCGCTCCACCTATCTGGGCGAGGACCCAGCCGAGCGCGGCGTCGCCCAGGCCCCAGCGAACGTCGGTGCTCTGTTCGGGCGCCGTCATCGTCGGCTCGGGCTCGGGCACCGGAACAGGCTACGGCGCCGCCGGGGGCCCGCCATCGCGCGGTCAGTAGGCGAGCGACACGCCATACGGCGTCGCGTCGCGGCGATCCTCGAGACGCCACCCACGCGGCACCGACAAGGCGTCGGCGTGGACCTTGCACAGGTCGTACGACATCGGATGCGCCTCGCTCGCCAGGCCGTCGAGCCAGGTGGTCCGCGCCCGGTAGTCGTAGCTGAAGGTGGCGGCGGCGTTCTCGCCACAACCGGGCCGAGCGCAGGCACGATTCAATGTTCCCCGCTCCTGCTGCTGCGGCAGCGGGCCGCTCGGGCTCCGACGTGTCGCCCGCTCCCACGGCCACTCGGCGCGGGCTCGCTCTCTCGCCCTGCGGGACGCTCGCTCATGGCGGCACAAGCTAGCGGTAGCACCTGGGCGCGCTGGTGATCGGCAGGAAGTCATCCTCCCGATCGTGCTGATGGCACCACTGCCACCGACCACCCGTATCCTGGCAGCCATGAGTCAGGAGTCGCCTCCCCCTCCTCCGCCGCCGCCCCCCTCGCCGGGCCGGTCGTCGCGCGGTTCGGGCACGGGAGGCCGCGAGTCGCTGCCGCGCTGGTCGATCTGGGTGCTGGCCGGGGTGGTCCTTGCCGTGCTCGTGCTGCCGACCTTCATGAACCGCACCGATCGCCAGGAGATCGACTACTCCGACCTGCTCGCCCGCGTGCAGCAGGACGAGGTCCGGGAGATCACCTGGGACAACAACGACGGGTCGATCACCGGGGAGCTGAAGAACAAGACGGAGTTCGCGAGCAACGGGCCCCTGGAGCCCAGCGAGGACGACCGGGCGCTGTTCCGCGAGCACGACGTCAAGGTGAAGTTCGACACACCCGGCGGCTCGTGGTTCACGGCGTTGCTGCCCCTGCTCATACCGGTGGCGCTGTTCGTGGGCATCTTCTGGCTGATGCAGCGGCGCGCCGCAAGCCAGATGGGCGGGATCATGTCCATCGGCCGCAGCCGGGCCAAGACCTATTCCACCGAGCGGCCGGGCACGACCTTCGCGGACGTCGCCGGCTATGAGGGCGTCAAGCAGGAGATCACCGAGGTCGTCGACTTCCTGAAGCACCCCGAGCGCTTCGCTGAGATCGGCGCGCGCATCCCCAAGGGCGTGCTGCTGGTGGGCCCGCCGGGCACTGGTAAGACGCTGATCGCCCGGGCCGTGGCCGGTGAGGCCGGAGTGCCGTTCCTGTCGGTCACCGGCTCCGACTTCATGGAGATGTTCGTCGGGGTGGGCGCCAGCCGGGTGCGGGACCTGTTCCAGAACGCCCGCAAGCTGGGCCGGGCCATCATCTTCGTCGACGAGATCGACTCGATCGGCCGCAAGCGGGGCGCCGGGCTCGGAGGCGGGCACGACGAGCGCGAGCAGACCCTCAACCAGATGCTGTCGGAGATGGACGGCTTCGAGGCCACAGAGGGCATCGTGATGATGGCGGCCACCAACAGGCCCGACATCCTCGATCCCGCCCTGCTCCGCCCCGGCCGGTTCGACCGCCAGGTGGTGGTGCCGCTGCCCGAGATCGACGAGCGCCGGGCGATCCTCGAGGTCCACTGCAAGTCGAAGCGGCTGGCGGCCAACATCGACCTCGACGTCGTCGCCCGGGGCACGCCGGGGATGAGCGGCGCCGACCTGTCGAACCTGGTCAACGAGGCGGCACTGTTCGCGGTCCGCGACGGGTCCGACGAGATCCGCAACTCCGACTTCGAGCAGGCACGCGACCGGGTGCTGATGGGGCAGCGGCGCGACTCGATGGCGCTGTCCGAGGCCGAGAAGGAGGTCATCGCCTACCACGAGGCGGGCCACGCCGTGTGCGCCGCAGTGCTGCCGAACGCCGACCCGGTGCACAAGGTCACGATCCTGCCCATCGGCATGGCGCTGGGCGTGACCCAGCAGTTGCCGGTCGACGAGAAGCACATCTACCGGCAGGACTACATCGAGGACAGCCTCGTCGTCCGGATGGGGGGCCGGGTCGCCGAGGAGCTGGTGTTCGGGGTCATCTCCACCGGCGCCAACAACGACCTCGTCGGCTCGACCGAGCTGGCACGCAAGATGGTCAGCGAGTGGGGTATGTCGACCCGGGTGGGTCCGATGGCGTGGGGCTCGGCGGGCCAGGTGTTCCTGGGCGAGGACCTGATCCACACCCGCGACTACTCCGACGAGACCGCCAGGGTGATCGACGAGGAGACCGAGCGGATCCTGCGTGTGCAGGAGGAGCGCTGCCGCGAGACGCTGCGCCAGCACCGCAAGGGCCTCGACCTGGTGGCCCGGGCGCTGCTGGAGCACGAGACGATCGACGGCGCCGAGGTGACCCGGCTCATCAGGGTGGCCGCCAACGGCGGCGAGGCGCCGCCGGCCCCGGCGACCCCCGGCCGCGAGGGCGGCGGCATGGAGATCGGCCCCGACCGGGGTTCCGACGCTCCGGCCCCAGCCCCGGCGAATCCGGCTACGGGCGAGGCGATGGTCGGCGGCCCGCGGCCGCCCTATCCCCCGCCGCCCGCGCCCCCCACCTGAGAGCCTGACCGCAGCCCGCCGGGACCTTGCTGGCGCTCGGCATCGTTGCACCTACCGTCGGGCTCGTGCGCCGATGATGGCCACCCTCGCCGGTTGGCTGCAGGCCGGACGGGAGCCGAAGGGGCTCGTCCGTCCGCCGATCGCATGACCCGACGGGCTTGCCGATGTGTCAGTCGGCGAAGACGGCCCGGCTGTGCTCGATGAAGAACGTGTGGTCGTGACCCTTGGTGGTGTCCTCGGAGTTGTACGCGTTGGCCGAGGATCCGTCCGGGACGTCCTCCTCCGGATAGATCGCACCCACCGGGCACACGTCGGACTGGTAGCACGCCGTGCAGGAGGTGCACTCCTCGGTGTTCACGTACAGCAGGCTGTCCCCGAAGATGGCGACCATGTCGGGGTCGGGTTGATGCGTGTTCTCGATGACCCCGTTGCCCGCTTCGTCCTCGGAGAACAGCAGGTTCTTGGTCGGGTCGAACTCGTAGATGCACTGCACCGGGCAGACGTCCACACACGCCCGGTCCTTCACGTCGATGCACGCTTCGGTGATGATGGCGATCCCAGTCATGAGCAGCTCCTCAGCTCGACCCTCGGTGCCGCCAGTCCGACACCATTAGACCCTGCCCTTCTGGCGCCGCCGTCATCCGGCTAGGCGGCAGGGTCAGCCTCGGCGGGCGGCGACGTGCCGTGGTCGCAGCCCTCGGCAGGCAGGGTGCCAGGGGCTCGTAGCTCCGCCACCGTGGCCCACAGGTCGGTGGCGGTGACTGGGCCCAGGAAGCCGGCCCGCACCACGCCCGACCCGTCGGCGACCACCACCGCCGGGACGGCGTCGATGGCGTACTTCCGATGGACCTCGCGGGCGGCAGTGACGTCGAGGTTCTGCACGGCCACGTCGTCGCTCGCCAGCAGCCTGGCCTTGTCCCAGACGCCCCCGCAGGTGTGGCACGTCGACGACGTGAACACCGCCACCAGCCAGGGGGCGTCGGGGCGCTCGAAGTCCCGCCGGTCGAGCTGCTCCGGCAACGTGTGGCGCACGTTCGTCGGGGCCGGAGGACGACGCCGACGCTCGATCACCAGCGCCACCGCTACGGCCGCCGCCGCCAGCACCACGACCAGCAGCACACGTTCCACGCCCCGATGCTCGCGCTCCGGCCGTGGCCGCGGCTACTCACCGGTCGGGATCCTGCAACTCCTGGCCCCTGGCCGACGATGCGGACTGTCCCTAGGGTGAAGCGTCAAACCCGGCGGCTCACCGGGACAGGGGGGCTACAGATGCTGCAACAAGCTGTGTACAAGACCACTACCGCCGAATACCTCGACGGCGCTCTCAAGGACGCTGCGGGTGTGGACGACGGACGTCAACACCTCATCGGCTCCCCGTCGCTCGTCGATCGAGCGGAAGAGCTCGAGAGACACAGAGGGACTTGCTGGAGCACTCTGCGGCAGACTTCAGCAATTTCATCAGCGAGCAGGTGAGGGTGCGGACACGTTCGAGCAGTCGTGCGGTTCGGCTTCGAAAAGGCGTTCCAACTCGCCCAGGACGGGAACAAGCCGATCCAGACCTTCTGGGTCAGCGCGCCCGGTGACGGGTTCGAGCTGCACGTGTGCGAAGGTCAGCAGTCAATCGCGGTGTTCTTCTTCGTTCCCCCTCAGGAGCCGCCCCTCCGGTGCCGCGCGACTACGGCTCCGATAGAGCGGCGTCGAGGAGCTGGGTGTATCGCGCCGGGGACCGTGCCGACGTGCGTCCGGAAGCACCGCGAACACCCTTCGCGGACCGCATCGTGGAGATCCAGGTGAGCGGGCCGTACGACAATCAGTCCTGAGATTGCGCGTCATCGCGCGCGCAGATCCTCGGCCTGCGCGCGTAGGCGTTGCATGCCGAGCCGCGACGTGTCATCGATGACAGTTGCGAGCAGCGCGTCGGCCGCGCTTGCGCCGCTTTCGTCACCCCGCGCACGGAGGAGTCGCGCCTGCCAATAGCGCGTGCGCGGCAGCAGTGCATGGCCCCGGGCCTGCTGTTCGATCGCCAACGCCCGCTCGAAGTGCGCGTCCGCCTCGCCCCATCGCTCGAGCACCGTGCTCAGCATTCCGAGGTAGCGGTCCGCGGCGCCGAGACAAGCAAGGCCGAGAACGATGGCGAGGAGCCGGCCCGCGAACGACGTGAGCGGGTCGTAGAGGACCGCCGCATGCGCAGGCGTGCCGACAGTCGCAGTCACCTCAGCGAGCATCCCGAGCGCAGAGCCAAACCCGGTCTCCCTCTCACGTTGACGAATGTCTTCGACGACCAGACGATCCACGATGCGCCGGGCGGCCGTCTCGTCTCCCGCGTCGAGTTGGGCGAGCGCCAAGGTGGCCCCGGTGTAGAGGTCGTACCCAGGCTCATCAGTGATCTGCATGGCCAGGCTCCGTCCGCGGAGATCACCTAGTTCACGCGCAAGATACGTCGACAGCATGAAATGCATGCCTGACGCGCCGTGGTACGCGCGGGCGTACCGGTGCAGCTCGTCTCCTTGGGTGCGGACCTCGTCGAAGCGCCCTTCGAGCAGCGCTTGCGTTCCCCGAAACTGCGCGGTGTACACGTGCGCCGGCAACCACCGCTGCTCAGCGGCGACGCGCCCCAGCTCGGCGATCGTCGAGCTCAGTGCTGCGGCATCGGCGTGTTCGAGATGTGCACCGGCGAGAACTCGAAGCCCGAAAGCCGACGCCCGCGCACCTCCGTTTCGGCCGAGGTCGACCAGCTCCTCGCCAAGCTCCATCCGCCCCGTGATGTCGGCGGCCCCTTCGAGGCTCACCGCAAGTGCGTAGAGCGCATCCGCGAGTGTCACGGCGTCGTCGCTCTGGCGCGCGAGCGCAACGGCCGCCTCGGCGAGCGCACGGCCCTCCAGGCCGTGGAGCGTGTGGGTCGCGTATTTGAAGGCCTCGAACGCCAACAGCCGCGCCCGAAGGGCAGGTTCGCCGTCACCGAGCACCACACGTGCTTCGTCGAAGAGACGGGTGATCTTGGCGGGGAACGCCATGACGCCGTACACGGGTTCGACCGATACCGCGACGGCGCGTCCGAACTGCGTGGGTGAGCCGTCCGTGCGGGCTGCGTCGACGGCGCGCAATGCGGTCTCCACTCCCGCCCTTTCGTCGACGTAAACGAGGGCGCTGGCGAGATCGGTGAGCAGTTCCACGCGCCGGCCGGACTCATCCGGCTCGGACTGCTCGAGCAACTGGAGCGCGCTCTCGAAGTGGGTGGCGGCGTCTTCGAAGGCGAGGTCGGCAAGTGCGTTGTGGCCCGCCCGGGTGGCGTACGTGATCGCCTTGTCGGCGCCGACCAGTGGCACCGCGCGGGTGAAGTGCAGCGCGAGCTCGGCGGCGGTCGGACCTGACCCCCCTGCCTCCTCCAACGCGGCGCCGACCCGAGCATGGAGCTGTGCGCGCGGCGCGGTTCCCAGGGCAGTGTTCAGCGTTTGCCGGATGATCGCGTGCGAGAACATGTACCGCCCCATGTAGGCGGGGTCCTCGCGCACAAGCCCGGCGTCAGTCGCTCGGTCGAGCGACTCCAGGACGTTCTCGGCGGCCTCCCCTGATGCCCGTCTGAGCAGAGCGGCGTCGAACTCGCGACCGACGACAGCCGCGAGTGTCAGGAGGTCGTTGACTCGTGTCGGCAGTCTGCGTAGCCGCTGCGCGATCACCTCGCGGACGCTTTCCGGCAGGTCCAGTGGGCCGAGGTCTACCGCAGACACCGCGCCGCGTTCGGCGCGAGGCAGCGCATCGGTCTCCAGGAGATGGCGCACGAGCTCCTCGACGAAGAACGGGTTGCCGTCCGTCTCCCGGTGCAGCTCAGCAACCAGGGGCGCGCCGACTTCGCGTTCGGTCAGCCCCCTGAGAAGCTCTCCGCTGTCCTCCGCCGAGAGCCCTCTGAGCGTCACCCACGTCACGAATGGCTCCCGGCGCAGATCGGCCAGCAGGTCCGCCAGTTGGTCGTCGCGGTGCAGTTCGACGTCGCGATAACACACGACGATCAGCAGCGAGGCGCGCGGCGCGGCGCGAACGAGATGCCGGAGTAGGAGCAGGGTCGGCTTGTCGGCCCAGTGGAGATCGTCCAGGACGAGGACCGTGCCGCGTGTTGCCGTGATCCCCGTGAGGAGCGTCGCTATCGCTTCGAAGAAGCGATAGCGCTCGGCCACGGGGTCGCCCGAGATCGGTGCCGACGGTGCGGGAATCCGACCCGCCAGTTCCGGGAACAGGTGCACGAGATCGTGCTCCAAGCCGTGCAGACTCTCGTGCAGCGTCGACGTCGAGTACATCGCAACACAGGGACGCAGAGCTTCGACGAAGGGCTGGTACGGGACGATCGCCTCCTCGTCACAGCGCCCGTAGAGCACGACGCCGCCCCGCTCGTGCACCCGGTGCGACAGCGCACCGGCCAGACGCGTCTTGCCGATGCCGGGCTCGCCACCGACGAGTGCGAGCTGTCGGACCCCGTCAACTGCACGCTGCCACGCACGCTCGAGCCGTTCGAGCTCATCGAGTCGACCGGCGAGCCCTTCGTCGCCCTGTGCGAACCCTGGTGCGGGCAACGCCAGGGCGCCGGGAAAGGCATCGAGCGACTGCAGCGGGGGAAACTGCGAGGAGAGCCCTGCGATCTGCAGCTCGTATGCATGCTCGGTCCGCTCGAGGCCACGAAGACGATGCTCGCCGAGATCCAGGAGCTCGAACTCGTCGGGAAGCACATCGCGTACGAGATCGGCGGACACCTGCGACAGCACGACCTGCCCACCATGCGCGGCCGCCATGAGCCGACTGGCACGACTGAGCGCAAGGCCGAAGTAGTCACCGTCGCGTTCGTCAGCTTCGCCGGTGTGAATCCCTACTCGGACGCGAAACGGCCCCGTGGAGTCCCACGGCTCGGAGGAAAACGCCCGCACGACATCTGCGGCCGCTGAGACCGCATCGGGGGCGGCGGCGAACACGGCGTGGACTCCGTCACCAGTGGACTTGACGACGTGTCCGCCATGTGCCTCGACCGAGGCGCGCAAGATGGCGTCGTGGCGCGCCAATGCGGCCCGCATCTCGTTGGGGTGTTTCTCCCACTTGCCCGTCGACCCTTCGAGATCGGTGAACAGAAATGTCACCGTCCCGGAGGGCAATCCAGTCACTGATGGACCTCCTGCCCCGCGCGCCAGTAAACCCGGCGGCCGTGCGCGCCTGCCAGGACTTTTCAGCCCTGCCCTCTCCGCCTGCCCGACATTTCGGAGGGCCACCGGCTGGTAGCGCGCCAGAGGGTTCCTCGATCGAGCCGTCGGTCGTTACTGCGGTCCGACGGCCGCATCTGCGAACGCCGCACCGTCGGCCTCGTCAGCGTCCCACCAGCCGGCCCAGCGAAACGGAGCCGTCGATGCTTGGGATCCCGACGCCGGCCGCCAAATGGACACCGCCCTCCTCCACCAGCACCCGCTCAACGACGACCGGCGCCTCCGCCTCGACGACCCACGTCACTCCGGCAGCGTCATCGCCCAACGCGGCCCGGCCACGAGGCGGCACCTCGACGTCACGGGCGTCGTCGACCTCGGTCTGCCGCCCGCCCGCGACGGCCACCAGCGTCACCCGGGCCGACCGCTCGGCGTCAGGGTTGAACACCACGAACTGCGCTCCCGGCTGGCCGTCGACAGACGACGGGAACACCCAGCGGCTCGCCGCCACCGATGCTGCCGGACTTGCAGTGATGTCCCCGACCACTTCGGCCTCGGCCTGATCCTCGTCCTCGTCGCCACCATCGTCATCATCCCGGTCGTCCGGCTCCCCGGCGTGTGTCATCACCCGCTCCGCCACGACCGCCACGCCGTTGGTGGAGCGCACCACGGTGGCGTGCTCGACCCCGGCGACGACCCGTTCCTCGGCGCCGTAGTCGACGACGGTGAACGCGCCGGCGCGGATGCTCAACCGGAACGGTTGTGGCGCCGGGGACGGCTCGTCGGTCGTGGGCAGCACGCGCACCTCGACCTGGGCGCGTTCGCCGCTCGGGTTGTAGACGACGATCCGCTCAGCGCCGCCGTCGTCGACCGCACCGTCGGCGAACGCCCACGTCGTCGACGCCCCGGGGACACCCAGCGCCACTGCGAGACCCTCCGCGCCCAGGCTGCCGTCGAACTCCTGCAGGCGCTCTGCGACCACCCGCCCGGTGCGCGTCCGCAGCGTGGCCGACACCTGGGGTTCCCGGGCAACGTCGTCGCCAACGTCGACGCCCACGACGGTGCCCGCAGCAACCGGGAACCCCTGGAAGCGCACGGGCTCACGCGAACCGGCATCCGTCTCGAAGGTGATGTCGACTATGGCGTCGGTGGGGAACGGGTTGAACAGCACGACCACCTCGCGGGCGTCACGGGTGGTGGCCCCGGACGCCAGGTGCCACACCGGCGCGGTGGCCGACGCGCAGGGGCCCACGTCCACGCCGTGGGGGCCGGTGACACCGTGCTCGACCGCCACGGGCCCCCCATCGGCCTCGACCAGTGCCGCCACCAGAGGCGCCGCCACGATGTCCCCCAGCCGCAGCTCGACCCGCTCGCGGCCCGGTAGCCGGAATCCCCGCGCGCCGGCTGCCGGCGCGGCCGCCGATGCCGGCGGTGCTTCCGGCGCCTCGGCAGTCGTGGGGGACGACGACGCCAGCACGCCGCCGTAGACGGTGACGGTCACGCCGACGCTCCGATCGCCCGGATTGAAGACGGTCACGGAGTGATCGGCCATCCCGCCCTCGTCCCCCGTGCCCGCGGCGCAGTACCACGTCGATGCCTGGGCACCGGCGCTCGCCACGGCCGGCATCGCCGGAACCGAGCCCGCCGCAGCGTCGTCGTCGGACGTGTTCGCCAGGGCCGACCCGCGATCCTCCTCGGCCCGGGCCTGCCACACGGCGGCGCCGATCGCCGCCGCCAGCAACACGATGACAGGAAGGCGCGGCGACCGGCGCCGCAGGTGTGGGCGCTTCACGCCGGGGATCCCGCCCCCGCCGGCACCGGCTCGCCCTCGCGGGACGGTTCGTCGTCGGGCGCGGGCTCGTCGCGTGCCGCCTCGCCATCGGCCAGACCGTCGGCCGTCGACGCGTCGGCACTTGTCCGGCCGGGACGGCGGGGAAGGCGCCGCTGACCCGAAGCGCATCCGCACCGTCACCGCGAGCACCAACAGCCAAAACATGCCCTGTACCGCCACCAGGGCGTAGCGGACCGGCGGTGTGCGGTACCCGAGCACCGCCTCGCCGGGACCTACGCCCTCCGGGACCGCGAAGGCATCGGCCCAGCCGTACGCGTCGGTCCGGTCGGCCCGGCGACCATCGACCTCGAGGGCCCAGCGATCCGATGCCGACGACGCCTGCACCACCGTGTCCCCAGCTTCGACGGGGCCGCGAGCGGTGCGGCCGTCGCCATCCGACTCCACCAGTGCGGGTGCCGCCCGTGAAAGGTCGACGTGCTGCATCGCCGCCACCGACGTCTCCTCGAGAGCGGGCCGGTCGATGCCGGTCGCCCGCATGGGCGCGAACGCAACATTGCGATACAGCGCCAAGGCATCGTCGACCGCGATCTGTTCGAGGTCGAGCTGCCCGTCGAGCGCCTCGATCAGTCCATCGACCGCACCCGGCGGCGCGAGCGCAGCCGATCCCGGCCCGCCCGAGCCGCCGCCGGTCCGCTCCACCGCGCTCGCCGGCGCCAGCGCGCGGGGAACCGCCACGTACTGCACGCCCATCGGCGCCAGCACCCGTCCCAGCTTGCTGGTCTGGCCGCCGGTGGCCAGCAGCAGCGCCTCGCCGAGGCGGCGGCTCGACCCCAGCCCGGTGGCCGGCCACAGGTCGGCGACGCCGGGCACGGACGCCTCCACGGCGGTGTAGGAGAGGCCACCGTCGAGCTCCCAGGCCTGGCCGCCCGGCAGCACCGCGGCGTCACCCACCCAGAGGACCCGCGACGGCTCGGCGGCCACGGCGGCATCAGCGGTGCCCATCACGCCGCCGAACTGGCCCGGGGGCATGTCCCACCAGCCGTCCATCGCCGCCACCACGACCGGTGCGGTCGCCGCCGCCAACGCCAGCACCCCGAGCGCCGACACCATCCGGCGGAAGCCGAAGCGCCACGAGCGACCCCGAACATCCAGCTCGATCGCGGCCACGCCGAGGGCGACGGCGAAGGCCAGCGCCGCGGCCGCGGGTGCCAGCACGATCCCGGGGTCGGGCAGCCGCAGGTGGACGTGTCCCTGCTGCTGCGCCCACAGCAGTGCCCAGCACGCCACTGCCACCGCCCATGCCCGCACGGCCCAACCCAGCCTCCAGTCCCGCCCGACCAGGAGCGGCAGGGCCGCGGCCCCCGCCAGGCAGAAGCCGAGCGGAGCGATCCCCAGGTGGCCAGTGTCGAAGCGCAGCAGGTCGAGTGCCGTGAGCGCACCCGCAGGCCGTTCGAGCCCCATCCAGGCGTCGGCCGCCGTCCGCGACCGGATCACGTCGACCAGCGCCGGCAAGTGCAGCAGCGTCGCCAGCAGCGCCGCCCCGACCGACACGGTCACCAGGCGGCCGATGCCGCCACGCTGGAAGGCGAGCAGCGTGCCCGCCACCAGCCCGAGCGCCACCAGCAACAACAGGGCGGCCGCCTGGGGGACGAGCAGGGCGGCGACGCCGGTCACCGCCCCCGTTGCGACCACGTGCTGCCACAGCGGCCGAGGCACGGCGGGCACCGGCCCGTCGGGCGAGTAGGGCGCCATGCGCGACGACCGTGCCAGCCGGCCCAGCAGCCATGGCGACGCGGCGTAGGCCGCCGCCACCGACCATCGTCCGGTGGCGAGGCCGTCGTAGGGCAGCGGCACCGCGGCGTAGGCGACGGCGGCGGCCACCTGCGCCGGCTTCGAGCCGGTCGGGCGCAGCAGCCGGTAGGCACCGACAACGCCCACCGGCACCAGACCGACGACCAGCAGCGTGCGGGCCAGGGCCAGGTGGCCGCCCAGCACCGCGCCCAGCCCGCCCGCCACGCCGACCAGCGTCGGCGCCGAGGCGTCCGCGCCCAGTCCGACCGGCCGATGTCCGCCGATCCACCCACGCACCAGGTCGCCGGCTGACCCCGGAAAGGCAACGAACTCGCCCACGGCCGGCACGAAGCGGGTGACGAGGTGCCGGCTGCCGAACAGCACCACGCCCGCCAGCACGGTGGTGATCAGCGCGGTGGCAGGCGTCCAGGGCGCGACGGTGTCGGCCGGCGGGGCGGGCTCGGCCGACCAGCGGCGGCCCGGGCCCGGCCAAGTCGGCCGAGGGTTCGACGGTGGCGTCGGCGGAGGACCCGTTGCGGCCCATGCGGCGGAGCCAGAGGCGGGGGCCGATGAGCCCGCGCACCTGCAAGCGATGAACCTCACGATCGGACGCCTGTCGCACGGCGTTCACTTGCCGCCGGGCCCGCCACAGCGACACGGGGCGGGACAGGTTCCACACCCAGGCGCCGAGGGCGGCGCGGGCGCGCCCGGGCCGGCCCGTCACCAGTCCGCCGACGGCTTGCGCCAGGCTGAACGCGAAGGCCTGCGGCACGATCCGCAGCAGGTCGAGCCGGCTCGAACAGCTCAGCAGGGCCCGCACGCGATAACGGGCCTGGTCCCGGGGACCGGCCCACGATTGCCCGTCGCGGCGCACCCGGGCATCGGTGGCCACGACCACCCGGGAGCCCGCAGCCCGAGCGCGCCAGCAGAGGCCGAGATCGTCGTCCGGCGAACCGATCGCCTCGTCGAACCCGGCCACGGCTGTGAACCGGTCCGCGCGTACCAGCGTGAAGCCGGCAGGGAACGCGAACACCTCACGCACGCCGTCGTGCTGTCCCTGGTCCAGCTCGCGGCGTTCGACCAGCGGCATCGTGGTGCCCACCCGGTCCACGCCGAGGCCGACGTGCAGCAGACGTCGGGGGTCGTCCCGAGCCACGAACTTGGGCCCCACCACGTCGGCGTCCCACTCGGTGGCGGCCCCGACGAGTGCGCTCACGGCACCCGGGTCCGGGAGAACATCGTCGCGGCAGAACGCGAAGAACTCCGCCCGGCGAGCCCGGGGCCGGTCATGATCGAGGACGTGGTTGGCGGCAGCACCGAAGCCCTCGGTACCCGGGACGTGCAAGACCCGGGCGGTGGGCATCGCGGCGCGGACCCGGTCGGCAGTGTCGTCGGGCTCGGCGGTGTCGATGACCAGCACGGACAGCTCGGGGTAGTCCTGCTCGGCGAGGGCCCCCAGCAGGACTTTGAACCGGTCGGCGTGCCGTCCGTGCGTGACCACGACCGCCAGAACCGGTGGGGAGGCGAGCTGTTGCTCCTCCGGTTCCACGACGACGCGGAGGGTAGCCAAGGGCCCGTCCGCAGCCGCGGACCCTCCGGCCCGACCACCAGCCACGGGCCTCCGCTAGCCTCCGCGGGCGTGCCGCGGCCGTCGACCGACGACATCTCCAGGAAGGTCGAGAACACGCTGTACACGGCCGTCGGGCTGGGGATCCTCGGCTTCCAGCACCTGCAGGTGCAACGGCAGCAGCTCAAGCGGGCCATCGAGAACGCCTTGAAGAAGCCGAAACGCTGACGTGCTGCGCGTCGCCGTCGATCTGACGTCGCTGCTCACCCCCCAGACCGGCGTTGGCGTGTTCGCGCTCGAGACGACCCGCCGGCTGGCGACCCGGGACGATCTTGCCCTCACCGCGTTCGCGGTCAGCTGGCGGGGCCGTGGCCGCCTGTCCTCGGTCGTGCCGCCGAACGTCGCCGTGGCGGAACGTCCCATGGCCGCCCGCCCGCTTGCGGGAGCTGTGGAAGCGGACGGACCACCCGCGTGTCGATCACTGGATCGGCCGCCACGACGTCGTCTGGGGGCCGA
This sequence comes from uncultured bacterium, assembly GCA_963813485.1. Taxonomy (GTDB): domain Bacteria; phylum Actinomycetota; class Acidimicrobiia; order Acidimicrobiales; family VFJN01; genus DASQUK01. Next base: position 44,706 of record CAWEZE010000021.1, read on the forward strand.
ACTACGTGGTGCCACCCACGCGGGCGGCGTCGGTCGTCTCCGTCCACGATCTCACTCCCGTGCACTTCCCCCAGCTCGCCACGGCCGACACCCTCGCCTACCCCCGCTTGATACAGCGGGCCATCGACCGGGGTGCCTGGGTGCAGACGGAGTCGTCGTTCGTGCGCAACGAGGTGATCGACCACTTCCGGGTCGATCCCGACCGCGTGGTCAGCGTTCCCCTCGGGGTCCGTCCGGTCGCCCCAGGTGACGCCAGCGCCGGACGGCGGCTCGCGGGCGGCGACCGCTACGTCCTGGCGGTCGGCACGATAGAACCGCGCAAGGACCTGCCCACGCTGGTGCGGGCCTTCGATGTCGTCGAGCGACCGCGACCCCGACGTGCGTCTGGTGGTGGCGGGACAGGACGGCTGGGGCAAGGAGGCGTTCGACGTCGCCGTCGGTGGCTCGCGACACCGCGAGCGCATCGTGCGCCTGGGGTGGGTCTCCGACCAGGACCGCGAGGCGCTGCTGCGCGGTGCATCGGTCTACGCGTACCCCTCGATCTACGAGGGGTTCGGCTTCCCGCCCCTGGAGGCGATGAGCGCCGACGTGCCCGTGGTGACGACGGCGACCGGGTCCCTGCCCGAGGTCGCAGGGCCCGGCGCCGACCTCGTGCCGGTGGGCGACGCCGATGCCCTGGCGGCGAGCCTGGCCCGGGTGCTGTCGGACGACGAGCACCGCCGGGACCTCGTGGCCCGCGGCCGGGAGGTGGTGGCCGCGCACAGCTGGGACACGACCGCCGAGCGCTTCGCGGCCCTGCTTCGCCGCGTCGCGGCGCGCTGACGACCCCCTACGATGACCGCCGGTGAGCGAGCGTCCCGAAGGGCGAGAGAGCGAGCGTGGCCCGAGCGGCCCGCTGCGAAGCAGCAAGAGGGAAGCAGTGAGAGCGCTCGTCACTGGAGCCGGGGGCTTCGTCGGTGCCCACCTGGTCCGCCACCTCGAGGAAAGCGGTGACGAGGTCATCCAACTGGAGCGCACCGTCGACGGCATCGACATCACCGACACGCCCGAGATCACCGACGCGGTGCTCTCCGCCAAGCCGACCGCCGTCTACCACCTGGCCGGCGCCGCCGACGTAGGGGGCAGCTGGGACACGCCCCAGGAGACGTTCCTGGCCAACGCCCTGGGCACGCTCAACGTGCTCGAGGCCAGCCGCGAGGCGGGTGCTGAGCGGGTCCTGGCCGTGAGCAGCGCCGACGTCTACGGGCGCGTCACCGAGGACGAGCTGCCGCTCGACGAGGCGCAACCCCTGAGGCCGGTGTCCCCCTATGCCGCGTCCAAGGTGGCCGCCGACGCCCTGGCCCAGCAGGCGTGGCTCGGGCACCGGCTGCCGGTGATACGGGTGCGGGCCTTCAACCACCTCGGACCCGGCCAGACCGACCGCTTCGTGGCGCCGTCACTGGCGGCGCGCATCGCCCGCAACGAGCGTGACGGCGGTGACGAGGTCCCCATCGGCAACACGGCGCCAAGGCGGGACGTGACCGACGTCCGCGACGTCGTGCGCGCCTACCGCCTCTTGATCGAGCGCGGTGAGGCGGGCGAGGTCTACAACGTGTGTCGGGGGCGGGCGGTCTCCGTCAAGGAGATCGCCGACCTGCTGCTCGGGATGGCCCAGCGACCGATGCGCCTGGTAAGCGATCCGGCCCTGCAGCGGCCGGTCGACATCCCCGTGCTGGTCGGCGACAACTCCCGCCTCGCCCGCGCCACCGGCTGGTCCCCCACCATCCCCCTCGAACAGACCCTCGCGGACGTGCTCGCCGACTGGCGATCGCGTCTCGGGGGCTGACAACCTGACCGGCTGCCCCACGGAGGAGACCACATAGTGACCAAGCGAGCGCTCGTCACCGGCATAACCGGTCAGGACGGCTCCCACCTGGCCGAGCTGCTGCTGGACAAGGGCTATGACGTCCTGGGCATGGTCCGGCGTACCAGCACGGTCAACTGGGAGCGGATCGGTCACCTCCAGGACCGCATCACGTTCGTCCACGGCGACCTGCTCGACCAGATGTCGATCGTCACGATCCTCCAGGAGCACCAGCCCGAGGAGGTCTACAACCTGGCGGCGCAGTCATTCGTGCCCACCTCGTGGCAACAGCCAGTGCTGACCGGCGAGTTCACCGCCATCGGCGTCACCCGCATGCTCGACGCCATCCGCATCGTGGACCCCGAGATCCGCTTCTACCAGGCGTCATCGAGCGAGATGTTCGGCAAGGTGATGGAGACGCCCCAGCGGGAGTCCACGCCCTTCTACCCCCGCTCGCCCTACGGCGTAGCCAAGGTGTACGGCCACTGGATCACCGTCAACTACCGCGAGTCCTACGGCCTCCATGCCACGAGCGGCATCCTGTTCAACCACGGCGGACCCCGTCGCGGACTCGAGTTCGTCGAACGCAAGGTGAGCCACGGCGTCGCACAGATCAAGCTGGGCCTGAGCAACGAGTTGCGGCTGGGCAACCTGGACGCACAGCGCGACTGGGGCTACGCCGGTGACTACGTCGACGCGATATGGCTGATGGTGCAGCAGGACACGCCGGACGACTTCGTCATCGCAACCGGCGAGACGCACTCGGTCCGCGAGCTGTGCGAGTTGGCGTTCGACCGCGTGGGACTCGACTGGGAGAAGTACGTGGTGGTCGACGAGCGCTTCTTCCGCCCGGCCGAAGTGGACCTGCTGGTGGGCGACGCCTCCAAGGCGCGCCGCGAGTTGGGTTGGAAGCCCAAGACCACGTTCGAGGACCTGGTGAACCTCATGGTCGACGCCGACCTCGCCCTGCTCGAGGGGAAGCTCAAGGGCATCGCCTGAGCGAGCGTCCGCAATGCAGCGAGCCCCGGGCCCGAGCGGCCCGTCGCCGGAGGCGACAGGAGCGGAAGACACAGCGTCGGAGCCCGAGCGGCCGGCCGAAGGCGAAGAGCGGGAAGCACGATGACGGGGGTTGCGGTCTTGGCGGGGGGCGTCGGCGCCGCCCGCCTCCTCCGCGGGCTGGTCGACGTGGTCCCGCCGGACGAGGTGACCGCCATCGTCAACACGGGCGACGACATGGTGCTGCACGGGCTGGCCATCAGCCCCGACATCGACACCGTCACCTACACGCTCGCCGATGCCATCGATCCGGAGCGGGGCTGGGGGCTGCGCGACGAGTCGTGGCAGGCGATGGAGGCGCTGGCGCGCTACGGCGGCGCGACGTGGTTCCGCCTGGGGGATCGCGACCTCGCGACCCACTTGTATCGCACACAGCGATTGGCGGAGGGCGCCGGGCTGGCGGCGGTGACGGCCGAGATCGCCCGTGCGTGGCGGCTCGGGCTGACGATCGTGCCGGTGACCGAGCAGCCGCTGCGGACGATGATCGCCTTGGCCAGCGACGAGGCTGACACGGCGGCGCTCGCCATCGGGGTGGCGGCGGGCGAAGAGATCTCCTTCCAGGACTACTTCGTGCGGTTGCAGCACGCCGTGGCGGTCGCCAAGGTGCGGTTCGCCGGGGCCGAGGCGGCCCGCCCCGCCCCCGGTGTCCTTGCCGCCATCGCCCGCGCCGACACGGTGGTCGTGGCGCCGTCCAATCCCATCGTCTCCATCGGCCCGGTGATGGCGGTCCCCGGCGTCCGCGACGCCGTCGCGGCGCGCCGGGACGACGTCATCGCCGTGTCGCCACTGGTCGGAGGCCGGGCGCTCAAGGGCCCCGCCGACCGGCTGCTCCGGGAGCTGGGACACGCGGACTCGGTGGTGGGAGTCGCCCGGCTGTACGCGCCCTTCGTGGGCACGCTTGTGATCGACGAGGCCGACGCCGAGCTCGCCGATGGCGTCCGAGCAGCGGGTTTGCGCTGCGTCGTGACCGACACGATCATGCGGGACCCGGCTGCCGCGGCGGCGCTGTGTGAGGTGGTTCTCGGCCGGTGATCCCGGAGAGGCGAAGGTGAGGGCTCGACGACGGTGAGCGAGGCGGAGCAGTGAGCGAGCGGCAGCGAGCGAACCAGGCAGCACAGGCCTGAGCGTGAAGCGCCCCGGCTCGAGATCCTGCCCGTGGAGGGCATCGGCGAGGTGCGCCCGGGGGACGACCTGGCGCGCCTGCTGGCGGAGGCGACCGATGAACTGCGCGACGGCGACGTGGTGGTAGTGACGCAGAAGGTCGTGTCCAAGGCCGAGGCCCAGCTCGTGCCCATCGACCCCAACGATCCCGAAAGCAAGGCGAGGATCGTCGAGGGTGAGTCGGTGCGTGTCCTGCGTCGGCGCGGCGAGCTGGTGATCTCCGAGACGCGCCACGGCTTCGTGTGCGCCAACGCCGGTGTCGATCTGTCCAACGTCGAGGACGGCTGGGCAGCGCTGCTGCCCGAGGACCCCGATCGCTCGGCGCGCCGGCTGCGCGCCGGGCTGCGTGGCCGCCTGGGCACCGACGTGGCCGTGATCATCAGCGACACGTTCGGCCGCACCTGGCGCCGGGGCCTCACCGATGTCGCCATCGGCTGTGCCGGCATCCGCGCCGTCATCGACCTTCGGGGCACGACCGACGCGCGGGGCCGCGAGCTGCAGGTGACCGAGGTGTGCGTGGTCGACGAGCTCGCCGCCGCCGCCGAGCTGGTCATGGGCAAGGCGTCGGGAATCTGCGCCGCGGTCGTGCGGGGCGTCGACCCGACGTGGCTGGGTCGGGGCGAGGTGCGGGCGGAGGTCGTCCGGACCCCCACGGAGGACCTGTTCCGCTGAGGGCCGTCGCGGGACTCAGCGCTCCTTGAACCACTCCAGGGTGCGGCCGACGCCCTCGCCGAGATCGGTCCAGGGCTTCCAGCCGAGGTGGATGGCGGCCCGGCCCGGATCGAGCGCCGAGTGCAGGAGCTCGCCCACCCGCATTGGCGAGTAGGCAGCGGGGCGGTCGACGCCTGCGCCGGCGGCCATCGCGGCGTAGAGCTGGTTGACCGATGTCTCGACCCCGGTGCCGATGTTGAGCAGCAGGCCGCCGCCTCTGGTGGCGGCTCGCACGAAGGCGTCGACCGCGTCGTCCACGTAGACGTAGTCGCGTGTCTGCTCGCCGTCGCCGTAGATGGTGCACGCCTGGTCGGCAAGGAGGCGGCCGGCGAAGATGGCGACCACCCCGGCCTCACCGTGGGGATCCTGCCGGGGCCCGTAGACGTTTGCGAACGCCAGCGCCGTGAACTCGAGGCCATGCAGCTGGCGATACACGTTGAGGTAATCGAAGGCGACCCGCTTGGACGCGCCGTATGGCGACCCCGGGTTGTGGGGCTGCGACTCCTTGCAGGGCAGGTCGCTCCGCGCCGGCTCGCCATAGAGGGTGCCGCCGCTCGATGCGAACACCACCTTGCGGGCTCGGGCCACGCGCGCGCCCTCGAGCACGTTGATCGTGCCGATCACGTTGACCTCGGCGTCGTGCGCCGGCCGGGCCACCGACACCCGGACATCGACCTGGGCCGCGAGGTGGAACACCACCTCCGGCTCGCGTCGCGCAATGAGGTCGACGATCTGCGGGTCGCACACGTCGATCTGGTGGAACGTCAGCCGGTTGGTGCGCTCGCCCCGCTCCGCGCGTGCGTCGGCCAGGTTGGCCAGAGATCCCGACGACAGGTCGTCGAGCACATCGACCTCGTGACCCTCAGCCAGCAAGCGGTCGACCAGCGTCGAGCCAATGAATCCGGCCCCGCCGGTGACCAGGGTCCTCATGCGTTCACTCCCCAAGAATCCGAATCAGGAACACGTTCGCCGTCGAGACGCTCCCCGGGCCCGACGACCTCACCATCACCGACCACGCTGCCGTGCAGGACCTTGGCGCCCTCCGCCACGACCGCACCCTCGCCCACTACCGATCCACCGATCACGGCGGCGGAGCACACTCTTACCCGGGGGAGCAGCACCGAGTTCTCGACCCGGGCGCCGTCGGCGACGACGGCACCGGCCCCGACGACCGAACGCCTGACCGCGGCATCGACGGCGACACGCGCGTCGGGGTGGACGCCGTCGACCGCCGCGCCGCGCACCCCGTCGACAAGATCGAGCTGGGCCTGGATGTACTCGCAGGGCGTGCCGGTGTCGATCCAATAGCAGCCGTCGGCGCGCGCGTAGAGGCTGCCGTCGGCCGCCATGGTCGGGAACGTCTCCCGCTCGACCGACACTCTTCGCCCCGGCGGGATGCGGTCGATCACCGACGGCTCCAGCACGTACGTGCCGGCGTTGATGAGGTCACTCGCCGCCTCGCCGCGGGGCGGCTTCTCGACGAACGCCGACACCCGGCCCCGGCCATCTGTGAGGACGACGCCGTAGCGGGAGGGATCGTCGACCCGGTGCAGCGAGATGGTCCCCTCGGCGGCCCGAGCGTCGTGGAAGGCGACGAACGCCGTCACGTCGAGGTCGGTGAGCACGTCCCCGTTGACCACCAGGAAGCGCTCGTCGATCGCGGCATCCAGGGCGGCGAAGCGGATGGCGCCGGCAGTGTCCAACGGCTCGGGCTCGATCGCGTAGTGCAGGGTCGCGCCGGCGCACCGCCCGCCGGGGTAGGCGTCACGAAAGCCGTCGGGCTGGTAGCCGAGCGAGAGCACCACGTCGTCGACGCCGTGGTCGACCAGGTGGCCCACCACGTGCTCGATCATCGGTCGATTGACGATCGGCAGCATCTGCTTGGGCCGGTGGTGTGTCAGGGGACGTAGGCGCGTGCCGAAGCCGCCGACGAGCACGACCGCTCGCACCTAGCCCCCGGCCGTGGTCGTGGTTGCCTCGCTCGGCGGTGCCGTGGTGGTCGCGCCCGCGCCCGCCGTCGTGGAGCTGGAGCCGCCAGGCGCGGTCGTCGTCGAGCCCGCCTGGGCGCCGGCGTCGACGGCGCCCAGCTCTGCCAGGTTGGCAGCCGTCTGGGGCTTGGGGATGTCGGTCTCGCCCTCGGGCATGAAGGCGATGGTGTAGCCCTCGCCGTCGCCGCGGAAGCGGATGTCGTCCAGGCCACCGGTCAGCAAAGCCGGCTCCGAGCTCTCGTCGGCCACGTTCTCCCACTGGGCGACGACCAGCTCGGCATCCTTGCCGTCGCACTGATCCTCGCCCTCCTTCCACGTCTTCGCCCCGTCGGGCAGCTCGTTGTCCCCGATGGTCAGCTGGTCGTCGGAGAGCTTGACGTCGGTGTCCTCCAGGAAGGTGCCTAGCGTGGCGTTCTCGCCCGCGCCGCTCTGCGAGAACGGGTGGATGTGGATGACGCCGTCGCCGTGGGTGTGGATGCCGGTCGTGTTCTCGAACTCGGGAATGTCGGGCTGCCATTCGCCGCAGACGTAGATGCCGTAGGCGGCGTGCCAGTGATCGCCGATGACCGGCGGGATGTCGGTGTCGCCCTTGCGCTCGTCGGCTGCGAACCAGACCAGCGCCGTCCCGAGCAGCACGATGGCGCCGATCACCCCGGGGAACAGCAGGTTGCGCTGGCGGCCGGCGGAGGAGCGGCGGCCTCCGGCGCGGGCCGCCCGGGCCACCTTCTTCGCGGAGGATGCCTTACCCATAAGCGCTCCAAGCTACCCCGCGCCACCCCCGTTCGTGGAACCGCCCCCGGCCCGCCGGCGGGCGCCGAGCTCCTCGAACAGCGCCTCGTAGCGGCCGGCGACAACCGCAGGCGACGCCCACCGCTCGACGAACGCCCGCCCGGCGGCCCCCATCGCCCGGCCGCGCGCGGGATCGTCGAGCAGGGCGGTCAGGGCCGCCGAGAACGCATCGGGATCGTCCGGCGGGACGGCGAGGCCGGCACCGGCCTTCTCGACCACGCGGGCGACCTCGGTGCCCTCGTCGACGCTCGCCACCACCGGGCGACCTGCCGCCAGGATCGAGTAGGCCTTGGAGGGCACGCTCGAGCGCGCCAGGCCCCGCCGCAGCGGCACCACGTGGATGTCGCCGGCGGCCAGGACGTCCGCCAAACGCTCCCGAGGCTGGAAGTCGACGAACCGCACGTTGTCGAGGCCCAACGCCTGGCGCTCGAGGTCGGGACGGGCCGATCCGCCGCCGTTGATCACGAACACCACGTCCGGCCGCGACGCGGCGAGCGCACCGGCGGCGCCGACCAGCAGCTCGAGCGACTGAGAGAAGCCGACGTTGCCGGCGTACATGACGACCTGGCGGTCCCCCAGCCCGTGCTCTCGGCGATACGCGCCGCCGCCCGGGGTGCCCATCCGGTCCGCCGGCGCGACCTGCGCCGTGTCCACGAAGTTGGGGATGACCCGGACGCGGTCGTAGGGATCGGGCACCGATCCCTGGAGCTTGGCGACGAGGTTGTCGCGCAGGTCGTCGGACAGCACCGTCACGGCGTCGGCCCGCCGGTAGGTCCAGCGCTCGAGCGACGACGCGAACCGGATCACCGACCGGTTCGTGATGGCACCCAGCTCGACCGCCACGTCGGGGAACACGTCCTGGATGTTGAAGACGAACGGCACCCGCCAGCGCCGGGCGGCCAGCCAACCGGCGGCTCCGAGCGTCAGCGGTGGCGACATGGCCAGTACGACGTCGGGCGGATGACGCCGCCATCCCTTGAGCGCCATCGTGCCCGCGAGGCCGGTGAACCCGGCGAATCCCAGGGCGCGGGCGGGGATGTTCCGCTTGTTGGTCGGGAACGGGTGGACCCGCGTGATGCGTTCGGAATCGCAGTCCTCGTGGCGGACAGGACGTCCGGTCCAGCCCGGTTCGACTCGGTGGCCCCGGTACCAGGGCAGCGAGGTCACGACATGCAGCTCGTGGCCGCGATCGACGAGCTCGTCGGCGATGCGGGTCATGACCTCCCCGGTCGGCGCCGTGTCGGGCGCGTAGTGGGGGCAGATGACGAGCACCCTCACGACGCGGCCTCTTCGGCCTCTCCGGCACCCTTGCCGGCGACCGCGTCGCGGTATGCCGCCAGCGTGTCGCGGGCTGTCGCCGGCCACGAGAAAGCGGCGGCGCGCTGGAGACCGGCGGTGATCAGCCGCTCTCGCTCATCGCCGTCGTGCAGCAACTCGAGCATCGCTTCGCTCCAAGCATCGGCGTCGTCGGGGTCGAGCAGTCTGCCTGCTCCGTCGACCACCTCGGGCAACGAGGCGGCGTTTCCGGCGAGGACCGGCGTGCCCACGCTCATCGCCTCGAGGACAGGAAGGCCGAAACCCTCGTAGCGGGAGGGGAAGGTCAGGGCGACCGCTCCCCGCACGATGGCAAGCATGTCGTCGCGGCGGATGCGCCCGGTGCGACGCACGCGGCCTCGCAGGCCGCTCCTCGTGATCTGTGCACTGATCTGGCTCTCAGCCTGGGCCTCGCCGCCGGTCAGCACCAGCATCACGTCGTGCTCCCGGGCCGCCACCGCGGCGAACGCCCGGATCAGCAACTCGTGGTTCTTGTGCGGCCAGGTGACCGCGTTGTTCACGAACCAGCGCCGGGGCAGGCCATAGCGGGCCTGGACCTCGCCGACCGTGACCTCCGCACTGCGCACGTCGACGCCCCACGGCACGGCCCGCACGCGGTCGGGATCCACGTCGAACCTGTCGATCACCCCGTGGCGGACGAACTCGCTGGGCGTGAGCACGAGGCGCGACCGGCGGACCGAGCGTGGCACCGACCGGTGCACGTACGCCCGCTTCACCGGGTGGAAGTTGGCGGGCATGTCGAAGGGCTGCAGGTCGTGCACGGTCACGACCCCGGGGATGTGTCCCACGAGCGGCAGGACCCCGTGCAGATGGTGGACCAGGTCCAGCCCGTCCCGCCGGGCCTGGCTCGCCAGCCACGTGTTCTCGGCCGCCACCCGCAGCGGCTTCAGGCGACCGGTCAGCGGCACGACCCGCGTGGGGAAGTGCGTCACGATGTCGGGGTAGGTGACGGCGAAGGCGTCGAGCACGTACGGCCGAAACTCGACATCGTCGGGTTGGTGGTCACCGATCTCACGGAGCAGCGAGACGATGGCGGTCTCACTGCCGCCCACGGCCCCCGGGACGAGCCACAACAGGTTGCAGCCAACCCTCATGGGATCATCATCCCCCCGCCACCTCCTCGTAGGCGGCGATGGTGAGCGCTGCGGTCTTCGCCCACGTGGTCTCTGCCGCCCGCTTGCGCGCGGCCCGCCGCAACCCGTCCGCGAGGTCGTCGTCGTCGAGAACCGTGGCGAGGGCGGCGGCAATGGCATCAGGATCGCGGGGATCGACCAACAGGCCGACGCCCCCGGCCACCAACTCCTCGGTGGCGGTGCCGGCCGAGGTCACCACCGGCGCCCCGGCGGCCAGGGCCTCGGCCACCGGCAACCCGTACCCCTCCCAGAGGCTGGGGTAGCACACCACGGCCGCGCCTCGGTACAGCGGGGCCAGGTCGCCCCGAGGGACGAATCCCACCAGCCGCACCCGGTCGCCCAAGCGGGCCGCGGGCTCCGCCAGCGACTCGCCCCAGCCGGCCGGGCCGACTACGGCGAGGGTGACGTCGGCGTGGCGGCTATCGCCGTCCCCTGTCAGTCGGCCGAACGCGTCCAGCAGGCGGGGCAGGTTCTTGCGGGGCTCGAGGGTCCCCACCGACAGCACGTAGCGTCCCTCCAGCCCGTGTGCTCGGCGCACGCGGGCCACTTCGGCCTCGGTGACGTCCGCCTCGATGGTCCCCCCGTCCATGCCCCAGGGCACGTGGCGCAGGCGGTCGTGCTCGATGCCGGCGGCGGCGCAGTCGTCGAGCGTCGCCTGCGAGGGGCAGAGGACCAGGTCGGCGTCGGCCACAACGCAGCGCAGTCCCGCCTCGAAGAAGCGCACGCCGTTGGCGGTGAACATCGACGGATCCCGGCGCCAGGCCACATCGTTGATCGTGACGACGAGGGGACGCGTGCGCGGCGGGATCGCGTAGCCGGTGGCGTGGACGACGTCGACCGGCCCGGTCGCACGTTCGACGGCCGGACGGCGCCAGCGGTGCCATGTCTGGTACAGGGCGGTGCGCGGCAGCGGCAGGTGCTTGACGGGGATGGCAGGCCGCCAGGGCTCCGGCGCTGGGTGGCGGTGATGGGCGGCCACGCCCACCTGCTCTACACGCCCGGCCGCCGCTACGGCCGCCACCTGGTCGACGACGGCGGCCGCGGTGCCGCCCGGTACCCGGTGCCAGCACTGTTCCACGACGACGGCGACACGCACGGCCGATGATCCTCGCACGTCGAGGTCCATCTGCGGTACCCGGGCCCTCGGGGCCGACCGTTAGAGTGGCTCGCCATGATCGAGGACTGGTCCGACGTCACCGTGCTGGTCACCGGCGGGCGGGGCTTCCTCGGGAGGGCCGTCTGCGCCCGGCTCCGGGAGCGCGGTGCGGCCCGGCTCGAGACGCCGACGTCGGCCGACTACGACCTGCGCCGCCTCGACGACGTGGCCCGGCTCTTCGACGACGTCCGGCCTGACCTCGTGATCCATCTCGCCGCCCGCGTGGGCGGCATCGGCGCGAACATGGCCCGCCCGGCGGACCTCTACCGCGACAACCTGCTCATGGGCACCTACGTCATCGAGCAGGCCCGCCTGGCGGCGACGCCCAAGACGGTTGTCACAGGGACGATCTGCTCGTACCCGAAGCACACGCCGGTCCCCTTCAGGGAGGACTCGCTGTGGGAGGGCTACCCCGAGGAGACCAACGCCCCCTATGGGATCGCCAAGCTGGCCCACCTCGTCCAGGCCCAGGCCAACCGGGAGCAGTACGGACAGAACGTCGCCTACCTCATGCCCACCAACCTCTACGGGCCCGGCGACAAGTTCCACCCCGCCGTGAGCCACGTCATCCCGGCCCTGATCCGCAAGTGCGTCGACGCCAAGGAGGCAGGCGCCGATCACATCGAGGTGTGGGGCACGGGCTCGGCGTCGCGGGAGTTCCTGTTCGTCGACGACGCCGCCGAGGGCATCGTGCTGGCCGCGGAGCGCTACGACGGTGCCGACCCGGTCAACCTCGGCACCGACGAGGAGTTGCCAATCCGCGACCTGGTCAAGCTGGTCGCCGACGCCACCGGGTTCGAGGGCGAGATCCGCTGGGACCCCTCCAAGCCCGACGGCCAGCCCCGGCGCCGCGTCGATCCCAGCCGCGCGGCCGCGGCCTTCGGGTTCGAGGCCCGCACGGACTTCGCCCAGGGCCTGCGCCTGACCGTGGACTGGTACCTCGCCCACCGGGCCGAGGCCGAAGCCCGCGAACGCTAAGGCCGAGCCTCCGCTGGCGGGTAGCGACGGCGAGCTCGGCCGACGAGGCCACCTGGGCCTGCACGCCGGCCAGCCGTTCCACGATCTGCTCGACCTTGGCGGTGGTGCGGGGCGTCAGGCCCCGCTGCCGCAGGCGCCAGGCCAGGACCTGGTCGTAGGTCACGCCCATCGACTCGCCGGGTGTTTCACTCGGGGGGCGGCCGCAGCCCGAAGCTCTGCCGAAACCAGTCGGCCGTGCGCTCCAAACCCTGCCGAAGGGATACGACGGGCTCCCAGCCGAGCTGGTCGCGCGCCAGGGTGATGTCCGGCTGGCGCTGCCTCGGATCGTCGACCGGCAGGGGCTCGTGCACGACCTCGGACTCCGACCCCGTCACGTCGAGCACCAGCCGGGCCAGCTCGGCCACGGTGAACTCGGCGGGGTTGCCGATGTTGACGGGACCGGTGAGGTCGGCGTCCAACAGCGCCAGGATGCCCCTCACCTGGTCATCGACGTAGCAGAAGCTGCGGGTCTGCGCGCCGTCGCCGTAGACGGTCAGCGGCTTGCCCTCCAGGGCCTGCACCAGGAAGTTCGACACCACCCGCCCGTCGTTGGCTCTCATCCTTTCGCCGAAGGTATTGAAGATGCGAACGATTCTCACTTCGAGACCGTGATAGCGGTGGTACGCCATCGTCATGGCCTCCGCGAAGCGCTTGGCCTCGTCGTAGACGCCGCGCGGGCCCACCGGGTTGACGTGGCCCCAGTAGGTCTCGGATTGGGGGTGGACCTGCGGGTCGCCGTACACCTCGCTGGTCGACGCCAGCAGGAACCGCGCGCCCTTGGACTTGGCCAGCCCCAGGCAGTTGTGCGTGCCCAGGCTGCCGACCTTGAGCGTCTGGATGGGGATCACGAGATAGTCGACCGGCGATGCCGGGCTGGCGAAGTGCAGCACGGCGTCGACCGGTCCCGGCACCCAGACATAGGCGCTCACGTCGTGGGCGACGAACGTGAACCCGGCCCGCGCAAACAGGTGCTCGATGTTGTCGACGGTGCCGGTGACGAGGTTGTCGATGGCGACCACCTCGTCACCGCGGTCGAGCAACGCCTCGCACAGATGCGAGCCCAAAAAGCCCGCTCCCCCGGTGACCACGACCCGAGCCATCGGAACTACAACGTACGTAACGCGGGCCCGGCGGGGGGTGTGGGGGGCAGAGCTTCCTGGCGGAGCCCCCGACCGTCGCCTCGCAACCTCCGGTTGCGGGGCGAAACTATCGGCCTATGCCGACGTAGCTGAACCCCCGCCGTTCGAGCGCCGGCCGGTCGAGCAGGTTGCGGGCGTCGACGACCCGGGGTGTCTCCATGAGGCCGGCGACCTTGTCGAAATCGAGCCAGCGGAAATCGTCCCATTCGGTGAGCACCGCCAGCACCCGGGCCCCATCGCACACGGAGTAGGGATCGGCGGCCGGCACCACGCCGCCGACCGGCCCCTTGACGGCGGGATCGTATGCCTGGACCTCGGCGCCCTGGTCGGCCAGGAGCGACACGATCCGCAACGCCGGCGACTCCCGGGTGTCGTCGGTGCGGGCCTTGAACGTGAGCCCCCAAACCGCCACCTTCACGCCCTCGAGTGATCCACCCGCCATCTCCCGGACCTTGGCCACCACGCGGTGGAACTGGTCCTCGTTGACGGTGATGACACCCCGCATGAGATCGAACGAGTAACCGGCGTTGTCGGCGATGTGCACCAGCGCCCGGGTGTCCTTCGGCAGGCAACTACCCCCGAATCCGGGACCTGGCTTCAGGAACTCGTGGCCGATGCGCTTGTCGTAGCCCATCCCCAGAACCACGTCCTTGACGTCGGCGCCCACGGCGTCGCACACGGCGGCGATGGCGTTGATGAAGCTGATCTTCGCGGCGAGAAAAGCGTTGGAGGCGTACTTGATGGTCTCGGCCGAGGGGGGGTCGGTGACGATGATCGGGGCAGTCACTCCGATGTAGAGCGACGCCACCCGCACCGCCGCGGACTGGTCGTCGCTGCCGATGACGATCCGGTCCGGGTTGAGGAAGTCGTGCACCGCCGAGCCCTCACGCAGGAACTCGGGGTTGGACACCACCACCACGTCGTCTCGGCCCAGGACCCGCTCGACGACCCGGGTCGATCCCACCGGCACCGTCGACTTGTTGACCACCACCGCCTCGGACGGCAGCCGTGGGCCGATCTCCCGCGCGGCCGCCTCGATGTAGGAGAGATCGGCGGCCCCGTCGTCGTCCTGGGGCGTCGGCACGCACAGGTAGGCGAACTCGGCCGACGGCGCGGCGTTGGCCGCCCCCACCACGAAGCTCAGCCGTCCACCCTCCAATCCCTCCCGGACCAGCGCCTCGAGGCCGGCCTCCACGATCGGCACCTCGCCCCGCGTCAGTTGCGCGATCTTGGCCTCGTCGATGTCGGCACAGATGACGTCGTGCCCCAGATGGGAGAAGCACGCCGCTGTCGTCAGCCCGACGTAACCCGCCCCGATGACGGCGATCTCCGCCATGAAATGGACCTCCGACTGCAAACGCCCCAGCTAGCCGTATACGAGGCGCCAACGCTAGCGCCCGCAGCCCCCGCGGGGGCGATCGGTCTGTCGAACCTAGCGGAGGGGTGAGCCACTACCCTCTGCCGACGTGCAAAACGCGCTGGGCGCCGTCCAATCGCTCCTGGTTCTCGGCGGGTCGTCCGACATCGGCGCGGCGATCGCCGAGCGGCTGGTGCCCGACGGCTGTCGCACCGTCGTCCTGGCGGGACGCCGACCCGAGGCCATGGAACCCGTGGCCGGGCGGCTGCGCGCCGCCGGGGCCGCCGTGACCATCACCCACTGGGACGCCGTCGACATCGGCGCCCATGCCGACACCGTGAAGGCGGCGTGGGACGCAGCGGCGATCGACATCGACTGCGTGGTGCTGGCGTCCGGCGTGCTGGGCGACCAGTCCCGCCTCGAGGACGATCCCGCCGCCGCGGCCGAGCTGGCCGTTGCCAACTACGCCGGGCCGGTGTCCACGCTGTTGCACGTCGCCCGCCGACTCGAGGAGCAGGGCCACGGCACGATCGTGGTGCTCAGCTCGGTGGCCGGCGAGCGCGCCCGCCGGTCGAACTTCGTGTACGGCTCGTCCAAGGCGGGGCTCGACGCGTTCGCGCAGGGGCTGGCCGACTCGCTGGTCGCCGCCGGTGTCCGGGTCGTCGTGGTGCGGCCCGGTTTCGTCCGCTCCTCGATGACCGAGGGGCGCGACCCCAAGCCGATGGCCACCACGCCGGCCGCGGTCGCAGAGGCAGTGGCCGGGGCCATCGCCTCGGGCAAGGAGACGGTCTGGGTTCCCGGCGCGTTTCGCTACGTCATGGCGGCGCTGCGGCACCTGCCCCGCCCGTTGTGGCGCCGAGTGTCGGCCAGCATGTAGGTGACGTGGCAGATCCGACCACCACCACCTCACCCTCGAGCACCGGCGTTGCGTCGGGCCCCGACGAGCGCGACGGCGGGCGGGGCGCAGGGCGCACCCGTGGGGCCGTCTCGCTGCTCCGGGGACTCGTGCTCCTGGCCCGGCCCCGGCAATGGACCAAGAACCTGTTGGTCTTCGCCGCCCCGGCCGCCGCCGGGGTGCTGGACAACACCGGGCCGGCGATCGATGCCCTCATCGCTTTCGCGGCCTTCTGCCTGGCGGCCTCGGGCACCTACTACGTCAACGACGCCCGCGACGCCGATGCCGACCGGCTCCATCCGACGAAGCGCAACCGCCCGGTGGCCTCCGGCGCAGTGCCCGTGGCGGTGGCCTACGCCGGCGGGGCGGTGCTGCTGGCGGCATCGGTGGCGCTGGCCTTCGCGGCAAGCCCCGAGCTGGCGGCCACGATCCTCGGCTACGTGGCGCTGACCACCGCCTACTCGACGGTGCTGAAGAACGTGGCGGTGGTCGACCTGGTCGCGGTAGCCGCCGGATTCGTGCTGCGGGCGGTGGCGGGCGCCGCCGCCACCGACGTGCCGATCTCCGACTGGTTCTTCATCGTCACAAGCTTCGGCGCCCTGTTCATCGTGTCCGGCAAGCGCGGCGCAGAGGCCAGCGAGATGGCGGACGCGACCACGGCCGATGCCGGTCGGTTCCGGGCCGTGCTCTCTGCCTACAGCGAGAGCTACATGGCCTACCTGCGGTCGGTGACCTCGGGCGCCGTCCTGGTCGCTTACTGCCTGTGGGCGTTCGAGAAGGCGAACAGTGCCCTGAACACGTCGTCGATCCCCTGGTACCAGCTGTCGATCCTGCCGTTCGTGATGGCGATCCTGCGGTATGCCCTCGTGCTCGACAAGGGCGACCGGGGATCGGCACCCGAGGACATCATCCTGGGCGACCGGACCCTGCAGTGCATCGGCGTGGCCTGGGCCATCGTCTTCGCCATCGGCGTGTACACCGCATGAGCGGACCTGCCACGGGCCGCGAGCCCACAGACGACGTCGAGATCGTGACCGGGTGGGGCCGCAATCCCTCCTCGGCTGCGCACGTGGTGCGGCCCACCGACGCCGGCGAGCTGGCGGTGGCCGCCAGGGCCGCCGGGCCCCGAGGAGCCGTCGCCCGCGGGTTGGGGCGTGCCTACGGCGATTCGGCCATGAACGCGGGCGGCCTGGTCGTCAGCTCGACCGGCGTGTCGGGCGTGCTCGAGCTGGACCACGCGCGCGGCACCGCCCGGGTCCTCGCCGGCACCTCCCTCGACGGCCTACTGCGCGAGATCGTGCCGCAGGGTTGGTTCGTGCCGGTGACACCCGGCACGCGCTACATCACCGTCGGCGGCGCCATCGCCGCCGACGTCCACGGCAAGGACCATCACGCCACCGGGAGCTTCGGCGCCCACGTGCAGTCGCTGGTGCTGGGCCTGCCGGACGGCACCCGCCGCACGCTCACCCCCGGCCCGAGCGGCCGTGGGAGCGGGGAACATGTCCACGACGCCGACGAGTTCTGGGCCACGTGCGGGGGCATGGGCCTGACCGGCACGGTCGTCGAGGCGACGATTCGCCTGTATGCCATCGAGACGAGCCTGCTCCGGGTCGACACCGATCGGGTTCCCGATCTCGACACGCTGCTCACGCTGCTGTCGGAGGGCGGCCGGCGGCACCGCTACTCGGTGGCATGGGTCGACTTCCTGGCTCGGGGCCGCTCGCTGGGCCGGTCGGTGCTGATCCAGGGCGACTTCGCCCGGCGCGACGAGCTCGCCGGCGCCCGCCTTCGGGGGATGCGGCGCCGCGAGCGTGACCCCCTGGCATACCGCACCGTGCCGCCGGTGCCCGCGCCCCGCGTGGTGCCGGGCGGGGTGCTCAACAAGGGCAGCATCCTTGCGTTCAACGAGCTGTGGTACCGCCTGCACCCGCGCCGGCGCCGCGACGAGCTCCAGTCGATCTCCCGGTTCTTCTACCCCCTCGACCTCGTCGATGGTTGGAATCGGATGTACGGGCCCCGGGGCTTCCTGCAGTGGCAGTGCCTGCTGCCGTTCGGGACGGAGGATGTCCTCCGCCACATCGTCGAGGCCCTGGCCGAGCACCGCGCGCCGAGCTTCCTGGCCGTGCTCAAGTACTTCGGCGCCGCCGACCCCGCGCCGCTGACGTTTGCCGGCCCGGGCTGGACCCTCGCCCTCGACGTCCCCACCACCGACCCGACATTGGGACCCCTGCTCGATCGGCTGGACGACCGGGTCGCCGAGGCCGGCGGACGCCTGTACCTGGCCAAGGACAGCCGCCTCCGACCCGAGCTGCTGCCCGTCATGTACCCCCGGCTCAACGAGTGGCGGGCCGTCCGCGACCGGCTGGACCCCGATCGCCGCCTCAACAGCGACCTCGCCCGGCGACTCGACCTGCTGGGCTGAAGCGGGCGCCGCGCCAGGTACGAAGTTGACCCGCGGCCGCCGAACGGCCAACCATCGGGCCATGGCAGTACGAACGGCTCAACACTTGATGGCCATCCTGTCCGAGCTGCGATTCGAGCCCGTGACGCGCCGGATCCGCTGCCTCGTCGACGACGAGACGGTGGCCGACACGACCGACGCGATGTTGGTCTGGGAACCCCGCCGGATCGTGCCCGTCTATGCGGTGCCACCCGACGACATCCACGGCGATCTGGAGCCGTTCACCTCCGGCGACGGCCCGGACCTGGAGGCCCTGCCCCCGGTCATGGGACCGGAGAACTTCGGGATCCACACCTGCGACGGCGAGGCGTTGAGCCTCCGCGCCGGCGGCCGGGAGCTGGTGGGCGTCGCCTTCCGGCCCGACGCCCCCGAGCTCGGGGGACGGATCGCGCTGGACTGGCCCGCGTTCGACTGGATCGAGGAGGCGCAGCCAGTCATCGGACATCCTCACGACCCGTTCGGGCGGATCGACGTCCTGTCCGCCAGCAGGCACGTCGTGGTCTCGCTCGACGGTGTCACGCTGGCCGACAGCCGCCGACCGATCGGCCTGTTCGAGACCCACTTGCCGCCCCGCTGGTACCTACCCCGCGAGGACGTACGGATGGACCTGCTGTCGCCGAGCGAGACAACGTCCACCTGCGCGTACAAGGGTCACGCCTCCTACTTCTCGTTGACCGGCGGTTCGCCCGCAGGGCGCGACATCGCCTGGACCTACACCGATCCGCTCCACGAGGTCGCGGCCGTCAAGGACTGCGTGTGCTTCTTCGCCGAACGGACCGATCTCGACCTCGACGGTCAACGCTCGAGCCGACCCGTGACGCCGTGGTCGACGCCCGAGGAGCAGGAAGCCCAGGGTTTTCTCGACTTCGGTTGAGCCGGCTGAGCCGGGCAGTCAGTCGATCAGTCGATCAGCCCGTCAGCCTCTTCACGAGGTGTCCCAGGCTCTCCCGGTAGTGCGGGAGCAAGGGGAAGCCGGCCGCCCTCAGCGCGGCGTTGTCGAGGACCGAGTTCGCCGGCCGGGGTGCGGGCCGGGGCGGATCGAGATCGGCGGTGGCGATGGGCCGCACCTTCGCGGGATCGTGCCCCGCCGCTGCCAGGATGTCCCGCACGAACTCGTACCAGCTCGCCACGCCCTGGTTGGTGACGTGGAACAAGCCGGGCATGCGCGATGCGGCCAGAGAGCGGGTGGCGACGGCCAGGTCGGCGGTGAAGCTCGGGCAGCCCCGCTGATCGTCGACGAACGCCAGCTCGGGGCTGTCGATCAGCCCGAGCACGGTCTTGACCATGTTCTTGCCGTGCTCACCGCACACCCACGACGTGCGCACCGTGCAGGCCCCGGGCGCGTGCTCGGCGACTTCGTGCTCGCCGCCGAGCTTGGAGGCGCCGTACACCGACTCCGGCCCCGTGGGATCCCATTCGACGTAGGGCCCGTCCTTGGTGCCGTCGAACACGTAGTCGGTCGACACGTAGCAGAGGTAGGCGCCCGCCCGGCGGCTGGCGTCGGCCACCCAGCGGGTCCCGAGCGCGTTCACCCGGAACGCCCGGTCCGGGTCTGCCTCGCAGGCGTCGACCGCCGTCCAGGCACCCGCGTGCATCACGACGTCGGGTCGGACCGAGAGCACCGCCTGGTAGACGGCGTCGCGGTCGGCAACGTCGAGCACAGCGTGGGTGGCGGCCACCACATCGTCGCCCATCGCCTCGCAATGCGCTCGCAGGTCATGACCGAGCTGTCCGCCGGCCCCGGTGACGAGGACCTTCACAGCAGGCCCGCCCGCTCCTTCAGGGGACGCCACCACCATTCGTTTGCCCTGTACCACCCGACGGTCTCGGCCAGTGCCTCGTCGAGCGTGCGGGCCTTGCGCCAGCCCAGCGCCGTCATCTTGTCGATGTTGACCGAGTACCGGCGGTCGTGGCCCAGGCGGTCCTCGACGTAGTCGACCATCTCCTCGCCCACCCCGAACAGCACCAGCAGCTTGTCGACCAGCACCCGGTTGGGGGTCTCGTTGCCGGCCCCGATGTTGTAGACGTCGCCCACCGCCCCCTTCTCGAGCACCAGCGCCACCCCGGCGCAGTGGTCGTCGACGAAGAGCCAGTCGCGCTGGTTGAGGCCGTCGCCGTACAACGGGAGGGGCTTGCCGTCCATCAGGTTGGTCACGAACAGGGGGATGGCCTTCTCCGGGAACTGGTAGGGCCCGAAGTTGTTGGTGCACCGGGTCACGGTCACCGGCAGCCCGTACGTGTGGTGGTAGGACAGCGCGATCAGGTCGGACCCCGCCTTCGACGCCGAGTACGGCGACCGGGGTTCGAGTGGATCGGTCTCCAGCGACGACCCCAGCTCCACCGATCCGTAGACCTCGTCGGTCCCGATGTGGATCACGCGGGGAATCTCGAGCCGGCGCGCCGCGTCCATCACCACGTTGGTCCCGAAGCAGTTGGTGTTGACGAAATCGTCGGGGCCGGCGATCGAGCGGTCGACGTGGCTCTCGGCCGCGAAATGCACGACGGCGTCGTGGCCGGCCATCGCCTCCTCGAGCGTGCCGGGGTCGCAGATGTTGCCCTTGACGAAGCTGTAGCGGGGATCGTCGTCGACGTCCCGCAGGGTCGACAGGTTGCCGGCATAGGTGAGGGCGTCGTAGACGGTGACCTGGTCGTCGGTGTTGGCCAGGACCCAGCGGACGTAGTTGGAGCCGATGAACCCCGCCCCGCCGGTGACGAACTGCCTCATGCGATCTCGATCTCCTTCGGGGTCGGTCAGCCGGTCCGCAGCGCCGCGTGGGGACGGCGGTCGGCGGGCAGGTCGGACCGCCGCGGATTCGACTGGTCGCGGGCGGACAGGACCGGGGCCGACACGCCCCAGTCGGCTCCCACCTCCGGGTCGTCCCACGCCACGCCCAGCTCGTCGGCCGGGTTGTAGTAGCCGTCGACCAGGTAGGTGATGGTCATGTCGGTGAGCGCCGCGAACCCGTGGGCCACACCGGGCGGGATGTACACGCCGCGGTGGTCGTGTTCGACGCCCGGCGTCCCCGGCGCGCTGCCGAGGTCCACCGTCAGGGTCTTGCCGTCGGTGGGCGAGCCGACCCGCAGGTCGTGCAGCACCACGCGGCACCGCCCGAACGGCACGTACCAGTAGTCGGCCTGATGCAGGTGGTAGTGCAGCCCGACTACGGCACCGGCGCTGCGGTCGCCACGATTGCCCTGGATCATCTCCCGGCCAGCGGGGAACCACTGGCGCCGGTAGGTCTCGATGAAGATGCCTCGCTCGTCGCCGTGGATGTCGGGCTCGACGAACACGACTCCCTCGATCACGTCGGACGGCCGGATGTTTGCCACGTGGCTCCTTCGGGCGCGTCGATCAGTGCAGCTCGACGGCCGAATTGTCGCCGAGCATGAGGCGCAGCGCTCGGGGCCTGCGGGTCGAACGGGTCAGCTCGACCTCGCGGCCGATGAGGCTGTCGGTGAGCCGGGGCACGTCGACGATGCGGCTGCGGCTGAGCACCACCGAATGCTCCAGCTCCGAGTCGACGATCACACAGTCGGAGGCGACCGAGGTGAACGGGCCCACGTAGCTGTTCTCGATCCGGGTGCCCGGCCCGATGATGGCGGGGCCCAGTACCCGGCTGTTCACGATCTCGGCGCCCGCCTCGATGATGACCCGCCCCTCGATGGCCGAGTCTGCGTCCACCGATCCCTCGACCCGGGGTTCCAGGCTCTCGAGCACCAGGCGGTTGCACTCGAGCAGCGGGTCCTTCTTGCCGGTGTCGATCCACCAGCCGTCGAGAACCTCGTGGTTGACCCGGTGCCCGTGATCGATCAGCCACTGGATCGCGTCCGTGATCTCGAGCTCGCCGCGCCACGACGGCTCGATGGCGGCCACGGCGTCGTGGACGTGGCGGTCGAACAGGTAGACGCCGACCAGCGCCAGGTCAGACGGCGGGTCGGATGGCTTCTCGACCAGCCGCAGGACCTCACCGTCGTCCGCCAGCTCGGCCACCCCGAACTGCCGGGGGTCGTCCACCTTTGCGAGCAGGATCTGCGCCGCCGGCACCGAGGACCCGTCGTCGCCGAGGCGCAGCGCGGCCGCATCGGTCCGGGCCTGCTCGAAGCGATCGGTGAACCCAGCCAGCCCCTGCTGGAGCATGTTGTCGCCCAGGTACATCACGAAGTCGTCGTCGCCCAGGAAGTCGCGCGCGACGAGCACGCAGTGGGCCAGCCCTAGCGGCGCGTCCTGGGGGATGTACGTGATGTCGACGCCCCAGCGCGAGCCGTCGCCGACCGCCGCGATCACCTCGTCGCGGGTGGAACCCACGATGATGCCGATCTCCTTGATGCCGGCCTCGACCATGTCGTCGATGCCGTAGAACAAGATCGGCTTGTTGGCGATCGGGACGAGCTGCTTGGCGCTCGTATGAGTGATGGGCCGCAGGCGTGTTCCCGCCCCGCCGGCAAGAATGAGACCTTTCACGGAGGAGTCATTCTTGCAGGATGGCCCGCTCGGGGCACAGACGGCGCCGTCGGGGTGCGGTCAGGAAAGCGGCAGGCCCAGGTCGCGGGCGATGACCAGGCGCTGGATCTCGCTGGTGCCCTCGCCGATCTCGAGGATCTTGGCGTCGCGGTACTGCCGGGCCACCGGCGTCTCGTCCATGAATCCGTAGCCGCCGAACACCTGCGTGGCCATGCGGGTGGCGGTCACCGCCGACTCGGTGGCGTACAGCTTGGCCATCGCCGCCTCGCGCTTGTACGGCTTGCCGCTGTCCCGCAGCCATGCCGCCTGGTAGACGAGCAGGCTCGCGGTCTCCGCCATCACGGCCAGGTCGGAGCAAGCGAACGCCACCGCCTGGTTGGCGCCGATGGCGCGCCCGAACGCGTGGCGCTCGTTCGCGTAGCCGACCGACTGGTCCAGGCAGCAGCGGATCACGCCGACGGCCAGCGCGGCGATGGCGATGCGGCCCTCGTCGAGGATCTGCAGGAACTGGGCGAAGCCCCGGCCGCGCTCCCCGAGCAGGTTGCCCGCGGGCACGCGGCAGTCGCTGAACGTCAGCCCGTGGGTGTCGGACGCGTGCCACCCCATCTTGCGGTAGGGCGGGTCGACGGTGAACCCGGGCGTCCCGGCCGGGACGATGATGCAGGAGATCTCGGGGGCCGCGACTCCGGCGCCCCCGGTGCGGGCGGTGATCGTGACGAGCGAGGTGATGTCGGTGCCGGAGTTGGTGATGAAGGCCTTGGCCCCGTTGATGACCCACTCGGCGCCGGCGTCGTCGAGCACGGCCGTCGTGCGGGTGCCGCCGGCGTCGCTGCCGGCCTCGGGCTCGGTCAGCCCGAAGCCCCCGAGGGCCCGCCCGGCGCACAGGTCGGGCAACCACTGCTGGCGCTGCTCCTCGGTGCCGAACCGGAAGATGGGGTTGGCGCCCAGCCCCACGCCGGCCTCGAGCGTGATGGCCACGGACTGGTCGACCCGGGCCAGCTCCTCGATCGCGATGCACAGCGTGGTCAGGTCGGCGCCGCCACCCCCGTACTCCTCGGGGAACGGGATGCCGAACAGCCCCAGCTCGCCCATCTGGCGGACCACGTCGACCGGGAACGTGTGGCTGGCGTCCCAGGCCTCGGCGTGCGGGGCGATCTCCGCTTCGGCGAAGTCCGCACCAGCTTGCGCAGCGCCTGCTGCTCGTCGGTGAACTCCACGTGCACGAAGTCGATGGTACGGCGGTGACGTCGGCCGCTTGCGCCTGGCGCCCGCCGGTGGCACGTCGGTCGAGCCACGGCAGGGAGCCGGCGTCAAGCCAAGTCCGCTTGACACGTAACTCTATCTAGATAGTGTTTCGGCCCATGACCAGAGTGCGCCGCCCCTCACCGCAGACGGTCGCTGTCCTCGATGCGCTGGCGGCGAAGGCCTCGGACTGGAGCCACGGCTACGACCTGTGCCGCGGGCTGGGCCTGAAGGCCGGCACCGTCTACCCGATCCTCATCCGGCTCGCCGAACGCGGGTACGTCGAGACCGCGTGGGAGCAGGACGTGCCGCAGGGCCGCCCGCCCCGCCACCTCTACCGACTGTCGGCCGCCGGAGCCGCGCAGGTGCGCGAGCTGCGCCGCGCCGGAGCGCAGCGCACCTCCCGCCGGTCGCGGGTCGCCGGGCGCCCGGCTCCCGGCAGCGGAGCGGTCGCAGGGGCACAGGCATGAGCCCCGGCGCCACGCCGACGCCGGCACTCCCCGGCCCGGGCGCGACCTGGAACTGGATCGCCCGTAACTGGCCGCTCCTGTTGGCGATCCTCACGGCGCCGTTCGGCCTGGCCGTGCTGGCGATCTTCCGACACCGGGACAAAATCATTTCGGCCATGCGCGGCGCCCGGCGGACTGCATGGGTCGCGGCGGCAGCCCCCGTCGTCGCCCTCGGGGCCTGGGTACTGGTGATCCGGGCCGGGCTCGTCGCCGCCAACGACCCGGCGATCCCACCGGCCGAGGTGCTCGTCGGTGCCTTCATCTTCGGCTGGCCGCACGCGCTTGCCGCCGCGACGGCCGTCGTGGCCACCGTGCGCACCGCCGTCGGGGCCGACGCCCCCGCCCGCCTGCTCGCGCTCGCCACGGGCGGCCGGCGCGGACGCCGGGACGAGTGGGGTGCCGCCATGCGCGCCGAGCTCGCGAGCATCACCGCCTCCCAGCGTGAGCGGCTCCGTTTCGCCGCCGGCTGCGCCCCGACCGCGCTGCGCCGCGGCTGGGGACGGTCTCCGTGGATCGTCGCCGCCGCCTGCGCGGCGCTGTTCGCGGCCCTGACCGTCGCCACGTCACGAGCCTCGCTGGACGGCAGCCGGACGGGCAGCCTCTGCGGCGTGATCTACGGCCCACCGCAGATCACCCTGCTGCTCGTGGGAGTCGTCGCCGCGTGGACCGGACACTCGATGCGTACCGGCCTCGAGCACGCCATCGCGGCGCTCGTCGGGATCCTCCTTGGCGTTCTCGCCGCCGCCATCCCCGAGGGCGCGCTGTGGGCCCGCGAGGCAGGCGTGTTCCTGCTCGACGGCGACGCCCCGTCCACGCCCCTCACCGCCGCCGGGGGCGCGCTCGACGCGCTGAAGTCGACGACGCTGACCTGGGGCCTCCCGCACTGGCTGCCCTGGCCCCTGCTCGGTGCGGCCGCCGGCGCCCGGCTCGCCGCGCCACCCCGTCGCTACTCCGGCCCGCCGGCTGAAACGGTCAGTCCTTCGGCTGGGTAGGCGTGTGGTGCGCTGGTGTGCCACGGCCCGGTGCCGGCGTCAAGGCCAAGCCCTTCGGTCGTCAGGCCGCCGGCTGTGCCCGCACCGCCCGCCGACTACGGGCGCTGCCGGTCACCACCGGCGCCTACCGGGACGGGGTCCTGTCCGCTGGGCAGGTCCAGGCGATCGCCGCCAACCTCAAGGACCGCACCGTCGGCCTGTTCGCCGCCCACGAGGCCGAGCTGGTCCCCGAGCTCGCCCAGTTATCGGCCGGTGACACTGCAATTGCCATGCAGGACTGGGCGCGACGCGCCGACGCCGTGGTGGGCGACGACCCCGACAAGCCGCAGCCGGAACGGTCGCTGCACCTGTCCCGTATCCTCGACGGCCGCCGCGAACTGTCCGGCAGCTTCGACCCCGAAGGCGGCGCCGTCATCGCCACCGCCCTCCGCCTCGCCGCCACCCGCGACGTCGACGGCGAACCCGCCCGCAGCCCCGCCCAACGACGCGGCGACGCCCTGGTCGACATCTGCCGCCGGTTTCTCGATCACCAACAGACCCGCCGCGGCGGCCGCCACCGGCCCCACCTCAACGTCATCGCCACCCTCGACGACCTCCAACGGCGCGGCCCGGGCCGGCTGATCGACGGCAGCGTCCTCGATGCCACGACCCTCCAGCGCCTGGCCTGCGACGCCGGCATCCACCGGGTCGTCACCCACGGCCGCTCCGCGATCTTGGACTACGGCACCACCACCCGCACCGTCCCCGCACCCCTGTTCAACGCCCTCGTGATCCGCGACCGCCACTGCCGCTTCCCCGGCTGCGACCGGCCCCCCGACTGGACCGAAGCCCACCACATCCAATGGATCACCCACGGCGGCCCCACCGCCCTCCACACCCTCGTGCTCGTCTGCAGCCGGCACCACCACCTCCTCCACAGCCCCGGCTGGCACGCCAAACTCCTTCCCGATGCCACCCTCGAGATCACCGACCCCCACGGCCGCACCCACACCAGCGATCCACCCGCCCTCCGCCCACCCCTCCCACTCAGAGAATGACGTCGCCCGTCGTACTCGCCTGAGCGCGATGCGCTCCTATCCTGCGGCCGTGCAGGAGCAAGCGCCGCTGGCCGTTGTGGGGGGCCGGTTGCTGACCCGGCTGGCCGACGTGACCGACGACCTCGGCGCGCTCGAGGGGCGTGGCACGTGGGCGGTGGTGCTCCCGTTCGACGGGCCGCCGATTTGCGCCCGGTTCTCGGATCTGCGGCCCGCGCGTCCGTGGCCTGGCCCCCCGTGGCACGGGCCCACGCCGGCGGAGTGGACCACGTCGCTCGACCGCGATGGATTCTGCGCCGGGGTCGAGGCCATCCGGGCGGGCATCGCCGCCGGCGACGTCTACCAGGTGAACCTCACCCGCCGGCTGACCGCCCCGCTGCCACCTGGGGCCGACGTGGCCGCCCTCGGCGCCGCGCTTGGACGGGGAAACCCGGCGCCCTACGCCGCGGTGGTCCGGATCCCGCCCTCCGGCCGCACGCTCGGCTGCCAGGTGGCGTCGGCGTCGCCCGAGCGCTTCCTCCGCCGGGACGGCGACCGGGTGTGGTCTTCGCCCATCAAGGGGACCGCCGCCACCCCCGACGCCTTCCTGCCCAAGGACCGGGCGGAGAACGTGATGATCGTCGACCTGGTCCGCAACGACCTGGGGCGCGTGTGCGAATGGGGGTCGGTCGAGGTCCCGGCGCTCTGCGCCGTCGAGCAGCACCCCGGGCTCGTGCACCTGGTTTCTACCGTGTCGGGCCGCCTGCGCCCGGGCACGGGCTGGGCCGAGCTGATCGCCGCCACCTTTCCGCCGGGATCGGTGACCGGCGCCCCCAAACTGGCGGCGCTCGATCACATCGCCCGGCTCGAGACCGCCCCCCGCGGCGTCTACTGCGGCGCCGTGGGCTGGGTCGACGCCGACACTCGCCAGGGCGAGCTCAACGTGGCGATCCGCACGTTCTGGATCGAGCACGGCTTGCTGCACCTCGGCACCGGCGGCGGCATCACCTGGGACTCGGTGCCGGGGGGCGAGTGGATGGAGACCGAGCTCAAAGCCCGGCGGCTCCTCCAGGTGGCGAGCGGATCGCTGGCCGCCTCGTCCACGAGCATCCACCACCCCGGGTAACGCCGACCGTACGGTGATCGGGCGATGGCGCCCTGGCTCGTCTACCGCCTCGGCCTCGGTTGGCTGTTGGGCCACCGGGTCGTGCTCCTCGAGCATCGGGGCCGGACCACAGGACGGCCCGTCCGCACCCTCCTCCACGTCGTGCGCTGGGACTCCGCTTCCCGGCACGTGCTGGTCGCGGCGGGTTCGGGCCCGGACACCGACTGGTACCGCAACGTGCTCGCCCACCCGCTCGTGCGGGTGACGATCGGGCGCGAGCGCAACGTGATCGGCTGCGCGGTGCCCCTGGCGGACGACGAGGCCCGGAGCGAGCTGGAGCGCGCCGGGGCCCGCCGTCCGACCGTCACCGGGCGGGTGGCGCGGACGCTGCGGCCCTGGATCGGTCGGACGTCCAGGACAGCCCACAACGGCCCGGCGGTGGTCATCGACCTGGCGCCACCGCGCCGCCGGATCCACCGCTCCCACCGGTCACAACGCCGCCCGCTGGCCGCCTGACGATCCGATGCGGTCCTCACGGGCTGTCGCGCGCCAGGATGGTCGGCCATGACGGTATTTCTTCAGGAGCTGTGCTCGTGACAGGTCCGGTGTGGCTCGACGGGGAGATCGTGGACGCGACCGAGGCCAAGGTCTCGGTGTTCGACCACGGCCTGACCGTGGGTGACGGCGTGTTCGAGACGATCAAGGTGATCGGCGGCCGTCCCTTCGCGCTGCGGCGCCACATCGAGCGGCTCCACCGCTCCGCCCGGGGCCTCGGGCTCGACGTGCCGCTGGGTGACGCCCGGCTGCGGGCCGCGATCGACGAGCTGCTGGCGGCGGTGCCCGACGAGGGCGACACCGGACGCCTGCGCATCACGCTGACGGGTGGGGTGGCACCGCCCGGTTCCGGGCGGGGGACGGCCGGACCGACGCTGATCATCATGGTCGCCCCGCTCGATCCCTGGGAGGCGGACACCGTCGCCGTCACTGTGCCCTGGCCCCGCAACGAGCGGTCGGCGGTGGCGGGGGTCAAGAGCACCTCGTACGCCGAGAACGTCGTCGCCCTGGCAGAGGCCCGGAAAGCGGGTGCGAGCGAGGCCATCATGGCCAACCTCGCCGGCAACCTGTGCGAGGGCACCGGCACCAACGTGTTCGTGGTGCGCGGCGGCGTGCTCACCACGCCGCCGCTCCTGGCGGGCTGCCTGGCCGGCGTGACCCGGGCGTTGCTGCTGGAGGAGCTTCCGGACGCCGACGAGGACAACATGCCCATGACGGCGCTGCCCGAGGCCGACGAGGTACTGCTGACGTCCTCAACCAGGGACGTCCAGCCGCTGCGGATGCTGGACGGACGCGAGCTGCCGGGCATCGAGGGCTCGGTGGCCGAGCGCGCCATCGACGCCATCGCCGATCTCCAGGCGCGGGACCTGGACCCTTGAGGATCGACGAGCTGCCGCCGGTAGAGATCCCCGGCCACCGCGCCTCGGGCCTCGGTTCCGACGACCACCCCATGCGGATCATGACCCGGCGAGCGGCCGGGCTCGCCCCCGGCGGCTGGGACGCCGAGGCCCGTGGCCGCGTCGAAACCACCTTCGACGAGCTCTCGAGTGAATGGCACACCCGCACGTCGGCCCAACGGACGGCGGTGGTGATCGACGCCCTCGACCGGGGCGGCGTGACCGGGGGCGGTGTGACCGGGGGCGGGGTGGCCATCGAGGTCGGGAGTGGGATCGGCAACTACTCCGGACTCCTGGCCCAACGGTTCGGCACCGTGGCCGCAGTCGACCTGTCGCTCGCCATGCTGCGGCTGGCGCCGCCGGCCCCGGCGGCGCGCATCAAGGCCGATGCCGCGGATCTCCCGTTCCGGGCAGGGTGCGCGGATGCCGTCGTGCTCGTCAACGCGCTCCTGTTCCCCTCCGAGGTCGACCGCGTGCTGGCACCCAACGGGTCCGTCGCGTGGGTGAACAGCAGCGGAGACCAGACCCCGATCCATCTGCGGTCCGAGGAGGTCGCGGCCGTCCTACCCGGCGAGTGGCGGGGCGTCGCCAGCCGGGCCGGCGAGGGCAGCTGGTGCGTGCTACGTCGGGCGTGACTGGCGGCTACGCGTCCCTGAGGTGGACCACGTCGCCGACCGCGAATGTCCGGTGCTGACCCCCGAGCGCCTCCACGACCAGGTGACCCTCGGCGGTGACGTCCACGGCCGTGCCCTCCACGTCGTCGGCGCCGAGGTCGACCCGGATCCGCCGCCCAAGGGTCGCCGACCGCCGGCGCCACTCGTCCATCGCCGTTTCGGGACCCTCGCTCACCAGCTGGCGATAGCCGCGGTCGAGGCGACGCAGGAACGCGACGAGCAGGTCGACGCGATCGATCGGCTCCGTCGTCACCCAGTTGAGGGCCACCGCCGTGTCGGCCACGTCGCGGATTGCCTCGTCGGCGTCGGGCCAGCACACGTTGAGCCCGACGCCGACCACGATCACCGCCCGCTCGTGCGCCGGCGGCTCCCGCCACCCCGCGGAGATCGTGGCGCTCGCCGGCCAATCGGCCTCGGCGAGGATGCCGGCCAGCTTGCGCTCGCCACCCTCACCCGCCATCACCAGGTCATTGGGCCACTTGAGCCCCGGGGATACCCCCGTCACCTCCTCGACCGCCTCCGCCATGGCCACCGCCGTCGCCATGGTCGTGGTGCTCGCCACCCGATACGGGGGGCGGAGGAGCACCGAGACCAGCAGCGATCCGCCCGGGGGCGCGACCCAGGCTCGCTCGTAACGGCCTCGCCCCGCCGTCTGGTGGTCGGCCACCACCACCACGCCCTCGGGGGCGCCGTCCCGGGCCAACGCCAATGCATCGGCGTTGGTCGATCCGGTTGACGCCACCCAACGAACATCCGCGAACCGGGAGCCCGCCAGGGTCGCCCGCGCCCGGTCGCCGAGGTTTCTGGCGCCATCGCCGGGCATCCCCGTAAACATACGGTGTGCTCTCGAAGATCCTGATCGCCAACCGGGGCGAGATCGCGGTCCGGGTCATCCGGGCGTGCCGCGACCTCGGCATCGGCAGCGTCGCCGTCTACTCCGATCTCGACCGCGACAGCCTGCACGTCCGGCTGGCCGACGAGGCCTACGCGCTGGGCGGCCAGACGGCGGCCGAGAGCTACCTGGCCACGGACAAGATCCTCGGCATCGTCGAGAGGGCGGGCGCGGACGGGGTCCATCCCGGCTACGGGTTCTTCAGCGAGAACACCGATTTCGCCCGGGCCATCACGGCGAAGGGAGTGAGCTTCATCGGTCCGCCGCCCGAGGCCATCGAGATCATGGGCGACAAGGTGTCGTCGCGGCTCGCCGCCCAGCAGGCGGGGGTAGCCGGGGTGCCCGGCACCACCGAGTTCCTCACGTCCGCCGACGAGGTGGTTGCCTTCGGCGACGAGCATGGCTGGCCGGTCGCCATCAAGGCCGCCTACGGCGGCGGTGGCCGGGGCATGCGGGTGGTGCGGTCGGCGGCGGAGGCCGCCGAGGCGCTGGAGTCGGCGCAGTCGGAGGCGCTGAAGGGCTTCGGGCGCAGCGAGTGCTACCTCGAGCGCTACCTGACCTGGCCGCGACACATCGAGATGCAGGTGTTCGCCGACACCCACGGCAACGTCGTCTGGGTGGGCGAACGGGATTGCTCGGCGCAACGCCGCCACCAGAAGCTGATCGAGGAGAGCCCGGCACCCGGCTTTCCCGACGAGACCCGCCAGGCCATGGGCGACGCCGCGGTCCGGGTCACGAAGGCCTGCGGCTACGTCAACGCCGGCACCGTCGAGTTCCTCTACCAGGACGGCGAGTTCTACTTCCTGGAGATGAACACCCGGCTGCAGGTGGAGCACCCGGTCACCGAGCTGGTCACGGGGCTCGACCTGGTCGCCGAGCAGATCCGGGTCGCCTCGGGCGACCCGCTGTCCTTCACGCAGGAGGACATCGTGCGGCGGGGCCACGCAATCGAGGTGCGGATCAACGCCGAGGACCCCGCGGGCGGCGCCTTCGTGCCCTCACCGGGGCCGATCACGACACTGCGGGTGCCCCAGGGCTACGGCGTGCGCTGGGACGGCGGCTACGAGGCCGGCGACGAGGTGAGCCAGTTCTACGACAACCTGCTCGGCAAGCTGATCTGCTGGGGCGCCGACCGGGAGGCCGCGATCGCCCGGACGCTGCGCGCGCTTGACGAGTTCGAGATCGCCGGCATTCCCTCGACCATCCCCGCGGATGCCGCCATCCTGCGCCACCCGGACTTCGTCGCCGCCGAACACTCGACCAAGTGGGTCGAGGAACGGCTCGACCTGTCGGGCATCGCCGCCGACGTCCGACCGGTTCCCGAGGACGCCGAGACCGGGGCCGAGCCCAAGGTGCGGCGGGACGTCGACGTCGAGGTCAACGGTCGCCGCTTCGGCGTGACCGTGTGGGTGCCCGAGTCCCAGGCCGCCGCGGCGGCGGCAGCCGCCGGCGCGGGTGGCCGGGCGTCGCCACGTCCCCGCCGGTCGTCGGGGGCGTCCGCCAGGGCGGCCGGCACCGGGGCCGTGACCGTGCCCATGCAGGGCACGATCGTGAAGGTGCTGGTGTCCGAGGGCGACGAGGTCGAGGCGGGCCAGACCGTGTGCGTGCTCGAGGCGATGAAGATGGAGAACAACATCACGGCCGACAAGTCCGGCACCGTCAAGGAGATCAAGGTGACCGCCGGTCAGTCGGTGGGCTCGGGCGACATCGTGGTCGTGATCGACTGACCAGCCGATCGAGCGGTCACCCGCGCCCGAGTACCGCTTGTGCGCCGGACCGGCGAGGCGTCAGCCCGGGACCTCGTACGTCGGCACCATCACCGCGCGGGCAAGCGTGTGGAAGCCGAGGTTGAAGCCGACGAACGCCGGGGACGCGCTGGCGTCCGGACCGAGCTTGTCGACGTCGAGGGCGTGCACCGCGAACACGTAGCGGTGCGGGCCGTGGCCGGGCGGCGGACCGGCGCCGATGTATGCCTGGTCGCCGGCATCGTTGCGGGCGTGGATGGCGCCCTCGGGCAGGCCCACCTTGTCGTCCGATCCGGCCCCCCGAGGCAGCTCCGTGACGTCGGCCGGGATGTCGAACACCACCCAGTGCCAGAAGCCGCTGCCCGTCGGCGCGTCGGGGTCGAACACCGTGACCGCAAAGCTCTTGGTCTCGGGTGGGAAGCCCTCCCACCGCAGGTGCGGTGACGTGTTGCCGCCGGCGAGCCCGAAGCGGGCGTCGGCCACATGTTCGTTGTCCAGCGTCTTGCCGTCGGCCACGTCGTCGCTCGTCACCGTGAAGGACGGGACCGGGGCCAGGTGGTCGTACGGGAGCGGTGGCTTAGGCGTACCCGGCATTGGATCCTCCGTTGTCGTGCTCGGAGATAGTGACATCTTGGAGCACGGAGCGGGTGCCGCGTGGTCTACTCGGCGGCGTCAGCCAACGCCTCGGCCAGCGTGGGGTGAACGAGCAGGCTCTCGACGATGTCGTTGACCCGCAGGCCGTTGGTGACGGCGAGGGCGATGACGGAGATGAGCTCGGCCGCTTGGCGCCCGACGATCGACCCGCCCAGGACCACGCCGGTGGCGGGGTCGGAGAGGATCTTCACGAAGCCCTTGGTCTCGTTGTTGATGAGCGCCTTGGCCGAGGCCGAGAACGGCACCTTGGTCACCCGCAGCTTGCGCCCCTCGGCGAAGGCGTCGGCCTCCGCCAGGCCCACGTCGGCGATCTCGGGTTCGGTGAAGATCGCCGACGCCGCCTTGTCGTAGTCGAGATGGCGGTGGACCCGCGTGTGCAGGCCCATGACGTGCTCGGCGATCGTGCGCCCCTGCATGGCCGCCACCGACGACAGCGGCAGCTTGCCCGACAGGTCCCCGGCGGCGTAGATGTGCGACACGTTGGTGACGCAGTGGTGGTTGACGGGCACGTAGCCGCCCGAATCGACCTCCACCCCGGCGGCGTCGAGCCCCAGGCCATCGCTGTTGGGGATCGAGCCGATGGCCAACAGGGCGTGGCTGCCTGCGGCGACACGTCCGTCGGTGCAGTGGACGGCCACCCCGCCGTCCTCGGTGCGCTCGATGCCATCGGCCCGGGCGCCCTTCAGCAGCTGCACGCCCCGTCGCAGCAGCTCGTCCTCGAGCGCTGCGGCCACCTCGGGGTCCTTCAGCGGCAGCACCTGCTGGCGGCTGACGAGCAGCGTCACCGAGCTGCCGAGCGACGAGAACATGTGGACGAACTCGACCCCCGTCACACCGGACCCGATCACGACCAGGTGCTCGGGCATCTCGGGGGGCGGATACGCATCGCGCGTGGTCAGGACCCGCTCGCCGTCGACATCCGCCCACTCGGGGATGCGCGGCCGGCTGCCGGTGGACACCAGGATGGCGTCGGCCTCGATCTCGCTCACGCCCTCGTCGGTCTCGACCGCGATCTCGTGCGGTCCCTTGAGCCGCCCGGTCCCCTGGATCATGCGCACGCCCTGGCTCCGCAGGAGCTGCACGATGTTGGACTCGAGGCGGTTCTCGATCCGCTGGATCCGCTCCCGCAGCCGCTCGAGGTCGAGCTCTGCGTCCGGCCCGGACAGCCCCATTCCGCCGCTGCGGTCGACCATCCCCATGGCATCGGCGGTGGCGATCATCGCCTTGGACGGGATGCAGTCACGCAGGTGGGCGGACCCGCCCACGATGTCACGCTCGACCAGCGTCACCTCGGCGCCGAGTCGGGCCGCGGTCGTGGCCGCCGTGTTGCCGGCGGGCCCCCCGCCGATGATGACGAAGCGCAGAGGCACGGCTCCCAGGCTACGTGGCCCGCCCCGGTACCCTCACCCCCCGCCAGCTGCGCCCCGACGTCAGGCCGCCGTTCGGGCCAGCCGGACCAGGCGGTGGTCGGGCGTGAACAGCCGGCGCGTGAGGCCCAGGCCGATGATCACCACGTTGGTGGCGACGCAGCCGAGGATGAGGTACATGATCGCCGCCTGGACCAGCACGGCGTCGACCGGGTCGACGCCCGCCAGGATGAGGCCGGTCATGGCGCCGGGCAGGAAGACCAGCCCGACCGCCTTGGTGCTCTCGAGCTGTGACGTGAGCGCGGTGCGCAGCGCGCTGCGCACGAACGGCTTGGAGGCCTGCTGCCACGGCTGCCCGAGCGCCAACCGCGCCTCGACCTCGGGTCGCCGGTCGGCGAGCTCGCCCGACGATGCGGCGGGCGGCGACCACCACGCTGCCGATCGAGTTGCCGATCATCATGCCGGCGATGGGCACGACCGCCCGCCCCACGTTGGGATAGACGCCGAGGCCGAACACGACCAGCAGGCTGATGGCGGCTGATGCGGCGATGGCGAGGGCCGACAGCCGCAGGATGTCGGGGATCTCCGAGGCGCGGCGCCACACGGTCACCGCGGCGAAGATCACCATGGCCACGACCCAGAGCCACGCCCAGACGACTGGCGCGTCCTCGTCGACCACCAGCATCAGCAGGTAGCCCACGGCGAGCAGCTGGGTGATGGCCCGGGCGCAGGCCCACAGGATCTCTCGCTCCAGCCGCAACCCCTGCCACACGGACAGCCCGACCGCCACGGCCACGAGGATGAGCGAGAGGGCCAGCCCGCCCCACCCGATCGCGGCGTCATCCATGGGTCTCATCCATCGTCGATCTCCTTGAGGAAGCGGTCGCGCTCGTCGGCGGACGCAACCCGTCCGTCGATGACCACGAGCACGTCGTCGGCCAACCGGTCGGCCTGGTCCAGGTCGTGGGTCACCCACACCACCGGCCGGCCCTCGGCGGCGAGATCCCGGGCGGTGCGCTCGAGGCGGCGGCGGGCGTCGGGATCCAGCGCCGACGTGGGCTCGTCCATGAGCAGCACCTCCGGGCGCGTGACCAGGGTGCGGGCCAGGCACATGCGCTGCGATTCGCCGCCTGACAGGTCGTCGGCCGACCGGTCGAGGAACGTCGGCGCGAGGCCGGCGCCGCCGAGCGCCGCGAGCAGCGCCTCGTCGCTCGCCGCGGGGTCGGCCACGAGCAGGTTGTCGCGCACCGTCCCCGGGAACGGTGCGGGCCGCTGGAACACCATGCCCACCCGGCGGCGGAGGGCCAGGGGATCGATCGATGCCACCGATTCGCCCCGGAAGCGGACGACGCCCGCCGTCGGCACCTCGAGCCGGTTGAGGAGCCGCAGGATCATGGTCTTGCCGGCGCCCGACGGGCCGAGCAGCACGGTGATGCCCTCGTCGGACACGCTGAGCGAGATGCCACGCAGGATCGGGCGGCCATCGATCTCCAGTGACACGCCGTCCAGCTCGAACAACGGCGCACGCACGCGCCGACGCCCGTTCGGCTCAGAGGCCGAGCGGATAGGCCCGCAAGTGGGCACAGAACAGTACGGGATTTGCAGTGTGAGCCCAGGTCAAACAGCTCGGCCTCCGACAGCGCTGACCATGGTGAGCCCAGACGACGTGCATGACAGCTCAGATCCTCACACCGCGAGCGGTCACCGTGGGCGGCAGCGGCACCGTCGGCCCGGTATTCGTCGTCGCCGGAGGCCCGGACCGGCGGTGCGCTCGCCTGGTCCGCTGAACCACGGAACCCCCGACGCACGCGCTCACCCGGCTGCGAGTACTTGAGGATGCACCACACGGCCCGAACGCCGTCGCGCCACCCGATCTTCTTGCCTTCGGCGTAGGTGCGGCCGCGATAGCTGATCCCCACCTCGTAGACCCGCCACTCGGGGTGGGCGGCGACCTTGGCCGTGACCTCTGGCTCCACGCCGAACCGGTCCTCCTCGAGGTCGATGGCCTGGATGACCTCGCGGCGGAACACCTTGTAGCAGGTCTCCATGTCCGTGAGGTTCAGGTTGGTGAAGACGTTGGACAGGGTGGTCAGGAACCGGTTGCCGACCGAATGCCAGAAGTAGAGCACCCGGTGTGGATGGCTGGAGATGAACCGTGACCCG
Organism: uncultured bacterium; assembly: GCA_963813485.1. GTDB lineage: Bacteria > Actinomycetota > Acidimicrobiia > Acidimicrobiales > VFJN01 > DASQUK01. Next base: position 81,016 of record CAWEZE010000021.1, read on the forward strand.
AAGACGACGTCGGCGTCGTCACTGAGGAGGGGCTGGACCAGCGCCCCGTACTCGCCGGGGTCGTACTCGAGGTCGGCGTCCTGGACGATCACCAGCGGCGCCGTGGCCTCGGAGAATCCGCGGCGCAGCGCGGCCCCCTTGCCCTGGTTGTGGGGCTGGAGCAACACGCGCACGCGGGGTTCGCCGATGGCCGCCAGGACGTCACGCGTGCCGTCGGTCGATCCGTCGTCGACGATGATGACCTCGGCCGTCCACGGGGAGGCGAGCACCTGCGCCACCACGGCTGCCACGGTGTCGCGCTCGTTGTAGCAGGGGATGACCACCGAGAGGCAGGCCTGGGCGTCGGGCATGCGCGGGTCCTTTGGTGCGGGATCGACGGGGCATCCTACGGGCGGACAGGCTTCGCCGCCCGGCATCGCCTTCCGTAGGCTGCAAACGTGAGCGAGCGTCAGCGAGCGAATCAAGGGACACAGTGCCCTATCGCCGCGAAGCGGCGATGCGGTCATTGGCGGCGCCCGAAGGGCGCACCAATGACCGAGCCCGGCGAGAAGCCGACCCTGGACGACTGGCGGGCGCTGGCGGCCGAAGACCTCAAGGGTGCCGACCCCGACAGCCTGGTGTGGGCCACTCCCGAGGGCATCGACGTGAAGCCCCTGTATACGCCCGCCGACCTCGCGGGCGTCGAGGCGCTGGACTCCCTGCCCGGGTTCCCGCCATTCGTGCGGGGCGTGCGGGCGACGATGTACGCCAATCGGCCCTGGACCATCCGCCAGTACGCCGGCTTCTCCACCGCCGAGGAGTCGAACGCCTTCTACCGGCGCAACCTGGCGGCCGGGCAGATGGGCCTGTCGGTGGCGTTCGACCTGGCCACACATCGGGGCTACGACTCCGACCATCCCCGGGTCGAGGGTGACGTGGGCAAGGCCGGGGTGGCGATCGACTCGGTCGAGGACATGAAGATCCTCTTCGACCAGATCCCCCTCGAGAAGATGTCGGTGTCGATGACGATGAACGGCGCCGTGCTGCCCACGCTGGCGTGCTTCGTCGTGGCCGGGGAGGAACAGGGGGTAGATCGGGCCCGGCTCAGCGGAACCATCCAGAACGACATCCTCAAGGAGTTCATGGTCCGCAACACGTACATCTACCCGCCCGAGCCGAGCATGCGGATCGTGGCCGACATCATCGAGTACACGGCGCAGCACATGCCCCGGTTCAACTCGATCTCGATCTCCGGCTACCACATGCAGGAGGCGGGGGCCACGGCCACCCAGGAACTGGCCTTCACGATCGCCGACGGGTTGGAGTACGTGCGCTACGCGTTGGCCCGGGGGCTCGACATCGACCGGTTCGCCGGGCGGCTGTCGTTCTTCTTCGCCATCGGGATGAACTTCTTCATGGAGGTGGCCAAGCTCCGGGCCGCCCGGCTGCTGTGGCACCGGGTCATCTCCCAGTTCGACCCCAAGGACCCTCGATCGGCGATGCTGCGGACCCATTGCCAGACGAGCGGTGTGTCCCTCACCGAGCAGGACCCCTACAACAACGTGGTGCGCACGGCGGTCGAGGCCATGGCGGCGGTCCTGGGTGGCACGCAGAGCCTGCACACCAACAGCTTCGACGAGGCGCTGGGGCTGCCCACCGACTTCTCGGCCCGGATCGCCCGCAACACGCAGCTCATCCTCGCCGAGGAGACAGGGATCCCCCGCGTGGTCGACCCCCTGGCCGGCAGCTACTACGTCGAATCCCTGACGCAACACCTCGCCGACGAGGCCTGGGCGCTCATCGAGGAGGTCGAGGGCCTGGGGGGCATGACCAAGGCCGTGGCGTCAGGCATGCCCAAGTTGCGCATCGAGGAGTCGGCCGCCCTCCGCCAAGCCCGCGTCGATCGCGGCGAGGAGGTCATCGTCGGCGTCAACAAGTACGAGCCCGGTGACCCCGACCACGTCGACGTGCTGGACATCGACAACACCGAGGTGCGGCGCCAGCAGATCGCCCGCCTCGAGAAGGTGCGCGCGGACCGGGATGCCGAGGCGTGCGCCGCCGCCCTGCGCCGCCTCACGGAGGGCGCCGCCGGCGACGGCAACCTGCTGGCGCTCTGCATCGACGCCGCCCGAGCCCGTGCCACGGTGGGCGAGATGAGCGACGCCATGGAGCAGGTGTTCGGGCGGCACAAGGCCGAGATCCGTTCGATCCACGGCGTGTACGGATCGGCGTACGAAGGGGACCAGGCGTTCGCCGAGGTGCAGGCCGAGGTCGAGGCGTTCGGCCGCGAGGAGGGTCGCCGCCCGCGGATGCTGGTGGTCAAGATGGGCCAGGACGGCCACGACCGAGGGGCCAAGGTGATCGCCACCGCATTCGCGGACCTGGGCTTCGACGTCGACGTCGGACCGCTGTTCCAGACGCCCGCCGAGGCGGCCCGCGACGCCGTGGACAACGACGTGCACGTGGTGGGCGTTTCGACCCAGGCCGCCGGCCACAAGACGCTGGTCCCCCAGCTGATCCAGGAGCTGAAGGCGGCGGGGGGCGGGGACGTGGTCGTGGTGTGTGGCGGGGTGATCCCGCCGCAGGACTACGACATGCTCCGGGCCGCCGGCGTCGCCGCCATCTTCGGCCCGGGCACCAACATCCCGGCCGCCGCCCGCCAGGTGCTGGCGGTGCTGCGCTCCAAGCGCACCGCGGCATAGGCGACGACGAGACGCGCTGGGCCGAGCTAGGACTGGCCGTCGCCCACGAACCCGAGCGAAGATCCGATGGGTCCCACGCTCGGCGGGGGCGGATCGAGGGCGAAGATCCGGGTGGTGCGGCCCTCGGCCCGGACCTGGTGGGCGAGCTGCAGCCCGGGTATCCGGTCGGTGGTCCGCAGGGGCGCCAGCTGGGGCCGCAACCGCACGGCCGTGTACCAGTCGACGACCAGGTAGCGGGCGCCGTAGTGGCGGGCGTAGCGCAGGATCTCGTCCACGCTCGCGTAGGGGATCGCCATGGTCGGCCGATCGGCGTAGTACTCGACGACCATGCTGCGGGTCATGACCCGATCCCCGGGCCGGGTGTTGGCGGCGATCCACTCGCCGGCCTCTCGCTGGTCGCTGTGGTCCGGCGGGTGCCACCAGCCCGCGCCCTCGCTATGGAACGCCTGCACCGACGACAGTGCCAGCAAAGCCACGACCGCGAGCATCACGGGTCGCCGCCACCCAACCGACAGCGCCGCGATCGCGGCACCGACGAGCGGCGTCGCCAGCGCCACCGCGACGATCAGGTAGCGGGGTTGGACGAAGAACGCCAGCGCGGTCGCCACCGGCAACGCACCGACTGCCAGCAACAGCCGGACCACCCCCGACCGACGGTGGCGCCAGGCGCCCCACACCGCCAGGCCCCAGAGGGGAAGCGGCAGCAACAGCCACGACAACCACTGATTGGTGACCGGGTTGACGATGGACGTGGCCAGCGCGCCGAGGTTGGTGCGGACGATGCCGAGGTAGCCGGCGGGGTCCTCGCGGGCCAACGTCGCCAACGACGACCGCCCGGCGGCGAAGTGGAAGCCCGTCTCGTCGAGCGCGTACAGCACGGAGTCGCGCTCCTCGCGGTCGGCCCGCGCCACGGCGTCCCAGGCCTCGATCGAGGCGTCCTGCGTCTTGGCGCTGAGCTGCCACCTGCCGGTGTTGTCGTGCAGGTACATGGCGTAAGGCACGATGCACACGACGATCGGCAGCAGGAAGACCGCCAAGAGCGGCGCGCCGGCGCGGAGGCCGCGGACGTCGAGCCGGCGGAGGCGGGCGGGCTGGCCCGGGCGGCGCGCGGCGAGGACGAGCACTGCGACCCCGAGCGGGACCGCCATGAACAGCCCCTCGGGCCTGGTGAGGTACGCGAGCCCGACCATGACGCCCGCGCCGAACACCCGCCATGCCCGGGCGCGAGCAACGTGGTCGACTGCGGAGACCACCAGCCAGAGCGCGCTGACCACCAGGAGCGTGTACTCGGCCTCGGATCCCGCACCGCGGTTCACGAGGGTCGTCGACAGGCCCGGTCCGAGGGCTGCGACCCAGGCGGAGGCGATGCCGGCAACTGGGCCTCCGATCCGCCGACCCAGCAGCGCCAGGGGGACGATGAGCGCCGTGCTCGACAGGCAAGTCAGGACCACGGTGCCCGTGTGGGCGTCGGACGTCACCTGGCTCGCGAGCCCGAGCAGGAACGGAACGAACGGCGGGAAGTGCAGCTCGGGCCGGCCCTCGCGCTGGTAGCCGTCGCCCTCGACCAGCGAGCCGCCGGAACGCAGGTAGGCGGTCTCGTCGGTGGCGGGCGCATCGTCGGTCAGGCTGATCGCGACCCGGAGGGCGAACCCGGCCAGCAGGGCTGCCAGGACCATGAGCACGAACCGCGTCCGCCACGACGGGGCGGAGGTGCTCGCGGCCCTGCCGGCTGGCGGCGACGGCGCCACCGGCGCCGCGTCGCCGCGGGGTGCGACGGTGGTGGCCACGTCGCGCCCTTGCGTTACGCCTGCCGGGCCGGCATGGCCGGAACCGCGCGCGGGGCGGTGGGGTGACCGCTGCCGTTGTGGCGGATCCCGTGCGGTCGCGCCTCGATCATCGTCCACGGGAACGGGGTGCTCACGCTCACCACTTCGAGCTGTGACCCCACGAGCTCGGCGAAGCTCCGGCGTGACCAGTGCTGGATGTGACCGGGCGTGTTGCCGAGGTCGGCGAGGTACTTGCCGCGAGCCATGTTGGCGACCCGCCAGATGGGCTCGCGCGGCACGGACAGGACCACTCGGCCGCGGCTGACGCGCACGAGCTCGGCAAGCGCGGCCACAGGATCGTCGACGTGCTCGAGCACCTCGATCGCCATCACGAGGTCGAATGCCATGGGTGGGAACGGCAGGCGGGCGATGTCGGCGTACACGCCGACGAACCCACGCATCCGCCACCCGGCGGCGAGCGATTCGTCGTGCAGGTCGATGCCCACGATGTGCGATTCGGGATAGAGCGCCCCCAGCTGGGCGCTGATCTCGCCCTCGCCCACTCCGACCTCGAGGACGGTCGCGGGGTGCTCACGCGGAAGCGCGTCGGACAGCGCGGCGAAGAAGCCCTTCATGAGTCGTCGCTCGATGGGGTTCTTCGACCGGTACTTGTCGTAGGTGTTGCCCGTCGGGACGCTCGTGGACACGTGGTAGCTCCGGTCTTGCTCGTAACGGGCGACCGCCCCAGCAACGCTGCGTCGAACGACGCTGGGCTCGATGCCGCCGCGCGATCGGCGAGACTAACACTGCCCTCGTTGCCCGGCGTGGGCCGCGGTCTGCGAGCAAGGTTTCACGCTCCGGACAAGTGTTGTTCTCCGTGTGGTCACCTTCGTCGACGGGCGTACCGCCGACATCGGGCTCCGGGCGTCGCCCTTAGTAGACTCCGCGGCTCGTGACCGACCCGGAGCCAGCTCGGCGACGCGCCTCGTCGAGGGCGACGGCGCGCGCCTCGCCCCGTCGATCACGCTGGTCGAGTCGACACGCGCCCCGACCACTCGGTCGGAGGCGGCCGCGCTTCTCGACAGCCGTGCTCGTCGCCACACCGGCGGAGCCGTCCGCCTCGGCATCACCGGCACCCCGGGTGCGGGCAAGTCGACGTTCATCGAGGAGCTCGGCGGCCACCTCACGGCCGCGGGCCATCGGGTGGCGGTACTGGCGGTCGATCCGTCGAGCCGCCGCAGCGGCGGATCGATCCTGGGCGACAAGACCCGCATGGAGCGCCTCGCCCGCGACCCGCGCGCCTTCATCCGGCCGTCGCCCTCGGGAGGGTCGGTCGGCGGCGTCGCCCGCCGCACTCGGGAGGCGGCGCCTGCTGTGCGAGGCCGCGGGCTTCGACGTCATCGTCGTCGAGACGGTAGGGGTGGGGCAGTCGGAGGTGGCGGTCGCGGACATGGTCGACTGCTTCTGCCTGATCGCCGCGCCGGGCAGCCGGCGACGAACTCCAGGGGATCAAGCGGGGGATCATCGAGCTCGCCGACGTCGTGGTCGTCAACAAGGCCGACGGCGACCTGCTGCCGGCGGCCCGGCGGGCCATCGCCGACTACCGCCAGGCGGTCCACCTGCTGCGGCCCAAGCACGCCGGCTGGGAGGTGCCGGTGCTGGCCACTTCGGCGCTGGAGGGCGCGGGCGTCGACGAGGTGTGGAGCGCTGTCGAGAAGTTCGTCGCCCACCTCCTCGAGGACGACGCGCTCGCACGCCTGCGTGCCGGCCAGGCGGTGGCATGGATGTGGGACGAGATCCGCGAGCACCTCATCGACTCGTTCCGTCGGGACGCCCGGGTCGCCGAGGGCTGGTCGCGCACCGAAGCCGCCGTCCGCGCCGGTGTCCTCTCCCCCACCACCGCCGCCCGCCGCCTGCTCGACGCGCACGGCGTCGACGACGGTTGACGTTGCGGGGGTACGCCGTCTCGCGGCGTGAGTGGCAACATCGCTGGCGGGAACGCCGGCTACCAGGAGGCCGATCACTGATGAGCACCGACCTGCGCGCCGCCGCGAGGAGCATCGCCGGTCGTTCGTACCGCAAGGTCGGCGAGCTCGGCCGCCGCCTCCTCGGTGACGATGGACCAACCGCCGCCGATCCACCTCCGTCCGCGCTTCACGTCGCCGCTGAGCCGGCACCGGTCGCCCCACACCCCGATCCGGCGTGCCCGCCGTGGCTCCCCCTTCCCGAGTCGACCGGAGCGATCTGCAACATCTGCAGGTGGGTCGGCGAGGCCTTCGTCGGACGGCAACACGTCGAGCTCTACCAGTGCCCGGCCTGTGGCAGCAACGGGCGGGACCGGTTCCTGCACTGGTGCTTCACGAACCGGGTCGATCTGAGCCCCGCCTTGCGCATTATCGAGTGCAGCCCCCGGCTCGGAGAGCCCTACCGCGCCGCCATGTCGACGTGGTTCTTCTACCGCACCAGTGACTACGACCTGCGTGCCCACAAGGGCAACCTGCAACTCGATCTGCAGGCGATCGAGCTACCGGACGCATGTCTCGATGTCATGCTGTGCGCGCACGTCCTCGAGCACGTGCCAGACACCGCCAAGGCCTTGGCCGAGCTGCGCCGGGTGATGGCTCCAGGGGGTCACCTGCTCCTACAGGTGCCCGTGCTCCAAGGGACACACGGCCCCGCCGACGGAACCCGAGTTCCACGGGGACAACACGCCGGTGTTCTGGCGCTTCGGCTTCGACCTGACTGCTCGACTGCGCGCCCAGGGGTTCACCACGGAGCTGCTGTGCACGGCCGAGCTGGCGAACGCGGTGACGGCGGGGCAGAACCCCTGGGGCCAGTGGTCGCCCGAGTTCGACGTGCCCGACATGCTGTCCGCGGCCATCGCTGAAGACCTCGTGGTGATCGCCGACGGCGCCACCTCGGCGCGGCTGGGCATCGAACCCGGCTATATGTACCTCACCTGGGACTGCGTGGCGGACTGACCGACCGCATGCTGGGCCAAGGCTTGGGCCCGGCCAGCAGCAGGTCGAAGGCCTCGCGCGGGAGGCTGCTCTCTGGTCAACCCCCAGATCCTCACCGCACGCCGCCGCGCCAACACCGCCATGCAACAGAACGGGCGAACGAGTCGGCGGCAGGAAGGGGTCGACCAAGTCCGCTGCGGCCACCCGCCCCGTCCGCGCGCACGATCCTGCCGAGAGGTCGCCTGAGACTCCATGTGGGAACTCACACGGGACGTGGACGCCATCGCCAACGGGCGTCACCCCCCGTCGTGCTCGAGTCGCCAACAGCCGGCCGGTGGTGACAGTGCACCTCACGGCCCGGGCGTGGCACGTTAGGCTGACGGAACCTCGTGGAGGACGACGCGGCTGCCGACGCGTTCCACTTGGTAGGCGACGACGTCGTTGGGGCCGTCGATGAAGTAGTCCGCCATCACCCCGCTGAACCGCCAGGCGCCACCGTGGGGCTGGAAGCCGCCGATCGTACCCGCGAGGGTGCCGTTGAGCGCCACCACCAGCTCCGGTGGGGTCGAGTCGCTACCCCGCAGCATCCCGCGCAGCGAATACGGCACCGGACCCGAATCGGCATCCAGGTTAGCGAGCAGGTCCTGCCGGTCGTACGTCACCGACAGGCCGCCGGAAGCGCCAACTTCGAACTCGGTCACCGGCCGCCCCACCAGGTCCTCGGCGACCCCTACGGCGGCCAGGTCGTCCCATCCATCCCCGCGGGGGAACAGCGCGGCGTGGCGGCCCGCGACCTCGAAGGCGTCCTCCACATCGCTGGTCACCCGCCGGTCGATCTTGGGCTCGCTGCCGTCGAACAGCGAGTGACCGTCGAAGTACCACTCCGTGTCGATGTCCAGTAGATCCACGAGCGACGGCAGCACGTCCACGGTCGACGCCGGGTCGTCGCGCACCTTCCCCGCGGTCTCGCCCGGCGCCTTGACGAACAAAGGCACTCGGAACAGCTCATCCGTGTTCCCGGCGGTGGGTTCACGGCTGAAGCCGCCGGGCGGCGTGATATCCACCCCATGGTCCGAGGTGATCACCACTGTCGCCTCCTCCCAGGCCCCGAGGGCCTTGAGCCGGTCGACCAGGTGGCCGACCATCCCGTCGACGGCACCGATCTGCAGCACTTGGTGTGCCCGTAGCTCGCGGAAGACGAACTCGTAGCGGGGATCGGACGGCTGCTGCGGGAGCGTCTTGGCGGTCCACGGGTCGGTGTTGATACCGCCCCAGGGAGTGAGTTCGTATGTCTGGTGAGGCAGCGCCACATGGATGAAGTTGAGCGATGGGGCGGAACCGATCAGGTCGATGTGGCTGAGGAGCACGCCGGCCTGCCCGCGCGCTTGTCCCTCGCTGGTCGCCCAGATGGATCGCATCCGAGCAAGCACGTCCGGCTCGCCGCTGGCCGTAGTTGGGAAGGTGATCTCTGGGACGATGGCACCGTCGCCCACGAGGCCGTCCCCGAAGTTGCCCCAGGAGTGATCGATGCCGGGCAGACCATCGCGCAGCTCCGTGGGCAGCACCCGGTGCCGGTACACCACCCAGGCGTCTTCCACCGCCTGGCGCAGCGGGTGACCCAGGCGGGCGCAAAGGTCCGGCGGGCACAGATCGGTAACCAGCTCGTAACTGTTGACCGGGTATCGGGCCCCCAACAACGTGAACAGGTTCCGCGGATGGTCCTGCAAGATCGGCAGCTTGCCGTCGAGTCGCCCGGTGAGGATCGTGGGCACGGACTCGTGCGTCTTCGCAGACTCGCTGGCGGCGTTGCGGAACCAGGTCGTCTCCCGGGCGAGCGCCGCGAGGTTCGGGTAGCGCACCTCGTTGATCGAGCCGTTGGCCCGCAGCAGCGATGTCAGCGGGAACTCGTCGAGCACCACCACGACGACCGGGCCCTCGAGGGGCGGGATCCGCACAGTGCCTGCGCCCTCGTGGGACACACCCGCCAGCAAATCCGCCGACGGGCTCGTCAGCAGGAACAACACGACGAACGCAACATTCCCCACCGCCAGATACGACAGGAACCGTCGAGCCCACCGCACGCGCCACTCCGCTGCCGCCACGGCCACCGCCATCACGACCGCCACTGCCAGCGCCGGCACTAGCCCGTCCACGCCCACCGACCGGCAGACCACCAACCCGAACAGGCCGGCGAATCCCGCCACCGCTCCGCCGTGCGTCCACCTTCGCACCCGCCGGTCCACCAATCCGGGCACCGCCGACACCACGAACGCCACCAACGCCGGCACGAACGCGACCACCAGCGCGAACGCCACGATCTGGCGACGCCCATACCCCCCCGCCACGAAGAACGTCGGGTTCCGCCCGAACAGATCCAACACCGGCTGGGTGACCGCCACTCCCGCCACACCCACCAACACCGCCAGATCCACCGCCAACTCCCGCCACGACTGGCCCCGGCCACCGCCGCCACCCCGGGCGTCGCGGCGAGACTCCGCCGTGATACCGGTAGGAGGTGGTTGCTCCATGTCGTTCAGCATCAACTAATGCAAGCCGCCGCACTACTCGTCATTCGGCCAGGGCGCCGAGCAGTTCCGCTGGAGCCGGTCCAGTGGGGGGCTGACCGCTCGCTGCGCTAGGGCTTGGGCTCGGCCAGGTACAGGGTGCGGGTGCCGCCCGGGAGCGGCTGCTGCTCGTGGACCAGGAACTGCTCGGCCAGCAGCTCCTCGAAGGCCTCGCGCCGGTAATCGTCGAACAACCCGGGCGGCTTGTTGGCGAGCAGGCGCTTCACCTGCACGTCGTCGGGGTGGACGAGCTCGACGACGAGCCGGCCCCCGAACGATCCCAGCCACGACACGACCTCGGGCAGCGGCACGTTGGCGCCGATGGCGAGGTGATGGACGAGCGCCAGCGACAGCACGACATCGGGCCGAACCCGCTCAGCGAAGGCGGCGCGCTCCCTGTTGCGCCAGCCAAGGCCGCCCGACGGGTCGACCAGGTTCATGACGAGCGGGAGGATGTTCTCGTTCCCCTCGGCCCGGAGCTGCCGGTAGAGGCCGTCGATCACCATCTCGTCGCCGTCGACCGCCACCACGTAACCGGCCTGCTCGGCGGCAAGCCGGGAGTACGCTGCCATCGTTGGCCCCCAGGTCCAGCACGAGCCTCGACTCGCCTGCCGCCAGGCACGAGCGCACGAAGCCTCGCTTGGCCGCGGCGTCGGCATCGCTGTAGGAGCAGGTATCCCGGTAGTCGGACCACGTCGACCCCCGCCGCGCGACCTCCAGCCGGTCGACCAGTTTGGCGAGGTTCTTCGCGGTGGCCTTGGTCACCTCGGTGGAGAACCCCGACGCCTTGAGGTCGTCCTTCACCTGCTCCGATGCAGTGCGCACCCGCCGTTCGAGGACGCTGTGGAGCGTGACGTTCCGCAGGACGCCCCGGCGGAACCGATGCAGCCCCGAGAACATCCCGGCCACGTCGGAGGGCGTCAACCCGTCGATCGCCCCGCGCAGCAACGGCTGGAACGGCAGCCCCAGGTGCGCCTGGACCATCAGGGGGAAGAGCATCGTCTGACAGAACTGCCGGTAGCCGGGCCAGGGTCCGGACGCCGGTTCGAACGACCCGATGTCGATGAAGGTGGGTCGCGACCCGACGAACTGAGTGTTGTAGGCGGTGCCGTCCTTCAACGACATGCCCTCTTCGAGCGCCGCCCGTAACACGTCGAGCTGAAGTGCCGCGGCATCCCGCAGCATGGCGAACGACCACTCGTAGGGATAGGAGACGACCGGCACGCGTTCGTGCTGCACGACACGTGCCCATGGGGCTCCGCGGGGCGACAGCGGTGCTTCCGCTCCGTCCTCGGTTGTGGCCACGATCTGGCCCGACTCCATCAGCCGAGGGAAGAACGCCGTAGCACGCAGGCGGTCGTAGTGGTCGGCTGCCCGGCCGGAGAGGCCCCGTAAGACCTTGCCGCCCGCGGTGAAGACGGCGCTGTCGGGATCGCGGAACGACCCGGCTTCGTAGGTCGACACCGGAAGCCGGCTGGGCTCAGGCTTCGGTCGTCGCGGGATCGACGTCGGGCTCGGCCGTCTCTTCCGTCGCGTCGGCCTCGGCCTGCTTGCGGGAGAACTTGCTCGCGAACCGGTGCCGCGCCTGCTTCACGGCAACGCCGGCGGCAGCGAAGCCTCCGACCACGGCCGAGGCGATGATGCTGCCGGAACCCGGGTCGAGATAGCCGATCGTCACGTTGGTCCCCCTTGCTACGGATCGAGGCAGGCGCCACCGAGGGATGGCACCAAGACGGCGCATGTTAACTCGCGCGTCCCCGAGCGGTCACAGCCGCGTCGGCCGGGCGGTCACCCGGCGTTCATGTCGACGCGGGGTCAGCCGGTGAGCGGGTGCAACGTGACGGCGCCGCCTGCTCGCTCAACCTCGTAGGCAACGACCTCGTTCCTGCCGTCCCTGAACAGGGGCCCGACGTACCCCGTGAACCGCCACGCGTCCCCATCGGCCAGGTAGCCGCCCAGTGTCCCGGCCAGGGTGCCGTTGACCGCGACCACCAGCTCGGGCGGACGAGAGTCGGCCCCCGTCACCTCGCCTTCCAGGATGTAGGGCACGGGATCCTCCGCGAGGGACAGGTCCTGGAGCACTTCGGCTGCGTCGGGCTGCCAACTGCAGGGGACTCGGTGCCGCCACGCGGTAGTCACCCACCGGGTTGCCGACCAGGTCCTCGCCCTCACCCACCGCGGCGAGCGCCATCCAGTCCTCACCCCGGGGGAACTGCGCCTGGTGCGCGGCCGCCAACCTGAGCGCCGGCTCGATGTCGCTCGCCACCTTGCGGTCGATGACCCGTTCGCTGCCGTCGAAGAGCGAGTGCCCCTCGAGCTCCCAGTCGGTCTCGATGCCGAGCAGGTCGATGATCGACGGCAGCACATCGACCGTCGAGGCGGGAGCGTCGTCGATCCGCCCCTCGGTCTGGCCGGGGGCCTTGATGAACAGCGGGAAGCGGAAAATCTCCTCGGAGTTGGTGTCGTCGACGCGGCGTGTGAACCCGGGTGCCGTCATGTCGATGCCGTGGTCGCTCATGACCACGACGAGCGACTCGTCCCACGCCCCGACCGCCTCGAGGCGGTCGATCATCTCGCCGAGCAGCTTGTCGACCGCGCCGATCTGCATCGCCTGGAGGGGGTACACCTCGCGGAACATGAAGTCGTAGGCCGGATCGTCCGGCGCCGGAAGCTTGTTCCGCCCGGAGGAGACCTCATCAGGAAGGCGGGTCGCAGGAAGTGGGCCCTCGCCCCAGGGCGTGAATCGATAGGGATGGTGGGGAAGCACGCTGTGGATGAAGTTGATCGAGGGGTCGGCGTCGATCAAGTCGATCTGCCGCCGGAACACCGCCGGCTGGCCGTTCAGGATCTCCTCCTGCGACTTCTTGCGTACCTGGTCCATGGGGTCGGCGCGCGGCCCGCCTCCCGGCATGGCCTCGCCAAAGTTGCCCCAGCCGGTGTCGAGCGGTGGCAGACGATCACGCAAGCTCGGCGGCAGCACCCGATGGCGGTAGACGATCGAAGCGTCATCGAGGAGCTGCGTCATGGGCTGCGCCGGAGCGGGTTCGGCCACCTCGGGAGGGACCATGTCCGTGACCAGCTCGTAGCGGTTGACCGGATACCTGTCACCGAACAGCGAGAAATAGTTCCGAGGATGGTCCTGGAGGATCGGCAGCTCGTCATCGTCCGCTCGCACGCCGGTGAGGATGGAGGGCGTCGACACGTAGGTGGTACGGGACTCGCTCGCCGCGTTGCGGAACCAGGTGCTCTCGTCGGCCAGTCGAGCCAGGTTGGGGTAGCGCGTGTCGATGATGCTGCCGTCGCCGCGCAGGATCGCCGTCACCGGGAACTCGTCGAGCACGATGAGGATCACCGGCCCGTCGATCGGTGGGACTGTCACCTGCCCCTGCTGACCGGCGACGTTGTCGTCGGCACCGATCAGGCGGGCCGTGGGGCTGGTGGTCAGGAACAGCACGACGAACGCAACGTTGCCCACGGCCAGGTAGGCGAGGAACTGTCGGGCGATCTTCGAGCGCCACTCCACCAAGGCAACCGCGACGGCGACAAGGGCGACGACGGGGACCACGTAGACGACGCCGTCGAGCCGCACGGTCCGGCACAGCACCAGGACGAACAGGCCCGCCAGGAGGGTGACACCGGCGCCGTGGTAGACAGCGGCACCGCGGCGGTGGATTAACCCAGCGAGCGCGGTGACGCCGAATACGACAGTGGCCGGCACCACAGCAACGATCACCGCGAACCAGATGATTTGGCTCGGCTCGTACCGCCCCGCCACGAAGAACGGCGGATTGCGCCCGAGCAGGTCGAGCAGCGGCTGGGTGATTGCCACCCCGGCAAGCCCGAAGAGCACCGCCGCGTCGATGAGCCACCGTCGCCGGCGCGGGCGTTCCTCCGCACCGGCCTGGCCCGAACTTGCGGTGCCCATGTCGGCAGGGGCCGAATCGGACCGGACCGTTCCGGCTACGTCTTGCACGGACTCAGCCGACCTTCTGCAGCCAGATGTTGCCGCCGGCGTTCTTGGCCATGGCGGGCAACCGCCCCTCGAGGAGCTGTCGGTGCCGGGCCCACATGAAGCTCTGGAACCAACGGATCTCGAAGGCATCGTTGCCGGTGAGCAGGGCCCGCAGCAGGTAGACCTCGTGCCACGCGCGGCCCTCGAGCACCCAATCACGTGGGTACTCGAAGGGGAAGAAGATGTCGTGCATGTGGATCCATACGCCTGGAGCGAGACGGGGGAAGACCTCGAACATCAGGTGATTGACGTCGGAGCCGGCCTTCACGACGTGCGTCGAGTCGACGAACAGGACGTCACCGTCGCCGAGCGCTTCGAAAACCCCAAGGGGTACGTCCTGCACCGCGGTCTCATGGATCCTCACCCGGTGCTCGTCCCCGGGCCGGAGCAGGCTGCGCAGGAGCTCCGTGTACGGCTCGACGAAGGTCAGCTCGACTGCGCCGTGGGGACCGTCGTCAAGCCATCTCTCGGTGGTGTCCAGCGTCATGGCCGACGAGTAGCCGGAGCCGACCTCGACTATGTGGCTGGGCCGGAGGTGGCGGAGGAGGGCGTGGAGAACCATCCCGTCCGACCACGAGTACGCCGGGTTCTCGAAGTAATAGCGGGTCCCCTTCCCGCGATCGCCCTTTGCCGGCCCTGCCGGGAACGGCAGGTTGTCCTCGAGGATGTCAGCCAGCGTGTCGAACAGTGCCAGCTGCGCCTTCTCCCGCAGGTCGATGCCCGTGGGATCCTGGTCAATGTCCCACAGCCGTGATGCCCGACGCTCCACCTCGTCGAGATCGGGAAATGGCGAATAGAAATGACCCGGCGGAACCCACATCTCGGAGACCTTCCGCATGTGGTTCGCCTCCAGCACCGCTTCGTGGTGCCGCCGCGCCAGCTCGTCGAAGCGGCCCCGAGATACCGGCACATAGCGCCGCGCCCTCCTTGCCAGGGCGCGTAGACGGCGACTCACAGCGCGGCCCGACACCGTCGTGCTCCGCGACGCATTGCCCGTCCGGGCTCGGTTGGATGTTGGCGCATTGGTGACCTCGCTCACCAGGTCGTATCGCGGAGAAAGCGTCGCAGAGTAGCCCAGGCGACGGAGGGGCGACGGCGAGGCCGGCGGGCCACGTAGGCCTGCGAGCCGACATCCCTACCCCCTACTAGAGTCCAGCGCCTCGGGGACGCTGCCCGTCTCCACCCGGAGTTCCATACGCCGTGCCCAACACCAACCCGCCTGTCATCGCCCACGTGGGTGCCTTGGACCTGGCCAGCTACGGCGACCAGGTGTACCCGCTGGTAGCCAGCCACGAGCTGGCCCGCCGACTCGATCATCTGCAAGTTGCTCCCTTCGGCCCGTTGGGTTCGCTCGCCCCCGGCGCCGCGAGCTGGGCGCTCGGGCATTGGTCCGAGCAGCGCGCCGCTGCCCTGGCGGACCGGGCGACCCTGATGTTGTGCGGTGGCGGCGAGATCGTCCAGGGTGACGGAGCGATCTATCGGTCCTTCTACGGGATTGCAGCGCGCGATGCCGCTGATCTCGAGGTGGACCGCTGGTTCCTGGAGGCACTCGGCGCGGCCGAACGGGTGTGCCCAGTGGTATGGCATGCAGTCGGCGTCCCGGCCGAGCTCGACCCGACGACCGCCGACCGTGTCCGTCGAGCGCTCCGGTCACGGGCAGTGGTGGCCGTGCGCGACGAGCGATCGCGGCGCTTGTTGGAGGCGGCAGGAGTCGAGCGGGACACCATGGTCGTGCCCGATTCGGCGCTGTTGCTGCCCCGCGTCCTCCCGGTGACCGAGCTGGATCAATGGCGGAAGCGGCTCCAGGAGGACGGACACTTCCCGCCGCAGGGCTCCCAGCCGGTGATAGTCGTCCAGGGCAACCACACGATGGCGGGTCTGGCCCCGGCGCTCGCTGCCGCCCTAGACGAGATAATCCCGGCCGCCCGCATCGCCACGGTTGCTGTCAGCCCCTGCCACAACGATCATCTCTTCGCCGCGGCACTGGCCGATCACGCCCGCAGCCGCGTCTGGTCCGTGCCGGAGGACGCGCCCCTCGAGGCCGTGGCGGCGGCCATTGTTGGTGCTGACTGCTTCCTCGGTGTGTCGTTGCACGGGGCCATCACCGCGTTCGCCTACGGGCGCCCCTTCGCCTCCCTCGACCCCTTCGGGCAGTCGAAGCTGACGGGGTTCGCCGAGCTGATCGGCTGGCCCCAGGCACGTACCTCCGACACGGTCGAGGCCGTGCGCCGAGCCGGTCGCCGGGCGGTGGGAGACGAGGCACCCCCGGCGTCGCTTCTCTCGCTGCAGGCCCGGATCGACGCGCACTTCGACCGCGTCGCGGAGTTGACCGCGGCCCACGCGGTGCGGCACCTGAGACCCCTGGCATGGGAGGACACCCCCGCTCCGTTGCATCTGCGCCTCCGTCGGGTCCCGCGCCCGGCCGTGCCGGCGCCGGTCATCGACCCACCCCATCTGCGCCGGCCTGACGTTGAAGCGGACACGTCCGAGCTGCGGGCGACCCTGGACGAGGCGGTCGCCTATCGCATGGCGTTGCGCGACGAGGAGCTCGCCGAGGACACCGACCTCGAGCGGCTCATGCGGGAGAACCAGGACCTGCGCGGCGCCCTGGCGCATCTCGAGGGGATGCTGCGCCACGGCGAACAGCAAGCGGCCCTGCACGAGCAGGCCCGCGGCAAGGCGGAGGCCGAGATCGACGCCGTCGTCGCCGCCGCTCGGCGAAACGCGGCGATCTTGGGGGCCGCCCGCCGTAGCCGCGTCTTCCGCTACACACGTCTGCCCAGCGCTCTCCGTCGAAACCCGACAGACGATCGCAGCTGACCTGGCCGATCATCGGAGTCGTCGAGTGTCGGCCCCCTGCCCCTCACCACCGTGACCGTGGCCGACCGGGCTCGGGCTAGGTGACGCTGACGACCCGGTCCACGACGACTCGGAGCCGCTCCTCGAACGCTCCGACGTCGAAGGCGCGGGCCCGGGTGATCGCAGACGACGACATCCGCTGGCGGGCTCGATCGTCCTCGATGAGCTGGCGGGTGAGGGCGACCAGCCCTTCGAGGGTTCGGAAGTGGAACCCGTCAACTCCATGGCGCACCGTCTCGAGCTGACCCGCCAAACCGATGACCACGGGCACGGCCCCGGCCGACATGGCCTCGACTGTGGTGATGCCGAAGTGCTCGAGGCGACCAGGGTGACGTTGGGCATCCTCACCCAACCCGGACGCGTGCCAGTAGATGCTGGCCGCGCCATAGAGCGCCTCGAGCTGCGCGCCGGTCGCGTCCACGTGGATCCGGACTGGATATCCCTCTGCGACCCGCCTGACCTCATCGACATAGTCCCGGCCTGCGTCAGAGCAACCGCCTACGAGATGCAGGGTCCAGCCCCGTACGCCCTGGTCGACGAGCGCGCGGAACGCCTGGACGAGTTCGAGCTGCTTCTTGGAATGTCCCATGTCAGCCGGGAAGAAGCGGCCGACGGACAGGATGGTCGGTTCCTTGGCCCTTGGCGCGTGCATCGTGACCGGTGGGTAGACAACTTCACTGTCACAGCCCCAGTAGCGGTACACCCACGTCCGGGTGAACTGGGAGTTGGCGACGACTGCGCCATACGACTCCGTCCAGTCCGCGGAGGTCGACGCAGTGACGGCGAAAGGGAGCCAGCGGGCCATCGACGCCATCCGCCGCGAGCCGAGGTCCAGGCGCTTGAGCGGTACGCCGAGGCGCCGCCGGTCCCCGGTACCCAGCAGCTCCGCGGGCACGAACGTGTCGGACACGATGCGCACCTCGACCGGTACGCCGGGCTCGGGGCTCACGACCTCTACCTTGGCCACGACGGACCGCCGTCCGTCGAGGCGCGAACGCTGCGGGGCCAGGGTCAGCTCGGACTCCACCTCGCCGTCCACCTCGACGCGAACCGGGGTCGGACCAGCGTCGCGGGGCCGCAGATGGCCGAACGCCAGGCGCACCGTGACGGGCGAACCTGGCTTGGTGACGAACCGAAGCCCGCGCGTCACCGTTGGTCCAGGCGACCCCACCCACGCCGACCTCGCGGTGGTAGAAGCCCTGCCCCCACTGCATGCTCACATCGAGCGACCGACGCAGCCGTGGGAAGGCCCGGCCGAGCGCCTGCTGCACGCCCCCGAGGTGCCCGTCGAGCGGCGGCGGAAAGTGCACGACGTAGAGGCTTCGGGGGTTGGGCGCGGGGTCCGAGCTCATGTACGACACATTGACGAACAGGTCGTAGTCGCGGGCGGCCCTGGTGATGGCACCGGCCTCGTCGTCGACGGTTCGGACATCCACCTTGGACAGCTCCACGTGCAGGCGGTCGGCCAACCAGTCGACGTCGACGGGGTCGTGGGAGAGGAGGTCGAGCGGGCCGTCGCCGGACAAGATCTGGGCTACGACGGCCCCGTACTTCTCCGCACCGCCGCCGGTCTCCCAGTACCGGTTGTACACGGCGGTCCTCATCGCGTGACCGACCAGCCCGTGATTGCCTCGTCGTGGACGCGCTGGCGAGCGCGCAGACGGCGCCGGTCGGGCAGCACTTGGGGCAGCATGCGGACGTACCCTCCGAACGACCTCAGCCTCGCCACGACGAGCGCCGGGTGCGGCCGGCGTCCCCGTGCGATTGGACGGAGGACGTCTCGCGCCGCATACGAGGCTGTGGACAGAAGGAACCGCCCGGCTGCCCGGGCCGCGAGCTGCCGCGGCGCATTCTTGCTGAGCATCACCAAGCGATTGCGCTCTGTGAAGTGCTGGAACAGGGGGGAGCCCTCGACGCTGGTCGCCGCGTGCAGGTGACGCATGACGGCCGAAGGCACGTAACGGTACCGCCACCCGCGCGCCTGGCCCCTCCAGGCCATGTCAGTGTCCTCGTAGTATAGGAAGAACCGTTCGTCGAACAGCCCAACGTCCTCGACGTAGCCGGGCCGCAACAGCACGCCGGCGCCGCACCAGGCGAAGACGTCCTGGGGCTCGTCGTACTGGCCGGTGTCGTGCTCGAGGAACCCGCGGTCGCCACCCCACGAGCCGTTCACCAGCACGGATCCGGCGTTGTTGATCACGTCGTAGGGTGCCCCCGTCAGCGCGATGTCGTGCCACTCAGGCGCCTGGCCCACGTCAGCCGGAGTGACGCCACCGCCGCCGTCGAGCTCGACCTTGACCGGGCGGTCGCTGGCGAGGCGGACGCGGGCCGCGACGGCCCCCGCTGTGACGGGCACACCGATCTCAGCCCGGTCACCCAGCCAACGCAACTCTGCCTCAGCGGGTGGCCCGGCCTCCGCGTGGTACGCGCCTCGACCGAACACGGCCCATCGCCACCGATCCTCGCCCTCGACCTCCAGCCCGCTGATGCGGACGCCGAGGTCGCGCCCGTCGGGTGGTACCTGGTGCGTGGGGGCGCTCACCACCAGGTCGAGGAACTGCGGGGCAAGCAGGATCTTCGGGCAGGCAGCACCGAGGGCCGCGTCGGCATCGAGCGCCGCCACAAGCGGATGGAGGTAGCCCGGCTCGACGAAGGCGTCGTTGTTGACGAGCCCGACGAAGTCGAGGTCGCCGAGGTCGCGCATCGCGAGGTTGTTCCCGGGGAAGCCACGGTTGCGCTCAGATCGGATGAGCCTGACCCGGGGCCGTGTCTCCAGAACGCGATCCGAGCCGTCGGAGCTGGCGTTGTCGACGACCACGATCTCCAAGCGGTCGGCGGGCCAGTCGAGCCGCTCCAGGTGCTCGACACAGCGGACGACCTGCTCGCCACCGTTGTAGTTGAGCACGACGAGGCGGACACGGGGGTGGGGCATCATCCTATGTTGACCGACGGGGAACCCTAGGTGCGACCACCCGGTACCGGGCGATCGCCGGCCTGTCGGTACAGTCGCGCCCCGTGGCATCCCGCCTCCCGGACACACGAGCCCTTCCGACCGATCTGCTGTGGAACCTCACCCTGCGGGAGCTCCGGAGCCGGTTCAAGCGCTCGACGCTCGGGTGGCTGTGGTCGGTTATCAACCCACTCGCCAGCATCGCCATCTACACCCTTGTGTTCGGGGTTTTCCTCGACGTGCCGCCGCCGGTCGGCGACCCGAGCGGCCTGCACGTGTACGGCTTCTTCCTCGTCTGCGGCCTCTTGCCCTGGACGTACCTCACCAACGGCCTGAACGGTGCGACTGCCTCGATCGTCGTCAACGAGGGCCTCGTCAAGAAGGTCTACTTCCCGCGCTCGGTGTTGCCGACCGCCTCCACGCTGGCGTGGCTCGCAGGATTCGGCGTCGAGCTGGCGGTGCTGGGGATCGTGCTGCTCGCCGCCGGCAACATGATCCTGCCCTGGATCCCGGTGGTGCTGCTGCTCATGGTCCTGGAGACCGGTTTCGTCCTCGGCCTCGGCCTGTTCTTGTCCGCGGCCAACGCCTACTTCCGCGACGTCCAGCATTTCCTGGCCATCGTGCTGAACATCTGGTTCTACGCCACGCCCATCCTCTACCCCTCCGACCAGATCCCTGAGGAGTTCGACCTGCTTGGTGTGACGATCCCTCTACGCGACCTGCTGGTCACCCTCAACCCGATGGCCGTGTTCGTCGACGCCTATCGGGCCGTGCTGTACGACCTGACGTGGCCGACGCTCAACCAGTGGGCCGCCATGTTTGCCATATCCGCCCTGACCCTCGTTCTCGGTGCCGCCGCCTTCCGCCGCCTCGAACCCCGGCTGGCCGAGGAGCTGTGATGCCAGCCACCTCAGCCATCGCGGTCGACGACGTCGCCAAGCGCTTCCGGCTGGTCCACGAGCGCAACACGACGCTCAAGGCCACGGTCTTCAGCGGGTTCCGGCGGACCGTCCACGAAGAGTTCTGGGCCCTGAAGGGCGTGTCGTTCGAGGTCGAGGAAGGCACCACCTACGGCCTGATCGGCCACAACGGTTCCGGTAAGTCGACGTTGCTCAAGTGCATGGCACGCATCTACCGGCCCGACCGGGGTGAGATACGCACCCGGGGGCGTGTGTCGGCGCTGCTGGAGCTGGGCGCAGGCTTCCATCCCGAACTGTCGGGTCGCGAGAACGTCTATCTCAACGCCAGCATCCTGGGGCTCTCCAAGCGAGACGTGGACCGGCGTTTCGACGAGATCGTCGGGTTCGCCGGGCTCGAGCAGTTCATCGACACGCCGGTGAAGAACTACTCGTCGGGCATGTTCGTCCGGCTGGGCTTCTCCGTGGCCATCACCGTCGAGCCCGACGTGCTGCTGGTGGACGAGATCCTGGCGGTCGGTGACGAAGCCTTCCAGCAGCGGTGCATGGAGAAGTTCGCCGACATCCGACGCTCGGGACGCACCATCGTGCTGGTCAGCCACGGGCTCGACTCCGTGCGCAACATCTGCGACCGGGCGGCGTGGCTCGACCATGGTGACCTGGTCAAGGAGGGCGAGACTCACGACGTGGTGACGGCCTACCTGGAGTCGGTGCGCGATGACCGCCGCGCCCGCGAGCACCAGACCGGCAGCGTCGTCACCCCCGAAGAGGCGATCGGGGACTGGCACATCCGTGAGGTTCGGATCGTCGACGAGACGGGGCGCGACATCGACGTGGTCGGCAGCGGGGACAAGGTCACGATCCGGGTCGAGCTCGAAGTGGCCCGCGACGAAGAGGTGGCCCTGGCGCTCGGCCTCTACCGCACGGACGGCGTCCACGTCGCCGGTCCAGTCAATCGGTTTCGCACCCGAGGTGCCGGTCTCCGGACGGTCGACTACACCGTCCCCCACATGGTCCTGGCCAGCGGAACCTACGACGTGTCTGCCCGACTGCTCGACGACCACCTGCAGCGGACCCACGCTGTGCGTCGGCGAGCCGCCCGCATCGACGTGAAGTCCGACCAGCACGCCGACATCGGCGGCCTGGTGGCGCTCGGGGGGGCCTGGTCGGTGTCCGTCGAGGGGTCCGCAACATGACGGTTGCCGGCGAGTCCACACCCCGCGAGAACGTCGGGGACGAAACCCACAGGGATGTCGCTTCCTCCCGGAAGTGACGAGGCGGCGGCGCCATGAAATCGATCCCGCACGAAACGGCCACGTCCAGCGGCGACACCACGACCGAGGACCGGAGGGTCCCGAGCGACCGCACGATCGGCGCCGACGTGGCGATCAAGGTGCCGTCCCTCACCGTGGGCGAGGCGTCGGCGTTGCTGGGCGTCGGCCTGGTGGCGGCGATCGCCACATGGTCGTTGGCTCTGGCTCAGCTCGGCCGGCACGACGGCTGGCTGGCCGTCGTTTTGGGCCTCCTGACGGCGGCGGCCGGCGCCGGCCTTTGCGCCTCGATGGGCCCGCGGCCGGCGATCCGTGTCGATGTCACAGAGCTCGCCCTGCTGGCCGCCGTGATAGCCGCCGGCGCGTTCTTCTTCTTGCCAGGCTTTCACTACGCGTACGGCGACAAGGACCCGGGCATCTACGTCGCGCACGGCTTCGCCATCGCCCGCGAGGGCGACGTGGACATCGACGACCCGGTCACCGGGCGGGGGCTGACGACCGGCCTCGAGCAGGGACAGAGGTTCCCGGGCATCTGGGCCGACTCGGACCATCCGAACCAGGTGACGTCGCAGTTTTACCACCTGTATTCGTCCCTGCTCGCCACGGCCGAGGACATCGGTGGGCCCCGCGCTGTTCAACCTGACCCCCCTGCTCGCCATCGGGTCCTGTTGCCTGGTCGTCCTGGCCACCCGCCGGGCTGCGGGAACGGTCGTGGCCGTGGTCGCGGGCGCGCTTCTCGTCACCTCGATGATGCAGGTATGGCAGGCGAAGTACCCGTCCACCGAGATCTTCGCCCAGGTGCTCCTGTCCGGGGCGCTTCTGGCCGCCGTCCTGGCCATCGATCGGAGATGGGTAGGGGGGTCGTTCATCGTCGGCGTCCTGGCCGGGGTCAGCTTCCTGGCACGCCCTGACGGATTCCTCTACGTGCTGCTGGCAGCGGGCTCCGTCGCGATCGTCATCGCCGCCGGGCGCGCCGACGCCCGCGTTGCGGCGCTGATCGGCGGTCTGGCGGTGTCGCTCCCCTACGCGATGTGGAACGCCTACGTCGCTCGTGAGCATTACACCGAGGTGAACTCGGTACCCGGCCCAGTGACATTGGTCGGCGCCATCGCACTCATGGTTGCGGCCGGCTTCATCGCGCGTCGCGTGTTCGTCACGCTTGGTCGCCGCTTTCCGCGCACGCACCTTGACAGGCCGGCCCAATTGCTCGCCCGGTGGAGGATCCCTGTGGGCGCGGTGCTGAGCGTCGCCTTCGGCGCGCTGTTTCTTCTTCTGTTCTTCCGCCGCGAACTGTTCGGCGAGGACTATCGCTACTCGCACTTCACCGGCAGGGTTGAACGGTCCTTCGCCGAGATGAGCACGCCCTGGCTGTCGTGGTTCGTCACCCTTCGAGGGCTTGTCGCCATGTGGCTCGGCATCTGCTTGGTGCTCATCCAGAGGTGGCGGGGCTCGCTGTTCGCATTGGTGGCCACCGGCGTGCTGCTGCTGCCGCTCTACCTCTACAACCCACGCGTATCGATGCGGCTCATGTGGTGGGTTCGGCGGTTCATCCCCACGGTGGTCCCCGTGGTCGTCATCCTCATCGCCATCGCCATCGGCTGGGCGCTCACTCGCCGCTGGATGACCGTTCGGCTCGCCGGCGCCGTCCTCCTCGTGACGCTCCTCGTCGAGTATGTGGGTATGTCCAGTCCCCTTCGGGACCACGACGAGATGGGCGGCTCATGGGACCTGTCGGCGGCGATCGCCGCGCAGGCGGGCACCGAGCAGGGTGTGTTCCTCTTCCCTCCGCCCGTGTCCGCCAACGACGTCGTGCGCAACACACCCGGCATCGTCTGGTTCGTATTCGATCAGGTGGCTGCCCGCCTGCCGAGCGACTACGACCTCGCCACCGTCGACGGATACCAGGAGGCGTTCCCGGACCGTCCCGTCTTCGTCGTCGCGCCTGGCGAAGGCCTGCCCGACCACCTGCCGGCCGACCGCTTCAGAATGTCTGGACACGTCGCGGGGGAGGTCGTGGCCTGGGAGGAGAGCCGCGACGAGCGGCCGGACGAGGCGGTCACGACGCAGTGGCCGGTCAGCATCTGGCAGCTGACGGGATCAGCGGGATAGCGGGCTTGGACGAACGGACCGGCCTAGCCAGGCCGCCGAGCGAAGCCGACGAGGCCGACCCCCCTGTTGGGGTAGCGGCGTTGAATCACGCGGAACGGCGCCATTGCGTACCAGTTAGCGCGGCGAACCCAGTCCGGTAGTTGGACATTGCGGGCGCTCTGGGCGGTGCGGTCGGCGAGATCCGTGGGAGTTGACGATCGAGCGAGGCGGCGGCGAGCGAACCAGTTGTAGCCGACGTCGAGTACGGCACCGGCCGGAAAGCCGTAGTACCGGACATCGATGGGCTCCAGGCCTGTGGCCTCGAACAGCTTCGTGAGATCGTCGATTGTGTAGCGCCGCACGTGCCCGACCAGCTCGTCCCAGGGGCCGAAGCGGTGCGGGTCCGCGGGAACCGACACGAGCACGTGTCCGCCTGGGCGGACGTGCTCGACCCACCGCGCCAACGTGCCGGCATCGTCGACGATGTGCTCGAGCACCTCGAAGGCGCATACCAGGTCGAAGCGCTCCCCGCCGTCCAGGTCGGCGATGTCGCGGACCATGCGTGCGTCGCCCTGGCCGATCCGGGACGCTGCGATGCCCCGGGACGTGTCGTCGGGCTCGACCCCGACGTACGTGGCACGAGACGCGAGGTGGACGGCGACCCCACCGGTGCCGGTGCCCAGCTCCAGGATCGTCTGGGGCCGAAGCGCGTCGAGCCGCTCCTGGATCAGGGGCCAGCGCAGGGTGGAGTTCGCCCCCAGCGAGGGTCGAGCGACTGCGTTTCCCGGCACCTTCAAACCCGCGTTCGCTCGGGCACATCCGATGACGTCGCCGGTCCATCCCCGGAACCGGTCTTCCGCGCGCCGCTGTCGGCTGCCTGCGACGTCGACGACGGCTCGGGTTCCGGCTCCCCGAGGTCGCCCCGGCGTCCTGGCATGTAGTGCGAGGGCGGCACCCCGAGCTGCAATTCGATGCGCCGTACCCGTTCCAACGTGCGCTGGGTCACGACGCGGTGGGCGCTGATCAGGTCGGCCAACACGCCCAGCGCAAACACCTGGATAGCCGCAACGAAGAGCACGCCGCCCAACACGATCGACTGCAGGTGGCCGCCCCGATTGCCGTTGGCGATCCAGTCCCACACGAAGGGAGACCATGCGGCCAGCGAGCCGACCAGCAGCAGGACGGCGAGTGCCGTGAACACCTGGAGCGGCTCGTAGCCGGCGTAGATCCGGAAGATGGCGATGGTATTGCGTCGGACGTACGACCACATCGAGCCGAAAAGGCGCGACTCGCGGGTCTTGGGATTGGTCGACACGGGAACGTCGACGACCGCGATCAGGCTCTTGCCGGCCTGGATGAGCGACTCGAGCGTGTAGGTGAACTTGGACACCACCGTCAGGCCCAGGGCGGCCTCGCGGTTGTAGGCGCGGAAGCCGGACGTGGCGTCGGGCACCTCCGTGTCGGACGCGTGCCGGACCGCCCAGCTTCCCACACGTTGCAGCCGCTTCTTGGCGTACGAGAAATCGTCGACCTCCATCACCCGGCGGTCGCCCACCACCATGTCGGCCTCGCCGGACAAGATGGGCGCCACCAGCGCCGGGATACCGGCCGCCGAGTACTGGTTGTCGGCGTCGGTGTTGACGATCACGTCGGCTCCTAGTTTCAGGCCGGCGTCGAGGCCCGCCTGGAACGCCGAGGCCAGGCCCTTGTTGTTGGTCAGCTTGACGATGTGGTCGACACCGTGCTCCCGCGCCACCTCGACGGTGCCGTCCGTGGAGCCGTCGTCGATGATCAGCCACTCGACCCGGTCGAACCCGTCGAGCCGCCGTGGCAGGCCGGCGAGCGTGGCCGGGAGCTGAGCCTCTTCGTTGAGGCACGGGATCTGGATGATGAGTTTCATGCGAGATTCTCACGGTACTCGGCTGACCGGCCTCGTCGCCTTGGGAGGGGGACGCCGGCTCGTTAGCATCGCGCCGTCCGCCGGACGGTCGTGAAGGATGTCATGCCGATGCCCGAAGCTATCGCCACTCGCCGCCGCCCCTCGGCGACGTGACGGACGTGCGCATCACCTTCGTCGGCCCCGTCCCCCCGATCCGCAGCGGCGTTTCGCAGCACGGCGGTCGCCTGACCGAGGCGCTGGCGCATGACCACGACGTAACTGTGCTGTCGTGGCAGCACCAGTACCCCAAGCGCTTCTTCCCGCGGCCGCAGGTCGATCGGGCCGCGCCACCACACCCGACGGCGCGATTCGACCTGCGGTGGTGGGATCCCCTTTCGTGGTGGCGGGCGGGGTGGGCAGCCCGGAACAGCGACTTGGTCGTGCTCGTCTGGGCGACGCCGTTCCATGTCCTGACCTACCGGCTGATCATGGCCCGGGCGGGCCGGGCCCGAACGGTCGCCATCGTCCACAACGCCCTGCCGCATGAGCCGCTACCCCTGCAGCGGCCACTCACCCGGTGGATCCTGTCTCGCTGCGACGGCCTCGTCGTGCACGCGTCGACGGTCGCCGAGGAGCTCGACGAGCTACTGGGTGCGCGGGTCGAGATGGTGATCACGCCGCATCCACCGAACGTCGACGTGGAGGCTTGCCCGCTGCCGGAGCTGGCCGACCACGGCTTGCGGCTGCTGTTCTTCGGCTTCATCCGCCCGTACAAGGGTCTCGACGTGGCGTTGGATGCTCTCGCCCAGCTGCGTCGGCAGGGCGTCGTGCACCGGTTGACGGTCGCGGGCGAGCCGTGGGACCCGAGCGAGGATTGGGAGGAGCGGGTCAGACGGCGCGGGCTGAGCGACCAGGTGGAGCTGCGACTGGGCTACGTGGCCGACGGCGAAATGAGCGGGCTGCTCGCCGAACACCACGCTGCGCTGTTGCCGTACCGCAGCGCCACGCAGTCGGGCATCGCGCCGATCGCGTTCGCCGCCGGGCGACCCGTCGTCGCCACGGCGGCCGGAGGGCTGACCGACGTGATCAGGGACGGCGAGAACGGCACGCTCGCCACACCGGACGACGCGCAATCGCTTGCCGATGCCATCCAGCGTTGCGCTCGGGACCTGCCGACGCTGGCCGCAGACGCGCTGCGCGACGCACCGACGTGGGGGGACGTCGCCGCTGCGGTGGTCAAGGCCGCACGGCTCGACAGGTCGTAACGCCGCCGCCGCCGACGACGACGACGCCTGTTCGCCCTGACGCTGGCTTCAATCGCCGCGGACGACCAGCTGGGCGCTGAGACGGGGGGCAACCGCGAAGACATCCGGTCCCTCGTTGGGCACCGCTGGGTGAAGGCGTCCGTGGTCATCGGGCCTCGCCAGCACGTAGTTGGCATCCTGCAATGCCCGGGCGATCTCATCTCGATGCCTGCCGAAGTGCTCACGCGCCATGCTGTTCCACTCGAGCTGCAGGATGCCGACGCGCTGCTCGTCCAGGGCCCGGGCAGCTCCGAGCACCACGTCGAGCTCGAATCCCTCGACATCGATCTTGACGCCGGCGGCCGTACGATCGCCGAGCACGTGATCGAGTGTGGTGACGGGGATCTCGGTGACGGGCTCCTTCGTGTCGTCAGTCTCGCCGGGGTTCGGAACCAGGTAGTTGGACGAGCCGAGCTCCGCTGTGAGCCTGCTCTGTCCCGGAGCGCGACCGAGCGCGGCCGGGACGATGTCGGCCTTCAAGCCGTTCAGACAGAGGTTGACCCCGAGAAGGCGGCGGGCGTCCGGAGCGGGCTCCACCGAGATCACATCGCAGCCGTTCGAGGCGATGAGCAGGGTATAGATCCCGATGTTCGCCCCGACGTCGACGAAGAGGTCGCTCGGCCGGAGCGCACCCAACCAGAACGTCATCTCCCGATAATCAGGCAGCCGCGCATAGACGGCGTGCGACGCCCCCTGGCCTCGGCGCACCAGGATCTGGCCCCCCGCGTAGGTTGTGGTCCAGTAGCCGCCGGTCAGCCGGGTCCACGCCGGGAAGATCAAAGCCTCCGCCGTCCGACGAAAGCGTTCGCCCTTGTTTCCCGGGTTCCCGAAGACCTGCCTGAGGACATACTCGACATCCCGGGCCACCGACCGAGATCGCGTGCTGCTCGCCGTCGAAATCCTGACCACCACCTCTCGTCGTGTCGTCCGATCGTGTCACGGCCCGACGACCCGCAAGAAAATGGCCAGATGGTGCCATCCTCGAGGAGGAGCCGACCACTGCCTCTGGCAGTCCTCGTTGTTGCACCCCGACTGCCCGCGTGTTTGGTCCCCGGCCTTGCGACACCGGTCCCGGCCGCCCGTACGCTCGGTCCCGTGAGGGAAACCCGTGCCTTGCCATCGCGCTGCCCCAGATCTTCGACGAGCGCACCGTGAGGCTCGCGGACCACCGGCGCACGATCCGGCTCGCGGTTTTCCTGCTCGGCCTTGTCGGTCTGATCATCGCCGTGCGTCGAGCGGTGGACGAGTCGCGCGGCCAAGTGCTCCCTGACGCCCCCGCATTGGTCGTCGCCGGTGCGCTAACGCTCGCCTCGATCGCCCTCGCCGCCCGGGCGTGGACCGAACTGTTCGACGGCCGGCATGATCGACGGGCACTTGCCGGCTCGCTCTACGCATCGCAGCTCACGAAGTATCTCCCTGCTGGCGGATTCGTACAGGCCGCCAGCCAGGTGAGCATGACCGTCACCGCCGGCGCCCGCGTCGGCCAAGCGACGACCGCGGCCGCCGTGTGGGCCTTCACCACCGTCGTCGCCGGCTGCACTCTGGCGTCTGGGTTGGTGTTCGCCGCTTCGCTCCCCACCTGGCTGAGGGCTACCGCGTTGTGTGGCCTCCTGGCTCCCGCGCTTCTGCATCGGCGTGCGCTGGCCCTTGCGCTTCACGCAGCTCATCGACTCATCCGGCGAGTGCCTGACCCGGATGTCCTCCCAACTCAACGACGCATCTTGGTCTCGTTTGCGTGGTCGCTCGGCAACGCCGTCACCGGCTCGGCCGCTTACGCCGTCCTCCTCAGCGGGGCCAACACCGACGTCGATCCAGTCGTGGTGATGAGCGCATTCGCGCTGAGCTGGGTCGTTGGTTTCCTGATCTTCCCGTTGCCCAGCGGGATCGGGGTCCGAGAGGCCGTGCTCGTGGCGGTGGTCCCGGGTGCGTCATCGGCGGCCCTCCTCGCCGCATCGCTCGCGCAACGGTTTCTCGTGCTCGCGGCCGAGGTGGCTGCGACAGTCGGCAACCAGGTGCTCGCCCGGCGCGAACGTCGGGCCTCGAGCGCTGCCGACGCGGCGACTGCCGGAAACGAAGCGGCTGAACACTCGGCCGCGCAGGCCGAGCCCGAGGCCCACACCGCGTACGATGACCGCGCGGAGCACGACGATCACGCCGAGAGCGTGCAAACCAGCCCGCCCAGCGAAGCTCGGTGATCGGCGCGGGATGCGAACAGGCGAGAGAATTCGCCTCGGTGTTGCCCGGCAGGCAGACTCGTGCGTCCGCCGGTCCGCACAACTGATCGGCGATCATGTGGGCGGTCTCGGGGACAGCGTCGCTCAGCCGTTCGGCAGCCCGATGACGCTGGTTCAGCGCAAGGACCATCCGGGATGAAGGTCACGTCCGCACAGCAGCGATCCCTGACGACGCCCTCCGGGCGTTCGTCAGGGGACGATGGCCTGCGGGACGTGCCGGCCGACCGGGGCGCCATCGACCGGACCCGGTGGCGAGACCGGCGGCTGGCCATCGGTTCTGGCTACGTCGCGATCGTGACGGCCATCGCGTGGCTGTACGGGGTGGTTCCCTTCTCGGGTCGCACCTTTCCGCTCGCACCGATTGCTTCGGTGACGAGCTGGGTCGAATGCCTCGACGACGGGCTTGTCACGTGCAAGTACATCGGTTATCCGGAGGGTGTCGACCTCAGCGTCGGCATGCCTCTCGTCGGCGGTACCTTCCTGTTGACCCGGTTGGGGATCGGCATCGAGGTCGCGCTCAACGTCCTGGCACTTCTCGCCCTCGCAGCCGGAATCGCTGCGTTGTGGGGGTTGGCGGCGTCGATCGCCCGCAGTGCGGCCGCCGGCGCACTCGCCACATGCCTGTACTTCATGTCGCCGATCGTCGTCGCGCACACCGGCAAGACGGCGCTCTGGTTGGGCTTCGTACTACTGCCCATCCCGCTCGCGCTTGCGTACGTTGCGGTCAGGCCGAACCGAAGGCCGCAGCCAGTCGTGCTCGCCTGCGTGGGGCTCACGTTCGCCGCAGCCTTGTTGTTGGTCTACCTCGACCCCTACGCGTGGACGATATCGGTGGTCATCGGCGGCCCTTTGTGCATCGCCGGCGCCGCCGTGGCGATGAAGCGAACCCGCTGGCGAGGCTGCGTCGTGCCCGTGTTGACACTGATCGCCTTTCTCGTGCCCGGGATCATCTTCCGGGTGCTGGAGCCAAGTGCCGAGGTCAGCGCAAACTTTCCGCTTGGCTTCTACCGAGCTTATGGAGTCGATGTCGTCACGGCGGTCTTTCCTACCCGGGATAGCCTCTTGGGCGACCTTCTCGGCTCCCCCGTCGACCGATGGGATCCTCTCGAGTTCTATGCAGACGGCACCCCGCTCATCGGAACGTTCGTCGGGGTATTCATGCTCATGGCCGCCGCCGTAGGGGCCGTCGCGCTGCTTCGTCGGGGCCGCTCGAATCGCTTGGTGGCTCTTGCGTTCGCTTTGAGCGGGCTCGCCTGCCTCGCACTGGGTCTCGGCCCCTCGCTGAAGGTGCTCGACAAAGCATCCGTCCCTGTCGTTGCCGTCAATGCCGATGGGGTCGTGACGGGTACCAACCACGTGATGCCTGCGTCCGATGCGACGGTCTCGCTTCCATGGTCGTGGGTGTACGGCTTGCAACCGTTCGAGGGAATGCGGGCAACGTACCGCTGGCATGTAGGCCTCCGCCTGATCCTGGTCATCTTCGCCGCCGTCACCGTGATGTGGTTGTTCCGGCGCCGTCGCTCACTTGGTGTTGCTCTCGCCGCAGTGCTCGTACTCGAGACGGCGTCGCACGGCCTGCTCGATGCCCGGAAGCTAGCCGCCCACAATCACGAGCTCGTGCAAGCCTTTGAAGATGATATGGAGCGTGCCTTCGGTAGCGGTCGACTGCGAGCATCAGAGCGCGTGCTCTTCCTGCCGGCGGGTAACGACTATCTCATCGGCGAGATTGCTCCGCCGCTCGAGGTGTTTTCGTACAATGTTGCCTTCGACAAGGAGATCGCACGGATCCGTCGATTGCAACCTATACCGGTCATCGCCGCCATCTCTGCATATACGGACGACAATCTGAACAGGGAGCACGTATGCCAACTGTTCCGTCAGGATCTGGTCGATGCAGTTGTCCTTATCAATTTCAGCATGCGTGGAGATACGTTGGTCTGGCCACCACCGCAGCAGCGCGTCGACGCCCAGAGGGCAAAGAACACCGCCTTCGGTCTGTTCGATGACCCGGCGTTCAATGTTGATGAGGGGGACCTTGCTGCGATCCTGCGCCCCGCGCCCGCCTCGCCCGCCGGTTGCTGAACCTCTCGTCAGGCCACTCATAGACCGCCGCCCGGATAAAAGGACGATTGTCGGGGGATCATGATCCTGCAGATCGCCGCCCCATCGAGGTCGCTAGGGCCACGGCGGGCCGCGAGCCACTTGGCAGATGCGCTCGTGGCCGATGGCCTCCGCGCCCGCCTCGTTGACCGTCCCGCTCGTGATGGCAGAGTGAACGCACACCTGTCCAACTCGAGCCGGTCCCTTCTCCTTCCGCTCGCGCGGCGTCGGGGCTGCTTGGTGACGCTTCACGACGTGGTCTCACGCGATTCTCGGGTCCGCAAGGCGCTTTCGCCCGTCGTGCTGCGCATCCTGCGGCGGCACCGCGTCGTTGTCCACAGCCATCATGCGGCGAATCTGCTACGCGAGAACGGGTTCGACGATCCCGTAGGCGTTGTCCCGCTCTTCCATGCTGTCGAGCGGCCAACTGAGGATGCCCGTCTCGCAGAACGCTCCCGCCTCCTTCGTGGCCATGACGGGAACCTGTTGGTCCTGGCGGGCCGCCTGACGGCGGTCAAGGGGGTCGACGAGCTGATCCGAGCGGCTGGCCCGGCGTCCGACATCTCTTTCGTGCTTCTCGGTACGGTTGCCGACTCACCCACCGCCAGAGCTCTCGAGTCCGCCCCGGACAACATCACGCTCGTCGAAGACCCGGACGACTCCATGTTTTCGCTTGTCCTGGCGGCAGCCGACGCCGTCCTGCTACCGCGCCGAAACTCGGTCGGCGAGACCAGTGGGCCCCTCGTCATCGCCCACGCTCTGGGCACACCCGTTGCAATGACGGACTCTGGCTCCGCGCCTGAGTACGCCATACCCGGGGATCTCGTACTTCCGGCAGATATGCCGCTGTCACAGTTCATCAAGGAAGTAAGCGTCAATAACTGGCAGCGACTTCCTGCCTCAGCCGATGGTCAGCGCAGGATCGTTCTGGACGCATACCGTAGAGAATTCCGAACCCTTGGATGGATATAGCAACGCCGTCTCGCCAACCCTGTAAGCAAGCAAACCTATGACAACCACGACAAACACCACCGCCTCGCTTCCGCTTCGTCTCAAGCGGCTGGCATTCAACCTATTTCCACCTTCCTGGCGCCTTCCGATCCGCGTCACATGGATGCGTATTACGCGTACACTCGAACCAGAATTGCATTCGATCACTAGTTTGGTTCCGCCAGGCGGCACCGGGCTCGATATCGGTGCCAACCACGGTGTCTATAGTTACTTCATGGTGCGACACTTCGATCGGGTCGTCGCATTCGAACCGCAGCCCGCTTGCGTAGAGACGCTGCAGAGTTGGGCCCGGGGACGCGTCGATGTCAAACCGGTTGCGTTGTCCGACCACAGGGGGGACGGCCAACTCTCCATCCCGATCAAGTCGGGAGTGCCGCTCACCGGTTACGCGAGGCTCGACCAAGCCGTGGATGGCGCGAGCTCATACCTTCAGGTGCGCGTCGATCGCCTTGATGACCAAGGCTTGGATGACGTTCGTTTTGTGAAGATCGACGTCGAAGGGCATGAGTTATCGGTATTGCGGGGTGGCGAGAGACTGTTGCAGCGCGACCGCCCTGTTCTACTCGTGGAGATCGAGCAGCGGCATCTCGGTCCTGACCACACGATCGCCGAGATCGTCACTTACCTCGCTGAGCTCGGCTACGACTGCTTTTTCACGATCGGCAACGGCTGGACTGAGTTCCGCGACTTTCGGCTCGAGTCGCATCAGGACGCTCATCAGGTCGGGGAACCCGGCTACGTCAACATGTTCCTTTTCCTCCCGCACGGCAGCACGCCTGATTCGGGCTAGACGATGAACGTGCAGGGGGTTCGCCACGCCGCCGGCAGCCGACCGGGGATGATCGCTCAGTCAAGCACGTCTGCGGATCGCACTCTCGGAAGGCAGCCGGTGCACGTGTAGGGCGCCGGGTGGTAGCCGACCCATCTCCCCACCCACTGCTTGTAGGTGGTGGTGCTGCCAGTCGAGGCGTACACGATGACCCGCCCGCTGCGGGCGGCAGCCGCGATGCGCGCCGATGCCGGCAGGGTCGAGTCCAGCCCAATCCAGCTACCCCAGGTGCCGTTGACGAACCCCCGCTGATAAAGCCCTCCGCCGGTGCCGGCGACGAAGAGGTCCAAGCGACCGGTCGCGTACCCCCAGGCGAGGGTCGGGCTCGAGAGCGTCGCACCGGTCAAGCGGGACCAACCGGTCCAGCTCCCGGTGTCTCCGTACTTGGCGTAGATCCCGTTGTCCGTGCCCCGCACGACGATCGCGATCCCGCCCCCCGGCCGAGGGGCCACCGCCGGCGTCCCTTGGATCGCGCCGCCGAGGCCCTCCCAGCCCGACCAGGTCGTGCCCCGGCGCGTGGCGTGGTAGACGGCGCCGTTGGTGCCCCGTACGACGAGGTGTACGACATCACCTGCGGTCACCACCGCGCTCGGCCCAGTGGCCGATGCGCCGCCGATGGGCAGCGGGGACCAGGCGTTCGTACCGCTGCCGGTGAGGTTGCGCTGCCAGAGCCGGTTGTCGGCGGTGCGGACGAACAGCGCGGCAAACGACGTGCCGACCGCCACGGCCGGGCTGTCCGTCGCGATGCCGCCGAGACACCCCAACGGGCCTGCCGCCGGTGGATCGCCGATGATGTCGGTAGCGACGAGGTAGTACTGCCCGTCGGACCCGAGCGCGCTGTAGGCGATCCTGCCGTCAGGCAGCGAAGTGGCGGCGGGAGGTCCGGTCGGCGTAGGGATCGTGTAGTCGAAGCTCGGCGACGTCGGGCACCCCTCCCGGCCGAACGCGGCGGTGTAGGTCGTCGGGCTGGCGGGCGCGATGACGTTGTGAGCCCTCGCACCGCCGTCTGACCAGAACGAGAAGCTGTACGGCGCGTTGCCGAACGTCTGCGGGCTGGGGGCGCTCACGCTGTTCGACGACCCGACGATCACCTTTCGCGTGATCGGCGCCGTGCCGGACTGGGCTCCAACGCTCAGCTGCAGCCCGCTCGGGGTCGTGGCGAACGTCAGGTCCACCGTCGCGGGGTCGAGCAGCCGGCTGGTGCTCGCGCTCCCGCCCGCCGAGTCGGTGGCGGTCAGGACGAGGGACAGAGACGACGGGTATTCGTGGTCGGGTGCCGGGAACGTCCCGGCCGCTACGCCGGTGAAGGTCTGCACCGGGTGGCTGTGACAGTTGCTCGGGCAGTGGTTCAACACCACCGACCAGGACAACCGGCTCGACGGCACCGTGCCGTCCTGGGCGTCGGTGGCGTGCCCGGAGAAGGAGATCGCATCGCCCACCTTCCATCGCAGCGCGCTCGTGGGCGAGTCGATGACCGGGGTCGGTGGGCTGTTGGCCCCGCCTCCGACGGTGATGGTCACGGATTCGGTGTCGGAGGCGCCAGCCGGATCGGCGACACGCAGTCGCGCCGTGACCGTTCCGGCCGCCGTGTAGGTGCGGGTGGGAGCGACGGCGGTCGAGTCGTCGAACTGGCCGTCACCGTCCAGGTCCCACGCATAGGTGAGGGTGTCGCCGGCGTCGAGATCACTGGACGCGCTGCCGTCGAAGCTGACGGTCAGCGGCGCGGCGCCGGACGTCGGGTTGGCCGAGATGACCGCGGTGGGCGGATGGTTGGCACCGTTGTAGACGACCCGGCGAACCTGGCCGGCGTCCAGGTCGACGTAGAAGATGTCGCCACCGGGGCCGGTGAGCACCTGGACCGGCGCCCCCGCGCCGCCGACGAACTGGGAGATCTGGCTGGGGCTGGGGTCGGCGCCGCCGGCTCGCTTCATCACCCAGATGCAACCGCGCGAGGCGTCGGCGAAGAACAGGGCGCCGTCGTAGTCGGACGGGTAGTTGGAACCGTTCTCGAAGGCGACCCCGCTGACCGAGGAGCTTCCGGCGGCGCACGAGTCGCTCGAGACGACCTTCGCGCCGTGGTTGTACCGGTAGAAGGGCCCCGTCTGCCCGGCGCCATAGAGCGACTCGCAGCTGTTCAGGTCGGCCCCGTCGTAGCCCGGTTGCGGACCGCCGCCCTCGTAGCAGGGCCAGCCGAAGTTCTCGGCGACCCCGTCGTTGAGGTCCGCGATCCGGTTGATCTCCTCCCAGGTATCCCACCCCACATCGCCGAGCCACAGCTGCTCGGAGCCGGGCCGGATGGTGAAGCGGAAGGGGTTGCGGAGGCCATAGGCGATGATCCGGCGCTCGTTCTGGTCGGCACTGGAGGCGAAGGGGTTGCCGGGCAGCCCCGCACCGGTGTTCGGGTCCACCCGGAGGATCGTTCCGCCGAGGGTCGTCGGCTGGCCGGCCGGCCGCCGAACGGACTGGGACCGCAGCGCACCCCCCTGCGCCGTCGGCGAAGTCAGGCTCGTGCCCGCCGGTGACGGGGGATCGCCACACGGGTTCTTGGTCTGGCCGTACTCCACATAGTTGAAGCCAGCGCCCTCGCCGGCGCTCACGTAGAGGGCGCCGTCGGGCCCGAACGCGACGGTCCCGATCGAGTGGCTGGGGAACTGCTGGCACCAATCGGTCAGGAGCACCTGCGCCGAGCCGGTCATGGTGTTGCCACTGGCGGTCAGACGGGACAGTCGGGCCTGGACGACGCAGCCATCGGTGGTGGCGCCGGGCGGGTTCGGGCAGCCGTCGCTGGTGCCACCCACCGTGCCCCACCGCGGCGCCGTGCCCCCGGGCACGGCGTCGTACGTGTAGAGCGCGTACACGTACGGCCGGGTGGGGAACTGTGGGTCGAGGGTGAGACCGAGCAGCCCCCGGTCCCAGAAGTTGTGCACCTGGGTACGCAGGTCGGCGAAGACCGTGGGCGAGGTGTCGGACAGCGAGTCGAACACCTTGATCACACCGCTCTTCTCGCCGACGAAGACGCGACCATCGGCAGCGAAGGCGACCGTGCTGGGCTGGGTCAGGCCGGAGATGGCGACGGTCTCCGAGAAGCCACTCGGTGGAACGGCAGCGGTGCTCACCTCCGTCGGCGCGGACGCGTCGCTCGCCGCCCCCGAGGAGGCCACCAACGTGGCGCCGACGAGCGCCACCGCGAGAGGCAGGCGCAGCCGCAAGGCCGCCCACCGACGATCACGACCCATGTCCCGACCCACCCTCACGCCGTCCACGCTACTCGTCGTCTTTCGGTGCCCGAGACAGTCTGGTGCTCCGGTGGTTGGTTCGCGGAATGTTCAGTCGAACCAGAGGGTGTCGTAGGAGGACCCCGCCCGGTACCAGAAGACGTCGTCGCCCGGGGAGCCGTCCATGTCAGCGAGGAGCGGGACGTATGTGCCGTCGATGACCACCGAGTCGGACACGAACGTGCGCGCCGCCGTCCCCCGCCAGACGCTGTCGGCGGCGAACCCAGCCGCGTACCACACGATGTCGGTGGTGCCGTTGCCGCTGATGTCACCCACCACGGGCTGGTAATTGCCGGGAACCGGGCGCGCCACTGCCTGGAACCCGCGCGCCGCCGTGCCGTACCACACGGAATCGGGGGGGCTGCCGGGGGCATACCAGAACACGTCGTCGACTGCGTCGCCGTCGAAGTCGCCGACGAACGGGTGGTACACGCCCGACACCGGACGCGACCGCTTCTCGAACGTGGCGGTCGCCGTCCCGTACCAGATGTGATCGGGATAGCTGCCGGATCCGTAGAGGAACAGGTCGGCGCGCCCGTCGCCGTCGAAGTCACCGACGAGTGGCTCGTAGCTGCCGCTGACCGGAATGTCGCTGACGATCACCGACCTGCTCGCGGTCCAGCGCCACATGCGGTCCGGTGAGCCTGCCGGTGATCCCGGCGCGTACCAGAAGACGTCCACCCGGCCGTCACCGTCGAAATCTCCTACGAGAGGCTCGTAGGTGCCGTCGACCGCCCGAGAGGTTTGCGTGAAGCCCCGACCGGCCTCGCCGAACCAGATGGAGTCGGGAGCGGCGCCCGCGCCGTACCAGAAGATGTCCGCCCGGCCATCACCGTCGAAATCGCCGGTGAACGGCTGGTAGGTGCCCGAGACCGGCGTCGGCATGGGGGAGAAGCTGCCGCCGGGCTCGCCGAACCAGACCGAGTCGGGAGCGGCGCCCGCGGCGTACCAGAAGATGTCCGCCCGGCCGTCACCGTCGAAATCGCCGGTGAACGGCTGGTAGGTGCCGCTCACCTGTAGCACCGTCCAGTCCTTCCACGACGGTGGACGAACGTCGCACGCACCCTTGCGCGCCGTCCGGTCGCAGAGCCTGGGCCCCGAGGACCACTGGAGCGTGCTGCGGGGATTCGAGCCGATCGTCGCCGAGGCGTCGATGTCCATGCCGTACCCGGTGTCGTCCCGCAGCCAGAACCGCCGCTCGGCATCGCCGTCTCGCAGGACGTAGAAGGGCGCGCTCAGCGGGTTGGGACTGAAGGACGGGGACGTCCACGCCCGGCTACCCTGCGCCACTGCCGGATCGACGAAGAGGCACGGCACGGTCGCCGTCGTCCCGACGAGCTGGCACGTACGGCGGGTGGCGCCGCCCAGCGCGGACACGTTGTCGACAAGGGCGAAGTTGACGAGGGTGTCGTCGTCGAGCCGTGTCGGGTCGTTGTCGCGGTAGTGGTTGAGGAAGATCTCCCGGCACCGTTCACCGTCGCCCCTTGGGTCGTCGCACCCGTGCCACGGTGCCACCGAGTAGGCGAAGCGGCTGAGGCCCGTCGCCGCGGTCCAGCGGCAGAAGCGGTCCGACACAACCTGCGCCGCCAGGCGCGCCGCGGGCCCGGTGTCGATCCGCTCGGCGGCGGTGTTCGGCCACGGATGATCGAACTGCCACAGCCCGATGCCAGGGTGCCAGAAGGCATTGCGGAACGTCGTGGCCGGATCGCCGAAGGCGTACAGGATCGCCGAGCCATCCCAGCGGCTGAGCGTCATCGGCGACGGGGCGACCGTGGCGCTGTCGAGGGGCCCGGCCTCGGTGAAAGTGATCGACAACATGATCGCCGCGAGCTTCGCGTCGGACAGCCCGCAGCCGGCGGTGCGCCACGACGCAGCGCTGGTCGCGGCAGCGGCCACCGTGTCTGCATACGGCTGGCGGCCGAACGCCCTTGTCGTGGTTGCAAGCGACACGATCTCGTCGGCCTCGGCGAGGCGCCCCGTTCCCGGTGGCTCCGCACCCTCCGAGGGCGTGGTCACCGCCCCACGTCCGGTCGCCGTGGTCGACGGTGGCGTCGAATCGCCAGGTCCGGGCTCCTGCGCTCCCGCAGCTGTCCCCCAGGCGGTGCACGAGAGAAGGGTCGCGGCCACCACACCCACGAAGTAGCGGCCCTTCCGCCAGCGCGGCACGGCGACTCCCGCCCGATGCGCACGACCGCCCCCGGGCCCGGGGTGGCACGTCGACGCCATGCGTGATGACACTTATCCGCGACAATGCCCGGCAGTCCGCGAGGACCGGGGCGGTATACAACGGCCGGACGAGAAGTTCATTGACCCTCGAATCGCAGATTCCGAACGAGCAGGCGGGCACCGTAGCCGTCCCCACGCGCGTTCGGGTCACAGCG
This sequence comes from uncultured bacterium, assembly GCA_963813485.1. Lineage (GTDB taxonomy): Bacteria > Actinomycetota > Acidimicrobiia > Acidimicrobiales > VFJN01 > DASQUK01. The sequence goes on from CAWEZE010000021.1 coordinate 120,097, forward strand.
CACGGGGTCGCGCCGCTCTACGACATCGCACCGGGTCCCGGGTCGTCCAGCGAGCCGGATGACGGTCCGAGGCGGCGAGCCAGGGGCTGGGACCTGCTCGGGGTGTCGCTCACCACGTTAGGCATGCTGGGCGTCCGCCAGGTGGCGGTGTCCATCATCGGCACGCCGCTCGGCGAGTCGCGGCTGTTCATCATCGCCATTGCGGTCAGCGCTGCGGTGTCGCTCGCCCTCCTCACGTGGCTGGTCGCCCGCGATCGGCCCCGGGCCCGAGAGGTGCCGCGCTTGGCCGTGGGCGTGTGGACGGGACCACCAGGCCCCTGGGCCGCCGGGGTACTGGGCGTGCTGCTGGCGATGCCGGTGCTCGGGCTCTACACGCCCGTCCTCCTGGGCGACGCCGATTCTGCCCGCGTGATCGCCGCGGTGGCGCACGTCCGCACCCACGGCATCGGGTTCCTCGTGGACACGCAGGACAACTTTCTCCCCCACCTCCTCCTCGGCCCCGTCATCGCAATCGGAGGTCTGGCGGGAGCGAAGCTGTTCACACTCCTCACGCTGCAGATGCTCGCCGGCGTGTCGGCGTACGTGTCCTACAGGATCACCCAGTCGATGCTCGGCGCGGCAGCCGCCGCGTTGGCGCTTCTCGCCATCCCGGCGGCCGTCGGACAAGCCGGCTACATACCCATGTACCTCGCCATGCTCGCCCTCGGGTACCTGGGCGGATGGCTCGCCTACCGAGCCATCACGCAGCCCGGTCGGTGGTCGTTGGCGGTGGCGGCGGGGGTGTGCCTGGCGCTGGCCCCTGAAGCTCAAGCGGTGGGCGTGCTCTTCTTGACCGTTCCGGTGCTGGTCCTCGTGTTTGCACCGACGTCGAGGACGGGCCTCGCGGCGGCCGCCCGGATCTACCTGGTCGTGGCCCTGGCGATGATCCCTCGCCTCGCCATCAACCTCTCCGCCGGCGGCCTCGAGCGGATCGCCAGCTACCGCACCGACTACTGGATCACGAACGGTTATGTCGACCTGATCCAGTCGAACTACTGGCGGTACACGGGCGTCAATGAACCCCTGGGCGAGTACGTGAGCCGGCTCCCCTGGCGCTTCACCCACTCGCTCGACCCCCAGGGGTACGTCGTGCTGGCGCTCGCCGTCGTCGCCTGGCTGACGCTCTCACGGGGCCGGGGTCGGGCGTTCGTGCTGGCGGTGGTCGGCGTCATGGTCCTGGCCGTCTCGATCAAGCAGGTTCCCCCATTCCCGCGCTACTACGCGCCACTCTGGCCGGGCATGGCCATCCTGGTCGGCTTCGGCGTCGGCAAGCTGGCCCGGCAGCCGGCCCGCCTCGTGAAGACCCTGGCCCTCGGGGTTGTGACGGGGCTCGTGGTGCTGGCCGTCACGACCCTCGAGGACACAGTCCACACGCACGATAGTCAGCGGGCGATCGTCGAAAGCGGCCCGTACCAGCAGCTCGCCGACACCATCACCGACGGCAAAGGGGTGATCGGCGCCCGCTCGCACAGCCTGCTCAACGTCACGGCCGACATCCCTACGTGGGGCGGGCAGTTCCTCACGGAAGACGAGTACGTCACCTACCTCACGTGGCCCTCGGACGCCGCGGTCATCGAGGTGATGGAGCGCCACGACATCGGCTGGGTGCTGATCTACCCCAACCGCAAGCTCGAAACCGACTACCACAACACCTGGCTGATCCCCAGCCACGGCGCCGCGGCACGGCAGGTCGAGCGGGTTGCGGCCAGCCCCGCGTTCTGCCTTGCGTCGGAGGCCGGCGGGTTCCAGCTCTACCGCCTGGGTGGCTGTCCCCGCTCGCCGAACGATCAGGAGTGAGGCCGGGTAACCGGGTCCGACCTTCGCCAGCGGGTGGTCAGGTCGCACGATGTGCGGGGCGTCAGCAACGCAACGTCGTCCTCACCAGCTCGTCGAGCTCCTCGGAGGCTCCGCGAAGCCGTGACTTCTGGGCGTCGAGTCGATCCCAGTAGGCGGGCGCGTCGTCGAGCACCCCCTTGACCACGTTACGGAGATCGGCCCCCCCGATGTCCCGCACGTCGAAGCACCAGCCGGCGAGGCCGAGGTCCCCAAACGCGGCCGGGCCCTTACGATCATACGAGAGGTGGATCGCAGGCACGCCGGCCCGCATGGCCATAAGGGCGCCGTGCAGCCGCACCGAGACGACGGCCGACAGATCACGCGCGGCCAACAGGTCGGCAAGGCTTCCGCCCGCGGTCACACCGAGACGCTCGTAGTGCACGGCATCGCTCTTGGTCCGGTCGCCCGTCGTCTGCACGACCCAGATCGCCCGATCGCCGAGCTCGCCGGCCAGCCTGAGTAGGTGGTCCTCGTAACCGACCGCATGCCCTACCTGGCGTGCCACCAGGCCGACTCGACCGCCGGCCCCGGCACGCTCGATCTGATCGAGGTGCTCGGCCAGCGCCAGCACGGCCAGGTCGGGAACCTGGGACACGTTCGGGTAGTCCACCAGGTCCGCCGCACTCCACCGGTCGCGGGCGCACACGGCGTCGACGTGGCGCAGGCACCGGCCCACCGCAGCACCGACCGGCCCCTTAAGTGGACCGATGCTCTGCGGGAGATAGAGCGACGGCACGGGTGCTCGTGCCGCCAGCGCGAGTTGGGGGAGATGGTTGAGCGCAGTCCCGATCGACGAGGTGGCGTCGACCGCCCGAAGGTAGCCGCCGCCGACGGCCACTAGTGCGTCGCATACCGCCAGCTCGCGGGCGAGTGCACCGATCGGGCGACGCGCGGCAGCGGATGCGCCCGATGCCACCGCACGGCTCACTGCCGGCACCAGCTCCCAGGCTAGGCCGCGCCCCCGGGCGCCAACCGCCACGCGGTGGGGTACCTCGGGAAAGGAGTCACGGTCGAGCGCCACCAGCACGACGTCCGACACCGCGATCCCGCATCGGGCCAGGCGGTCGAGCGTGAGATCGACGAGCAGTCCGTCACCAGCGTTGGTACGGCTGTACGCGTGGAGGACACCGATCATCGCGCCGGAGGACGCCGGCCGACGCTGGCCAGGACCCGGCCGTACGAGGCGGCAATGGCGCCGATGTCAAGCGAGCGCGCCGCCTCGGCCGCTGCCGCCCGTCCCAGGGCATCGAGGTCTATCGATCCGCTCAGCACCTTGGCGAGGGCGGCGGATAGCGCATCGACATCATCAGGCGGCACGAGCAGTCCGGTGATCCCATGGTCGATGCACTCGCCGAGGCCCCCGAGGTGGGATGCGACCACCGGGACCCCGGCAGCCATAGCCTCACAGAGCACCACCGGAGTGCCCTCCATGTCGCCCCCGGCCCCAACCTTCGAGGGGATGACAACGGCGTGCGCACGGGCCAGAGCGGCGAGCACCTCACGCTTCGGAAGCTTGCCGCAGAACCGCACGCGGTCGGCCACGCCCAACCGAGCGGCCATAGCAACGAGTTTCGCACGGTCGGGCCCGTCGCCGATCACCTGTACACGCGCCGACGGCACCTGCACCAGCGCTTCGAGCAACACGTCCATGCCCTTCTTGTCCGCCAATCGGCCGATGTAGACAAGCAGCCCCGGTTCCGGCTCCCGCTCACCGACCGCGGCGCGAATCGATGCCGTGTCGACACCCATGCGCAGCACGGGTGCGTCGTCGAGCTCGAGCGTGCGAGCGATATCTCGGCTCACCGGCAACACGGCCGCCGCTCGACGTAGGACGAGACGCTTGAGCCGGCGCGCCAGTCGGCCACGGAACGTGTAGGCGTCGGCACCGTGCACGGTAACCACGTACGGCACGCGGGTCAGCGCGTGCACCGCCAGGGCGATCGACCCTGCGGGCAGGATCCAATGGGAGTTCACCGCAACCGCGCGCTGCCGCCGGACCTCTCGCCACGTGACGATCACCAACGAGGCGATGAGGAACGGCGCTTCGATGACCCGCCACCTGTCCGAACGCAACGTCGGCACGATGGCGTCGGCGGCCAAGCCTTCCCAGCGCCGGGGGAAGTACGCGACCCGGCGAACGCGCACATTGTCGACGATCTCCTCACGGGCCCCGCCCGGCATCCGGGGGGCCACCACGGTTACGTCGAAGTCGCGGATCGCCTGCGCGAGCGTGAGCACGAATTCGGGCGTTCCGTCACCCGCGCGCGCCGGAAACGTGGTGGTAACCAGCACAACCGACGGGCGCGTTGCCGCCACGCCGGGCTGGTGGTCGGACGAATGAACGGGCCTAGGCTCCATCAGGTTGCACACACACGAGTCGAGGACCAGTTGGGAGGCGACGAGGACGGGACGACGCTATCCGCGCCGCAGGCTTCGGCCCGACAGGGTGCCGTGCAGGCCTTGGTAGCCCGGGCGACGCGCTTCGCCCGCTCGGCCCAGCAGATGTCCAGCAAACCGTCGGTGCGACCGTGGCTGTTAGTGGCCACCGCGGTGATCTTCGTCGCCCTCGTGGTCGTCTCGTTCCGTGCTCTGCCGGAGGGTAGGTCACTACGACCAGGCCTGCTGGCCGTCTTGGTGTTGGTCGCCACGCCGTCAACCCTGCTGCTCAACGCGGTCCAATACCGCACGATGGCCGCCGCACTCAACCACCGGATCGGCCTACGCAGCGCGATGCGGGTCAGCATCGTCGCCACATTCGTCAACTACCTGCCGATCCCGGCGCCGGGCGGCATCGCGGTGCGCACCGCGGCGCTGGCGCGTCGCGGCAGCACCATCCGCTCGGCCGTTTCCATCAATGCGATCACCGGCCTTCTTTGGGCGGGCGTCGCCGCCACGGTGGCCGGCCTCGCGCTCCTCGTCGAACACGACCTCGCGGCACGCGGTGCGATCATGGCTGCCGGCGGAACGGTGGCAGTGGGTGTGTCGGCGGTGCTGGTCCGCCGCTTCGGTCTCCACTGGCGCCGAGTCTTCGCCGAGATGCTCGTCACCCAGGTCGCGCTGGTTCTCATGTCAGGGCTGCGGGTGTGGATCTCGCTCGCGGTGATAGGTGAACGCGCGTCGCTGGGCGCGGCCTTGGTGATCTCGTGCTCGACCGTCATCGCGGCCCTGGTCGGCATCGCGCCCGCGGGATTGGGGCTGCGTGAGGCGATCGCCGGTGGGTTGGCCGCGGCCGTCGACGTCCCCGTCGCCGCAGCAGTGGCCGCCAGCGCGGTCGACCGGGTTGCCTCACAGGTTGGGCTGCTGCTGTGCGCCCCGTTCACCGGCGTGCACTGGCGTGATCTCACCGGGCGGCGCCAGACCAGCGACGAGCAGGAAGATTGGACCGAGACCGGCACTCGAGCGCGCAACCCCGGGATCGACGATCTCGCCGAGGTACCTGACGTGCCCTGAGCGCTGCCGAGCGGCGCCGAGGCGATGCTATGGTCGCTCGCCCCGCGCCACCAGCGCCGCGATGCGAAGGAGACGGCGTTCATGGTCACCGAGGGCGGCTGGAAGCCAAAGCGGAGCCTCGATCGCGAATCGCGGCGCGGCAAGGCTGCCAAGATCGCGGCACTCGTCGGTCAGCGGCGCACGTTGGCCGGCGCCCGCGTACTCGAGATCGGCACCGGGGCCGGCATCATCGCGTCCTTGCTCGCCGAGCAGGTCGGTGCGGCGGGCAGGGTCACCTCGGTCGACGTCGACGACCTCCGCACGGTCACCGACGGCTATGGGTTCTGCTTGGTCGAGGGTGTCGAGCTTCCCTTTGGCCACGACGGCTTCGACGTCGTGGTGTCCAACCACACGATCGAGCACGTCGGCGGGCCAGACACCCAGCTCGTGCATCTGCAGGAGATCGCTCGGGTCCTCCGGCCCACTGGTGTCGGTTACCTGGCGTCGCCGAGCCGCTGGGCGCTCCTCGAGCCCCACTTCAAGGTCCCAATGCTCAGCTGGCTGCCGACATCGGCTCGGGACCGGGCGTTGCAGCTCTCGCGTCGCGGGCGGGTCTACGACATCAGCCCGCGCTCCCGACCCGAGCTGCTCGACCTGATCGACCGAGCCGGCCTACGAGCCGACGACGTCACGGTCGACGCGCTGCGTGTGACGGCCGGCGTCGAGAGGAGCTCGCTCGCCCGGGCCGCCAACGCGGTTCCCGAGTCGTTACTCACGCTCGGGCGGGGTGCGCTCCCCACGATGGTCATGCTCCTCACGCACCGTCCGTCACCGGACTGGTCGCCCGCCGGCAACTCCTGATCTCGATCAGAATCGACGTCTGCGGGGCGCGGCGCCGCTCAACCCGCGCGCCGGGCGATGGCCAGGGTGGTGAACGGGAGGCGCCGCGGACCCCGCGACCGCACGTCGACCGATGCGAAGTCGCCGAGCATGTCCCGAACGCCGTGGACCGTGAACCGCCAGTAGTCGTGCGGCTCGTCGTGATACGGGAAGCACATGGGCGCGACGATCACGGCCTGACCGCCGGGTCGCACGGCCCGGTGGATGCGCCGCGCCGCTTCCTTGAAGTCAGGCACGTGCTCGAGCACGCTGACGCACAGGATCAGGTCCCACTCGGCGTCGAAGTCCATCGACGTGACGTCGACGACGAGGTGACCGTGCGATGGCTCGACGTCGGACTGTACGAATTCGTTGCTGGCGTGGAACAGCCGCCGGAACGAGTATGCGTCGTCGCCCATGTCCTGGCGACCGCTGCCGATCTCCAGAATCCGTGCCGAGCGCAGCTCCGACGCCACCCCGCCGAGCTGGGCCTCGACCCACTTTCGGCTCCCGAAGATCAGGTGCCCGATGCGCCGCTCGGCGCGGCGCCCCATGCCTGCGAGCATCTTCCCATGCTCGCGCAACGTCGGGCCCTCTCCCGTTGCCGAACGGCTCGCCGCAGACGACCGTCGGGGTGCTAGCTTTCGGCCGCTTCATGGCGTCAGGATCAAGGGGGGGCACATGGGGACACGCTGGGGCCGCAGGCTGGCTGGTCGCGGATCACGAAGCGTCATCGCAGCGGTGCTGCTACTCGTTCTTGCCGCGACCGCGGCGGCCGGTACGGGCGACACACCGGAGCGCGGATCACTGCCCACACAGGAGCGCGGCGGCGGTGTTGAGCCGACGAAGCTCGACGATGCGTCGAGCGAGCTCGCCAACCAGCCTGCCGACAGTGCCGTAGCGCTGGCCGCCAGCAACATGACCTACACCGCCGTCGATCCCTGCAGAGCGTTCGACTCGCGTCTGTTCGGGCAACCCTTCGGCGGTGGCGACGGCTACCTGATCTTCCTGACCGACGTCTGCGGCGTGCCGTTCGGGTCGACAAAGGCAGTCATGGCGAACGTGATCGCGGTCAACACCACGGGCACCGGTTACGTGCGCGCCTTTGCGTCGGAAACGGGCACGAGCGAGGCCACGGTGCTGAACTTCAACAACAAGCTCGTCTCCTCCAACGCGATCCCCCTGCCCGTCTGTGACGTGGATGTGGCACCAGAAGCGTGCGCGGACGGCGACACGGTCATCTACATCCCGCCGGCGACGGCAAAGGCACAGATCGTGATCGACATCGTGGGGTTCTTCTCCACCGGCACGTCATAGGAAGGGCGGACCGGCGATGAGGCAGCGTGGTCAACACGGCCGGCGCATCTACTACGTCAGACCTCGGAACCACGCCACGCGACGCCCAAACTTGGTCTCGACCACGTAGGACACAGCGTCGCACGGCCGGGCACCAGGTCTTTCGCGGATGCCCCGAGAGACCGCTTCCGAGCGTGTCTGGTTCACTTCGCCTTGTGCTCGTCGCTCCATCGGACTAGAACAGGAACTGTTCGTTTTCGACTCAGCGATGCTGAGTTTCAGGGAACGCACGGCGGATCATTAGCGCATGTCAAGGCGAGTGCATTGGGCGTGCGCCACAACAAGAGGGGGCAAAGATGCGGCGTTCACTGCTCGTGTTCGTGCTAGTGACCGTGTCCACCATCGGCTGGTCGCCGGCAACGGCGCTGGCCAGCGGCGCGTCGGGCGCCGCTCCAACCAGTCCTCGCGTCCAAGCCGACTTCAACGGCGACGGCGCTGCCGACATCGCGGTCGGGGTTCCCGGCGAGTCCGTCGGCAGCATCATCAGCGCCGGGGCGGTCAACGTCCTGCTCGGCTCCGCGGGTGGTCTCAGCGGTGCCGGCAGCCAACTCTTCACACAGGACACCCCCGGCGTGGGCAGCACGGCCGAGGAGTTCGACAACTTCGGCGCGGCGTTGGCGGTCGGCAATTTCAACAGTGACGACTTTGACGACCTGGCGGTCGGGGTGCCGGGCGAGGCCGTCGGACCTGTCCAGGGAGCGGGTGCGATCAACATCCTGTTCGGTACGGCCGGCGGCCTCACTGGTGCCGGTAGCCAGCTGTTCCATCAGGACGTCGCGGGCATAGGGAGCACGGCCGAGGAGTTCGACTTCTTCGGATCCGCGCTGGCGGCCGGGGATCTGGACGGTGACGGAGTCGACGACCTGGCGGTTGGGGCACCGGACGAGGGCGTGGGAACCGTTGAGCTCGCCGGTACGGTGACGGTCCTGTACGGCTCGGCAACCGGGCTCAACGGGGGCCGGGCCAGCGCTTTGTTCCACCAGGATGTGGCCGGCATCGGCAGCAGCGCGGAACCGTTCGATTTCTTCGGTGCATCGCTCGCCATCGGAGACTTCAATGACCCTGGTGTCGGCGACTTGGCCGTGGGCGCTCCGGGTGAGGCCGTGGGGACGGTCGACGCCGCTGGCGCCGCGCACGTGCTGTTCGGCACCGCCACGGGCGTGAGCAGCGCCGGCAGCCAGATCTTCACGCAGGACACCCCCGGCGTTGGCAGCGACCCCGAGGTGGGCGACTTCTTCGGGGACGCGCTCGGGGCCGGCGACTTCAACGATGACGGGTTCGCCGACCTGGCCATCGGTGCCGACGGGGAGAGCGTCGGCGCCATTCCCGGCGCCGGGGCGATCAACGTGCTCTACGGAGCGGTGGGCGGTCTGACCGTCACGGGTAGCCAGGTGCTGCACCAGGGCGTCGCAGGCATCGGCAGCGATCCCGAGGACTTCGACGCGTTCGGGTTTGCCCTGGTCGCGGGCGACTTCGACGACGATGGGTTCGTCGACCTCGCGGTCGGAGTGCCGTTCGAGGGCGTCGGGGCCGTGCCGGGCGCCGGCGCGATCAACGTCCTGTTCGGCGGGGGTGGCGGCCTTTCCGGAACCGGCAGCCAGCTGTTCACGCAGGACACCCCGGGCGTGGGCAGCACGGCCGAGGAGTTCGACAGCTTCGGCTGGTCGCTCGCCGTGGGCGACGTGCAGGCCGATGGGGCCGTCGACCTGGTGGTCGGAGTGCCGTTCGAGAGCGTCGGGGCCGTGCAGGGCGCCGGCGCGATCAACGCCTTCTCGGGCAGTCCGACCGGGCTCACCGGCGGCGCCGTCCTCCACCAGGATGTTGCCGGCATCGGCAGCGCCGCCGAGGAGTTCGATGTCTTCGGCTTGGCCGTGGCTGGCCCCGATCCCCAAGGTGCCGCCGTGGCCGCGACGTCGGCTACCTCCGCCACCGGCGCGGCGGCGACGTCGGCCACTGCGGCTGGCGCCGCCGGGAGGTCGTTGGGTCGCTGACGGCGCGCTGAGTCACGCCGGGCTCAGGTCTCGGCGGCGGGGTCCTCCTGGGCCCCACGCCATGGCCTGAGCCCGGTTGGCCTCCCAGCGCCCAGCTGCCAGGCGGGCTATGTCGTCACGCAAGAGCTGACGCGGTCGCTTAGCGTGACCCCCGGGCCCGATGCCGCTTCAGCCCGCCGGCGGCGGTGCGATGGGATGCGGCATGCAGAGCTCGTCGTACTCGGCGATCACGATGCGCTCGGGATCGATGGAGCAGGTGGGGCACTCGGGGTCACGCAGCATCCGGTAGGTCCGGAACGACTGCTCGAGGGAGTCGTACGCCAGCAGCCGGCCCGAAAGGTCGTCGCCCACTCCGAGAATGAGCTTGATGGCCTCGACCGCCTGGATCGAACCCACGATGCCGGGCAGCACGCCCAGAACCCCGGCCTCGGCGCACGAAGGGGCCAGCTCGGGAGGTGGTGGTTCGGGGAGGAAGCACCGGTAGCAGGGGCCGTCGTGGGGCTTGAACACGGTGGCCTGGCCCTCGAAGCGGAAGATCGAGCCATGAACGACGGGGATCTCGAGCTTCAGCGCGGCGTCGTTGAGCAGGTAGCGAACGGGGAAGTTGTCGGCGCCGTCGACCACGATGTCGTAGCCCGACAGGATGTCCATGACGTTGTCGGCGCCGAGGCGGACGTCGTGGGTCACCACGTTGACGTCGGGGTTGATGGCCGTGAGCGTCTTCTTGGCAGAGTCGACCTTGCGCTCGCCAATCCGGTCGATGTTGTGGAGGATCTGTCGCTGCAGGTTCGACTCGTCGACCACATCCATGTCAACGATCCCGATGGTGCCGACGCCGGCTGCGGCCAGGTACAGCGCCGCCGGCGAGCCGAGGCCGCCGGCACCCAGCAGCAGCACCCGGGCGTCGAGCAGCTTGAGCTGACCCTCGACGTCGACCTCCGGCAGGAGCAGGTGGCGCTGGTAGCGGTTGCGCTGCTCCGCCGACAGCTTGCGCGGCGCAGCCCAGTCGCGGCCCTCGTCCTTCCACTTGTTGAAGCCGCCGGTCATCGACACCACGTCCTGGTAGCCCATGTCGGTGAGCGTCTTTGCCGCGAACGCCGAGCGCACGCCGCTGGCACAGTGGATGATCACCGGCACCGACTTGTCGGTGATCCGGTTCTCGACCGAGCTCTCGAGGGTGCCCCGGGGAATGTGCACCGCCCCCGGGATGGCGCCCTGCTCGTACTCGTCGGGCTCGCGCACGTCGAGGACCACGGCGCCGCGCCGCCGCCGCAGCTCGTCGGCGTGGGCGGTGTCGACCTCGCGGATCTCGGCTTTGGTGGCGGCAAGCAACTCACGGAAGCTCGGCATGGCAACCTCTCGGGCGATCTCTCTCTCGGCGACTGAAAAGCCTACAGACACACTCAACAATCTGCGTGATGTCGGCACCGCGGCTGCAGCGCGACCCGACGAGCCGACGGCTTCAAGCTTCGACGGCGACGTCGTGGAGTGCTTCGATGAAGTCGCCCCGGTCGACGGCCAACGGACCCGAGACGGCCAACCGGCGGAGCAGCAGCGTGCCCATGGTGAGGAACGCCGCCAGGCTGCCGACCAGTAGGCCCAGCTCGACCCGCAGGAACAGGTCGTCGCTCACGAGCCAGGTCGTGACCGCCAGGGCGACGATGCCCATCCCCCACCCGATCGCCTGGTCACGGTGCCCGCCCAGGGCGATCACCCCTTGGGCGCAGGCGAGGGCGAGCATGTACAGGCCGCTGCCGGCGGCCAGAAGAGCGAGGGTGCGGCTGTCGAGGTCGGCGCTGGGGAACATGATCTCCACGATGGTCGGTCCCAGCACGGCACCGACGATGGTGCCGGCCACCGCCAGGGCGAGCACGACCACCATGAGCCGCTTGAGCCCGATCCGGAAGTCGCCCAGGCGGCCGGCCGCGGACAGCGCCGACAGCTTCGGTAGCAGCGCCGCCTGGACCGCCTGGAACAGGAACAACGGGATGCGCGCCACGACGACCCCGGTGACGAAACGCCCGGCGGCGTCGACCTGGGTGTCGGACGCCAGGAGCTTCACGATCACCGGACCGATGTTCATGAGCCCGAACGCGAGCAGCGACCCCGCCAGCAGGAAGCCGAGGGCGCTGCTGACCTCCCGCAGCGCCGCCTCCGGGCCCGGCCGCAGCGATGGGCGCTCCACCCGCAGCGCCACCGGCACGGCCAGGAGCCCGGCGGCACCCAGGGCGATGCCGAACCAGCCGGCGGTCTTGACGCCGATCACGGCGCACAGCACGCCACCCATCAGCCGGATGAAGCCGTCGGCCCCGATGTAGGTGGCATAGCCCTTGAAGTGCCCCGTCCCCGACATGCAGCCCCGGGTGACGTGCCCAGCCAGTGCGCCGGCAACCCCCAGCGCCAGCCCCACCAACAGGAGGAGCTGGTGGTCGAAGAGCTCGTCGACCGACCACCGGGCGGTGCCGATGAGCAGCACCAGCACGGCCAGCCCCAGCCCCACCCCCAGGGTCGCGGCCCGGCGCACCACCGGCGCGCCGCCCACGCCTCGGGTACGGCGCTCCGCGAGCGCGCGGCTGATCTCCTGCTCCAGCGGGAGGAACAGGCCCGGTCCGAGGAGGAAGACCAGGCTCCACGTCGCCGACAACGGCGAGTACTCGGCCTTGGACAACGGCCGGTCGGCCACTGCCAGGAACCCGTAGGCGGACAGGCCCGCGACTAGCAGCCCGGCCCCGACCGCGAGTGTGCCCGTCGGCAGGGGATTGCGGCGCCTCGCAGCCTCCAGCAGCCCAGCCATCGGAGACACGCTACTCACATCGCGGGACCCGACGTCCCGGACGGGTGCAGCGGCTGCGCGGAACGGTCACTTGTCGCTCAGCTCGCTCTCGGCGGTGCCGACCAAGCGCGGGAGCACCTCGCCGATCGCGCCACGGATGACCGCGTCGGCGAGGTCGTCCATCGCCGTCTCCTCGGCGTTGACGATCACGATCTGCGCGCCCGCCATGCGGGCAACGGGCACCATGTCGGCCACCGGGTACACCGCCAGCGTCGAGCCCACGGCCAGCAGCAGGTCGCAGCGGCGGGCGGCCTCCATCGCCCGCTGCAGGTCCTCGGCCACGAGGTTCTGCCCGAAGCTGATGGTCGCCGACTTGAGGATGCCGCCACAGCTGCGGCAGGGCGGATCGTCCTCGCCACCCCGCACCCGCTCCAGCGCCCGCTCCATGGGCGCCCGTTCGCCGCACGACATGCACACGACGGTGTGCATGGTGCCGTGGACCTCGACGACCGTGGCCGGATCGGAGCCGGCTGCCTGGTGCAACCCGTCGATGTTCTGGGTGACGAGGGTGTCGAGCTTGCCCCGCCGCTCGAGCTCGACCAGCGCCATGTGGCCGGCGTTCGGCCGGGCGGACAATCCCGGATGGCCCAACCGCGTCCGCCACGCGTCGCGGCGGACTTCGGGATCGGCCATGTAGTTCTGCAAGGTCGCCCGCCGCTCGGCGCCGGGGTTGCGGGTCCACACCCCGTTGGGCCCCCGGAAGTCGGGGATGCCGCTGTCGGTGCTGATGCCCGCGCCGGTGAGCACCACGACCCGCTGCGCCTCGTCGATCCAGCGCGCCGCGTCGGCGATCAGGTCGTCCCGCACGCCAACACATTACCCGTGGCGTGGATGATATTGAAACACAATGAAAATGTGTGAGAGGATCTCCGAGCGACAGAGCAACTTCCCCGCTGGCAGCTCGCTCGACCAGCCGTCGGAGACGCAATGCACGCGCGCGACATCCCTAGTGCCACCCCCACCCTGCAAGTCCTTCCCTGGTCCGACCCGGTCATCGACCAGCTCGGCTACGACCCCCGCTCCCGCTACGTCGAGCGCTTCTGGCTCGGCATCCTCGGGCCCTCGGCAACCTGGCTCATGCGCTACCTCGTCGACGGGTTCGAGCGATCGCCCGAGGGCTATCCGCTCGACCTCGACGAGTGCGCCACCGCACTCGGCCTCGGCCGCTATCGCGGCTCCAGCAGCGCCTTCCCCCGCACCATCGCCCGCTGCTGCCAGTTCGGCACCAGCCGGCTCACGCCGGACGCGTCGCTCGAGGTGCGCCGCCGCCTGCCACCGCTCACCCTCCGCCAGGTCCGGCGGCTGTCGCCGGTGCTGCAGGCCGAGCACGCCGCCTGGGTCGATCGGGCCCCGGCCGCCGTCGACGCCGACGACCTGCGCGACCAGGCTCGCAGGCTGGCACTGACGCTGCTCGAGCTCGGGGAGGACGGCGAGGCAACCGAGCGGCAGCTCCACCGCTGGCGGTTCCACCCCGCGCTCGCGAGCGAGGCAACGGCCTGGGCGGTCGAGCGCCACGAGGTCGTGGCATCCACCGGAGCCGAGCCCGACCACCCCGAGGTCATGAGTTCCACGGAGCCGAGCCCGAGGCCATAGGTTCCGACCCCGAAACCTATGACCTCACGTTGGGGCCGCCGGAACCCATCGCCTCGAACTGTCGGTGCTGGGGCGGCACGGGGACGACCCGGGCCGCGCCGGCGACGTCCCGCGCTCGGCCTCTGCGCCCTGGCGCTCGTGGTTGGATGGTCGATCGTGGCGTGCTCCGGCGATGACGGCGGTGGCCGCTCCGGCGGTGCCGCAGAGCAAGCAACCACCCCGTCCCCGGGCTCGGGCGCCCCGATCCTCGAGGCCCGCGACGAACCGTTGCCGGTGGTGACGCCCACGCCGCTGGAGATGCGCTGGCTAGGGCCCGACGTCGCCGTCCCGTCCGACGTCGACGTGATCGTGGCCGACGACGTCGGGACCGCGACCACCGACACGGTGACCGAGGTGCTCCAGGCCGCCGGGGCGCAGAGCGTGCGCGTGCTGCCGCCCGACGACCGGGACCGCGCCCGGGCGCCGCTCGTCGTCGACGTCGGGGCCATCGGCGCCGAGCCCACCGCGTCATCCCTCCGCGACGCGGGGCTCGAGGTACCCGACGACTTGCCGGCCGAGGGCTACGCCCTGGCGGCGTTCACCCGTGACGGGGACACGGCGGAGATCGTGCTCGCCGGCGCCGACGCCGCGGGCACCTTCTACGCCGCCCAGACGCTGCGCCAGCTGCTCACGGGCACCACCGACGCGAACGGCACCGCATCCACGGCCGCCATCGCGGGCGTCGGCGTCGTCGATCGCCCGGCCATGCGCCACCGGGGCGCCATCGAGGGCTTCTACGGCAGCCCGTGGACCCAGCAGGAGCGGCTCGACCAGCTCGCCTTCTACGGCCGGTTCAAGCTCAACACCTACATCTATGCACCCAAGGACGACCCCTACCACCGTGACCGCTGGCGCGAGCCGTACCCGGCCGACCTGGTCGCCGATCTCCGGTCGCTGATCGACCGGGCCGCCGCCAACCATGTGCGGTTCACCTTCGCCGTCTCCCCCGGGATCTCGATCTGCTACAGCGACCCGGCCGACCTCGACGCCCTCGTCGCCAAGCTCGATGCCGTGTACCAGCTCGGGGTGCGAGCCTTCTCGGTCGCACTGGACGACATCGTCTACACCAGCTGGAACTGCGACGGCGACCGCATCCGCTACGGCGCGCCCTCCTCCGAGGCGGCGGCGCGGGCCCAGGTCGAGGTGCTCAACGCGCTGCAGCGCGGCTTCATCGCCAACCACGAGGGCGCGCAGCCGCTGCAGATGGTCCCCACCGAATACCGCGGTACCGAGGACAGCCCCTACCGGCGGGTCATCCGCGAGCAGCTCGATCCGGGCATCGAGGTCATGTGGACAGGGTCGATGGTGGTGCCGCCCGAGATCACGGTCGATCAGGCGGCGACCGCCGCCGGGGTGTTCGGGCGGCCGACCCTCGTGTGGGACAACACGCCGGTCAACGACTTCCCGGCCACCGAGGGCAGGCTGATCCTGGCGCCCTACGACCGGCGGCAGCTGGGCGTCTCGACCGCGGTGACGGGGATCGTCCTCAACCCCATGAACCAGGCCGCCGCCAGCAAGGTGCAGCTCATGGGAGCCGCGGACTTCACCTGGAACGATGCCGCGTACGACCCGGTGCGGGCCCACCGCGCCGCCGCCACCTACCTGGCCGGCGGGACCGGGGGCGAGGGCGCCGATCCCGGCACGGTGGACGCGCTCTTGGCGTTCTTCGACCTCGAGAACCTGGCCCCGACGTCGGCCACGGCGGGCACGGTGTCTCAGCCCCAGGCGCCGGCGCTTGCTCAGCAGCTCGACGCATTCCGCGCGGCGTGGGACGGCGGCGACCGGTCCGGCGCCGTCCGGGACTTGCGTCCCTATGCCGAGCGGCTGGCCGGAGCGCCGGGTGTGATCCGCAGCGACGTCGCCGACGGCGGGTTCGTCACCGATACCCAACCGTGGCTCGACGCCACGGGGCTGTGGGGCCAGGCGCTGGTCGCTTCCCTGGACGCGCTCGACGCCCAGGTCGCCGGTGACGTCGCCGGCGCCCAGGCGCGGTTCGCCGACGCCGCCGCGTTGGCCGACCAGGCGGGAGCCGTCGGGACCATTCCGGGCGAGACCCGCCCGCAGGGCCCCGTGAGGGTCGGCGACGGCGTCCTCGACGACTTCATTGCCGAGGCCCCGACCCTGTGACGATGCTCAGTCGACGCGGCTGCGCTTGCGCTGGCGCCAGCGCTCCATCATCTGGACCGTCTCGTCGTGGAGGAAGGCGAAGAACTCGCGACTCTCCTCCAGGCGTCGCCCGGCGGGCGCACCGGCGCCGACCGTAGGGTCGAAGCCATGACCAACGCCATCGAGGTCTCGGACCTCGTCAAGACCTTCGGCAGGACGCGGGCGCTCGACGGCCTCGACCTCAGCGTGGCCACCGGCGAGGTGCATGGCTTCCTCGGGCCCAACGGGTCCGGCAAGTCCACGACGATCAGGGTGTTGCTCGGCCTGCTCCGGGCCGACTCGGGCCGGGCGGTCCTGCTCGGCGGCGATCCCTGGGGCGACGCCGTCGCCCTCCACCGGCGGCTGGCCTATGTCCCCGGCGACGTCACGCTGTGGCCCAACCTGTCGGGTGGCGAGGTCATCGACCTGCTCGGCCACCTCCGCGGCGGCCTCGACCGGCGTAGACGCGACGAGCTGCTCGAGCGCTTCGAGCTCGATCCCACCAAGCAGGGGCGCACCTACTCCAAGGGCAACCGCCAGAAGGTGGCGTTGGTGGCCGGGCTCGCCTCCGACGCCGAGCTACTGATCCTCGACGAACCGACGTCGGGGCTCGACCCGCTGATGGAGGCGGTCTTCCAGGACACGATCAAGGAGATGACCCAGGACGGTCGCACCGTGCTGCTCTCCAGCCACATCCTGGCCGAGGTCGAGGCGCTGTGCGATCGGGTGAGCATCATCCGGCTGGGCCGCACCGTCGAATCGGGCACACTGACCGAGCTGCGCCACCTGACCCGCACGTCGATCGCGGTCGAGACCGAACGGCCGGTCGACGGGCTCACGAGCCTGCCCGGCGTCCACGATCCCCACGTCGACGGCCTGCGGGCGCGGTTCGACGTCGATACCGCCCGGCTGGACGGCGCGCTCAAGTACCTCACCGGCCTCGGCGTTCGCAGCCTGAGCAGCCAGCCGCCCACGCTGGAGGAGCTGTTCCTGCGCCACTACGGCGACGAGCTGGCCGAGCTCGAGGGCGGCGTGGACCGCTCGCCCGACGGCTCGGCCGACGACTCGGAGGTGGCTCGGTGAGCGCCACCGGGGCGACCCTGGCGGGCCCGCCGCCAGCCGGCGCCGCCGTGGGGTCGGCGTCGGCCCGGGGCACGACCCTCACCGGCACCTGGGCGCTGGTGCGGTTCATCCTGCGCCGCGACCGCGTGCGCCTGGCGCTGTGGATCATCGGGATCACGCTGCTTGTGCTCTCGACCGCGGCCAGCATCGACGGCCTCTACCCCACCCAGGCCGACCTCGACAAGGCCGCGCAGACCGCGAACGACAACGCCGCGCTGATCGCCCTGAACGCCCCCTCCTATGCCCTCGACACGCTCGGCGGGCAGGCCGTCTTCAACGTCGGCAGCTTCGGCTATGTGGTGATGGCGCTCATGGGCATGTTCCTCGTGGGCCGCCACACCCGAGCGGACGAGGAGAACGGCCGCACCGAGTTGCTGCGCGCCACCGTGCTGGGCCGCAACGCCCCGGTCACCGCAGTGCTCGTTGTTGCCGCCGGTGCCTTCACCGTGCTCGGCGGGCTGATCGCCCTGAGCATGCTGAGCCAGGACCTTCCCACGGCGGGGTCGGTGCTCTATGGCGCGGCCATGGGCGGATTCGGGCTGCTCTTCGCCTGCGTCACCGCGGTCACCGTCCAGCTCACGGAGCACAACCGCGCCGCGCTCGGGTTCGCCGGCGTCCTGCTCGGCGCCGCCTACCTGCTGAGGGCCGTGGGCGACGTCGGCGACGGCACCCTGTCGTGGGCGTCGCCGATGGGCTGGGCTCAGGCCGCCCGACCGTACGCGGGCGAGCGCTGGTGGACCCTGCTATTGCTGGCCGGGGCGGCAATCGTCTGCGTGGCGGTGGCCTTCGCCCTGCTGGGCGTACGCGACCTGGGAGGCGGGCTGGTGCCGCCCCGCCCCGGACCCCCGGTGGCATCGGCGGCGCTGGTTGGGTCGCGCTTCGGCCTGCCGTTCCGTCTCCAGCGCGCCAGCCTGATCGCCTGGACGGTCGGGCTCGGCCTCGCCGGTGTGTCCTACGGCTCCGTAGGCCAGGACGTCCGCGACCTGATCGGCAGCAACAACGCGTTCGAGGACATCATCGCCCAAGGCGGCGGCAGCCTGACCGACGCGTTCTTCACCACATCGCTGCTCGTGCTGGCGCTGATCGCGGGCGGGTTCGCCATCTCGTCGACGCTGCGGCTGCGCGGCGAGGAGGCCGGCGGCCGCGCCGAGCCACTGCTCGCCACCGGACTGGGGCGGACCCCGTGGGTGACCTCGTACATCGCGGTCGCGCTCGGCGGATCCGCGGCGTTGATGGCGGCGGCCGGCCTCGGCATGGGCCTCACCTACGGGGTCGCCGTGCAGCGACCTGGGCCAGGTGGGCCGCCTCGTCGGCGCCGCTGTCGCCTTCGTGCCCGCCCTGTGGGTGCTGGTCGGCGTCACACTGGTGCTGTTCGGCTTTGCCCCGAGGGCGGCGCCCGTGGCCTGGGGGGTTCTCGTCGCGTGCTTCGTGATCGGGTTGTTCGCCGAGCTCCTGGATCTGCCGGGCTGGCTCGTCGACGTGTCGCCGTTCCAGCACGTGCCGGCGATGCCCTCCCAGGGCTTCGCGTTGACTCCTGTCGTGGCTCTGACCGTCACCGCCGCAGCGCTCATAGCCGCCGGCATCGTCGGGTTCCGCCGGCGGGACGCCGGCTACTGACGGTCCGCCAGCTTGCCCGCGCTCGCCGGCCTGGGCTTGCGGAAGTCCGACAGCAGGCGCAACAGGGTGCGCACGCCGAAGCCGGTCCCGCCCTTGCGGGACTCGCTGCTGTCCTCGGTGGCGTCGGCGGGTCCGGCGATATCGAGGTGCACCCAGGGCGTGCCGTCAGGGACGAAGCGCTGGAGGAACAGCCCGGCGATCAGCGCACCACCCCAGCGGCCGGCTCCGACGTTCTTCATGTCGGCGACCTCGGAGTCGAGCTGGCGTCGCAGGTCGTCGGGCAGCGGCAGCGGCCACACCGGCTCGCCCGCGGCGTCGGCGGCGGTGCGCACTTGCTCGACGAACCCGTCGTCATTGCCCATTATCCCGGCGATGCCGGTGCCCAGCGCCACCATGCACGCACCCGTGAGCGTGGCCAGGTCGACGATGGCGTCGGGCTCGGCCTCGCCGGCCAGCGACAGCGCGTCGGCGAGCACCAGCCGTCCCTCGGCGTCGGTGTTGAGGACCTCGACGGTGGTGCCGTTGCGGATGCGCAGGACGTCACCGACCCGAGTGGCGTCGCCCCCCGGCATGTTGTCGGTCAGCGGCAGGAAGCCCAGGACACGCACCGGTGGCCGCGCGATGTCGAGCGCCGAGAAGGTCGCCAGCACCGCGGCGGCGCCGGCCATGTCGCCCTTCATTCCCACCATCGACTCCGTGGGCTTGAGCGAGAGGCCGCCCGAGTCGAACGTGATGCCCTTGCCCACCAGCGCCACGGTCGCCCGCGGACGCTCGGGCTCCCACGCCAGCTTCACGAACCGGGGTTCCTCGTCGGACCCGCGGTTGACCCCCAGCAACCCGCCGAGCTTGTGGTCCTCGATGGCGGCGCGGTCGAGGACCTCGACACTGAACCCTCGCGACGCGGCCAGCTCCTCGGCTCGCGTCGCGAAGGCGGTAGGCGTGAGCGTGCCGCCCGGCTCGTTGACGAGGTCACGGGCGACGCACACCGCCTCGGCGATGGCCCGTCCCCGCTCGAGGGCGGCGCCGATCCGCTTGCCGCCCTTGCCGACAACCAGCAGCGACGCGATGCGGTTGGGCTCGGGGTCGGACTTCAGCTCGGTGTACCGGTAGGCGCCGAGCACGACCCCCTCGGCCAGGGCTTGGGCCACCTCGGAGCGGTCCAATCGCTCCGGGACGCCGTCGAGCAAATCGGTCGCCACGTGCTCCAGGCGCTGAGCGGCCCGGGCCAGCGCCGCGGCGGCCCGGCGGTAGGTGGCGACGGTGGCCTCACGCTCGACGCCGAGCCCCACGGCCACGACCACGCCGCCGTCGCCGGCGGGGACGACGCAGGTCTGTCCCGGCTTGCCCGCGAATCCCTGCCGGTCGAGGAACCCGGGATCGAGCGGCTCGGGCACGTCGCCCGCCTCGAACCGGTCGGCGAACACGCCGACGCCGACGGCGTCGACTGCGGTCGGGTCGGCGGGCAGCGTGCGGACGAGCTCCAGCTCAATGCTCATACGCGGCAGGCTACGAGTCTTTCGGGACATCGCGGCTGAGCAGGTGCACGCCTTCGACCCAGCGGGCCTGGACCCACAAGAGGGACGAGAGGCGATTGAGGTAGGGGAGCACCTGAGAGCCTGGGACGGTGGCCGTCACGGCCTCGCGCTCGGCGCGCCGCACCACCGTACGGGCCAGGTCGAGCTGGGCGGCCAGCGGCGTCTGCCCGGGTACGACGAACTGCGACGGCGCCTCGAAGCGGGCGCCGAGGTCGTCGACCAACGCCTCGACGGCACCGACCATCTCGGCCGTGACCCTCGTCCGGCCATCGACGAGCTTGCCGTGATTCTCGGGCAGGGTCGCCAGCTCGGCCATGAGCACCCACAGGTCCCGGCATGCCAGGGTCAGTGCCTCGTCGAGCTCGCTCCCCCGGTCGCACAACGACCGGGCCACGCCGATGACCGCCTGGGCCTCGTCGACGGCCCCGCACGCCCGCGGATGCGCAGAGTCCTTGGGCACACGCCCGCCGAACAGCAGACCCGTCGTGCCGTCGTCGCCCTTGCCGGTGTAGAGGCGCGTCACGTGCTCTCCGCTCTTGCTGCTTCGCAGCGGGCCGCTCGGGCCTCGCTCGCTCTCACTTTGTTCCCCGTCACCCTCGACGGACGCTCGCTCAAGGCGACGCTATCGCCGACCGCGATGGGGATACATCAGCGCAGGTCAGAGCCAACCCTCGACCTCGACGTGAGGTAGATGTAGAGGCCATCAATAGCCCGCAACCGGGTCGACCGGCCCCACGAGCGGCTCGCCCGCGATCCAGCGGCGGACGTTGTCGGTGATCCGGGCGCTGAGCAACGGCAGCGCCATCTCCTGGGTGTTGGCGGTGTGGGGAGTCACGAGCGCGTTGGGGAGCATCCACAGCGGGTGGCCCTCGGGTAGGGGCTCGGGGTCCGTCACATCCAGCCCCGCCGACCCCAGCGTGCCGTCCCGGAGCGCATCGACGACATCGGCGGTGACCACGTGCTGGCCGCGGGCGACGTTCACCAGGCAGGCATCGGGCGCGAGCAGTTCGAGCCGCCGGCGGTCGATGAGCCCGACCGTGTCGGGCAGCAGCGGCAGGGCCAGCACGGCCACGTCCGCACCGGTCAGCGCTTCGTCGAGCCGGTCGTCCCCTACCACCGCGCTCGCGCCCGCCATGGCCCGGGGCTTCCGGCGCACGACCGTCACCTCACACCCGAAGGGCACGAGCAGCCGCAGCAGCGACTCGGCGATGCCGCCGCCGCCCACGATGGTGACGCGGGCGCCGAGGAGGTTTCGGCCCCGCTGCCCGGTCCACGACGTGGCCCGGGCGTAGTGCCCGAGGCCCCTCAGCCCCGCCAGCGCCAGCGCCAGCGCGTGCTCGGCAACCGGCTCCGCGTAGACACCTTTGCCGCAGGTCCACGTGCGGTCGGCGTGCGCCCGGATCACGTCGACATAGGGCTCGACGCCGGCCCACGGCAGCTGCACCCAATGCAGGCCGGCATGGTGGTCGAGCACGCGGCCCAGCGGTTCGGCGGCGGCCGTCTCGGTCCACACGAGGGCGACGGCGTCGTCGGGATCCGACAGCACCCCCCCGCCAGCCTCGACCGCATCGGCGAGAAAAGTGCGCATGCCACCGGGCAGAACGGCGATGCGGGAGCGGTCGGCGGCGGACGGCACCCCGGCGAGGCTAGTGGGGCACTGAGAACCTGAGCGGATAGGCACGTCCTCTTGGCTCATGGTGGTCAGTGTTCCCGGGGAGCCGAGCCGTGGAGCTGGCCGTCGACCGCCAAATTCCACGCGTAGGCTGCACGGACCGCCCTATCCGCTCGGCTCCTAAGCGGGCGCCCGCGGCGCCGCCGCCACGACCATGCCGCGGCGTCTGGCCATCCGGCACAGGGTGCGGGCGTTGTGTATGGCCGCGCCGCCGCGGTCATTGTTGAAGAACACGAACACGTCGGCGGCCGCGGACCTGAGGGGCCAGGCGGCGTCCATGCGGTCGAGCCACGTCGCCAGGGCCGTCCGCCCGTACGCCGGCCTCGGCGACGCCATGCCCTCGTGCATGCGCACATAGCCCCAGTCGGCGGTGCGCCACAGCGGCGTCACCGCGCGTCCGAGCCGGTCGGCCCAGCACATGGCCGCCTGCCGCTGCGTCAGGACGTCGCGCACCGCGTCGGTCCACCACGACTCGTGTCGGGGCTCGACCGCTACCCGGGTGCCGCGGGGGAAGCAGGCCAGGCACGCGTCGAGCGCTTCCGGCGAGGCGCCGAGGGTGGGCGGGAGTTGCAGGAGGTAGGGCCCCAACCGATCACCCAGGCCGTCGGCGCGGGCCGTCAGCCGGGCCACCGGCTCGGCGGGATCGCGCAACCGCCTGATGTGCGTGAGGTAGCGGCTCACCTTGACGGCGATCACGAATCCGTCGGGCGTCTCCTCCCGCCATCGCTCGAACACCGACCGCTCCGGCAGCCGGTAGAAGGCGTTGTTGACCTCGACCGCGGGGAACTCCTCGGCGAAGCGCTGCAGCCACGCCCGCTGCGGCAGCCCCTCGGGATAGAGCACACCGCGCCAGTCGCGATACTGCCAGCCCGACGTGCCGACGATCAGCGGCATGGCCCGGGGGTACCCGTCCCCGTGAGCACCTCAGTCGGGCAGCTCGAACTGGATCGTGGCCCGCTCCGCCAGGATCGGCCGCACCAGGTCGCGGACGAGCGCCTGGTGGTCCGGGTGGTCCCGGTACGCCAGGTAGTCATCGATGGTGGCGAAGTCGCCCACGACCGCGTAGTCGTACGTCGTCTCGTTGACGCCGACATCCCGCCCGTGGCGGTAGTCGACGATGGTGCCCACCGCCGCCGGCATCCCGTCGAGCCCGTCGGCAAGCGCCTGCACCTGGTCGTCGGTGGTGCCCTCGGCGAACCTGAACATCACAACGTGGCGCAGCGCCATCGGGCCTCCTCCCTCGTCGACCGCACGGCACGACCGCCCGGGCGACGTTACCGGCCCGTCGTCACCCCAATGCACGACGTTGTGGTGGCGGACGCCACTGGACCTCGACGCGTACGCCCGGTCCGCCGAGCGCCACGGCTACGAGATCGTCGCCCCACCCCTCGAACCTGAGCCGAGCCGCAGCCCCAGGCGCCTCGGCGCGATTCCGGCTTCCGTTCGGGGAGCGGCCGGCCGGTAGCCTGGTGACTTGTCTATGCGCGGCTTCCTCGACCTCGTCAACGAGCGCGTCGTCGTCTACGACGGCGCCTTCGGCACCTACATCCAGGAGCTCGGGTTGACGGCCGACGACTTCGGCGGTCCGCAGTTCGAGGGCTGCAACGAGATCCTGGCGGTCACCCGGCCCGACGTCATCGCCGAGATGCACGAGGCACACTTCCGCGCCGGGGCCGACGTCGTGGAGACCGCCAGCTTCGGCGGCTTCGCCGTCCCCCTCGGCGAGTACGGGATCCCGGAGCGGGCCCACGAGATCAGCCTCGCCTCGGCCCGCATCGCGCGCGAGGTCGCCGACGGTCACGGCGGACTGGTCGCCGGCTCGATGGGCCCGGGGACCAAGTCGCCGTCGCTCGGGCAGATCCCCTTCACGGAGCTGCGGGACACATACGAGGTCATGGCCCGCGGGCTCATCGAGGGCGGGGCCGACCTGCTCATCTGCGAGACCCATTTCGACCTGCTGGCCGCCAAGGCAGCCGTCATCGGCGCCCGGCGGGCCATGGCGGCCGAGGGCCGGCAGGTGCCCATCCAGCTGCAGGTGACGATGGAACAGACGGGCACCATGCTGCTCGGCACCGAGATCGGTGCCGCGCTGACCAGCCTCGGGGCGCTCAGGCCCGACGTCTTCGGGCTCAACTGCGCAACCGGTCCGGCGGAGATGCACGAGCACCTGCGGCACCTCGCCGCCAACGCCCCCATGCCCATCTCGTGCCTTCCCAACATGGGCCTGCCGTCGGTGGTCGACGGCAAGATGCACTACGACCTCACGCCCGAGCAGCTGGTCGAGTACCAGACGAGGTTCGTCACCGAGTTGGGCGTGCAGGTGGTAGGCGGCTGCTGCGGGTCGACACCCGAGCACATCCGCCAGCTGGCCGACGCCGTCAAGGACCTCACGCCCGCCCGCCGCGACCCCGGACCCGAGCCCGCGGCGACGTCCATGTTCAGCATGGTGCCGTTCCACCAGGACGCGAGCTTCCTCATCATCGGCGAGCGCACCAACGCCAACGGTTCCAAGAAGTTCCGCGACACGATGCTGGCGGGCGACTGGGACTCGTGCGTCCGCATCGCCCGCGACCAGGAGCGTGAGGGCGCCCACGTGCTCGACGTCTGCGTCGACTACGTCGGGCGCGACGGCACCCTCGACATGGACGAGCTGGTCAGCCGCTTCTCCACCCAGGTCACTGTGCCGCTCGTGCTTGACTCGACCGAGCCCCCGGTCATCGAGGCCGGGCTCCAACGGCTGGGCGGCCGGGCGATCCTCAACTCCGCCAACCTCGAGGACGGCGACGCCGAGGGCAACCGCTTCGACCGGATCTGCCGCCTCGCGCAGGAGTACGGGGCCGCCGCGGTCTGCATGCTGATCGACGAGCAGGGTCAGGCGCGCGACGTCGAGTGGAAGCTCCGGGTCGCCCACCGCATCCACGACCTGGCGACCGAGCGCTACGGGCTCGACCCGGGTGACCTCATCTTCGACGCCCTGACGTTCCCGCTGTCGACGGGGGACGAGGACCTCCGCCAGGACGCGATGCACACCATCGAGGCGATCCGCCGCATCAAGGCCGAGCTACCCGGCGTCTTCACCACGCTCGGCGTGTCCAACGTGAGCTTCGGCCTGTCGCCTGCCGCCCGCCACGTCCTCAACTCGGTGTTCCTCCACGAGTGCGTCGAGGCCGGACTCGACTCGGCGATCGTGCATGCGGCCCGCATCATGCCGCTCAACAAGATCCCGGAGCACCAGGTCAAGGTCTGCCTCGACCTCATCTACGATCGCCGCGACCCGGCGTCCGGCTACGACCCCCTGGCGACCCTGCTCGACGTGTTCGCAGACGTCACCGTGGCCAAGCAGGAGAAGGAGGACCGCTCGGGCTGGCCCGTCGAGGAGCGCCTGAAGGCCCGCATCATCGACGGCGACCGCGACGGCCTCACCGAGGACCTCGACGAGGCGCTGGGCGACGGCACACCGGCGCTCGACATCATCAACGACGTGCTCCTGGCAGGCATGAAGGTGGTCGGCGACCTGTTCGGATCGGGGCAGATGCAGCTGCCGTTCGTGCTGCAGTCGGCCGAGACGATGAAGACCGCAGTGGCGCATCTCGAGCCCCACATGGACAAGGTCGAGGGCGACTCCGGCAAGGGACGGATCGTGCTCGCCACCGTGAAGGGCGACGTCCACGACATTGGCAAGAACCTCGTCGACATCATCCTCACCAACAACGGCTACGAGGTGCACAACCTCGGCATCAAGATCGGCATCGCCGAGATGATCGAGAAGGCCGTGGAGGTGAAGGCCGACGCCATCGGTATGTCGGGCCTGCTGGTGAAGTCGACGCTCATCATGCGCGACAACCTCGAGGAGCTGAACCAGCGCCAGCTGACAGGCATGCCCGTACTCCTGGGTGGCGCCGCGCTGACCCGCAGCTACGTCGAGCGTGATCTGCGCGATGTCTACGAGGGCCGGGTGTTCTACGGCAAGGACGCGTTCGAGGGCCTGCACGTCATGGATCGCCTGGGCGCCATCCGGCGGGGCGCCGAGGCCGACGATCCCGAGTGGGGTCGGGTGGCGTCGGAGTCGCGGGTGCCGTCGCGTGCTTCGCTGGGCCTGGCCGAGAAGGGCTCGGGCGGGGACGAGGGCGAGGTGCCGCGCCGGTCGCCGGACGTGGTGACCGACAACCCGGTGTTCCCGCCGCCATTCCTGGGCTCCCGCATCGTCAAGGGACTGTCGATCGACGAGATCGCCGGCTACCTCAACGAGACGGCGCTGTTCCGCAACCAGTGGCAGTTCCGGCCCGCGGCCAAGCCCGACGGCGGCACCGAGAGCGACGAGGAGTTCAAGGCCCGCATCCGGCCGGCGTTGCGCCACGAGCTCGCCAAGGCAAAGGCCGACGGCCTCCTCATCCCCCAAGTGGTCTACGGCTACTTCCCGGCCAACGGCGACGGCAACGACATGGTCATCTGGAGCGACGAGAGCCGCACCGAGGAACGGGCCCGGTTCTCGTACCCGCGCCAGACCAAGGCGCCGTACTACTGCATCGCCGACTTCCTCCGTCCGATCGACAGCGGCGCCCTCGACTACGCCGGCTTCTCCATCGTCACCATGGGTCCAGCGGTGTCGGAGCGCACGGCCAAGCTGTTCGCCGACGACCGGTACCAGGAGTACCTCCTGCTCCACGGCCTCGGTGTCGAGATGGCCGAGGGCCTCGCCGAGTACTGGCACCGGCGCATGCGCGAGGAGTGGGGCTTCGCCGACGAGGACGGGCCCACGCTCACGGGCCTGTTCCGCCAGCAGTACCGAGGCGGGCGCTACTCCTGGGGCTACCCCGCCTGCCCGGACCTCGAGGACAACGAGAAGGTCCTGCACCTGCTGGACGGTGAGCGCATCGGGCTGGAGTGCAACGAGGCGACCGGCTTCCAGTACCAGCCCGAGCAGACCACGTCCGCCATCGTCTGCCACCACCCGCAGGCCAAGTACTTCGTGGCCCGCTGACCGCCGCGCCGGTATCCCTCGCCCGGTCGCACACACGGCGACGGTAGGTTACGTCCGTAGCACCCGGGGGATTCAACACGAAGGGTGGTGTTGCGTCCCTCAACGTAGCGGGTTAAGCATTCAATACCATGTCTGCACGGTCTGCGGTCGCAGGAACGGCCACCGTAGGGGTTCTGGTCGGCGTGCTCGGCAGCCCCGCGCTGGTCGACGCGGCGCAGGACCTCGCCGAACGCCACCGCCTTCCGCTGACTGCGGCGACCTTCACTGGCATTCCCAACTGGGATGTGTTCGAGAGCGGCACGACCGCCGAGGTGGTCTGGGGCGTGGTGCTCAAGCTGGCCGTGCTGTTCGTCGTGGTCGCTCTGCTCACCGCCCTCGCCGGTCGCGCATCCCATGGGGCCGCGTTCCTCGCGGGTTGGGGGAGCCTGGTCGTGGCCGCCGGGATGGCCGGCGCCGTGGACTACGCGTACCGGGACGCGGTGCTCGGGTCCGCCGAGAATCCCTTCGACGTCAGCTACTTCGACAACCTGCTGAGCGCCACCAACGTGGGCGCCGGGTTCGGGCTGTGGACCGGCTGGACGGTCGGCGCGGCCGTGGCGGTCGTTGCCAGTTTGCGCACCCGGACGGTGATGGCCCCGGGGGTCGCGGCCGGCCCCATCGTCCGTTCGCCCGGCCGCGCACCGATCACACCGCCCGCGCCGTGGTGGGCGGCCGACGCCTCGCCCTCGTCACCGGTGGCCTACGACGCGGCCTCGATATTTCCTCAGATACCGCAAGCGGGCCCGCCGATGGCCGACGCCGCGGCGGGCGGCACGAAAGGCGACGTCGACCTCAACTCCACGCTCGCCACGCCCCTCGCTCGGGTAGGCGACGACGCCGACGGCACCCGCCGCATCCCCGCGGTCGATACGGCGCCCAACGCGGCGGTCCCCGACCCCACCGTGGTCAAGCCGGCACTGGCCAAACCCAGCGCCGCCGACCCCCGGCTGGCGCCGGGGCACTAGTGCTGGGGCACTAGACCTAGCCGGCGAGGAAGCTCAGCCGAACGCGGCGATCCGGGTTGTCGGCATTGGTGTCGACCAGCACGATCGACTGCCACGTGCCGAGCGCGGGGCGCCCCCGGAGCACCGGGACGGTGATGCTGGGGGCGATGATCGCCGGCAGCAGGTGATCGGCGCCGTGACCGGCCGATCCGTGCCGGTGCCGCCAGCGGTCGTCACGCGGCAGGATCTCGCCGACGGCTGCCAGTAGGTCGTCCTCGCTCCCGGCGCCG
Source organism: uncultured bacterium (assembly GCA_963813485.1). Taxonomy (GTDB): domain Bacteria; phylum Actinomycetota; class Acidimicrobiia; order Acidimicrobiales; family VFJN01; genus DASQUK01. The sequence continues at coordinate 148,437 of CAWEZE010000021.1, forward strand.
GTCTCGATGATCGCGATGCCGGCCGTCGCATGCGGCACGAAAACCGATAGCAGGCCGTCCCCCCGGTCGCGGCAGAACTCGGTTACCTCCGCCGTGATGTCCGCGACCGCGGGGCGAGTGCCGGTGCGTACGGTCAGCTCGGTCGACTCCATGAGGGCCGACCGTAGGCCGTCCCACCCGCCGGATGCGGGTCAGAGCTTGGCGTCCTCGGGCAGTTCCTGCTCGAGCGTGAGGGTGCTTGCGAACAGGTCGCCGTGGTCCTCGACCCGGGCGATCACGTCCGCCGCCTCGAACGACAGCGGCGCGCCGTCGGCGGCCTCTTCGACCTCCTCCCAGGTGACCGGCGTTGACACCGTGGGGCGAGGGCGGGCCCGGAGCGAGTAGACGGCCACGGTCGTCTTGTGCCGGCTGTTCTGGCTCCAGTCCACGAACACCTTGCCCGGGCGTAGCGACTTGCGCATGTTGGACACCACGGCGTCGGGGTGGGCCCGCTCCAGCAACTGGGCCACCGCCTGGGCGAACTGGGAGGCCTGCTGATGAGTGTGCGGCCGGTTGAGCGGCACGTAGACCTGCAGGCCCTTCGAGCCCGACGTCTTGGGAAAGCCCTCCAGGCCGAGGCCCTCGAGCACGTGGCGCACGTCGAGCGCGACATCGGCGCACTCAGGTATCGCCGCCGGCGCTCCGGGGTCCAGGTCGAACACGCACATCGTCGGGCTGTCGATGTCGACGCCACGGGCCATCGGGGCGTGGATCTCGAGCGCCGCCATGTTGGCAGCCCAGACCAGCGCGGGTGCCGAATCGAGGCAGCAGTAGTGGATGCTGCCGTTGCGGTCGCCGGGCCCCAGGACGGTGCCCAGCCATCCGGGCCGGTGCGACGGGCAGCGCTTCTCGAAGAATGACCCGGCGTCGACACCGTTGGGGTAGCGCCGCAGCGTCACGCCCCGGTCCTCGAGGTGCGGCACCATCGCCAGCGCGATGCGGGCGTAGTACTCGATGACCTCCGCCTTGGTCGTCCGGGCCTCGGGATAGAGGACTTTGTCGAGGTTCGACAGGGTGAGCCTGCGCCCCTCGACCTCGACCGTGGCGGAACGCCCGGTGGTCCGTTCCGCCACTAGTGTCCCGAGTCGGAGATTCGGGACACTAGGCCGACTTGCGCCTCGGCGCCGCCTTGGTCGACTTGGTCGCCTTGCTGGCCTTCGACGACTTGGCGGCCTTCGCCGCCTTCGTGGAGCGACGCGCCGGCTTGGCGCCGTTCCCTTCGTCCTCAGCCGATCCGCCGCCCTCGCCCGCCGCCGCCTTCGCCGTAGGGTGGCGCTTTCGGGCCTCCTTGGCGTCGCGCACGCTGGCCTCGAGGGCCGCCATGAGGTCGACGACCTTCTCCTCGGCGGCGGGTGTCGGCGGTGCGACGACCTCCTCCTCACCTGCGGCCTTCCGGTCGATGAGCTCGAGCACCTGGTTGCGGTAGGTGTCCTCGTAGCGCTCGGGCTCGAACGGCTCGGTGAGCGACTCGATCAGCTGCTCGGCCATGCGCAGCTCCCGCTCGCTGACGTCGACGTCGTGCATGTCCTCGACGCCGTCGAGCTGCGCCGGGTCGTTGACCTCGTCGGCGTACACCATGGTCGACATGACCAGCATCCCGTCCCTGGGACGCAATGCCGCCAGGTACTGCTTGGTGCGCATGACAAGGCGGGCGATCGCCACCTTGCCCTGCTCCTCCATGGCCCGGCTCAACAGGGCGTAGGGCTTGGTGGCGCCCTTGTCCGGCGCCACGTAGTAGGCGGCGTCGTAGAAGAGGGGGTCGATCTCCTCCAGGTCGACGAACTGCTCGATGTCGATCGTGCGGGTGGCCTCGGGGTCGAGGGCGGCCAGCTCGTCGTCGCCCACCAGCACGTACTCGCCCGACGAGAGCTGGTAGCCCTTGGCGATCGCCTCGTTGGGCACATCGTCACCGTCGGCGGCCGACACCTTGCGGTACTGGATCCGCGAACCGGTCCGAGTGTCGATCTGGTTGAAGGACACGTTCTTACGCGACACGGCGGTGAACAGCTTGATGGGGATGTTGACCAGCCCGAAGCTGATGGCGCCGCTCCACATGGCACGGGGCATGCCTGGAAGTATTCCCTGCCGGAGCGCCAATTGAACAGGACGGGTTGCCGCCGGGCGCGGCGTTTCTCACCGGTCGGCGGCGCTGTCAACCGGCGGCGTCGACCCTGGGGAAGCGGGCGAGACCGTTCCACAGCGTGCGGGTGAGCAGGTCGGCGGCCTCTTCGAGGGAGCACGCCCGGTGCTCGACCCACTCGCTGGCGCCGGCCTCGAGCATGCCGATGACTCCCCGGGCGAGCAGCCGCTCCACCGGGCCGCCGCCCCAAGTATCGGCGATGCACTGGATGCGCGCCCGTCGCGCCTGCTGCACGGCCGGGTGCTCCAACGCGCCGGCGGCGGCGAAGAGCGGCCACGATGCGGCGTTGTCGCTCACCAGGCGCAGATAGCGGTGCACGAGGGCACGTAGCCGGATCTCGTCCACCGGCACGTCGTGGAGCAGACTCGACAGGTCCTCGTCGAGCCCGGCCAGGCTGTGGAGGTACACGGCCGCCAGCAGGCCCCCCCGGTCGCCGAAATACGCGTACACCAGCGAGCGCGAAACGCCGGCGGCGTCCGCAACCTCCTCGAACCGCACTGTGTTCGGATCGCGTCTGACGGAAGATCGTGGACGCCGCCTCGACGATCTCGGCCCGGCGCCGCTCGGGTTCGAGGCGTCGGCGTCCCGGCGACGACCGGGCGGGCCGGTGGGTCGACGGCGGGGCGGATTCGACGGGTGACGACATGGTTGACCGGCGTCTAACCCCGCGCCGCCGTCACCTCCACGGGTGTCGCCGACGCTTGCTCGCCCACCAGCGGGAAGTGGCAGGCGACGAACTGGCCCGCGGCCACCTCGCGGGTCTGCGGCTCCTCCGCCGCGCACAGCTCCTGCGCCCGTGGACAGCGCGTACGGAACCGGCAGCCGCTGGGCGGCGCGAGCGGCGAGGGCAGGTCGCCGGCCGTGAGGCCGCCCGACTCGGCGGGGGTCTCGGGGTCGGGCACCGGGATCGACGACAGCAGCGCCGCGGTGTACGGGTGTGCGGGACTGGCGTAGAGCTGGTCGGGGGCCGCCACCTCGCAGATCTTGCCGAGGTACATGACCGCCACGCGGTCGCTGACGTTCTTCACGACCGCGAGGTCGTGGGTGATGAAGATCAGCGTCAGCCCGTAGCGCTCCTTGAGGTCCTCGAGCAGGTTGAGGATCTGCGCCTGCACCGACACGTCCAGGGCCGACACCGGTTCGTCGCAGATCACCAGCTCGGGCTCGAGGACCAGGGCGCGGGCGATGCAGATGCGCTGGCATTGCCCGCCCGAGAACTCGTGGGGTCGCTTGTCGCGCGCCACGTCGGGGTCGAGCCCGACCGCCTCGAGCACCTCGTCGACGCGTGCCCTGCGCTCGGCCTCGCTCCCCCGACCCCAGATCTTGAGCGGCGCCTCGACGATGTCGCCAACCCGCCGGCGGGGGTTCAGCGACGAGATCGGGTCCTGGAACACGATCTGCATCTGCGGCCGGACGACCCGCAACCGCTCCCCGCTGAGGGCCGTGAGCTCGTGGTCGGCGAACGTCACCTTGCCGCTGGTCGGCTTGGGCAATTGGATGACGGCCCGGGCAGTGGTGGACTTGCCGCAGCCGGACTCGCCGACCAGGCCCAGCGTCTCACGCTGGGCGACGTCGAAGCTCACGTTCGCCACGGCCGAGACGTGCCGCCCGGGCCCGGCGGGGAAGTCCACGACCAGGTTCTCGACCCGGAGCAACATGTCGCCGTCCGGGCGCAGGTGGGCGGTCCCGCTGCCGGCCATCAGGCCTCGACCTCCGCGACCTTGGTCAGGTCGCCGGTGACCGCCAGCTCGGCCTGGGGGACGTGGGCGGCGAGGTTGCGCTCCAGCGCCTCACGTCCCGCGTCGGTACCAACCGGGTACCAGCAACGGTAGACATGGCCGGGCTCGTCCGCCTCGATGAGCGGCGGCTGCTCCTCGTGGCAGCGGTCCTGCGCGTACGGGCAGCGTGCTGCGAACCGGCAGCCCGTAGGCGGGTCGATGAGGTCGGGGGGCCGGCCGGCGATGACGCTGAGTCGGGTATGGCTCGGGTTCTCGACCCGCGGGATCGACTCCAGCAGCGCGGCGGTATAGGGCATCCGCATCTTGGCGAACAGGGTCTTGGTCGGCGCCTGCTCCACGATCTGGCCGGCGTACATCACCGCGATCTCGTCGGTGTAGCCGGCCACGACCCCGAGGTCGTGGGACACGAGCACCATTGCCATCTCACGGTCGCGCTGCTGCTGGCGCAGCAATTCCAGGATCTGCGCCTGCACCGTCACGTCGAGCGCGGTCGTGGGCTCGTCCGCGAACAGGAGCTTGGGCCCACAGGCCAACGCCACCGCGATCACGACCCGCTGGCGCATGCCGCCGGACAGCTCGTGCGGGTACTGCCGCAGCCGCCGCGCCGGCTCCGGGATGTTGACCGACCGGAGCAGCGCCAACGCGGTCTCCCGCGCCTCGTTGCGATCCATGTCGAAGTGGAATTCCAGCGACTCGGTGATCTGCTTGCCGATGCGCATGACGGGATTGAGCGACGTCATCGGGTCCTGGAACACCATGGCGAGCTGCGTGCCCCAGAACGAGCGCATCTGGGACTGTCCCATCTGGTCGAGCCGGTGGCCGTCGAAGTTGATGACTCCACTCCGGGTCACGTTGCGGGTCGGCAGCAGCCCCATGACCGAGCGGGACAGCACCGATTTGCCGCAGCCCGACTCGCCCACCAGCCCGAGCGTCCGCCCCCGGTCAAGGGTGAACGACACCCCGTCGACTGCCTTGACAGTGCCCCTCGGCGTGGTGAAGTGCGTGGCGAGGTCGTCGACGTCGAGCAGCGTTCGCCCGACCGCCGGAGCCCGGACGGCCCCTCCGTCGGCTTCGGTCCCCACCACGTGCTTGCGCCCGTTGCGGAACAGCCTCACAGCGCGCTCTCCCGTACGTCGAACCGCGCCCGGACCACGTCACCCAGGTAGTTCAGCGCGAGAACGGTGAGGAAGATCGCCACCGCGGGCACCAACACGATGTGCGGCGCGTCGCGCAGGTCGGCGCGGCCCTCGGCGATGATGTTGCCCCACGAGGGAGTCGGTAGCTGCACGCCGACCCCGAGCACGCTGAGAGCGCCCTCGGCCACGATCACCACGGCGACGCCCAGCAACGCGATCGAGAACATGGCCGGTAGCACGTTCGGCAGCACCTCGCGGAACATGATCGATCGGTTGCGCGCCCCCATTGCCCGGGCGGCCAGCACGAACTCGCGTTCCGACCACGCCAGCGTGTTCGCGCGCGTGATCCGGCCGAGGACCGGGACGGACACGACGCCCAGCGCGAGGATGAGCACGATCATCCGCCGCGTGCTGCTGATCCCCTCGCCACTGGCGAACACCGTGACGAGGGTGAGAGCGAGGATGAGCTGCGGGTACGACAGCAGGACGTCGAACAGGAGGGTGAACACCGACTCCGTGCGCCCACGCCGGTAGCCCGCCATCAGGCCGAGCAGGCCACCGGCGACCAGTCCCACCACGATCGCACCGACGCCGAGCACGAGCGAGGCGCGTGACCCCCACACGACCCGGCTCAGCATGTCGCGCCCGAGGCCGTCTCCGCCGAGGATGTGCCCGGCGGTCCCCGGTCCCTGGCCGGCGATCTCGGCGAAGTTCTCGTTGGGGTCGTCGAGTGGGAGCACGGGAGCCAGCACTGCGACCGCCACGACGAGCACCAGCCACCCGATGGCGAGCTTCCCCCCGAGCCCCAGCCGGCGCGCGTGCTCCTCCATCTCCGGGGTCGGCGCGACCGCGGACTCGAGATCGACGGGCTCGAGGGTTTGTGTCTGGATCAGCTCCGGGGCCCGCATTGCCGTGGCCGATCGCTCACGTGCGGGCATTGCGGATCCTCGGGTCGAGCACGGAGTACAGGAGGTCGACCAGGAAGTTGATGAGCACGAAGCCCACGGCGATGATCGCGATCAGGCTTTGCAGCGCGATGTACTGGCGTGCGAAGACCGCCTCAGCGAGCAGGGTGCCCATGCCGGGCAACGAGAAGATCACCTCGATCACGATGGCGCCACTGATGAGGGTGCCGACGTTGAGCCCTGCCACGGTCAGCACGGTCAGGCTCGATGGCCGCAGAGCGTGTCGCCACAACACTCGGGACGGCGAGATGCCCTTGGACTTCGCCATCGTGATGAAGTCCTCCTGCAGCGTGGCGATCATGTCGCTGCGCAATAGGCGCATGTAGGCCGCGATCTGGCCGGCCGCCAGGGCGATGACCGGCAGCGCCATACGCCGAAGGTGTTCGAGCAGATCCTCACTCGGCGCCACGTAACCGCTCACTGGCAGCCACCCGAGCTGCACGCCGACGTAGTACGCCAAGACCAACGCCAACGCGAAGTTGGGGAAGGCGAGCAGCCCGAAGGCGGTGGCGTTGGTCGCCCGGTCGAAGCGTGACGTGGCGCGGTAGGCGGTGACGACGCCGAGCGGCACGGCGATGAGAAGGGTGAGGATCTGCGCCTCCACCATGAGCTGAATCGACACCGGCAACGCGTCGCGCACCCTGTCCATCACGGGCCGCTCGCCGGTGATGGTGTAGTAACCGCCGAGGTCGCCGGTCACGAAGTCGCCGATCCAGCGTCCGTACTGGACGTAGATCGGGTCGTCGAGCCCCAGCTGCTCCCGGAGCGCCTCCTTCTGTTCCGGGCTGGCGAAACCGGCGATGGCGGTCACGGGGTCGCCGGGCAGCAGGCTGGTCATCAGCGCCGCGAACAGGGTGACGAAGAAGAGGACGACCAGGAGGTGCGACACCCGGCGCAGAATCATCCGCATGTCGCGCCCCTGACCCCTACTGCTCGACCCACATGTAGGTCGTCGGGTTGCCGACCGCCAAGCCTGGGAACGGCTCGGGGCTGCTGGGGCCCTCACCGAGGATGCCGTGCACGTCGGAACTGCTCGCAACCGTCCACGGGGTGTACCAGAGCCACACGTTGTGGACCTCTTCGGCGAAGCGGCGGTTCAGGTCCTCGTAGATCTGATCGCGCTGCGCCTCGTCGGGCGTGGTACGACCCTCGTCGAGCAGCCGGTCGATCTCGGGATCGCTGAAGCGGCCGAAGTTGACCGGGGACCCCGACTTCCACCAGTTGTACTGCTCGTCGGGGTCCCCACCGGGGTGGTTGCGCCAGCCGTTGGCCTCGAAGTCGCCACTGAGCGCGTTGTCGATCAGGGTCGACTGGTCGACGGTGATGATCTCGACGCTCATGCCGACGGCCTCAGCCTGCTCCTTCAGCAGCTGCGCCTGCGCGACCGTCGCCTCGGTCTGCGTGGTGCTGTACGTGAACGACAACGGCTGGCCCGTCTCGGCCTCGTACTCCTGCACGAGCTCCTCGGCACGCTCGGGGTCGTAGGTCGGGAAGCCCGTGTCGTCGAGGTTGCCGATGTTGCCGGGGGCGAACGGCCCGGTGGCCTGCGTCGTTATCCCGGCGTTGAGAATCGTGTTCACCTCGTCGAAGTCGGCCGCGTAGGCGAGCGCCTGGCGGGCCTTGATGTTGTCGAACGGCGGCTTCGACTCGTTGAGCAGTATGTAGGACACCTCGCCGAACTGGTCCGACTCCACAGAATTGACCTCGCCCGACTCGGTGAGGCCACGGATCTGATCGATCGTGTCGGCGTCGTCCGTGTGCATGGCGTTGATCTCGCCGGACTGGAGAGCGTTCAGGCGCTGCGCCTCCTCGACGATCGGGCGGAACTCGATCTCGTCGAGGTAGGGGAGCTGGTTGCCCTCCGCGTCGGTGGCCCAGTAGTCGGGGTTCTTCTCGGCCGTCAGGCTCTGGTTGGGCGTCCAGTTCACGAGCTTGAACGGGCCCGTGCCGATGAGGTTCTCGGCGCACGACCGCGTGTCGTCGAGCTGTGCCTGGGCCATCATGCCAATCCGGCCGCTGCCGTAGAGGAAGGCGTCGAACGCCACCCACGGCTCGTTCATCGTGACCCGGACGGTCTGGGGGTCGACCACCTCGGTGTTGGCGATGTTCTGGAACACGAAGATGAACAACTGAGGCTGGCGGGTTGGATACGTACCCCGGTAGGCGTCGAGGTTGTTCTTCACCACTTCTGCCGTGAGGTCAGTGCCATCGTGGAACTTGATGCCCTCGCGCAGGGTGATCGTCCACTCCGTGTAGTCGTCGTTGGGCTCGACCGACTCCGCGAGCCACGGCTCGTAGGTGCCGTCGGCCGCCGGCCGGGTCAGCGTGTCGTAGATCGTGCGGGCGACCATGATGCCGGCGATGGCGAGCTGCGCCTCGGGGAGGCACCAGCCATCAGTCGTTTCGGCCTCGAGCCCGTAGATGACCTTGCCGCCCGGCGTCGGGGTGCCCTCCTCGCCACCGGCGGCGTCACCGCCGCCACCGCCTCCGTCGTCGTCGCCGCCACCGCCGCAGGCCGCGGCCACCATGGCCAAGGCGAGCACGGATGCCACTCGGCGGAACCACTTCCGACGCACTGCTGTCGAAGCCACGTCTTCCCCCTTACGTGACGAGCGTCACAATAGCCGGAAGCTAGGGGGCGGGCTGGACTCGTGTCAACAGACGATCCTGTGACGAACCGCCACGGTGACGGTGAGATGGCCTGTGAGTGAACACCAGACCAGCGCCGGGGTGGCAAGAACTGACAAGCTGCCGGGATGGTTCGCCGCCGACCTCGTCCAGCCGTCGTGCTCGCCGCCCTGGCGCTCGTGGCCCTCCTGTCGGGCGCCTGCCGGCCAATCCCTGCGGGTGGCGGCGGCGCGGGCCACGGCCGGGGGCCCAAGGTCACCATCAACCAGATCCAGGTCCTGGCGTCGCACAACAGCTATCACGTCGAGCCCGAACCGGCGCTCCTGACGGCGCTGCGTTCCGCACTCGGGGCCGCGGCCGACGGGTTCGAGTACACGCACCGGCCCCTGGCCGACGAGCTCGACGCCGGCGTGCGCCAGGTGGAGCTCGACGTGTTCGTCGACGATCCCGCCGGTGGCCGCTACGCGCACCCCAAGTTGGTGCCGCTGCTCGGCCTCGATCCCGTCGACCCCGCACTCGCCGGTCCGGGCCTCAAGGTCCTCCACGTCCAGGAGGTCGACTACCGCTCGACCTGCCCGACCTTCGTCGACTGCCTGGGAGACATCCGAGACTGGTCCCGGGACCATCGCGGCCACCTGCCGATCACGATCCAGGTCGAGGCCAAGGACGACGTCATCCCCGACCCCGCCGGGCTCGGATTCGTCCAGCCGTTGCCCTGGACCGCCCCGGACTTCTCGGGCCTCGAGGCCGCGATCCACTCGGTCTTCGGTGACGACGAGATCATCAGCCCGGAGGACGTCAAGGGCCGGTCCCGCAGCCTGGCCCAGGCCGTGCGCAAGGGCCGCTGGCCGACCCTGGACGAGGCCCGTGGCCAGGTCATGTTCGTCCTCGACGACAAGGGCGCCAAGCGCGACGCCTACCGTGCCCAGGTCCCCGACGTCGACGACCGGCTCATCTTCGTCGACGTGCCCCCGAGCGATCCCGACGCGGCGGTGATGGTCGTCAACGACCCCATCGGCGACGGTGCCCGGATCCGCGACCTGGTCGCCCAGGGCTTCATCGTCCGCACCCGGGCCGACGCCGACACCGTGGAGGCCCGCAGCGGCGACACCACCAGGCGGGACGCCGCGCTTCGCCAGCGGCGCCCAGTACGTGTCGACCGACTACGTCTTCCCCGACGACCACTTCGGCACCGGCTACGTGGTCGACCTGCCGGGGACCGGTGCCGCCCGCTGCAATCCCGTGAACGCCCCGAAGCGCTGCCTGAAGGCCGACCTCAGCGGCTGACGGGCGGCCGACGCCCGTGCGTTCGCGGCGTTGCATCCGGGACATCCCCGATGGGCTGTGTCACACCTGGCCCGTACTGTTCGTCAAAACCAGGACCAGGGGGGTAGGAGCGCGGCGGCACCTACCCCCCGGTCCGTCCATTGGGGAACGGCTCACACCAGACGGCGGTCGGTGGCCCAGCGGGTGAGCTCGTGGCGGCTCGACAGCTGGAGCTTGCGCAGCACCGACGACACGTGGGTCTCGATCGTCTTGATCGACACCTGCAGCCGGCGGGCGATCTCCTTGTACG
>CAWEZE010000022.1:0-239342 GCA_963813485.1 uncultured bacterium
GTGGCGATCCGCCGGGATGCGACCGAATGGGCGGCCCGCCCGGGCGGGCTGCCCTGCCGCTTCGACGGTGCCGGTCGGTCGAGTCAGTGGGCCTTGGGCGCGGTGCGCTTGGTGAGCAGCGTGAGCTCCCGCTCGAAGTCCGACAGGTCGTCGAAGCCCTTGTACACCGAGGCGAAGCGCACAGCGGCAACTGGATCGAGCTCACGTAGGTGCTCGAGCACCGCCCGGCCGACCCGCTCGCTCGTGACCTCGGCACCCGGCTGCTGCCGCACCTCGTCCTCCACGGCGGCGGCGAGCGCCTCCACCTCGCCCTCGGCGACCGGACGTGCCTTCACCGCCGAGTTGAGGCCCGCGATCACCTTGGCACGGTCGAACGGCTCGCGATCTCCCGAGCGCTTGATCACGGTCAGCACCACCGCCTCCGGCCGCTCGAAGGTGGTGAAGCGGTGGCCACACGCCAGGCACTGGCGCCGCCTCCGGATGGTGCCGCCGTCGTCGGATTGGCGCGAGTCGATGACCTTCGAATCGACATGACCGCAGGCCGAGCACCGCACGCTCGGAAACCTATCGGGTGCCCGGGGCACCGATTCCGCACGGCCGTACCAGCTGTGTCCCGGCCAGGGGGCGCGTCGACGTCGACCGCACGTCGCCCGCACGTCGCTCGCGGGTTGCGTTCGAACCGTCGAGCTCGAGCCGCCCGTGCCGTCAGTCCGTGCGGATGATGAGGCGCTCTCCCACCTGGACGTCGGGCCCCCCGTTGGCGGCGCGCAGCGCATCCACGACCGGCCGGGGATCGGAGTCGGGCGCGATCGCCGCCGCAATTGACCACAGGGTGTCACCGGGTTGCACCACGTAGGTCTTCCCCACCGCGGGCGACGGGCGCGGGGCCTCGACGGCTTGGGGCGAGGACGGCTCGACCGAGCTGGCTGCGCCTACCAGGGCACGCCCGGCGGTGGCGATGGCTGCGATCAGCGCGACGGCCATGAGCAGAGCGACCAACCGCCGGCGCCGGATACGCGTCGGACGATCGGGCAGCGCTCTCGGCACCGATCGCCGGTCTAGGGGTTCGACATCCGCGAGGTCGACAGGCCGATGACGGATGTGGGCGCCACGCCGGCGCAACGGGTCCGCCGGGCCCGGTGCTGGGGCCAGCTCACATGTCGGTTCGTGGGGTTGAGGTAGGAGGATCGCAACCATCGACCTGATTCTCCAGTGCGGGTGTGACATTTAGGGCGTTCGGTGCGAGAACCCGTGGTGGACCGGCCCACAAGCCGCAGCCGAACGCCCGTTCGTCACGAGGTAACCACGAACCCCCGTTCGGGTCAACACCATTTTGCGAACGGGTGTTTGCCCTCCGCAACGTGTGATGGTACCGTCCCGCCGGAACACATGTTCGGCCCTCGCCCGGGTCGGTCCGGGCCTCACAAAGCAACCGGTGCCGCCGCACCAAAGGTCGGCGGCATCTTCCACCAAGGAGCTTGCGATGCCCTCCACGACACTGACTGCCCGGCAGCGAGAAGTCCTCGAGATCATCGAGCAACACATGCGTGAGCACGGCTATCCACCGTCGGTACGCGAGATCGGCGAGGCCGTCGGCCTCACGTCACCGTCGACGGTCCATGCGCATCTGGCCGCACTCCAACGCCGCGGCTACCTGCGGCGAGACCCGACGAAACCCCGAGCGATCGAGGTCCGGTGGGACCCGAACTCCGACGCCGCCATCGATCGCCGCCCGGTTCGGCACGTCCCGCTGGTGGGCGATGTGGCCGCCGGCACCAATGTTCTGGCCCAGGAGAACGTCGAGGAGGTGCTGCCTCTGCCGGCCGACTTCACCGGTGAAGGCGACCTGTTCATGCTGAGGGTCCGGGGCGATTCCATGATCGAAGCGGGCATCCTCGACGGCGACTTCGTCGTGTGCCGGTCACAGTCGAAGGCCGAGAACGGCGACATCGTCGTAGCCGGCATCCCGGGCGACGAGGCAACGGTCAAGACATTCACCACGCAGGGCAAGTCCGTGGTGCTGCTGCCTGCCAACGCCAGGCTCGAGCCGATGGAGTTCGCGCCCGAGGACGTCAACGTGTTCGGTCGGGTCGTCACCGTGTTGCGGCGACTCTGATCACACGCCGTCACGCAACAGGTCGCGGAGGGCACCAAATACCGCGTCCAGGGACGCGCGGTCCACACGCTCGTCCCTGGAGTGCGCCAGTGCCGAGTCTCCGGGCCCAAAATTGGTGGCCGGGATGCCGGCCGCGGCGAACCTGCTGACATCGGTCCAGCCGAGCTTTGCCCTGACCTCTAGGCCGTTGCGCTTGCGCAGCGTTGCCAACAGCGGGTGCGCCAGCCCGGGAGGCGCAGCGTCGGCGACGTCGACCATCGTCACCGTGTCGCCCTCGACGAGATGCGGCGCGAGCACGCCTTCGACGTGTGCCAGCGCCTCGTCCGTCGTCCGGTCAGGTGCGAACCGGTGATTGAGCGTGACGACTGCTTCGTCCGGCACGACGTTGCCGGCAACGCCGCCCTCGACGAATACGGCCTGTAGTGCCTCGTGATACATGCAACCGTCGATCACCGGGCGGCGGGCAACGTAGTCATCGAGCGCCACCAGCACCCGACCCGCACGGTGCACGGCGTTGCACCCCATCCACGGCCGGGCCGTGTGCGCTCGCGTGCCGCGCAGCTCAACGCGGACGCGCATGGAGCCCTGGCATCCCACCTCGAGGGCGGCGTCCGTGGGCTCGCCCAGGACGGCAGCGTCGCCCGCCACGAGATCAGGCCGCTGGGCGAACAGGTGGCCGAGGCCGTTGTGATCGGCAGCCACCTCCTCGCCCGCGTAGAAGATCCACGTGACGTCGATCGCCGGGTCGGGCACCGCTGCCGCCAGCTCGAGCATGACCGCCAGCCCGCCCTTCATGTCGGCGGCGCCCAGGCCCCAAAGCACGTCGTCCCGGATCTCGGGTGTGCCATTCCCGTTTGCCGGAACCGTGTCGAGGTGACCCGCGACCACCAGCCGGATGCCTCGACCGGCCATCGTCCTCGCCACCACGTTGTCACCGAGCCGGTCGACCTGGACATGCCCCAGCGCCCTGAGCCGCGCCTCGACGTGATCCGCCAATGCCGCCTCGTGGTGGCTCTCCGAGGGGATGGCAACGAGATCGGCGGTCAGCGCCAACAGGTCCATCACGCCCGCAGGCTACGGTCCCGGCGCCTGCTGAGCTTCTCGCCGGGTCCGGGGCGCCGCGCCTACCGTGGCCCGGCGTGACCGACGCACATGCCACCGCTGCCGGTGCCTGGGGTGTAGGACTGGCCACGTTCACCGCCGACGACCGTGTGCTCGACACCTGGTTTCCCTCCCCCGCGCTGTCCTCCCCCAAGGAGACGACCGCGGAGGCCGCTCGGCTCGGCGCCGAGACCCCGGGTTCGGCACACCTCGACCCGGCCGCGGCCAGCGAGCTGCTGGGAGTCGACGTGGCGGCCGCCTGCGGGCCTGACCCGCTCCGACGGGTCGAGCGCCGGGCGGTGGCGACGTTCATCGAGTCGCTCGACGACCCGCCCGTCGACGCGCACGACGTCTACCTGCGCTTGCACCTGCTGTCCCACCGCCTCGTCGCCCCCAACGGCGCCAACCTGGACGACGTCTTCGGGCTGCTCAACAACGTCGTCTGGACCGACCTGGGACCATGTGCGGTCGACGACTTCGAGCAGGCACGGCTGGCATTGCGGGCCGCCGGGCGGCGCGTGCAGGTCATCGGGCTCGACAAGTTCCCGCGCATGACCGACTACGTCGTCCCGGCCGGGGTGCGCATCGCCGACGCCGACCGCGTGCGGCTCGGCGCCCACCTCGGCAGCGGCACCGTCGTCATGCACGAGGGCTACGTCAACTTCAACGCGGGCACGCTGGGCAGCGCGATGGTCGAGGGTCGGATCAGCCAGGGGGTCGTGGTGGGCGAGGGCTCAGACATCGGCGGCGGGGCCTCGATCATGGGGACGCTGTCGGGGGGTGGCAAGGAGGTGATCCGGGTGGGCGAGCGCTGCCTCATCGGCGCCAACGGCGGCATCGGCATCTCGCTCGGAGACGACTGCGTCGTCGAGGCGGGCCTCTACGTCACGGCCGGTACCCGGGTGACACGGCCCGACGGGTCGGTGGTCAAGGCTGGCGAGCTCAGCGGCAAGGACAACCTGCTGTTCCGCCGTAACAGCACGACGGGGGCGGTGGAAGTGCTGCCTCGCGCCGGCGGATCGGTCGCGCTCAATCTCGCCCTCCACAGCAACGACTGACCGTCGCCCCGAGAGCGCGGTCAGGCCTGGGCCGCGGCTCCCAGCCGGTCGGCGACCAACTCGAGTCGGTCGTCGGGTTGCACCACCGCGATGCGGACATGGCCAGCCCCATCCGGTCCGTAGAACTCGCCCGGCGACACGATCGCCCCGCCCTCGGCGGCCAGTCGATGGGCCAACGCCCAGGCGTCTCCGTCCGGCGCCGCCACCCACAGGTAGAACGTCGCCGGCGGGCGGGCGCACAGGACCCCGAACTCGCACAGGGACACCGCCAACAGGTCGAGCCGCCGGAGGTAACGCTCACGCTGGACGTCGACGTGGACGTCGTCCCCGAAAGCCACGACCGCCGCCGCCTGCACAGGACCCGGAACCATGAACCCGGCGTGCTTGCGCACCTCCGATAGGTAGTGCACCAGGTCGCGGTCGCCCGCGTAGAAGCCGACCCTGGCGCCGGCGAAGTTCGATCGCTTGGACAGCGAGTGCAGGGCGATCACACCCTCGGTGCCCTCGGCGAGGATCGTGCGACCCGGGCCATCCCAGGTGAACTCGATGTAGCACTCGTCCGACAGCACCGGGACGCCGTGGCGGCGCCCCCAGGCGGCGGCCTCCGCCAGGTCGACGAGCTCGCCGGTGGGGTTCCCGGGTGAGTTGACCCACAGGCACAGCGCCCGGGCCGCATCGTCGGGGGCGATGGCGTCGAACGTCCGGTAGGGCACCGCCCGGCAACCGGCGAGGATCGCACCCATGGCGTACGTCGGGTAGCTGACGTGCGGATAGAGCACGGTGTCTCGGCCTGGCCAGCGCAGGTGCAGCCATTGCGGAACGCCGGCCACCAGCTCCTTGGTCCCGACGCACGCGGCCACCTGCGCGGGGTCGACATCGGCGCCGAACCGGCGGCCGAGCCAGGCGGCGGCCGCCTCTCGGAAGGCGGGCGTGCCGACCGAGGGCGGGTAACCCCGTTCGGCACCCGAAGCCGCGAGCGCCTCGACGACGGCGGCCGGCGGCGCGTCGCACGGTGTGCCGATCGACAGGTCGACGGTTCCCCCGTCGCGGGTGTCGGCCACCTTGTGGAGGTCGGCGAGCCGGTCGTAGGGATACGGGGGTGGCTCGAATCCCGCCGGCTCGGGCGGGCGCGAGTGCGCGTGCTGATCGCTCATGTGACGACGAACTCTCGGAAGCGACTGAGGGTGGCGTCGTCGAACCGGCCACGGATGTGCATGCCAGTCTCGCCCGCCGATTCGCGCAGCACCTCTCCGGCGCGGTGAGCCGCCGCCAGGACATCGCCGCGGTCGAACGGAATCACCATCTCCACCACCGTCATCAGCGCCCGAAGGCGGCTGCCGATCGCGCGCAACAGGTCGTCGACGCCTTCGCCGGACACGGCGCTCAGGGCTACCGAACCTTCCCACACGTCGGCCAGGCGCTTCGCCGAGCCGGGGGCCAGGTCGGACTTGTTGAATGCGAGGAGCTCGGGCACCCCGTCCGCCCCGATCTCCGCCAGGACGTCGCGCACGGCCCGGATGTGGCCCGCCGGATCGGGGGCGCTGGCGTCGACCAAATGGATCAGGAGGTCGGCATCGACGGCCACGTCGAGCGTCGAGCGGAAGGCCTCGACGAGCTGGTGGGGCAGCTTGCGAATGAAGCCAACGGTGTCGGTGACGAGCACCGCCTCGCCCCCGGGCAACGACAGTCGGCGGGTGGTGGCGTCGAGGGTGGCGAACAGGCGGTCCTCGACCAGGACCCCCGCATCGGTGAGCCGATTGAGCAGGGTCGACTTGCCGGAGTTCGTGTAGCCGACGATGGCCAGCCGCGGGAGCTGGCCACGCCGTTGCGCCTTGCGCTGCGTCTGCCGATGCTTGGCGATCTGGCGCAGCTCGGCCTCGAGCTTGTGGAGCCGGCGCACAATGCGACGTCGATCGACCTCGAGCTGCGTCTCGCCGGGCCCTCTGGTGCCGATGCGGGCGCCGCCACCACCCGCCGACATGCCGCCGGCCTGCTGCGAGAGGGCTCGACCCCGGCCCCGCAGCCGTGGCAGGCGGTAGCGGAGTTGCGCCAGCTCGACCTGCGCCTTGCCCTCCTGGCTGTGGGCGTTCTGGGCGAAGATGTCGAGGATCACCGCCGTCCGGTCGATGGCCGTGCGCCCGAGCAGCTTCTCGAGGTTGAACTGCTGGGCCGGGGAAAGCTCGTTGTCGAAGACCACGGTGTCGCAGTCGGTGGCCACCGCCACCTCTCGCAGCTCCTCGGCCTTGCCCTTGCCCAGGTACGTCGGCGGGTCGGGCGCCTGCCGCCGCTGGAAGACGCGCGCCACCTCGTCGGCACCGGCGGTGTCGATCAGGAGAGCAAGCTCGTCGACCGATGCCTCGGTCTCCTCCCTCGTCTCGGGGGGGATGCTGACGCCGACGAGCACGATCTTCTCTCGGAATGCCCGTTCGATCAGCGCCACGGCCAACCCCCCGGCAGCTCCACGGTCGCCACCAACGTGGCCGGGCCACGCAACACGACCGCGCCATCGCCGCCCATGGTGACGTCCGCAGTGCCACCGGGCTGCTCGACGGCAACGACATCGCCGACGAGACCCCAGGCCCGGGCGGCCACCGCCGCCGCGCAGGCGCCGGTGCCGCACGCCAGGGTCGGACCGACCCCGCGCTCGTAGCTGCGGATGGCGATGCGGTCGCCGGCTTCCCCGATGAGCAGGTGCACGTTGGCGCCTCCCGGCTCCTTGGCATTCACGCTCTCACCCAGCTCGACCAGCTCGACCTCGTCGTCGTGGCCGTCCACGTCGAAGACGAGATGGGGGTTGCCGACATTGACGCGGAGGGTGCGGCGGACCGGCCCGCCGGCCCATTCAGGCGCCTCGCCGGCGATGCGTGCCACGCCCATCTCGACCGACAGGGTGTACGTCCGGGGGTCGGATCGGTCGTGCAGGGCGACGACGCGCCGCCCCCCGTCGGTGCGGATGGGGATGGTGGGACCGTCGGCCCAGCCCGCGAGGATCAGGGCCTGAGCGAGGCAACGGATGCCGTTCCCGCTCGTCTCCGCAGGTGATCCGTCGGCGTTGCGCAGGTCCATGGCTGCGACGGCGTCATCGGCGACGACATCGAGCGGCGTAGCCCGGATCAGCCCGTCGGCCCCCACACCGGTGCGACGGTCGCACAGGGCGCGGGCGACGTCGGCGTCGAGGGGATGGGAAGCGTCGTCGTCGAGGAGGACCAGGAAGTCGTTGCCGAACCCGTGGTGCTTGGTCAGGCGCATGGCGTGGTTCAGTCTGCCAGGACGGCCCGGCGTCCCCGACTGCATTCGCGTCCTGGTGGTGTCAACTCCCACCGATCCCGAGCTCTCCGGCCAGTGGCTCGACGAGGTCCGCCGGGTCGTCGGCGCGCAGCCAGCGGATGCGGGGGTCGCGACCGAACCAGGAACGCTGTCGTCGGGCGAACCGGCGCGTCCTACGCACGGCCAGCGCCACCGCCTCGTCGAGGCTGCAGCCGCCGGTGAGGTGCGTGAACAGCTCCTTGTAGCCGAGGGCTTGGCCCGCGGTGCGTGATATCCCCCGGGGATCGACGAGCAGGCGACGCGCCTCGGCCACGAAGCCGGCTGCGATTTGCCGGCGATAGCGTTCCTCGATCCGTGCGGCGAGTGTGGCGAACGGCAGCTCGATCCCCACCATGTGGAAGCGCGACCGCGGGTAGACCTCGAGCCCCGGGCCGAACGAGGAGAACGGACGCCCGCTGCCGACCGTGACCTCCAGCGCCCGGAGGATCCGCCGCCGGTTGGTCGGCTCCATGCGCCCGGCCGCCACAGGGTCGAGCTGGGTCAGGCGGAGGTGGAGTGCCCGGCTGTCGGGTTCGGTCTCGAGCTCGGCCCGGACCTCGGGGAACCGTCCCGGCACCGACAGCTCGTCGATCACCGCTCGCAGGTAGAGGCCGGTTCCACCCACCAGCAGCGGTCGGCGGCCACGGGTCTCGATGTCGCCGATCGCCGCCCGGGCCCGGTCGGCGAAGGCCGTGACGGTGAACTCCTCCCATGGGTCGATGACGTCGATGAGGTGGTGGGGCACCTCGGCGCGCTCGGCAGGCGTCGGCTTGGCGGTACCGATGTCCATGCGGCGGTACACCTGCATCGAGTCGACGGACACCAGCTCGATCCTCGGGTCGGCCCGCGCCATCGCCAATGCCAGCGCCGACTTGCCCGACGCGGTGGCACCCACCACGGCGGCCGGACCCGCGGTTGGGCCGTTCAATGGCGGGTGGCCGCCGACGGCTGACGGCGAAAGGCAGGCACCGCGCAGGGACGGTAGCCGCCGACGGCCACGCTCCCCAGCAGCCCAAATGCCCCTTTCGGTGGCCCGGGCGCCGGGCCTACCCTCGTCGCTACACGGAAGCACAGCCGTCAGGCACCCGTCAGCGAGGTCGAACGAGGTGCCGTGGAGGTGGTCATGGAAGCGCGTATCGGCGACCATGTGGTGCTCGAGGGCGCGAGGGTCGGCCACGCGCGCCGGCGGGGAGAGGTGCTCGAGGTCCTGCGGGGCTCCACCGGCGACCGCTACCGCGTCCGTTGGGAGCAGGACGATCACGAGACCGTCCTGGCCCCCGGACCCGACCTGCGTGTGGAGGGTGCCGGCGAGCGCAAGCCCGAGCGGCTGTCGATGAGGATCGACCTGTCGGTCACGGAGGACGCCGATCACACCGAAGCGCTCGCCCGCGTGCACATGTGCGGTCGCGAGTTCTCGGCGTCGGGGCGTGCCCGCCGCAATCCGAACGACCCCACCACGCCCGCGGTAGGCGAGGAGCTCGCCGTCGCCCGGGCACTGTCCGAGATGTCCCACCAGCTCGTCGTGGCCGCCGCCGACTCCCTCGAGTCGGCGCTAGGCCGCCCGGTGGCGCTCCACGTCTAGCCACCGAACAACAACCGATCGCGGTCGCCCGGCCGCGCACCAAGGCCTGACCGGCCGCCGTCCACCCCATGAGGTGCCGGCAAGCGATGGCCGGGCGACCGCTATCCAGCCCGACCCCGCCGCTCCGTGATGGGGTCGGTCCGATGGCCGACTCGTCAACCTCCGCGGATGTCCTTGGCGAAGCAGGCCGAGAGGTCGCTTGCCGCGTACATGCCGTAGTTGGGGATGCGGTGGTAGGCGCTGGTCTCGTACAGCGCCATCGCCTCGGGCTGGCGCAGCCCGGTCTCGAGCTGCAGCCTTCGGTACCCGAGCCTGGCCGCCTCGGACTCGAGCCTCACGAGCACCGCCCGGCTCACACCCCGGCGCCTCGCCGATGGCGACGTGTACATGCGCTTGATCTCGGCGACGTCGGCACCGGCCGCCGGAAGCGGCCGCAGGGCCCCGCACCCGACGGGCCGGCCGTCGAGGTAGGCCACGAGGAAGATCCCGCGCGGCGGCGTCACCTCGTCGACGCCCATGGCCCACTCGGCCTCGGGGTCGTCGGTGGTTCCGTCGTCGGTGGTTCCGTCGTCGGCGGTTCCGTCCCCGGCGTAGCGCTCCTCGATGTCGACGATCAGCGACGCCACCAGCCACTTTGCGATGGAACCGTCGTACGGCTCGGACCGGACCACGACGCCGGGGACCTTACCGACGACACCCCCGAACTCGGACCCGTCGTCACGCCGCGCGCTGGCCGTGCCGTCGGGCAGCCGGCTCATACGACGGCGACGGGGATGCGGGTGCGGTGGCGTGCGGGGATCGTGACCCGGGACAGGTCACCGGTGAGGTGGTGGGGCGCGGCCGCGGTGACCGTGACTTCCGCGTAGCTCCCGGGCCGGAGCGGCTCGGGCGGACGGAAGTGCACCAGCTTGTTGTGCCGCGTGCGTCCGGTGGCGACGGATGGATCCTTGCGCGAAGGTCCCTCGACCATGACCTCCTCGGTAGCCCCTACCCGGGCACGGTGGCGCGCCAGGGCCGAGCGCTCGACCACCACCCGGAGGCGTTCGAACCGTTCGGCTGACACCTCTGCCGGGACGAAGTCGCCGACCCGATCGGCCGCCTCGGTGCCGGGCCGCGGGCTGTAGATGAAGGTGTAGGCGCTGTCGTAGCCCGCCTCGGCGGCCACCTCCAGGGTGCGCTCGAAGTCGTCGTCGGTCTCGCCGGGGAAACCCACGATGATGTCGGTGGTCACGGCCAGTGCGGGGACGGCGGCCCGGGCGGCGGCCAGGCGCTCGAGGTAGCGCTCCGCCGTGTAGCCCCGATGCATGGCGGCGAGTACACGGTCGCTGCCGGCCTGGAGGGGCAGGTGGAGGTGCTCGCACACGGCCGGAACCGTCGCCATGGCGTCGATCGTCTCCGGCCGGAGGTCCTTCGGATGCGGGCTCGTGTAGCGGACCCGCCGGA
Source organism: uncultured bacterium (assembly GCA_963813485.1). Classification (GTDB taxonomy): domain Bacteria; phylum Actinomycetota; class Acidimicrobiia; order Acidimicrobiales; family VFJN01; genus DASQUK01. The sequence goes on from CAWEZE010000022.1 coordinate 10,607, forward strand.
TGCCGTCGACCTCGCCAACAGCACGGAGCAGCTCGGCGAACAACGGGCGGACCCGCACCGGCTCGCCGGCCCGCCGCCGGGCGAGCGTGAGATCGCGGCCGTAACTGTTCACGTTCTGACCGAGCAGTGTCACCTCGGTGACGCCGTCCGCCGCCAACGCTCGCACCTCGTCGACGACATCGTCGAAGCCGCGGCTGATCTCACGTCCCCGCACCGCGGGCACGATGCAGAAGGCGCACGAGTTGTCGCAGCCGATCTGGATGGTGACCCACGCCGCGTAAGGCACCTCGCGCCGTGCCGGCAGGGCGCTTGGGAACGACTCGTGGTCGTCGGCGGCCGTCTCCTCCAGGATCTCGACAATCGATCGACCGGCGGTCCGCTGCTCGCCCAGGAGCTCGGCGGCCCGGTGCACGTTGTGGGTGCCGAACACGACGTCCACGTGGGGTGCCTTGTGGACGATGAGGTCGCGGTCCTTCTGGGCCAGGCAGCCCCCCACCACGATCTGCATGTCGGGCCGCCGCTGCTTGAGCGTCTTGAGCTGACCGAGGTTGCCGTAGAGCTTGTTGTCGGCGTTCTCGCGGATGCAGCAGGTGTTGAGCACCACCACGTCGGCGTCGTCGACGCCGACGGCCGGGCGCAGTCCGTCGGCCTCCAGCAGCCCGGCGATGCGCTCGGAGTCGTGCTCGTTCATCTGGCACCCGAAGGTGCGCACCACATACGTCTTGCCGGTCATCGGTGCCGTCAGGCTATGCGACGACCACGGAACTCCCTGCACCCGTTCGAGGTGCAGGGAGTTGCCGAGGTGGATCAGTCGTCGAGCGTGATCGGCTCGTCGAGCGTGATCGGCTCGTCGAGCGAGATAGGGGCCTCGTCGCTGCCGTTCGCGTGCTCGGCGCCGTTGCCCGATCCGTTGGTCGAGGCGCCGGGCGAGCCGACGCCGAGCTGCGAGCGGATGCGCTCGGAGATCTCGACCATCACCTCGGGGTGTTCGGCGAGGAACACCTTGGCGTTCTCACGCCCCTGCCCGAGCTGCTCGCCGTCGTAGGTGTACCACGCACCCGACTTCTTCACGAGCCCGATGTCCACACCGACATCGAGCAACGAGCCCTCGCGGCTGATGCCCTTGCCGTACATGATGTCAAACTCGCTTTGCTTGAAAGGTGGGGCGCACTTATTCTTTACAACCTTGACACGAGTGCGATTACCTATGACTTCCACGCCATCCTTTATTGATTCTATGCGGCGTATGTCGAGTCGGATTGACGAATAGAACTTCAGCGCCCTTCCTCCCGGAGTCGTCTCCGGTGAGTTGTGCACCATGACACCGTCGACAAAGTAGTTATGCGTTCCTTGGACTTCGATATCGAAGCGATGCGTGCTCCTGGACGGTGGGCGAAGGCCGATGTTTGTGATGGGAATAGGCATTACCGCGTAGCGCACCGGCGCGAACACCGGCTCGATGGAGAATCTGCCCCGGAAACGCGGCAGTAGCTTGTACTCCATCGACGGGTGCACGAACGGGGCCACGAGCGCATGGAGCTTGTCGGTCGCATCCCTCGAGAACAGGAGCACCGCCTTCCGAGCCTTGCCACGACTCGTCAGCCTCGCGTTGATGCCCCACGTGTCGGTCAGGTAGTCGCACAGGCGCTGACGTGTGGCTGGCTCCATCGCCTCGACACAGATCTCGGAATGCCCGCTACCACCTGTCGTGCGCTGTTGCCTACCCGCGCTCCGCAGGGTGAACGACCCGTCGTCCATGTACCAGATTGCGAGTGAGAGCGGCGTCAACTGCTTGAGATAGTCGTCGCTCAGCACCTTCTTGCCGCCGAGGTAGACAGCCCGTCGGAGCTCGGCCAACTCCGGAAGTGGTTGAACATCGTGGAACACGACACCTTTGGCGTTGGTGGAGCGGCTGACGGTGAGGTTGGCGAACAACGATGCCTTCCAATCGCCATAAGCCGTCTGCTTGGCACCGTGGCCCCAACGGAAGCGCGCCCCATGACCGCTCCTCGTAGGAGACAAAGCGCCGTCACCCATGAGGCCGCCGAGCACAACTTGCCACTGGAAGTCGGAAAGGCGGTGAGCCACCGACTGGAGGACCCGGTCACCGATCCGAAGCTCTTGCGCTTCCCGCCATCCACCAGGCGTCATGACCTTGTGGTTCGGTGTACACGCGAATTGCGATCGGCCGTTACCACTGGGTTTTGCCACCGTGAATGACAGGAACTGATCGGTGCGACCGTTGTCGAACCAGTTGGTGACGGGCCTAGCAACGATCTCACCCTGCTCGTGGTCATAGGTGAGAACCTCGACCGGTAGCTTCTGGTTGACGATCTTGCCGATCTTCTCCTGGGTTCCGTCTGCGAGCGTTACACGGGTGCCGTATGACAGGCAGCCGAACATCACGCCTATCTTCTCGCGCAATTGGTTGATGAAGACGGCGATGGTGTCGGACTTGTTGAGGTTGGCGGTGAGTTTGCGCAGCGCCTGCGACATGAGCCGGGCCTGGAGGCCGACGTGGGTGTCGCCCATCTCGCCCTCGATCTCGGCTCGGGGGGTGAGGGCGGCCACCGAGTCGATGACCACCACGTCGATGGCGCCGGAACGCACGAGCATGTCGGCGATCTCGAGCGCCTGCTCGCCCGTGTCGGGCTGCGAGATGAGCAGTTCGTCGATGTCGACGCCGATGGCCTTGGCGTAGACCGGGTCGAGCGCGTGCTCGGCATCGATGTACGCGCAGATGCCGCCGTTGCGTTGGGCCTCGGCCACGACGTGCAGCGCGAGGGTGGACTTGCCCGACGACTCGGGCCCGTAGATCTCCGTTACGCGGCCCCGTGGGAGGCCGCCGATGCCCAAGGCGAGATCGAGCGCCAGGGCGCCCGTGGGTATGGCCTCGATGGCCATGGTCCCCTTCTCGCCCATGCGCATGACCGAGCCCTTGCCGAACTGCTTTTCGATCTGGCTGAGGGCCATGTCGAGGTTCTTCTGACGATCCACCGGTGTGGTCCTTTCTGCGGTGGTGCGGTTGTGGCGGCGACGGGACCGGCATTGCCGGCTACCCGATGCGATCTCGGAGCCCAGGCTCCGACGGCGATCTCGATGACCTTCCCCGAACTTAGAGAGAGGGTGTGACAATTAGGGCGCCTCGAACGACATCACTGTAGTTTCGAACGCCTGTTCGTTCAAGCACCAACGCCTGTTCGCCGGTGCCTCGACGACCTTCAACTCAGGTGGCGCACGTAGACGTCCTCGTAACGGGCGCCGCCCCGCCCCAGGTGGCTGCGCATCACTCGGACGTCGGAAACGGCGAACCGCGCCGACAGCGGGCGTCCGACCATCCCGCCTGCGAGGCGCCGGGCGCTGCCACGCGCCGATCGGGCCAACCGGGCCAGGGTGAGGTGCCCCCGGAAGGGCCGGTCCTCCGGTGGCCGGCCGAGCGTGCGCGTGGCCTCGATCGCCACCGCGGCGACGTCGTCGAGCCCGGCGACCGGGAGCGCCACAACCTGGCGCGAAAGCGTTTCGACCATCGGGCCGACGGTCGCCTCGCAGGCGACGAAGCCGGTGGCATCGGCCCCATCGAGGGCGTCGACCACCACCGCGGGATCCTCGATCTCACCCAGGAACCGCAGCGTCACGTGCCATTGATCGCGGGTGGTCCAGCGCAGGCCGGCCTGGGCCCGCCGGGGCAGGTCGGCGATCAGGTCGAGCACGTCGTCGGGCGGGCGCACACCGACGAAGAGCCGCATGGCAGCCTAGAGGCCCAGCGGATAGGGCGCTCCGAAGGGCACCACCGCGTGGGAGTTTGTTGCTGGGTCGCAGCTCAACAGCTGGGTCTCCCAGCAGCGCTGACCACCGTAAGCCATGAGAACGTGCCGATCCGCTGGTGCTCTCAGGAGATCGGCTCGCGGTCCCGGGCCGCCGCCTCGGCCGAGCTGTCAAGTCTCCGCCTCAGCAGGTCCAGCAACGAGATGCAGGCGAACTGGCGGACGCGGTCGCGATCCCCCGGGAGCCCCACCCGCACCACCACGGGCTCGCCGGCGCCCATCGCCACTGCCATGAACACCGTCCCCGGCGGTTGGCCCTCCTGTTCATCGGGCCCGGCCACACCGGTGACGCCCAGCCCGATGTCGGCGTTGAGCCGTCGCCGCACGCCGTCCGCCATCGCCGCCGCCGCCTCGGACGTGACCACGGGCCCCTCGGGCACCCCCAGCAGGTCGTGCTTGACGTCCGTGGCGTAGGACACGATGCCGCCCCGGAACCAGCCGCTCGCGCCCGGCACGTTGACCAGCCGCGACGACACCAGTCCCCCGGTGAGCGACTCGGCCACCGCCAGGGTGAGGCCCCGCTCGACGAGCACCTTCGCCACCGCGTGCTCCATCGTCTCGTCGTCGACGCCGAACACGATGTCGCCCACGATCCCCCGCACGACCCGCTCCTCGTCGTCGAGCAGCTTGCGGACGTGGTCCTCGTCGTCGGCCTTGACGGTGATGCGCACCTTGAGTCCCTCGATACCGCTGGCCAGGAATGCCAACGTGGGGGCCTCGGGCCCGGCGCCGTCGAGCTCTGCCATGTGCTCGGCCAGCCGCTCGGCCAGGCCCGACTCGCTGTCGCCCCACGTGCGCAGCGTCCGCGAACCGATGATTGCCAGCTTCCCGGCCCGCCGCTGCATGTCGGGCAGCACGGCGCCCGACACGATCTCCTGCATCTCGTAGGGAACGCCGGGAACCGCGTAGATGACCTTTCCGCCCTCGCCCACCGGGCAGATGAGCCCTGGCGCCGTGCCCGGCTGGGGGTCGGCGATGGCGGCGGCGCCCTCGGGCACCTGCGCCTGAAGCAGGTTGTTGGCGGGCATGCGCCGCCCCCGGGCGGCGAAACGCTCGAGGATGCGGTCGACGACGTCGTCGTCCTGCACCAGGCGCACGCCCATCACCTGGGCGATGGCGTTGCGGGTGATGTCGTCCTGGGTGGGACCCAGCCCACCGCACACGATCACCGCGTCCGCCCGGCCGAGGGCCAGCTGCAGGGCATCGACGATGCGCTCGAGGTTGTCGCCGACCGTCTGCTGGTGGGTGCAGTCGATGCCGGCGAGCGCCAGCTGCTCGCCCATCCAGGCAGAGTTGGTGTCGACGATCTGGCCCAGCAGCAGCTCCGTGCCGACGGCGACGATCTCGCAGCGCATCAGGTTCCCTCGCTCAGGATCTCGCCGCCGGTCGAACCGACGACCCCGCGAACGCCCCCCACCGCGGTCGCGCGGCTGCCCTCGAGGACGTACTGCATGCCGGTGACCAGCGTCAGCACCACCGCGACCCACAGGGTGCCCTCGGCGATCCAGGCATGGTTGTCGGCGATGGGCGGGATCAGCGCCAGCGCCACCGCCAGCGACTGCACCACGGTCTTGATCTTGGCCCAGAAGCGCGCCGGCACCGCCAGTCCCCGCCGGCCCCAGTACGAGCGGAACGCCGAGATGCCGACCTCGCGGGCCGTGATCAGGAGGACCGGCAGCCACCAGAACCCGCCGTCGACCACCAGCGCCCACATGGCCCCCAGCACCAGCGCCTTGTCGGCCAGCGGGTCCAGGAACGCACCCGATCGGGTCGTTCCCATGCGCCGGGCGAGCCAGCCGTCCACGCCGTCGGTGGCCGCTAGCACGGACCATATGGCGAAGGTGCCGTACGCCGGTCCCGAGGCGACGATCAACCCGCACAGCAAAGGGGCGAGCACCAATCGCGTCGTGGTGACCGCGTTCGCCGGGGTGGCAAGGGCCGAGGGCCCGAACGAGCTGGCCACTACGGAACCTCGGCTCGACTGCACCCTGAGGCGCTGGGTTTCACGGCCTCGAGGCCACGGCAATGGGTTCCGGATGCGGAGCCAATTGCCTCAGGCTCGGTTCCACGGAACCCATTGCCTCGGGCAACCCAGCTCACGGCGTCGTCCCCGGCTCCGCCTCCGCCTCGGCCTCGAGGTCGGGACCGGCTGCGCCCGTGATCGTCACCTTCACCAGCTCGCCGACCGGCAGGTCCGGCGGCACCGACACAATGCCGTCGATCTCGGGCGCCTCCCGGTGGCTGCGGGCCACGCCCGGGGCGTCGACGAGCACCTCCACCACGCTGCCGATCAGCGCGTCACGACGGCGGGCAGTGATCCCGTCCTGGAGCTCGCCCAGCTCGCCCAGCCGTTCCCGCACCAACGAGGTCTCGAGCTGACCGTCGAGCTGCGCGGCATACGTGCCCTGCTCCTCGCTGTAGGCGAAGAAGCCGCACCAGTCGAGGTCGGCCGCGGCGACGAAGGACAGCAGCCGGTCGTGGTCGTCCTCGGTCTCGCCCGGGTACCCGACGATGAAGTTGGACCGGAACGCCGCCTCCGGCACCCGGCGCCGGATGTCGTCGATGCGGCGAAGGAAGCGGTCGCCATCACCCCAGCGCCGCATGCGCCGGAGCAGAGGGCGGGAAGCGTGCTGCAGTGACAGGTCGAAGTAGGGAACGCCCGTGGCGCTGATGGCGTCGATCAGCTCGTCCGTGAGGTCTGACGGGTACAGGTACAGCAGGCGGACCCGGTCGACCCGGCGGGCGACCGCCTCCACCAGGGGCACGATCGGGCGCTGGCCGCCGCCCGAGACACGTCTTCCGCTTCCACGGCCGCTCTGGCCGGGGGCGCGGGGAGCATGTTCCTGGTCCCGGCCGAAGGACGCCAGGTCTTGCGCCACGAGCACGACCTCGCGCACGCCCCCATCGGCCAGGCCCTCCACCTCGGCCAGGATCGAGGCGATGGAGCGGCTGCGCTGCCGGCCCCGGAAGCTGGGGATGGCGCAGAAACCGCAGGCCCGGTCGCAGCCCTCGGCCACCTTGACGTACGCCCACGGGGCGGCCGGGGCCGGGCGCGGGAGGTTGAGCAAGTCGAAGACGGGAACCGGCGCCTCGTCACCCCGCCGGGCCGGCCCCAACGTCACCGGCACGCCGAACCCGGCGACGGCGTCCGCTTCGGGGAGCGCATCGGCCAGCTCGGTGCCGTAGCGCTCCGCCAGGCAGCCCGTGACCACCAACTCGGCCGCCGCCCGCTTGCGTTCCGCCAAGCCGAGGATGACATCCACGGACTCCTGCCGGGCCTCCTCGATGAACGCGCAGGTGTTGACCACCACCAGGTCGGCGCGCTCGGGCGCGGCTGCCGGGACGAGGCCGTCGGCGAGCATCGTTCCGGTCAGCTTGTCCGAGTCGACCTGGTTCTTCGGACAGCCCAACGTCTCCACCCAAAAGGTGCGGGGCATCCAGGCAAGGCTACTGGTCGCAGCCGCGCGCCCCCAGATGGTGTGTATGGCGTTACGCCTTCGGCGTCACTCCGTATCTCTGGTCGTGACGCCTTCGGCGTCACTCCGTGTGAATGGCGTCGAGCACGTTCATGCGGCTGGCCCGCCACGCCGGGAGCAGGGCGGCGACGATGCCGGCAGCGGCGGCGATCAGGACGACGGCGATCACCTGGCCGTACGGGATCCGGAACTCGGTGAACCCTTCGTCGCTCAGCGCCGTGATGAACCCCCAGCCGCCGAGCAGGCCCACGGCCAACCCGAGCAGGGTGCCGAACACGGCGATGATGGCGGATTCCCAGCGGATGGTGGACCGCAGCTGTGAACGGGACGTCCCGACCGCCCGCAGCAGTCCCAGCTCGCGGGTGCGCTCGATCACCGACAGCGCAATGGTGTTGGCGATGCCGATCAGGGCGATGAACAGGGCCAGCGCGAGAAGGCCGAGCATCAGCAAGAGGATGGAGTCGAACTGGCTGCCGATGGCGTCCTTGTACTCGTCGACGCTCTGGACCTCGGCGGTGGGGAAGTCCGCCACGGCGGCCTCGATCTTGGGCTGGACCTCGTCGACCGACACGCCCGACTCGAGCTTGACGAACACGCTGGCGTCGGTCACGTCGGCGTTGTCGGTCGCGTCGGTGCCCCCCACCGCCGCGTCGTAGTCGTCGAGCCCGAGCACGAAGTTCCCGATGCCGGTTCCCTCCTGCTCGGTGTCGTAGATGCCGCCCACGGTGTACGTGTGCGAACCCGTGTTGATGAATTCGGCGGTGACCTTGTCGCCGACCCCCAGCCCGAGGTCTTTCGCCTTGTCGGCCGAGAGCAGGATCGTCCCCGGTGCCAGCGAGGCGGATCCGTCGCGCAGCTGCAGCCCCAGGAGGTCGAAGGCACCCGGGCTGGTACCGGTCACGCCCGTGTCGTCGCCTTCGACCTTGGCACGGGCGAACCTCACCGGCACGACGTCGGCCACGCCAGGAACCTTGCTCACCCGCTCGGCCACCTCCGTCGGCAGGCCGATCGCACCGAAGCTGCCCGAGTCGATGACGAAGTCGCCGCTGAACGAGTCGTCGAGGAACGCGTCGATCGAGGCGCGCAGCGAGGCGTTCACCACCAGGAAGAACGAGACGATGAGCACGCCGATCATCAGGGCCTGGGCGGTGGCGGCCGTTCGTTTCGGGTTGCGCCCGGCATTCTCCTTGGCGAGGTCCCCTGTCACGCCGCGGACTCGGCCCACGGGAGCGCCGATGCCGCGGCTGAAGGGCCGTGCCAGCACCGGGCCGAGCAGTAGCAGCCCGACGAATGCCAGCCCCACACCGACGCCCACGATCGCGGCGCTGCGAGCGTTGGCACCGGTGACCACCAGCACGACGCCGCCGACCGTGGCCACCAACCCGACGATGAACCGCAACCGGGACTGACCGCCGGTCTCGATGGCGAGGTCACGCATGGCGGCCACCGGGGGCACGCGCGACGCTCGCCACGCCGGCACCATCGCGGAGACCAGCGTCACGACCACGCCGACCAGGAGGGCGATGACCGCCGCGTTCGGCCGAACCACCAGGCTGCCCGGGAGATCGAACAGATTGACGAGCACCGAGGCGACACCGAGCCCCAGCAGGAAGCCGATGACCGAACCCAGGATGCCGATGGCGAGCGCCTCCACGAAAACCGACCGGCGCACCTGGCGACGGCTGGCGCCGACCGCCCGCATGAGCGCCATCTCCCGTCCCCGCTGGGCCACGATGATCGCGAACGAGTTGTAGATGACGAACGTGCCGACGACGACGGCGATGATGGCGAAGACCAGCAGGAAGGTCGTGATGAACGACAGCTGGTCCTTGAGGTCGGACTGGCTCTCCTCGGTGATTTCCTTGCCGGTGAGCACCTCGAGCCCGCTGTCGCCGTCGGCGGTCAGCTGGTCCTCGACCGAACGGGTGACCTCGGTCTGGGACACGCCTTGGTCGGCGACGATGCGGATCGAGTCGAACTTGCCGGGCTCGCCCACCAGCCGCTGTGCCTCCTCCGTGGTCCACAGCGCGTAGGTGGCGCCGCCGGGGCTGTCGGCGTTGCCGAAGCGGGCGATACCGACCAGCTCGTAGTCACCGGACGCGGCCCCGGTCTGGATCGGCACCTTGTCGCCCACCTGGTAGCCCGTGTCCTTGGCGCTGCCGCGATCGATGACCACCTCGCCGTCCGACCGAGGGGCTCGGCCCTCCGCCAGCGTGAAGCCGTTGAGCCGGTCGACCTCGCCCCAGTTGCCGCCGAACGTCGGCGGGCCCATCGCCGGGTCGCCCACCGGGTCGCCGTCCTTGTCGATGATCCGGGCGAAGCCCTGGACGAACCCCTCGGCCTCGGCGACATCGGGTGCGCCGCGGACGTCGTCGAGGATCGACGCATCGACCCGGCTGCGGATCTCGCCGCCAAACCCATCGTCGATCGTCTGGTCGGAGCGCACCACGGCGTCGGTGCCCTCGAACGCGGTGGCGAACAGGTCGTCGAACGACTTGTTCATGGTGTCGGTGAGCATGAGCACGCCGGCCACGAACGCCACCCCGAGCGCCACGGCCAGCAGGGTGGAAATCAGGCGTCCCTTGTGGTCCACGAGACCCCGGAGCGCGACCTTGGTCATGCCGCCCGCGGCCTTCCGGCCGGTGATCACCGGCGGGCGGGATGGGGGAGGCGCGGTCGTGAGGTCGGTGGCCATCAGTGCCTCCCGTGGGGCTGCGCCCCACACCCATCGCCATCACGCAGTCGTAAGGCGCTCGCGCCGTCGGCCTGCATCGCTCGCTTCGCTCGCACGTCAGTCGCCCAACTGCTTCAGCCGGTCGAGAACGCGCTCGGCCGTAGGGTCGTCCATGTGATCGACGATGCGCCCGTCGTTCAGGAACAGCACGGCGTCGGCGTAGGAGGCGGCATTCGGATCGTGGGTCACCATGACGATGGTCTGGCCCATCTCGCGCACCGCCCGGCGCAGGAAGTCGAGGATCTCGGCGCCCGCGCGGGAGTCGAGGTTGCCGGTGGGCTCGTCGGCGAAGATGATCTTGGGTTGGCTCGCCAGCGCCCGGGCCACCGCCACCCGCTGCTGCTGCCCACCGGAGAGCTCGCTCGGCCGATGCGTCAGCCGATCGGCGAGGCCGGTGGTCTTGATCACCTGCTCGAGCCAGTTGGCGTCCGGCTTCTCTCCCGCCAGCGCCGACGGCAGCGTGATGTTCTCGATGGCGGTGAGGGTCGGTACGAGGTTGAACGTCTGGAACACGAAGCCGACGCTGTCGCGCCGCAGCCGGGTCAGGTCCTTGTCGCTGAGGGTGGTGAGGTCGGTGTCACCGATGAACACCCTGCCGGACGTGAGCGAGTCGAGCCCGGCGAGGCAGTGCATCAGCGTCGACTTGCCGGACCCCGACGGGCCCATGATCGCGGTGTACTGACCGTCGGGCAGCTCGACCGTCACGTCGTCGAGGGCGACGACGGCGGTGTCGCCGCTGCCGTAGATCTTGGTGGCGTCGACCGCCCGGGCCGCCGGGAGGGGTGCGGTGGCGGTGGCAGGTCCAGACGCGTCGAAGGGATCCGCGGTCGAGGTCATGACGAGAACCTACGGCACGCGCCGCCGTCCGGTCATCACGATTCGAGCGGATCGGACGTCGCTAGTGCTGATCGACCAGCTCGTCCAGCTCGTCCACCGTCATGAGCACGGCCCGGGCCTTGGAGCCCTCGGACGGCCCTACGACCCCCCGTTGCTCCAACAGGTCCATGAGCCGGCCCGCCCGGGCGAAGCCCACGCGGAGCTTGCGCTGCAGCATCGACGTCGAACCGAGCTGGCTGCGCACGACCAGGTCCATCGCCTGCCTCAACAGGTCGTCATCGTCGTCGTCGCCTCCGCCGCCGCCTCCGGACGACCCCCCGAGGCCGTCGTCGCTCCCCTGCACCGATTCGTCGAAGCTCACGTCCGGCGCCTGGCGCTTCCACACCCCCGTCACCTTGCGCACCTCGTCCTCGGTTACCCACGCGCCCTGGATGCGACGCGCCACCGACGAGCCACCGTCGAGCAACAACATGTCGCCCTTGCCCACCAGGCGCTCGGCGCCCCCCTGGTCGAGGATCACGCGACTGTCCGTCACCGAGGCGACCGCGAAGGCGATGCGGGCCGGCACGTTGGCCTTGATGAGGCCGGTGATCACGTTGACCGACGGGCGCTGCGTGGCGATGACGAGGTGGATCCCGACCGCCCGCGCCATCTGGGCCAGGCGGGCGATCGAGTCCTCGACGTCGCGGGCGGCCACCATCATGAGGTCGGACAGCTCGTCGACGACCACCAGCACGAACGGCAGCCGCGAGAAGCCCGGCGCCGGCTCCGCCGATCCGCCGGCACCCTGGCCGGCGGCCAGGTCGCCCCGGTCGACGGCGCTGTTGTAGCCGGTGATGTCGCGGAAGCCGACCTCGGCCAGCAGGTCGTAGCGTCGCTCCATCTCCTTGACCGCCCAGGCGAGCGCGTTGGCCGCCTTCTTCGGGTTGGTCACCACCTGGGTCAGCAGGTGGGGTAGCCGGTCGTACTGGCCCATCTCGACCCGCTTGGGGTCGACCAAGATCATGCGCACCTGGTCGGGTGTGCTCCGCATCAGGATCGACGTGAGCATCGAGTTGAGGCAGCTCGACTTGCCCGCCCCGGTGGCACCGGCGATGAGGACGTGGGGCATGGCCGCCAGGTTCATCATGATGGATCGGCCGTTGATGTCGCGGCCCATCGCCACCTCGAGGGGGTGGGTGGCCCGGCGGGCCTCCTCTGTGAGGAGGATGTCGCCCAGCGCCACGATCTGGCGGCGGCTGTTGGGCACCTCGACGCCGATGGCCTGCTTGCCGGGGATGGGGGCCAGGATCCGGACGTCGGGCGTCGCCATGGTGTAGGCGATGTCCTTGTGGAGGCTTGTCACCCGGTTGACCTTCACGCCCGGGCCCAGCTCGAGCTCGTAGCGGGTGACGGTCGGCCCGACCACCATGCCCACCAGCCGCGTCTCGACGGCATGGTCGGCCAGTGCCTTCTCGAGGGTGCGGCCGGTCTCCTCGATCATCCGGCGGTCCACCTGGTGCGACCCGCTGCGCTCGAGCAGGCTGATCGGCGGCAGTCGCCACGGCGACGCCTTGGCCGCAGGACCGAGGTCGATCTCGAGCTGTTCCGGGGACTCCTCGGGCTCGGGCACGACCACGTTGACCCCGCGTCGACGCCGGCCAGCGCCGCCGCTCAGGGTGGCGTCGCCATCGGGGGCTCCGGCCTCGCCGCCGGGCGCGTCCACCAGGGTCTCGTCGCCCAGCGCCCGCTCGTCCCACTCCTCGGGCAGGGCCGGGTCGTCGGACTCCGGACGCAGGCGGAACAGCGTCGCCAGCCGCTGGCCGATGACCGCGGTCAGCGGGCGGAAACCGGCCACGGTGCGGTCGGCCGCCACGCGGATGGGTGTGCGGGTGAGCACGACCAGCCCGGCCACGGCCAGGAGGACGAAGATGGCGGCCGCCCCGCCGGCGCCGAGCACGCCGGTGGCCCCTCGACCCATGGCGACGCCCACGTAGCCGCCCGCGTCGCGCAGTTCGTCGTCGGGGGCCGAGAACTCGGGGCTGCCACCCGCCAGGTGCAACAGTCCGGCAAGCGCCAGGGTGAGGAGCGTGGATCCGACGCCGACGTGCGCAGCGATCGACGCGCCGTCGACCTGGTTGCCGTCTGGCACTCCGGGTCGGTCGGGGTCACCGGTCGGCCGGGGACCGCGGTGCAGCACCAAGACGAGGCCACCGGCAAGAAGCGCGGGCGGCAACGCGAACCGGAGCAATCCCAGGACCAGACCGGCGCCGTCGTCGAGTGCCCGCCCGGCGGGGCCGCCGGCGTCGGCGTAGATACCGAGTCCCGTGACTATGGCCCCCGCCATGAGCACCAGGCCGGCCACGTCGTCGGCATGGTCGGCGAGCGCCCGCCCGGAGGCCTCCAGGGCGCGCTGGGCCACGGGCGGCGCGGCCGACCGCGAGCGGCGACTACTGCCGGTACGCGAACCGACCCAGCGCTTCTGCGGGCGCTTGGACGAGCCCCGGCGCGACCGGGAGCGCGACGAATGGGAACGTTGGCGTGCTGTCACAACAGCCACAACGCTACCAGTAGCCACATACACCACAGGCGGAGGACTGCGAGGGGCGTCGCCATGTCGGTCTACTGTCCGGGCGTGGCTGGAGCGCGGATCCCCGGCATCGCCGTCGTCACCGGTGCGAGCTCGGGCATCGGCGCGGCCACCGCCCGAGCGCTGGCCAACGACGGCTGGCGGGTGCTGGTCGGCGCCCGCCGTGTCGATCGCATCGAGGCCCTGGCCACCGGGATCGGCGCCCTGTCCCATCAGCTGGACGTCGACGACTCGGACTCGGTCGAGCGCTTCGCGGCGTTCGTCGCGGCCGCCGACCAAGACCAGGGCGGCATGGTCGGTCCGAGCCGGCTACTGGTCAACAACGCCGGCGGCGCCTTCGGCTGGGCACCGGTCGCCGCTGCCGACGAGCAGCAGTGGCGGGCCATGTACGAGACGAACGTGCTCGGCGTCGTGCGCATGATCAAGGCGCTGCTGCCCGTGCTCGAGGCTCGCGGGGACGGCACCGTGGTCACCGTCGGCTCGATCGCCGGTCATGAGCCCTATCCCAACGGCGCCGGTTACAACGCGGCCAAGTTCGCGGTGAGGGCGGTGATGTCGGCGCTGCGCCAGGAGTTGCTGGGCCGCCCGGTGCGCGTCTGCGAGATCGACCCCGGCATGGTGGAGACGGAGTTCAGCCTGGTGCGCTTCGGCGGCGACGCGGAACGGGCCGCGGCCGTGTACGAGGGTGTGACGCCGCTGACGCCCGAGGATGTCGCCGAGTGCATCCGCTGGGTCGCGGCACGCCCGCCCCACGTCAACGTCGACCAGCTCGTGGTGCTGGCGCGCGATCAGGCCGGCGCCCGGCAGATCCATCGCCGCAGCGTCGAGCGGGGCTAGCCGTCGGCGGCGGCGAAGGCGTCGAGGATCGCCTCGCTGATCGCCAGCGAGATGCCAGGCAGCGGCGGCAGGGGTCAGGGGCGCTTCCCGCCCCGCCGGCCCGCGCGGCCGTGGGAGCGGGAGACGTGGCTCGGGCCGGGCTGGCAGGTCGGGCACCACGTGGTCGTGCGGCCGTCGAGCACGCGCGAGCGCAGTTCCGTACCGCAGCGCGGGCACGGCAGGCCGCCCTGGCCGTAGACGTTGAGGCGCTGCTGGTTGCGGCCCGGGCGGCCCTCGGCGTCGCGGTAGGTGGTGAGCGTGGTGCCCCCGTGATGCAGGCTGCCGGCCAGGACCTCCCGCACCGCGTCGAGCAGCGCCGCGGCCTGTGCCCGGGTCACGGTGCGCCGGGCCGGATTGATTCGGGCCCGCCACAGCGCCTCGTCGGCGTAGATGTTGCCCACTCCGGCGATGGGACGCTGGCTGAGCAGCTGTGTCTTCACCGCCCGCCGGCTGCGCTTGAGCGCCCGCCAGAAGTCCTCGGGCGTGAGCCGGCGATCGAGGGCGTCGGGCCCCTGCACGGCCAGCGTCCCGCCGTAATGCCCGTCCTCGGCCACGGCGAGCCGGCCGAAGCGACGCACGTCCCGGTACTCCAACGCCTGCCCGGCCTGGGACACGTCTCCCGCTCCCACGGCCGCTCGGGCCGGCCCGTCGAGGCCCCACCAGGCGCGCACGTAGGCGTCCCCCGAGTCGCCCGCGGGACGCACCCGCAGCGAGCCCGTCATCCCCAGGTGCACGATCAGCTCCCGCCCGTCGTCGAGGGACAGCAACAGGTACTTGCCGCGCCGCGCCGTGCCGGTGATGGTGGCGCCCTCCACCTCGAGTGCGGCGGTGAACTTGGGATGCGGGAAGGCCCATGCCGAGGCCAGCCGACGGCCCACCACCAGCGGCTCGAGTTGCCGGCGGATGGTCTCGACCTCGGGAAGCTCAGGCATCGACCGGGGTCACGCCTCCATGATCACGGGGACGATCATCGGGCGGCGCTTGGTCGACTCGTTGACGAAGCGGCCCGCCGCTCGGCGGACCACCTTCTGCAGCGCCTCGATGTCGGTGCCGCCCTCGACGAACGACTGCTTGACCGCCTGGCGCACCTCCTCCGCGCATTCGGCCAGCAGTGGCTCGGCCTCGGGGGCGTAGACCCAGCCGCGGGTGATGATCTCGGGGCCGGTGAGGATCGCACCGGTGGCCACGTCCACCGTGACCACGACCACCACCACGCCCTCCTCGGCCAGCACTCGTCGGTCTCGCAGCACGCCGTGGCCGACGTCGCCGATGATCCCGTCGACGTACAGGTAGCCGGCCGGAACCGTGGCGTCGACGCGCAGGCCGTCGTCGTCGAGCACCAGCTGGTCGCCGTCTGTGCACACGAGCACGTGCTCGGCGCCCACCACGCCCATGCTGCGGGCCAGCTTGGCGTGGGCGACCATGTGGCGGTACTCGCCGTGCACCGGCACGAACCAGTCGGGGCGCACGATCGACAGCAGGGTCTTGAGCTCCTCCTGCTTGGCGTGTCCCGAGGCGTGCACGTCGGCGACGCCCGAGTGCACGACCTCGGCGCCCAGCCGCACCAGCCCGTCGATCACCTTGGACACGTTCATCTCGTTGCCGGGAATGGGGTGCGACGACAGGATGACCGTGTCGTCGGCGTTGATCTCCAGCCACCGGTTGTTGCGCTGGGCCATGAGCGACAGCGCGGACATGGGCTCGCCCTGGCTGCCGGTGGAGATCACGCACACCTTGCCCGGGGGCAGGTCGCGCACGTCGTCGATGTCGACGAGCGCGTGGTCGGGGATGCGTAGCAAACCCATGTCCCGAGCCAGCCGCACGTTCTTCTTCATCGACATCCCCAGCGTCGCCACCTTGCGCCGGAACGCCACGGCGGCGTCCGCGATCTGCTGCACGCGGTGGATGTGGCTGGCGAAGCAGGCGATGACGATGCGGCGGCCCTCGTGCTGGTGGAACAGCTCGTGGAGCACCCCGCCGATGGAGGTCTCGCTGCGGGCGTAGCCGGGCTCCTCGGCGTTGGTGGAGTCGCTCAGCAGCAGGCGTACGCCGTCCCCCGACGCCAGGGCGCCGATGCGCCCGAGGTCGGTGAGCCGGCCGTCGACCGGCGTGAGGTCGAGCTTGAAGTCGCCACTGTGGAGGATCGTGCCCTGCGGCGTGTGGAACGCGGTGGCGAAGCCGTGCGGCACCGAGTGGGTGACGGGAATGAACTCGACCTCGCACGGGCCGATCCTCCGCCGCTCGCCGTCGAACACGGGGATCAGCTCGGTTCGGTCGAGCAGGCCCGCCTCCTCGATGCGGTTGCGGGCCAGGCCGAGCGTCAGCTCGGAGCCGTAGATCGGAAAGGACATCTCCCGCAGCAGGTAGCCCAGCCCGCCCATGTGATCCTCGTGGCCGTGGGTGATGATCGCCCCGTCGACGCGCCCCGCGTTCTCGCGCAGGTAGGTGAAGTCGGGCAGGACGAGGTCGACTCCGAGCATGTCGAGCTCGGGAAACATCAGCCCCACGTCGAGCAGGAGGATGCGGCCCCCCACCTCGATGCACGCGCAGTTCCGCCCGATCTCGCCGAGGCCGCCGAGGAAGGTGATGCGAACTGGATCGGGACGCTCGCTCATGGTGTCGGGGAACCTATCGGTCGCGGCCGTGCGCCCGAAACCTGTCGTGGGATCGGTGGGCGGAGCCACCAGATCCGCGCCAGGAATCGGTCACGGGACCCCGAGCTCCGCGATGACCGTGCGCAGCGCGTCGCGCGCCTCGTCGCTGATCGGCGGCAGCGGGAGCCGAAGGGGGCCGGCGTGAACGCCGAGCTCGGCCAGGGCCGCCTTGGCGGCCGTGGTCTGCACCCAGTTGGGACCGACCTCGACGGCGTACGAGGGCGCCAGGCGGGCGTTGAGCTGCCGGGCGGTGGGCAGGTCGCCCTTGTCGAAGGCCCCGATCATCTCGGCGAAGAGGTCGCCGGCCCAGTGGGTCGCCACACCGATGACGCCGACGGCTCCCACGCCGAGCAGCGCCAGGGTGACGGCGTCGTCGCCCGAGTAGACGTCGAAGTCGTCGCCGGCCTCTGCGATCACCTGGGCGGTGGTTCCGGGGTCGCCGGCGGCGTCCTTGAGGCCAACGATCGTGCGGACCTCACGGGCCAGCCGGATCAGCACGTCGGTGTCGATGCGCCGGCCGGTGCGGGACGGGACGTCGTACAGGACGACGGGCAGCTCGGTGGCGTCAGCGACGGCGCGGAAGTGGGCCTCGATGCCGGCCGGCGGCGGGCGGTTGTAGTAGGGCGTCACGATCAGCAGCCCGTCGACCCCGGTCGCCTCGGCCCTGCGGGCCAGCTCGACGCTGTGGCGCGTGTCGTTGGACCCGGCCCCCGCCAGCAGTGGCACGTCGACAGCACCCCGCACGGCCTCCCACAGCGCCACCTTCTCGTCGTCGCTGAGTGTGGGCGCCTCGCCGGTGGTGCCGGCGAGCACCAGCCCGTCGCTGCCGTGGTCCACCAACCAGCGGGCCACGGATGCCGCGCCTTCGGCGTCGAGCGACCCATCGGCCGCGAACGGCGTGGCCATGGCCGTGAGGACCTTGCCGAACCGAGCACTTCCCATCACGAAACTCCCTTCCGTGGCACTGCGTCTGCGCCATCTTCTGCGTCATCGGACTCGGCCGTGCGGTCGAGCCCCAGCGTCGTCAACAGGTCCTCGTGGAGCTCGAACCAGACGGTGTGATAGCTCGCAAGCCGCGGCTTCGTGAACCAGTCGCGCTCCCCAGCCTCGACCTTCGCCACCGCCCGGGAGAGCTGATCGCCGTAGGGCCGGTAGCGCTCGAGCGCTCCGGCCAGCTCGTCGCACAGGGGCTCCACGCGGTTGTGCAACGACGCCAGATCGCCGACGACCCGGGCGTCGTAGTCAGGATCCCGGTGGTCGTTGACGACGGCGGTACCGGCGATCTCTCGCACCTGCCAGCGGCTGCACGCGTCGAGGACCGCGCCGTTGAGCGCTCGGAAGCGCTGGTAGCCCGCCTCGACGGTCGGCCGAACCCCGGCGGCGTCGATCTCTCGACCCACGAGCCGGGAGTGCTCCGCCCGCCCCGCCGGCGTGAGCGACCACCCCTCCGGCGTCTGACGGTGCACGACCAGGCCCTCGGCTGCCAGCCGCTCCAGCCACGCCTCCACTTCGGCGGTCGCGATCCCCGACGACTCGGCGACGGCCGTAGCCCCCGCTTGACCCTTGAGGCGGAGCCCGTGCAGCACGAGCAGGCGTGGGTCCGACCGGGACGCCATGGCGCGCAGGGTACCGCGAGCCGGTGTCGCGCCATCGGGCTGCCCGAGGGGCTCACCTGACCACGCCGATCATGTGGTCGCGGGTCACCAGCGGCACGAGCTCGTCCTCGGCCAGGCCGTCGGCGCCATCGGGTCGCAGGGGCAACACCATGTAGCGGACGTCGGCGCTCGAGTCCCAGACCCGCACCTCGACGTCGTCTCCCAGCGCGGTGCCGAACTCGGCCAGCACCGCCCGCGGCTCGCGCACCATGCGGGCGCGGTACGCGAAGCTCTTGTACCAGCGCGGTGGTAGCCCCAGCACGGGCCACGGGTAGCACGAGCACAGGGTGCAGACCACGACGTTGTGGACCGCCGGCGTGTTCTCCAGCACCACGAGGTGCTCGCCCTCGGCCCCACCGAAACCCAACTCGCCGATGGCCTGCGTGCCGTCGTCGAGGAGTCGCTCGCGGAAAGCCCCGTCGACCCAGGCGCGGGCCACGACCTTGGCGCCGTTGAGTGGCCCCACGTCGCGCTCGTACGTCTCGACCACCGCGTCGACGACGTCTGACGTGATCAACCCCTTCTCCACCAGCAGCGACTCGATGGCGGTCACCCGCCGCTCGATCGGCGTCGTCGGCGCTGAATCGTGCTGCTGCTCCCGCCGATCCTCCACGTGATCGTCGTTCACGACAGGTACCGCTCCCACAGGTCGATGTACAGGGCGCCGGGCTCGGCGTCGTCCCCCCACAGGTCGCGCATGTCGAAGCGCACCCGGTAGACGGCCTCGGGCATGTCTGCGTTCGGATGGGGCCACGCACCGTTGATCCGTTCGATGTTTCCGGTGACCCCCCGCACGTAGCGGGGACAGCGGTGGTGACCGACAGGCGCCATGCGGCGGACCGTCACCCTGTCGCCCACCCCGAACGCCGCCGTCACCGGCTCCCCGGAGGTCGGGGTCGGCCGGTTGAGGAAGCCCCTGATCGCGGCCGCCAGCTCGGGATCGGTGGCCTGAGAACGCGTCGGCCCGTCCCCCACGGTGGCTGCCCGGATGTCGATCTCCGCCGACGTGAGGCTTCCGCCCGCGACGAGGACGGCCTCGACCCCACGGGCCCAGCGCTCGTAGTAGCTGGACGCCAGGTAGGTGGCCGGTTCGATCGTCTCGATCGCCGGTCGGGTGGAGCCGGTCCGGAGTCCCTTGGCCGACGTCGCGACCACCAGACCGAACGTGCGACCCTCCCAGGGCTCGTGGAACTGCGGCTCGTCGAGCGCCCGCTCGCTCGGGTCGCGGATCACCGGTCCGAACCCGTGCATTCCGCCCATGTCATGCACGCCGTCCACCGCTGGCGAGCGTAGCCCCGCCCTGACCGGCGGGCCGGGCTCAGCGTCCGTGGCGGAGCAGCTCGTCGAGCTCGCGATCGAGCTCGTCGCGGTCGTCGACCTCCTTGCCCCGCCGCGCCGCCACCCGCCGCAGCACCAGCGGATAGCCGATGACCGCGATGGCGGCGAAGATGAACCACTGGACCGCGTAGCCGAGGTGGGGCCCCTCGGACAGCTCGGGCGGCGGCACCGGAAGGATCGACGCCGGCTCGGGCCGGGTGGGATCGGCGGCGTTGGGTTCGGGTGGATCGGACTCGTCGGCGCGCACGAGCGCCGGCAGGATGCCGTCTCCGGCGTCCAGCAGCGGGGCGATGTCGCGGGGGGCCGTACCGTCGAGCCCGTCGGGATCGACCACCAGGCCGGTCACGGTCACCTCGCCCGTGGGGGCGGGGGCGTCGACCACCGAGCCGTCGGACGCCAGGCCAACGAACCCCCGGATCACGCCAACGCGCTCGCCGCCCTCCAACCGCAGGGGCGTCATCAACCACGCACCGGCGACTCCGTCCTGCGTTCGGTTGCGAACGGCCACGGTCGCATCGTCGTCGTAGGCGCCGGTCGCGGTGACCGATCGATAGCGGACGCCCTCGACCGTGGCGTCGTCGTCTCCGGGGTCGAGCAACTGACCGACTGACGTCACGGGCTGCTCGGCCCGCGCCTCGACCAGCGCGTTGCGGTCCCGCTTCTCGTCCAGCCGCCGGAGCTGCCAGAAGCCCAGGTTCACCATGGTCACCACGAGCAGGACCACGAAGAGGTGGGACAGCAACCATCGGGGCCGCAGCAGGAACCGGGCCTTCGCCACACCCTCAGCGTAGGAGCAGTCGGTCGCAGCCGACCCCATCAGGGGTGGCGGTGGGGGTCGGGCCGGAGAGTCGCCACTCCACCGTGGCGACTCGGCGGTCAGGAGCCGTCTTCGTCGCCGGCGGGATCCTCGACCAGGTCGTCGACGAAGTCGGCGACCGCCTGCACCACGTCGGCCGCCGGCGGTGGCTCGTTCCCCTCGACTGTGTCGGGGCCGGCGGGGGCACCGGCCCCGACGGCGACGCGCTGGCAGTTCTCACGCTCGCCCACGCTCGCACCGTAAAGGCCAAAGGCCCGTTCGGCGTCAGTAGCCGCTACGTACCGTGTCCCGCCCGGGCCCGTCGGCGATGCCCAGGGCGTCCGCCAACTCGTGCCGACCATCGATCATCAGCTTGCGGTAGACGCGGGAGAGGTGCGTATCGACGGTCCTCACGGACAGGTAGAGGGTGGCGGCGATCTGGGGACTGGTGCGACCGCGCGCCGCCAGCAGCGCCACCTCGCGCTCCCGGCCGGTGAGCTCCTCACCCATCGGCACCGTCAACTCGAGGGCCGGCGACCGGGGTTTGCCACAGCGTCGGAGGAGCTCGTCCACCCGGCGCGCCGCCACCGAGGCCGACGCACCTCGCCCCTGCCGGCGATGGGCGTTCTCCGCCGCGCGGTGGGCCTCGGCGGCCAGCAGGTCGGCCCCCAGCTCCTCGAACTCGTCGGCCACACCGACGAGGCCGGCCCCGTCGCCCTGCGCCAACGCACGGGCGTGACGAGCGGCGATGTCGACGAACGGACCGTCCACGGCTGCGACGAGACGCCCCAGGGCCTCGACGGCATCCGCGGCGCGGCCGAGTCGGACCACAGCATGTAGCACCTCGACCGCCAGCGGTTTCACGACGTGCTCCATCGCCGTTGCCAGCGCCAGGCAACGCGCCGCGGCCTCGGCCACCTCGCCCTGGGCGGCGAGCAGCCAGGCCCGGGAGAGCTCGATGTACGGCAACGTGCGGGCGCCGCGTCGCACGTCGGCGGCGTAGGCGATGTCGGCCGCGCGTAGGGCCTCGTCGGCGACATCGAGGTCGCCGGCGAACACTGCCGCCCGCGTCCGCATCGCCTCCGCCAGCGGCCGCTGCCCGAACCAGTCGGACTCGGCCAGCATGCGAGACGACCGTTGCAGCTCGGCCAGCGCCGCGGCCGCGTGGCCGCGTGCGAGCAGGGCCCCGCCGCGAAAGCCGGCCAGGATCCCCCGCAACGAGTGGGGCGGCTGCTCCAGCTCGATCCCGAGGTTGTCGGCCGTATAGGCATCGAGCTCCCGAAGCCGACCCGCCCAGTACAGGCCCTGGAACCGGGCCATGCGCAGCTGGATGTCGCCGAAGGGCACCTCCCGGCGGTGGCGTCGAGCCGACGCGTGCAGGTCGGTGTCGAGCAGGGCCAGCCCGGCGTCGAGCCGGCCGTCGGCGCCGCGGACGGTGAGGGCGACCGTGGCGGCCCGTAGCCGCGCCGTCTCGGGTGCCGCCTCGTCGGCGAGCAGCTCGTCCGCGATGGCTCCCGCCTCGGGCAACCGGAGCGAGAACATCAGCATCTGGGCCGTGACCGATCGGCAGTCGGCCTGCCAGGCGGGATGGCCCGCCAGCTCGCCGTCGGCCGCCTGCAGCACGTCGAACGCCTCGGCCGACCGGTCGAGGTGCAGGAACAGCTCGCTCGCCCGCGCGATCGCCACCCGGGCGACCTCCTCCGGGTCGGCGGGCCGGAGCTCGGCGAGAACCGCCTCGGCGTCGGCGATACGGCCCTCGCCCGACAGGGCCTCGGCAAGAACCAGGCCGGCGTCGGCCCGGCTGGTCCCGCCGGCCGCCAGCGCGAGGCGCTCCGCCAAGCGGTGATCGAGCCGGCCCAGCGCCTCGCGGGCCAACGGCAGCAGCTGCTCGGCGTCGCCCGGCATCCCCGACTCGAGCCTCCAGGTCGCCAGTCGCAGCCGGTCGAATTGATCGACGCCCTCGACGGCCCCGATCAGGTCGCGGATGAGGGTCCGGCGCCGCAGGCTGGGTAGGGAGTTGGCCAGAACCTCCCCGTACAGCGGGTGGGCCACCTGCACCGTGCTGGCCCCGGCGGTGCTGACGATCTCCACCAGCCCCCGACGTTCCAGCGCTTCCAGGTCCGCGGGATCGGCGAGGCGCTCGACGGCCTCGAGCGGCACCTGCTCGCCGACTGCAACTGTCTCCAGCGCCCGACGCCACGGGGGCTCGAGGAGCCGGAGCCGCTCCTCTACGAGCTCCCGCAGCCGTTCTCTCGGCCCCTCGGCCGGCAGCAGGATCCGGCCACTGCCTCGTCCGTGCCGCCGCTCGACGGCGGCCGTGACCAGCTCGCGGACGAACAGGGGGTTGCCCCGGCTGAGCCGCCATATCCGGTCCTGCAAGGAGGCCGGGACGCTCCCATCGGGACGCCGTTCGCCATCCGGGGGTGGCTCCGGCCCCCGGCCGATCGCCCCACCGACCATCGCGCGGACCAGCTGCTCAGTGGCGTCGCGGGTCAGCGGTGCGACGTCGAGGCGCACCAACAGCTCGTCCTTCCACAGCCCGACGAGGCCCGGGGGCAGTGGCTCGGCCGTCCGGACGCTCACCAGCACCTGCACATTCGACTGCGTGACGGCAAGGTGCAGCAGCGCCACCGATGACTCGTCCAGCAGGTGCGCATCGTCGACCGCCAGCACCAGCCTGGCGTCACCGGACCGCTCGCGGAGGCTCGCCAGCGCCAGGTGGAGCAGGTCGTCCGGGAGTTGGGCGTCGTCGACCGGCGCCAGGAGGTGGGCGAACGACCCGAGCGGGATGTTCCTCGCCGCCTCGGTGGCCCGCACCCACTCGACCGCCATCCCGTCGGCCCGCCGGACGTCGACGACCTCCGCGACCAGGCGCGTCTTGCCTACCCCGGCATCTCCGAACAGCGCGACGCCCCCCGGCCCCCCACCGGGAGCCAACAGCCGCTCCAGCTCCGCCAGCTCGTCACCCCGCCCGACCAGCGGCCAACGTGTGACCACGAGCACAAATGCTATCGAGCTGGTCGGCATACGAATACGTATGTGTTACGGATCCGTGGCCGGTCAGCGGCCCGTAGCGTGACTTCGACAGCCGCGCTGGGACCCGGTACCTGGGGCGCGGCACGGGCAGCGGTGGGGCAGCCGGAGGACAGGCGGGTTCCTCCGGCTGCAGCCCGGCCCGCGACCGAAAGGCCGCAAGAGTCACTCGTAGGGGTCGTCGGGGGCGGCGATCTCGGTCACGCTCGTCGCCACCAGAGCGGGGACGTCGGGGTCTCCGGCGGCGAATGACCCGGTCACCGTCACCCATTGGTCGCGCGACGGCTCCGCGCCGTGGATGCCGACCACGCGCACAACCACGGGAGCGGCATCGGCCGCGGAGCAGGCGATCTGGTAGCGCGCCAGGCGGAAGCCTTCAGCATCCCCGTCGTCGGCTGCCACGAAGCCGGTCAACTCCACTGTCGCGCCATCGATGCTCTCGCCGCCACGGTCGAAGGCCCGCTGGCTGAACTCGAGCAGGCTCATGGGCACCGGACCGCCGCTCGAGTCGACGGGGTCGAAGCCGCGCACGCCCGAGCGCACGTCGACCGCCGCGCCGCGGTCGACCCCGTAGCTGCCGAGGGTCGGCGGCGCCACCAACAAGAGCGCGGCAATGGGCGCCAGCAGGAGCCATCCGCATGCCACCGCCGTGGCCATCGCGATGGCCGTCGCCGTGGGCATCTCCGTGTGCTTCGCCGCGTCCTCCCGCACCGGCGGCGCTGGATGTGCGGAGTGCCCGGAGCAACGTGACCACCCCGAGTGCAATCACGAGCAGGCCGGCAATGGCCAGCCATGGGCCCATGCCGGGCCGCACGTAGCGGGTGTACGTGCCCGTCAGTGTCAGGCGCAGGAGCACGGTGCCCGCCAGGATGCTGATCGTCCCCCCGGCCGCGGTCACAGCAACCACCACCCGATCACCGCGCTCGACGCGACCGCGACCACCAGCGTCAGCGGCGCGAACCGCAGCGCGAATCGCCGTCCGAACGTGCCCGCCTGCAGCGCGAAGAGCTTCACATCGACCATCGGGCCGACCACCATGAACGCCAACCGGGCGGTGAGCGAGAACTCCGTGAGGCTGGCGGCAACGAAGGCATCGGCTTCGGAGCAGATGGCCATCACCACCGCCAGCCCGGCAAGGGCCAGCACCGCCAGCGGACCGGCGTCGGCCACCGCGTCGAGGACGGAGCGGGGCACCACCGTCTGCAGGGTGGCGGCCGTCGCCGCCCCCACGATGAGAAACCCACCGGCGTGGAGGAGGTCGTGTTGGGCGGTCCCGGTGAGCACTGCGAGCGGGGGACCGTCATTGGTCAGGCGTCGGCGAGCGCGGTCGAGCAGGTCGTCGCCCCCACGGCGGGCCCAGAGCAGCCCGACGAGGGTGGCGGCGATCAGGCTGGCGAGAAACCGGGCGAGCACCACCTCGGGCCGGCCCGGAAACGCCAC
Organism: uncultured bacterium; assembly: GCA_963813485.1. GTDB lineage: Bacteria > Actinomycetota > Acidimicrobiia > Acidimicrobiales > VFJN01 > DASQUK01. The sequence goes on from CAWEZE010000022.1 coordinate 35,839, forward strand.
CGCCGTTGCCACCAGCACCACCGGGTTGATCGCCGGCGCCGACAGCAGGAACGCGAGGGCGGCGGGGGCCGGCGCGCCCCGGGCGACAAGCCGCTGGGCGATCGGCACCGACCCGCACTCGCAGCCCGGTAGCGCCACCCCGGCCGCTGCGGCGGCCGGCACGGCCAGCGCCGGCCGCTTGGGCAGGAGCCTGGGCAGGAGACCGGCCGGGACGAAGGCGGCGACGACGGCGCTGATGGTCACGCCCAGGACGAGGAAGGGCATGGCCTGGACGGTGATGGCCACGAACACGGTGGCCCAATTGGCGATCGCCGGGCGGTCCAGGAGGTCTTGGAGCAGCGGACGGAACAGCGCCGCCGCCGCGACGACGACCGCCACGATGGCCACGCCGACCTCGGGCCGGCGAACACCCGAGCGGGCTGCTCCGCCGGTGGCGCCCGGCGGGGGTCTCTGGTCGGTGACGGCTCGCACCATCGCCCGGCGAGCGTAGCCAGCACCCTGCACGCCGTCCCCCGGGCTGGCCCGTGCTCTTCGCCGACAGCCCGCAGGCCGTTCATCGCTTGTTCAAGCACGGCTCGTCGAAATGCGGCACGCTTGTCGAACCCGATCGATCTCAGGGGAGGGGCACGATGGCGCGCAAGTTGACGCGAAGCTGGATCGCCCAAGCCGTGCTGGTGGTTCTCGCCATCGGCGTAGTGGTTGCCGCACCGCTGGCGAGCTCGAGCCGCAAGACCGGCCGAGGCCGTCACCATCTCTGGGGCCCGCTCGCTGTCCGACCAGGTCGTGGTGACCTTCGACGGGTCGGCCGCCAAGCTGAGCAAGCAGCGCACGACCGACGTGCACCTCCTGGCGTTCAACGACCTGCACGGCAACCTCGAGGCCGCAGGGAACAACATCTACGGGCAGTTCGCGGGAGGTGCCGCCTACCTGGCCAAGGCGGTCAAAGACCGCCAGGCCACCTACGGCAAGCTGCAGGCGACGGTGCTCGCAGGCGACAACATCGGTGCCAGTCCCCTGGCCAACGGGCTGTTCTTCGAGGAGCCCATCACCGTCGCCAGCAACCTGATGAACGTCGACTTTGCGTCGGTGGGCAACCACGAGTTCGACAAGGGCAAGCGACGAGCTGCTGCGCATCCAGAACGGCGGATGCCACTCAACCGAGGGCTGCACGGCCGCGCCGTACGCGCTCCCCAACGGCGGGACGACCAACGTCTACCCCGGTGCCGACTTCCAGTACCTGTCGGCCAACGTGGTGGTCGACGCCACCGGCGAGACGTTGTTCCCGGCGTTCGGGACCAAGCGGTTCAAGTCCGACAGCGGCAAGAAGTTCGAGGTCGGCTTCATCGGCGAGGTGCTCGAGGCCACGCCGACGATCGTCACGCCCACGGGCGTGGCGGGGCTCACGTTCCAGGACGAGGCCGACGCGGCCAACCGTGCCGTCGCAGAGTTGAAGAGTCGGGGCGTCGACACGTCCGTCCTTGTCATCCACGAGGGCGGGTTCCAGACGACCGCAGCGCTCAACGGCTGCGCCGGCAACCTTGGCGGCAGCGCCATCGCCGACATCGCCAGCCGGCTCGACCCGTCGATCAAGGTCATCGTGTCGGCGCACACCCATGCGGAGTACCGGTGCACGATCACCGTGGGCGGCGTGACGCGGCTCATCACCAGTGCCTCGTCGTTCGGCCGAATCCTCAGCGACATCACGCTCACCGTCGACGACAAGACCGGGGACCTGGTGCAGGCGAGCGCCGAGAACGTCATCGTCGCCAACGCCCTCAACACACCCGGCCCGGGTGTGGTCCGGACGCCCGATCCTGACGAAGGAAGACCCGCAGGTCGAGGGCGGTCGTCGACGCAGTACGTCGCCGCTGTCGGCCCCGCTGGCCAACCAGGTCATCGGGCGCATCCAGGGCGACCTCACGCGGACCGGGCTCGCCGTTCGGCGAGTCGGCGCTGGGCGACGTGATCGCGGACGCCCAATTCGTGGCCACCCAGCCCGCCGACCTGGGCGGCGCCCGGCTCGCGTTCATGAACCCCGGCGGGCATCCGCGCCGACCTGCGGGTCGCCGACATCTCGTCGGGCGGGGAAGCGCCCGGGTGAGGTCACCTACGGCGAGGCGTTCACGGTGCAGCCCTTCGGCAACAGCCTGGTGACGAAGACGATGACGGGCGACATGATCCGGCGCCTGCTGCAACAGCAGTTCCCCGGCTGCGGCGGGCAGACGACCAGACGGATCCTGCAGGTCTCGGCGACGTTCCGCTACGAGCAGGACCCGGCGGCAGCCACCTGTGAGGCCAGGATCGGGCGGATGTTCGTCGACGGGGTCGAGGTGGCGCCCACCGACTCGTTCCGGGTGACGATGAACAACTTCCTGGCCGCCGGTGGCGACGGGTTCACGGTGTTCAACGAGGGCACCAACGCCCTCGGAGGCGCTCAGGACATCGACGCCTTCGTGGCCGCTTTCGCCGCCGCCGAACCGGCGGGCATCGCGGTGCCGGCCGCTCGACCGGATCGTGCCCGTACCGGTGCCCTGATGGCCTGATGGCCTGGCGCCCTCGCGGGCGTCAGGCCGTAGGCGGCTCGTAGTCGGCGAACCCGATGCCTAGTCCGTCGATCAGCGCACCGAAGGTGGCGTACACCGTCCGGCCATCCGGGGACTCGGCTACGGCATCACCCAGGGGCATCTGATCACCGGGCTGCGGTGCGCTCACGATCGTTCCCACCACAGAGTCACGACGTCGCGCGTCGTCGGGGGTGGCGTCCGAGCGAGGAGCCGGGCAAGCTCGTCGTGCCGGTCCGCGGACAGGCACAAGCGGCGGGCGATCCGGGCGACGGCGTCGGCATCGTTCTCGCCGATCATCTGCACCGGACGTTGCCAGCGCTGTTGGCGGACATCGAGCCCGAGTTGGGTCAGAACCGCGACTGCGTCGTCCGCGATCGGCCGGTCGGGTTGGCTCATGTGGTGCAATGCGTGCCAATAGGGGGCCATCCACGCCATCGGGTGGACGGCAGTGAGCTCGATGATGACGCGACGTTCCGCATGAGACGTCAGCGCAGCCGCGAACCCGGCGAGGTCCGCGACGTTGTAGACGACGTGATGGGCACACGGCGATGTCGGCGGTCGGTGTCTGGGACTCCACGTCGGGCCAACCGCCTTGGATGGCGGTTGACCTCGTGCCGCGCCGAGCCGCACGGGCAGTGAACGCGCCCAGCAGCTCGGCATTGTGATCGACACCGATCACGTGGGCGGCAGGTAGTCGCAGGCTGGCGGCGCCCGCGCCGACACCGATGTCGAGCACGGTGCCGCCGTCCGGCAGCGCGTCGCATGCGACAGAGTCCGAGAATGTGTCGTCGTCACGCTCGAGGGCGGCGTCCGCGGCGGCGGTGAACACCGCGGGACTGAAGAAGTAGGGAGACTCGTCGGCGGCCGCGACAAGGTCCTCGGGTATGGCCCAACGGCGGAGCGCCGCGGCCCACCGTCGATTCGCATCATCGTCGTAGTCCGTCACCGTCGTTTCTCACGAGCACCGCAGCGCCGTAGCCACGCTTGGCCCGTGGCTGCTCAGGCCGTCGGCAGTTCGTAGTCGGCGAAGCGGTCGCGCAGTTCTCTCTTGGAGAACTTGCCCACCGACGTCTTCGGGACCTCGTCGATGAACACCACGTCGTCGGGCAGCCACCACTTGGCCACCCGGGGGGTGAGGAACTCGATGATCTCGTCCTTGGTGACGGTCTCGCCGGGCTTGGACACCACGCAGGCAAGCGGTCGCTCGCTCCACTTGGGGTGCGCCACGGCGATCACGGCGGCCTCCGCGACCTTGGGGTGGGCCATGATCTCGTTCTCGAGCTCCACCGAGCTGACCCATTCGCCGCCCGACTTGATCACGTCCTTGGTGCGGTCGCGCAGCTGGATGTACCCGTCGCGGTCGATCGTGGCGACATCGCCGGTCTTGAGCCAGCCATCCTCGGTGAACGAGTCGGGCGAGCGGGCGTCGTTGTAGTAGCTGGCGATGACCCAGGGCCCACGCACCTGGAGCTCGCCGGACGACTCGCCGTCCCAGGGCTGCTCCTCGTTGGTGCCGAGGTCGACGACGCGAGCCTCGAGGCCGATGAGCGGCTGGCCCACGGTGGTGCGCAGCTCGGCGCGCCCGTCGTCGTCTAGCGCGGCGTCGAGGGTGGACTTGATGTGGCCCGACGAGGCCACCGGCGACGTCTCGGTCATCCCCCACGCCTGCGTGATGGGCAAGCCGACCTGCTCGCGGTAGGCCTCGGACAGAGATCGTGGCACCGCGGACCCGCCGCACGGAATCGAGCGCAGGTTGGACACATCGCGGCCCTTGAGCTCGGGCAGCACGCCCATCCAGATGGTGGGCACGCCTGCCGCAAGCGTGACCCGCTCCGACTCGATGAGCTCGGCCAGGCCCTTGGGCGACAGGTCGGGCCCCGGCATGATCAGGTCTGCGCCGCACGCCACGGCGGCGTGGGCAAGTCCCCAGGCGTTGGCATGGAACATGGGCACGACGGGCAGCACCCGGTCCTCCTCGACCGGCCCGAGGCCCCCGGCCGCGAGCACGCCGTACGTGTGCAGGAAGGTCGACCGGTGGGAGTAGACGACCCCCTTGGGGTTGCCGGTCGTGCCGCTCGTGTAGCACATGGACGCCGCCTGGTTCTCGTCCGCGACGTGGAAGTCGGTGGGCTCGGCGCCTGCGATCAGCTCCTCGTAGTCGTGGACCTCCTTGCCCGCCGGCGGGTCGGGGATCTCGCCGGCGCCGTCGTCCATCACCACCAGATGGCGAACCGTCTTGAAGGTGTCGAGCAGCGGCCAGACCAGCTTGGCCAGCGTGCGGTCGACGAAGACCACCTCGTCCTCGGCGTGGTTGGCCACGTACGTCAGCTGGTCCGGGAACAAGCGGATGTTCAGGGCGTGGAGCACCCGGTTGGTGCACGGCGCCGCGAAGTAGAGCTCGAGGTGGCGGGACGTGTTCCAGCCGAACGTTGCGACCCGGCCGTCGGCGCTGATCCCGAGCTGGTCGAGCACGCTGCCGAGGCGGCGGGTGCGATCGGCCCACTGGCCATAGGTGAGGCGCTGTTTCCCGGCCGCCGTGACCGTCACCACCTGCTTGTCGAAGAACAGGCGCTCGGCCCGCGTGTGAAAGTGGGTCAGCGTGAGCGGAAGGTCCTGCATCAGCCCCTGCATCGGGCGATCCCCCTCGTGGTGCGTTGTGACCAGTGAGCCTAGGCCGCGGCCTGGCACGGGCACCTCTGGTCGGACCGGCACCCGGGTGGCCGGAGCCGCCTACTCTCGGGGCGGTCATGGCCGAGGCACCCCGACAATCCCCCGCCGCGGTCGCCCGACGCCGGCCGTCGCGCCGGCAGGTGACGGCTCTGGCCGTGCCGCTGGTGGCGCTGGTCGTGATGAACTACGTCGGCGACGCCCTGGCCCCGACGCTGGTGGACAGCCATCCGGCCTGGCTCATCGCCCTCAACGCCCGCAACCGCAACCTGGCGCTGGTCACCAACTCGCTCGATCCGTGGACGTACTACTCCATTGGCACCGCCCGGCTGTTGGTGAGCGATCCGCTGTTCTTCCTGCTCGGCTACTGGTACGGCGACGCGGCCGTCACCTGGATGGAGCGGCGCACCAACACCTGGGGGCAGATGCTTCGCCAGATCGAACAGTGGTTCAGCAAGGCTGCGTACCCGCTGATCTTCATCGCCCCCAACAACTACATCTGCCTGTTCGCCGGGGCCGCGGGGATGCCCCTACGGGCGTTCTTCGTGGTCAACCTGGCGGGAACGATCACCCGGCTCTGGCTGATCCGGCTGGTCGGTGAGGCCTTCGAGTCACCGCTCGACGACCTGGTCGGCTGGATCGGGGACAACCGCATTCCGCTCCTGATCGCGTCGGTGGCGCTGGTCGTCGCGTCGATCGCGCTCGAGGCCCGTCGGGGCGAGACCGAGGTCGGGTCGCTGGCCCGCCTCGACGACGAGCTGGAGGACACGGCCGACGAGCTGGATCGGCGTCGCACCGCGGCGCCAGCGCCCGGCGACGCCGACAACGCCGACGAGGCCGACGACGAGCCGCCTCGAGAGGGTTGATTACGCGGACTCGGAAGCCGGTGTGTACGTGTTGACTGCGAACACCGCCCCGTGCGGATCCGCCAGGACCGCGCGCCGTACCGGCGGCGTGTCGACGGGCGGCGTCACGACGCGCCCACCGAGCTCCACGGCCCGCTCCGCGGCGGCGTCGGTGTCGTCGACTGCGAAGGTGACGCTCCAGTGGGGCGCGACTTCGCCGGACTGGTCGCCGCCGATGACGACAAACGCGGCGATGGCGTCCGCGAAGCCGGGCGGTACCCCTGCGTCGGCCTGGCGTCGACGCAGCTCCGGATCGCCCATCGCGAGGAAATCGCCATAGCCCGGCAGCCGCCAGAACGTGAAGCCCAAGGTCTCGAGGTCCGCGGCGTCTGCCTCCCAGCCGAAGACGGCGCCGTAGAAGGCCTTCGCGCCGTCGGGGTCCCGCGTGTTGAGGTCACTCCAGTTCCACGTGTTCGGATGGTTGACGAGCTGGGCCCCGCGGTGCTGGTTGGCCTGCCACACCGAGAACGCCGCTCCGGCGGGGTCGGCGAAAACACCCATCCGACCGGCGTCGAGAACATCGAACGGGTCCACCAGCGCCGTCCCGCCGGCATCCTTCACCCGCGCAGCGGTGTCGTCGGCGCTGGTGACCCAGATGTAGGTGTTCCAGAGTGCGGCCGATGGCCCGCCCCCCGGCTGGGATCCCACCGCGGCCACGTCGGCGCCCTGCAACTGCGCGACGAAGTACCGGCCCGGCGAGTCGGCCGGCATGCGATCCTCGAACTCCCAGCCGAACAGCCCGCCGTAGAAGCGGGCGGCGGCTTCGGGGTCCGGCTGGGCGGTGTCCACCCAGCACGGGACGCCGGGTGGGTATCCGTCTCGCTCCAGCGGCATCGCTGCTCCTCTCAGAGCCTGATCCAGCAACAAATTCCCACGCGGGGGTGCCCTTCGGAACGCACTATCCGCGTGGGCCTCTCAGTTGCTCCTCCGCTTGGCCGCCCGCCCCCGGGTGGCCTGGTCGAGCGTCACCTTACGGAGGCGGACGGAACGGGGCGTCACCTCCACGCACTCGTCGTCGGCAATGTGCTCCAGCGCCTGCTCCAGCGATAGCGACCGGGGCGGGATCAGCTTTTCGAAGCTCTCGGCGGTCGACGACCGCATGTTGGTGAGCTTCTTCTCCTTGGTGGGGTTGACATCCATGTCGTCGGCCCGGGCGTTCTCCCCGATGATCATCCCCTCGTAGACCTCGACGCCCGGCCCCACTGCCAACTGACCCCGGTCCTGCAGGTTGATGAGCGAGAAGGCGGTGGTGATCCCGGAGCGGTCGGCCACCAACGAGCCGTTGCGGCGAGGCCGTATCTCGCCCGCCCACGGCGCCAGGTGCTCGAACACGTGGTGGAGCAGGGCCGTGCCCCGGGTCTCGGTCATCAGCTCAGTGCGGAAGCCAACGAGGCCCCGCGCCGGCACGAGGTGCTCGAGCCGGACCCAGCCGGTGCCGTGGTTGACGATCTGTTCCATCCGACCCTTGCGCAGCGCCAGCAACTGGGTGACCACGCCGAGGTACTCCTCGGGCGCATCCACGGTCACGCGGTCGACCGGCTCGTGCACCACGCCGTCGATCTCGCGGGTCAGCACCTGCGGCTTGCCCACCGTCAGCTCGAAGCCCTCGCGCCGCATCATCTCCACCAGGACGGCCAGCTGCAGTTCTCCTCGGCCCTGCACCTCCCAGGTGTCCGGCCGCTCGGTCGGCAGCACGCGGATGCTCACGTTGCCGACCAGCTCCTGGTCCAGCCGATTGCGGACCAGGCGGGCGGTGAGCTGCGTGCCCTCGCGCCCGGCCAGCGGCGAGGTGTTGATGCCGACCGTCATCGAGAGGCTGGGCTCGTCGATGGTGATGACCGGCAACGGCCGGGGATCGTCGGGGTCGGCCAGCGTCTCGCCGATGGTGATGTCGGGGATGCCGGCGATGGCCACGATCTCGCCCGGCCCTGCCGACGCCGTCGGCACCCGGTCGAGGGCGTCGGTGACGTAGAGCTCGGTGAGCTTGGCCCGCTCGACGCGGCCGTCGATGCGGCACCAGGCGACCGTCTGACCCTTGCGCAGGGTGCCGCCGCGGATGCGGCACAACGCCAGCCGACCGACGTAGGGCGAAGCGTCGAGGTTGGTGACCAGCGCCTGCAGCGGCGCATCGGGATCGTACGCAGGCGCCGGGATGTGCTCGACCAGGAGATCGAGCAACGGCTTCAGGCCCTCACCCTCGGGCAGGCCGGCTCCGTCGGCGGGCCGGTCGAGTGAGGCCCTGCCCTGGCGGGCCACGCAGTAGACGATCGGGAAGTCGAGCTGGTCGACATCGGCGTCGAGGTCGAGGAACAGCTCCTCGACCTCGTGCACCACGTCGGCGATGCGGGCGTCGGGGCGGTCGACCTTGTTGACGACGAGGATCACCGGCAGCCGGGCGGCCAGCGCCTTGCGCAGCACGAACCGGGTCTGCGGCAGCGGGCCCTCGGAGGCGTCGACCAGCAACAGCACCCCGTCGACCATCGACAGGCCCCGCTCGACCTCGCCGCCGAAGTCGGCGTGGCCCGGGGTGTCGACGATGTTGACCTTCACGTCCCCGTAGCGCACGGCGGTGTTCTTGGCGAGGATCGTGATGCCCTTCTCCCGCTCGAGATCCATCGAGTCGAGGACGCGCTCGCCGACGTCCTGGTTGTCTCGGAAGGCGCCCGACTGCCAGAGCATCTGGTCGACGAGCGTGGTCTTGCCGTGATCGACGTGGGCCACGATGGCCACGTTGCGAAGGTCGGCGCGGGTCTTCACGAGGGTTCCTTCCGGGGATCGCCGCACAGGGCGGACAGACCAGCCTACGGCGGCGGTGCCCGAGACCGGCTAGACCCATGCAATGGACGTGTACGAAGCGCTTTACACCACCCGCGCCATGCGCCGGGTCCTGCCCGACCCCATCCCCCTCGACGTGCAGGCCCGCATCCTCGACGCCGCCGTGCGGGCGCCGAGCGGTGGCAACACCCAGCTCTGGCGGTTCCTCCTCGTCGACGATCCCGAGGTCAAGGCGAAGCTCGGCCCGCTCTACCGCGACAGCCTCCGACAGCTTTGGGACACGGTGTACGCCGACCGCCTGGCCGCGATCGAGGCCACTCCCGACTCCCCCGCCAGCGCGCAGACGGCCAAGGTCGTGCGCTCGGCCCAGTACCTCGCCGACCACTTCGAGGATGTGCCCCTGTTCCTGTTCGCCTTCGTCCAATACGACCCCAGCGGTGGTTCGATCTACCCGGCGGTGTGGAGCGCCATGCTCGCGGCGCGGGCCGAGGGCGTGGGGACCTCACTGACGACCGTGCTGGGCCATTTCCACGGCTCCGAATCGCTCGAGATCCTCGGCGTTCCCGGCGACGAGGGCTGGCTCCACGCCTGCTGCGTCTCGTTCGGGTATCCCACCGGCCGCTGGGGCGTGGCGCCCCGCCGGCAGGCGCACAAGGTCGCCTTCCGAAACCGTTGGGGCGCGCCGGTGGGCTTCGAGGTGCCCGAGCCGCTGTGGTCACCCGCCGGCTGACCCGGACGAGCGGGCCCAGGCCGCTCGCAGCACATCGCGGGTGACCTCCACCTGTCCCCGGTGCTGTGCCAGCTCCTCGTAGACGTGGATGAGCACGCCGCCCTGGGTCCGGGCCAGCGGCAGCTCGGCGTCCTCGGGCTCGGGCGTGCCACGAGGTGGCGCAGGCGGCTCCATGTCGGCGATGTCGGCGTCGAGCTGGCGGCGCGCCTGCCACGTCCGCCGGACCAGCTCGCCCACCCCGCCGCTCGCCCGGAACTCGGCGTCCCGGTCGCGCTCGATGCTGCGCCCGGCCACCATCGCGCCGCCCCAGTACTCCATCACGCCCAGGCAGTGGTACAGGATGGCGTACGGCGAGTTGGCGCCCGGCAAGTCCAGCCGGCGGTTGGCGAGCTCGTCGCCGAGCTCGGTCACCACCGCGACCATCCCCTCGAGCGCCTCGTCCACGAAGTACAGGAAGTCGTCCACGTCGATCATGGACCCGATGATGACGCGGGGGTTTAGGGTCACGGGGATGTACCCGCGTGTCGCACCCTTCGAAGGCGTCGGGGTCGCCCTCGTGACCCTGTTCGACCGGGATGGCGGCGTCGATGCGCCGGCGACCGCCGCACACGCCGCCCACCTGGTGGACGCGGGCGTCCGCGGCGTGGTCGTAGCCGGGTCGACGGGTGAAGCCGCCACGCTCGACCCCGACGAGCGCACCACCCTCCTCGCCGCCGTGCGCGACGCCGTCGAGGGCCGGGTGCCGGTGTTGGCCGGCACCGGCGCGCCCTCGGCCCGGCAGGCGGTGGCGCTGTCGCAGCGGGCCGCCGGCGACGGTGCCGATGCCCTGCTCGTGCTGTCGCCCCCCGGCGTCGACGACCCCCGTGCCTATTACGAGGCAGTGGTCGCTGCCGTCGAGGTCCCGGTCCTCGGCTACCACTTCCCCACGGCGTCGCGCCCGGGCATCCCGGTCGATCTGGTTCCCGAGCTGCCGATCGCCGGCCTCAAGGACTCGACCGGTGACGCCGAACGCCTGGCCCTGGAGGCCGACGCACTGCCCGTCGGCCTCTACACCGGCAGCGCGTCGGTCTTGCTCCAGGGCCGGGCGATGGGCTGCAGCGGCGCGATCCTGGCGCTGGCGAACGTCGATCCCAAAGGCTGCGCCCAGGCCTGGGACGGCGACGGCGCCTGCCAGCGCGAGCTGATCAACGGCCACCGGGTCGGTGCCCTCGCCGGCATCTCCGGGCTCAAGCGCACGCTCGCGGCCCTGCGCGGCACGTCGCCCCGCACCCGCATCGGCTGACCGGGAACCGACGCCGCCGAAGGGCAGCGACCGAAGACTCGTTTCGCAACCTCCGGTTGCGAAACGAAACGTCAGTCTTGGAACCGGGCCTGGAGCTCGAACTTGACGATCTTGCCCGAGGGGTTCCGCGGTAGGGCGTCCACCACCTCGAGCTGCTCGGGCAACTTGCGCGTGATGAGCCCGGCGTCGAGCAGGTGTGCGGTCATCTCCTCGAAGCCGAGGGGTTCGTGCCCGGCGGCGGGCACGACCACCGCGCAGGCCCGCTCCCCGCGCTCCGCGTCCCGCAGGCCGATCACCGCCACGTCGGCAACCTTGGGGTGGGTGAACAGCAGGTCCTCGACCTCCTTGGCCGGGATGTTCTCGCCCTTGCGGATGATCACGTCCTTCAGCCGCCCGGTGATGGTGAGGTTGCCCCCCTCGTCGAGCCGGCCCAGGTCGCCGGTGCGGAACCAGCCGTCTGCGTCGAAGGCGTCGGCGTCCAGCGCTGGGTGGAGGTAGCCGAGCGTGACCTGCGGACCCTGCGCCCGCACCTCACCCTCCTCCCCGGCCTCGGCCTCCAACCCGTCGGCGCGGACGATGCGAAGCCGGGTGCCCTCCACCGCCCGGCCCTCGGTGGTCGCCAGGACCCGGTCGTCGTCACCGGCGTCGTTCATCGTGAGGACCGGTGCCTCGGTCAGCCCGTAGCCCGAGACGACCCCGACGCCGAACGCAGCCTTGAGGTCGTAGTGCAGGCTCGGCGGCTTGGGGGCGCCACCGCCGGGGAACGTGCGGACATGCGGGAACAGCCTCTCCCCCTCGGGCAGCGCCCGCTGGGCCTGGAGGTACACCTGGTGGAAGAAGGTGCCGGCCCCGCCCTGGGTGACCCGCTCGCGGCGCAGGAGGTCCGGGGTGGTCTCGGGATCGAAGGCCTCGTCGAGCAGGAGCGTGAACCCGTGGGCCATGGCGGCGTACATGTACAGGCCGCCGGCAACGTGGGTGAACGGGAAGACCAAGGCGAAACGGTCGTCGTCGGCCAGGTGCAGACGCTGCGCCATGCCCAGCGAGGCCGCCCGCAGGGAACGGTCGCCGTGGCGGGCGCCCTTGGGCTCGGCGGTGGTTCCGGACGTGTAGTAGATGAAGCGCACCGGCACGGCGTCGCCGTGGACGTCGTCGTCCGGCGCCGCAGCAAGGCCGGCGGGGTCACCTTCTGGCAGGAACCCGTCGGCGGCGCGGTCGGCGGCGCGGTCGGCAACGAGCACCTGGGTCTTGGTCCCCCCGGTCACGGCGGCGGCCATCGCCGCGTAGTCGAAGCCCCGCCACTCCGGGGGCACGACCAGCAGCGTCGGCTCCGCCTCCCCCACGATGAAGCCGACCTCCCGCTCGCGATAGATGGGGATGATCGGGTTCTGGATGGCGCCGAGCCTGCGTAGGGCACCGAACAGCACCAACGCCTCGATCCACGACGGCTGGATCCACGACACGACGTCGCCCTCGCTCACCGCGTGGTCGCTCGCCAGACCGGCGGCCACTCGTTCGGCGCGGTCCCGGTAGGCGCCGAAGGTGATGCGGCGCCCGGTTTCGTCCACCGCCAGCTCGCGCTCGGGCGTCTGCTCCGCCCGGCGCACGATCAGGTCCCAGATGTTCCGCGCCTCGAGCACGGCTCTCTCTCCCCCGTCGCTACAGCCCGAGCAGCGCGTCGAGCCCGATGGTCAGCCCCGGCCTGTGCTCCACCTGCTTGACCGCCAGGATCACGCCCGGCATGAAGCTGGAGCGGTCGTAGCTGTCGTGCCGCACGGTCAACGACTGCCCGGTGGTGCCCAGCAGCACCTCTTGGTGGGCGACGAGGCCCCGCAGTCGTACCGAGTGGACCGGGATGCCGCCCGCACCGCTGGCACCCCGGGCGCCGGCCAGCACCTCCTTGCTGGTGGGGTCGTCGCCCCACTCGGCCGACGCGGCGGCCATGCGCTGCGCCGTCAGCACGGCCGTGCCCGACGGCGCGTCGGCCTTCTGGTCGTGGTGCAGCTCGATGATCTCGGCCGACTCGAACCAGGGCGCCGCCAGCTCGGCGAAGCGCATCATGAGCACTGCCCCGATGGCGAAGTTGGGGGCGATCACGCAGTTGCTGCGCGTGAACGAGCTCCGGACGCGGTCGTAGTCTCCGTCCGTGAACCCGGTGGTACCGACCACGGCGTGCACGCCGTGCTCGGCCGCCCAGGCGAGGTTGACGCGGCACGCGTCGAGTGTCGTGAAGTCGACCACCACCTCGACGTCCACGCCCAACAGCGCGGACGGGTCGGGATCGATGTGCACGTCGGAGTCGACGCCTGTGGCGTGCCGCAGGTCGAGACCCGAGTGGTAGGGATCGATGGCCCCGACGAGGTCGAGCTCGGGATCCGCGGCGACGGCCCGGCACACCGTGCTGCCCATGCGCCCACCGGCCCCGAAGACGCCGACGCGACCGGTCATGAGCGAAGCTCGTGACCGGTCGGCCGTGCGACCGCCAGGGAGCCGGGCGACGATGGGGCGCGGGGGCGCAGCCCCCGAGGGAGCACGGTCATGAGCGAAGCTCGTGACCGGTCGGCCGTGCGACCGCCAGGGAGCCGGGCGACGATGGGGCGCGGGGGCGCAGCCCCCGAGGGAGCACGGTCATGTGGCCGCACCCTAGTGGGGTGGCGTCAAGCGGCAGCGATCTGCGGCGCGAACCCGACCGCCGTCCGTGCGAGCCGGAAATCGACACCGGGAAGGCCGGAAGGCGTCGCTATCGTAAGCGGCGATGTAGCGACCACGGCTCCCACGCGTCCCGTTCTCTTCACGCTCCTGGAGTGCCGTGCCTTCTCATCTCGCCACCCTCATCGTCCGTGGCCTGTCCGTCGCCGCCGGGCCCCACCCGCTTCTCGCCGACATCGATCTGATCGTGGCGCCGGGGGACCGCCTCGGGCTGGTGGGTCCCAACGGGTCGGGCAAGTCCACGCTCCTGCAGACGCTCGCCGGTCTCCGGTTGCCGGAGGGCGGCCACGTGCGCCTCGCTCCGCCGTCGGCCACCGTCGGCTACCTGCCCCAGGAGGCGCGGCCGCGGCCTGGCGAGACGGTCCGCGGGCTGCTGGCGCGGCGCACCGGCGTGACGGACGCTGGCACGCGGCTCGACGCCGCCACGGGCGCGCTGGCCAGGGGCGAGCCCGGGGCCGATGAGTCGTACGCCGCCTCGCTGGACCGTTGGCTCGCCCTCGGCGGCGCCGACATCGACGCCCGCGCCGGCGCCTTGACCGCCGATCTCGGCCTGCCCCCCGGCCTGCTGGACCGTGCCACCGTGCACCTCTCCGGCGGTCAGGCGGCCAGGGTCCAGCTGGCAGCATTGCTGCTGGCGCGGTTCGACGTGTTCCTGCTCGACGAGCCCACGAACGACCTGGACCTGGAGGGCCTCGACCGGCTGGAACGGTTCGTCCTCGGGCTGACGGCGCCGTTGGTGGTGGTCTCCCACGACCGCACGTTCCTCGAGCGGACGGTGACGGCGGTCGCCGAGATCGACGACCACGACCACACGCTCACCCGGTACGACGGGGGCTGGGCGTCGTACCTCGACGAGCATGCCCGGGCCCGCCACCACGCCGCACAGGGCTACCGGACCTACGTCGACCAGCGCGACACGCTCGCGCAGCGGGCCCGCACCCAGCGCCGCTGGGCGGCGAAGGGGGTCCGCACCGCCAGGCGCTCCGGTGAGACCGACAAGTTCATCCGCCATCGCGCGATGCAGAGCTCGGAGAGCATGGCCGCTCACGCCCGGCGCACCGAGAAGGCCTTGGCCCGCCTCAGCGTCGTTGACAAGCCCTGGGAGGGGTGGGACCTCCGGCTCAGCATCGCCGACGCAGGGCGCAGTGGCGATCTGGTGGCGCGGGTCGACGACGCAGTGGTGGAGCTGGACTCGCAGGAGCGCGGGGAACGGTTCGTCCTGGGCCCGGTATCGCTCGAGGTCGGCTGGGGTGACCGGATGGCCATCGTGGGCGCCAATGGGTCCGGCAAGACGACCCTCCTGCGAGCTCTGCTCGGCCGCCTGCCCCTGGCCGCCGGTCGCCGGCGGCTGGGACCGGGCGTGGTGGCTGGCGAGATCGACCAGGGTCGCGACAATTTCGACGGCCACGCCACCCTCATGGACGGCTTCATGGCGCGCACGGGCATCGAGACAGCCGGCGATGCGCGCTCAGTCCTGGCGAAGTTCGGCCTCGGAGCCGAGCACGTGCTGCGCTCGCCGGGCTCGCTGTCGCCGGGCGAGCGCACCCGCGCCTCCCTGGCGGTCCTGCAGGCGCGGGGCGTCAACTTGCTGGTGCTGGACGAGCCCACCAACCACCTCGACCTGCCCGCGATCGAGCAGCTCGAACAGGCGCTCCAGGGCTACGCCGGCACACTGATCCTGGTGACCCACGACCGCCGGCTGCTCGAGGCTGTCGGCATCGACCGGGTGGTCGACGTGGTCGACGGTTCGGTCCGCGAGCGCGTGAGCTAGCCGAGAACGCCGTCGTCGACGCGTCCGATGACGGCCAGCGACCGACCGCCCCCATACACCCGGGCGGCCACCGCGCCGACGTCGTCGGCGGTAACGGCCCTGATCCGAGCGAGCTGGTCGTCGACGGTCACGATCTCGTCGCGGGCCATCAGGCTGCGGCCCAGGCGGGCCATGCGCGACGCCGAGTCCTCGAGGCCCAACACCAGCGAACCCTCGATGAACCCCTTGGCCACGCCGAGCTCGCCCTCGGTCACGCCCGAGGCGACCAGCTTGGCCACCTCGTCGTCGATGACCTCGATCAGCTCCCCGGCGCGGGCCGGCGCGGTGCCGGCGTAGATGCCCGCCGATCCCGAGTCGTCGTAGGTCGACGCCCACGAGTACACCGAGTACGCCAGGCCCCGCTCCTCCCTGACCTCCTGGAACAGCCGGCTGGACATGCCGCCACCCAGCACCTGGTTGGCGACCATCAGCGCGTAGCGCTCGTCGTCGTGATGGTCGATGCCCCGCCAGCCGACCGCGACGTGCACCTGCTCGGTGTGGTCGCCCAGGACCACTCGCGGGTTGGGGTCGCTCTTCGGGTGCTCGCGCACCGGGCGCTCCCCGCCCTCACGTCGCCCCAGTGAGCGGTCGAAGCCGTCGACGATCTGCTCGTGCGACAGGTTGCCGGCGGCCACGACCACGAGGTTGCGGGGCCGGTACCAGTGGCCGAAGAACTCGGCGATCTGGTCCCGCGTCACCGCCTCCACCGAATGCCGGGTGCCGAGCACCTCGCGACCCAACGGGTGGCCCGGGAACATCGCCTCGGCCAACAGGGTGTGCACGTGATCCTCGGGCATGTCGAGGTTCATGAGGATCTCTTCGAGGATCACCTGCCGCTCGGCCTCGAACTCGTGGGACCGGAACGCGGGGTCGGTCAGCACGTCGCCCAGGATGTCCAGCCCCAGCTCGACCTGGTGGGCCGGAAGGCGGGTGTAGTAGGCGGTGTGTTCGCGGCTGGTGAAGGCGTTCATCTCGCCCCCCACCGCGTCGATCGCCTCGGCGATCTGCCGCGCCGTGCGCGTCGACGTCCCCTTGAACAGCAGGTGTTCGAGGAAATGGGAGGCGCCCGCCAGGTCGTCGGGCTCGTCACGCCCGCCGACTCCAACCCAGACCCCGAGTGTCACCGAACGCGCCTCGGGCATGCGCTCGGTGACCACACGGATGCCGTTGGGCAAGCGGGTTTCGCGGATTTCGTCGGTTGATGCGGCGGATGTCACGGGGGATGGAACCTCGGGGATCTCGGCAAGCTAGCTGCGTCGGCGGCGACGACCACCTCGGTCCCCGCGGTCACCTCGGTCCCCGCGGTCGCCACCGGCAGAGACAGATGCCCGCGCCGGCCCCAGGTCGCCGAGCTCAGCCCGCAGCTCGGCGTCGAACGAGTCCTCGAAGCTGACCGACTCGCTGTCGCTCGGGACTGCGGCCGGGGCCTCGCTCGACGTTGCCGAACCACCACCGTCGGGGCGCCCGCCCCGGGCGTCCGGCGCCGAGGCCAGGCTCAGCGAGACCTTGCCGCTGGGGTCGACGTCGTCGACCCGCACCTCGACCTCGTCACCGAGGTCGAGCACGTCCTCGACCTTGTCGATCCGCTTGCCGCCCCCGATCTTGGAGATGTGCAGTAGGCCGTCGCGTCCCGGGAGGATGTTGACGAACGCCCCGAACTTGGTGATGTTGACGACCCGGCCCGGGTAGATCTGACCGACCTCGGCCGTGGGCGGGTTGAGGATGAGGTTGATCTGGCGGCGAGCCTCCTCGACCGCACCCTTGTCGGTGGACCCGATCGACACCCGGCCGACCATGCCGTCGTCGTCGACGCTCACGTCCGCGCCGGTTTCGGTGGTGATCGCGTTGATGACCTTGCCCTTGGGGCCGATCACCTCGCCGATCTTGTCCATCGGGATCTCGAAGCTGACGATCTTCGGCGCTGTCTCGCCGACCTCCTCACGTGGCTCGGCGATCGCAGCTCGCATGACCTCGAGGATCTGTGTGCGTGCCTCGTAGGCCTGTTGCAGCGCCTGGGCCAGCACGTCGGCCGGCAGCCCGTCGATCTTGGTGTCGAGCTGCAGGGCCGTGACGAAGTCGCTGGTGCCGGCCACCTTGAAGTCCATGTCGCCGAAGGCGTCCTCGGCACCGAGGATGTCGGTCAGCGTCGTGTACTTGCCCTCGGCGTACACCAGCCCCATGGCGATGCCGCCCACCGGCGCCTTGATCGGCACACCGGCGTCCATCAGCGACATGCTCGATGCGCACACCGACGCCATCGATGTCGAGCCGTTGGACGACAGCACCTCGGACACCAGCCGCAGCACGTAGGGGAACTCCTCGGCGCTCGGCACCACCGGCAGCAGCGCCCGCTCGGCCAGCAGCCCGTGGCCGATCTCGCGGCGCTTGGGGCTGCCCACTCGTCCGGTCTCGCCGTTGGCGGAGGGCGGCATGTTGTAGTGGTGCATGTAGCGCTTGCGGTCACGGTTGCCCAGGTTGTCGAGGATCTGGTCGGTCTTGGGCATGCCCAGCGTGGTGACGTTGAGCACCTGGGTCTCGCCCCGCTGGAACAAACCCGAGCCGTGCGCCGTCGGCAGCACCCCCACCTCGGCGGACAACGGCCGGATGTCGCGCGGCCCCCGCCCGTCGATGCGCAGGCCCTCCTCGACGATCCGCCGACGGATCGCCTTCTTCTGCACCGCCCGAGCGGCGGACTTGATCTCGCCGTCGCGCTCGGGGAACTCCTCGGCCAGCTCGTCCCGGATGGCGGCCACGGTCTCGTCGTAGGCCGCGTTGCGTTCGGCCTTGCCGACGATCTGGGACGCCTGGGCCAGCCGCTCGGTGCCGACAGCCTCGACCCGGGCCAGCACGTCGTCGCCGTAGTCGACCTGAGGCTCCCACTCGAGGGGCGTGATGAGGTCGGCGCCCTTGGCGGCGTCGAGAAGCTGCCGCTGCAGCTCGATCGACTCGCGGATCCAGGCCTTGGCTGCCTCGAGCCCGCCCGCGATCACCTCTTCGGTGACATAGGGCGTTCCGTCCTGGTAGAGCTGCCAGGCAGCCTCGGTGCCACCGGCCTCGACCATCATGATGGCGATGTCGCCGTCATCGAGCTGGCGACCCGCGACCACGAGGTCGAACGTGGCGTTATCGCTCTGCTCGTAGGTGGGGTGCGGCACCCAACGGCCCTCCGACGACCACGCGATGCGCACGGCGCCGATGGGCCCGTCGAACGGGATGCCAGACACCATGAGCGCCGCCGAGGCGCCGTTGATGGCCAGCACGTCGTAGGGGTTGTGGCCGTCGACGCCCATGACCGTCACCACGACCTGGGTCTCGTTCCGATAGCCGTCGGCGAAGCTGGGCCGCAGCGGCCGGTCGATCAGCCGGCAGGTGAGGATCGCCAGGTCGGTGGGCCGCCCTTCACGACGGAAGAAGCTGCCGGGGATCCGCCCGGCCGCATACATGCGCTCCTCGACATCGACCGTGAGGGGGAAGAAGTCGATGCCCTCGCGGATGCTGTTCGCGGCGTTGGCGGTGACAAGCACCTGCGTCTTGCCCAGGGTGGCGACGACGCCACCCTGGCTCTGGAACGCCAGCTTGCCGGTCTCGAATGTCAGGGATGTGTCGGTGCCCGAGATCGGGCTGGACACGACGATGGGATCAGCCATCGGTCGCTCTCCTTCCCGGCGGCGCTTCGCCACCGGAGTTGAGGGCGGCGGGGCCAGTTCCCAGTCGGCAACCCCCAGGTGTCCCCGAGGGAAGGCGACTGGCAGCTGACCTCCACGCCGCCACGGATTCTGTTGTGTACCGGTATGCGATGAGAGCGGCCCGCGGGCCGCTCCCGAAGTGCTTTCGGCCTTACCGGCGGAGGCCGTTGCGGGCGATGATCGCCCGATAGCGTTCGACGTCGTTGGCTCGCACGTAGTCGAGCAACCGGCGGCGCCGGCCGACCAGCTGCAGCAGCCCACGGCGGCTGTGATGGTCCTTCCGGTGCTTGCCCAGATGGTCGTTGAGGTGGTTGATGCGTGCGGTGAGCAGCGCGATCTGTACCTCTGGCGACCCGGTGTCGCTGTCGTGGAGCTTGTGCTCGGCGATGATGCCGGGCTTTGCCGCGTCGATCTGGTCGGACACGTGTTTCCTTCATTGTTCGGGTGACTGCTTACCCTGCCCCGATGCGCGTACAGACGTCGCTCAGAGCGTCGGACAAGCCTACCAGCGGGTTCGTCCGAACCGCGAAAGTCGTGCTCCCCGCTCTTGGCCTTCGGCCGCGCCCCTCGCCTAGGGCTGTCGACGCGGTGTCAGGCCGGCTGCTCCTCCGCTGGCCCGTCCACCGTCCACCGGTAGCGGGCCCGGTGGTGTCGCTGGTGGCCGGTGCGCAGCTCGGGCGGGGGCGTGAGGCGGCGCACCAGGGCGTGGGGACCGAGGAACGCCAGCTCCATCTGCTCCGGCGTCGCACCAGGGGCGAGCCCGACGGCGCCGAGTATCGCAGCCCGCACCCGCGCCAGCGGACCGTCGAGCAGCTCGGCGATCACCGCCGGCAGGGTCTCGGGGTCCTTGAGCAGCCACGAGTGGGTCCCGCCGTGGATGGTGACGAGCGTGCCCCCCGATCGGCGGGCGGCGTCGACCGCCGTGCGGTACGGGACGGCGATGTCACGGTCGCCGTGGATCACCACCACGGGGATGCGCTCGTCGGCCAGCTTCTCGAGCATCTCCCGGCTGTCCTGCGATCGCAGCATCGAGACCGCCGGGCCCAACAACCGCCAGGGTCGGCGGACGTGACCCAGCAATGTCGGCGCCACCAGGCGTCCGAGCTTGACCGCCTGGGTCGGGTTCCGGAGCAACGGCAAGGTCGAGAGCGTGTCCAAGGCGAGGGCGGCGGCGACGCCCAGCAGCACCGGCGGTGCGAACCGCGAGACGCGGATCAGCCGATCCCAGCAATCACCCACCACGGCGTCGATGAGCACCACGCCGATCGCCCGGTCTGGCTGCTCCGCCACCAGTTGCGTGACCAGCCGCCCGCCCATCGAGTGGCCTGCGAACAGGGCCCGCCGTACGCCGAGCTCGTCCAACACCCGGGCCAGTAGCTCGGTGTACGACTCGAGCTTCTCGCCTCCGGTGGGTAGGCCCTGGGTGCCGCCGTGGCCGGCCACGTCGATGGCGATGACCTTGAAGCCCATGCGCACCAGGCGTGAAAGCGTTTGCGCGTACAGGATGCCCTCGGCGGTGAACCCGTGGACGAGCACGACCGGCATCCCCTGGCCGCTCACGGCCACGCCGACCCGGTGGTCGTCGTCGAGCACGATCTCGTGGCGCGCGAGTCGGGGGACGGCGACGAGTTGGCCGGTCTCGGCGGCGGCACGTGTGGGGCCGAGGATCGGGTCCCGAACCCCCGACGGCTCCCCGCCACGGAGCGGGATGACCGCCGCCAGGTCGTCATCGCCCGAAGGCTCGTCGTCCTTGCCCCTCATCTGTACTCCCACTTACACCATAAGCCATGCGTCGGCACACGGCGTGGTCACCGACGGGGATGCGGGGAACGGAACATGCCTCCCGCCCCTCGGGCCACGGCGGAGCCTCAGGCGCGCAGCAGCTCCCGGGCCTGGTCGACGTCACGCCCGATCTGCTCGACGAGGGCCTCGACCGAATCGAAGCGCACCTGGTCGCGCAGGCGATCGACGAACCGTACCTTGACGTGCTCGTCGTAGAGGTCGCCGTCGAAGTCCAGCAGGTGGGCTTCCAGCAGGCTCACATGGGCCTCGACGTAGAACGTGGGCCGGCGTCCGAGGGAGATGGCGCTGGCATGCACGGATCCGTCAGGTCGCTCGAACCACCCGGCGTAGATCCCGTCCGCAGGCAGGAGGATGTCGCCCGGTACCGAGACGTTGGCGGTCGGGAACCCCAGCTCGCGGCCCCGCTTGTCGCCGAGGGCCACCACGCCCCGCACCTCGTAGTCCCGCCCGAGGAGCCTGTTGGCCAGGCCCAGGTCGCCCTCCACCAGCGCGCGGCGGACCCGGGTCGACGACACCGGCGCATCGCCGCCTCCCGGGCCTTCGGCGCCGACCAGCTCGATACCGTCGACCTCGAAGCCCAGCTCCGCACCCAGCCGGCGCAGGAGGGGCACGTTGCCCGCCCGCCCGTGACCGAAGTGGAAGTCCTCCCCCACCACCACGTCTGCGGCGTTGAGGCAGTCGACCAGGACCTCCCGGACGAAGTCCTCGGCCGACTCCCGGCTCCGGGCCTCGTCGAAGGCGATTACCAGGCAGTAGTCGATCCCGGTGTCGGCCAGGAGCTCGAGCTTCTGCTCGAGATCCGTGAGCAGGCGTGGTGCCGACTCCGGACGCACGACCGAGGCCGGATGCCGATCGAAGGTGACGACCGCGCTGCGCAGCCCGCGCTCGGCCGCCCGCTGGCGCACCAACCGGATCACCGACCTGTGGCCCAGGTGGACCCCGTCGTAGGCACCGATGGTGACGACCGTGCCCTCCGGGGGCGACGGGCATCGGGCCTGATCGCGCAGCACCTCCATCGGGGCGGCAGGTTACCGGTCGCCCCGAAGGGGACGACCCCGTGCGCGTCTCGGGCTCGGCAACATGGCGGGGACCCCGCCCGGAGGCTGCGCCCGGCTCGTCAAAGGCTGTCGAGGGCCTGACGGAGGTCGCTGACCAGGTCGGCGGCGGTTTCGATCCCGACCGACAGGCGGACCATGCCCGGATCCACCGCCAGCGCGGATCCCGCCGCGGATGCGTGGGTCATCCGGTGCGGGTGCTCGATGAGCGACTCCACCGATCCCAGCGACTCCGCCAGGATGAACAGGCGCGTACGCCCGACCAGCCGCACCGCGGCGGCCTCGCCGCCGCGCACGACGAACGAGACCATGCCGCCGGCGTCTCGCATCTGCCGCTTGGCCACGTCGGCCCCGGGGTGGTCTGGCAGGCCCGGCCATAGCACCCGCTCGACGGCCGGATGCTCGAGCAGCAGCTCGACCACGGCGCGGGCATTGTCGCAGTGGCGGTCCATGCGGACCCCGAGCGTCCTGAGGCCCCGCAGCACCAGGTAGCAGTCGAACGGCGACGGCACGGCACCGGCGGCGTTCTGCACGAAAGCGATGCCCTCGGCGAGCTCGGAGTCGTCGGTGACGACGCAGCCGCCGACGACGTCGGAGTGCCCACCCAGGTACTTGGTGGCGCTGTGGATGACGACGTCCGCCCCCAGGGCCAGGGGCTGCTGCAGGTAGGGCGTGGCGAAGGTGTTGTCCACCACCAGGCGGGCCCCGTGATGATGCGCCAGCTCGGCGACCGCGGCGATGTCGACGATCGCCATGGCGGGGTTGGTAGGCGTCTCGGCCCACACCAGCGTGGTGCCTGGGGGCCAGTCGCGGTCGAGGGCGACCGGATCGGTCAGGTCGGCGGCAGTCCACGCATACCCGGCCGGCCCGTAGAGCTTGTCGATCAGCCGGTAGGTCCCGCCGTAGGCGTCGTTCCCGAGCACGATTCGCTCCCCCGGCCGGAGCTGGCGCAGGACTGCGTCCTCTGCCGCGAGCCCCGAGGCGAAGGCGAATGCCCGCCGGCCACCCTCGAGCGAGGCCAGGCAGGTCTCGAGCGAGTCGCGGGTCGGGTTGCCGCTACGCGAATACTCCCAGCCGCGGTGCTCTCCGACCGCGGACTGGGCGAAGGTGGTCGAGACGCTGATGGGAGGAACCACGGCCCCGCTGGCCGGATCGGGGTCCTGCCCGGCATGGATGGCTCGGGTCTCGAAGCCGTCGGTGTCGGACATCAGTGCTCGGCCTGGGAGAGGTGGTTGAGCACGTCGCTGCGTCCCAGCACCACGTGCGGTCGCCCACCCGCCAGGACCACCAGGGCACCCGCCCGGTCGAGGAGCTCGACCGCCAAGGCGATCGGCTGCCCGATGCCGATGGTAGGGAGGCGGGGCCCCATCACCTTTTCGACTGGCTCGTCCATCACGGCGGGCTCGTGGAAGGCCCGGTCCATGAGCGCCAGCTCGTCGACCGCGCCGAGGATCTCGGCCGCCGCCAGCGGCATCTCGCCCTTCGCCACGGGGAGCTGTGACACGCCGTAGCCGCGCATGACGTTGACGGCCCGTCGCACCGTCTCGTCGGGCTGGATGTACACGAGCGGGGGGATGTCCCCCCGGCGGGCCTCGATGATGTCCGCCACGGTGTGCTCGCCGGCGGCCCGGAGGAACCCGTAGCCGGCCATCCAGTCCTGGTCGAAGACCCGTGACAAGTAGCCGCGCCCCGAGTCGGGGATCAACACCACCACCAGGTGCTCGGTACCGAGGCCGCGGCCGACCTCGAGCGCCGCCGCCACGGCGGTCCCGCCCGAGCCACCGATGTGCAGGCCCTCCTCCCGGGTGACCCGCCGGGCCATGAGGAAGCTGGCCTCGTCGCTGACCGGCACCACCCGGTCGACGAGCGAGGGGTCGTACGTCGTGGGCCAGAAGTCCTCGCCGATGCCCTCGACCAGGTACGGCCGCCCCGAGCCGCCGGAGTAGACCGATCCCTCGGGGTCGGCGCCGACGATCTGGATGCCCGGATCCCGGGCCTTGAGGTAGCGACCCACGCCGGAGATCGTCCCGCCGGTACCCACGCCCGCGACGAAATGGGTGACGCGGCCGGCCGTCTGGCGCCAGATCTCGGGCCCGGTCGAGTGCTCGTGGGCCCAGGGGTTCCAGTCGTTGTCGTACTGGTTGGGGCGGAACGCGCCCGGGGTCTCGCGCACGAGCCGCTCGGCGACCGAATAGTAGGACTGGGGGTCGTCGGGCTCTACCGCGACCGGGCACACGATCACCTCGGCGCCGTAGGCCTCGAGCAGCCGGATCTTCTCGGGCGCCACCTTGTCGGTCACCACGAAGATGCAGCGGTAGCCGCGCTGCGCGGCCACGATGGCCAGCCCCACGCCGGTGTTGCCGGACGTCGGCTCGACGATGGTGCCGCCGGGCTTCAGCGCACCGTCACGCTCGGCCTGCTCGATCATGGCCAGGGCCGGGCGGTCCTTGACGCTGCCGCCGGGGTTCAGCATCTCCAGCTTGGCGACGACGCTGCAGGTCAGCCCCTCGGTCACCCGGTTGAGCCGGACCAGCGGCGTGTTGCCGATCAGGTCGATCAGCGAGTCGGCGATCTGCGCCTCGGGTTCGGGCTGCTCCATTGCATGCCCCTTCGGTCGGTGAACGCCGTTGACCCTATCGGCGGGCGCGCGCCCGCGCGGAAGCCCCAGTCTTTGAAGGAAAAGGGGTGCACAGGCCCCGAAAATCTTCAAAGACGTTGGGCTACGACCACGCCGGGCTTGACGGTGGCACCCCGGTGGCGCTCGTACACCGCCAGCAGCGTGCCCTCGCCGTCGGCGACGGCCCACGGCCCATCGCCGGTCACGCCCAACGCCTCGTCGTCGAACACCCGCCCGTGGCACACCAGCGTGGCCATGTCGTCGTCCACCACCACCCGCGGCCGGCCCCGGAGTGCCTCGACCGGTGGGAGCAGGCGTTCGGGCGTCAACGCCTCCAGCGGCACGGCCTCCTCGCCCTCGAACGGTCCCACGGCGGTGCGCCGCAACTGGCGCAGGTGCGCGCCACCGCCGAGCGCAGCGCCGAGGTCGGCGGCCAGCGATCGCACGTAGGTCCCGGACGAACAGGTGACCGTGACCGGGAACACCCCGGGGGCCACCGGCTCGGCCACCTCGAAGCGCTCCACGCGCACGGCCACAGGCTCGCGTTCGACCTCGACGCCGGCGCGCGCGAGCTCGTGCAGCCGGCGGCCGCCGACCTGCTTGGCCGACACCATCGGCGGCACCTGCAGGACGTCCCCGGTGAGGCCGGCGGCGGCCGCACGCACGTCGGCCACCTCGACGCCCGACATGTCCCAGGTGCCGGTCACCTGGCCCGACGCGTCGAGCGTCGACGTCGCCGTCCCGAGCACCACCTCGCCCACGTAGGACTTGTCGAGCCCGTTGATGTAGGCGAGGAGCCGGGTGGCGCGGCCCACCCCGAGGACGAGCACCCCGGTGGCGTCGGGGTCGAGGGTGCCGGCGTGACCGACCTTGCGGGTGCCGAGCAGACCCCGGGCCTTGGCCACGACGTCGTGCGACGTCCAGCCTGACGGCTTGTCCACCACCGCCACGCCCGACGGCGCCTGCCGGGTCCCGGCCGCCGGGCGCCGCGGCGCCATCAGCGGCGCTCGTCGGCGGCGATCTCGCGCATGATCTCCTCGATCCGCTGGGCCTGGCGGATCACGGTGTCCCGTCGGAACACGAGTTCCGGCGTGCGCTTTAGGTGGGCCTGACGGCCGATCGCCGCCTGCAGGCGGGCGCGGTGCTGGGCCAGGGCCTCGCCGAGCTCGTCGCTCTCGTTGTCCGCCGTGGCGGCCGACAGGCTCGTGTAGAACACCGTGGCCCGCCGTAGGTCGGGCTCGACGTCGACCGCCACCACGGTGAACAGCCCGAGCCGATCGTCGTCGAGCCGCTCGATCTCGTCGGCGACGATCTCCTGCACGAGGTGGTTCAGCCGGGCCGTCCGCGGATAGTCGCGGGCAGTCCCGTGTAACCGGGGACGCTTGCCGCTCATGGCTTCTCCTCCTCTTCCTCCATCCACAGCCGATCGACCCGCAGGACCTCGACCTCGGGGAAGGACCACACGAACCGCTCCACCTCGTCCAGCACCTCGTAGAGGTGCGACAGCGTGGGTGCCACCGCCGCCACGCCGACGGTGCTGAGGTGCCAGGCGTTCTGATGGGCGATCTCCGACGCCGAGACCCGGTAGCGCCGCCAGAGTCCCTCGACGATGGGGCGGACCGCCGACCGCTTGGCCTTCAGCGAGCGGCACTCGCGCAAGTAGAGCTCGAACCGGACCGCCGCGGCATGCACGGGGCCCAGCGTAGAGCCGGTGTCCGCAAGCGCCGGCTCGCGCCGGTCGCCGAGCTGCGGGAACTACGTCCGCGGGATCTCCCGCTCCTCGAAGGTCTCGATGACGTCGCCCTGCTTGAGGTCCTGGAAGTCGGACAGCCCTATGCCGCACTCGAAGCCCGAGTGCACCTCACGGACGTCGTCCTTGAAGCGCTTGAGCGACGAGATGGTGCCCTTCCAGATGACCGTGCCGTCACGCAGGAACCGGACCTTCGACCCACGGGTGATGACGCCGTTGGTGACGTAGCAGCCGGCTACGCGGCCGACCCGAGGCACCGAGAAGATCTCCCGCACCTCGGCCTCGCCGGTGACGACCTCCTCGTAGGTGGGCTGCAGCATGCCGAGCAGCGCGTTCTCGATGTCCTCGAGGACCTGGTAGATGATCTCGTAGGTCCGGATCTCCACGCCCTCGGCCATGGCCAACTCGCGGGAGCTGCGGTCCGGCCGGACGTTGAAGCCGATGATCGTGGCGTTGGACGCTGCCGCCAGCTGCACGTCGCTCTTCGTGATGCCACCGACACCCCGCTGCACGAACGAGAGCTTGACGTCGTCGCGCTCGAGCTTGCGGAGGGCCTCGGTGAGCGCCTCCAGCGAGCCGGTGACGTCGGCCTTGAGGACCAGATTCAGGGTGGCCACCTCGCCCTGCTGGATCTGATCGAAGATGTCCTCGAGCTTGGCGCCGCCGCCGGTGACCGCGGCCTCCCGTCCCAGGCTGGCGATCCGCTGCCAGTGCTCGCGGGTCTCTGCCACCGACCGGGCCAGCTTCTCGTCGGGAGCGACGATGAACTGGTCGCCGGCGTCGGCCACCTCGTTGAGGCCCAGTACCTGGACGGGCATCGACGGCCCGGCCTCCTTCACGTTCTCGCCATGGTCGTCGATCAGCGCGCGGACCCGGCCCCAGGCCGCGCCGGCCACCAGGGGATCACCGACCCGCACCGTTCCCCGCTCCACGAGCACGGAGGCCACCGGGCCCCGGCCGACGTCGAGGTTTGCTTCCAGCACCACGCCCGCCGCACGGCCCTCGGGGCTCGCGGCGATCGGCGGGTCCTGGAGGTCGGCCACCAGCAGCAGGGTCTCCAACAGCTCGTCGATACCCTCGCCCGACAGCGCGGACACCGGCACCATCTCGGTGTCGCCGCCCCAGTCACTGGGGATGAGGTCCTGCTCGGAGAGCTGCTGCTTCACGCGATCGGGGTTGGCCTCCTCGCGGTCGATCTTGTTGATGGCCACGACGATGGGGACATCGGCCGCCTTGGCGTGGTTCAGCGCCTCGACCGTCTGAGGCATGACCCCGTCGTCCGCGGCAACGACGAGCACGACGATGTCGGTGGCCTGCGCGCCCCGGGCGCGCATGGCGGTGAACGCCTCGTGGCCGGGTGTGTCGATGAACGTGATGCGACGGTCGTTCTTCTCGGCCTGGTAGGCGCCGATGTGCTGGGTGATGCCACCGGCCTCGCCCTCGACGACGTTGGCGTTGCGGATGCGGTCGAGCAGCTTGGTCTTGCCGTGATCGACGTGCCCCATGACGGTGATGACCGGTGGGCGCGGCTCGAGCTCGCCGTCGCCGTCGTCGGCGAACAGCTCTTCTACGCCGAGCTGGCGCTGCAGCTCGACCTCCTGCTCCTCGCCCGGGTCGACCAGCCGTACCTCCGCACCGATCTCGGCCGCGAACAGCTCGATCATGTCGTCGGTCAGCGACTGCGTGGCCGTCACCATCTCGCCCTGCGCCATCAGGAAGCGGACGACGTCGGCCGCCGTGCGGTTGAGCTTGGGGCCGAGATCCTGCGGCGTCGATGCGCGTTCGAGGACTACGACGCCCTCGGGTACGGGGGCGGACGCCGGCGTGTATGTCGGCGCCTCCATGGGCTGCAGCTCTTCACGGCTACGGCGGCGGCGTCCCCGACGGCGGGGAGGTGTGCGCTGCGCGCCACGAGGACCGCCACCGGGACGACCGCCCGGGCCACCGGCTCCGGGGCCACCCATGGGCGGGGCACCGCCACCGGGTCGGCCACCGGGACCGCCACCGAAGGGACGACCGGCGCCCCCGGCGCCGGGACCACCGGTGCCGGTGCCGACACCGGGTCGGCCGCGATTGGGCGGACCGCCCGGGGCACGGCCCCCTCGCTGGGGGGTGGGGCCTCGGCCACCCTGGCCGGGCGGGGGCGGGATCGGCTTGCCCGACGATGATACGGGCGGGCCGGGGGGCGGTGGTATGGGCCCGCCGGACAGCGACTCGGGCGCTCGGGGCGCTCCGGGCGCGGGGCGGCTGGGCGCCGCCGCACCCGAGCGACCGCCCGGTTCCGGACGTCCGGGCGGCGGGGCCGTGGGGCGCTGGCGGGGCGCGACCGGGGCGGGCGCGCCGGCGGCTGCGGCGGGCCGGGGCGGTGCGGCGGGAGCGCCGTCGAGATCGGGCCGCCGTATCGGGCGCTCGCTGCCGGACGAGGTGACTAGCCGGCCCGGCGGCGCCGGGGGCGTCGGGCGGGTGGCTGCCGGCCCCGGGGGTGCCGGCGGCGGTATCCGCGTTGCCGGCGCATCGGGCGCAGGCGGTGCGGCTGGTGTCGCGTCGGCAGCGGCAGCGGCCGGGCGTTCGGCGGGGGCGTCAGCGGGCGGGGTTTGCGCCGGGGCCTCGGCGGACTCGGCAGCGACGGCAGGCTCGGGCTGCGGCACGGGCGCTGCCGTTTCGGGCGCGGCCTCGGCGGCGGGTGCCGGCGTCGCCGCCGCAGCCTTCTTCGTGCCCGCCGCCTTCTTGGCGGGAGCCTTCTTGGCCGCGGCCTTCTTGGCCGGAGCCTTCTTCGGCGGCGGCCTTGTCGCCGTCGGGCGAGTCGTCGGCTCCGTCGGTCGCAGTCTTATCGCTCGGTGCCTCGGGCTGGTGGTCGCGCACGAGGCCGTCGCGCCGGGCGCGACGGCGGACGCGGTCGGCCTGCGCCTCCTCGATACCTGAGGAGTGCGTCTTGACCCCGATGCCCAATGCCAGGCAGAGATCGAGGCATTCCTTGTTGGTGAGCCCGAGCTCCTTGGCGAGCTCGTGGACCCGAATCTTTGCTGCCAAGTTCTCTGAGACCAGCCCTTCCGTATTCTCTTGGGCGCGACCCACGCACCGACCGGTGCAAATCGCGGTCCCCTATCCTCGCGCAGACCCCGCTACCGGCACGAACACCGGGAACGCTCGGGCAAATGCGCCTCTCCGCTCGGCGCGCTCCCGGCACGCTGCGAGAGCGTCCTTGCAGAGCCAGGCGCCGCGTCCCGGCAGTGTACGGCCCTCGACGATGGATCCCTCCGGTGAGCGTACGAACCTCACCAGCTCGCTCTGGGGCCTCCGGCGCCGGCACCCCACGCAGGTGCGGATCGGCGAGATCGACTACTCCTCGTCGGCCCGGGCCTGGGTGCCACTCTCCGCCGGCACCTCGACGACATCGACGACATCGACGGCATCGACGGCATCGGCGGCTCTGGCGTCGTCCGCCGGGACCGCCGCCTCGTCCTTCGCCTCGTCCTCCGCCTCGTCCTTCGCCGGGACCTCCGCGTCGGCCTCCGCGCCGGTCAGCCGGGACCTCCGCGTCGGCGTCCGCCCCGGCGGCCGGGACCTCCGCTGCCTCCGAGTCACCGCCGGCGGGCTCTCCGTTGCCCCCGGGGGTCTCGGCCAGCGCCGCCTCCCACTCCTCGGCTGAAACCGCGGGTCCACCCTCCGCGGGCTGCCACACCTGCTCGCCGGTGTCGGCGTTGACCACCCACTCGCCCTCGGCCCAGTCCTGTTGTCTATAGGCCTCTTCCTCGACGAGCTGCGTCTCGCTCTTGATGTCGACCCGCCAGCCGGTCAAGCGCGCCGCCAAGCGGGCGTTCTGGCCTTCCTTGCCGATGGCCAGCGAGAGCTGGTAGTCGGGGACGATCACCTCGGCGACACCCGTGGCCTCGTCGATGCGCACTTCCTTGACCTTGGCCGGAGACAGCGCCTTGGCGACGAACTCGTAGGGGTCGTCGGAGAAGGGGACGATGTCGATCTTCTCGCCTCGCAACTCGTTGACCACCTGCCGCACCCGGGCACCCCGGGCGCCGACGCAGGCGCCGACGGGATCGACGTTGGAGTCGTTGGACCACACGGCGATCTTCGTGCGGTGTCCGGGCTCGCGGGCGCAGGCCTTGATCTCGACGATGCCGTCGGCGATCTCCGGCACCTCGAGCTTGAACAGCTCCAGGATCAGGCCGGGATGGGTGCGCGACACGACGATCTGGGGGCCCTTGGACGTGCGTCGGACCTCGACGATGTAGGCCTTGAGCCTGCTGTTGGGCTCCGGGCGTTCGTGGGGGACCTGCTCCGCCTGCGGCAGTAGGGCTTCCACCGGGCCGAGGCTCAGCAGCGTGTAGCGGCTGTCGCCCTGCTGCACGGTTCCGGTGACGATGTCGCCCTCTCGGCCGGCGTACTCCTCGTAGCGGAGCTCGCGCTCGGCCTCGCGGATCCGCTGGGTCATGACCTGGCGGGCGGTCTGGGCGGCGATGCGGCCGAAGTCCTTGGGCGTGACGTCGAGCTCGGGGCCGTAGGGCTCGCCGTCCTCGTCTATCTCCTGGGCATAGACGCGGATGTCGAAGTTGGTGGGGTCGATCGTGACCCACGCGTATTCGTGAGCTCCGGGCATCCGCTTGTAGGCCGACTCGAGCGCGTCGGCCAGCGCGGCCATCAGCGTGTCGACCGAGATGCCCTTCTCGGCGGCAAGCGCCTGCAGCGCCTCCATCATTTCGCTCATCGGCGTACCTCCGGTCCGCCAATGAGCGATCGCCGCTTGGCGGCGAGCAACGCACTGTGTCTCTGATTCGCTCGCACTTCGTGCTCGCTCATGACCTGCGTTCCCTCTTCTCGTCGCTCTTGCGCTTGCCGGAGGGGGGCGTAGCGGGGCCCCACTCGAACACGGTGCGCGCCCGCTCGATGTCGTGGTAGGCGAACCGTTGCTCCACTGCGGTCCCATCGTCGGAGACTCCGGTCCGCACGACGACGCCTGAGCTGTCAGCCGATACGAGCTGACCCTCTACCCGGCGCTCGTCGCTGAAGCCCGCCAGGGTACGGATCCTCACCGTCTCACCCACTGCCCGCTCGAAGTGCTCTGGGCGCCGCAGCGTGCGCTCGAGGCCCGGGCTGGTGACCTCGAGCGTGTACCGACGGGTGATGGGATCGGCCTCGTCCAGCGCCCGCGACACCGCCCGGGTGGCGTCGGCGAGCACGTCGAGGTCGAGCCCTCCGCCACTGCCCGGGGGGCTGTCGACCACGACCCGCAGGACGGGGCCCTGCATCTCGACGTCGTACAGGTCGAGATGGCGATCGTCGAGGAGCGGTAGCACGAGATCACGCACGCGGTCTGTGACGCTCATCTGCTACACCTCCTCTTGTCATACGAAAGGCGTGGGCCCAAGCCCACGCCTTCGCTCGATGGGATCGAACGGAACGGACCCCGAAGTATAGCCGCCTGGGACTCGCCAGCGGAGGGTAGGGGCCGATCACGGGCCGCGCGCGCCCACGCGTACCCCCGCGATCCGGCCGCGATCCCCGGAGTCGTCAGTAGGCGCGCGCCACGAAGGCGACGAGGTCGTCCTCGTCCTCGGAACTGGGCAGCGATCCGTCGGGGCGCTGCAGGCAGCGCACGGTGACGCCGTCGGCCGCCAGCCGCCTCTCCCCCTCACCCCGCACCAGCCGCCACGGAAGCCGTGCGAAGCCGCTCTTGCTGGCCGCGGCGGCCTCGCCCAGGTCGGTCACATCGGCGGTGTTGTCTTCGCGCCGGCTCAGGGCGTCGGCCAGCATGTCGCGCTGGATGTCGGCGACGAGCGTCTCGACCCGGGTGGGCAGCGACGCCAACGGCACCTGTTCCTTCGCTCCGGTGTCGCGGCGCACCAGCGTGGCGGCGTCGGCCGCAAGGTCGCGCGGGCCGATCTCCACCCGCACCGGCACGCCCTTGAGCTCCCAGTCGGTGACGCGGCGGCCGAAGCTCTGGCCAACGCGGTCGTCGAGCCGCGTCCGGATGCCCGCGGCCGATAGCGCGTCGGCCAGCGCCGCCGCCCTCTCGCCGGTGCCCTCTTCGTCTTTCACCAGCAGAACGAGCGCCTGGATCGGGGCCAGCACCGGCGGCACCACGAGGCCGGCGTCGTCGCCGTGCGCCATGATCAGGCCGCCGACCATCCGGGTCGTCGACCCCCACGAGGTGGTCCAGCAGTGCTGCAGGCCGCCGTCGACATCGGAGTAGGTGATGTCAAAGGCCTTGGCGAAGTTCTGCCCCAATTCGTGGCTGGTGCCCATCTGCAGGGCCTTGCCGTCGCGCATCATCGCCTCGCAGGTCAGCGTGTTGATGGCACCTGGGAACCGCTCGGTGACCGTCTTGGGCCCGACGAGCACGGGGACGGCCAGGACGTTGACCATGAAGTCCTCGTACACGTCGTACAGGATCCGCTCCGCGTAGGCGCGGGCGTCCTCGCGTGTGGCGTGCGCGGTGTGGCCCTCCTGCCACAGGAACTCGGTGGTGCGCAGGAAGAGGCGGGTGCGCAGCTCCCAACGCACGACGTTGTTCCAGAGGTTCAACAACAGCGGCAGGTCGCGGTAGCTCTGGACCCACTTGGCCATGTACTCACCAACCATTGTCTCGCTGGTGGGCCGGACGACGATCGGTTCGTCGAGCTCCCTGCCGCCGGCGTGGGTCACCACCGCCAGCTCCGGGCTGAACCCCTCGACGTGCTCGGCCTCGCGCCGCAGGTAGCTCTCGGGGATGAACAGCGG
The DNA here is from genome assembly GCA_963813485.1 of uncultured bacterium. GTDB lineage: Bacteria > Actinomycetota > Acidimicrobiia > Acidimicrobiales > VFJN01 > DASQUK01. Next base: position 68,921 of record CAWEZE010000022.1, read on the forward strand.
GAAGTAGGCGTTGTCGGCACCGGCGGCCTTGATGCGGGCGTCCATCTCCGCCTGCATGCGCTCCCAGATCGAGTAGCCGTACGGCCGGATGACCATCGTCCCCCGCACCGGGCCGTTGTCGGCCAGCTCTGCCTTCGCCACCACGTCCTGGTACCAGCGGGGGAAGTCGTCTGCCTGCGCGGTAAGCACCTTCGCCATGGCGACGGATCGTACCGGTCGGCCCAGATGACGCCCGAAGGCGTCAGGTCGCGGTGCGGGTGACGGCCCTGCCGACGCGGTCGAGCGCGTCACCGTCGAGCTCGTAGCTCACGGTCGTCAACCGGCTGGCGCAGCAGTTGGGGTCGCCGGCGGCGTACCGGGTCCACGTGACCTCGACCTGCGGGCCGTCGACCGCCACGGCCTCGACGGCCGGGGGCAGCGGACCGGCGACCGAGCGGGGCGGCTCGCTCAGGCTCGCGACGTGCACCGTCCGTCCGCGGCGCTGCGTCCACACGTGCACGGTGTCCTCGGCGCCGTTGGCGCCGTAAGTGCACACGACGTGCACGACCGCCTCGTCGTTGCCATCGCCGTCGAGGTCGCCGTACGCGACATCGGGGTCGACTTCCAGCCGGGTGAAGCGGCCGATGTCGAGCACCGGGCTGCGGCCCCGGGCGACGGGGATGGCGGCGGGTGGCGTGAAGCGGAGGCCCTCGGCGCACGCGGACCCGGGCGGTGCCACCTCCCCGAAGTCGACCGCACGGATGTCGGCCGGCGCGTCGGCGGCGACGGACCCGGTTGTGGAGGCGTCGGCGCGTTGCGACGACCGCCCGCCGCTGGAGGCGGCGAAGACGGCGGCGGCCAGGCCCAACCCGGCCAGCCCCAGCCAAGAGGCACGGGATCGCGAGTTACTTCGCACGACCGGCGAAATCTACTCAATCGATCATGTCGATGTGGTTGCAGATTCGCAGTTAATCGTGGCGATCTGGCGGACCGATCAGCACGAACCAGGCGACGATCGCGAAGAGCGCGACGAACAGCAGCATGCGGATCAGCGAGAAGACGAAGCCGAGGACCGACGAGACGAGGAACCAGAAGATCAGCACCCCGAGCAGCACGAGCCCGACCCGACCCAGCCAGCCCTCGCTGCGCCGCACCTGTCGTGCCATGAGCCCGCCTACTCCTCAGCCCAACCTGCGGATGAGTTCCACCCGCTGCTCGCTCTGGTTGACGTCGTCCCCATGGACGCCCACCAGTGCCGCGCGGTCGCGCTCGGCCTCGCGGCGAGCCTGCTCCCGGGTGGACCGTGCCCGCTCGAAGGCGGCGTCGAGGCCGTGATCGTTGATGAACGTGGCCCACTCCACGAGGGCGGCGACCATCTGGTCCTCGGGTACCACCGCCACGTTCTGGCCGCGGACGAACAGGTGGCCCTTCTTGTTGCCGGCGGCGATGCCGAGATCCGCGTCGCGGGCCTCGCCCGGTCCGTTGACGACGCAGCCCATCACCGCCACCTGCAGGGGGATCTCGCGCTCGCCGAAGGCCTCCTGCGCCTGGCGGGCCACCTCGATCACGTCGATCTCGGCCCGGCCGCACGAGGGGCAGGCGATGAGGTCGATGTTCTTGCGTTCGCGCAGCCCCATCGATTCCAGGAGCGCACGGCCGGCCCGGGCCTCCTCGACCGGATCCGCGGTGAGGCTGTATCGAATCGTGTCACCGATCCCCTCGGCCAGCAGGGTGGCGATGCCGGCGGTCGCCTTGATCAACCCGCCCGGCGTCGGCCCCGCCTCGGTGACTCCGAGGTGCAGCGGGTGGTCGACGGCGTCGGAGAGCTGCCGGTACGCCTCGATCATGAGCGGCACCGACGACGCCTTGACCGAGATCTTGACGTCCTCGAACCCGACCTCGTCGAAGTAGGCCAGCTCCATCTGCGCGGACTCGACCATGGCCTCCGGCGTGACCTTGCCGCCGTGGCGCTTGTAGAGGTCGGGGTGCAGCGAGCCGCCGTTGACGCCGATGCGGATGGGGACGCCGCGGTCCTTGGCCTCCTGCGCCACAAGCTTGATGTGTTCGGGCTTGCGGATGTTGCCCGGGTTGAGGCGCAGGCAGTGGACGCCGGCCTCGAGGGCCGCGAGTGCCATGCGGTGGCTGTGGTGGACGTCGGCCACGATCGGCACCGGCGAGCGGGGCACGATGCGAGCCAGGCCCTCGGCCGCCTCGATCTCGTTGCAGGTGCAGCGGACGATGTCGCAGCCGGCCATCGCCAGGTCGTAGACCTGCTGCAGGGTGCCCTCGACATCGGCCGTCTTGGTGATCGTCATCGACTGCACCGTGATGGGCGCGTCGCCGCCGACCGGGACGTCGCCCACCATGATCTGGCGGGTCTTGCGACGGGGATGCGACGACTGTCCGAGCTCCATGGGCGTGGTCTACCGCACGTGCGAGGGTGCCCGGGTCACCCGCTGATCGGATCGACGATGTCGAGGTACATCGCGGTCACCCCCAGGACGACCAGACCCATGACCACCACGTACGTCAGCGGCAGCAACTTGGCGAAGTCGGCGTGATAGGTCCGCCCGGGGCGGGAGCGAATGCGCTCATAGACGGCTATGGCGGCGTGGCCGCCGTCGAGCGGGAGCAGCGGCAGCATGTTGAAGATGCCGATGAACATGTTGAGGCTGAAGAACAGCGCGAGCAGGAATGCGCCCCGGTTCTCGACATCCTGCGAGCCGAGCTGGACGACGCCGATGATCGAGATCAGGCGGTCGTTGTCGTCGGCGGACGAGCCCGAACCACCACCACCGGAGCCCGAGTCGCTGTTGTTGGCCTCGCCCACGTTGTTGGCGAAGTCGCTGATGCCCCGGGGGCTGAAGAACCCCGCCATGGCGCCGAAAGTCTGGCCGGTGAACCGGACCATCTCGCCGGGCGCCCGCACGATGGCCGTCCCCAGGCCGATGGGCTTGTCGGAGAAGTGCCTCGACGTGCCCACACCCAGGAACGGAGAGCCGGGGTCGCCGCCGGGCACGCCCGCCGGGCGGGGTCGCAGCTCGGCGTCGACGGTGCGCTCGACCCCGTCGCGCTCGATGGTGAGCGGCACCTCGTCGCCGACGTCGTACTTGGCGAGGGCGTCGGACAGCTCGTCGAAGCGCGAGACCGGCTCGCCGTTGACGGCGACGACGAGATCGTCCTCCTTCAGGCCTGCGGCCTGGGCGGCGCTGTCGTCCTCCACGGTGTTGATCTCCCACGCCGACGCCCGGTCGGGTGGGTTGGCGATGCTGCGGCCGGGGAAGCCCACCACACCGAGCAAGATCACGAGCAGCACGAACGCCTGGGCGAAGTGCATCAGCGACCCCGCGCTCACCACCAGCAGGCGTTTGGGGAAGGACTTCTCCCGGTACGTCCGAGGCTCGTCGACCGGATCGACGTCGTCGAGGTTGTTCATCCCGATGATGCGGACGTAGGCACCGGCGGGGACGACCTTCAGGCCGTACTCGGTCTCACCCCGGCGGAACGACCAGATCTTGGGCCCGAAGCCGATGAAGAACTCGGTCACCTTCATGCCCGCCCACTTGGCGGTGAGGTAATGGCCGAGCTCGTGGAGGAAGATCATGACCACGATCCCGAGGATCACCACCAGCACCGGCCACCCGAAGGCCAGGCCGGCGGCGGCGACGGCGGCGATCAGCAGCGCGAGGCGAAGTCCCCCGGTCTCGTAGGCAGGAGGTTCCGGCGCGGACGGCGGACCGCTGGGTGCGGGGCGTCGCTCCGTGTCAGTCATCCACTGATCCTCTCGATCTCCTGCCTGGCGGCGTCCCGACCGCGGCGGTCGGCGTCGATCACGGCGTCGACCCCATCGGCACGGCCTCCATCATGCCGGGCGAGGACCCCATTGAGTACGTCGGGAATGGCCACCCAGCGGATCCGCCCCGCCAGGAAGGCGGCCACCGCCTCCTCGTTGGCGGCGTTCAGCACCGCCGGCGCCGTGCCGCCCTGGCGGCCGGCGTCGTAGGCCAGGCCCAGGCAGGGGAAGGCGTCGTGGTCGGGCGCCTGGAAGTCGAGGCGGCCACACGTCGACCAGTCGATGCGGCCGAAGGGCGTGGCGATGCGGTCGGGCCACGCCAGGGCGTAGCCGATGGGTAGGCGCATGTCGGGGTTGGAGAGCTGGGCGATGGTGGAGCCATCGGTCATCTCGACCATCGAATGCACGATCGACTGCGGGTGGACGACGACGTCGACGGCGTCGTAGTCGACGTCGAACAGCTCGTGCGCCTCGATCACCTCCAGGCCCTTGTTCATGAGCGTCGACGAATCCACGGTGATCTTGGGCCCCATCGACCACGTGGGGTGGGCCAGGGCGTCATCGATCGTCACGTCGGCCAGCTCGGCCCGGCTACGGCCCCGGAAGGGTCCGCCGCTGGCGGTGAGCACGATACGTGCCACACGGGACCGGTCGCCGCTGGCGTTGGCAGCCAGGCACTGGTGCACCGCGCAGTGCTCGGAGTCGACCGGCACGATGTGGCCCGCGCCCGGACGTTCCAGCACCGAGCGCACCACCGGGCCCCCGGCGATCAGCGACTCCTTGTTGGCGAGCGCCAGGCGCCGGCCGGCAGCCAGCGCCGCCAGCGTCACGCGCAGGCCGGCGAATCCCACCACGCCGTTGACGCACACGTCGGCCGCCGCGCCCAGGTCGGCCAACGCAGCCTCCCCCGCCCGGACCTCGGTGCCGGCCGGCACGCCGTCGTGGACCGCGGCGGCGCACCGGTCGTCGCCGATGACCACCAGCTTGGGACGCAGCTCGTGCGCCTGGCGCACCAGCGTGTCGGCCGACGACCAGGCACCCAGCGCCACGATCTCGAACCGGTCGGGCTCGGCCCGTACCACGTCGATGGTCTGGGTCCCGATCGACCCCGTCGATCCGGCGACCGCGACCGTCGTCAGAGGCACCTCGAGAACGTTACGGGTCGGTCGCAGACCGACGCCACTAGGGGCGGCGGGTGGGGTCGGGCCGGAACGTGGTTCAGGTCAGGAAGAAGTCGGAGACCCGTGCCAGGTACCAGACGGCCGGCAGCACGAACAGCAGGGCGTCGAAGCGGTCGAGCAGGCCGCCATGGCCGGGGAGGATGCTGCCCATGTCCTTGACGCCGAGGTCGCGCTTGACCAACGACTCCGAGAGGTCGCCCAGTGGGGCAACCAGCGCCACGAGCAGCCCGAGCTTGAGGCCCTCACCGGCCTCGTCGAAGGGGAACACGCCTCCGGCGACCGTGGCGAAGACCACGCCGGCGGCGACGGCCAGGACCATGCCTCCCAGCAGGCCCTCGATGGTCTTGTTAGGGCTGACGTCGGACAGCGGGCGCGACCCCGCGCTGCGCCCGACGAACAGGGCGCCGACGTCGTAGGCGATGGTGGGGACGACCGCGGCCAGCAGGAAGGCCACGCCGTTGCCGCCCGGCTCGGCCAGCAGCAGGCCCGCGAACGAGCCGAACAGCCCGATCCAGCCGATCCCGAGCAGCGTCACCCCGATGTTGGGCACCGGCCGGTCGGCACCGGCCCGCACCAGGTACCACAGGAAGCACACCGCCACGGACAGGACCATGACCACCGGCAGCGCCTGCTCGCCGTAGTTGTAGGCCGCGATGATCAAGCCGACGGTGGACACCACCCCGACAGGCAGCAACGCCTCGTGCCCGGCCTTGTTGGCAGCGACGAAGTATTCGTAGGCGGCGTACCCGACCACCGGGACGGCGACGACCATGCCGCCGATCTCGCCCCCGAACTTGAACAGCAGCAGCGCGACGGCCCCGAAGGCCAGCGCCACGCCGATCGCCACGCGGAGGTCACGATCCGCAGTGATGCGACGGGGAACCCGCCGGCGTGCCCGGCGGCGAGGTGCCGTGACGACGCCGCGGGCGTCCGGGCCGTAGGCACCCCCGGTCTCGTCGCCGTATCCCTCGTCGCCGTAGGCATCGTCGTACGTCTCGTCGTAGGTGGCGTCGTACTCGTCGGCGTACGCCTCGTCGGCGTAGGCGTCCTCGTATGCCGGTTGCTGGTCGCCGGCATCGGCGAACACCGACCGGCCCGGCGGCGGCTCGACGTCATCGTCGTACGAGACCGGCGCCCCCTGGCGCGGGTCGCCCGCCTGCGACTGGTCGGCGTCCGGCCACCCCTCGCCGCTCACGGGTGGCCGCGGGCGCGTCTGCTCCGCCGGTGGCCCGGCGGGCCGCCGCGGTGGCGGACCGCCTGACCCGCCCGCCGGTGAGCGGGGGTCGTCCCGCCAGCGGGGATCGGAGTCGGCGAGGGTCGACCAGGGATCGTCACCCTGGCGCGGGTCGCGGCGGTTCATCTTCGGGACCTCCTCTGCGGCCGAACCCGCCCAGTGCGACAGCTCGGGCGCCTCGGTGGGCGGCTGGACGGGCACGACGGGCGGTCGCTCGATCGTGGCGGGATCGTCGTAGGAACCGAGCGGGAAGCGCAGCGCAGGCCGGGGCCCGCCGACCTCGGCCGAGGTGGGCCGATCCCCGAAGCGGGGCTGGTCGTCGCGAAGCCGGTGCCTGATGTCGTCGCGTTCGAGCGCCTCGGCGGCTTCGTCGGCACCGATGAGCCGGACACCTTCAGTGGGATCGCGATGGCGCTGCTGCCGGCGCTCTTCCCTGTCAGTCACAAGGCTCTTTCCTCTCGTATTGCCCACCGTGTGTGGTCGTGCATCCCGTTTTTTGACCACCCCATCCTGCACCCGCGGCGTGCCCAGGTGGTGGAGGGGCGGCGGGATCAGACCTCGAGCAGCTCCTGCTCCTTGTGCTCGAGGGCCGTGTCCACCTCGGCTTCGTGGTGGTGTGTGAGCTTGTCGAGCTCCTTCTCGGCCCGCGCCAGATCGTCGGCCGAGATGTCGCCGTCCTTCTCCAGCGCCTCGAGGTCGTGCCTAGCACCGCGCCGCGCGTGGCGGATGCTCACCCGCCCCTCCTCGGCCATCCCCTTGACCAGGCGCACGAGCTCCTTGCGCCGCTCCTCGGTCAGCGGCGGGAAGTTCAGGCGAATGATCTGCCCGTCGTTGCTGGGGGTCAGGCCGAGCCCGCTCAGCTGGATCGCCTTTTCGATGGCGCCGAGCGAGTTCTTGTCGTAGGGGCTGATGACGAGCATGCGCGCCTCGGGCACGGTGAAGCCGGCGATCTGCTGCAGCGGTACCTCGGTGCCGTAGTAGTCGACCGGGATCTTCTCCACCAGGGCCGGCGCCGCCCGACCCGTCCTCACGCCAGTGAACTCGGACCGGGCGTGGGCGACGGCCTTCGCCATCTTGTCTCGCGCCTCGTCGAGCACCATCGAGATCATCTCAACACTCACCGGGCTCTCCTGCCGTCACGACCGACGCCGATCCCCCCGGCGCCGTCAGCGGATCAGCGTACCGACCGCCTGACCCCCGACGATCGACGCAATGTTGCCCTTGCCGAGCAGGTCGAACACGACGATAGGCAACTTGTTGTCCATGCACAGCGTGATGGCGGTCGAGTCCATGGCCTTGAGCCCGCGGTTGAGCACGTCGAGGTAGCTGACGCTGTCGAGCTTGGTGGCCTCGGGGTTGGTGCGGGGGTCGTCGGTGTAGAGGCCGTCGACCCCGGAATGGGTACCCCGCAGCATCACGTCAGCCTCGATCTCGACCGCCCGCAGGGCCGCCGCCGTGTCGGTCGTGAAGAACGGGTTGCCCGTGCCGCCGGCGAAGATCACCACCCGCCCCTTCTCGAGATGGCGGATGGCGCGTCGCCGGATATACGGCTCGGCCACCTGCGCCATGTGGATGGCGGTCTGCACGCGGGTGGGCTGGCCCACCCGTTCGAGCGTGTCCTGGAGCGCAAGGGCGTTGATGACCGTGGCCAGCATCCCCATGTAGTCGGCCTGGGCTCGGTCCATGCCCGCGCCGGCGCCGGTCATCCCCCGCCAGATGTTGCCGCCACCGACGACCACCGCCACGTCGACGCCGTGGTTGGCTCGGACCCCGGCGATCTCGTTGGCGATGTAGTCGGCGAACTGTCCGTCGATGCCGTAGCCGACGTCGCCGGCGAAGGCCTCCCCAGACAGCTTCAGCAGCACCCGGTGGTACGGGGGGTCCTCGGCTGCGGGAAGGGTCACGTGCCAGTCCTCAGTCGCCGTCAGCCGCCGATGAACAGTTGGGCGTAGCGGGCGACCTCGGCCTCGCCCTCGGCCGCCACCTGGGCGATGGTCTGCTTCTCGTCGCGGACGAAGGGCTGCTCGAGGAGCACGCGCTCTTTGTACCAGCCGTTGAGGCGCCCCTCGATGATCTTGGGCCAGGAGGCCTCGGGCTTGCCCTCGGCCTTGGTGATGCTGAGCAGGGTCTGGCGCTCGTCTTCGACCGCGTCGGCCGGCACGTCGTCGCGGGTGAGGTACTGCGGCTTGGCGAAGGCGATGTGGACGGCGATGTCGTGGGCCAGCGCTTCGGTGCCACCCCGGAGGACGACCACGACCCCGTTCACCCCTCGACCGTCCTGGCGGTGCAGGTAGGTGCCGACGGCCTCGCCGTCGCCGAAGGTCACCTGGACGGCCCGGCCAACCTCGATGTTCTCCTTGAGGGTGACCTTGAGGTCGTCGACGGCGTCCTTGTGGTCGCCCACGGCGGAGTCGCCCCCAACGGCGACCGAGTCGGCCAGCGCCTGCGTGAGGGCGACGAAGTTCGGGGACTTGGCGACGAAGTCGGTCTCGCACTTGAGCTCGACCAGGCCCACGGCGTGGCCGTTGGTGGCGATGGCGATGGCGCCCTGGGCGTTCTCGCGGTCGGAGCGGTCGTCGGCCTTGCCCAGGCCCCACTCGCGCAGCAGCTTCTTGGCGCGCTCGGCGTCGCCGTCGGTCTCTTGGAGGGCCTTCTTGGCGTCCATCATCCCCGCGCCGCTCGCCTGGCGCAGGGCCTGTACATCTTTGGCGGTGAAGTCGGCCATAGGGCCTCAGGACTCCTGGGATTCGGGGGAGGTGTCAGTGGGGGTCTCGGCCTCGTCGGAGGCGCCGGTGTCGTCGGCCGCGGTCTCGTTCGCCGCGGTTTCGCTGGCCACGGGCTCATCGGCCGCGGTTTCATCGGCTGCCGTTCCGCTATCCGCGGTTTCGCTGGCGGCGGGCTCATCGGCCGCGGTTTCGCCGGCAACGGGCTCATCGGCCGCGGTTTCGCCGGCGGCGGGCTCGTCGACGCCGGCGGCGGGGGCCTCGGCCGCAGGGGCCTCGGGCGAAGGGGCCTCGGCGTCATCGATGCTCGCGGATGCCGTCTCGGCAGTGGGCGCCCGCGGAGTGTCCTCGGTTGCCGTGCCCTCGGCGGCCGCAGCCGGCGGTGTCGGGGAGTCGACGGACGGCGCCGCGGGCGGGCGCGGTGTGGTGCGGGCCCCGGCGACCCGAGAGTCGCGCTCGCGGGACTCGGCCAGCGCCTGGCGGCGGGCCTCGGCCTGCTCGGCGGCGACACGCGCCTCGTCGTCCGCGGATCGGGTGGCGACCGGCACCCGTAGCGATGCGATGTGCTTGCCCTCGATCACCGCGTCGGCGATGACCCGACTCAGCAGCGTGCCCGAGCGGATGGCGTCGTCGTTGCCGGGGATCACGTAGTCGATGACGTCGGGATCGCAGTTGGTGTCCACGACCGCCACCACCGGCACGCCCAGCTTGTTGGCCTCGGTGACCGCGATGTGCTCCTTCTTGGTGTCGAGCACGAAGATGGCCTGCGGCAGCCGGTCCATGTGGCGGATGCCGCCGAGGTAGCGCTCGAGCTTGTCGAGCTCACGGCCGAGCAGCAGCGCTTCCTTCTTGGGCATCGCGTCGAACTCGCCCGAGTCGCGCATGCGCTCGTACTCGAGCATCTTGGCGACGCGCTTGTTGATGGTCTGGAAGTTCGTGAGCATGCCGCCCAGCCACCGCTGGTTGATGTACGGCATGCCGGACTTCTCGGCGTACTGCTGGATCGGGTCCTGCGCCTGCTTCTTGGTGCCGATGAAGAGAACCGAGCCGCCACCGGCGACGGTGTCGCGCACGAACGTGTAGGCGGTCTCGATGCGGGCGAGCGTCTGCTCCAGATCGATGATGTAGATGCCGTTGCGTTCGCCGAAGATGAAGCGCTTCATCTTGGGGTTCCAACGGCGGGTCTGGTGGCCGAAGTGGACCCCGGCCTCCAGCAGCTGCTTCATGGTGACGACAGCCACGTGTCTGTTCCCTTTCGTCCCATCGGTTGGTCGTTGCCAGACCCGGCGCCTGCAGGCGACCGTGGGTTGGGTCCGGCTGTGGGGTGGTGCGCAAGCCAGAAGGTTTCCGGCCGGCGGGACAGCCTACCGGGAGGTCGTCGAGACCCGCCATGTGATTCAGCCGGGAGCGCTCACGGCAGCTCGGCCATGGCGGCGGCGCCGATCTGGTCTTCGGCGAACGAGATCCCGTGCCCCACGGCCACGTCGGCGACCACGTCGCGCCACCCTTCACAGGCCGGTGGCTGGCCCGCGAGCGCCCGCGCCATCTCCGCGGTGGCGTCGTCGGACGCCACGAGGTCGCCGTGAGCCGACCAGCCGGACACCGGCACCGTCACGTTGGTGGCCCCAGCCACCTCGGTGTTGGGCGACGCCACGGCCAGATCGCCGCGGGCGGCGATGGACATGAACCGGACGCCGTCGGGCACGCCGGCGAGGGCCAGCTCGCGGACCACGTCGGAGTTCTCCGCCAGCTGCCGTATCGCCGCAGCGTCGATGTCGATGCCGCGGCCGAGGAATGCTTCGGCCGCATCGAGGCCCAGGTTGCCGGTCAGTGTGGTGTTGGCCGCGACGACGGCCGTGGCCACGTCGGACCCCTTGTGGGGTGTGCCGAGGGTGGTCACGACCCCGAGACGGTCGAGCGGCGCGCCGCGTTCGACCAGCTCGAGCAGCGCCAACCGGGCGACGACGCCGCCCTGGGAGTGGGCGAAGAGGTCGATCGTGGCATCGGGGTCAGCGTCAGCCACGTCCTGCACCAGGTCGGCCAGGCGCCGCGCGGCACCGTGGAGGTCGCCCTGGCTCGCCTCGGTCTCGTACGCGCTGGTGGCGAGATCGCCGAACGCCGCGCCGGAGCCGGGCACCCGCCCGCCGGCGTAGCTGAATCGCACCACCCGTTCGTCGTCGTAGCCCAGGTCAGCGGCGCGAAGTTCGTCGATCGAGCCGTTGGCGCTCGACGAGCCGAGACCGGCGACAGTGATGGCCACCCGATCCTGGCCCCGCACGGGGGTGGCCGGCGGCGGCCCGTCGGAGCACGGTCCGTGGAGGAGCAGGCGGGTGCCGAGGTCGGCGGCGACGCCAAGGCCGCGGGCGGGCAGGTTCAGCTGCGTGGCGTAGGTGACCGTGGAGCTGGCGCGGTCGTACAGCCATCCCAGCGTGGTACCGACTACCGGGATGCCGACGCCGCCTCCACCGTCGAGCGCCAGTTGCGCAAGCGCGCGGGCTTCTGCCTCGGGCGTGCTGCCCGGAGGGATCTCGAACGGCAGCAGCTCGACCTCCACCTCGCCGCCGACGAACAGGGACGCAGGGTCGAAGTACGCGTCCCCGGACCGTGCACCGAAATGCAGCCGTTCGCCCGCGATCCCGACCCGGTCGCCGGCCCGGACCCGCTGACCGAGCACGACGTCGATGGCACCGAGGAACGAATATGACGTCCGCACGCCGTCGACATGGCGCAGGGTGACGTGGAGCGTGCCGGCCACGGGCCCGGCGAAGGCGACCGTCCCGTCGGCGCTGGCCCGCACGGGATCGCCGGGCTCGGTGTCGTACTCGAGGCCGCGGTTGCCGGCGCCGTAGGGCCCGGCGGGCGGCCGGAAAGGGTCGGCGATGGGCGCAGAGACCGGCGGACTGTAGGTGGGTGCGGGCGGCGCAGCCTGGGAGGGCTGCGCGCCGGCGGCCGCGGCGGGCGACACGGCGGCCGTCGTGATCGCCAGCGCCAAGGCTCTGGCGACCCGGCGGGGCGCCGAGCGGGTGAACGACCGGGTAGCGCCGGGCCGCGGCCCGACACCGGGCAGGCGCCACCAGCGGCGGAGCTCGCGCCGAAGCTGGCGGAGCCCTGAGCCGCGTCGCGTGTGGCGACGCCGGCGCGGGCGCAGGTGGACGGGACGGAACGACCGGCGGGCCGGAAGCATGGCCTTCCCCTCGGGGCGTGTGGGGGTACCTCGGGGGGAAGTGAGCTAGGAGACGAACGGGCCGTCCGAGGCCGGGAGGCCCGGCTGTGCGTGGGGACGCGGCACCGAGCCGCATCGGCCCTCGAGTAGCAGGGGAGGTGTGGTCGCCCGGGACGTCAGGCGGGCACGCGACCGGCGGCGGTCATGCGGAGCCGCAGCCTGGTGACGGCCTTGCCGTGGATCTGGCAGGCGCGGCTCTCGGTGACTCCGAGCACCTCGCCGATCTCGGCCAACGTGAGGCCGTCGTGGTAGTAGAGGCTGACGACGGCGCGCTCGCGCTCGCTCAGCCGCTCTATGGCGTCGGCCAGTGCTCGGCGAAGCTCGGCCAGCTCGACGGCGGCCAGCGGATCGTCGTCGCCGGTCGTGAGGATGTCGCCGACGGTCAAGGGCGGATCGTCGGTGGCGGCCGAGCTCACCGCGGCGTCGAAGGTGACGAGGCTCATCAGCGAGATCTGCGAAAGGGCCTGCTGGAGCTGGTCGTCGTTCATGCCCAGCGCGTCGGCGAGCTCGGCGTCACTCGGCGAGCGGTGCAGGGCGGCTGCGAGCCTGGAGAGGGCGGCCTCGATACGGCGGGCCTTGGCACGGACGGAACGGGGCACCCAGTCGAGCGAGCGGAGCTCGTCGAGGATGTTGCCCTTGATCCGGGCGATGGCGTAGGTCTCGAACCGGCATCCCCGGGCCGGGTCGAACCGCTCGACTGCATCGATGAGACCGAAGATGCCGTAGCTGACGAGGTCGGCACGCTCGACATGGCTGGGCAAGCCGACGCCCATCCGCCCCGCCACATACTGGACCAGGGGCGCGTAGCGGAGGATCAGCTCATCTCGAGCTGCATGCTGGCCGTCGCGCCTGTACGCGGCCCACAAGTCCCCAGTCTCAACCTCAACGAACGTCACGTGCGCCCCTAAGCCCGTGGGTGGGTGGCGTCGAACACGGACCGTAACCGTTCCTTGGAGACGTGAGTGTAACGCTGCGTGGTCGCCAGGTCTGCATGGCCGAGCAGCTCCTGGACAACCCGCAGGTCGGCGCCCCCGTCGAGCAGGTGGGTGGCGAAGGTGTGTCGTAACGCATGGGGATGGGTCGGTGCCGCGGCTCGGCGATCCAGCACGCGGCGAGCGTCGCGTGGCGTCATGCGCCGGCCCCGGTGGTTGAGGAAGACAGCCGCCGCCGGCGAGGCCTCGGTGGCGAGCTCGCGACGGCCGTCGGCGAGCCAGCGCCGCAGGGCGTCGGCGGCCGGTTCGCTGAGGGGGACGAGGCGTTGCTTGCTGCCCTTGCCCCACACCCGGACCCGACGCTGTGCCAGGTCGAGGTCGTCGACGTCGAGAGCCGCGGCCTCTGCCACGCGCAGGCCACTCCCATAAAGCAGTTCCAACAGCGCCGTGTCTCGCAGGTCGCGGGCGCCGTCGGGGCCACCGGGGCCGGATTCGTCCAGCAGTGAGCGGAGCTCGTCGGGGTGCAGGACCCTTGGTAGCCGCGCCTCGCCCCTGGGGGCGCTGAGGCCCGCCGTGGGATCGTTGGTGACGGCGCCGACGCGCCGGGCCCAGCCGAAGTAGCGACGCAACGCCGAGGCCCGCCTGGCGATGGTGCGGCGGGCGAAACCTCGGGTTGCGAGGAAGGCCAGGTAGCGCCGGATCGTCGTGCGCTCCACGTCGTCCGGGGAGCTGAGGCCCAGGCGCTCGGCCCAGGTGACGAACGCCGCAAGGTCGCGCCCGTAGGCCTCGACCGTGGCCGGTGCGGCCGCCGTCAACGAGCGGGCGAAATCCTCGACTCGCCAGCCTGGCGCCACGGTTGTCAAAGGTACCGGCCGTCATGGGGTCCCTCCCGCGACCCTCTCGTACCAGCCGCCGCGTCTCGCCACCCAGCCCGCCTCGCACAGCCGATCGAGCGCCGGCGCCAGGACTGCCAGGTCGTGGCCCGTGCGGATGCCGATCTGGTCGAGGCTGGCGGGCTGCCACCCGACCGCGTCGAGCACCGGGACGTCGCGGGGGTCGGGCCGGGGGCGCGTCTCGTCACGGGTTCGGCGGCCTGCTGGGCGCAGCCCCAAGGCCACCAGAACATCGTCGGCCGAACAGGCGGGCGCACGGCCCTCGGCGAGCAGCCCGTTGGTTCCCGCCGACGCCGGTGCCCGTACCGACCCGGGGACGGCCATGACATCGATGCCGCGCCGGTCGGCCTCGTCGACCGTGTGCATCGAGCCGCCGGTTCGGTGCGACTCGACGACGACGACCAGGTCCGCGAGCGCGGCGATGATCCGGTTGCGCGCCGGAAAGCGCCAGCGCTCGGGCCGGGCGCCCAGGGGCGCCTCCGACAGCAGGACGCCGCGGGACGCCACGGCACGCCACAGCTCTGCCTGACCGCGCGGGTAGACGACGTCGAGGCCGCTGCCGACGACGCCGATCGGCGGGGCGCCGGCGCCATCTCCCATGGCGGCCAACGCGCCCCGGTGTCCGGCGGCGTCGATGCCGGATGCGAGCCCGGACACGACCGCCACGCCCGCGGCCGCGAGGTTGCGACCCAGCTCCCAGGCGATGGCAGCGCCGGTGGCGGTGCATTGGCGGGTGCCCACCACGGCCACCCGGGGGCCGGCCACGGCATCTGGCGACCCCCGATGGAACACGACGGCGGGCGGTTCGATGTCGGCGGCGAGGACGGGCGGGTACCCGGCCGAGCCGATGACGGCAACGCCGATGCCCTGGTCGACGATTGCCTGCCACACGGCGATGGGATCGATCTCCGTGGCTGCCTGACGCCAGCGAGCCATGAGGGCGTCGGGCCGCGCACCCAATGCCGCCAGCACATCGGCGTCGTGCCACGCCGTGACGCCGCAGATGCGATCCCAGGCCCGCGCGGCCGTCTCGGCCCGAAGGATGGCGGACAGGCGGGCGGGGCCCATGCCCGGCAGGCAGGTGAGGGCGATGGCGAACGCCTCGGGGGGAAGCCCCGAAGGCCCGGCCCCGCCGCCGGGGATGCCACCGGCTGCCCGGGCCATCACGCCACCCGCCAGTCGAGGCAGAGCGGGTCGGCCCGCAACGCCAGCGCCGTGCTCACGTGCTCGACGCCCAAGGGTCCGGCGTGCCCGGAGAGGTCGGCGATGGTGCGCGCCACCCGGCGGACACCGCCGAGCCCCCGTCCGGTGAGCCGCCCGGCGCGCAATGCCCGTTCGACCAGCCGGGTGGCGCCACGGTCGAGCGGCGCCACGTCGTCGAGTCGCCACGCCGGCAGCGCGCAGTTGGCGCTGACGTCGCGCCGGGACGCCGTCCCCCGCGCCCGTGCCACCCTGGCGGCAACCGCGCGCGTCGGTTCCCCTGCGGCCGAGTCGAGCAACTCGGCGACGTCGGGCCTGCCCACCTCGACACGGAGGTCGAACCGGTCGAGCAGCGGCCCCGAGAGCCGGCGCGCGTAGCGGGCGCGGGCGGCGCCCGAGCAGCGGCACCCGCCGGGCGGCCCGCCCTCGCCACAGGGGCACGGATTCATCGCACCCACCAGCAGGACCCGTGCCGGAAACGTCACCTTGGCGGCGGCTCGGGCCACCCGTATGACGCCTTCCTCCAGCGGCTGGCGCAGGTTGTCGAGCACCAACGGCTCGAACTCGCCGACCTCGTCGAGGAACAGCACGCCGTTGTGCGCCAACGAGATCTCCCCCGGGTACATCGACCCCGAACCCCCGCCGACCAGTGAGACCGCGGAGGCTCCGTGGTGGGGCGCCCGGAGCGGTGGGCGGCGTACGAGCCCTCCAGGAGGCAGCGGCTGCCCGGCGGCGGAATGGATGCAGGTGGTCTCGAGCGCTTGGGCGGGATCGAGGTCGGGCAGCAGCCCCGCCAGCCGGCGGGCCAGCATCGTCTTGCCCGCCCCCGGCGGGCCGACGAGCAGCAGGTGGTGACCGCCGGCGGCGGCGACCTCGAGCGCGAACCGCGCCGCGGGTTGCCCCCGCACGTCGGCAAGGTCGGGGCCCGGTGCCGGCGGTGGCAGCACCGCAGGCTCTGGAGGGTCGGGCCACGGCTGCCTCCCGACGAGGGCGTCCACCAGCTCCTCGAGGCTGCCCACGGGACGGATCACATGACGCGCGATGAGCTGTGCCTCCACGGTGCACCCGACCGGCACCACCACCTCGGGATCGGACAGCGCGTCGATCAGCGGCAACGCTCCGGGCACCGCCCGCACCGAGCCGTCGAGGCCCAGCTCGCCCACGAAGGCGCGCCCCTCGCACGAGGTTGGCGGCAACTGCTCGCTCGCCACCAGCAGGCCCACGGCGATGGCGAGATCGAGGCCGGCGCCGACCTTGCGCACGCCCGGCGGCGCGAGGTTGACGGTGACCCGGGCGTTGGGCCACGCCAGCCGGCTGGACATGAGCGCGGCCCGGACGCGGTCGCGCGCCTCGCGGCACGTGGTGTCGGGCAGCCCCACCACGGTGAACCCGGGCAATCCCTTGGACACGTGGACCTCGACCCGAACGGGCCGGCCCTCGACACCGAGCAGGGTCGCCGAAGCGACGGATGCGAGCACGAGCAGGGCCTCCTGACGAGGGGGATCGCAGGGAGGGCGCCACACCGCTGGGCCCTCGACCCGGCTCGGCCCTATGACCAGAGCGTGCTCACACCATACCCGAAGGGTGTGACACTGACGGTCACCTCAGTCAATGGAACGAAAGGTGATCCATGACCGGGAAAAGCGTTCGAGAGGGGTGCAACACCTGGTCAGGAGCCTTCGAAGCCGCAGACCGTCAACTTCGGCACCAAGGACACCGCGGAGGGGATGCTCGCCTTCGTCGACCGCTGCGCTCGACCTGCACGTGGTCCATCTCGGGCACGATACTGAGACGGTGGGCTTCAACCCCTTTCGCCAGACCCGCCGCTCGCCCGCCGACTACCTGATGGTGGGAGCGGCTCTGATCGTGTGCGCGGCGCTGGTCATCTGGGCCCTCGCGGGCTGAAAGCACCCGTCAAAACGCGGCCTCGATCACATCGACGGTGGATCCGGTCACGGCCACCACGTCGAAGCGGATGCTCCGAGCGGCCGGGCCGACGACCGGCGGGTGCTCGGCCAGGAACCTCGCCGCCAGGGTCCGTAGCCTGCGTTGCTTGGCGGCGGTCACCGCTTCGGCGGGGACGCCGAACCGGTCGGAGGTGCGGGTCTTGACCTCGCAGAACACCAGCTCGGCCGGTAGCGAGACGACGAGATCGAGCTCCCCCTCGGCGCAGCGCCAGTTGCGGGCAACCACCTCGTAGCCGGCGGCGCGGTACCAGTCGGCCGCCAGATCCTCGCCACGCGCTCCCAACCGCTGACGGTAGGCGCGGCGCCCGTCGCGCCCGTCCATTTACAGCTCCTTGGCGGGGAGCTCCTCGACGTTCACGTCCTTGAACGTGACGATCTTGACCGACTGGACGAACCGGCTGGTGCGGTACATGTCCCAGACCCATGCATCGTGCAGCTCCAGCTCGATGTAGGTGCGCCCGCCCTCGTCGTGGACCGTCTGGCGCACCTGGTTGGCCAGGTAGGACCGCCGATCGGTCTCGACGACGTACGAGAACATCGGCGTCAGGTCCTTGTACTCCTTGTAGAGCTGGAGCTCGATGTCCGCTTCGTACTGCTCGAGATCCTCGGCGCTCATGGACGAGCACCCTACCGGCGGTACCAACCACCGGCGGACGGGCTCACATGCTTCCCGCTCTCGGCGCTGCACGCCGGGCCGCTCGGGCTTCGACGCCTGCCTCCCGCTCCCCCGGCCGCTCAGGCCGGCCCTCCCGTTCGGTCGGGCTCAGGCTTCGCGCTTCTCGCGGACCTTGGCGGCCTTACCGATGCGGTCGCGCAGGTAGTACAGCTTGGCCCGGCGCACGTCGCCCCGGCTCACGACCTCGATCCTGGCGATGGTCGGTGTGTGCAGCGGGAACGTGCGCTCGACGCCGACGCCGTAGCTGACCTTGCGGACCTTGAACGTCTCGCGGATGCCCGAGCCCGAACGTCCGATGACGACACCCTGGAACACCTGGACCCGTTCCTTGGAACCCTCGACCACGCGGACGTGCACCTTGAGGGTGTCGCCCGGGGCGAAATCGGGGATGTCGGTGCGCAGGCTGGTCTGGTCGACGAGATCGGTGGGATTCATCGCGGGGTCGCCTTCGTCGTCCTGGGAGGTGCGGGCGGACGGATGATGGTATCCGGGCTGGTGAGCCGAACACAAAGTCACAAGCGAGCAGACCACCACCCGGGTCTCAGGTGCCGAAACGGTCGTCCTCCAGCCCGAACTCGATCAGGAGTGCGCGCTCCTGGGCGGTCACGCCGCCTCGGGACTCGATGAGGTCGGGGCGCAGGTCGAGGGTGCGACGGATCGCCCGGGCTCGACGCCACCTGGCGATCCGCCCGTGGTCGCCCGACCGCAACACCTCGGGCACCTCCCATCCGCGGAACACGGCCGGGCGCGTGTACTGCGGGTACTCCAGGAGCCCGTCGCTGAACGACTCGTCCTCGGCCGACACCCGGTTGCCCATCACCCCCGGGACCAGCCGGCCTACAGCCTCGATGACCACCATGGCGGCCACCTCCCCGCCGGCCAGCACCACGTCGCCGATCGACAGCTCTCCGTCGCACAGGTGCTCGCGCACCCGTTCGTCGATGCCCTCGTAGCGACCGCACACCAGGCTGAACCCGCCCTCCAGGGTCGAGAGCTCACGCGCCACCGCCTGGTCGAACCGGCGGCCGGCCGGACCGAGGCAGAGCAGCGGCCGCGGCGGGTCGATGGCATCGACGGCCGCAAAGATCGGCTCGGGCATGAGGACCATGCCGGCTCCGCCGCCGAACGGCGCATCATCCACCGACCGATGGGGGTCGGTTGCGCAGGACCGTAGGTCGTGGACCCTGATGTCGAGCGTCCCGGCGGCCCTGGCCTTTCCGACCAGGCTATGGGCGGCGAAGTGGTCGACCAGGCCCGGGAAGATGGTGAAGACGTCGATGCGCATCGTGGCGGCGCCTTCAGGGCTCCAGGAGACCCTCGGGCGGGTCGATGGTTACCCGCCCGGGTTTGCGCTCGACCACGAACACGACGGGTACCAGGGCCCCACCGTCGAGCTCGAGCAGGTCGGACGCGGGGTTGGCGACCACCGCGACGCACGTGCCCACCACGTCGCCCCCGACCGTGACCACCTCGCTGCCCACGAGGTCGTGGACCCAGAGCGCGTCGGGATCGTCGAGGGCCTTCGCCCGGAGTGCCAGGCCCCGCAACCGATCGGCCGCCTCTCGGCCGGTGTGACCCTCGAACGCCACGATCCAGCGGCGCTGATGGGGGCGAGCGGCGGCGACGGTCAAGTTGCCGGCGTCGCTGGCGAGGACGGTGCCGGGAATGAGGCGCTCGACGCGATCGGTCGTCAGGTCGACGACCACCTCGCCCCGCAGGCCGTGCGGCCTGGTCACGCGACCTATCTCGAGCAGGGGCGCCGTCTGACCGCCCGCGTCACCGGCCGGCGCCATGCGGGACCCCTCAGTCCTCGAACTCGACCTCGACGTCGCTGCCGTCGCGGGCGGCGGCCGCGCGGGTCACGGTGCGGATCGCCTGGGCCACCCTGCCCCGCTTGCCGATGACCCGCCCCATGTCGGAGGGACCAACCCGGACGGTGAGGCGCGGCAGGTTGCGGCCTCGCTCGGTGTCGATGCGCACGGCGTCGCGATCCTCGACCAGGGAGCGCACCAGGTGCTCGAGCACGGCGCGGGCCGTCGGCACCTCCGGCGGGGCGGCGGTGTCGCTCACCCGCTCTCCTCGGCGCTCTCGGCCGCGGGGGCGCCGGCCTCGGCGTCCGGCTCGACCTCGGGGTCAGCGGCGCCCTCTTCTGCTCCGGCTCGACCTCGGGTCAGCGGCGGCCTCGGCGTCTGCCTCCGGCTCGACCTCGGGCTCGGGCTCGGCGGCCGCGTCGGCATCCGCCTCGATCTCCGGCGCCCCGCCAGCCTCGGCTTCGGCAGGCGCCTTGGTCGTGGCGGCGGCTTTCTTCGCCGTCGACTTGGCGGTCGACGACTTGGCCGCCGACGACTTGGCGGCCGCCTTGTTCGCGGTCGACTTGCTCGCCGGTTCCGGGGCGGGCCGGGACGGGGCCTCGCCGCTGAAGGTCTCCCACGCGCCCGAGATCTCGAGCAGCTTGCGCACCGACTCGGTTGGCTGAGCGCCCTTGCGCAGCCAGTCCACGGCTTTGTCGTTGTCGATGCGAATCGCAGAGGGATCGGGCCGCGGGTCGTAGACGCCCACGATCTCGATGAACCGCCCGTCACGGGGTGACCGGGAATCGGCCGCCACCACGCGGTAGGTCGGTTGCTTCTTCTTGCCCATCCGCATCAGGCGGAGCTTGACGGCCACTCGTCTTCTTCTTTCGTCTCGGGGGTAGCGAGGTTATTGGTTGAGGCCGGGCAAGGTGAAAGGCTGGCGCGCCGCGGCCCGGCCGCCACCGCCGGGTGGCGTCACCCGGCCGCCACCCTTGCGCCCCTTGCGGCCCTTCTTGCCGCCGCGGGCACCCTTGGTGCCCGTCGAGGCTCCCGGGATGCGCTTCATCAGCTTCTGCATCTCACGGAACTGCTTGATGAGCTGGCTGACGTCGGCGGTCTGCGTGCCGCTGCCAGTGGCGATCCGCAGCCGACGGGAGCCGTCGATGATGTTGGGCTCCATCCGCTCCTCGCCTGTCATCGAGCGGATGATGGCCTCGACCTTGCTCACCTGGTTCTCGTCGACCTCGGTGTTGCGCAGCTCCTTGGGGACGCCGGGCATCAGGCCCATCAGGTTCTGCAACGGCCCCATCTTGCGGACCTGCTGTAGCTGGTCGAGGAAGTCGTCGAGAGTGAACTTCCCTTCGAGAAGCTTGGCGGCAGCCGCCTCGGCCTCGTCCTTCTCGTAGACCTGCTCGGCCTTCTCGATGAGCGTGAGCATGTCGCCCATGCCCAGGATGCGGCTGGCCAGGCGGTCGGGGTGGAAGAGGTCGAAGTCCTCGACCTTCTCACCCGTGGACGCGAAGGCGATGGGCTTGCCCACCACCTCCTTGACCGACAGCGCCGCGCCTCCGCGGGCGTCGCCGTCGAGCTTGGTGAGGATGACGCCGTCGAGTGCCAGGGTGGCGTCGAACGACTCGGCCACCGTGACCGCGTCCTGGCCGGTCATGGCGTCGACGACCAGGAAGGTGTAGTCGGGGTGGGTCGCCTGGGAGATGCGCCCGACCTGGTCCATCATCTCGGTGTCGATGGCCAGGCGGCCCGCGGTGTCGACGATGCAGATGTCGCGGCCGAGGCGCCGGGCCTCCTCGACACCCGCCCTGGCCGTGGCCACCGGGTCGCCGGGCTGGCTGAACACCGGCACGTTGATGCGCTCGCCGAGGGTGCGCAGCTGCTCGACGGCGGCCGGACGCTGCAGGTCGGCACCCACCAGCAGGGGGTTGCGGCCCTGCTGGCGGAACCAGCGGGCGAGCTTGGCGGCGTTGGTCGTCTTTCCTGAGCCCTGCAAGCCGGCCATGAGCACCACCGTGGGCGGCCGGGAGGCGTACTGGAGCCGGATGGCCTCGCCGCCGAGGGCCTCGACCAGCGCCTCGTCGACCAGCTTGACGACCTGCTGGGCCGGGTTGAGCGCCTCGTGGATGCGGGCGCCGATCGCCCGCTCCCGGATGCGCTCGAGCATCGTCTTGACGACGACGAAGTTGACGTCGGCCTCGAGGAGGGCCAGGCGGATCTCGCGCAGGACCTCGTCGACGTCGGACTCGCGCAGCGTCCCCTTGCTGCGCAACCTGGTGAAGATGCCCTCGAAGCGTTCGGACAGCGACTCGAACATGAGGGACTGAGCCTACCGGTCCTGGCCTACGCCGAACCGGTCCCGGCTGCGGATGTCGCGGTGGGAGCTACCTGCCGTCGCCGCTGCCGACCACGAGGCGGCTGTCGACGTCGGCGACCCCGGGGACCGAGGCGGCGGCGCGCTCGATGTCCGCCTTGCCCGTGGCATGGGGAGCGCCGCCGGTGAGGATCGCCTTGCCCGCGACCACCTCGACGGCCGGCTGGGGAAGGTGCCAGGTGCGGGGCGAGTGCGACAGCTCGTAGCGCACGCGCTCGGCCACGGCGTCGTCGCTCGCCGGGGCCCGCCGGCTCTCCCATTGGCGGCGCAGCTTGTCACGCAGCTCCTGTCCCGACGTGGGTGCGACCAACATGCCGATGCCGACACCGGCCCCGAGGACCAGCGCGCGGCGCAGTCCGATGAGCCGGCCGGCCCGGTAGGTCGAGCGGGCGGAGAGCTTGCCGGCCCGGTAGCCGGTCTTGGCTGACAACTTGCCGACGCCGACCGTCGCTCGCACTGGCAAGAGCACGGTTCGGATCACGTTTCCACCTCCTGTGCGGCACGTTCGGTCACGCGAAGAGCGCCTCGACGAACTCGTCGGGATCGAACTCGACCAGGTCCCCCACGGCCTCACCCAGGCCCACGAGCTTGATCGGGATGCCGAGGCCGGTCTGGATGGCGAATGCGATGCCGCCCTTGGCCGAGCCGTCGAGCTTGGTGAGGACCACCCCGGTCACGTCCACCGCCTCGGTGAACTGCTCGGCCTGGGCCAAGCCGTTCTGGCCGGTGGTGGCATCGAGAACCAGAAGCACCTCTGTGACGTTCCCCGGATCGCGGTCGGCTACACGCCGCACCTTGCGCAGCTCGTCCATGAGGTTGGTCTTCGTGTGCAGTCGTCCAGCGGTGTCGGCCAGGACCAGGTCGTTGCCGCGGGCGGCGGCACGCTGGACGGCGTCGAAGACCACCGCCGACGGATCGCCGCCCTCGTTACCCCGCACGAACTCGGATCCGGTGCGCTCGGCCCACAGGCCGAGCTGCTCGGCCGCTGCGGCGCGGAAGGTGTCGGCGGCCGCCATGATCACCGAGCGTCCCTCGTCGAGCTGCTGGCGGGCGATCTTGCCGATGGTGGTCGTCTTACCCACGCCGTTGACGCCGACGAACAACCACACGTTGGGGCCACTGGGCTCGTACCGCAGTGACCGGTCGCCCTCGGTCAGGAGCGACTTGAGCTCGGACTTGAGCCGATCGAGGAGCACCTCGGGATCGGTGATGCCCTCGGCCTTGGCCGTGGCCTGGAGGTCGTCCAGGACCCGCTGGGTGGCCGACACCCCGACGTCGGCGCGGATGAGCGCCTCCTCCAGCTCCTCCCAGGTTTCCGCGTCGACCTTCCGGGAGCGGATCGCGCCCAGGTAGCCACCGAGTGCGCCGCGAGCCTTCGCGAGGCGCTCACGGAAGCTGGGCCTCGGGGCGGGTGGGGCGGGCGCCTCCGGCTCCGGCGCCTCCACGATGGTGCCGCGGCTGGCCTCGTCGTGGACCCCGGCGAGCGCGTCCTCGACTTGGGCGACCAGGTCCTCGTCCACGGGTTCGGGCGGGACGGTCGGCGATGGGCCGGGCGGGGCGGGAGGCTCGATGCCGACACCCCGGTCCCGCCGCCCGCGCGCCACGAAGGCGATACCACCCAGGACCACGACGGCGACGACGACGATGATGATCCCGATCTGCATGGTGATGTCGGAGCCTACCGGTCGCCCCGACGACGCTCGAAGGGCCGTAGAGCACCAGCGCGGCTCTCACCAATAGGTGTCGGGTTGTCACGCGTTCACGATGTTGGACGTCCGAACACCTTCCGATACGGTCCCATGCGCTGGGGTCCGCGGGTGTCGAGTGTCCGCCCACTCCACCCGCGGCCCTGGCGCTCTCCGCGTTACGGGTCGAGCCCTGCGCGTCGACCCAGCCTGTAGGCAGCCAAGAAGAGAGAACGCTTGACGGGGGTCTCGGGGGGCAGGACGCGGGTACGCCCACAGGGCGGGCGAGGTACGCAGCGTGCTCAATTGGACCAGCGTCAGCAGGAGCCTTACTGTGTAAGGCACGGGTCACGGGCGGCGCGGGAGGCGGAACCGAACCGCCCGCGACCCATCGAAGGGCGGAGCCGTCCGTCAGGCCACAGCGAGCGTGCGCTTGCAGCCAACTGTCAGCCAACGGTCAGCTAACGCTCAGCACCCGCCCTTACCTTGTGAGGGCAATGGGTCGCGGGTGTCGAGTGTCCCGCCGCACTCCGCTCGCGGCCCATCGTTCGCATCCACCGAGGGCGTGACGCTGCCTGAGAGAATCCGCGGCCGTGTGGACCGCCGTTGGCTGGGTCGGCCTCTTCTTCGAGCTCGCTGGCATCGGTATCGCCCTGTGGGGCCTCGATCAGTTGAGCGACGAGCTGTTCCCTGCCAAGCCACTCCCCGTCTCGGGTTGTGGGTTAACCCCTTGCCCTGGCCGTAGGTGCCCCAGGGCCACCGTCAGCGGCTGGCTAGGGGTCCCGCCAGCCAATTGACAACAGAAGCGCTCTAAGTGTCCGCACTAGGCCCGCTGGGCCACTCGTTCAGACACGACCTTCGACGAGCCGCCAGCCTGCATCGTGATGCCGTAGAGGCAGTCGGCCGCCTCCATCGTGCGCTTCTGGTGGCTGACGATGATGAGCTGCGCCTCCTGACGGAACTCGGCGATGAGGTCGAGGAAGCGGTGCAGGTTCACGTCGTCCAGGGCCGCCTCGACCTCGTCCATCACGTAGAAGGGCGACGGCCGGCTGCGGAACACGGCGAACAGGTAGGCAAGCGCCGTCAACGAACGCTCGCCGCCCGACAACAGCGACAGCTTCTTGACGTTCTTGCCCGACGGTTTGGCCTCGACCTCGATCCCCGCGCCGAGTAGGTCGTCGGGGTTGGTGAGGCGCAGTCGCCCCTGGCCGCCCGGGAACAGCGTGGCAAAGAGCTGCTCGAAGTTCTCGCTGACGTCGGCGAAGGCGGCGGCGAACACCCGCACGATCTCCTCATCGATGGCGCGGATCACCTTGTTGAGCTCGCGGCGGCTCGCCTTGACGTCGTCGAGCTGCTCGGACAGGAAGGTGTGGCGCTCGGACAGGGCCTCGAATTCCCCCAGGGCCAGCGGGTTGATCGGGCCCATCACGCGCAGTTCCCGCTCGAGGTCGCGGACACGCGCCGCGGGGGTGACGCCGTCCGGCAGCTCCGGCGCCTCGGCCCGAACCGCGGTGTCGGGCTCGACGTCGAGCTGCGTGCGGCAAAGCTCGATCGCCTGCTCGAGCCGGAGGCGGACCTCCGCCTCGTCGATCTCGGCCCGCTGCGCGCGCTCCCGCAGCTCCGCGAGCGTGCGCTCCTTGGTCGCGCGCTCCCGGCGCAGGCCATCGAGCTCGGCCGTCAGCGCCCGCTGGGCGTCGGTCTCACGTCGCCGCCGCTCGTGCACCGCGGCCAACCGTTCGTCGACCAGCGCGAGCCGGTCGCCGACGAACGCCGCCAGCCGCTCGAGCGCCAGCTCGGCAGCGTCGAGCTCGCTCCGACGGGTCTCGGCCTCCCGCCGTGCCTCCACGGAGCCGGCCAGCCGCTCCTCCACCTCGCCGAGCCGGCGCCGCAGGAAATCCCGCCGGTCGGCCAGCGCGGTCCGACGCTTGTCGAGATCGGTCCGCATAGCCGCCACCCCGGTCGCCCGCTCGTCGAGCAGGCGACGGGCCACGGCCATGGCTTGGGCCTGCTCGCGCCGTGCCTGCCTCTTCCGCCTCGAGCTCGGGCAGCAACGCCTCGAGCTCGTCGGCGCGGGCGCGATCACGCGCCAGCTGCCCGGAAGCCTCGAGCTGCTGCTCGTGCAGGGTCGTCAGTTCGGCGGCGATGTCCTGGCGCTCGGCCGCGCATCGGTCTCGCGCGGCGGTGGCCGCCGCCACGGAGGCTCGGCACTCGTCGAGCCGGCCAACGGCGGCCTCCTCGGCGCGCCGGGCCTCGTCGAGCGCGGCCCGGGCGGTGTGATGGCCGGCGATCGCCCGCTCGGCGGCGGAGATTGCGGCGGCCCCCCGCTCACGCGCCTCGTCGAGCGCGTGGCCCGTGGCCCCGGTAGCGGCGGCGCCGATCCGCCAGCCCGTGGCTCCGAAGCGGTCGCCCTCGCGGGTGACGACGACCGCCCCGGGGTGAGCGAGCGACGCATCGAGCGCCACCTCCCAGCCCCCGTCGACCACAACCGCTGCGCCCAGAAGCCCCGCTAGGAGCGGCCCCACCTCGGCCCGGCGGGCCCGCACGTGGGCGAGCACCGGCTCACCCGTCGGCGGCGTTGCGCGGGTCGCCGCCGGCACGGGGCCCAGGGCCAGGACTGCGCCGGACACGTCCCCGTCGGCCAGGACGCTGAGCGCCCGCCGACCCGAATCCACGGAGTCGAGCACGACCGCGGCCAGCGCCTCGCCGCACGCGGCCTCGACGGCGGCCTCCCAGCCGGCGTCGATCTCGACCAGGTCCAGCAGGGTGCCCATCGCGCCCTCGACCGCGGCCAGCCGCTCGACGCCGGCGCGGGCACGGGCTTCGTCCAGCGCCAGCTCCAGGGCCTCCCGCCGCGCCGTCCAGGCATGGCGGTCCGCTTGTGCAGCTTCCCGGCGCTCCTCGGCCGCCTGAACCGCCGCCTCTGCCGTGTGGCTGAGCCGAGCGGCGGCCTCCACCGCCGCGACGAGATCCGGCTCGGCAGCCTCGGCCGCGGCGATCTCGGTGGCGGCCTCCGCAGCCTCGCGATCCAGCCGGTCGAGCCTGGAACACACCTGGGCGGTCCTCGCCCCCACCCGACGCTGGTCACCGTCGGACCGGCCGAGGGCGCTCCGCAGCGCTCCCAACTCACCCCGCGCCTCGGCCGCGCGACCCGAGGCTTCCGGCACCCCCCCGGCCCACTCCCGATCGAACCCGGCGCTGGCGCCGGCCAACCCGGCCTCCGCCTCCGCTAGCGCCTCGATGTCGGGTGCCAGTCCCTCGGTCTCGCCTTCGAGTGCGTCGAGCTCGGCGCGAAGCCGGGCGGAGTCGGCCTCGAGGCTGGCAATCACGGCCCGGTCCACGAAGGCGGCCCGCTCCCGGTCGACGCCACGGCGGCGTTCGGCGAGCAGTGCCAGCTGGCCGCGGGCCTTCTCCCGCAGCGCCTCCAGCCCCGCCAGGACGTCGCCCACCGCGCTGCCACCCAGCGCGCCGAGCCGGGCCTCGGCGGCCACCACCGCGGTGTCGAGCTCGGTGAGACGCCGCTTGAGCAGCGCCTCCTCGTTGCGCAGCTCCGCCCGGGCGGCCGTCTGGTCGCCAAGCCGTCGCTTGAGGGTGGTGAGCTCCCGGCCAGCGACATACACGTGCAGTGCCTGAAGCTCGGTGACCAGGTCGCCGTGCCGGCGTGCGGCCTCGGCCTGGCGCTCGAGCGGGCGGAGCTGGCGGCGCACCTCGCGGAGGAGGTCGCCGAGCCGCACCAGGTTGCCCTCGGTGGCAGCCAGGCGGCGCTCCGAGCGCTCCTTGCGCTTGCGATGCTTGAGGATCCCGGCGGCCTCCTCGACGATGAGCCTCCGCTCCTCGGGCTTGGCGTTGAGCACGGCGTCGATCTGCCCCTGCCCGACGATCACGTGCTGCTGACGGCCGACCCCGGTGTCGCTGAAGAGCTCCTGCACGTCGAGCAGGCGGCAGGGCACCCCGTTGAGGGCGTACTCGCTCTCGCCCGAGCGCCACAGGGTGCGGGTGACGGTCACCTCCGTGAAGTCGATCGGCAGGAGCCCGGCGCCGTTGTCGATGGTGAGGCTCACCTCGGCGCGCCCGAGGGCCGGCCGGCGAGCGGTGCCGGCAAAGATCACGTCCTCCATCTTCTGGCTGCGCACTGCCGAGGGCGCCTGGGCCCCGAGCACCCAGCCGACGGCGTCCACCACGTTGGACTTCCCCGAGCCGTTGGGCCCGACGACGACGGTCACCCCCGGCTGCATCTCGAGGGTGGTGGACTCCGCGAAGGACTTGAAACCCTTGAGGGTCAGCGCCTTGAGGAACATCGACGCGCCAGGCTAGGTGGCGGCCCGGACGGGTCCGGGGATCCCGGCTGGCTCACACCTGGCAGCTCGGGCACCAGTACGTGACCTTGCCACCGCTACGGATCTTGGTGACGGTGCTCCGGCACCGCCGGCAGGGCTCGCCGTCGCGGCCCCACACCTGGAGCTCGTCCTGGAAGCTGCCCGCCTTGCCGTGGAGGTCGGTGAACGGATGCTCGTCGGTGGAGGTGCCGTGGTGCTTGGTCGCCTCGTGCAGGATCTCGACCAGCGACCGGTAGAGCCGGCGGATCTCCATCGTCGACACCGTGGACACCTCGCGGTCGGGACGCAGGCCGGCGTCGTAGAGGATCTCGTCGGCGTACAGCCCGCCGAGCCCGACCACGAACGTGGGGTCGAGCAGCACGGCCTTCAGCCTCTCGTTCCGGCGGTTCACGAGCGACTGCGCGAACGAGGTCCACGACACGGGGGCGGCCACCGGATCGAGCCCCAGTTCGGCGAGCGCCGGCGCCTCCTCGAGCAGGAGGTCGGGCGTGACCACGAACGCCTCGGCCCTGGCCTCCGTGTCCGCCAGCCGCAGCTGGCCGCCCTGGGTGAACGTGATCGACAGCAGGAGGTCCTTGGGCGTCTCGTCCTTGGGGGCGGCGCGCAGGAGCCTGCCGGTCTCGCCGACGTCGAACACCAGCAGCTCCCCGGTGTCGAGCGCTTGCACGAGCAGGGACCCGCGGCGATCGACGTTGCGGATCTTGGCGCCCTCGAGCCGCGCCTGGAACGCCTTGCGCGAGCCGTTGCGGTTGGTCGCCTTGGCCGACAGCACGTCGACCGACTTGACCCTGCGCCCGACGGTCTCGCGCTCGAGACCCCGCCGCAGCGTCTCGATCTCGGGAAGCTCAGGCAATGTCGGTCTCCAGCTCGGCCAGGAGGGTCGCGTAGGCGTCGCGCGCCGCGACCTGCTCGGCTTGCTTCTTCGACCGCCCGTCACCGATGCCCCTGGCGATGCCGCCGACGGCGACGGTCACGTGGAAGCGCCTGGCGTGATCCGGCCCCTCGGCCAGGGTCTCGTAGCGCGGCGCCTCGTCGAAGTGCCGCGCCGCCAGCTCCTGGAGCCGGCTCTTGTAGTCCTGCCCGCCCGGTCCCCCAGCGTGCGCCTCGGCGACCCGTTCGCCCAGCAGGCGCAACACGAGGTCGTGGGCCTCGCCCATGCCGGCGGCCACGTAGACGGCGCCGAGCACGGCCTCGAGGGCGTCGGCGAGGATCGACGGCTTCTCCCGCCCGCCCGATTGCTCCTCGCCCTTGCCCAGCAACAGGTAGTCGCCCAGGCCGAGCTCGTCGGCCACCTCGGCCAGGGTGACGGCGTTCACGACCGCCTTGCGGACATCGGTCAGCTCACCCTCGCTGAGCGACGTGTACGCGTGGAAGGCGTGGTCGGTGACGATCAGCCCCAGGACGGCGTCGCCCAGGAACTCCAGCCGCTCGTTGGACTCGTACCCGGGGTTCTCGGCGCACCACGAGCGGTGGACGAGGGCAGGCGCCAACACGTCGGCGTCCTTGAGGCTGACGCCGAGGCTCCGGGCCAGCTCGTCGAGTCGTGAAACAGGAAGCGAGATCGGGGTGCCCCTACAACCGGGCGAGGACGTAGTCGACGGCGTCTCGCACCGTCTTGATGTCCTCGAGGTCTTCGTCCTCGATGCGGAAGCCGACGCTGCGCTCCCCCAGCTCCTCCTCGAGCGCCTCGGCCAACTCGATCAGGGCCAGCGAATCGGCGTCGAGGTCGTCGGTGAACGAGTCGCCCTCGTGGATGGTCGACGGCTCGACCTCGAGGATGTCGGCCAAACGGTCGCGGATCAGGTCGAACACCTGCTCGCGATCGAGGGGACTGCGCTCGACGTGGGTCTCGGCGGGCACGACGGATAACTCCTGGTCTCGGGCAGAACGCGGCGCAGTGTACCGGGACCGATGTTTGTGCGCTTGTGAACGCAGTCGGGCTGCCCGGTTCCTCAAGCAGAGGCCACCGCGGACCGCAGGTGCTCGACGACGCCGGCCTCCACCATCTCGCTGGCCACCCGCGTGGCGTTGACGACCGCCGTGGCGGACGACGATCCGTGGCTGATGACGCACACACCGTCCACGCCGAGCAGCATGGCGCCGCCGGTCTGGTCGGGGTCGAGCGTGGCGTACAGCGGCACCAGGGCGCCGAGGGCGGCGTCGGCGACATCGGTGGTGCTCAATCCCTCGATCACCGCCGTGACCAGGGACCGCAACCCGCCCTCGAGGGTCTTGAGGGCGACGTTGCCGGTGAACCCGTCGGTGACGACCACGTCGACCTCGGGGGTCATGATGTCCCGGCCCTCGACGTTGCCGACGAAGCGCGCCCCGGCGCGGTCGAGGGCTCCCCCCGCCAGCAGCCCATGCGCCTCCTTGACCAGCGGGTTGCCCTTGGTGGGCTCCTCGCCGATCGAGAGCAGCCCCACCCGGGGCTCGGCGATGCCATAGCGCTCACGGGAGAAGACCGCACCCATCTGGGCGAACTGCACCAGCCACTGGGGCTGGCACTCGGCGTTGGCGCCCGCGTCGAGCAGCACGGTGGGTGAGGAGCCCGGGACCGGGATCGGCGTGGCGATGGCTGGGCGCGCCACGCCCTTGATCCGGCCCAGGCGCAGCAGCGCCGACGCCATGGTGGCGCCGGTGTTTCCGGCCGACACCATGGCCGACGCCCGTCCGTCGCGCACCGCTTCGGCGGCGCGTACCAACGACGAGTCCTTCATCGTGCGGACGCTGGTGCCGGGGTCGGCGTCCATGCCGATGACCTGCGAGGCGGCCACCACCTCGAGGTCACCCCGGAGCGGCTCGAGGTCCTCTGGTCGGCCCACGAGCACGACCGGCACCCCCAACTCGGCCGCCGCGCGCCGAGCGCCCTCGACGATCGCGCCCGGGGCGTGGTCGCCACCCATGGCGTCGATGGCTACCGGCAGCATCCTGGTGCCCGAGGCGGGCGCCCTCTCCGAAGGACGGACCTGGTCAGGAAACCCTGATTCCGCGGGCTGCGAACCACGACAACGTCAACGTCAGCGGTGCCGTGAGCGATCCGCGGAATCGGGATCAGTCGACCTCGACGGCCACCCGGCCGCCGTACCAGCCGCAATTGCCGCAGACCACGTGCGGCAGCTTCACGGCGCGGCAGCGGGGACAGACGCTGCGGGCGGGTGGCTCGAGGCGCCAGGCGGCGGCGCGACGGCTACGGCTCTTGGCCTTGGAGGTCTTCTTCTTGGGGACGGCCATCGGTCTTCCTGGAGCGTCTCGAGGGTTCGCGCCGCGTTGGGTGCGAGGGGCAACGATACGCCCGGCGGGCGCAAACGGGTAAGGCTAGCGGGCCGGGCGCCGATGGGCGCAACCGTGTCCCGAGCTGCGCCTACTGATCGAAGCGGAGGGCGTCGAGGGCCGACCAGCGGGGATCGGTTGGCGCGGCGCCGGTGGTCCCGTCGGCGCCCTGACCCTCGGCCCCGTCCTCGACGGTGACCGGATGGTCCTCGGGATCGGGGCCAGTGCACGTCTCGTCGCACAGCGGCGCAAGCGGTAGCGCCAGGGCCAGGGCGTCGCGCAGAGCCGGCTCCAGGTCGACGTGGTCGGCGTCCAGCTGGTACGTCTCGCCCTCGACGGGGTGGGACTCGAAGATCTCTCGGAGGCCGACCGACAGCTCGCCCCCCGTCGCTCCCAGGCAGCGCCGGCACTCGCCGGTCCAGCGGCCGACCACCCGTCCGGTCACGGTGAGGGTGGACCCCTGCGCCTCGAGCGTGAGGTCGGCCCGTACGTCGTCGTCGGTCAGACGCGACGTCGACAGCGCCACACCCGGCAACGGCCCGACGAGCAGCGCTTGCTGCCGGACGCCCGGATGGCGGAACAGCTCACCGGTGGAAACGACGAAGGGCCGCGACATATCGCGGCCCCTTATACCCGGTCTTGATCGAAAACCGCAGTGCCGGGGGTCGCCCCCCCATCGGCTCCGGCACCCACGCTGGGGTTGTCGGGCCCCGCCCCCCCGGTGCCCTCGCCAAGGGCGTCGACTCCGCGCGGTTCCATGCCCGCCCGGCCGTCGCCGCGGAGCTTGGCGCGCCCGGTGGTCACGACCGTCATCGCCCTCTCGAGCACGGTCTCTAGCTGGGCCAGCCGTTTGTCGCAGTAGTCGTCGGCCTCGTTGCGGCGCCGGCCAGCCTCGGCGCGTGCCTGGTCGAGGACGCGCCGCGCCTTGGCCTCGGCCGCCTTCATCACCTCGGAGCGCTGCACCATGCGCTCGGCCTGGCTCCGGGCCGCAGCCAGGATGTCGTCGGCCTCGCCGCGGGTGCGGGCGAGGAACTCGTCCCGGTCCTTCATGAGCCAGCGCGCCGATCGCACCTCCTCCGGCAGGCGCTCGATCGCCTGGTCCAGCAGGTCGAGCAACTCATCGCGGTCGACCTTCACCTGCTGCGCGGAGAGGGCCGCAGGCCGGGCGCCGTCGATCAGCTCGCGGACCCGCCGCACCAGGGCCTCGACGTCACCCCCTGGCGACCGCTGTGCCACCCGTGTCTCGAAGGACTGGTCGTCGTCGCTGGGCATCGCTATTTCCGAAACCGCTCCGCCAGCCGCTTGGCGACCGGTGGCGGGACCATCGAGCTGACATCGCCGCCGAAGCGGGCAATCTCCCGGATCAGCTTCGACGCGAGGAACGAGTGCGCCGGATCGGAGGGGATGAACAGCGTGTGGACCCCGGATACCGCCCGGTTCATCTGCGCCATGATCAACTCGGCCTCGAAGTCGGACACCACCCTCAGGCCCTTGATGATGAAGTCGGCACCGACCTCCTGGGCGAGGTCGACGACCAGGCTCGAGAACATCGTGATCTTGATGTTGTCGAGATGGGCCACCGACTCGTCGATCATCGCCTGGCGATCCTCCAGGCTGAACAGCGGCTCGCCCTTCTGGGGATTGCGCACCGCCGCCACGACCACCTCGTCGAACAGCCGGGCCGCCACCTCGATGATGCCGAGGTGCCCGTTGTGTATCGGGTCGAACGAGCCGGGATACAGCACGGTGGTCACGGAGCCAACGGTACCCCTCGCCGCGGGCACGACCCCGACACCCGGGGCCGGTCGGTCACCGGGTGGGCGTGGCAAAACCGACCCATGTACCCCCGTAGCTGCTCTCGCGCACGAGCTCGAGGCCGGCGGGGACCGCGACCGGCCCGTCGGACTCGATGACGACGAGGTCGGCCGGCAACGCCGCCAGCAACCGCTCCCAACCGGCGAAGGCGTAGGGCGGATCGCAGAACGCCAGGTCGAATCGCTCCGCGCCGAGGCGCGCCAGGAACCGTTCGGCGGTGGCGCCGACGATGGCGGCGCGGTCGAGGAAGCCGCAGGCCTCGAGGTTGCGCCGCACGGCGAGGCGCGCCGCCCGATCGGAGTCGACGAAGGTGCCCCGTGCCGCGCCCTGCGACAACGCCTCGACGCCCAGCGCCCCGCTGCCGGCGAACAGGTCCAGCACGTTGGCCCCGTCAACGGCAGCCCGGCTCCGCAGGGCGTTGAAGATCGCCTCCCGCACCCTGTCGGACGTCGGCCGCGTGCGCCCGCCCGCCGGTGCCACCAGCGTGCGCCCGCGGGCGCTGCCACCGACGACTCGCACAGGGCGACGATAGGTGGCGGTCCGCCCGCAGATGGCATCCTCGTCGTATGGCTGCCAGCAGCGACCGCGTGCGGGTCATACGCATCGATCAGCCCAAGGTCCGCAACGCCATCAACTCCAAGACCGCCCAGCGCTTGCACGACCAGTTCGTGGCGTTCGACTACGACGACACGGCCAAGGTGGCGGTGCTGACCGGCGACACCGAGGCCTTCTGCGCCGGCGCCAACCTCCGGGACCTTCCGCGCCTCCGGGACAGCGGCCCGCTGGGCCCGACCCGCCTGGCGCTGTCCAAACCGGTCGTCGCCGCCATCGAGGGATGGTGCGTTGCCGGCGGTCTGGAGCTGGCGGCGTGGTGCGATCTCCGAGTCGCGGGCCGGAGCGCCCGCTTCGGCTGCCTCGAACGGCGCTGGGGGGTGCCGCTCGTGGACGGCGGCACCTACCGACTGCCCCGGATCGTGGGGCTGGGCCGGGCGCTCGATCTCATCCTCACCGGCCGCGAGATAGCGGCCGAGGAGGCGGAGCGCATCGGACTGGTCGACCGCCTCGTACCCGCCGGCACCGCCCTGGATACGGCAGTCGAGCTGGCGGAGGAGATCGCGGCGTTCCCGTGGCGCTGCGTGATGAACGACCGGCGGGCCGTTTACGACGGGCTGGGCCTGAGTGTGGCCGACGCCCTCGCCAACGAGGATCGTCTGGGCCGCGAAGTGATCTTCGCAGACGACTTCGCGGCCGGCGTCGACCGCTTCGGCAAGCACCAGGCCGCACGTCGGCAGTAGTGGGGCGCGAGGGTCGACTGGGATGGAAGTCGACGAGATCATCACCTGCGTCGACTGCGGCGGCCGCGCCCACCTGCTCATCGAGCCGCCGGAGTGGGGCTGGCAGCCTGGCGACCTGCTCGTCTACCGCTGCGAGGATTGCCTCGACCGCTGGGACGTCGTCATCGCCGACGACGAGGCAGCTGGCTCGGACGACGACTGACCCGCACGGGCCGCTAGCGGCCATGGTGCGCCCCATCCCACCTCTCGTTCCGCCGTCCACTTGTTGCGTACTCGCACACAATCGAACGCCGGAATGAGGCTAGGCCGGGCGAGACGAACGCCGAAGCTGGCGGTGACCTACCCCTTGAGCAGGAACTCCTGGTCGTCCTCGTCGAGGAAGAGGGCGACCTCGTCGAGCAGGTCGGCGTGGGCCTCGAGGCCCCCCTCCCCGTCGACGATGGTGAACGCCACCTCCCGGGCCCTCTCCACCCACTCCCGGTCGCGGCGTAGCGACGCCA
The DNA here is from genome assembly GCA_963813485.1 of uncultured bacterium. GTDB lineage: Bacteria > Actinomycetota > Acidimicrobiia > Acidimicrobiales > VFJN01 > DASQUK01. Next base: position 103,800 of record CAWEZE010000022.1, read on the forward strand.
GCTTGAGGTCGCTGCGGCCCTTCTGCCGCTCACCCATGATCGTGCCCTCGCCGCGCAGCTCGAGGTCGACCTCCGCCAGGGCGAACCCGTCGGTGGTCTCGACCAGTGCGCCGAGGCGGGCCTCCGCTTCGGGAGAGTCCGACCGGCTGACCAGGTAGCACCACGACCGCTCGCTCCCGCGGCCGACGCGCCCACGGAGTTGGTGGAGCTGGGCGATGCCGAACCGGTCGGCGTCGAGGATGACCATCGCCGTGGCGTTGGGCACGTCCACGCCCACCTCGATCACGGTGGTCGCCACGAGCACATCGAGTCGGCGCTCGCGGAACTGGTGCATGGTGGCGTCCTTGTCCGCCGACCCCAGGCGGCCGTGCAGCAGCCCCAGCCGGAGCCCGGCCAGCTCCTCGGCATCGAGCCGGGCGTAGGTCTCCTCGGCCGAGCGGGCCTCGAGCTTCTCGGACTCCTCGATGAGCGGGACCACCACGTATACCTGCCGCCCGGCGGCCACCTCACGGCGGACCGCGTCCCACATGGACTCCTCGTCGGCATCGGTGCGCACCCACCGGGTGGTGATGGGCTGCCGGCCGGCCGGCAGCGACCGGATGACGGTCACGTCGAGGTCGCCGTACACGGTCATCGCCGCTGTCCGGGGGATGGGCGTGGCCGTCATGACCAGCACATCGGGCACCGCTCCCCCGGCCGACTTGCCACGCAGCGCGGCCCGCTGCTCGACGCCGAAGCGGTGCTGCTCGTCGATCACCACCGCGCCGAGCGCCCGGAACTCGACACCCTCCTGGATCAGCGCGTGCGTGCCGATCACCAGGTCGACCTGCCCGCCCGCCAGCCCGGCGAGGATGCGCCGGCGCTCCCCCGCGCCGACCCGGTTGGTGAGCAGCTCGATCCGCACCGGGCGGGCCTCGAACAGCGTCGCGCCGTCGTCGGGCACCTCGACCCCGGCGAGCAGCTCCCGGATGCCCTGGGCGTGCTGCTCGGCCAGCACCTCGGTGGGCGCCATGAAGGCGGCCTGGTAGCCACCCTGCACGGCCGCGAGCAGCGTGGAAACGGCGACGACCGTCTTGCCGCTGCCGACGTCGCCCTGCAGCAGCCGATGCATGGGGTGGGGGGCGGCCAGGTCCCGCTCGATCTCCGCGATGGCCGCGCGTTGATCGGCGGTCAGCTCGAATGGCAGGCGGGCGATGAAGGCGTCGACCAGCTGGTCCGGCGACCCGGTGTGCGATTCCCTGGGTGGTGCGCTCGATGTGCCGCTTGCGCTGGACCAACGCCAGCTGGACCCGAAGCAGCTCGTCCAGCACCAGCCGCCGGCGGGCCACGTCCCGATGCGCCATCGAGTCCGGGGCGTGGATGCCGGCGAAAGCCTCGGGCCGCGTGACCAGGTCGTAACGGTCGAGCACCCAGCCGGGAATGGGGTCGAGCAGGCCCCGCACCTGTGAGCGGCGCAGCGCCTCGGCGACCCAGTCGCCGATCTCCCAGGTGGACAGGCCCGCCTTCTCCGATTGGGGATAGATGGGGACGATGCGCCCGGTGCGATCGCCGATGAGGTCCACGACCGGGTTGGTCATCTGCTTGCGACCGGCATAGATCTCGAGCTTGCCGAAGAGCGCGACGGTCATGCCCGGCTGCAGCTGCCGCTCCCGCCACGCCTGGTTGAAGAAGCTGACCCGCAGGTGCCCGCTGCCGTCGGTCACCTCCACGGTCACCAGGACCTTGGAGGGGCGCCCGCGGGTCCGGCGCAACGACACCCGCTGGACCGTCACCAGGACCAGCGCCTCCTCGCCCACGACCAGGTCGCGAACCCGGGCTTCGTTGGTGCGGTCGACGTAGCGCCGCGGGTAGTAGGTGAGCAGGTCGAGCAGGCTCTCGACGCCGACGACCGCCAAACCTTCGGCCTTGCGCTCACCGACGCCCTTGAGCCGGGTGACCGGCAGGCCCGCCAGTTCCCCCAGCGTGATGCGTGCGGCGTCGGTGGCGGCTGCCTTCACCTACTCGATGCCGAACAGGTAGGGGTAGAGCGGCTGGCCCCCGTGGTGCACCTCGGCCGACACGTCGGGGCGGTGCTCGGCCAGCCACTCGGTGATGGCCCGCGTGTCGGCAGGATTCGCACCCTCTCCCTCGATGACGGTCACGATCTCGTGCTCGTCGGTCACGAGCACGTCGAGCAGCCGACAGGCGGCCGCCGCCTGCGTCTGCTCCACCGCCCGGATGCCGTCGCTGGCGATGCCGAGGAAGTCGCCCTCGGCGATGGGCCCCACATCGCTGGTCGAGTCCCGCACCGCCTCGGTGACCTGCCCCGCCACCACGTTGGACGCCAGCGCCGTCATCTCCTTGGCGTTCTCGTCGGCTCGGGCCTCCGGGTCGTAGCACATGAGGGCGGCGAACCCCTCGGCGATGCCCCGGGTCGGCACCACCCGCACAGTGCGGTCGGTGTGTGCGTCGACCTGCTCGGCGACCGGGATGATGTTCTTGTTGTTCGGGAGGATGACGACCTCCTCGGCGGGCACGGCCTCGACCGCGGCCAGCAGCTCGGCCGTCGACGGGTTCATCGACTGCCCGCCGGCAACGATGCCCTGCACCCCAAGGCTGTAGAAGATCCGCTTGATGCCGTCGCCGGCGGCCACGGCCACCACCGCGGTGCGCACGGGCTCGCTCGCGTGCGGCGGCAGGTCGACGACGTCGCCGGCGCCGGTGGCCTCGCGCACCCAGCGCTCCTCCTCGACCTGCTCCGCGAGGTCGGTGACGCGGATCTTCCGAGGTCGGCCGGCATCGACGGCCGCCTCGACCGCCGCACCGATGTCGTCGGTGTGGATGTGGCAGTTCCACAGGCCGTCGCCCCCGACGACCACGATCGAGTCGCCGATACCCGCCCAGACGTCCTTGAACGCCGGGATCGCCTCGTCCGGCGCCTCGAGGAAGTACATGACCTCGTAGCGGAGGTCGGAGGACCCGTCGCCGTGCTCGCCGGCCGCGGCGTGGACCAGGCGGGCGTCGGCGCGCACCGCGCCCTCGCCCACCCGGGGCTCGGGGACGGGGCGACCGTCGACCACGTGCAGGAGCACGTCGAGCAGCAACAGATAGCCGGTACCGCCGGCATCGACCACGCCGGCCTCGGCCAGGACCGGCAGCAGCTCCGGGGTGCGGGCCAGCGCCTTCTCGCCCCCGTCGTGGGCGGCTGCGAGCACGTCGACCAGGTCGGAGCTGGGATCGGCTGCGACTGCCTTCTCGGCGGCCTCTGCCGACTCGCGGACCACGGTGAGAATCGTCCCCTCGACCGGGCGCATGACCGCCTGGTACGCGGCGTCGGCGGCGGCCCGTAGCGCCTCGAGCCAGCCCCGGCCCGTCCAGTCCCTTGGACTCCGCCATCACGCCCACGAAGCCCCGTAGCACCTGCGACAGGATCACGCCCGAGTTGCCCCGGGCCCCCATGAGCGAGCCGTGGCTGACCGCCTTGCACACCGCGGCCAGGTCGTCCTCGGATCGGCGCAGCTCGTCGCACACCGACCCCAGCGTGAGCGACATGTTCGTCCCGGTGTCTCCGTCGGGCACCGGGTAGACGTTGAGCCGGTTTATGGGCTCCCGGTGGGCCGCCAGGGCGTCGTTGTAGGCCTCTACCACCGCTCGCAGGTCGGCGGCGCCCAGGTGATCGAGGGTGGTCACGCTGGTGGATGGTAGGTGAAGGTCGCCGTGTCGGGGCCGCTGGTCGCGGGCTGGTCACGAGTTGTGACCCTGGGGGGCCGCCAGTACAGTTGCTCGGTCCTCAGCCAGCCCGAGACAGAGGTGACGCGTCCATGGCAGCCGTTTGCGAGGTGTGTGGCAAGCACCCATCGTGGGGCATGAGTGTCAGCCACTCGCACCGGCGGACCAAGCGTCGGTGGAACCCCAACATCCAGCGTGTGCGGGCCCTGGTCAACGGCGCGCCCCGACGCATCCACGTCTGCACGGGCTGCATCAAGGCCGGCAAGATCGAGAAGCTGGCCCACTGAGGCTGCGCGACGAGCGCAGCCGTGGCCCGAGCGGCCCGGCGCCGAAGGCGCCGAGAGCGGGACGTGCAGCAACGTTGACCAGGTAGAGGCAGCGCATCCGCCCGTGCACAACGAGGCGAGCGGTCAGCGGTCCTCCCCGGGCCGCGGCGCCGATTTCCAGCCGTCCGCCACGCGCAGCTCCCCGCCGATCCAGCGCTGGATCTCGGCGACCGGCACGAAGATGACGCTCTCGGAGCACTCGATCGAGGCGTGGTCGCCGCAGGCCACGCGTGCCGCTGCCACACCTCCGTGGATCACGCCGACAGCGTGGGCGTCGTTCCGGCCTCCGCCGGTGGGAGCGAATACGGGGCCGCCACTATCGCCGCTGCCCGACGCCACCCCGCCGTCGGCGCGGTAGCCACGGGCCGTGTGGCGGACGGTGTAGGTGGCCCCGGAACGGGGCAGCGTGGCCCGCTGCATGACGTCGACGTCGCTGACCTTGATGCCGCAGCTCTCCCCGGTGGTGGCGCCGGAGCTGCAGACCCACATGCCCTTGACCGTCGGCGAGGTGTCGGTAACGGCGCGCACCGCCTCGCGGGCGTCGCCCACACCGCCGGCCCACACGTGCGCCGACGTGGCCGGGCCCGTGGAAGCCTGGTCGGTCGCCACGTAGGCAACGTCGAGCGCCAGGGACATCGCGCTCCAATCCCCGATCGGGGCCTGGCGGCTGCCGTTCCAGGCAGTGGCGCCGACCGCCTCGTCGAAGCAGTGCGCGGCCGTGATCGTGTACTCCCGCATGGTTCTCGGGTCACGCAGGCCGTACCCCAGGGAGCAGGCGGCCCATCGCCTCCGATCCGCCGTCGTTGACCCGGATCATGGCCCGGCCGCCGGCCGACCAGGGGGCCCGGTCGTCGATCCGGCCGAACGGCCGTGACGGTCCCTCGATCACCACGTTCACCGGGATGCCGACGCCGGCACTCAGCCGCGCCGAGGTCGTCCGCACGTCGATCGAGTCTCCTAGGGGCTCCACCCCGACCCGCAGCCCGGTGCCCTCGGGCGGGACCGCCACGCTGGTGATCTCGACCCCGGCCGCGCGCCCGAGCCGAGAGCCCGGGGCCAACGCCTCGGCCGCGCGCGTCAACTCGTCGTGATCGTGGTCGGCGTCGTCATGGACGACGACCCGGCGGTCGTGGCGGACCGCTTCGGCGACCTCGTGGGGTGGTGTGCCCACCCAGTAGAGGTCGAGCCGGCATTTCTCAGGGGTGACGACGAACCCGGCGAAGCCCGCGGAGCCTACGTCGTCGAGCACACCGTGGGTCGCCTCGACGACGTCGAGCAGGTCGGCCTGCTCGGCCCACGGCGGCCCGTTCGGGGGCGCGTCGCAGCTCGGACCCGCAGGCGGCGGCTCGGGCGTCGTGCCCGGCCGTGGCGGCCGGGGAACGGTCGTCGGCGGAGCCGTGGCCGGTGGGGGCGCCTGCGTCGGCGGGACGGTCGTCGGCGGTGACGGCCGTGCCCGCGGGCCCGTGGGCGCAGTGGATGCCGGCGCCGACCGGACCGCCGGCCTGGCGGCGCGTGCCGGCGCCGTCGTGGTCGTCGACGTCTGCCGCCGCGACGGCGCAGTCGCCGTCGTCGCGGTCGTCCGAGGCTCCGCGGCCATCGGCCGGCGTGGCGCCGCCGGCGGGCGCCGACGGCGACCGCGTCCTGCGGGTCGGACCCGGCGGGCGGCGCCACGACCATCGGTACGTCACGAGCCGGCGTGTCGCTGCCGGGAGACCGGCGGTCTGTACCGCTGCCCGCCAGTGCGGCCATCGACCACCCGGCCAGCAGCGCGGTGAGGCCGAAGAGCATCGCTCCGAGGGGTGGCCTGCGCTGCTGCATGGTGAGGCTCCGGTGATGGTGGGTCGGACTGACTTCGCAGCCGACGCCTCGCCCGGATGAGGACCGATGCGGCTCGCCTTGGGTCGCCGCGGGAACGGTCCGGTACGGTGGGGGACCCACCGCAGCCAGCCCAGCGAGGAGCCCACGGTGCAAGGCGTGATCAAGTCGTACGACCCCGGATCGAGGGACGGGATCGTGATGCGGGACACCGATCTCGCCGAGATCGATCTCGCCCCCGATGCGCTCCACGGCTCCGTCTTCCGCCAGCTCCGCCAGGGCCAGCGTGTGATCTTCGACCTCGACGGCGAGGGTCGCGCCACACACCTGCGGCTGGGCTCGGAGGTCGACATGGGGACGCCGGGGCTCGACCCCGAGCGCTTCCCAGTAGGAGACGACGAGACCTCCACCTGAGGAGACGGGACCGACATCGCCGCGGAGGACCATGGCCGCAACCACCACCAACCAGAAGCTCCAGAACTGGGTCGACCATTGGGCCCACGTCCTGGAACCGGACCGGGTCGAGTGGTGTGACGGCTCCGACGAGGAATGGGAGCGGTTGACGAAGCTGCTGGTCGACGGTGGCACATTCGAGCGCCTCAACGCTGAGCGCCGGCCGAACAGCTTCCTGGCCCGATCCGACCCGGCCGACGTCGCCCGGGTCGAGGACCGAACCTTCATCTGCTCCGAGCGCGAGGTCGACGCCGGTCCCACCAACAACTGGCGGGACCCCGCGGAGATGAAGGACGAGCTGACCGCCCTGTTCACCGGGGCCATGCGCGGCCGCACGCTGTACGTCGTGCCGTTCTCGATGGGCCCCCTGGGGTCGCGAATCGCCCACATCGGCGTGCAGCTCACCGACTCCGCCTACGTCGCCGCCAGCATGCGAATCATGACCCGGATGGGCCAAGGCCCTCTCGACGTGCTGGGCGCCGACGGCGAGTTCGTGCCCTGCCTGCACTCGGTCGGCTATCCGCTGGTCGACCGCGACGGCAACGCCCGCGAGGACGTGCCCTGGCCCTGCGACGCCGAGCGCAAGTACATCGTCCACTTCCCCGAGACCCGGGAGATCTGGTCCTACGGGTCCGGCTACGGCGGCAACGCCCTGCTGGGCAAGAAGTGCTTCGCCCTGCGCATCGCATCGACCATGGCCCGGGACGACGGTTGGATGGCGGAGCACATGCTCATCCTCGGGGTGACACCGCCCGAGGGCGAGAAGCGCTACATCGCGGCCGCATTCCCCTCCGCCTGCGGCAAGACCAACATGGCGATGATGATCCCCACCCTGCCGGGGTGGAAGGTCGAGACCGTGGGCGACGACATCGCATGGATGAAGTTCGGTGCCGACGGCCGGCTCTACGCCATCAACCCCGAGGCCGGGTTCTTCGGCGTCGCCCCGGGAACGGGCAAGGACACCAACCCCAACGCCGTGGCCACGCTGTACGCCAACTCGATCTTCACCAATGTCGCCGAGACCGACGACGGCGACGTCTGGTGGGAGGGCCTGTCGACGCCGCCTGCCCACGCGATCGACTGGCGGGCCAACGACTGGACGCCGGCGTCGGACGCTCCCGCGGCCCACCCCAACGCCCGGTTCACAACCCCTGCCTCGCAGTGCCCGTCGATCGCCCCGGAGTGGGAAGACCCCGACGGCGTGCCCATCTCGGCGATCCTGTTCGGCGGTCGCCGAGCCACCAACGTGCCGCTGGTGACCGAGTCGTTCGACTGGGCCCACGGCGTGTTCCTCGGCTCGATCATGAGCTCGGAGAAGACTGCGGCCGCCGCCGGCAACGTCGGCGAGCTCCGCTTCGACCCCTTCGCCATGCTGCCGTTCTGCGGCTACAACATGGGCGACTACTTCGCCCACTGGCTGGAGATCGGCGAGGCCACCGGCGCCGACAAGCTGCCCAAGCTCTTCTGGGTGAACTGGTTCCGGCGGGGCGACGACGGCTCGTTCCTGTGGCCCGGCTTCGGCGACAACAGCCGCGTGCTCGCCTGGGTCGTCCAGCGGGTCGCGGGCGAGGCGGCGGCGGTCGACACCCCCATCGGTCGGGTCCCGGCACCCGGCGCCATCGACACGACCGGCCTCGACATCGACGCGGAGACGCTGGCCAAGCTGGTCGACGTCGACTCCGAGTCGTGGCGCCAGGAGCTATCCCAGCTGGACGACCACTACCGGAGGCTCGGCGACCACGTGCCCAGCGAGCTCCGGGAACAGCTCATCGAGCTCGAGAAGCGCCTGGCCGCCAGTTGACGCGAGCCCGGGGGTCGCCCATTACCTCGCGATGTCCGATCGCGGCTCGCCAGGTTCGGCTGCGCGGTCCGCACTACGATGCCTCACCGCCCCGCCGGCACGAGGGAGGCTCGATGGCAGTCAGCGCGTACATCCTCATCCAGACCGAGGTGGGCAAGGCCGCACAGGTGGCCGACGAAGTGAGCGGAATCGATGGTGTGGTGTCGGCCGAGGACGTGACGGGTCCCTACGACGTGATCGCCCGGGCGGAGTCCAACACCGTTGACGAGCTGGGGAAGATGGTCGTGAGCCGGGTGCAGATGATCGAGGGCATCACCCGGACCCTGACCTGCCCCGTGGTGCACCTGTAGCCGGCGGCGCGATCGCGTCCCGTCAGCGGTTGGGACCGACCACCATCGCCCGGATCCCGAGCCCCATCAGGAACAGCCCGCCCAGCCCGTAGAGCAGGTACCGGCGGTCGGCCAGCTGCTGGCGGTAGCTGTAGATGATCCCCACCGAGGCCAGGGCCACGAAGCCGTAGAACGCGTGGAACTGCGGTGCCTCGCGGTCCTCGCGGGCGACGAGGATCACGCCCAGCACCACCTCGACCCCGATGGCGATCTCCGCCGCGGCCGTGAACCACCACAGCCACCGGTGGCGCAGCGCCGACCAGCGGTGGGCGGCCAACGCCCACGACCCGGCGACCGCGTTGGCGACGACGACGACCCAGGCCCCGACGACGTGGACGTCACGCAGCCCCACGGACGGTGCGTCGCGCTCAGGACTGGGCGGACGGCGGCGACTGTCCGGGCGAGATCGTGGAGATCTCGTACGACCACAGCTCGCTCGACACCGACACCGGTCCCCCCGTGTGCGGGTGTGGCTTGTCGGTGCCGGCATGCCCATGCCCGAACGCCGGGCTGTTGACCCACGCCTGGAACGACTCCTCGTCGCGCCATCGGGTGACAACCAGCCACGTCGTGCGGCCATCGGTGGGCTTGAGGAGCTCGAAGCCCTCGAACCCGTCCTGGTCGTCGACGGCGCCCGCCCGGGCCGCGAAACGGCGGCCCAGCTCGTCGCCGGAGTCCTCGGGCACGGTGATGGCGTTGATCTTGATGACCTGTGACAAGTCACTGTTCCTTTCAGCAGTGGCCCGGCGGTGCGTGAACACCCCGGGCCCGGACACGAGGAGAGACCCCTCATGCCGAATGAAACCGTAGACCTACCCGGCCGGGTCGCTGCCCTTGAGCGCCGTGTCGGCACCCTCGAGGACATAACCGAGGTGGTGACCGCAATCCGGGCCGATGTGGCGACCATCGCCGAGGGTGTCGACCCGGCGTTGGCGGACCGTGTCGCCGAGCTCACGGAGACGGTCGAGAATCACGGGCTGCTGTTGGCCCGGCTGCTCGACAACGAGTAGCGGCCCGTCATGGGCACCCTGCCGCCCCTCGGACAGGTCGGGGGGCGGCATCGCGACATCAGCTCGACCAGATACCGAGTGCCTCACCCGTTTCTGACCCGACGACCCCGTCGACGACGAGTTGCTCTTGCTCCTGAAACGCGATGACGGCGTCGACGGTCTCTTGGCCATACACGCCGTCCGCGGTGACGGGTAGGCCCACGGCGGCGAGGCGCTCTTGGACGATGACGACGTCTGGCCCTGAGTCGCCGAAGCTCAACGGACTGGAGATGGTTTCGGTGGTGGGCGCGGCCTCCGCGGTCTCGTTGGCCGATGCGGGTGTCTCATCGTCGTCGAAGATGACGATGAGGAAGATGAGCCCGGCGAGGAGAAGACCCCCCAGCCAGTACAAATCGTGGCGTCTGAAGTAGCGGTGGGTTGCCCTGCGTGCCCCTCCGGCGGCGCCCGCCGCCATGTGGTCGGCGATGTGTCGCGGTGCTGGCTCGGAACTCCGAACGAGTAGGCCACGAGCGTGATCCCGGTGAGCGCTATCAGCCACTCCATAGCTGAACCCCTTTCGTCGGGTGCCCAGCAGGCGAAATCGTATTGACCTCTGCGCAGGCCATCCGCTGTCGGTGGTTGCACCGAAGTAGCGGCGGCGGCAGATGGCCGCCGGAAAGGAGCCTGAGATGTCTGGACGAATCCGCCTCTTGTGTGTCGGCCTGCTGGCCGCTGCGACGACCGCCGTCATGGTCGGAGCCCCGGCCGTGGTCCAAGCCGGCATCACCTACAACTTCCTCGACTGAGGAGGAACCGATGAGACGACTTCGCCTCCTGTGGGCCGCCCTGTTCGCTGCCGTGGCCGCTGCGGCAGCCATGGCGGCACTGGCTGTCCTCGCCGGTATCACGGCGTCCGCGCTCGACTGAGTCGAAAACCCCGGTGGTCAAGTGCCGGCCGCCTAAGGCCTGCCCGCCCGCCAGTACGCCGCCCCCGGCTCCCGGTTGGGTGCTGCCCTCGCAGCTAGAGGCAACACCGGAGCCGCAGCCAGTCGCAACACCGCCGGGGTCAACGTGACCTCGCCTGGGGCCGGTGCTGCTGACCGTCGTGTCAATGCTGACCGGGAGGTAGGTCGGACCATCGGGTGGTCTGACTAGCAGGAGGTCGTCACCTTGTCTGCGGTCACTGCGATGCACTGACGTCTCGCACGATGGCATCTCCGCAATGCCACCAAGAATCATGACGACGGTTGCGACAGCGGCTGCTTGCCGAGGACGACGCCACGTGTCCAATCGTGCTCGTCGTGACGGTCCGCAGCCATTGATGGAGGCTACTTGGCGCCGACGGGTCAACGGTGGACACGAGCGACGGTCGCCCTCGAGTCCCAGCTGACGTCAGCGGCGGTTCCGCGTTCGGCGTCTGCGCGATACCCTACCGAACAGATGTTCGAGGAACTGTCTGAGCGCCAGCTCCAACAGCTAGAGAAGGTCTGGACCACGGCGGCGAAATCCGTTCACTGTCGTGAGAACCTCCGCTACGAGATGAGCAAGGCACTCGCGACCGGTTGCACCCTCGAGCACCTAGCCGCGGTGACCGGGTTCGATCACCAGACCATCGAACGGCTACGGCACGAACGACGTAACGACTTCAACGGCCGGCACCCACGGACTGCGACGCTCCTGGACAAGAACGCTTCTATCGGTGACATCGATCAGGCAGTTCGGTGCGCGTCGGGCCACGTGGCGGAGCGGCGACTCGTTGCCTGGCATTCGTCTGGGGCGCTAGGTTGCGAGCCCTCGGGGAGGGTCTGGTAGGGATGGTGCGGTAGTGACGGCGTTTCGCGTCAGATCGCCAGTCGGGCTGACAGCCGATGACAATGCCGCACGGGGCGAAGTCCGTGCTGCTCGCACGTGGCGCCGACGAGTTCGACGTTCTTCACCAGATGGTCGCAGCCGACGCCACTGCCGACTCGATTGTGTGGATGTCGGGGCAGGCTGCGGTCACCAGGATTACGCGGGCCTGAAACCGATTGTGGGGCACATGGTCGGAGTGGATCCTCCCCCAAGATCCTGGCCAACCACAGGTTGGACGAGCGGTTTCAGTCGACCCTCGAGGAGTCGCCCTGACGCACCGTCACCACTTCGATGTCATCGTCGGGAGCGACGTCCTCGAGCACGTTTCGTCACCGATGCCTTTCCTGGTCGCCATGCACGAATGCCTGAAGCCAGGTGGTCCGCCTTCATCCTGACGCCGAATATGTTTCACTACTTCGGCGGATCGGTGTACGTCGCTCGCCGGTCACACATAGACGAATGGGTCATCCGTCGTTCCGAGACCACGCCACACTCGATGATCACCATTTCCGCCTGCAATACCACATGAACTCTCGCGGCCGCCTGACGTGGCTCGCGCTCCGAGCAGGCTTCCGGACCTTGGAGTTCCGCATGCTCGACGAGCCGGGGATCTACCAGCCGTACCTGCCGAAGAGGCTCAACTCCATCTCGGCGGTGTGGTCGAGGTTGGTTCATCGTCTTCACGCACCAGGTCTGGCGGGAACGTTGTGGCGCGAGTCGAAGCCTGAGACAGAGGGCGCTTCGACCACCGTCGTGTCACCTATCGCCGGCTTTGAGGACAGCGCGATCCGACGCCGACCGACCTCGTCGTTCAGCTCTCGGGCATCGGGTGGCTTCAGACGTACGCGTGGAACACCATGCGACCGAAGCGGGGCGATCCGAAGCGTTGGCGTAGCTTGTACCGCAGCTTGGCGACGACGGTGGTCGGGTTGATCTCGGCCGTGGGGGGAACCCCATACCAAGGGGTCGTCACCACGGCTCGAAGGCGACGACCTGTCCGAAGCCCGCGTCTGCCAGCAATCCTTCGACCGCCATCGGGTTGGGCCCGAAGTAGTTGCTGCCGTCGTTGCCAAGGGACGCGCCGGGTAGTAGGCGACGGCCGGTACGCGGACGTCAAGCAGGTCTACCGCCGTCTCGATGATGGCCATCTCGCCCGTCACGCTGCGGACACGCTTCAGGTACCCCAGCGGATCGGGCGCGTGGTACAGCACGCCGAGGAACAGCACGACGTCGAACGTTCCGCCGACGACTTTGGGTGCAAGCTTCTCGACGGCCACGTCCTGCACCCGCACGGCGCTCCCCAGGAGCTCGTGGGCAAGGTCGAAGTTGCGACGGGCATCGCTGCCCGGCCAATTCCAGGCCCAGCTGTCGGTCGCCAGGACGTCCTTGGCGCCACGGCGCTCCGCCTCGAACGAGTAGAAGCCGTCGTAGGCACCGATGTCGAGCACAGTCCGACCCGTGAGGTCCGGCAGCCGCATCTGAACGACCTCTGCCGGCGTGTCCTTCTGGCCGGGAGTGCAGATCCCGTTCCCAAGATCGATGGTGTGGAACCAGGTTCGCTCGGCGATCTCTGCGTGTATTCGGCTAGGCGTCCACCCGTTCGCCAGCTGCAGATCGTCGTGCCCAATCCCATCGGCCCACCATATGACATGCACCCTGATGTCAGCCGAGCCAGGCGACCTCGTGGCCGACCCGGGTAACGAACGCCTCTCATCCGAACGCTTGAGCGCCGCTCGGCGTCACCTTCTGCCGCCCGGCTGCCCAGTGATCGGCTTCCTGCTCGGTTCACCGATAGCGGTTTTCTCCATGCGCCGACAGAAACGACACTTGATTCGTCCAAAGTTCGCCGATCCTTGATTTCCCCCTGCGGACTAGTACTGGCGGGGCGAAGCGAAGCGCCGATTGCCCGTCGGCGTGTTGCCGGTGGCCCGGAGGCGAAACGACAACTCAAATCCCCCGGACCACCGCCACCGGGCAGGAAAGGACACGGACCTGCCCGGATCAGTGAACGCTTCCGGCCGCGTTGGCTGACGACGGCGGTTCCTCGTCACCGCCACCGTGGCGCAACCAGGTGCCGATCTTGGTGGCACCCGCGGCACGGAGCTCACGCTGCAGACGCTTGATCTCCGCCAACTCCTGCTCGGCGCGGTCGACGACGCTCGGCCCCCAGCTCCACCTCGTTGGCCTGATCACGTAGCCGCCGAGCGTGAGCCGGCCGACCGTTGGCTCCTCCTCGTTTGCCTGCTCCCACAGCACCGCCGCCTTGTGCCGCAACCCCACGATCGCAGTCAACGACATTTCCCTCGCCGCCGCCGCCGCGAACAACGCCGCCCTGAGCTGCCGGCGACGCTCCCAAGCCAAACACTTCTGCTCGTCCGGCGAAGGACGCAGAGGCTGGCCGCGGCCATCCATCAGGACGGGTTGACCGTCCCGCCGCATCGGACCAGCCACCACATACTCGTTGGGCCGCAACGGCCGCGGCGGCTCCGGGTCGTTCAAGTCGATGCCGTAACGGGCCCTCTCCTCGTCGGACAACCTCTCGGGCGACGGGATCGCGCACCGCTGCCGCTCCACGTCCGAAACCGGCATCACCGCGTCTCCCGCAACCACGAGGCCAGCTCGTCAGCACGCGGGCCAAGGCCAGCCAACCGGCGGGCCTGGTTCTCGCGATGCAACCGACCCCACTTCGCCCGGACCGCCCCACGAGTGGCGTACTCGATGAGCGTCTTTGCGTCTACGCCGCTGGCGAGCATCTTTCTAGCGAGGACTTCGGCAACCTCGCCGTCGAGACCTTCACGGCGAACTTCGGACAGCGCCTCGACGTACGCCGTCCTGCTGTGTGGGTGCACTTGCTCGTAGGCCCTCTCACCGCCATCGGCTGTGGTCTCGACATAGGCACCGGCATTCAAATGGCGTATCCGCTCCCCGTCATCGTCGACGACGACGACACCTTTGCGCCTGCGGGCCAGGCGTCGGCGGATCTCTTCACGAATCCGCTCGATATCGGCGGTCTTATCGGCCATTGGCATCCCTCATTCCGGTTTCCGAAAGTTTTCCATCGAACCAGCCAGCAATCACGGGTTTCTGGGTCCCGGCGTGGAAACTCCTCTTTGTGCGGCCCCCCTGCCGGTTCACCCGCGGCTCGCCCCGAGCCGTCCGCCGATCCTTCAGCTCATCCTCCAACGACCGACCCGCCAGCTTCGGCAACCCCTCAATCGCCCGAAACACGGCCAACAGCACCTTCACCAACGCCGCCACATTCCGAGCGCCCTCCGCCTGGTCGAGCTCGACCGCCAACCGTTCAACCAACGCCTCGAGAGCCCGCCGCGGATCCCCCGACGTGACCTCGTCCACGAAACGGCGCGATTGCGTTATCGACTGCGCCATACACACATCTTCCCACCCCCAGCGACATGCACTCACAGGTCATCCCACCCCGAACGACCGGCTGCTACATATCCTCTGTTTCCGAGTTCAGGCTTTGGTCGAGCCCTGTGGACGGTGCCCCCAGTTGATGGGGGCGCTGTTCGTTATCAGGGGGCCTAATCATCGTCGCCGCCGGCTTCGATCAGGGCGGCGACCCGCTCGAGGACCTCGACGTCGCCGACGGTCGGGGGGAGACCTTGTGCCTTACGGCTGGCCTCGACGAGGCGGGTGACGGCGGCCTTACGGGCCCGGCGGGACGCGGCGCCGCGGGTGCCGAGTTCGGAGAAATGTTGCCGACGTTGTTCGTCGGTGAGCTGGGGCATGCGGGGACCTCACGGTCCCTCCGCATCCCACAGCGGCGGGTCGAATTCGCACCACGTGCAGGCCGAATCGGATTTCGCTTAACCGTAGTACGTCATTGTGGGTTTGGTGGAATCACCCGATCCGCGACCTTCCCTCTGGCTCTAGCTTCGGTGAGTCCATCGACCACAACGGGCACGTTCGAGACGGAGTTCCTGACCACAATGCGGGCAGCTCGGAATGAACGGCCAGGCCTCCGGCTCGTTTCGCAGCGGGGTCGGTTCGTTGTCCCAACGGTCACGGCCGGGGTGCCGTCCCCGAAATCTCATCCACAAGGCGCCGGTGGAGTCGATATCGACCGACCCAGCCTCGCAGCCTTTGTGGCCGCACACGAACGAGATCAGCCGTTTCACGCCCGCCACTGGATGTCGACGCGGTCGAGGTCGATGCGGCCGATGCCTTCGACCATCGGCGGCAGCCCGAGCCGCTTCGCCGGATGGATCACGATGCCGATCGAACACGGCAGCGATGACGGCGCGCTGCCGTTCGATGGTCCAGGGTCGGCCACCGGTCCCGGAGGTTGGCGTCGACGCTGCTCGAGCTGCGGGGTCGACGTCGACGCGACGGCGAGAGCGACCTTGGCCTCGTCGAGCCGGCGGGCGAGCCCGGCCCGCGCCTTGAGCCACTCGCCGCGGGTGATGCGCTCGGCGCCGTGGTCCTCGGCGAGCGCAGCGAGCTCGGCTTCGATGCCCTCGATATCGGGCGCCGGTACGACCGCTCGCCGCAGGCGGCCAGCGAGCCGTTCGGCGAGGGCGCCGTCGTCGATCGCCGCGAAGATCATCTCCGGTATCAGCCGCTCGAGCGGTTCGGCGGCGATCGACAGCGCACCGCACCCGCGGCCGGTCGTCGTCGCCGCGGGCGAGCACCGGTACTCGTAGCCGCGGTTCCGCCGCTGGTTGGCCCACAGGGTTCGCCCGCACTTCGAGCAGGCGAGCAGCCCGGTCAGCAGGTGCCGGTCAGACGGCGGCCGGCCACGACGCCGAGTCGCGGCAGCGGCCCTCAGTCGTTCCCACGTGCCACGGTCCAAGATCGGCGGCCACGTCGCGGCGCCGACGATCTCGCCCTGGTAGGAGCGCAGCCCGGCGACGTGCGGGGAGGTCATAGGTGCGGCGCAGGTTGCCGATCGTCCACTGACGGCCGGTCGTGTTCCGCACCCCGGCGTCGTTGAGCCGGTTCACAACCACCCCGAACGATTCCCCGTCGAGGACAGCCGCCGCAGCTTGTCGGAGCGCGTCGGCCTCGTCGGGCACCAGCGCGCTGCGGTCGGCGGTGAGTCCGAACGGACGTAGCCCGCCACCAGCCGGCCGGCCCTGGGCGGCACGCTCGCGCTTGACGCGGGAGACCCGCTCACCGATGCGCTCGGACTCGTGGCGGGCGACCGAGCCGAGGATGCGAGCGATCATGCGCCCGGACGCGGTCGCCATGTCGACGTCGCCGGCCTTCACGGTCGCGACCTCGACGCCGGCGCCCTGCACAGCGTCGATGAGGTCATCGAGGTCGGCCAGGCGCCGGTAGAGCCGGTCCGGGTGGTAGGCGACCACGGCGACCAGGCGCCCGGCGCGGAGGTCGGCCAGCAGCCGGTCGTACTCGGGTCGGCGCCGGGCCCGGAACGCCGAGAGGTCGTTGTCGCAGTACTCGGTGATCTGGGCGTCGGGCCACCGTTCGGCGGCGAGCTGCCGGCAGTCGGCGAGCTGCCGGGCGACGCCCTCACCGTCGCGGCGGTCGAGGCTGATCCTTGCGTACACCCCAACGGTAGACATACAGTGACAATAACAGAGTCATCTTCACAATCGTCACGCGGCCATCATGGCGTTCCGTCGGCGGTCGCGTGCAACACGCCGCGGACGGGCTCAGCGGGACGCCGCGGGCTCCACGCCGGCAAACACGTCGTGATCGCGGTGGCCCGCCGGCACACCCCGCCGGATGTAGAACTCGGTGCCCATGGCGGCCCGGAAGGCTTCGGGCGGCATGGCCAGGAACAGGCCGGTGTCGTGGACCTGGCTGGCGTGGGCGGCGATCGCCGCCCGCTTGCGATCGAGGAAGTCGCCCACGTCGACCACGGTCGTGATCGCCTCGTCGGGCACGCCGAAGATGACCGACTCGTCCTCGAGGTCGGGCGCGTCGCCGATCTGTTGGCCGGCGGCCGCCGCCTCGGCGATGAGGGCCTTGACGTGCGCCCGGCTGATGGTCGCCTCGAGCACGTGCGGCGTGCCGGCCAGCTCGGCGGCCCGGCTGCCCACCCGATGGACCTGGATGTGGTCGGGGTGGCCGTAGTTGCCGTTCTCGTCGTAGATGGTGAGGACGTCGGCCGACTCCTCCCGCAGGATCCCCGCGACCCGGGCCGCAGCCTCCTCGACGTCGGCGCGCCAGAAGCACCGGGGATCGTCGTTGTCGGGCGTGCCCATCATCCCCGAGTCCCGGTAGCCCAGCCACGCCACCCGGTGGACCCCCAGCGCCTCGGCCGACCGCATGCGCCTCGGCCATCCGCCGCTCGACCAGCGACTCCCCCGGCTCGAGCAGGCCATCGGGCGCCTCGCCCACCTCGCCCCGGGTCGCGTACACCACCACCACGCGGTGGCCGTCGTGCACGGCCTTGGCCAGCGAACCCGACTGCAGCAGGCACTCGTCGTCGGGATGGGCGTGGAACGCGACCAGGGTTGCCATGGGCAGCATTGTGGCGGGGGCCGCCGACGATATGGCACCCGTCAGGCGATGGCGCCCGCCTCGCGCAGCTTGGCGACCCGGTCGGCGTCGAAGCCGGCCGCCGCCAGGATCTCGTCGGTGTGCTGGCCGGCGTGTGGCGGCGGCGACGAGATCTCGGGCGCGGTACGGCTGAACCGGGGCGCCGGCCCCGGCTGGCGGATGCCGGCGACCTCGACGAACGTGCGGCGATCGACGTTGTGGGGGTGCTCGATCGCCTCGGGGATCGACAGGACCGGGGCGAAGCACACGTCGGTGCCCTCCATCAGCTCGGACCACTCGTCCCGGGTCTTGGTCTTGAAGATCGCCGCCAGCCGCTCCTTGAGCGCCGGCCACTGCACCCGGTCGTGCTGCCAGGGCAGCTCCTCGCCCTCGAGCCCGGTGAGCCGGAGCAGCTCCGCATAGAACTGGGGCTCGATCGAGCCGATCGACACGTACTTGCCGTCCGCCGTCTCGTAGACGTTGTAGAAGTGGGCGCCGGTGTCGAGCATGTTGGTGCCACGCTCGTCGTCCCATATCCCCATCGCCCGCAGCGCGTGGGTCATGGTCATGAGCACGGCGGCGCCGTCGACCATGGCGGTGTCGACCACCTGGCCCTGTCCCGAGCGCTGCGCCTCGAGCACGCCGCACACGACGCCGAAGGCGAGCAGCATGCCCCCACCGCCGTAGTCGCCGATGAGGTTGAGCGGCGGGACCGGGGCCTCGCCTCGTCGTCCGATGGGATCGAGCGCGCCTGCCAAGGCGATGTAGTTGATGTCGTGGCCCGCCGCCCCCGCCAGCGGGCCGTCCTGGCCCCACCCCGTCATCCGGCCGTAGACCAGCCTGGGGTTGCGCGCCAGGCATTCGTCGGGGCCGATGCCCAGCCGCTCGGCCACCCCGGGGCGGAAGCCCTCGATGAGGGCGTCCGCCTGCTCGACCAGGTCGAGCACCACGGCGACGCCATCCGGGTTCTTCAGGTCGACACCGATCGATCGACGCCCCCGGTTGTTCAGGTCGGCGGGGGGGCTGGCCGGATCGCCACCGGCCACGTTCTCGGCCCGGTCGACCCTGATGACCTCGGCCCCCATGTCGGCCAGCATCATGGCGCAGAACGGGCCGGGCCCGATCCCGGCGATCTCGACGACGGTGATTCCAGCCAGGGGTCCCATCGAGGCGTCCTCCGTGCGTTGGTCTAGGCGGTTGGCTGGTGCTGGGCACAGTGGTCGCAGATGGCGTCCACCAGGGTCGGCCACAGCGGCCGGGGCAGGTCGTGGCCCATGCCGTCGACCATCAACAGCTTGGCATCGGGGATCACCTCGGCGGTGCGCTCGCCACCCGACGGCTGGACCAGCGTGTCGGCGGTGCCGTGGATCACCAGCGACGGGATGGCGACGGTGGCCAAACCGGAGGACCGGCTGCCCGAGGCGAGGATCGCGGCCAGCTGCCGGGCGACGCCCAAGGGTTCGTGGCCGCGGTCCCAGGACTCGCCGGCCAGCTGCCGGAGATGGTCCTCGTCGAACAGGCCAGGGCTACCCCACACGTGGGCTTGGCGGACGGCCCCGTCCTGGGCCTCCTCGCGGGTCTGCGCCGGGGGCGCGACGAGCGCCGCCATCGCCTCTGCGGTCGGGTGGCCGACGTCGCTGTCGCCGGTGGTGGACATGATCGAGGTCAGGGTCATCACTCGTGCGGGGTGGGCCAGGGCGATCGACTGGGCGATCATCCCGCCCATCGACACGCCCACGACATGGGCCCGGTCCACGCCGAGATGGTCGAGGAGGCCGACGGCGTCGTCGGCCATGTCGGACAACAGGTAGGGCACCGGGGGCGGCGGCGAACCGGACGCCTCCGACGTCAACAGCCGGAAAACGTCGACCCCACCCTCGTGGTGGGTGGACAGTCCGACGTCGCGGTTGTCGAAGCGAACGACATGGAATCCGCGCTCAGCGATGAGGCTGCACAGCTCGGGATCCCACTGGATCAGCTGACCCCCCAGGCCCATCACGAGCAACACGGTGGGATCTGACGGGTCGCCCATCGTGTCGTAGCAGATCTCGATCCCGTTGGCCTTGGCGATCGGCAGTTGGCTCATGGCGCCATGGTGTTGCCTCTTGACCGGCGGGTCAAGCGGGGTTCGTGCCACCATCAACTCGTGCCCACCTTCGGCGTCCACACGGGGCTGCAGAACACGACGGTGGCCGACCTCCGCAGCCTGTGGCGGCGGGCAGAGGACGCCGGCTTCGACGCCATCACCGTCTGGGACCACCTGTACTCGTCGGACCTCAGCGCGTACGAGTGCCACGAGGCGGTTGCCATGCACGCCGCCCTCGCCTGCGCCACGACCCGGGTGCGCTGCGGCTGCCTCGTCTACTGCGTCGGCTTCCGGCACCCGGGCGTCCTGGCCAAAGCCGTCGCCACCATCGATCACCTTTCCGGTGGGCGTGCGGAGATCGGCCTCGGCGCCGGGTGGGCCGAGGCGGAGTACGCGGCGTACGGCTTTCGGTTCCCGCCCGCCGGCGAGCGGCTGGACCTGTTGGACGAGGCGGCCGGCGCCATCCGCAGCCTGCTGCACGACGGGAAGGCGGACGTGGCCGGCACGCACGTGCGGTTGCGCGACGCGCGGCTCGAACCTCGGCCGGTCCAGCCGCACCTGCCGATCTGGATCGGGGGCGCCGGCGAACGGCGCACGGCCCGCATCGTCGCTCGCCACGGCGACGGCTGGAACGTGCCCTTCGTCGCCGCCGACGTGCTGGCTCACAAGCGCAGGGCCCTCGTCGAGCACTGCGCCGCGGAAGACCGCGATCCCGGCGGAGTGCGGATCGGCGTCAACGTCGTCTTCTGCGACGACGAGGCGTCGCTGGCCGCCCAGTTCGGGCCCCGCGCCGACGCCGTGCGGCCGGGCGCCGTGGTGGGAACCAGCGTCGACCAGGCCACCGACGCCCTCGGCCGCTACCTGGCCGCCGGCGCCGACCAGATCAACGTGGCCCTCCGGGCTCCATGGAATCATGGCGCGCTCGATCGGGCGGCTGAGGCCGCCGCGGCCGCGGTGCGGTAGGCCCGAGCACCGGTACGGACGGCAGGACGGCAGCAGGACGCGAGGCAGCGCATGTCCGATCACCGCATCGACGAGCTGAGCGGGGCCGCAGTCGTGGTCGCGGGCGGCCGCCAGCAGCGCCCCCATCGGCCGTCGACAGCCTGCCCCTTCTGCGTCGGCGGGCTGGAGGCACCCGAGCCATACGACGTGAAGGCCTTCGCCAACCGCTGGCCGTCGTTCCCCGACGGCCGTAGCGAGGTGGTGCTCTACACGCCCGAGCACGACGCCAGCTTCCCCGACCTGGGGACGCGGGGCGCCCTGCGGGTCGTCGACCTGTGGACCGACCGCACGGCCGCCCTGGGGGCACGCGACGACGTCGCCTATGTGCTCGTGTTCGAGAACCGGGGCGTGGAGGTCGGCGCCACGATCTCGCACCCGCACGGACAGATCTACGCCTACGACGAGGTGCCCGCGGTCCCGTTGACGGAACTGCGGCGGACCGCGAGGGGCGACTGTCCCTTGTGCGCGCCGCGCGACCCGGCGCTCGAGGTCGCCGCGGCTGCCGACTGGCGCGCCTGGGTGCCGACCGCCAGCGCCTACCCCTACGGAATGCTCCTGGCGCCCGACGTCCACCGCGCCGACCTGCCATCGCTCGACGGCCCGCAGCGCGACGGCCTGGCCGACCTCCTGGTCGACGTGCTGGCCCGCCTGGACCGGCTGTTCGACGCCCCACTCCCCTACATGATGTGGATCCACCAACGGCCCACGGACGGCGGTCCGTGGCCCGAGGCCCACCTCCATGTGCATATCGTCTCGCCGATGCGATCGCCCGACGTCCAGCGCTACGTGGCCGCCGGCGAGCTGGGCAGCGGTGTGTTCGTCAACCCGGTGGCCCCCGAGGATGCCGCCGCGGCACTGCGAGGAGCGTGATGGGACTGCGATCGTGGGCGCCGGGACGGGTCAACCTGATCGGCGACCACACCGACTACATGGGAGGCCTCGTCCTGCCGCTGGCCATCGGCCTCGGCACCGAGATCACCGGCGACCGGGGTGGCAACTGGGTCATGCTGGGATCGGAGCGGTTCGACGGCGTGGCCGAGATAGCGCTGGACGGCGGCGACGACCCGGCCAAGGTGGAGCCGCCGTGGGCCCGGTACGTGGCGGCCGTGGTGGCCGAGCTGCGGCCCGACAACGGGCTCGTCGGCATGGTCCAGTCGGAGCTGCCGCCGGGCAGCGGGCTGGCCTCGAGCGCGGCGCTGGAGGTGGCGCTCGCCGCCGCGCTGGGCGCCGACCTCGACGACCCCGTCGGCGTTGCCGAGGCATGCCAGCGGGCCGAGCAGCGAGCCGTCGGCGTGCCCTGCGGGATCATGGACCAGCTCGTCGCCGTGGCCGCCGAGGCGGATCAGGTCCTGCGCATCGATTGCCGGAGCCTCGCCGTCGAGAAGCTCGCCCTTCCCCGACGACGCCGAGATCGTGGTGGTCGACTCCGGCGAGCCACGGGAGCTGTCGGGGTCCGCCTACGCCCAGCGCCGCAAGGAGTGCGAGGCGGCCGAGGAGATCGTCGGTCCCCTCCGGGAGGCGTCCCCGGCCGCCGTCGAGGCGATCGACGACCCGCTCCTCCGCCGGCGGGCGCGGCACGTGACCACCGAGAACGATCGCGTCGACGCCCTGGGGGCGGCGCTGGCGGACGGGCAGCTGCGCTACGCCGGCGAATTGCTGGTCGCCAGCCACGCCAGCCTGCGCGACGACTTCGACGTCACCACCCCGGCGCTGGACGAGCTGGTGGTCGCCCTGCGGGGCGTCCCGGGGGTGTACGGGGCTCGGGTGACGGGCGCCGGCTTCGGCGGCTGCGTGGTGGCGTTGTGCCAGCCCAAGATCAGGCTCAAGATGCCGGTCCTGTGGCGGGGTCGACCGGCCGGCGGGGCCTGGGGTCGCGACCACTGAGCGTTACGAGCACAGCTGACGGCGCAGCCGCTCCCCGGCGGCCGGGGTGCGCACGCCCCACCAGAACAGGTCCTGGCCGTCGACCAGCACCACCGGCGCCACCTCGTCGAGCAGCGGGATGTGCCGCTCGCCGAATGGATAGGGCTCGCTTGGCGCCAGCACCACGTCGGGCCGGCGGGCCCGGGCCGCCTCGAGCGTCACGGTCGGATAGCGGTCGTCGGCGTCGGCGAAAACGTTGTCGACGCCGATGGCGGCCAGCAGCGACGAGCCGTACGTCCCGCCGGCCAGGCTCATCCACGGCCGCTTCCAGACGGGAATGAAGGCCCGCAGTCGCTGGTCGCCCACCGTCGGCGGATGGGGTCGATCTCCTCTACCGCGTCGGGATCGACGCCCACCTGCCCGGCCAGGCTCCGGAGCGCAGGTGCGACGTCGGCGACGCTGTCGATCGACAGTGCCGCGGTGGTGATGCCGGCCTCCGTCAGGGCGTCGGCATCCTCACGGCGGTTCTCCTCCACGCACAGCACCACCAGGTCGGGACGGAGGTCGACGATGCGCCGCGACGTCGGGGTCCTTGGTGCCGCCCACGTGCGGGAGATCCGGCTGCTCGCAGAACCGAGTGCACGCAACCGGGGTCACGCCCCACGCCAGCAACGTCTCCGTGACCGACGGGACGAGGCTGACGACCCGCGGCTGGATCACATCCTGTCGAGGAGCTGCTGCTTCTTGCGGGCGAACTCTTCCTCGGTGAGCAGGCCCTGCTTGCGCAGCCCGTCGAGCTCGCGGATCTGCTCTGGGATCGATTCGCCGTCGTCGGACTTCTGGGCGGCGGCCGTGGTACCGGCGGCGGCGGAGACGCCCATCCGGTCGTACTTGCGGTTCTCGTTGGCCTCGATCTGGCGGTAGATCTCGTTCTGGACCGCCGAGGGCTTGCGCACGTTGGAGAACCGCTGGCGGCCCAACTCGCTGGCCGACTCGATGACCAGGTCGCCGGCCCCGACCAGGCGCTCGAAGATCGACTGTCGGAAGAACACGGTGTTGACCCGGTCGAGGGGGATCTCGATGCCGTGCTTGGAGAGCACGCCGTGCCGGTAGATCAGCCGGTCGGTGGTCACCACGAAGTTGGTCGTGATCCAGCGGGCGTAGCGCCAGCCGAACCAGGCGAGCAACCCCAATACCAGGAGGCCCACCGGGATCTTGAGGGCGGTGTTGACGTCGTTCGCCAGGGCCAGGATGCCGAGGACGATCGCGCCGATCAGGGCCAAGAGCGGCGGGGCGAAGAACCACCAGTGCGGGTGCAGGTCGAGGACGATCTCTTCGTCGTCATTCAGCAACTTCCGCGGGAACGGCACGTGGCGCAGCGTATCCCCACCGCTTGTCGAGGTCATGGGTTCCGCCACCCGCAGCCGTCACGCCCAGCCAAGCTCCTTCAGACGGGCGTCGCCGATGCCGAAGTGGTGGGCCACCTCGTGGATCACCGTCACCCGCACCTGGTCGACCACCTCCTCTTCGCTGCGGCAGCGAGCGCAGATCGGCAGTCGGAAGATGGTGATCCGGTCGGGCAGCGTGAGCGCACCGGTGCCGTACCACTCGCCCCGCTTGGTCAGCGGCACGCCCTCGTAGAGGCCGAGCAGGCGGCCGTGCCGCACGCCGTCCTCGACCAGCACGGCGACGTTCTCCATGTAGCCGCCCAGCTCGTCCGGGATGCTGTCGAGGGCCTCGCCCACGAGCTCCTCGAAGCGGTCCGAGCGCCACGTCGATCATCGCCGGCAGCCTAAGTGCCCCCCACCGGACACCGAGTGCCCGAATATCCTCGCCGGCGGTGGCTGCCGATCGCCTGCTCCACGACCTGGACGAGGCGCAGCGGCGTGCGGTCACGTCGCCGGCCCGGCCCCTGGCCATCCTGGCCCCGGCGGGGTCGGGCAAGACCCGGGTGCTCACCCGGCGCATCGCCTGGCGCATCGAGACCGCCGATGCCGACGCCAGCCATGTCCTGGCCCTCACGTTCACCCGCAAGGCCGCGGGTGAGCTACGGGACCGGCTCCGGGGGCTCGGGCTGCGCGACGGCGTGGCCGCCGGCACGTTCCATGGCGTGGCCTATGCCCAGCTCCGGGGGCGATGGGCCGACGAGGGCCGCGCCGCGCCGGAGCTACTCGTCCGCAAGGGTCGGCTGCTCAAGGACATCGTCGGCGGCTCGCGTGGGCAGAGCCAGCTCACGGTCGGCCAGCTCGCCGCTGAGATCGAGTGGGCCAAGGCCCGCCTGACCGGTCCCGACGGCTATGCCGAAGCCGCGGCGGCCGTCCGCCGACGCACGCCGGCGCCACCCAAGCGGATCGCCGACCTGTACCGCCGCTACGAGGAGGCCAAGCGCAAGGCGCGGATGGTCGACTTCGACGACCTGCTGCGGCTGTGCAGCCACCTCATCGAGACCGACGCGGCCTTCGCCGCCGCCCAGCGGTGGCGCCACCGCCACCTGTTCGTCGACGAGTTCCAGGACGTCAACCCGCTGCAGCTCCGGTTGCTCGATGCCTGGCGCGGCGACAGCTACGACCTGTGCGTGGTCGGCGATCCCCAGCAGGCCATCTACGGCTGGAACGGTGCCGACGCCGGCTTCCTCGAGGGCTTCCGGCGGCTCTACCCACCGGCCGACGTGATCGAGCTGCTGGGCAGCTACCGCTCCACGCCATCGATCCTGGCGGCGGCCGGGGATGTCCTCCGCACCGCCGGCGTCGGCGGGCGGGAGGTACGCGCCCGACGGCCCGACGGGGTCCCGCCCCGCCTCGAGCGCCACGCCAGCGATCTGGACGAGGCCGGGGCCATCGCTCGGGCCGTGCGCGACCGACGGGGCCCGCGGGCGGCGTGGTCGTCGCAGGCGGTGCTGGTGCGGACCCACGCACAGATTCCGCGATCGCCGATGCCCTCCGTCGCGCCGGGATCCCCCACCGGGTGCGAGGCACTGACACCCTGCTGGACCACCGGTCGGTGAGGGACGCCCTGGACCTGCTGCGGCGTGACGACGCTCCGCTCGGCGAGCGACTTCCCGACCTGGCGACGTTGGCGGACCCGGTGGACGACGGCGACGAGGTCTCCGAGGGGCCTGCGGCCCGGGGCCGCGCCGAGCTCGACCTCGTCATGGAGCTGGCCCGCGACCACCTGCGGCTGAATCCCGGAGCTCGTGCTCCGGACTTCGCCACGTGGCTGGTCGCCACGTTCACGGCCGAGGGCGGCGACGGCTGGGGCGACGCCGTCACGCTGGCCACCTTCCACGCCGCCAAGGGGCTGGAGTGGCCGATCGTGCACCTGGCCGGCCTGGAGGACGGCTACGTGCCCATCACCCACGCCCGCACCGCCGCCGAGCGGGCGGAGGAGGCGCGCCTGCTGTACGTGGCCATGACCCGGGCGGAGGACGAGCTGCGTTGCTCGTGGGCGGCGGAGCGGACGTTCGGCGGCCGCATCAGCGAGCGCCGGCTGACCCCGTGGCTGGCGGGACTGGCGGAGCGCCAGCGGGAGCCATCCGGCGACGACCGCCCCGAGCCGGCGCCCGACTGGCGGGAGCGGCTCGCCGACCAGCGGGCCCAGCTCGCCGAGGTCGGCTCCGGTCGGCCACCGTCGGCCGACGCTCGCTGCGCTGTTGGCGTGGCGGGAGGAACAGGCCCGGGCGGCGCGGGTCGAGCCGGTGACGCTCGTCGACGACCGGCTGCTGGAGGCGATCGCCGAGGCCCTGCCGGCGACGACCGACGAGCTGGCGGCGATCCCGGGCATGGGCCGGCTGCTGGCGGGCCGGATCGGGCCCGGTCTGCTGGCGGCGCTCCGGGCCTGAGGGTTCCCATTGACCTGTCACGCTCGGCGCGCGACAAGTGATGCATGGGTGATCCCTTCGACTTCATCAGCGAGGACGGGTGGCCCTACCGAGATGACGGCGACGATGCCGAGCAGCTCGAGCCCATCGACCTGCGTTCCGATGCCGACGACGATCTCGTCGCCTTGCATGCGTTGCCGATCCATGCCCTGACGGGGTTGACGGACATCGAGCGCCTGGTCGTGAGCGCCCGCTTCGGGCTCGACGGCCAGGAGCCACGCACGCTACGGGAGCTGCATGACGAGCTCGGGCTCTCGCGTGACCGGGTCCGCCACACCCTCGCTGATGGACTGGACAAGCTGCGAGGCGTGCTCGAGGTCTAGAGCACGTCCACGAACTGAGGCGCGTGGTCGCTGGGCTTGTGCCCCTTCCGCGCGTTGCGGTCGATGAACGCCCACGTCACCCGGTCCGCCAGCTCCGACGACAGCATCATCAGGTCGATGCGCATGCCCTGGTGCTTGTGGAAGGCGCCGGCCCGGTAGTCCCACCAGCTGAACAGGTCGGGCTCGCCGGGGTACTGCTCGCGAAACGCGTCGCGCAGCCCGAAGGCCTCGAGCTCCCCGAGCGCGGCGCGCTCCTCGGGCGTGACATGCGTGGCGCCGTGGACCGCCTTGGGGTTCCACACGTCGATGTCCTCGGGAGCGACGTTGAAGTCGCCGCACACGGCGATGCCGGCGCCCGCGCCGTAGAGGCCGGCCTCGGCCTCGACGTGGGCGCGGAGGCGCGCCAGCCAGCGGAGCTTGTGATGGAACTGCTCGTGCCCGACCTCGCGGCCGTTGGGGACGTACACCGACGAAACCCGCACGCCGTCGCACGTGGCGGACACAAGGCGGGCCTCGTCGTCGGGAGGTCCGCCGTCGCCGAAGCCGGAGACGGGATCGTCGAGGCCGACCCGGCTCGCGATCGCCACCCCGTTCCAGCGGCCCTGCCCGTGGTGGACGCTGGCGTAGCCCCGGCTGTACAGGTCGAGCGCCGGGAAGGCGGCGTCGGTCACCTTGGTCTCCTGGAGGCAGACGACGTCCGGCTGCACCGTGTCCAGCCACTCCCAGATGCGCACCAGGCGTTCCGCGGTCAGCGAGTTGACGTTCCAGGTCGCGATGCGCACAAGGGCCGAATCTAGCGATGCCCGAGGCCATGACGAACGGTGCCGCAAGCCCGAGGCAATAGCCGACGGAAGCCGTTCGCCATTGCCTCCACCTTCGGCCAGGGTCCACTAGTGCATCCCCGCTGAAGTTACACGCGTGTGGTTTGCTGGTCTCAGCGTCGGGCCGAGGGAGGGACGACGATGTGGAGCGTGCCTGCGTTGGAGATCAGCGTCGAGGAACGGTTGGAGTTGGAGCGCCGGGTGCGTGCGCACACGACGCCCCAGCGGATGGTGCGCCGCTGCCGGGTGGTGCTCCTGGCGGCCGAGGGGGTGCCCAGCCGTCGGATCGCGCCCGAGGTGGGGATGAGCGAGCAGTACGTGGGGATGTGGCGGCGTCGCTTCGAGGTCGACCGTCTGGGGGGTCTGGAGGACCGGGCCCGGTCGGGTCGCCCGCGGGTGTACGGCCATGACGAACGGGTCAAGGTCGTGGCCCGGGCGACCTCGGCGCCGCCTGAGCACGTGTCGCATTGGAGCCATGACCTGTTGGCCCGGGACATGGCGGCGATGGGGATCTCGGCGTCTCAGATCGGGCGGATCCTCGCCGACTTGGACATCAAGCCCCACAAGATCCGTTCTTGGTTGACCCGCAGCGACGACCCCGAGTTCTGGGACCGGGTCGCCGATGTGTGCGGCCTGTACCTGTCCCAGCCCCTCAACGCGTTGGTGCTGTCGATCGATGAGAAGACCGCCATCCAGGCCCGTAGCCGCACGCACCCGACCCGACCGGCGGCACCGGGGCGTGCGGCCCGCCAGGAGTTCGAGTACGTCCGTCACGGCACCGCCTGTTTGATGGCCGCCCTCGACGTGCATACCGGTGAGGTGCTAGCCACCGACGCCGCCCGCAACGACGCCGCTTCGTTCATCGGGTTCCTCGAACAAATCGACGCCGCCGTTCCCGCCGCACTGGAGGTTCATCTCGTGATGGACAACGGGGGCAGCCACATCGCCCGGGCCACCAAAGCCTGGCTGGCCCAGCACCCCCGCTTCGTTGTCCATCACACGCCCCGCCACGCCAGCTGGCTCAACCAGGTCGAGCTGTTCTTCTCCATCCTCACCCGCCGGTTGCTGCGCTACGGACGAGTTCGGCTCCCGCGACGACCTCGTCGCCAAGATCATGCGCTTCATCACCGAACACAACCACACCGCCCGACCGTTCCGCTGGACCTACGACGGCACCCCACTCAAGGTGGCATGACACATGGGCGTTACTTCTGCGCGGTCGCACTAGTGCCTCGGCGACGCTTGGCGGAGCGGCCTTGGCAGTGGCCGTCTTGGTTGCGGCCTTCTTGACCGCGGCCTTCCTGGTTCCGCCGGATGAGCTGGCGGCCTTCTTGGCGGAGGCCTTCGCGGCGCCTTGGTGGCCGCCTTTTTCGCCACGGTCGCCTTCGCCGGAGACTTCCTGGTGGTGCGCTTCGCCGCCGGGCCCTTCGTCGCGGCTGCCTTCTTCGTCGCCGGCCGCTTCGTGCCCGTCCTGTTCGACCGCCGCCCTCGCCTTCCTGGCTGCCGACGCCTTCGCCGGCGCCGACGTGTCCGTCATGCCGAGGGCCTGGACGACCTGCTCCTCGACCGGGGCGTCCGAACCAGCGGGGACCTCGGCGACGCCCGGGAGCGCAAGATCGATTCCCCGACGAGGTGCGTCGACGGCGATGACCACGAAGCGACGCTTGTCGCCCAGGTTGAGCACCTCCGCGTGCGCTGCGCGGTGCGGGTTGGCCCAGGCTGCGGAGCGGCACGTAGCCGCGGGCGTCGCCGGTCAGCACGTAGGCCCCGTGGGAGCTGAAACGCTCGACGGTCGCCTCGACCTCGCTGCCCACAGGGTGGTCGGCGATGAACTCGATGAAGGGCAACGCCTCGTTGTAGGGAGACACGTCCTTGGCCGGCCGGTTCGTCGTCGACTCACCCTGTCCGTCGTCGGGTGCGCCGACCGCGACCGTGCTCGGGGTCCCGGCCGGCTCGGCGCCGGTGGCTCCATCTCCGGTCGCGCCCCGGCCGCACGGCGCCGCTTCGGGGACCCGGCCTCGGTGGTCGCCACCACCTTGCCGACCTTCGCGGCCTTGGCCTTCGTGGCCTTCGTGGCCTTGGTGGCCTTGGTGGCCTTGGTGGCCTTGGTGGCCTTGGTGGCCGTAATGGCCTTGCGGGCCTCGCTCACCGACCGCCGGCTGGCGGGTCCCCGCACCGGGACCCGTTCCATGAACACCCATCCCACATGCGGCACCGGCTTGCCGCCGATCAGCCGACCCGGTTCGAACAGCCACGGGTAGTCGCCATGGAACTCCTGGAACGAGTCGTTGGACAGGATGGCGGCATCGGCCTTGCGGGCGATCTGCAGCACGAACGCGTCGCCCCGTCCGACCGCGCCGGCAGGCGGCGTGATCAGCTCGTTGGCCGCCACCGCGTCCTCGTAGGTTTGCCGCTCCTCGGCCTCGATCCGGTTGGGGAACGTGGCGTCGACCACGACGGTGACGATCTCGGGCGAGTATTCGTCGATGAAGGCGCGTACGGCCTCGTCCAACTGGGCGAGGCTCGGCGCGTCCCGGCCCTCGGTGGCGATGTTGGAGCCGTCGATAACCACATGCTTCATCGGCATGTCAGCCTGCATTCAACCAAAGCTTCGGAACGATCGGCCGGACACTCCCGACGGCCCGGGTACCGTGCCGGTGATGGCGACCGTGTCCGACGACGTCACCCACGAGGTCACCGACCTCCTCCAGCACTTGGTCCGTAACGCCTGCGTCAACGACGGAACCCTCGAGTCGGGCCACGAGTCCAGGAGCGCCGACCTGCTCGAGGCGTATCTCGAAGGGTCGGGTGTCGATGTCGCACGCTACGAGCCATCGCCCGGCCGGACCAGTCTGGTGGCCCGGATCGAAGGCACGCGACCCGAGGCGCCAACTCTGTTGTTGATGGGGCACACGGACGTGGTGCCCGCCAACGCTGCCGGCTGGCAGCGCGACCCGTTCGGCGGCGAGCTGGTCGACGGCGAGGTCTGGGGACGAGGCGCCATCGACATGCTCAACCTGACGGCGTCGATGGCCGTCGCCACCCGACGCCTGGCCATGGGAGGGTTCCGGCCGGAAGGCACGCTGATCTATCTCGCGGTCGCCGACGAGGAGGCGCTCGGCACCTGGGGCGCGGATCATCTGGCGCGCCACGAGTTGGACACGGTCGGTGCCGACTACGTGATCACCGAGTCGGGCGGCATCCCGGTACCCGGTGGCGACGGCGGCCTGCGGCTGCCGGTGCTGGTGGGCGAGAAGGGATCATGTTGGTGCACGCTCCGCATCAGCGGCACGCCCGGGCCACGCCTCGCAGCCCTACGCCACCGACAATGCCCTGGTGACGGCGGCGACGGTGGTGCAGCGGCTGGCCGACTACCGGCCCGAGACGCGCATCCACGACACCTGGCGGCGGTTCCTCGAGGGCCTGGCCTACCCGCAGGAGGTCGTGGGCCCTCTGCTCGACCCCGACAAGCTGGTGGGCGCCCTCCCCGACTTCCCCGTGGCGATGGCGCGCCAGTTCCACGCCTGCACCCACATGACCATCGCCCCGACCGTGGCACACGGCGGGACCAAGACCAACGTCATCCCGGATCGGGTCGACCTGCAGCTCGACATCCGCACGCTGCCCGGTCAGTCGCTGCGCGATGTGGAGGCCATGCTCAGCGAGGTGCTGGGCGATCTCGCCGAACGGGTGGAGATGATCGGCGCCCACGACGATCCCTCGACCGAGTCACCGGTGGAGACCGCCCTGTGGGACACCCTGACCCGCACCACGCAGGCCTTCTACGATGGCAGCCACCTGGTGCCGATGATCAGCGTCGGCGCCACCGACGCCCGCTTCTTCCGCCGGCTCGGCGCCACCGCCTACGGCTTCGGCCTGTTCAGCCAGAAGCTGACGTTCGAGGACTACGGCCGCATGTTCCACGGCGACGACGAGCGCGTCGACGTCGAATCGCTGCGCCTGTCGACCGAGCTGTGGGAGGCCGTCGCCCGCGACCTGCTCGTGGGTTGAGCTCGGTTGCGGGGCGCTCGCCGCCCTCGCCCGTCCGCTCCCCCCATAGGATCGGCGGGCTATGCGAGTCCGGGCCGTCATCTTCGACTTCGGCGGGGTGATCCTCACCAGCCCCTTCGAGGCGTTCGCCCGCTACGAACATGACAACGGGTTGCCCGACGGGTTCCTGCGCCAGCTCAATGCCACCGATCCCGACACGAACGCCTGGGCGCGGCTGGAGCGCAGTGAGGTCGACTGGGCGGGCTTCGCCGAGCTGTTCGAGGCCGAGGCGAGCGTCGCCGGGCACGAGATCGACGGCCGAGCCGTGCTGGCGCTGCTGGCGGGCGAGGTCCGCCCCGCGATGGTCGAGGCGCTCCGCCGCTGTCACGTCCGGCTCAAGACCGCCCTGCTCACCAACAACTTCTCGTTGCCCGACGCGCCCGGCCGGGGCAACGTCGAAGAACCGGTGGCGGAGTTGGCCAACCTCTTCGACGTCGTCATCGAGTCCAGCAAGGTGGGGCTGCGCAAGCCGGACACCGCCATCTACGAGCTGGTATGCCGCGAGCTGGGCGTGGCGCCACCCGAGGCCGTGTTCCTCGACGACCTCGGCGTCAACCTCAAGCCGGCCCGGGCGATGGGCATGACCACCATCAAGGTCGACCAGCCCGACCAGGCGCTCGCCGCGCTCGAGCAAGTCGTGGGGTTTCCGGTCCGGTGAGGACGGCGGGCGTGCTGCTGGCGGCTTCGCTCGCACTGGTGGCCTGCAGTGGAAGCGGTAGTGCTGGCGGCGAGGAAGCCGCCGATCGAGCGAGCGAACAGCCGGCGGACACGAGCGACACCATCGACACCGGCGACACGACCGGGACGGCCGGAGCAGAGAGCACCGGCGCGGCTGGCAACGAATCGCCGGCATGCCAGCTCCTGACCACGGACGAGGTCGGCGGCCTCTTCGGCGAGCCGGCCACAGTCGTCCCCGCCGACCGGGACGTGCCGGTGGCCGGCGGTTCCGACAGTTGCCTGTGGGAGGCGTCGGTCGACGGTGGCCGGTCGCCGACGATCTACCAGCTGCAGCTGTCCGTCTTCACGGGTAGCGGCGCGTTCGATCCCCAGGCCTGGGGCGAGGACGCGGAGTCCGTCGCTGGCCTGGGCGACGAGGCCTTCCTCGTGCGCGCCGGCGTGCTCGGCACCACCGCCGGCTACCGGGCAGGCGATCGCTCGGTGTTCCTCAGCTACGCCATCCCCCTGGGAGAGGACGCGCCCGACAGCGCTGCCCAGGCAGACGAGGTCGTCGAGCTGCTACGGACCGTCGACACCCGCCTCGGCTGATCCGGAGGTCAGCCGGTCGCCTGGAGGGACTCGTACTCCTCGCCGGTGTCCTGCCAGTCCTCGAACTGGATGACGCCCAGCTCGGTGAACTTGGTCCGCAGCCAGCCGTCGCCGGCGTCGAGCAGTCCCAGCTTCTTGCAGTTGGGGACGATCTTCGAGAACAGCATCTGCTGGAACATCGCCCGGCCCGGGTCCTGGATGATGACCGGCAGGATCTCCTTGGGCTTGATGCCTATGCGGTCCCACACCTCCTGCTGCAGGAAGCGGTCGCGCATCCGCACCGCTGCCTCGAAGGCGAACTCCTGGCGCTCGCGCAGCTCGGCGTCGGTCAGGCCCGCGTAGTACTCCTTCAGCGACAGCACGCCGAACGCCACGTGGCGGGCCTCGTCGCTCATCACGTAGCGCAACATCTGCCGGAGCAGCGGGTCGGGCGTCATCTGCTGCATGAAGCCGAACGCCGCCAGGGCCAGGCCCTCGACCATGACCTGCATGCCCAGGTAGGTCATGTCCCAGCGACTGTCGTTGATGATGTCGTCGAGCAGCATCTTCAGGTGGGCGTTGATCGGGTAGTGGCCCCGGAGCTTCTCGTCGAGGTACTTGGCGAACACCTCGACGTGGCGGGCCTCGTCCATCACCTGCGTGGCGGCGTAGTACTTGGCGTCGATCCACGGCACGCTCTCGACGATCTTGGCCGTGCAGAGGAGCGCGCCCTGCTCTCCGTGCATGAACTGGCTCAGGGTCCAGTTGTCCGACTCGATGGAGAGCTGGATCATGTCCTGCTCCGAGAACTTCTCGAGCGGCGTGCCGGTGAGGTCCTGCTCGAGCTCGGCGTACTGGAGGCGCTGGATCTCCGCGTTCTTCTCCAGGTCGACGTCGGTGTCCCAGGGTAGGTCGGTCTCGGCGTTCCACTGGGCGCCCTTGGCCTTCTCGTAGAGCTTGTTGAGGCCCGGGCGGGCGCCCTTCTCGTAGTCCCACGTGAAGATGGCGTCGGCGTTGTCCAGGACGGTGTGGACCGCCTCGTCGACGTCGGTGTTGGTGACCGAGAGGATGGCCTCGAGGTCGTCTGATCTCGTCGCGGCCGATGATCTCGGCGTTGGCGGTGTACTCGTCGAG
Organism: uncultured bacterium; assembly: GCA_963813485.1. Lineage (GTDB taxonomy): Bacteria > Actinomycetota > Acidimicrobiia > Acidimicrobiales > VFJN01 > DASQUK01. The sequence goes on from CAWEZE010000022.1 coordinate 138,001, forward strand.
CGCCATGGGGACTCCCTGGGTCGGGCGGCGGCCTTTGATAATGACCATTATTGGCCAGTGGCGGCCGTCGGTGAAGGCATCGATTTGTGACGTTGGTCACCGGGGACGGGGGCTCTTCGCGGATTCGCTTGCATCCAGGGCCCCGGCGGGGGCCGGGGCCTGTGGGGATTGTTGGGTCAACCGATGGCAGGCAGGGCCCCGGCCGGGGGCCGGGGCCTGTGGGGATTGTTGGGGTTCTCGGACGGGTTTGGCGACGCCGGCGTCAAGGGTGCGCTGCGCCGGCCTGGCGGCCGCCCTTGACCCCGGCTCGACGGCAGCTCGCCACCCGGCGTCGAAAATGCTGGCTTGAGCAGGGATTTCGCTTGATCCGGGTAGGCGAACAGGTGTACGATCTCGGGTATGTTCGAGCAGCTGGGGAACGCCATCGACGAGCTCGACATCGCCGCCGACAGCGACGCCCTGGTCGGCCGTGCTGGCGCTGCGGGACCGGCTCGACGCCCGCATCAGCGACGCCGTCGCCGCCCACGACCGCGCCCGGCTCTGGGAACTCGACGGCGCCACCTCCATGACCGCCTGGCTCACCGACCGGGCAGCCATGCCCCGCCCCGCGCCGCCGCCACGGCCGCCCGGGCCCGCAAACTCGCCCAACTACCCCTCACCGCCCGGGCCTGGCGCGACGGCGTGCTGTCCAGCGGCCAGGTCGAAGCCATCGCCACCAACCTCGACCCCGACACCCTGGGCCTGTTCGCCGAGCACGAGGCGGCGATGGTGCCGACCCTGGTCGACCTGTCGGTCCGCGATGTCGCCACCGCCATGCGGGTGTGGCGGGAATGCGCCACCGCCCACCGCCACCCCCAACCCGAACCCGCCCAGGGCCTGCACCTGTCCCGCACGCTGGCCAACCGGTGGCGCCTCGACGCCAACCTCGGCCCCGAAACCGGCGAACTGCTCGCCACCGCCCTACGCCTGGCCCAGACCCCCGACAGCGACGGCGAAACCGCCCGCAGCCCCGCCACCCGCCGCGCCGACGCCCTCGGCGACATCTGCCGGTTCTTCCTCGACCACCAACAGACCCGGCGTGGGGGCCGCCATCGCCCCCACCTCAACGTCGTCCTCGACATCGACCGCTACCAGGCCCTCGGCCGCGCCGGTGCCACCACCCTCGACGGCACCGGTCTCGACCACAGCCACGCGTCGAGCGGCTGCTCTGCGACGCCGCCCTACACCGCGTCCTCACCCACGGGCGCTCCACCATCTTGGACTACGGCCGCGCCACCCGCACCATCCCCGCCCCCCTCTACAACACCCTCGTCCTCCGCGACCAGCACTGCCGCTTCCCCGGCTGCGACCGACCCGCCGCCTGGTGCGAAGGCCACCACATCCGACCCTGGCTACACGGCGGGCCCACCAACCTCGACGAACCTCGTACTGCGTCTGCTCGCGGCACCACCACCTACTCCACCACCCCCACTGGCACACCAAACTCCTCCCCGACGCCACCCTCGAAATCACCGACCCCCACGGCCACACCCGCACCACCACCCCACCCGGTCGACCACCGCCCTACCCCCTGAGAGAATGACCTTACGGGCGGGCAGTGAGCTGCTGGCTGCGCAGAAACTCTCGGACTGCTCTGTTGAACTCGTCGGCGGCTTCGATGTTGCAGAGATGACCGGCACCGGGCAGCACGACGAGCCTCGAGCCCGAAATCGCAGCCTCGAGGTCGTGGGCAATGGTCAGGGGTGCCCGCACGTCCTCATCGCCGTACACCAACAGCGTGGGGACGCTGATTGGGGCAGTGCGGGGCGCAGGTCCTCGGCCGACGCACGAGCCATTGCCCGGAAGCCGGCCGGATGGAACGCCAACATGCTCGCACCGAACTCGTCGATGGTCGCAGGCGGCCGTCGCTTTGGAGAACATCGTCGGCAGCAGTTCTCCAACGAACTCGTCGGGTGGCAGATCGGCGAGCCTGAGCGCTTGTTGCAGTCGCTGGTCGGCGACGTCGATAGGCAAGGAGCCGCCCCAGCCGGCGTAGGCCGATGCCAGGATCAGGGTCTTCGGGATGGCGGGGTGTCGGCGGCCGAGCTCAAGGGCCAGGGCGCCGCCGAACGACAGCCCGGCCACGTGCGGCCTGTCGAGATTCAGCGCGTCGACGAAACCGGCGACGCAGTCGGCGTAGCCGGCCATGCCGAACGACTCCGGCGGATCGGACGAGCCACCGGCCCCGGGTGCGTCCCAAGCCACGACGGTGAACTCGTCAGACAGCGCTTCGAGCTGCGGCCGCCACAACGTCGGACCATCTCCCACATACCCATGCAGGAGGACAAGGCGGCGGCCCTGAGCCGGCCCGTTCGTAGGCGATGCGCAGCCCCGCAACTTCGACGCGCTCCATCATCCTTCAGTGTCGTCGCGACGACGGACTCCCGTCAGACAGCCAACCTGTAGGGCAATCTGGGGCGGATGGTCTGTGACATGGAGGCGGTCCTGCTGACTGGCTTGTACGGCGTGGGCAAGTCGACGATCGCTGCCGAGATGGCCGACCTCTTGGAGGACGCCGGGGTGCCCTATGCGGCACTCGACCTCGACTGGCTCACGTGGTGCAACGCCGGCGACGGTGACCGGGCCAGCGAACACGCCATGTTGCTGCGCAACCTCGGCGCCGTCGTAGCCAACTATCGCGCAGCCGGCGTTCGCTACTTCGTTCTTGCTCGATGGATCCACGGCCACGACGAGCTCGCAGGCCTGGCGACCACGATGGGGATGCCGCTGCGCACGGTCGAGTTGGCGGTGCCGCTGGATGAGATCACGCGGCGCCTGGTGATAGATCCGACAGCCGGACGGCGCGACGACCTTGCCGAGTCCGTGGCATGGGTGGAGAGCGGCCGCGGTGTGGGACTGGCCGAGCACACGGTCGACAACGATCGTCCGGTTCGCGATGTTGCGGCCGAGATCCTTGGGTGGCTGGGCTGGCCACCGCAGACCGGCCCCCGAGCTGGCCGGCCGTCGACATCTACGGTTGGTTCGTGACCCGTCGACTGTGCGTGGCTCGCGGTCGCATTGGTGGTGGCGGCCGGATGCCGGGGCGGTAGTGATCCGCCGGGCGACGACGCGGCTGTATCGGCACGCGCCGCTGCGGGCGCGGCCGTGTGCGAGCCGGCGCGCAGCGCCGATGCCGGCGCCGGCGCCGAGAACCATCGCCGTCGGCGGCCTCGAGCGGGAGTACGTCGTGCACCTGCCGCCCGGGATACGACGGCACCGAGCCGGCACCGCTGGTGTTCAACCTGCACGGGTTCGGCGGTGACATCGGGAGCCAGGACACCAGCACCGACCTTCCGTCCCTCGCCGGCGAGCGGGGCTACATCGTGGTGACACCCCAGGGGGCGCCGCTGGACGTGCCCGACGACGCTCCCGCCGCGGCCCGCAGCGCCGGCTTCGAAGGGCTGGCGTTCTGGAACTTCTTCGGGTCCGACCCGGGCGAGGTCACCGTGAACGGCGCGACGATCCCGCTCGCCGATCTCGGAGCCGACGACGTGGCCTTCATCGACACACTGCTCGACACCGTCAGCGACGAGTACTGCGTCGACGCCGACCGGGTGTTCTCCACCGGCATGTCCAACGGCGCCGGCATGAGCACGACGCTGGGCTGCGAGCTGGGAGACCGGTTCGCCGCCATCGCACCGGTCTCGGGCGTCAACCTCAGCGGCGACTGCCCGGGCGACGACCCTGTCTCGGTGCTGGCGGTCCACGGCGACGCCGACCCCATCGCCGGCTACACCGGCAGCTCGCTCATGGGCTTCGACCTGGGCAACCCCTCCGTGCCCGACCGCATGGCGGCGTGGGCGTCGTTCGACGGCTGCGATGCCGAGCCCACCGTCGACGAGCTCGACCCCAGGCCTGGCCGTCACCCGCTGGTCCGGGTGCGACGACGGCACGACGTCGAGCTGTGGACGCTCGCCGGCTGGGGCCACGAGTGGCCACGGGCCGGGGCGCCCACCCAGCCGGGCGTCATCGACGCCACCGAGGTGGTCCTCGACTTCCTCGATGCCCACGGCCGCGGCAACGCCGCGTGACAGGCGATTAGTCTTCCCACGACAAGCTGAGCCGATCGAGCCGTGACCGGGGCAGGGGGCACGCAGTTGGCTGGAAATCTGGGGCGTCGGCGCCGACGGGCGAGCGCCGCCATCATTGCTGTGCTCGCCGCGGCCGCAGTCGTTGCGCCCACGCCGATCGATCGTTCGCGCCACGCCGGGGCCGGGCCGGCGGGAACCGGCGCCGAGCCGCCGGCGCTCGAACCGGGCGATGCGACGAGCGCCTGGATCCATCGGGCCGAGGCGGCGGAATCCACGGCCGAGACCGCGGCGGCCGCCGCGCCGAAGTCCGTGACCGGAGCGCCCGGAGCGCCCGGAGCGCCCCGGCCGAGGACGCCACCTCGCTGCTCGTCACGTTCGCGTCCGACGTCTCCTCGTCGGAGGCCGAGGACATCGCCGAGCAGACCGGCGCGGAGGCCGAACCGATCGCGGGGACCGACACGCTCGAGGTCACCGCGGCCGAGCCCGAGCTCGCCGGGGTGGCCGCCGAGCTGACGGCCGAGCCCGAGGTCGAGGCGGTCGAGCCCAACCGCGTGCGCTCGGCGTCGCGCGTGCCCAACGACGCGAGCTACCCCAGCCAGCAGCCGTACCTCACACGGATCGGGGTGCCCACGGCCTGGGACGCCGCCGACACCGGCGCGTCCACGGTCGTTGCCGTGCTCGACACGGGCGTCGACCGCGACCATCCCGACCTGGCGCCCAACCTGGTCGCCGGCCGCGACATCGTGAACCGCGACACCGACCCGGGCGACGACAACGGCCACGGCACGGCGGTCGCCGGCGTCGTCGGCGCCGTCACGGGCAACGGAGGCGGCGTCGCCGGAGTGGCGTGGAACGCCAAGATCATGCCGGTCAAGGTGCTCAGGGCCGACGGCACGGGCTTCGATGCCGACATCGCCAGCGGCATCGCGTGGGCCACCGACCACGGCGCCGACATCATCAACATGTCCCTCGGTGGGTTCGGGTCGAGCATTGCGCTCGACCAGGCGGTGGACTACGCCCTGGCCCACGACGTCATAGTCGTGGCCGCCGCCGGCAACGAATCCGCCGGCGTGCCGAGCTTCCCTGCGGCCATCCCGGGCGTCCTGGCGGTGACCGCCACCGACGCCGAGGGCAGGTTCGCGTGGTTCTCGAACCACGGCCCGTGGGTCACGCTCGCGGCGCCCGGCATCGGCATCGTGACCACGGCGCGGGCCGCCGGACCGACCATGGCCATCGGGTCGGGGACGGGCACGTCGTTCTCCTCGCCGATCGTCGCGGGCGTCGCCGCCCTGGTGCGCGAGCGTCATCCGGCCTGGGCCTGGAACAAGGTCGCCTACGAGCTCGTCCGAACCGCACGCGACGCCGGCCCGGCAGGGGTGGATGACGCCTACGGCTTCGGGATCGTCGACGCCGCTGCCGCCCTCGACGTCGGGTCGCACGGCACGGTCGCCGCCCCCAACCTTGCCGGCGACGCGAGCGATCTGTCGGCCTCGCCCCGGCTCGTCGCCGTCGGCGCCCCGGTCAGCGAGGGCCTGCGGCTCGAGCTCGACCAGGACTGGTTCGCGTTCGACGTACCCGCAGCGGCGGGGGCGCAGATCACGGTCACCCCGCCTGCGTTCGGGGGCGGACGTCGCGCCGCCGAGATGGACCCGGTGATCGAGCTGTACGGCCCGGGCGGCGGGCTCGTCGCCACGGCCGACGCCACGCTCGCCGGCGAGCCCGAGACCATCCAGGCGAACATCGCTCCGGGCCGGCATGTGCTGAAGGTTGCGAGCTACGCGGCGTCGGTGAGCCCTGCCGACTACGGCCTGCGCGTGGATCTCGGCACCGCGGGCCCTGGGCCCCAGCCGGAGGGGGCAGGCCCCTGGCTGACGAACGCAGCACCGGCCCCCCACGCGCGGTCGATCGCGACCGCGACGAGGCCGTCGATCACCTTCGGGCGCGACCTGCTCGGCTCGTCGGTTACCAACGGCACCGTCCTCCTGCTCGACGGGCGGACCGCCGATGGCGTGGACGCGAGCGTGTCGCCGCGTCGGTCGCAGCGTGACCCTCACACCTGCGCGACCTCTCACGCCCGGCGTGTCCTATCAGGTCTTCGTCGCCGGCGTGCGGGACGCCACCGGTGGCTTGGCGCCGGCGATCACGGTCCCGTTCGTGACGGCACCGGCCGCCCCGCCCACCTACCCGGTGTCCGGCACTTACTCGCCCTCCAGTGGCGACATCGACGGCAACGGGTTCGACGACATCGTCTGGTACGGGCCCGGAACTGTTGGCGACTCGCTGTGGCTGTTCGACGGCGACGGTCGACAGAGCGTGCCGCTATCGGTCGGCGGCACCTATACGGTCGCCGTCGGCGATTTCGACGGCAACGGCTACGACGACATCTTCTGGTATCAGCCCGGTACGGCCGGCGACAGCATCTGGTACTCGGGCCCATCCGGCATCACATCGCGGCCGACGTCCGTCCGTGGGACCTACACCCCGATCACCGGAGATTTCGACCGCAACGGCTACGACGACATCCTCTGGTACGGCCGGGGCACGATCAGCGACTCGGTCTGGTACTTCGGCGCGTCGGGACGCACGTCGAGGGTCATCACGGTCAAGGGGATCTACCGCCCGATGGGGGCTGACTTCAACCGCGACGGCTATGGAGACGTCCTCTGGTACGCCGCCCGGCGCCGGCGCCGAGTCGATCTGGTATGGCGGGTCAGCGGGCTTCCGATCGGGGCGCACCCCCCAGGTCACCGGCACGTTCACCGCGCGGGCCCTCGACGCGAACGGCGACGGCTACGACGACGTGTTCTGGTACGCCACGGCCTCGTCGCTCTGGCGTAACGGGCCCAGCGGCTTCACGCCCGTGGCCGTGCCGGCGATGCCCACCGGCATGCGGCCGGTCACCGGCGAGTTCACCGGCGACGGCCGTGACGATCTCTTCGCCTACGTCCCGGGAGCGGCCGCCGATCGGCTTCGACCTGGCACCCCCAGCGGCATGAGCTGACTCGACAGCCAGCCGCAACCAGGAGAAGGGCGCCTACCCGACCGACAGCGCGGCGTCGATGAGGGCCTCCTGCTCCTGCACGTGGATGGTGTGGGAGCCGGTGGCCGGGCTGCCGGACTCGTGGCGACTCACCCGGATGATCTCGTGGCTGTCACCCAGGCGTTCGGCCAGGCGGTCCTGGGCGAAGGCCCAGGCGCCCATGTTGGACGGCTCCTCCTGCAGCCACACGATCTGGCGAGCGTTCGGGTACCTCGACGCCACCTCGCTGAGCCGGTCGTAGGGCCAGGGGTAGAGCTGCTCCACGCGCACAACCGCCACCGGCGCTCCGCGCTTGGTCCGTTCCGCCATGGCCTCGTGGGCGATCTTGCCCGAGCAGAGCACCAGCCGCCGCACGGCCCCGGCGTCGGCCACGAACGGGTCGTCGAGCACCTCCTCGAAGCTGCCCCGCGTCAGCTCTTCGACCTTCGACCGCGCCGGTCGGGCCCGCAGCAGCGACTTCGGCGTGAAGATCACCAGTGGCTTGCGCACGTCGCGCCGCACCTGGCGGCGTAGCAGGTGGAAGTACTGGCCGGCGGTGGAGGCGTTGGCCACCTGGATGTTGTCCTCGGCCGCCAGGGTGAGGAACCGCTCGAGTCGCGCCGACGAGTGCTCGGCGCCCTGCCCCTCGTAGCCGTGGGGCAGCAACAGCACGAGGCCCGAGATCTGGTCCCACTTGTCCTCGGCCGCCACGAGGTACTGGTCGAGGATCGGGCTGGCGCCGTTGACGAAGTCGCCGAACTGCGCCTCCCAGCACACCAGCGCCTCCTTGTTGGCCACCGAGTAGCCGTACTCGAACCCCAGCCCCGCGTACTCGGACAGCAGCGAGTCGTAGATCCAGAACTTGCCCTGGTCGGGAGAGAGGTGTGCCAGCGGGGCCCATTCACGACCGTTGGTGTGGTCGACCAACACGGCGTGGCGCTGGCTGAACGTGCCGCGCCGGGAGTCCTGCCCGGTCAGCCGGATGTCAGTGCCCTCGAGCAGCAGCGACCCGAACGCCAGGGCCTCGGCGGTCGCCCAGTCGACCTCGCCCTGGTCCCGCACCATCTTGTCTCGGGCCTCGAACTGCTTGGCCAGCTTGGGATGGGCGTGGAAGTCCTCCGGCCAGTGGCTCATGCCGTCGTAGACGCGATCGAGAACCGCTCGATCGACGCCCGTCTCGATCTGGGGCAGGACACCGACCGGCGGCGGAGGCTCGGCGGCCTTCAGACCTGCCTGCGGTGGGGCGGATTGGCGGGTCTCGTCGAGCGCCTGCTGCAGCCGTTGGCGAAAGTCGTCGAGCGCCTGCTCGGCTTCCTCCAGGGACATCTGGCCGCGCTTGACCAGCGACTCGGTGTAGAGCTTCCGCACCGAGCGCCGCTGCTCGATCTTGGCGTACATCAGCGGCTGGGTGTAGCTGGGGTCGTCGCCCTCGTTGTGCCCGTGTCGCCGATAGCAGACGAGGTCGATCACCACGTCCTTGTGGAAGCGTCGCCGGTAGGCGTACGCCAGGCGGGCCACGCGCACGCACGCCTCGGGGTCGTCGCCGTTCACGTGGAAGATGGGCGCCTGCACGATCTTGCCGACGTCACTGGCGTAGAACCCCGACCGGGCCGCCTCGGGCGTCGTCGTGAACCCGATCTGGTTGTTCACGATGATATGGATCGTGCCGCCCACCCGGTAGCCCTTGATGTCGCTCATGTTGATGGTCTCGGCCACCACGCCCTGCCCCGCGAAGGCGGCGTCACCGTGCATGAGGATGGGCAGCACCGAGAACGCCTCGGGCTCGTTGATCTGGTCCTGCCGGGCCCGCACCATGCCCTCGACCACGGGATCGACGGCCTCGAGATGGCTGGGGTTGGCGGCCACCTCGACCGGGATCTCCTTGCCGGCGCGGCTCTGGAACTTGCCGGCCTGGCCCAGGTGGTACTTGACGTCTCCCGACCCCTGCACCGCGGTCGGGTCGGGGATGCCCTCGAAGTCCTTGAAGATCTGCTCGTACGACTTGCCGACGATGTTCGCGAGCACGTTGAGGCGGCCCCGGTGCGACATGCCCATGACCGCGCCATCGAGCCCCTCGTCGGCCGCCTGTTCGAGGATGGCGTCCAGTACCGGGATGAGGCTCTCACCGCCCTCGAGGCTGAAGCGCTTCTGGCCCACCCACTTGGTGCCGAGGAACTTCTCGAACGCCTCGGCGGCGTTGAGCCGGCCGAGGATGTGGCGCTGGTCCTCCGTCTCGAAGTCGACCGCAGTGGCCGATTCGACGTGCTCCTGGATCCAGTGCTGCTCGTCGAGGTCCTGGATGTGCATGTATTCGACGCCCGAGGTGCGGCAGTAGGCGTCGCGCAGCACCCGCAGGATCTCGCTGAGTGCCAGCTTGTCCTTCCCCGCGAGCCCCCCGGTCAGGAACTCGCGGTCTAGGTCCCAGATCGTGAGCCCGTAGGTGGCGGGGTCGAGCTCCGGAGCCATCCGGGGCTCCTTCCACCGCAGCGGGTCGAGGTCGGCGATGAGGTGTCCCCGCACCCGGTACACGCGGATCAGCGTCGCCACCGCCATCTGCTTCTCGAGCATCGTCTGCTCGCGGTCGATGGGATTGACGTCGCGCCGCCACTTCACGGCCTCATACGGCACGCCCAGGCTCTGGAAGATGTCGTCGTAGAAGCCGTCGGCGCCCAGGAGCAGCTCCTCGATGCGCTTGAGGAACAGGCCCGACTCGGCGCCCTGGATGATCCGGTGGTCGTAGGTGGACGTAACCGTGACGACCTTGGAGGCACCCAGCTCGGCCAGCAGGACGGGGTCGGCGCCTCGCCACTCGGCCGGGTAGTCGATGGCGCCGACGCCAACGATCACCCCCTGGTTGGGCATGAGCCGCGGCACCGACTGGACGGTGCCGATCGTGCCCGGGTTGGTGAGCGTGACGTTGACCCCGGCGAAGTCGTCGGGGCTGAGCTTGTTGGACCGGACCTTGCGGATCATCTCCTCGTACGATCCCCAGAACCCGCGGAAGTCCAGGGTGTCGGCTTCTCGGATGACCGGCACCAGCAGTGTGCGGCTGCCGTCGGGGCGCTCGACGTCGACCGCGAGCCCCAGGTTCACGTGCTCGTGGCGGACCACCCGCGGCTTGCCGTCGGCGTCGGTTGCGAACGTCGACCGCATCACGGGCATGGTGTCGGCGATCGCCCGCACGACCGCATAGCCGATGATGTGGGTGAAGCTGACCTTCCCGCCGCGGGTGCGGCCCAGGTAGCCGTTCGCGATCCGACGGTTGACCTCGAGCAGCTTCGCCGGCACGTCGCGGAAGCCGGTGGCGGTGGGCACCTCGAGGCTGGCCGTCATGTTCTGGACGATGCGGGCGGCGGCTCCGCGCAGCGGCTCACCCGGCGCCTCCTCGGCGGCCGGGGCGGGGGTTGCCGCGGCGGGGGTCGGCGCCTTGGGCGCTGGCTGAGTTCCGTTGGCGAGAGCGGGTGCCGTTGCGGGCGCGGCCGCAGGCGGAGGGGCTGTCGGCGAGGGCGGCGTGGTCACCAGGTTCGACGCCGTGGCGTGCTGGTCGACGTCACGCTTGTAGTCGGCGAAGAAGTCCCGCCAGCTCTCGCTCACCGAGGCCGGGTCGTCGAGGTACTGCTCGTACATCTCGTCGACCAGCCAGGCGTTGGGCCCGAGTGTGGTGGTCGAGTTCGTCGCTTGCGGTACGTCACCCACGGTCACCGATGGTACCGGCGAGCCGGCATTCTCGACTCGGGTCATCCGGGTATCCACCCGGCGACGAACGGCCACGTGTAAACCCGGGTTCAGCCCCCCGTGCAGGAGGTCAGCATGCGCCCGAGCATCGCCCTCGACCGCCCTCCCCTGACTCCCCAAGCGCTCCGTCCCTTGCTGGGCATCGACGTGATCGTCCGCACTGCGGCCGCCCTCTGGCACGGCCGGCTGCTGTCCTGCGTCAAGGACAGCGCCTGGCTCGTCGTCGACGACGACGACGTGGTTGTGCACCTGGACCAGATCCAGTCCATCCGGGCAGCCTGAGCCCCGATTCGGGCCTGATCAGCCGAGCCGGTACCGTCGGCGCGCATCATGAGCGCGCAGTTCATCTTCACGATGCGCCGGGTGAGTCGGTTCCACGCTCCCGACAAGGAGGTGCTGAAGGACATCACCCTGGCCTTCTACCCGGGAGCCAAGATCGGCGTGCTCGGGCCCAACGGGGCCGGGAAGTCGTCGCTGCTGCGGATCATGGCCGGCGTCGACGACGGCTACACCGGCGAGGCCCGGCTGACCCCCGGGTTCTCGGTGGGCATGCTGGAGCAGGAGCCGCAACTCGACGCCGCCAAGGACGTCCAGGCCAACGTGATGGACGGCGTCGGCCAGGTGGCGGCGCTGCTCGCCGAGTACGACGAGGTCATGGCCGGCTGGGCCGAACTCGACGCCGACTACGAGAAGCTTGGCGCCCGCCAGGCCGACCTCGAGGCCAAGATCGACGCGGCCGGCGCCTGGGACCTCCAGCGTACCGTCGATGTCGCCATGGACGCTCTCCGGCTGCCCGCCGGCGACGCCGATGTCGGCACACTCTCCGGAGGCGAGCGACGCCGGGTGGCGCTCTGCCGGCTCCTGCTGTCCCGCCCCGATCTGCTCCTGCTCGACGAGCCCACCAACCACCTCGACGCCGAGTCGGTGGCGTGGCTGGAGCGCTTTCTGCGGGACTACGACGGCACCGTGGTCGCCATCACCCACGACCGCTACTTCCTCGACAACGTGGCGGGCTGGATCCTCGAGCTGGACCGGGGGCGCGGCTACCCCTTCGAGGGCAACTACACCGGCTGGCTGGAGCAGAAGCGGGCGCGCCTCGAGCAGGAGGAGAAGGCCGACAGCGCCCGGAAGCGAACCCTGGAGCGCGAGCTCGAGTGGGTACGGATGGCACCCAAGGCCCGCCAGGCCAAGGGCAAGGCCCGGCTCGCCGCCTACGACAAGCTGCAGGCCGAGGCCGAGGGCGCCGATCGAACGCCCGACAGGCTGCAGATCCACATCCCGCCGGGTCCCCACCTCGGCGACCAGGTCATCGAGGTCGACGGCCTGTCCAAGGGCTATGGCGACCGGCTGCTGATCGACGCCCTGTCGTTCTCGCTACCCCGGGCCGGCATCGTCGGGATCATCGGGCCCAACGGCGCAGGCAAGACCACGTTGTTCCGCATGCTCATCGGCGCGGAGGGCCCAGACGACGGCACGATCACGATCGGGTCGTCGGTCGAGCTCGCCTACGTGGACCAGTCCCGCGACACGCTCGGCGCCGGGAACACCGTGTACGAGGAGATCACCGGCGGCCAGGACCTGATGAAGGTCGGGGGCCGCGAGGTCAACGGCCGGGCCTACGTGGCGTCGTTCAACTTCCGGGGCTCCGACCAGCAGAAGCCGGTTGGCGTGCTCTCGGGCGGCGAGCGCAACCGGGTGCACCTGGCCAAGGTTCTGCGCCGGGGCGGCAACGTCCTGCTGCTCGACGAGCCCACCAACGACCTCGATGTGGACACGCTGCGGGCGCTGGAGGACGCGCTCGAGGCGTTCCCCGGGTGCGCCGTGATGATCAGCCACGATCGCTGGTTCCTCGACCGCATCGCGACGCACATCCTGGCCTTCGAGGGCGACAGCCAGGTTCGCTGGTTCGAGGGCAACTTCAGCGAGTACGAGGCCTGGCGCCGCAAGCAACTGGGCGCCGAGGCCGATCAACCGCACCGCATCAGGTACAAGCCACTGGTGCGGTAAGGGCGCCGCTGCGAGAGACCGAAGGGTCACATTCGTCCAAGACCGGGGCCCAGTGCCGTCATACCGTCGGCGGCATGACACGAGAACCCAACGTCATCATCCAGCCGGTCCTGCATTACGCGACCCCGAGAAGGCGCTCGGGTTCCTCACCGAGGCGTTCGGCTTTCGTGAGCACGCCGTGCACAAGGGACCCGACGGCGAGATCGCCTACGTCGAGCTCGAGTTCGGCGGGTGCTACTTCGGCTTCGGTGCGACTGCGTCCGCAACGACAGCCCCTTCGATCTGGGACCCACGGCGATCTACGTCGGTCTCGATGACCCCGATGCCCACCACGACCGGGCGGTGGCGGCCGGGGCCGAGATCGTGATGGGTCTCACCGACCAGGAATACGGCTCCCACGACGACGCGGCCCGGGATGCGGAGTGGAACGTCTGGTGCTTCGGCACCTACCGTCCCGGCCGTCCCGAGGCTCAGCGCCCGTCCAGCACGTCCAGGACCAAGGCCGCCTGGGCCGCGGGTCCACCGTCTGCGGGCGTGAGCCGTAGGTCGGGCTGCTCGGGGGCCTCGTAGGGATCGTCGATGCCGGTGAAGCCGACGATCTCGCCCGCCCGAGCCTTGGCGTAGAGGCCCTTGGGGTCGCGGGACTCGCACAGCTCGAGCGGTGTGTCGACGAACACCTCCAGAAACCGCAGCCCGACCGCCTCGTGGATGGCCCGTGCCAGGTCCCGGTCGGCCCGGTACGGGCTGATCACGGGCACCAGCGCGACCACCCCGGCGTCGGCAAACAGCCGGGCGACCTCGCCCACCCGCCGGATGTTCTCGGTGCGATCGGTGGCAGAGAATCCGAGGTCGGCGTTCAACCCGTGCCGCAGGTTGTCGCCGTCGAGCAGATAGGCCGGTCTGCCGGCCGCCACCAGCGACCGCTCGACCTCGGCCGCCACGCGTCGACTTGCCCGAGCCCGACAGGCCGGTGAACCACACGGTCGCTCCAGCCGACGGTCGGTCGGTCCGGGCCACCGATCCGGCGTGCCAGACGACGTCGGGCGTCACGCCGACCCCGGTGGGACCGATGATGATGCCGGCGGCGACCGTGTTGCTGGTCGCCTCGTCGACGAGGATGAAGCTGCCCGTGGCGCGGTTGCGGCGGTACTCGTCGAAGAACAGCGGCACCGTCGTGCGCAGGCTCACCCGCCCGATCTCGTTGAGCGTCAGCGTGCCCGCCTGTTCGTCGCGGTGCAGCGTGTTCACGTCGAGGCGGTACTGCAGATCCTTCACCAGCGCCCGGCCCCAGCGGGTGGTGTGCTTGATGGCGAGCTTGGCGCCTGGCGCAGGTCACGCCTCCTGGGTCAGCCAGCACAGCATGGCCTCGAGGTCCTGGCCCACGTGGGGGCGGTTGCGGACCCGGCAGATCATGTCGCCCCGGGACACGTCGACGTCGTCGGCAAGCCGGACCGTGACCGCCATGGGAGCGAACGCCTCCGCCACCGCGCCGTCGGCGCTGTCGATGGCGGCGATGGTCGTGGTGAGGCCCGAAGGCAGCACCACCACCTCGTCGCCCGGCTTGAGCACCCCGCCGGCAACCGTGCCGGCGTAGCCCCGGTAGTCGTGCAGGTCGTGGTTGACCTGGTCCTGCGGGCGCACCACGTACTGCACCGGGAAGCGGGCGTCGATCAGGTTGCGGTCGCTGGCGATGTGGGTCTCTTCGAGGTGGTGCAGCAGCGACGTCCCCTCGTACCAGTCCATGTTGGCCGAGCGCTCCACGACGTTGTCGCCGTGCAGTGCCGAGATGGGGATGAAGGACAGGTCGTGCACGTCGAGCCTCATGGCGAAGCTGCGGAACTCGGCCTTGATCTCCTCGAAGCGGTCCTGCGACCAGCCGACCAGGTCCATCTTGTTGACGCACACCACCAGGTGGGGGATCCCCAGCAACGTGGCCAGGAAGGCGTGGCGGCGCGACTGCTCGAGCACGCCCTTGCGGGCGTCGATGAGCACCAGCGCCAGGTCGGCGGTCGACGCGCCGGTGACCATGTTGCGCGTGTACTGGATGTGCCCAGGGGTGTCGGCGATGATGAACTTCCGCTTGGGCGTGGCGAAGTAGCGGTAGGCGACGTCGATGGTGATGCCCTGCTCACGCTCGGCCCGGAGCCCGTCGGTGAGCAGCGCCAGGTCGGTGTAGGCGTCGCCACGGGCCAGGCTGGTGCGCTCGACCGCCTCGAGCTGGTCCTCGAAGATCGCCTTGGAGTCGTAGAGCAGCCGGCCGATCAGCGTCGACTTGCCGTCGTCGACCGAACCCGCGGTGGCGAAGCGCAACAACTCCATGTCAGTTGGCCCCCACTAGAAGTAGCCCTCGCGCTTGCGGTCCTCCATGCCGGCCTCGCTGATGCGGTCGTCGGCCCGGGTGGCGCCCCGCTCGGTGATGCGCGTGACCGCGGTCTCCTCGATGATCGCCGCCAGCGTGGCGGCCGCCGATTCGATCGCGCCAGTGCAGGTGGCGTCGCCAACGGTGCGGAAGCGCACGGTGCGCTCCTCGATCTCCTCGCCGTCGAGCAGCGTGACCCACGGCGACTCCGCCAGCCACATGCCGTCGCGCTGGAACACCCGCCGGGGGTGGGCGAAATAGATCGAGGGCAGCTCCACGTCCTCGGCGGCGACGTACTGCCAGATGTCGAGCTCGGTCCAGTTGGACAGCGGGAACACACGGATGTGCTCGCCCTTGCGGTGCCGGCCGTTGTAGAGGTTCCACAGCTCCGGCCGCTGGTTCTTGGGGTCCCATTGGCCGAAGTCGTCGCGGAAGCTGAAGACCCGCTCCTTGGCCCGGGCCTTCTCCTCGTCGCGGCGGGCGCCGCCGAACACGGCGTCGAAGCCATGCGACTCGATCGCCTCGAACAGCGGGACGGTCTGGATGCGGTTGCGGCTGGCCCGGGGACCGGTCTCCTCGACCACCTTGCCGGCGTCGATGGCGTCCTGGACGCTGGCCACGACCAGGCGAACGCCGAGCTCGGCCACCCGCCGGTCGCGGAACTCGATCACCTCGGGGAAGTTGTGGCCCGTGTCCACGTGCATCACCGGGAACGGCAGCCGGGCCGGGGCAAATGCCTTGACCGCCAGGTGCAGCATCACCGCGGAGTCCTTGCCCCCCGAGAACAGCATCACCGGACGCTCGAACTCGGCGGCCACCTCACGGACGATGTGAATCGCCTCGGCCTCCAGCGCTTGGAGGTGCGTCAACTCGTAGTAAGGCTGCGTCGAGGCGCTCGTGGACATAACCGCGTCAGGCTAAATGCGACCTGTTTGGTAAGCAATTCCGTCGGATCTGGTATCCAGGGGACAGCATGCCCGTCATCGACACCGACGATCACATGACCGCCGCCCGGCTCGCCGCCGAGGCCGGCGACATGCTGGTCGACCTGCGTGCCCGCCTCGCCGGCGACGGCGTCGACGGCAAGGTCCTGGGGGCCGAGGGCGATCGGGCCGCCCACGAGCTCCTGATGCGCCGCCTGGCGGAGCTGCGGCCAAACGACGCCGTCCTGTCCGAGGAGGGCACCTCCGACTCCGCCCGGCTCGCGGCCGAGCGGGTGTGGATCGTCGATCCGCTGGACGGGACCCGCGAGTTCAGCGAGGTTCCCCGGACCGACTGGGCCGTGCACGTCGCGCTCGTGGTCGCCGGCGACCCGGTAGCCGGCGCCGTCGCCCTACCCGCCCGGGGCCTGACGCTGGCCACGGCGACGCCGCCCGGTCCGCCGGCGCCATGGAGCGGGCCGGCCCGGGTGGTGGTGAGCCGAAGCCGGCCGCCGGCCGAGGCGACGCTGATCGCCGAGGCGCTCGGCGGCGAGCTGGTCACGCTCGGTTCGGCGGGCGCCAAGGCCATGGCGGTGGTCCTGGGCGACGCCGAGGTCTACGCCCACAGTGGCGGCCAGCACGAATGGGACTCGGCGGCGCCGGTGGCCGTGGCCCGCGCCGCGGGCCTGCACGCGTCGCGCCTGGACGGGGCCCCGCTGGTGTACAACCGGCCGGATCCGTACCTCCCCGACCTGCTGATCTGCCGCCCCGAGCTGGCCGAGCGGGTGATCACGGCTGCGGCCGGGGCTGAGGGGATCGGGTGAACTCGAGGGTCAGATCCGGTCCCAGACCATGCTCGGCGCCGTCGCCGTCCCGCAGCAGCTCGATCGGGTCGTGCTTGTCGATGTGCCCGATGAGGCCGCTGTAGATGCCGTAGCCGCAGAGGCGCTGCAGGCGCTCGTCGAACCGCCGGGCAACGTCGCGGGGGATGCCGAGCTGCTGGTTCTCCTGCTGGCGGATGTAGCCGGCGCAGTAGTTGCACGCCAACCCGATGCGCCGCTGGCCGGTGGTGTTGGCGCCGCCGCCGTGCCACATGCTGCCGTTCCAGACCAGCACGCTCCCCCGCGCCATCTCGGCCGGGATCGAGTCGTAGTCCCGGCCGAAGTCGGGTGACGGGCCGAGGTGCGTTCCCGGCACGAGTCGCGTGGCGCCGTTGGCCTCGGTGAAGTCGGTGAGCGCCCACATCGAGTTGCACACCACCGGCGGGTGGGGCTTGGGGATGGGGATGAGCTGATCGTCGGAATGGATCGGCTGCGGGGTCTCGTCGGGGCCGATGGCGATGGACGACAGCGACGACAGCAGGCAGCCGGGGTCGAGCACCCGCTCCACCAGCGGCAGCACGTTGGCGTGGACGGGCACCCGTGCGAACACCTCGCCGTGCACGAGCAGGTTGTAGATGCGCACGGTGCGGGTCCCCTCGAACGCGTTCTCAGCCGGCACGACCGCCAGGTCGCGCTCCAGGCGGTCGAGCGCCTCGGTCAGCTCGTCCACCAGGTCCGGCTCGATGGCGTCCTCGACCACGGTCCAGCCCTGCTCGGCGACGCGGTCGGCGTGGCGTCGCGACCTCCTCGCCCGTCAGCGTCCGCATGGGCGGAACTCTAGGTTGCGTCGCGGTGTCGGACATGACGCCCTTCGAGGAGGCGGTGGTAGCCGTGCTCACGCTCGCTCGGTCCCGGCGACGTAGTGACCTACGGCGAGGTCGCCGCCGAGGCCGGCTACCCCGGACGGGCCCGCGCCGTCGGCCGCATCCTGGCCACCAGCGACCTGGACCTGCCGTGGTGGCGGGTGGTGACCTCCACCGGCCGCCTGGTCCCCGGGCACGAGGTCGAGCATGCCCGGAGGCTCCGGGCCGAGGGGGTGCAGGTCATCGACGGGCACGTGCGGCCCTGAGGTGCCAATCCCGGCGGACGTCGGCAAGACTCACCTCGATGGTGGTCGCCACGGATCTCGACGCCGGCAGCTTCAGTGACACCCCGCCGTGGACGCTCGACGACCCGGCGGCGCTGGCCTGGCGGCGGGACCTCGCCGACCTGCGGGCTCGGGTGGTGGCCGAGGTGCCCCGGCTCACCCGCCCGAGGCGGTGGCCGCCCGGGCGTCGCGTGCTCACCGTCACCCGCCGGCTGGGCGCGGCCTTGGCGCTGTGGGTGTTGCGGGAGAAGCGGTCGGGCGTGCCGGAGGTCCGCCGGGCCGGCATCTCCCGCCGCCTACGTGTGGCCGCGGAACGCCTGGGACCGACGTACATCAAGCTGGGGCAGATCATCTCCTCTGGCGAGGGCATCTTCCCCGCCGAGCTGGTGGACGAGTTCAAGCTCTGCCGCGACCAGGTCCCGGCCGAACCGTTCCGCGTCGTGCGCCAGGTCATCGAGGAGGACCTGGGCCGGCCGTTGGACCAGACGTTCCGCTGGATCGACCGCAGCCCGCTGGCCGCCGCCTCGATCGCCCAGGTCCACGCCGCCACCCTGCGGACCGGCGAGCAGGTGGTGGTCAAGGTCCAGCGGCCGACGGTCGCCCGGCTGGTGCGCGACGACCTGCGGGTCATGGCGTGGCTGGCCCCCAAGCTGGTGGGGCGCATCCCGGTCACCGCGCTGGCCAACCCGCCGGCGCTGGTCGAGCTGTTCGCCCAGACCATCGCCGAGGAGCTCGACTTCCGGCTGGAGGCCGAGAACATGGTGGACCTGGCCCGCACCTTCGCCGAGCTCGGCCAGCGGGGTTACGTCGTGCCCCGGCCCCACCCCGAACTGGTCACCCGCCGCGTGCTGGTGATGGAGCGGCTCGACGGCTTCCGCTTCGACGACGTGGTCGGCATGCGCGGCGCCGGGGTCGACACGGAGGCGGTGATCCGCACCGGCATGATCGCCACGCTCGAGGGGGCGATCCTCAAGGGGATCTTCCACGGCGACCTCCACGGGGGGAACCTGTTCGTCCAGCCCGACGGACGCACGGCGCTGCTCGACTTCGGCATCACCGGTCGGCTCGACGAGGTCCGCCGCCAGGCGTTCCTGCGGCTGCTCATGGGCGGCGCCGGCAACGACGTCCTGGCGCAGCTGGCCGCCCTGCGCGACCTGGGCGCCTTGCCGCCCGACACCGACCTGGAGCGGGTGGTGCGCGAGCTCCACCTCGACCAGCCGCCGGTCGACCCCACGACCATGTCGGGCGAGCAGCTGGTGGCGGAGATCCAGCAGGTGATGAAGGCGCTGCTGGGCATCGGCGCCCGCTTCCCCAAGGAGCTGATGCTGTTCGTCAAGAACCTCGTGTTCCTCGACGGGGCGATCGCCCGCCTGGCGCCCGACCTCGACATCTTCGGCGAGATCGCCAGCATCTCGATCTACTTCGCCACCCACCACGGTGACCGCATCGCCGCCGACGTCGGCATCGACCCCCGCGGCATCGAGCTCGACATGACCGGGGTGAAGGCCAGCTTCGGCATCGCCGACGACACCGAGGGCCTGACCCATCGCCAGCTGCAGCGGCGCCGCGAGACCATCAGGCGCAACCTCTCACAACGGCGGACGGGACGCGGTTAGCCGGCGTCTAGCCTCTCCGGCGATGCGCTTGGTCGTGGCCCGCTGCTCGGTCGACTACGCGGGCCGGCTCCAAGCCCACCTGCCCCTGGCGCCTCGCCTCATCATGGTCAAGGCCGACGGCTGCGTGGCGGTTCACGCGGACGGCGGCGCCTACAAGCCACTCAACTGGATGAACGCACCCAACACGGTCACCGAGTCGGTCGACGACCGGGGCCACGTGGTCTGGACCGTCCGCTCACCCAAGGGCGAGACGCTCACGATCACCCTCCACGACGTCCTGTCCGACACCAGCCATGACCTCGGCGTCGACCCCGGGCTCTGGAAGGACGGCGTCGAGTCCCACCTTCAGGAGCTGCTGGCCGCCAACTGCGGTGCCATCGTCCCCGGGCTGCGCCTCGTCCGCCGGGAGTACCCGACCGACATCGGCCCCGTCGACCTGCTGTGCCGCGACGCCGAGGGGAAGGCCGTCGCCATCGAGATCAAGCGCCGCGGGGAGATCGACGGCGTCGAGCAGCTGGCGCGCTACCTCGAGTTCCTCGAGCGCGACCCGATGCTGCGCCCCGTGCGGGGCGTCTTCGTCGCCCAGCAGATCAAGCCGCAGGCAAGGGTGCTGGCCGCCCAGCGCGACATCGCCTGCGTCGAGGTCGACTACGACGTACTGCGGGGCATCGAGCCCGACGCCCTGCGGCTGTTCTAGCGGGCGTCGAAACTGACCGAACCCGCATCGAGGACGACTCGTCCGTCGGGTCCCACGGTCTGGAACAGGGCCTCGCCCCCGCCCTCGCGCCAGATCCGCACGGTGAGCGCCTCGCCCGGGAACACGGGGCTGGAGAAGCGGCCGCTTCATCGACCGGAAACGCGCCGGGTCGCCGCCGCACAGGGTGTGCAGCAACGCCCGGCCGGTGAAGCCGTAGGTGCACAGCCCGTGGAGGATCGGCCGCGGAAAGCCGGCCATGGCGGCGAACTTGGGGTCGGAGTGCAGCGGGTTGCGGTCGCCCGACAACCGGTAGGTCAGCGCCTGGTCGATGCGTGTCGGGTACGTCACCTCGTGGTCGGGCGCGCGGTCGGGAACTGCGAAGGACGACGAGGGGCCGCGGTCCCCACCCCAGCCGCCCTCGCCCCGGATGAACAGGCCCGAGCGGTTGGTGAACAGCGGTTCGCCGTCGCGGACCAGCGTCGAGGTCGACTCGGCGACCACCAGCGCGCCCGACCCCTTGTCGTAGATGCCCACAATCTCGGTGATCGACTCGATCTCGCCCTCGACCGGCAGCTCGCGCGCCAGCGATATCGACTGCTCGCCGTGGACGAGCATTGCGGGATTGAAGTCGCCGAGGGCGCCGAATGCCCCGCCACCGACCCCGAGGACCACCGCCATGGTGGGGAGCGCCCGCTGGTCGACGTCCTGGCTGTTCTCGGTGGTGAAGGCCAGCTCCTGGGACGGGTCGGCGCCGGCGCCCACGCCGACCGCGTAGAGCAGGCAGTCCTTGGAGGTCCAGCGGTGGCGGGTTGGCTCGGACTTGGCGCCGACGGCGTCGTGGTTGATGGGCACGGGGCCTCCTCAGGTCTCGTCGTAGCCGAACATGTTGGCGTTGGGGCGGGCCTGGGCGACCAGGTCGGCAATGGCGTGCCCAAGGACCTCGGGGTCGGCGTCGGGCCTCTCGATCGACGGCCCCCGGTGCCAGCCCTCGGACACGGAGATCATCCGGCCGCTCACGTCGAACACCCGGCCGGTGACGCCCGCCGATAGCGGACTGGCCAACCAGCACACGATCGGTGCGATGTGCTCAGGGGACATCTCCTCCTTGCCCTCGTCGGGCAGCTGGCCCATGCCCAGGTCGGCGGTCATCCGCGTCGAGGGCCGCCGGGCGCGACGGCGTTGACGGTGACGCCGTAGCGGGCCAGCTCCTTGGCGGCGATGATCGTGAACGCGGCGATGCCGGCCTTGGCGGCGCCGTAGTTGGTCTGACCGACGTTGCCGTAGATGCCCGACGGTGACGACGTGTTGACGATGCGGGCGTCGATCTCGTCGCCCGCCTTGGAGCGCTCCCGCCAGTGGTTGGCGGCGAAGTGCGAGGGACCGAACGTGCCCTTGAGGTGAACCCTGATGACGGCGTCCCACTCGGCCTCGCTCATGTTGACGAGCATGCGGTCGCGGAGGATGCCGGCGTTGTTGACGAGGACGTCGAGGCGCCCGAATGCCTCGAGGGCCGTGCCGATGAGCTTCTCGGCGCCGGCGAAGTCGCTGACGTCGTCGCGTGTTGGCGACCGCTTGACCACCCTGCGTAGTGATTTCGTCGACCACCTCGTGGGCGGGGCCGACGTCGGTGCCGGTGCCGTCCATCGAGCCCCCGAGGTCGTTGACGACCACTTTGGCCCCCTGGGCGGCGAGCAGCAGGGCGTGCTCCCGCCCGATGCCCCGGCCCGCCCCGGTCACGATCGCGACTCGATCGTCACAGATGCCCATCGACTACGTCCCCTTTCGGCGGTACCGCCTGATTTCCAACCGCTGGGAACGTAGCAGCGCGACACTGGACGGCGTGACCGACGTGCACCAGTGCCCCTACTGCGAGCTGCGGTTCGGGTCGCGCAACGAGCTCCAGGATCATGTCGCGTGCGACCATCCGGGCGAGCTCGACGACGACACCGACCCGCGTACTGCTCGCCCATGACGATCCCGTAACAGATCCCGTTTCGCGCGGGGTGTGGTCGAAGGACGGTTAGAACCGCGCCGGCCGACGTGGCAGGGTGGTGTCCTGTGGACGGGAATGAAGCCACGCCCGCGCCTGGGCGGGCGGGCGCTGGGGCGCCCAAAGAAGAACTCCAGCCACCGGGACGCGCCGACGCGCCCATGGAGGCGGCGCCGCCCGCCGTGCCGTCCAGCGGCGACCCGCTCGACGGCGACCCATCCGACGGCGAGCCATCCAGCGGCGAGCCACCTGACGGCAACCCATCCAACGGCAAGCCGACCGATGGCGAGCCATCCGACGACGTCCCATCCGACGACGACCCATCCCCGAGCGACAACGACCGCCGGCGACCCACGTTCGAGCGACTCCACCGCCGAGGCGCCGCCGATCTTCGATCTTTCCGACCACGGAGCCAACGAGGAGCCAGCGGACACCAGCGCCACCGGCAACGGGGGCGACGCGGCCGCCGAGCGCCCCCGCGGGAACGGCGACCGGACGCTCGTCCTCGGCGGTGCCGCCGCCGCCGAGGGCCGGACCACCGGCCCGAACCCCCGCATCGGCGGCCCCGTGCCCGCCGAGCCCCGAACGCCGGCCGGAGGCAACGGCCGCCCCGGCGGTCGACGATGAGCAACCCGTCGGGCGCCACTTCGGCGCGTCCATCAACGGTCGTGACGGGGGACCACCGCGCTGGGCGGTGGCGCTCGCGGCGCTGCCGGTGCTCGCCCTGGTGCTTCTGCTCGGCGCCTGGGCGATCGATGCTGCCGCCCTGTCCGGCCAGGTGCGGCGCAACGTCGAGGTGGCGGGCCGACCGGTTGGTGGGCTGGGCGAGGAATCGCTCCCCGAGGTGATGAAGAGCATCGCCGAGGAGGTGGCGGCCCGGCCGGTCCGGATCACGAGCGGCGACAAGACCTACGAGGCGACCGCAGGGGAGATCGGCCTGGCCCTCGACGAACAGGCAACATCCGATGCCGCTCTCGACGTCGGACGTGGCGACCCCCTGTTCAAGCAGCCGTTCTCGTGGCTCCGGTCGTTCTTCACGCCCCGCGACGTCGAGGTCCAGTACACGGTCAGCGGGCCGACGGCGACTGCGAAGATGGTCGAGCTGCAGGGTGCCGACCTCACCGTCCCTCGCGACCCCACGATCAAGCTCGGCCCACAGGGTTGGGCTGCGGTGCCCGGCGTCCCCGGCCAGGGGATCGACACCGAAACACTCATCGACGAGCTGCCCGATGCCGCGGCCGAATCACGGAAGGGTGCGATCGAGGTCGAGGTCGGCTCCGCCCCGGTCGCTCCCAGCTTCACCGACGAGCAGGCACAGCAGCTGGCCGACGAGGCCAACCAGATGACCGCCAACGGTCTTCAGCTCACCGCGGCAGAGACCACCAAGACGGTGCCGGCCGAGCAGCTCCGGACCTGGATCGGACCGACCGCCCAGGACGGCAAGCTCACGCTGGCCATCAACAAGGGCGCAGTCGACAAGGCGCTGCCCGATGTCTTCGCCGACGTCTCGGCGCAACCGGAGAACGCCCGGATCGTCCTCGGCGCCAACGGCCCCACGGTCGTTCCTGCGCGGCAGGGCGTCACCTGCTGCGGCGGCGACAGTGCCGATCGCGTCTGGAAGGCGCTGAGCGCCGGTCAGCCGGGTGCCGAACTCGAGGCGACGGTGACCGAGCCTGCGCTCACCACCGAGGCGGCCCAGGGCCTGCACGTGGAGCGGCCGGTATGCGGCAACAACGCCTGGCAGAACGGGGTGGCCACCACGGCCGGTCCCGGGTTCACCACCTACTACAACCCCGGCGAGCCCCGGGTCACCAACATCCACCGCATCGCCGACATCGTCGACGGCACCCTGGTGCTGCCCGGGCACGAGTTCTCGATGAACGACACGGTCGGCCCCCGCACCCCCGACAAGGGCTTCGTGGTGGCGGGCGCCATCCGCGACGGCAAGCACGTCGACGAGGTGGGGGGCGGCGTGTCCCAATTCGCCACCACCACCTTCAACGCCGCCTACTTCTGCGGCCTCGACATCACCGCCTATCAGGCCCACTCCGAATACTTCCCGCGGTACCCGCGTGGCCGTGAAGCCACCATGGGGCACCCGGCACCGAACCTGGCCTTCCTCAACGACACGCCCTACGGCATCCTCATCGACACCTCGTACACCGACACCAGCGTCACCGTGACGATGTGGTCGAGGGCCTACGCCCGCGGTGAACAGGTGGGCATCTCGGAGTCGTCGTCGGGCAACTGCCGGGTCGTCACCACCACCCGGCGGATCACTTACCCCGACAAGCCGCGCCGCCACCGACACATTCATGGCCACGTACCGCCCGGGACCGGACGAGCCCTGTTGAGCACGTAGCGTTTAGCGGTGCTCGCTGCCGACGTCGTCGTGATCGGAGGGGGGCCGGCCGGATCGGCGGCGGCCATCCGGCTGGCCCGCGCCGGGCGGGCCGTAACGCTCGTCGACAGGGCACGCTTCCCCCGCGACAAGGCTCTGTGGCGACGGGATCACGACTGGGGCGCTGCGCCTCCTGGAGGGCTTGGGGCTCGAGCCCGATCGCGTCGCCTCGTGGCAGCGCGTGGACGACGTGGTGGTGCGGGCTCCGGCCGGGCCCGAGGTGACGTTTCCGCTCCCTCGCGGCCGGGGGACGTACGCGGCGGTGGCCCGCCGGACCGACCTCGACGCCGCACTGCTCGACGAGGCCCGCGCCGCCGGCGTCAAGGTTCTCGACGGGCACGCCTGTGTGGGGGCGGCCGAGCACGCCGACCACGTCGCGATCAGCGTCGACGGCGTGGGCGAGTTGACTGCGGCCTACGCCGTCGCCGCCGACGGGATGTGGTCCCCCACCCGCAAGCACCTGGGCCTCGCCGTGCCCGGGTACCGGGGTGAATGGCACGCCTTTCGCCAGTACTTCGTCGGCGTCGGTCCCCGAGCCGCACGCGAGCTGTTCGTGTGGTTCGAGCCCGACCTGCTGCCCGGCTACGCCTGGTCCTTCCCGCTGCCGGGCGGCCGGGCCAACGTCGGATTCGGCATCCTCCGGGGTGAGCGGGTCGCGCGCGTCCGGGACATGGCCGGCATCTGGCGAGACCTGCTCGACCGACCCCACATCCGAGGGGTGCTGGGCGAGGCCGCCGCGCCGGAGGCACCGCACCGCGCCTGGCCCATCCCCGCTCGCATCGACGAGGCCGTGCTCACGGGCCGTCGAACGCTGTTCGTGGGTGACGCCGCCGCCGCCAGCGACCGGCTCACCGGCGAGGGCATCGGGCAGGCGCTGTTGAGCGGCGCCCTGGCCGCCGAGGCCATTGCTGGCGCCGACGGCACGGCCGGCGAGCACGCCGGGGTGGTCACCGCGCGGTATCGCCGGTCCGTGCGCCGGTCGCTCCTGGCGGATCACCGCATGTCGATGCTGCTCATCCGGGCGGTGCGCCACCGCCGCGGCGTGCGGGCGGGGCTGCGGCTGGCGGGCGCCACCGGCTGGACCCGCCGCAACTTCGCCCGCTGGCTGTTCGAGGACTATCCCCGCGCCGTGTTGGCCACGCCGCGCCGCTGGCAACGAGGCATGTTGACCGGACCGGGCGCGTACCGCTGATCTCTGCTCGTGGTTCCCGCCGCTCTGCTGCTGGTCGAGCAAAGCCGTTCACGGGCGAGGACACCCCCCATGACCCGCGAGCCGGTCCGGGAGCCTCCGGCCATCTGATCTTCCCAACCCCGACACCGAAAGTTCATCTCGGACTCACCGCGAAGCCACCCTTCCCCCTTAGGGTGCCGCTGCACCGCTCGGTGTCGGTGCTCCCCCTCCACCAGCACTCGCCCGAGCTTGCACGGTGGCTACCCGGCGGCGGTTGTAGCCACCACCATCCGGCGCACCCGCCACCCCCCTGGGTGCGCCGGATGCGCGTTTCGGCCGGGTCCACTATCGCCGCAACTTGGCGCGCAGGCCGCGGCGGTAGCGGAGGCGCACGATCCGACGCAGCGAGCCGGCGACCCACCCCGGCAGCGGGAACCATTGCAGCTCGCGACGCAGTTCGAACCGGCTGGCCAGCACCGACTTGATGTTGCAGAACGCCCGTAGTCCCTCGACTCCGTGGATGCGGCCTATGCCCGACTCCTTCACTCCGCCGAACGGGAGGCCGGCAACGGCGTAGCTCACCATGCAGTCGTTGATGCAGACGTTGCCGGCCTCGATGGCC
Organism: uncultured bacterium; assembly: GCA_963813485.1. Lineage (GTDB taxonomy): Bacteria > Actinomycetota > Acidimicrobiia > Acidimicrobiales > VFJN01 > DASQUK01. The sequence goes on from CAWEZE010000022.1 coordinate 164,576, forward strand.
TGGGCGATCTGCTCGGCCCGCTGGTCGTCCGCAGACCAGACCGAGCTGTTCAGGCCGTAGCGTGAGTCGTTGGCCAGGCGCACGGCCTCGTCGTCGTCGCGCACTCGCATGATGGGCAGGACAGGGCCGAAGGTCTCGTCCCGCATGACGTCCATCGAATGGTCGACGTCAACCAGGACCGTCGGCTCGTACCACAGCCCGGCGCGATCGGGGACGCGGCGACCGCCGGTGAGGATCTTGGCGCCCTTGGACTCCGCGTCCGCAACGTGCCGCTCGACGGTGTCGACCTGCGGGCCGAAGCTCATGGACCCGATGTCGTGCCCGGGCCCGCGGCCCTGTCGGACCGCCTTGGTCCGGTCCACCACGAGGTCGACGAAGCGGTCGTAGACGGCGTCTTCGACGTACACTCGCTCCACCGACATGCAGGTCTGACCGGCATTCATGAACGCGCCCCAGACCGCCCCGGAGGCTGCTCGCTCGAGGTCGGCGTCGTCGCAGACGATCATCGGATCCTTGCCGCCCAGCTCGAGGAGCACCGGCGTGAGGGTCTCGGCCGCCGCGGCCATCACCAACTTGCCCGTGCGCACCGAGCCGGTGAACGCGACCTTCTGCACGCCGGCGCGGACCAGGGCGTCGCCGGTGCGGCCGCCGCCCGTGACCACCTGGACGATGTCCGGATGGGGGCCGGCCTCGGCGAACAACTTGCCGATCTCTAGGCCCACCAGGGGGGTGACCTCGGAGGGCTTGAGGACCACGGTGTTGCCGGCCAGCAGCGCCGACACCACGGGCGTCATGGCCAATGTGAGTGGATAGTTCCACGGCGAGATCACGCCCACCACGCCCATCGGCTCGTAGCTGCGCCTGGCCCGCTTGTGCGGCAGCAGCGATCCCACCGGCACCTTTTCCGGCCGCAGCGCCTTGGCCCCATGCTTGCGGTAGTGCTCGATGAGCTCGCAGGTGGCCAGCACCTCGGCACTGAGGGCCTCGGGCTCGAGCTTGCCGGTTTCGCTGCAGATGACGTCGACGACCTGGTCGATCCTGTCGATCAGCAGGTCCCGCACCGCCAGCACGTGGTCGAGGCGCTGCTCGAAGCGCAGTGCGCTCCACCGGCCGAACGCCTCGCGCGCAGGCGACAGCGGCGCCCACCTCCCCCGGTCCGTGGTCGGGCAGGTGCGCCAGCACCTCGCCCGTGCGAGGGTCGAGCGTGTCGAAGCCGGACTCGAGGTCAGTTGCCAATCCACTCCTTGAACTTCATCCTTGGATCCCCCTAGGCCGCGGCTAGGCGCTCACGCGCTCGTTTCGAGCGGTCGAGCAGGTGTGCCGGCACCGACACGCCGTTCACGGTCTTGTCCTCTGCGGCGGGCGCGGCACCCTCGTCAGCGGCTGCCCCGGCCTCGTCCGCGGCCGCCTCAGAGGCGATCACGGCCTGCTCGCGGCGCTCGAGGGCGGAGGCGAAGTCACGCGGGCGGGCCAGCACCCCACCGTCGAGCGAGCCGATGTCGACGCCGTTGTCGAACAGCACCCGATACCGGGTCCAGGCGAAGCCCTCGACCAGATAGACCCATCCCTTGGTGCCGGCCGGAACGCCCGGCAGGTCGTCGAGGTTCTTCACCCCCTCGTTCCGCCTGAACCCGTCCAGCGCGGCCTTCGCCATAGGCCCATGATCCTGCCAAATCAGCCGGGGATTGCCCGAATTCCCACCTTGGGTTGGGATAGTTCGCCTAACTAATTAACCTGGTGAACTGATGGCAACTGCGACCACGAGCGAGCTGGAAATCACCGAGCTGGCGGGACGCCTCAGGCTGGTGTCCGCTCGGCTCCACCGCCGGCTGCGGCAGGAGGCCGACACCGGCCTGTCGCCTTCTCAGCAGTCGGCCCTGGCCACTATCGAGCTCAGAGGTCCGATCACCCTCGGCGACCTGGCCGCCGCCGAGCAGGTGACGCCACCCACGATCACGAAGGTGATCGCCCGACTCGAGGAGGAGGGCCTGGTCGATCGGACCGTCGACGCGTCGGATCGCCGCATCACCAGGGTGTCGACGACGCGCGAGGGGCGCCGGCGCCTCGAGCACAGCCGGGCCCGGCGCAACGCCTTCCTCGCCGTCCGGCTCGAGGAGCTCGGGCCCGACGCCGTGCGGCGACTGCACGGCGCCCTCAACGCGCTCGAGGAGCTGGCCGGGGTGGGGGCGCGCACGTGAGCGAGCGATTGCGGCTCGCCGGTCACGCCACCTTCCGTTCGTTCGCCAGCCGGAACTTCCGCCTCTTCTTCGGGGGCCAGCTCATCAGCCAGGCCGGGACATGGATGCAGTCGGTCGCTATCACCTGGCTGGTCTTCGACCTCACCGGCAGCGGCGTCGCCCTCGGTCTGGTGACTGCGGCCGAGTTCCTGCCCATCCTGCTGCTCGGCGCCTGGGCAGGTGTGATCGCCGACCGCGTCGACCGCCACCGGGTGATGATCTGCACCCAGACGGCGTTCCTGGTCCTGGCGACCACGCTGTCGGTGCTCACCCTGAGCGACGGCATCACCGTGGGCGCGCTGTTCGCGCTGTCGCTCGTCTTCGGGATCATCAACGCCTTCGACAACCCGTCCCGCCGGGCGCTCGTGGTCGAGCTGGTGCCAGAGACCGACGTTCCCAACGCCGTGGGGCTCAACAGCGCGCTGATGACCGGCTCGCGGGTCGTGGGTCCCGCCCTGGCGGGTGTGCTCATCGCCGGGCCGGGCGCCGGCGTCTGCTTCGTCGTGAACGCCGTGACCTACGTGGCGGTGATCGTGGCCCTGCTGCGCATGAACCGGGCGCGGTTCCGGTCGTCGCCCCGGGTCGCCAAGGCCAAGGGTCAGCTCCGTGAGGGGCTGCGCTACCTGTGGCGGACACCTGAGCTCCGCCTGCCCATCATCCTCATGGCCGTGGTTGGCACCATGGCGTTCAACTACCCGGTGACCCTGCCGTTGCTGGCGGAGAGGACGTTCCACGGCACGGCGTCGACGTTCACCATGCTCTTCGCCACGCTCAGCGTGGGCTCGTTGTTCGGCGCGCTGGTGGTGGCCCGACGGGCCTCCGTGGACCTGGGCTTCCTGGTGCGGTCCGGTGCCGGCCTGGCGGTCGCCACCCTGGCTCTGGCGGCAGCGCCGACCCTGCCGTTGGCCGTCCTGGCCACGCTGGCGGTGGGCTTCTGCAACGTGTCGATGATCTCGGGCGCCAACACGGTGGTGCAGCTGCGGACGGCGCCACCGATGCGGGGAAGGGTGCTGGCTCTGCTCACCGTTGTGTTCCTGGGATCGACCCCGATCGGAAGCCCCATCATCGGTGCGGTGGCGGAGCTGACGGATGTCCGCGTCGCCCTCGCCCTTGGGGGTATCGCCACCGGTCTGGCCGCGGCGTGGACCATGCGCCAGATGCGAGCCCTGCGACGCGCCTCGCAACCCCGGGGGGCGCCCGCCGGTCTCGTCGACACCGGATTCGAGCCTGCCGCAGCCTGATCGCCGACTAGGACTAAGGAGCCGAGCGCGGATAGGCGCTTCGTGCAGCCTACGCGTGGGAATTTGGCGGTCGACCGCCAGCTCAACAGCTCGGCTCCCCGGCAGCGCTGACCACCGTGAGATAAGAGGACGTGCCTATTCGCTCACGTCCTAATCGTGCGGGAGGCCCAGCGCGCGCTCGCCGATGATGTTTCGCTGGACCTCGCCGGTTCCGCCGCCGACGGTCAGGGCCGGCGAGAACAGGAACCCGTAGTGCCAGAGGTCGACCGGCACGCCGAGCGGTCCGTGGTCGCTGAGCATCCCGGCTGCTCCGGCGAGGTCCTTGGCCAATCCGAACAGCCGCTGGCCGTGCTCGTCGGCCAACACCTTGCGCACCGACGCCTCGGGTCCCGGGGGCTCGCCCCGGATCTGCGCGCTCACCGTCCGCAGGCGGATCAGGCGCAGCAGCTCGCCCTCGATGTGCAGGCGGACGATCCTGTCGCGGAACACCGGGTCGGCCACCGGCCCCCCGGACCGCACGATCGCCAGCAGGTCCTCGGCCGCAGGGCCCCGACCCCACAACCCGCCGCCCGCCGACAGAGACACCCGTTCGTTGGCCAGCGTCACCTTGGCCAGCTCCCAGCCCTGGCCCTCCTCGCCCACCAGGTTGTCCGACGGCAGCCGCACATCGTCGAGGAACACCTCGTTGAACATGTGGACGCCGGTCATCTCGATGATGGGACGGATGGTCACCCCCGGCACGTCCATGGGGCAGACGAAGTACGAGATGCCACGGTGCTTGGGGGCATCGGGAGCGGTCCGGGCGATGAGGATCCCAAAGCGGGCCTCGTGAGCCAGGGACGTCCAGATCTTCTGGCCGGTGACCACCCACTCGTCACCGTCTCGAGTCGCCCGGGTGGCAAGCGATGCCAGGTCCGACCCGGCGCCGGGCTCGCTGAAGAGCTGGCACCAGATCGCCTCGCCCGACAGCAGCTCCGGTAGGAAGCGCTCCTTCTGATCGTCGGTGCCGGCGTGGAGCAGCGTCGGCCCAGCCCAACCGATCCCCACCGGGTTGGCCGGCCGGGTCACTCCCGCCCGCCGCAGCTCGTCGTCGAGGACCAGCTGGTGGACCGGGTCCGCGTCCAGCCCGTAGGGCTTGGGCCAGTGGGGCGCGACGAACCCGGCATCGGCCAGCTCGCGACCCGTCGGGGACGGGTGCTCGGCCAGCCAGGCGCGCACCTCGACGCGCCGCGGGTCGTCCTCGGCGGGGAGTTCGAAGTCCACAGTGCGACCCTACGTGGAGTAGGTCGTTCCTGGACCAACCACTACCCTCCGACGAGCCGCCGATCCCCCGAGGAGCGCACCGATGTCAGGCTGGAACTTCGCCGATGTCTGGGAGGTCATCGCCCAGCAGCTCCCGGACGCCTCGTGCCAGGTTCAGGGCGATCGGCGCATCAGCTGGGCCGAGTTCGACCGCCGGGCCAACGGCGTGGCGCAGGCCTTGCTCGACGCCGGCGTGGCCGAGCAGGACAAGGTGGCGCAGTACCTCTACAACTGCCCCGAGTACATCGAGTCGATGTTCGCGGCGTTCAAGGCCGGCCTGGTCCCGATCAACACGAACTACCGCTACCAGGACGACGAGCTCGTCTACCTCTGGGACAACGCCGACTGCGTGGCCATCGTGTTCCACGGCGCGTTCACCGACACGATCGAGCGGATTCGTGAACGCGTGCCCCGGGTGACCACGTGGCTGTGGGTCGACGACGGCAGCGGTCCCCGGCCCGACTGGGCAATCGCCTACGAGGACGCCGCCACGGGGCACCCCGAGCGGGTGGCGGGGCCGTGGGGGCATGACGGCGACCACCTGATCATGCTCTACACCGGCGGGACCACCGGTATGCCCAAGGGCGTGATGTGGAGACACGACGACCTCTTCCGCAACCTCGTTTCGCAGGTGAACCCCGTCTACAAGGATGCCGAGGCCGAGCCGGCGGTCGTCCGTGACCAGGTCAAAGACGTGGGGCCCGTGGGCCTGCCGGCTTGCCCCCTCATGCACGGCACCGGCCTGTACACGCAGCTCATCTGCCTGTCGCTGGGGGGGAGCACGGTGACGCTCACGTCGCGCCGCCTCGACATCGAGGAGCTCTTCGACACGATCGAGCACGAGCGGGTCAACCAGATCGCCATCGTCGGGGACGCCTTCGGCAAGCCCATGCTCAAGGCCCTGGACGAGAACCCGAGACGATGGGACCTCGCCAGCCTGTTCCTGGTCGCCTCGTCGGGGGTGATGTTCAGCGAACCGGTCAAGCAGGGCCTGCTCAAGCACCACCCCAACATGCTTTTGGTGGACGCCTTCTCGTCGTCCGAGGCGATCGGCATGGGCCAGTCGGTCTCCTCGGGCACCACGGCCAGCGACACGGCGAAGTTCATGCTGGGCGAGAACACGATCGTCATCACCGACGACGGCCGCCGTGTGGAGCCGGGTTCCGGTGAGATCGGCAGGGTGGCGGTGGGCGGACACCAGCCGATCGGTTACTACAAGGACCCCGAGAAGACGGCGGCGACGTTCATCGAGTTCGAGGGTCGGCGCTATTCGTGTCCCGGCGACTATGCCCAGGTGGAGGCCGACAGCAGCCTGACGCTGCTGGGTCGGGGTTCGGTGGTCATCAACACCGCGGGCGAGAAGGTCTTTCCCGAGGAGGTCGAGGAGGCGGTCAAGACCTACCCCGGTATTCGGGATGCGGTGGCCGTGGGCATCCCCGATGAGCGGTACGGCGAAGCCGTCACCGCGCTGGTCGAGGTCGTCGACGGTGCCGTGGTCGAGCCCGACGCCGTCATCGCCCACGTCCGGTCCAAGCTGGCGGTCTACAAGGCGCCCAAGTGGGTTTTCGTCATCGACACCATCGGCCGGGCGCCCAACGGCAAGGTCGATTACAAGCGCCTGCGAGCGTATGCGATCGACAATTCCGCCGCCGGGTAGGCGTCGTTGACCCACGGTTGACCAGCATGTGATGGACGTCTGAACGGGCGGGATACGGTTCGGCCGTGTCCGAGCCCTTCGAGCCGTCGCACGAGCTGCGCAAGCGGTTCCATCAGCAGCTCGACGAGATAGACGCAAGCGTCATTCGCTTGTTCGCGCTCGTGACCGAGGGCGTGGCCGCCGCCTCGGAGTCGCTGCTCTCCGGAGACACCGAGATGGCCCGCCGCGCTCACGGGCCGCGATGTGCTCGTCGACCAGCTGGAGGCGGAACTGGAGCAGGTGGCCGAGCGCGAGCTGGTCACGCAGGCGCCGATGGCCCGCGACATGCGCTATCTGGTGTCGGTGCTCCGGATCGTGCCCGAGCTGGAACGCAGTGGCGACCTCGCGGAGCACATCGCCCAGCGAGCCGCCATGGGCCTGGCCCTGCGTCTCACGCCCACGGTCCGGGGACTGCTGGAGCAGCTGGGCACCACATGCGTCGAGATGTGGCAGGGGGCGGCCGATGCCTGGGCCGAGCGCGACGCCGATGCCGCAGAGCGCCTCGACACGACCGACGATCGCATCGACAGCCTGCACGACCAGTTGGTCGAGGAGCTGGGGAAGGGCGACATCGCCCTGCCCGACGCCTTGCAGACCACCCTGGTCGCGGCGCTTCTACGAGCGTCTCGGGGACCATGCAGTGCACATCGCCGAGCGCATCCGCTACCTGGCCGTCGGGACCTGATCGGCCTTGCTCGGAGCGATTCGGGGCGCTGCGGGACACCCCTCTACGCTCGTCCGCCATGGCTGATCTCGGATTCGATGGCAAGGTCGCGATCATCACCGGTGCCGGCGGGGGCTTGGGACGTTCCCATGCGCTCGAACTGGCCCGCCGTGGGGCCCTCGTCGTGGCCAACGACCTTGGCGGATCGGTCGACGGCACCGGCAGCGGCACCACCGCGGCGCAGGCGGTGGTCGATGAGATCACGGCGGCGGGCGGCGACGCTGTGGCCAACTACGACTCGGTCGCCACCCCCGAGGGCGGCAAGGACATCGTGCAGACGGCGCTGGACCGCTTCGGCCGCGTGGACATCGTGATCAACAACGCCGGCATCCTCCGCGACGCATCGTTCAAGAACATGGGGCCCGACAACGCCAACCCGGTGCTGGACGTCCACCTGAGGGGCGCGTTCCACGTCACCCAGCCGGCATGGGAGCACATGCGGGCACAGAACTACGGCCGCATCGTCAACACCACCTCCGGGGCCGGCCTGTTCGGCAACTTCGGGCAGACCAACTACGGCGCCGCCAAGATGGGCCTGGTCGGCCTCACCCGCGTGCTCGCCGTCGAGGGAGCCAAGAACAACATCAAGGTCAACGCCATCGCCCCGGTGGCCAAGACCCGGATGACCGAGGACTTGCTCGGTCCGATCGCCGACAAGCTGCTCCCCGAGTCGATCACGCCCCTCGTGGTCTTCCTAGCCCACGAGGACTGCCCGGTGACCGGAGAGATCTATTCGCTGGGCGGCGGCCGGGTTGCACGGGTGTTCCTGGGCGTGACCAAGGGCATCGTCGACCCGAAGCTGACCGCCGAGACCGTGCGTGACCGCTTCGCCGAGATCCGGGACGAGGAGGGCTACGAGGTGCCGCCCACCATGAACGACGAACTGCGGATCGCGCTCAAGTCTTTGAGCTGACCGGTGGCATTTCGCAGTTAGCGATATATCGTCAACCCATCGACAATCGATCGATAGGAGTGACGATGAGAGCACCGAACGTTTGGGCACAACTTCGGCCCCTGGATGCCCCCCTTCCCCGGGCACTTCGCGTTCGACTTCGACCCCCGAGGCCGCGGCAGGCCGAGGCGGTCGGGGTCGTGGACGCCGCAGCCGTGGCGACGTGAGGGCCGCACTGCTGGCGCTGCTCAGCGAGCGGCCGATGCACGGTTACGAGATGATCCAGGAGCTCGACGAGCGCACCGGAGGCATCTGGCGCCCCAGTCCTGGCTCGGTCTATCCAACCCTGCAGCTCCTGGAGGACGAGGGCCTGATCACCAGCGAGACGAGCGAGGGCCGCAAGCGGTTCACTCTCACCGACGCCGGCCGCGGGGAGGCGGCCAAGGTGACGGAGACCCCACCTTGGGCGCAATACGCCGACGATGACACGCTGTCGACGGTCAACGAGTTCCGCAAGGCGTCGTTCGGCGTCATGAACGCGGTCGGCCAGGTCGGGTTCTCCGGGTCCGACGAGCAGCGTGCCCGAGCTCTCGAGGTGCTCGCCGAAACCCGCCGCAAGCTCTACGCCATCCTGGCCGAGGACGACGTCGAGTAGGTGTCGCTGCCGGTCAGCCGCCGCACCGACGGCGCGGATGTGCCAGTCATCCGTCGGCCGCCTTGCCGCCGGGCTCAGCGAGCATGCCGGCGCGGAGCCGGATGCGCCAGGCCTCCAACCGGGCTCTGCGTCGTTCGTGGTCGACGTCGGGTGGCGGGCGTTGGTGGGCGGCGGCTGGCTGGTCGCCATCGCCGTGGCCCCAGCTCCAGCGGTTGTGGTGACCACACCGGAGTTGGCCGTTGTCGACCGTGGTGAGCCCGCCCGTGGACCAGGGTTGGACGTGGTCGCCCTGGCAGCGCTCGAGCGGCATGTCGCAGCCACCGGCATGCGTGCAGCCGTGGTCGCGGACCTCCAGGGCCCGGCGCACGGCCCCGGTGAACCGGCGGGCCCGGCCGAGGTCGATGACACGTGACGGGCCGTCGAACACGACCCGCTCGATCAACGCGTCGTCCAGCAGGCTGGCGACGGTGCCCGGGGTGACAACGGTCCCGTCAGCGAGCTCACAGACCCGGCCCTGAAGGTCTCGTAGCCGACCAGCACGCTGACCAACGGCCGCGGCCGCTTGCGGTCGGGGGCTGCGGTTACGGCTCGGCGGGCCATCTCCACCAACGCGTCGTGTCGGCGCTGCGCCGCGGTACGGGCCAGGTGGCAGGCGGTCGCGGCGTCGCCGTGCTCGGCCCGTGCCGTGGCCCAGTCGGCCTCGAAGAGCTCCTGCTCGATCCGCCTCAGCGCCGATGCCACGCTGGCTCGGCCCAGTGACGTCAACGGCCATCCAGGATCCCGGTGCCCCGCAAGCCCTGCGACAGGTGGACCCGCCGCAACGCCTCGTCATGCGCGGCGTCCTGCTCGATCCCGTCGGGGTCGGCGCAGTGCCGCCAATACTCCACCGCCCGACAGAAATCCGGCCACGCCATCGTGCGAGCGTCGTCCACCAGTATCACTTCGTCCCGGGCGAAGCAGTCCGCCGTGCGCCCACCCGCCAGCGACGCCAACACCGACGCATGGCGCGGACTGATGTCCCCCGCCGCGAACGCCTCGGCCGTGGCTGGCATGAGCCGCAACCGACGCCCCAACCACGCCTCGGCCCGCGCCTGACCCACTGGCAACCGGCAGCGGTACGCCACCCACGCCCCACACGACCGCGACCCGTCGTCCGCATGGATCCGCCGGGCCTCGAACACGGCGGTCAGCCGCGGGTCGCCGCCGCCAGCCGGGACTGCTGACGACGCAACTGCACCACGGCGTCGGCCAGTTCGCCGTCATCGAGCGCGTCGGGATCCAGCTCGAGCAGCGCATCGACCGCGGCCTTCAGCGGCCCCGCCACCGCCGCTTCAGCTCGCTCACCATGGCTCTCCCCAGCCACCAACATATGTTCGTATTGTAGTCGAAGGCATAGCCCTTGGCCAGGGCTTTTCTGACACTTTAGTCGCTCCCGGCGACCCGAAGGGCCCAACCAACGAGCGGAACCTGGAGCGGCAGCCGGGCGAGCGCTACCAGCCGGAAACGGCCCACCGGCATGTCGGGCAGAGCTTGATGCTCGGTGCCGGCGTCGAGCGCCATCTGCACATTGGCAGGAAACACAGCGACGAGGACAGCGGCGGTGAGCCAACCGCCGGCCTTCGCAGCACGCCGGCTCAACAACAGCCACCCGCACGCGATCTCGGCCGCCCCACTCACCAGCACCACACGCCCGGCGTCGCCCATCCACCGGGGCACGATGCGCTCGTAGGCCGCCGGCGCGACGAAATGGGTGATCCCGGCGCCCACCATCAACGCGGCCAATGCCAGCCGCGACCTCCTGGCGCCGCGAGGCTCGGACCGTTGAACCTCGGCGCTCGGCTGGTCCGACATGGGATGGCAGGCTAGGCCGAGGCTTTACCTCACTCACTACGCCCGATTTCCGCGCCACCGGGACCCCCGACTCCTCCACCCCACGCATGCCCCCACACTCTCCGGTCGGGGCGATCAGGTTGACACGGCGGCCTCGGCGAGGACGGAGCGGACCAGGCGGGCAATCACGGTTCGGGCCGCGTTCGGGATCGTCGCCCCACTCGGTGCGGAGTGTGTCCCAGGTCGCCCAAGACGACGCCGCCGCGAGGGCGTCGACCACTTCTGCGCGGGTGGCCGCAGCCAACGCGACCAACTCCGTCGCGAACACCTGCTCCACCTCGGCGCGCAGGAACGCGGAGCCGGCGTGCATGGCCCGCCGGATCTCCGGAGCGAACGGACCGTGGACGCCCGCCGCCACCCGGAACGGGGTCATCGCCTCGAGCAGGTTGGCCCGCTGCTCGACAAAGCGGGCGAGCCGCTCGTCGAGCGGCAGCGTCGCATCGACGGGGACGACCAACGCGGCCATGCGCTCGGCGATCCTCTCGGTGACGGCGATGTGCAGCGACGGGAGGTCGTCGAAGTGCTGGAACACCGAGCGCACCGACACGCCGGCGCGCTCGGCGATCCGGGGGGCGGTCGGCCGCAGGTCCCCCTCCTCGACCAGCGCGATGCAGGCATCGACGATGGCCTCGCGGGTGCGCAGGGCCCGGGCGGAACGCCCGTCGGCGGGCACGGCAGTTGCGGCGGTTTCTTGCACTTGCCCTGCAGGTTATCGGGGAGCGGTCGGTGCCACAGGCGAGCCGTGGTGCAGCACCATGCGCCAGCGACCGTCGATGCGGCGGAACACGTTGACCGCCGCCACCGTCCCGCCCACCTGCTCCCCGATCAGGTTCTCGTCGACGGTGACCCACGCGAGCTCGCCGGCCAGATGCACACGCTCGTCGGTGAGGATGAACTGCAGGTGCTGTGGGCCGCCGAAAAGGGCGAACCACGACCCGGCCACGGCGCCCCAGCCGTGCAGGGTCTTCCAGCCCGGATGCGTGCACACCACCTCGTCGTCGTGCACCCACACGTCGGACATGGCGTCGAGATCCCGATCCTCGAACGCCTCGTAGAAGTCCCGGTTGGCGGCCAGGACCGCCTCGACGTCGACCGCTTCCGGCATCGCGCCGACCCTATCGCCGCCGAGCGGGACCGCCGGTTGGGCCGCCGGCCAGGGCCACTGCCAGCATGGCGGCGTGCCCTCGATCCAGCAGGTGCCCTCGACCGACGGTGTCACGCTCGCACTCATCGACCTCGGTGGCGACGGTCCGCCGCTCCTTTTCTGCCACCCCACGGGGTTCCACGGGATGATCTGGGCACCGTTGGCCGCGCACCTGGCGGGAGTCGCTCACAGCTGGGCGGTCGACTTCCGCGGCCATGGCGACAGCACGGCGCCGGCGTCCATGGACTTCGCCTGGGACCGCATGGTCGATGATGTCCTCGCCATCATCGACCACCTGGGAACGACCGACGTGAAGGCCGTCGGCCATTCCATGGGCGGTGCCGCCCTCTTGGTGGCCGAGATACGCCGGCCGGGCACATTTGCCGGGCTCTGGCTCTACGAGCCCATCGTGTTCCCCAGATCCGAGGGCGCGCCCAACTCCAACCCGATGGCCGCCGCGGCGCGGCGCCGCCGTCCCGCGTTTCCCGACCACGAGGCGGCCTACGCCAACTTCGCCGCCAAGCCGCCGCTCGACACCCTCGATCCCGCGGCGTTGCGGGCCTACGTGGACCATGGGCTGCGAGCTCGCCACACCGCCGATGGCGACCATGGCGTCGAGCTCAAGTGCACGCCCGAGGTGGAAGCCCTGGTGTTCGAGAACGGGGCCGCGGCCAGTGCATTCGATCGCCTGTCCGAGGTGCGGATCCCGGTCACCGTCGCGGCCAGCGGCGACGGCGGCGGTCCTGCGCAGGTTGCGCCGCTCGTCGCCGACGCGCTGGCCCAAGGACGCTTCGAACGGTTCCCTCACCTCACCCACTTCGGCCCGATGGAGGACCCGGCCGGCATCGCCGCCGCCATCCGGGCCGCGCTGGATCTCGGCTGACACGATCGCCCCTCTCCGAGGGTCCGCCGTCGATGTCACACCCCGCGCCTACTGTCGGCGGCATGGCGTTTCCGGTGCCACGATCGCTGAGCCCGTCCAAGGTGTCGTCGTTCACCGACTGCGCGCTCGCCTTCCGGTTCTCGGTGATCGACCGGCTGCCGGAGCCCCCGTCACCGGCGGCCACCAGGGGCACGCTGGTCCACGCCGCCCTCGAGCGCCTCCACCTGTTGCCGCCCGCCGAGCGCACTGTCGACGCCGCGTTGGCCTGCCTGGCGGACGCCGCCATCGACCTGCGCGACGACCCCGAATACGTCGGCCTCGAGCTCAGCGCCGACGACGAGGTCGCGTTCCACGCCGAGGCCGCACAGCTCGTGCGCAATTATTTTCGGCTGGAGGATCCTCGCACCGTGAGAGCAATCGGCCTCGAGCTGATGCTCACGGCCGAGGTCGACGGCCTGCCCCTGCGGGGGATCATCGACCGCCTCGAGCTCGACGGCGACGGCGGCCTCGTGGTCACCGACTACAAGACGGGTTCCGCGCCATCGACCCAGTACGAGCGCAAGCGCCTGTCCGGGGTCCACATCTACTCGCTGCTGTGCGAGGAGCTGCTGGGCCGGCGACCGACTCGGGTGCAGCTGCTGTTCCTGCGCGATCCGCTGGCCATCATCACCGAGCCGAGCGATCGCTCGACTCGCGGCACCCGGCGCACGCTGGGGGCGGTGTGGCAGGCGGTCGAGCGCGCCTGCGCATCGCGAGGACTTCCGGCCCCAGCCCTCCCGGCTGTGCGAGTGGTGCTCGTTCCGGGCCTACTGCCCCGCCTTCGGCGGAGACCCGTCCGACGCGCGGGCGCTGGCCGAGCGTCACGGAGGCCGAGGCGAAGCAGCAGCCGGCACTCGAGCTCGCCTGACGTCGGCACACCGTCCCGATGCCGGGCCTCCTCGACGACATCATCCGGGCGATAGGCCGCTTCGACCGAGCCATCGACGAACGCGTCGACCGCTTCCGGGGGCATCCGCACATCGACCGGCTGATGTACGCCGCATCCGAGCTCGGTGACTTCAGCCTGGTATGGCACCTGGTGAACACCGGGCGAGCCCTGGCACCCGATCGCCGCCTGAGCCACGCCGTCAGGGTCGCCGCCATCCTCGGCGTGGAATCGGCGCTGGTCAACGGCCCGGTGAAGAGCCTGTTCCGGCGCCACCGGCCTCGCCTGGGAGCAGGCGAGGCCGCTACGGTTGCGCCACCCGCGCACGTCGAGCTTCCCCTCGGGCCATGCCTCCGCGGCCCTGACCGCGGCCGGTGTGCTGAGCCAAGGCGACCCGTTGTGGCCGCTCTACTACGCGATCGGTGCGGTGGTGGCGAGCAGCCGGGTATACGTGAAGATCCATCACCCCTCGGACGTGGTGGCGGGCGCGGTTCTCGGCGTGGTGCTGGCCCACCTCGCACGGCGGGCATGGCCGTTTCCTGCCGACGCGCCGGAATGAGTTGGCGCGCCAGCCCGTTGACCCACCCGATGACCAACTTCGCCGTGACTTGGGACTATCGGTGCCCGTTCGCCCGCAACGCGCACGAGCACATCATCGAGGCGCTACGTGCCGGCGCTCCGTGGACCGTCCAATTCGTGCCGTTCTCGTTGGCACAGGTTCACGTCGCCGAGGGCGAGCCCGACATATGGGCCCGTCCGCAGGACGACTCCGGGCTGCTCGCCATGCAGGCGGCGGTGGTGGTGCGAGACCAGTTCGCCGACCGGTTCCTCGACGTCCACGAGGCGTTGTTCGCACTGCGTCACGACGAGGGCAAGCACCTGGAGGATCCCGACGAGGTGCGCCGCGTCCTCACGGAGTCCGGCGTGGGCGCCGACAAGGTCTTCGCCGAGATCGACGCCGGGTGGGCACTTGAGCGGGTCCGGGTCGAGCACACCGCCGCGGCCGAGGATCATGAGGTGTGGGGCGTCCCGACCTTCGTCCAGGGTGAGGGGGCGGTCTTCGTGCGCCTCATGGAGCGCCCTCGAGGCGACGCCGAGCTGGCGACGCGGACCATCGAACGCGTGGTGGCGCTGCTGGCCGAGTTCCCCGAGCTCAACGAGTTCAAGCACACTTCGCTGAAACGCTGAGAATCGCCCCTACAGGCCCCCTGACCAGGGAGCGGTCGCTCTACCCGTCCCCCTCGGTCCTCAGCGAGTCCTCAGCAGGTTGAGCGAGCGCACGGTCGACCGCCTGGCGGATGATCTCGTCGTCGCCCGGCCACATGTGCGCGTAGCTGTTCAACGTCGTCGCCGCGGACGCGTGGCCGAGGGCATGCTGGACCGCCTTCACCGAGCAACCCACGCTGATGAGCATGCTGGCGAAGGCGTGGCGCAGGTTGTGGTAGCGCATCGCCCGCACGCCGCGGCCTTGGCGGCCTTGCGCCACCAGTAACCGAAGTCGTTGTAGTTGACCGGCTGCCCGTCCCGGTGGAGCACGAACCCGTCGTGGCGGCGTCCGACGTGGGCGCCGAGCTGGTCGAGTACGAAGTCGGACGCGGGGATGGTCCGGTACGACGCCGCCGACTTCGGCGGACCGAATTCCGCGACGCCGTGGCGCGAGAGCCACTGGCGGTCTATGCGCACGGCGCGCTCGAGCCACAGCACCCGGTCGAGCGTGAGCCCGGCAGCCTCACCCGCCCGCAGGCCGAGCCCGGCCCCCAGCACAACGGCCGGTTCGAGCCACGACACGGCCGCCTCGTAGACCGCTGCCACCTGCTCGGTGGTGGGCGACACGACCTCGCCCTTGGCCCGGGCTGGAAGCTTCACTCCCCTGGCCGGGTTCTTCGGCAGTAGCCCGTCATCGACCGCTGCCTCGAGCAGCGTGGCGAGCTTGGCGTACACGATGGCCACGGTGGCCGGCGCGAGCTGCCGCAGTTGCAACACGGCGCGGGCGTATCCGGGTTTGAGGCTCGACGCAACCCGAGTCAGGAGTGGTGACCGGTGGTCGAGGGGCTAGCGCCCGGGCTCGAACCCCACAGGTGCGTTAGATAGCGCCGAGCGCGAAGGCGATGCAGTCGCCTTGACTCTTGAACGGCTGCCCGGCCATGTCCGTGTAGTTGCGCCAGCCGCCGTCCCGGCATTGGGCTTTGGTCGGCGCGTCGCGGACCGCGATGTCACCCAATGAGAGCGGAGACAGGCCAACCCCACCCACATCCGAACAGCCCGCGGGTAGGAGGCCCACGCCCACGCCGAACTCATCGGCCGGCGATCCAGTGGAACCGTTATCAGCCACAACGACCCTCAACGGCCCGAGGAACGTGCTACGAAAGCCAATGACAGCGCGGTTTCCCTCGACCGCGAGACATGTCACGGGACCTTCGAACCTCACTCGGGCGACAGTGCCTCGTATCGGTATCTCGAGGACGAACGAAACGGCGCCGCTCGGGTCTCCGCCCAGTGGGTCGCTGCGGGCGTTGATGGAAATTTCGTGGAAGAGCCCAACCTCGCCACCGCCAACGACCAAATCGTGCGGGGGCACCGGGGCCGTCGCTGCCGCCCCGGCAGGAACGCCCAGCGCCACCACCGTCACGAACACAGCGAACAGGGACGCCGCAACTCGACTCATGGTCCCCTCCTCCCCAACGAAGCGCACTGTGATCATGCGCTTGACCGAGAACTACAGACAAGACGTGGCGGGCACACCGATCTGCCGCTCTCGCGCCAGTCGTACAGCACTGACGATCCGACGGGCGAACGCCGCCCGCAGCGGGCGATCTGCGAGGGTGACAGATCAGAGTGGAGGTCGCCACCTGTCGAAGCGGCGGGTTCGTCGAGCAACAACACGGTTGTCGGCGACGCGGGCCTGCGCGCTTGCGGATGCGCCGATTCTTCGGCGTGGTCTTCTTTTGGCTCGTCATCGTTTCGGGCTTCGTGGGCGGGGCGAAGGGCGACTGGCCGGATTGGCTCCTGGGTGTCGTGCTCGCGGTCGTCGCTGCGATCTCGATCATCACCACCAGCGGCCGGCGAACACCCCGAGAACGAGTCGTTCTCGGAGTCATGGGCATCGCCGCGGCCGTCGCCCTTGTCCGCGCTCTTGGCTAGAAGTCGATGATCCCGCGTACGTTCCGCTCCCTTCAGGGATACCGATCTGCCTGATCGGTGTCACCGGTAGAACTGCTCTTGGCCGGGTGCGTAGCGGTCGGTGGGGTGCCGGCCGTTGAAGTCCTGGCGGGGTTCCCGCCGCAGCCGCTCGATGGTCTCGTAGTCGAACCCGGTCACCGCGGCTAGGTGCTCGAGGGTGCAGCCGGTGGCGAGAGCTCGGCTCATCTCGTAGCGGAGGCCCTCGCGCCAGTGGACGGATTTCAGCGCCGTGTTCCAGACCGTCTCTAGCTGTTGGAGCTGACGCTCAGACAAGTCATCGAACATTTGTTCGTAGGGTATCGCGGTGGACGCGAAACCGCCCCGGCCGAAACCGAGGGCGGTGTTCTCTTCGGTGGGTACCGCGACTCAGTCGACCGCTTGCACCGAGAGCCCGGCGAGGACGGCCGGTGTCGCGACCGCCGCCGCTGTCGCTGTCGCAGCGAACAGGGCGGCCCACAGGAGGCGGATTCGTCCAGTCATCGTCAGCTCCTCAGTCCAGAAAGTTGTAGGTGATGCCGGCCTGGATCATCGCCGGGGCTCCGACCAAGGCCGCGGTGGTGGCGGCGGCCAGCAACCCGGCCAAGATCAGACGTGCGCGTGTGAACATCTCAGCGCCTCCTCAGTCGATCCCGTTGAAGATGATGCCGGCGTGGATCATGGCCGGGGCTCCGACCAAGGCCGCGGTGGTCGCGGCGGCCAGCAGGCCGGCCAAGATCAGACGTGCTCGTGTGAACATCTCAGCGCCTCCTCAGTCGATGAAGTTGAAGGTGATGCCGGCTTGGACCACGGCCGGCGCCCCGACGAGGACGGCGGTGGTTGCGGCGGCCAGCAGGCCGGCACACAAGAGGCGGATTCGTCCAGACATCTCAGGCTCCTTTCACGGCGGCCATCTGCCACCGCCGCTACTTCGGAGCAACCACCGACCACGGATGGACGGGCATCTGAGTGTCACGGCGGCGCCGAACACCGGCCATGACCATCAAGCGACGACTGACTCAAGCTGTTGTCTCCGTCGGTGTGGCCGGCGGCCTGCTCTTCGGCACCATCGGGGCTACGGCGCCTGTGGCGGCAAGCGTGAAGATCGACAACACGGGTGACGGAGTCGAGGACATCGCCTATCGGTGGGTGCCGTTCCGGCCCCGCACCCTCCCGGCGTCGTCGTGAAGTGATCGTCCGCGATCGAACGAGAGCGACGACCCCTTTGCGCGACACCGCCCCCCGACCCGTAGCCGGAGGGCGGCAGGTGGCCAGGGCCGGCCGCTACTCGTTGTCGAGCAGCCGGGCCGACAGCAGCCCGTGATTCTCGACCGTGTCGTCGAGCTCGGCGACATGCCCGGCCAAAGCTGGGTCGATGCCCTCGGCGATCGTGGCCACGTCGGCCGGGATTGCGGTCACCACCTCGGTCATGGCCTCCACCCGTGCCACCCGCTGCTCGAGGGCGTCCACCCGGTCGGGCAGGTCTAGGTTGCCAAACGACGACAGATAATGACAGGGGAAACTGCTGGTCAGGATCGGTTTCCGGTGCTCTGGTGCTGCTACCGAGACCCCGCTGAGCACACCTCGCTGAAGCGCTAACAGCTTGTCGTCGGGACCGGCGCCACCAGTGGCGGCGGGACGGTTTGGGAACCGATCAGCCTGGCACCGGGACGTCGAAGTCATCCCGGTCGTCGCTGCCGGCCGAGCCCGGGTTGGCGAGCAGCGTCCGCACGTCGAGCAGCAGGTCGGCCACCTCGTTCGAGGACACCAGCTCACGGTGGAGCAGATCGCCCAGGCCCTTGTCAATGACGGCCAAGGCCTCGCTGATCGTCTCATCGAGCGTATGGGTCTCGGTCATTGCCACCCACCATACCGGTCGCTCGACGGTCGGCGACGACAGCGAGCGGCGAATCGGTCACACGGTCACGGGTTCCCGCAGCCCCGGGGTAGCCGACCCGCTAGCGCAGGGCCGCCAGCTCCGCCTCGATGCGCGTCAGGCGGCGCTCGATGTCACGTACCCGCTCGGCTAGGTCGGACGTTTCCTCGGCCACGGTGAGCTGGGGAAGCGTAGCGAGGTGGTTGCCGCCCATGTCCGGTGGCGGGGGCGGCGGGGGTAGCGGGGGTAGCGTCGGATCGTCCCGCCAGTCGCTCGAACGGTAAGCGGGACTGACGTCGGGCCCTGGGGCTGCATCCGGGTCCCGGCGGCTGGACTCGCCCGGCCGCTCCAGGGCGTCCGACAGGCGCTGCTCCAGCTCGGCGACCCGGTGGGACAGATCGGCGTAGGACGGCGGCACCGCTTCGAGTGCCGCCGCGCCGGCCGCCGACTCGCTCCTGGGCAGCCTCGGGAAGGGCCCGGTGAGCACCTGGACCCAACGGGTCTCGCCGCCCGCTCCGTCGCCCTCCTGGCGGGCCGCGAACGGCGTCGGGGTGCGGGCCGCCAACATGTCGAGCACGGCGTCGACGTCGGCCGGGTCGGCGAACGGCGCCAGCCGTCGGGCGCGCTCCCGCACCTCGGACACGGTCTGGACTCCGTGCAGCAACAGGGTCGCCAGCACCGCCAGGTCACCCCGTCCCATCCGCCAGCGCTCGTCGGCCCGGTGGCGGTAGCGGGTGGTGCGCTCCCCGGGGCGCGCGCCAGGACGAACCGCGCCAGACCCTTGGACTTGAGCGCCAGCAGAGTGTCCTCCACCGTGCGGTCGTCGTAGGCGACCACCGGATTCCGCCCGCTGGTCTGGTTGCAGGCGAGGCGCAGGTCGTTGAGCGTGACCGGATACGCCTCGGGGGCAACCGCCTCCCGCTCGATGAGGCACCCGAGCACGCGCCCCTCGGCCTCCGTCAGATCCATAGGAGGTCGATCGTATGTGCCAACACCGCCAGCGCGCGGCGGCTACTAGGTTGGGCCGGCTATGGGAATGGACCGGGCCGGCCTCACCTTCGCATCGCTCATGAGCCTGGGGCCCGACCTGGCGCTCTCGACCGCCCGGACGGCGGCCGATCTCGGCTACAGGAGCTTCTGGACCGCCGAGACCACCGGGCCGGAGGCGTTCTCGCTGCTCGGCGCCGTCGGCACCGCCGCCCCAGGCCTCGATCTCGGGACAGGCGTTCTGGCCCTCCAGCTGCGCACGCCCATGTTGGTGGCGATGGCGGGCGCCACGCTGCAGGCCCTGGGGCCAGAGCGGGACGTCCTGCTCGGCATCGGCATCTCGTCGCCGGTGGTGACGCAGCGTTGGCACGGCGTCCCCTACGGCGACCGGCCTTTGGCGCACGTACGCGAGTACGTGACGCTGCTCCGCGCCTGCCTGTCCGGCGAGAAGGTGGACTTCGCCGGTGACTTCTACCAGGTCAAGGGCTTCCGGCTCGGGGTCCGCATTGCCGAGCGTGTCCCCAAGATCGTGGTCGGCGCCCTGAACCCGGCCATGTTGCGCCTGGCCGGTGAGCTGGCCGACGGGGTCCTGCTCAACTACCTGCCGGCGTCTCACGTCCCCTGGTCGGTCGAGCAGGTGCGCAAGGGCGGTGACGCTGCCATCTACGCCTACGTGCACGCAGGCCTGTGCGAGCGCGACGAGGGCATCGAGCTCGCCCGGCGCGATCTCTTCTCGTACGCGGTGGTGGACAGCTACGCCCGCAACTTCGAGCGCGCCGGGTTCGCCGACGAGGTGGCCGAGATCCGGGATCGATTCGCCGCCGGCGACCGCGAGGGCGCAGTGGGCGCAGTGAGCGATCGCATGGTCGACGCCATCGACGTCATGGGCGATGCCGACGGTCGTGCACGCGACGATGCAGTCCTACGTCGATGCCGGCGTCGAGGTGCCCGTCCTCATGCCCCTACCCTGGGGACGCGACCGGCGAGCCTCGGCCGATGCCACCATTCGGGCGGCCATCGGGAAGGGTTGATGCATGGAGCTGCGTGACCGCATCTGCGTCGTGACCGGTGGTGCCAGTGGGATCGGGCAGGCGCTGTGCCAGCGCTTCGCCGCCGAGGGCGCCAGAACGGTGGTGGTCGTCGACAAGGACGCCGACGGCGCGCTCGCCACCGCCGAGGCGCTCGGGAGCCGGGGAACCGCCCTCACCGCCGACGTCACCGTGGAGGCCGACATCGAGGCGGTCGTAGAACGCACCGAGGCCGAGATCGGCCCCATCGACCTGTTCGCCTCCAACGCCGGCATCCTCGGGTTCGGCGGCATCGAGGCGCCCGACAGGGTGTGGGAGTCGGTCTGGTCGGTCAACGTTCTCGCCCACCTGTACGCGGCCCGGGCGATGGTCCCCCTCATGCTCGAACGAGGCGGCGGGTACCTGCTTTCGACTGCGTCCGCGGCGGGGCTGCTGAGCCAACCCGGTGACGCCCCCTACTCCATCACCAAGCATGCGGCGGTGGCGCTCGCCGAGTGGCTCGCCATCACCTACGGCGACCTGGGCATCAAGGTGTCGTGCGTGTGCCCGATGGCGGTCGACACCGCCATGCTGCGCGGCGGCGCAGGGACCACGGTCGAGGGCACCGAGCTTCCGGACGGGCCGGGTGCCGAAACGCAGGCCGCAGCGGTGGCGGGCATCCTGTCGCCCGACCGGGTGGCGGACAGCGTGGTCGCCGGCATCCGCGACGAGCGCTTCCTGATCCTGCCCCATCCCGACGTGGCCACGTTCGAGCAGCGCCGGGCTGCGGACCGCGACCGCTGGTTGGCGGGCATGCGCCGGCTGAGCGCGGACCTGGTGTCGGGCGCCCGCAGTGTCGGCAGCGAAGCTCCGCCACGCGAGGACTGATACCGTCGCTTTCTGACGCATCCGTCAGCAGGGGGAGAGCAGATGCGGGGATTGAGGGCAAGCGCAACCGCGCTCGCAGCCTTGGTCATCGCCGTCGCCGGCGGCACCGTGGTGCCGGCCGGTGCGACGAACGGGTCGGCGACGCCATCCGGGGGCCACAACCCGAACCGGTTCGAGATCACGGTGCTGTCGGGACGCGCCGACCAGGTGTCCGGCGGGGAGGCCCTCGTGCAGGTCGGGGTGCCGCGCAAGGTGGCGCCCGACGACGTGATCATCAGGCTCGGCGCTACCGACGTCACCGACGCGTTCGGCGCCGGCGACGACGACCGCACGCTGGTCGGCCTGGTCCAGGGGCTCGAGGAAGGCCACAACACGCTGACGGTCAGCGCCGGGGGCGGCAGGGGGCGCGTCCCCCGGGCTCGCCTCACGCTGACCAACCATCCCATCGGCGGCCCGATCTTCTCTGGCCCCCACCAGCAGCCCTTCGTCTGCACCACCGCCCGCGCCCGCTTCGACGGGCGGCCACTGCTCGATCAGCCGCTGGTCGACAACCAGGATCGGATCGGCATTCCCGTCGCCGCCGAGGACGCACAGGGCGGGTACCCGCAGGACGGCCGCGGCTACCCCACCGCCGCGGCGCAGATCGTCGGCTGGAGCAAGGACTGCGCCGCCGATACCCGCATCGGCTACGTGTACGGCACCACCGGAGGGCAGTTCCGCTGGCTCGACGATCCCACCGGACCGCTTCCCGCCGACATCGCCACCGTCACGACGCTCGACGGGCAGACGGCGCCGTTCATCGTCCGCTGGGAGCGCGGCACCATCAACCGCTTCATCTACAGCGTCGCCATGCTCGCCCCCGCCGGTGAGGCGGATCCGGCCGCGCCGGACGACTCGTTGTGGAACCGCCGGCTGGTCTTCAGCTTCGACGGGGGCGTCGGCATCGGCCACTTCCAGGGCACCACCAGCACCGGCTCGATGCTGCCCACCGATCTGCTCGGCAAGGGCTACGGCGTGATGTGGTCGAGCGGCACCCGCACCAGCACCCACTACAACCTGCAGGTCGGGGGCGAGACCGCACTCATGCTCAAGGAGCACACGGTCGAGGGGCACGGCGTGCCCGATTACACGGTGGCCGTGGGCGGATCGGGCGGCGCCATCCAGCAGTACGTCTACGCCCAGAACCACCCCGGACTGATCGACGCCGCCATCCCCCAGTACTCGTACTCCGACATGGTCACCCAGACGATCCACGTCGGCGACTGCGAGCTGTTGGAGCACTACTTCGACGTGAGCGGGCGCGCCAACCCGCGCTGGAAAGACCCGGAGGTTCGCCAGGCGGTCATGGGCCTGAATGCCAGCAACTCCCCCAAGAACCTGTCCCAAGGCGAGATCGACCAGTGGAACGGTCTCTACGGGCTCTACGGCGTCCTCGGCTACCAGGTCATGGACCGCGACCCGGCCTCGGTGGCGCCGGCCCTCACGGAATGCCGGGCCAGCTGGTTCGGGCTCACCCCGTTGACCCTCAACCCGACCTTCACCAACGTCAACGACATCGACAAGTTGGCGCAGGGCACCGCGGGGGTCGAGTGGACCCACTGGGGAGACACGGTGAACATCTATGGGCGGGGTGACGACGGGTTCGCCCGAGTGCCGTGGGACAACGTGGGTGTGCAGTACGGCCTGCGGGCGCTGGTCGACGGTGTGATCACACCCGCCGACTTCCTCGACCTGAACGCGCAGGTGGGTAGCTGGAAGGACACCGCGAAGATGGTGCCCGAGGGCTTCCCGTTCCAGGGGGCGTTCAGCCCCCAGAACTTCGACCCCTGGAGCTCCCGCAACATGAACCTCAGCACCGACGGCGGCGCCACGCCGGCGCCCCGGCGCGAGGGTGACCCGGACGCGATGCGGGCCGCATACACGTCGGGCATGGAGTTCCAGGGCGACATCGACATCCCGATCATCGACTGGCGGCACTACCTGGAGGACGAGCTGGACATGCACCACTCGCACCAGTCCTTCGCCTCCCGCCAGCGCATGCTCAACGCCGACGGCGATGCGTCCAACCAGGTCATCTGGTTCACCGACGCCCGGCCCGCGCGGGCGTTCGACCAGACGGCGATGGCGTTCGAGGTGATCGACGAGTGGATGGCCAACATCGCCGCCCACCCCGGGCGCAGCGTGGCCCGCAACAAGCCGGCCCGGGCGGTCGACTCCTGCTTCGACACCAACGGCAACCTCATCGCCTCGGGCCGGCACACCTGGGACGGCGTACTCGACGATCGCCCGGACGGCGCCTGCACCCAACACTTCCCGATCTACTCGTCGTCGCGCCGCCAGGCCGGTGGGCCATTCGAGGGCGGGGTGTGGAAGTGCCGGCTGCAGTCGGTTGACCGGGCGATCCGCAAGGGTCTGTACGGCGATTGGCAGCCGACCTCCGCCGAGAGGGCGCGGCTCGGGCAGGTCTTCCCCGACGGCGTGTGCGACTACACCAAACCCGACGCCGGCAAGCCCCGGGGTCGCGGCCACTGAGCCACTCCGCACCGGCTGGCCCTGTCCGATGACATGAGGCAATAGGTTCTCCCGCCCGAAGGGTGAGGTCATAGGTTCCGAAGTCGGAACCTATGACCTGAGGCTCGATCGGGCGGAACCCATTGCCTCGGAGTTTGGCCACGGTTCGGCATACGGTCGCATGCCAATGGACCGAGCGACCGTCGAGATCTATGAGCGCAGCGCCGCTGCGTACGCCGAACGGCGCCGGGCCAAACACCCGGAGCGGGCCCGGTCGTTCGCCGCTGCCGTGCGGCAGGGCGCCATCCGGGTCGACCTCGGCTCCGGACCCGGGCACTACCTGCCCCACCTCGGCCGCCCGGCGGTGGCCACCGACGCCGCCGTCGCCATGCTGGCGGAGGCACGGCGGCGTCACCCCGGCGTGCCGGCAGTGGCGTGTGACCTCGAGGCCCTCCCCTTCAGGCTGGGTGCGGTGGGCGGCATCTGGGCCAGCAGGTCCCTGCAACACATCGCCGCCGAGCGGCTGCCGCTGGCGGCCGCCGGGCTGCACCGGGTGTTGCCGGTCGGCGGCGTGCTGGACCTCTCCGTCTTCGCCGGTGACGGCGTCAGCCGGTCGGGGTCCGACAACGACCTCCCCGGCCGCCTGTTCACGTGGTGGCAACCCGAGGCCCTGCACGACCTGCTCGTCGGCGCCGGCTTCCAGGTCGACGAATCGAGCCCCGTGGCCACAGGCTCCGGCACCGAGCCCGAACGGTTGGTGCTTCGCGCCCGGCGGGCCCGGACGCTCCCCGACACCGTGGGGCCCGGCATGCGCCTGGTGATCTGCGGCCTCAACCCGAGCCTCTACGCGGCGGACGCCGGCGTGGGCTTCGCCCGCCCCGGCAACCGCTTCTGGCCGGCGGCGTTGGCGGCCGGTGTCGTCTCGGTCGACCGCGACACCGACCACGCGCTCCGCCATCACTGCATCGGGATGACCGACATCGTCAAGCGGGCCACGGTGGCCGCCGACGAGCTGGCGACCGCGGAATACCGCAGCGGGCTCGCCCGCGTCGAGCGGCTGCTGCGCTGGCTCCGACCGAGCGCCGTCTGCTTCGTCGGGTTGGCGGGATGGCGGGCGGCCGTCGACCGGCAGGCGCAACCGGGCCGGCAGTCGCGGGGTCTCGCCGACGTACCCGTCTACGTCATGCCGTCGACCAGCGGGCTCAACGCGCGCACCCCGCTCGATGAGCTGACGGCCCACCTGCGCGAGGCGGCGGCGCTCGCACGCCCCTGAACCGGGGTCAGTCGCCCATCTCGGCGAGGCGGGCCTGGGACTCGTCCGCGGCCCACGAGAA
This sequence comes from uncultured bacterium, assembly GCA_963813485.1. Classification (GTDB taxonomy): domain Bacteria; phylum Actinomycetota; class Acidimicrobiia; order Acidimicrobiales; family VFJN01; genus DASQUK01. Next base: position 189,924 of record CAWEZE010000022.1, read on the forward strand.
CACGCCCTTCGACATCGTCGACAGCTCCTGCGCCGACCAGGCGCTGAACACTTCGGCCCGCACCCGGTGGACGCCCGCGTCGTCGGGCGCCGCCTGGGCGGCCAGCTCGGCCAGATGCCCGGCTAGGCGCAGCTCCCCGGCCGCCGCTAGCTCCACCGCACGGTCGGCCAACCGCGCCGCCCCGCCCACCAGCGCTGCCAGTTCGCGGGCCAACTCGCCCTCCGGGGCCGGCTTCAGGTGGGCCGGGTTGCCGTCGTACCAGCCGCCGTAGAGCCGCCACACCGTCCGCACCACGAATTCCGGCTCGTCGTAGACGGGCCGTAGGTAGGGCCGGTCGAGGAGGTCGGCAGGTGCCCGGACCGTGTGCACGATGTCGTCGAGCCGGGCCCCCGAGTTCATGAGGCCGATCGTCTGGTCCACCAGGCTGTCCAACAGGTCTGCGGTGTCGGTGAGCGCCCGGCGCACCCGCTCGGCACCGGCGATGGGCCAGCCGTGGCCCGGCAAGAGCAGCTCCGGCTCGAGCGCCACCATCTCCCGCAGCGCGACCGCCCAGTCCCGCGGGTAGCGCTGCACCTTCTGCGGATTCCCACAGTTGGGCGATGCCCAGATGAACAGGTCGCCCGTGCACACCGCGCGGCGCTCGGGCATCCAGATCCAGGTGTGGTCGTCGGTCTCGCCCCGGCCGTGGTGCAACTCGAAGCGCTCGCCGCCCACCTCGACGTCGTGCCGCTGGACGTAGGTCTCGTCGGGATAGCGGTACTCCGTGGGCCACCGCAGGCCCGGGATCTTGAACTGCCGGGCGTTGATCACCGCGTTGTAGCCGGCGGTGAGTCGGTACCGGTCGAATCGGGCCGAGACCAGCTCGTGGGCCACGACCCGGGGTCGGGGACGACCGGCGGCATCGGCTTCGTCTTCGTAGGGCCCGAGGCCGAAGACGTGATCGATGTGCCCATGCGTGTACAGCGCTGCCGCCAGCGGAAGGTCGGTCCAGGCGCGCATCCTGTCGAAGTTGGTCCGGGCCAGGAACTGGCTCCCGGTGTCCACCAGCACCAGTGACCCGTCGGCCACGACTCCCGTCACGTTGCCGAACGCCGTGATGAAGGCGATGCCGGGCGCGACCTCGTCGAGGTCGCTGTTGACGGCCACGGGATGGACCTGTTCCACCGAGATCTCGCCGCTCCAGAGCTTGTCCGTCACCTCGAGTGCGCCGTGGCCCATGCCACCGACACTACGACCCCACCCACCTCCGATCCCTGCCCGCAATCTCGGCGACAACGTACTGTCGTCAACACGCTTCGTAGCGAAGCCGGGCGAGTCCAGGAGGAACGAGTGTGCGAATGCCCACCTAGAACCTCGGGAGGAACGCGGAACGTGCTTGCGGGTGGCGAGTCTGCCCACCTCGTGTGTTAAGAATTGGGACCCTATGGAGGATCGGGTCTGGGGCGATCCGGCTGGTCCCGTACGGCACAGCGGTCACACCAACGGTTCGCGTGCTTCTGGTACCACCTACCCCGACGCTGGCGATGACGGCCGCGACGCCAGGGGCACGCCCATGCATCTCAGGCCGTCGCTGACCGAAAAGGGCCGCCGGCGCGGCCCGATCCGGCGGGCCTTCCGCACCATGCTGGATTACCTCCCGCGGGGGAACACGCTCGACGACGAGACGTTCCGCCGGCGCCACCTGCTGCTGTGTTGGATCCTGGGGTTGCACCTGCCGGCGTTGTTCGCGTTCGGCGTGTGGCAGGGCTACGGCGTGTCCCATTCGGCCCTCGAGATCGCAATACCCGCCGCCTGCCTGGTCTTCGCCCGCCTGGCGCGCAACCGGCGGCTGGCGGCTTTCTTCGTGACCGCGGGGCTGGTGTTCTGCTCTTCCGTGCTGGTCCACCTGTCGGGCGGAACGATCGAGGCGCACTTCCACTTCTTCATCCTCATCGGCCTGATCGCCCTCTACCAGGACTGGGTGCCGTTCCTCTGGGACGTGATATTCACCGTCCTCTCCCATGGCCTCGGCAGCTCCATCGCCGCCGACCTCATGTTCAACCACAGCGCCGCCCAGAACCGCCCCTGGAGCTGGGCGCGCAATCCACGGCGTGTCGGTGCTGGCGGCTTGCGTCGGCGTCATCATCTTCTGGAAGAACACCGAGCTCGAGCAGCATCGCAGCAATCGGCTTGCTACCGACCTGGCTGCGTCGGAGCTGGCCGCGGTCCAGAGGGAAGCCGCCCAGCGGCAGTCGATCTCCGAGCTGTTCGTCAACCTCGCCCGCCGCAACCAGTCGCTCCTCGACCGGCAGTTGGCGCTCATATCGGAGCTCGAGCAACAGGAAAACAAGCCCGAGGCCCTGTCCGACCTGTTCCAGCTCGACCACCTCGCCACCCGCATCCGGCGCAATGCCGAGTCACTGCTGGTCCTGTCGGGTGACGAGCCGCCGCGCCTGTGGGGACGGGCGGTGCCGCTGTCCGAGGTGGTCCGCGCGGCTGCGGCCGAGGTCGAGGACTATCCGCGGGTCGAGGTGCTGGTGAGCGACTACCTCGAGGTGTCGGGGCGAGTGGTGGCCGACCTCTCCCACCTACTCGCCGAGCTGATCGAGAACGCCACCATGTTCTCGCCACCGACGTCGGGGGTCCGGGTGCGGACCCACCTGGTGCCGGGCGAAGGGCGGACGTTCCTGCTGAGCATCGAGGACGTCGGCATCGGCGTGTCCGACGAGCACATGCAGGCGGCCAACGAGCTGCTTGCCGACCCGCCGGAGGTCGATCCCCGGCGCTCGACGTTGGGCTTCCATGTCGTGGGTCGGCTGGCCCTCCGCCTCGGCCTCCGCGTCAGCCTCGCGCATACGCCGGGCGGCGGGGTCACGGCCCTGGTGACGCTGCCGCAGGACGTCGTCAGCGAACGCCGCCTGCCGGCACCGGAGGTGACGTCGCCGGCCTTCGCCGGTGCCGCGCTCGCCGGAGCAGGGGGATACGACGGCTCGCCCTGGATCGTCCAGCACCACGACCTGGCCCGGGCATCGCTGGCGCCCCAGACGGCCGCGGTCGCGGCACCGGCTCGCGGCCGCCCCGCCGTCGCCGTGGCCCCGCCCTCGCGCGCCCGCCCCGCCGTTCGCGGCACCGGACTCGCAGCCCGCCCCGCCGTTCGCGGCACCGGCCTCGCAGCCCGCCCCGCCGTTCGCGGCACCCGCCCCGCCGTTCGCGGCCCGCCCCGTGCCGCCGTTCGCGGCACCGGCCTCGCAGCCCGCCCCGCCGTTCTCGCAGCCTGCCTCGCCATTCGCCACGCCCGAGTCGGCACCGGTGACCGCCACACCGTCCCCGATGACCGCCGACGGCCTGGTTCGCCGGGTGCCGGGCGCCAGCCTCGCCCCCTCACTCCGGAAGACGTCCGGCGCCGACGGCGCGGCCCCGATGGCGGCCGGCGGCACCACACCGGCCGACTGGCGGCCCGGCGAGCAGGCCGGTTCGATGCTGTCGCGCTTCCAGGCCAACCAGCGGGCGGGCCGGGCCGCAGCCGCAGCCGCGCCTCCTGTCGACCTCGAGACCGACCCCGGCGAGGATGGTCCGTGACCAACACGCACGACGGTGGGGAGCTCGACTGGCTGATCAACAGCTTCGTCGACCGCATCCCTGGCCTGAGCAGCGCCCTGGTCGTGACCACCGACGGTCTGGTCCTCGCCCACTCCCACCGGCTCGCCCGCGACACGGCCGACCAACTGGCCGCAGTCACGTCGGGGCTCGCCAGCCTCACCGCCGGCGCCGCTCGCTGCCTGGACGCCGGCTCGGTCCAGCAGGTGATCGTCGAGCTGACCCATGGCTATCTGTTCGTCACCACCATCGGCGACGGATCCTCCCTGGCGCTGATGTGCGGAACCGAGTGCGACATCGGCCTGATCGGCTACGAGATGAGCCTGCTGGTCACCCGCATCGGGCAGGTGCTGACGCCCGCGCTGCGGGCCGACGGCCAGGTCATGCCCCCGCGATGAACGCGTTTCCCGACGACCCGCGGCTGGTGCCCTTTTACGCCCTGACCCAGGGTCGCACCCAGCCGGACGGGCGCGACCTGCCCTGGGAGACGTTGGTCGTAGTCACCAGCGATGGCCGGGCGGCGCGGCCACAGCTGCGCTTCGAGCAGGGGCAGATCGTAGACCTGTGCGGCCGCCCGGTATCGGTGGCCGAGATCGCGGCGCATCTCGGCGTGCCCCTCGGGGTGGCGGCGGTGCTGGTGTCCGACCTGCACACCGGCGGGCTACCTCGCCGTTCACCGGCCCAGCGTCACCGATAGCGGCCGCCCGCGTCGCGAGATCCTGGAGCGCCTCCTCCACGGCCTGAAGGCGCAGGCGTGAGCGCGGATCCGGGCCCCGCCGTGGACGCACCGATCCCGGTGAAGATCGTGATCGCAGGCGGCTTCGGCGCCGGCAAGACAACGTTCGTCGGGGCCGCCTCCGAGATCGCCGCGCTGAGCACCGAGGCGGCGATGACCGACCTGTCGGTGGGCATCGACGACCTGTCGGCCGTGCGGGGCAAGTCCACCACCACTGTCGCGCTCGACTTCGGGCGCCGGACCATCGACGAAGGCATGGTCCTCTACGTGTTCGGGACGCCGGGCCAGGATCGGTTCTGGTTCATGTGGGACGACATCGCCCGGGGGGCGGCCGGGGCGATCGTCCTGATCGACACCCGCCGCATCGCCGACGGGTTCGCCGCCATCGATTTCTTCGAGGACCGGCAGGTGCCGTTCGTCGTCGCCGTCAACCTCTTCGACGACGCCCCGCGCCATCCGCTGGCGTCGGTCCGCGACGCATTGGCCCTGGCAGCGGACGTTCCGCTCGTGGCCTGCGACGCCCGCGACGGCCGCTCGGTCGTGCCCGTGCTCGTCACGCTCGTCGAGCACGCACTGGTCCGGTCGATGGCCGGGGCATAGCCGACGCCGCTCAGGGGTCAGCGAGGCGCGAGGTCGCGGATGGCCTGGCGCTGGTCGTAACCGAACGGCAGCAGGGCCAGCGCCGGCGTGGACACGCCGTTGTCGACGTAGCGCTGGATGTGCTCACGGCACTGCTCGGGCTTGCCCCAGACGATCAGCTCGTCCACGACCTCGTCGGGGATGGCGGCCAGCGCCCCCTTGCGGTCGCCCTCCTTCCACAAGCGCCACATGTCTCCGAGCTGCTCGCTGCGCCCTAGCCATTCGTGGAAGGCCGCGTACACGGGCACGTTGAGATAGGCGGCGATCGCGAACCGTCCCATGCCCCGCACCGTGTCGGCGTCGTCGCTCGGGGCCACGAAGATCCGGGCCGCGATCTCGGGGGACGCACCACCCGGCGCTCCGGCCTTCCCCTCCGCCGCACGGCGCACGATCGGGGCCACCGTGGCCACGTCGTCGGCCGACAGCCAGTTGACGATGGCGCCGTCACCCTCGCGGCCGGCCAGCCGCAGCATGCCCTCCCGCAGTGCGGCCACCAGGATCGGCACCGGCTCCAGCGGCACCACGCCCAGCTTGAAGCCGCGCACCGAGAACGTCTCGTACTCGGCCGTCACCTTCTCGCCCGTCAGCGCCTGGCGCAGGAAGCGCACGATGTCGCGAGTGCGCTGGTAGGGCTGCTCGAACGGGATGCCGTTCCATCCCTCGACGATGACGTTGGACGACGTGCCCACGCCCAGGGCGACCCGTCCCGGCGCCGCTTGGGCCAGCGATCCCACGCTCTGCGCCAGGCAACCCGGTCCCCGGGTGAACGCCGGGACGATGGCGGTGCCCAGCCGCAGAGACGGTGCCCATGCCGAGGCCAGCGCCAGCGGCGTGAAGGCGTCGGCGCCGTTGGCCTCCGACGACCAGACGTCGGTGTAGCCGAGGTCGGCCAGCTCCACGATCCAGTCGCGTTGCTCGTGCAACGGGACGTTGTCGAAGGGGATGGTCATGCCGTAGCGCTGCATGACCGGATGCTGTCACACGCGTCGTTCGCCGACCCGAACGATGGTCGACTGGCTGGCCGTGGCCAGCAGGGTCCCGTCCTCGGCCCAGATGTGCACGACGCCATGCCCGAACCCGTGGGCGACCGCGTCGATGCGGATGTCGAGCAGCACCCATTCCGTCGGCACCAGCCGATAGACCCGCAGCGTGTTGTCGAGGCTGCTGTTGCCGCCCCCGGCGAGCCCGAGCGCCTGGCTGATCCCGAAGGGCACGTAGTCGCCGAGGATCGCGAGGCTGGCGCCGGACGACAGGTCCAGCAGGTCGGGCATCCGCGCCCACACCGACGACCGCCCCTCGGGTGCGGGATGGCCCTCGACGTCTTCCCACGGGCGGGCGCGGGCCAGCCGGACGTCGATGCGATCATGGATCGACTCGCCGGTCGACAGGCGGGGCGGACGGACCGGGCAGTCGTCGGGGCGGGGTACGTCGGGCCTGGTCACCCAGATGCCCTCGGCCTGGTAGCCGCGTGTGCCCAGCGCGGCGTTGACCGTGAGGATCTCGGTGTCCGCCACGTGGCCCACCACGCGGGCCTGCGTGACGTGCTTCCCGGTCGCCGCCAGGGTCACGTCGATGTCGAGCATCGACGGCGGCCGGGCGTAGGACAGGTACTGCGCGGTCGCCCAGATGACCGGGCGCTGGCCGGTGTGCTCCATGGCCGCTATGGCGGCGCCGAGGGCGCACCCGCCGAACAGGAACGGGGCCGCGGTGGAGATGCCGGGGGTGACCGGCAGGACCCAGCGCATGGGGTTGTGCGTCGGTTCGAGTCCGAGCCACTTGCGGGCATCCATCGGAGCGACTGTAGGTGCCAAACTGCCGAGCCATGACAGACACCCCCTGGCAGGGAGATGCCTGCTCACTGGTCGACGCCTTCCGGTCCGGCGAGCGCAACCCCAAGGAAGAGGTCGAATTGGTCCTCGCCGCGATCGAGCGCAGCGCGCTCGACGCGCTGTGCTACCTCGACACCGAGGGTGCGCGGTCGGCCGCCGCCGACGCCGACGTGTCGCTGCCCCTCGGCGGCGTGCCCATCGGCGTCAAGGAACTGGAACCGGTCGAGGGCTGGCCCCACGCCGACGGCAGCCTGGTGTTCGCCGACCGCGTGGCCGACCACACCACGACCATGGTGCGCCGGCTGGAAGGCGCCGGGGTCGTCAAGGTCGGGCAGACGACCGCCAGCGAGTTCGGCGGCCTCAACGTGAGCGTCACCAAGCTCCACGGCGTGACCCACAACCCATGGCAGACGGGGCGCACCGCCGGCGGCTCCTCGGGCGGATCCGCCGCCGCGGTGGCCGGCGGGCTGCTGCCCATCGCCACCGGCGGCGACGGGGGCGGCTCGATCCGCATCCCGGCGGGCTTCTGCGGCCTCGTGGGGATGAAGGGAACCGCCGGCCGCATCCCCCGGGGTCCGCTCACCGAGATCGCACCCCTCACGGTGGTGGTCGGGTGCGTGGCCCGCTCGGTCCGCGACGTCGCCCGCTGGTTCGACGTCTGCTCGGGCTACGACGCTCGCGACCCGTACAGCCTGCCCCGCATCGACGGCTGGGAGCGCGACCTGGGCACGCGCCCCCTCGCCGGGCTGCGCGTCGCGATCGTGCCCGACCTGGGGAACGCGGTGGTTCGCCCCGAGGTCGAGGCCGTGGTGCGGGAGGCGGGCGAGGCGCTGGCCCGCGACGCCGGGCTGCGGATCGTCGACGTGCCCGTGCGCCTACCCGGGCTCGGCTTCGAGTGGGCCATGGCCAACCTGTCCCAGCTGCGCCGGGCGCTCACCGGTCTCTGGCCGGCCTGCAAGGACGACATGACCCTGGAGATGGCCTTCGGGCTCGACCTGGCCGATCAGATGTTCAACCTGGACATCGCCGCGCAAGGTGGAGGCGCAGCGAACCGAGGCCAACGAACGCATGGCCGACGTGTTCGACGAGGTCGATGTCGTCGTCTGCGCCACCAACCCCGACGTGGCCTTCCCCGCCGACATCGGCATCAACACGCGGGTGGGCAACGTGTCAGTGGGCCCCGAGAACAACGGCCTCCTGACGATCCCGGCCAACATCGTTGGCAACCCCGCCATCTCCGTGCCGGCCGGGACAGTCGACGGCCTGCCCGTCGGGATGCAGCTGATCGGCCGCCACCACGACGACGCCCTGCTGCTGGATCTGGCGCGGGTGGTCGAACGCGAGCGGCCATGGCCGCTGGTGGCGCCGGGGGCACCCGTCTGAAGTCCACGGCCCGCGGCGGCTGCGCTCAGGTCATCACGATCCGGCGGGCCGTCACCCGGTAGCCGGCGCGCTCGAACGCAGCCGCCATCGGGCGGTTGCCGGTATCGGTGTCGGCCACGATCCGTTCGGCGCCCTGGCCGACCAGGAACGCGGTGGCTTCGGCCAGCAGCCCACCGACATGGCCGTGGCCCCGCTGCTCGGGGACGACACCGATGTAGGCGATGACGAACGACTCGTAGTTGCGCGACGGCATGACCACGCCCACGAGCGCGCCGTCGGCGGTGTGGGCCAGCCGCCACCACTCCCGGGGTGCGGGCATCCATTCCATGTCGTCGAGCTGGATGCGCGCCGCGGCGGCGGCCCCGTGGCGCTCGATGTCACGCCGGGCGTAGGCGTCGAGGGTTCCGACGTTGATGCGCTCGAGGACGTCGAGCAGCTCGGCCTCGTCGAGAGCCGGAGCGAACGTCAGCCGGTCGTCCGTCGCCGGTGACGGCCCGACGCAGCCACCCACTCGATCCGCAGCCGCTCGACGAACGGGCGCAGGCCCGCCTGGCCGGCGGCATCGGTCCGCTCGTCGACGGCCTGGCGGACGTCCGGGAGTCGTGCCAGTCGGCCGGCAGGAACAGGTGGTACTCGGGGAAGCCGCCGCCGTCGGTGCGCACCTGGTGGCTGGCGGCCCGCAGCAGCTCCGCCCCGATCGCGACCCGATCGGACGCATCGCCGAGATCGAACCAGTCGAGCGCTATGGGGTGCTCGTCATCGGGCGCGCCCCACCACGCCGCCCGGGCCACGACCCGGCCGTCCCGCTCGGCCACCCACGTCCAGTGCGGTCGATAGTGGTGCTCGGCCGCGGTGGCGAGGAAGTCGCGGCCGGGCGGACCGTAGGACGGCCCCTCCAGCGCCAGGAAGCGGTCGAGGTCGGCGTCCGTGAGTGGGCGGATGGTGATGTTCGAGGTGGTCAAGGGCGCCTCCGTGGCCGACGGGGCCCAAATTGTCACACCTCGTCGGGATACTGGGGCCATGACGAAGCAACTCACCCTCATCAGCGGCTCGCACCAGGGTCGGCCACATGCCTGGCGGCTCGACGAACAGACCCGCGAGATCGGCCGCAAGGGCCTCGCCGACGCCCGGGCCGCCCTCAGCCAGGCACGCCGGCGGGGTCAGGCGTCGCCCGGTCCGGGGCCCGCAGCTCGAGGAGGCGGACCACCCGGAGCCCGAGATCGCCCAGCGGCATGAGCGGCCGGGCGGTACCGTGCGGCGCCGATGACCATCCTCGGTTGGATCGTCGTGGGGTTCATCGCCGGCACGCTGGCCCGCTGGGTCACCGGCGCCCGCCAGAGCGGGCTGCCTGGTGACGATCGTCGTCGGCATCCTCGGGGGCTTGATCGGCGGGGCGCTGTTCCGGTTGGCGACCGACCGCGACACGACGTCGTCGACGACTTCGACATCGGCTCGGTCTTCGTTGCCTTCGTCGGCGCGGCGCTCTTGTTGCTGATCCTCGAGGCGATCAGCCGCGATCGTCACTGGTGATCGATCGGGCCTTCGAGCCGCCACGCTGGCTTCAGCGAGGGTCCACTAGTGTGACGTCCCATGGCTGACGTCGTGATCGTCGAGGCAGTGCGCACGCCCGTCGGGCGCCGCAACGGCGGACTGTCCACCGTTCATCCGGCCGACCTCCTCGGCGCCGCCCTGAGCGAGGTCGTCGGCCGCTCCGGCATCGATCCCACCGAGGTCGAGCAGGTCGTCGGCGGGTGCGTGAGCCAGGTCGGGGAGCAGTCGTTCAACATCACCCGCACCGCCTGGCTGAGCGCCGGCCTCCCACTCGGCACCGCCGCCACCACTGTCGACAGCCAATGCGGGTCCTCGCAGCAGGCCACCAACGTGGCCACGAGCCTGGTGGCGTCCGGCGTCGTAGACGTGGCCATCGCCTGTGGGGTCGAGCTGATGTCGCCGGGTGCCGATCGGGTCGAACTCGTCCAAGCAGCTCGGCTTGGGCGTGCCGATCCCCAAGACCTACTTCCCGCGCTACGAGTTCACGTCCCAGTTCGAAGGTGCCGAACGCATCGCCGACAAATGGGGCATCACGCGGGCCGACACCGACGAGTTCGGGCTGCTCTCGCAGCAGCGGGCCGCCCGGGCCTGGGCCGAAGGCCGGTTCGACACCCAGGTGGTGCCGGTCGAGGCCCCCGATGTCGACGACGATGGCAAGCCGACGGGCACCGCCCACCACGTCGCCCGCGACGAGGGCCTGCGCGACACCAGCCTCGAGGCCCTGGCCGGGCTCAAGCCAGTGGCTCGACCCGACGGGGTCCACACGGCAGGTAGCTCGTCCCAGATCAGCGACGGTGCCGCCGCGCTCCTGATGATGACCGCCGACAAAGCCGCGGACCTGGGGCTGCGGGCACGAGCCCGGGTCGTCGACACCTGCCTCGTCGGGGTGGACCCGATCCTCATGCTCACCGGACCGATCGACGCCACCCAGCGCCTGCTGGCCCGCACCGGCATGGCACTCGCCGACATCGACCTGGTGGAGATCAACGAGGCCTTCGCCTCGGTGGTGCTGGCGTGGCAGCGCGAGCTGGGTGCCGACCTCGACCGAACCAACCCCAACGGCGGCGCCATCGCCCTCGGCCACCCACTGGGCGCGACCGGAGCCTTCCTCATGACCAAGGCGGTCCACGAGCTCGAGCGCACCGACGGCTCCACGGCGCTCGTCACGATGTGCTGCGGCGGCGGCCTGGGCACGGGCACGATCATCGAGCGCGCTTAGGAGCCGTCCTAGGCGATCCCCGGCTCCGGGCTCGGCCACGCTCCACCTCCCACGGGTCGCTCCCGGATCGCGGCCGACGGCCGCCGCCACGATCCGACGCCGTCGACCCGGGAGTCGTCCTTGTCCACGAGATCCACGCGAGCCCCCCGCTCCGGTTCACCAGCGCTGCTGGTGGCGATCGTCGGCGCCGCCGTGGCCGGGGCGGTCACGTTCCAGCTGTCCCCGCGCCGCGCCGGCACGCCGGGCCACCCGGGCGCGGCCACCGTCGTCGAGGTCATCGACGGCGACACGCTGGTGGTCGACCTCGCCGGGGGCGACGAGCACGTGCGCCTGATCGGCATCGACACGCCCGAGACCGTCGCCCCCGACCGCCCCGACGAGTGCTTCGGGGCCGAGGCGTCGCACCACCTCGCCGACCTGGCGCCGCCCGGCACGGCCATCCGGCTGGAGCGCGACGTCGAGGCGCGTGACCAGTACGACCGGCTGCTCGCCTACGCCTACCGCGCCCGAGACGACCTGTTCCTGAACCTCGCCCAGGTGACCGGCGGCTTCGCCGAGCCGCTCGCCTATCCGCCCAACACCGCCCACCAGGCCGACTTCGAGCGGGCCGAGCGCGAGGCCCGCAGGGCCGGGGCGGGCCTCTGGACGGCATGCGGCAGCGCCGACGTGCCCCTCGGCTGAAGGCGGCGCCGAACGACGGCCGCGGTGCCGAGAAGACCAGCGATAGCCTCGGTCCGATGGCCACGCTCGCCGAACGGCTCGGCTACGGCACCGACGACCGGGTGCTGATCATCAACTGCGACGACCTGGGCTCCTGCCACGCCGCCAACGTGGGCGTCTACGAAGCCCTGCGCGACGGCGTCGCCACCAGCGCCTCGCTGATGGTCCCCTGCCCGTGGGCGCGCGAGGCCGCGGCGCGCTACCGGGGCGAGGACGTGGGCGTGCACCTCACGCTCAACGCCGAGCACGACCTCTACCGCTGGGGCCCCATCACCCACGCCCCCTCGCTGCTGGACGGCGATGGCGGCTTCCCCCGCACCCAGCGTGACCTCTGGGAGCACGCCGACCTCGACGAGGCCCGCCGGGAGCTGCGGGCGCAGGTCGAACGAGCGATCCTCTGGGGCTTCGACGTGAGCCACCTGGACAGCCACATGGGGACGCTCCAGCTCAAGGCCGAGTTCTTCGACATCTACCTCGACCTGGCGCTGGAGTTCGGCCTGCCCATCCGCCTGTCGGGCGCCTCCACCGAGCGCACCATCGGCTTTCCCTTCCGGAAGCTGGCCGAGGAGGAGGGCGCGGTCTTCCCCGACCACTTCGTCTACGTCCGGGGCGGGGTGGGTAGCCGCCGCGACATCGAGCGGGCGGTCCACGAGCTCCAGCCGGGGGTGACCGAGGTCTACGTCCATCCGGCCGTCGATTCCCCCGAGCTGCGGGCGCTGACCACGGATTGGGCGGCCCGGGTCGACGACCACGACCTCGTGGTCACCGACCACAGCCTGCGCACCATGCTCGAACGGGCCGGTGCCAGCCTCATCGGCTACCGCGAGCTGCGCGACCTCCAGCGGAGCGGGTAACCCGCCGGGCGTCAGCCGGGGGCGGCCGTGCGCTCGTGCAGGGCGGCCCGGGCGGCCCGGAACTCCCGGCCTCGGGTGACCGGCAGGATCGCCAGCAGCGCGGTCATGGACCCGGCCACCTTGGCCCGCCCCTGCATGACGGCGACGTTGAGGTCGAGATCTCCGGACGCCAACAGCAGCGTGTCCGCGTAGGTCGTGGTGATCGTGAGCTCGGCGTCGGGATCCGGTTCGTGTCCAGCCGCAAGGGCGGCGTCCACGCAACCGCCCGTCCTCGAACGTCAGCGTGAACACGACGTCGCCGTCCGGTGCGCCCGTGACCACGCGCTGGATCCGTGCCGTCGCCCCCGGGCACGGCGGCACGTTGCCGAACGCCTCGCGCGCCGAGCGCCAACCATTCGGCCCCCAGAAAGCTGACCCCTCCCACGACCTACCCGATGGCTCCGATGCTCGCCTACGCCCGACGGCCGACCCGGCTGCGGATGCCGGCGAACAGGTCGGATTCGGGCTTCTCGGTGTCGACCAGGCTGCGGGCGAGGATGTAGTCGTCGAACGGGTGGATCGCGGTCTGCTCGTCACGCGGCAGTCCGAACCAGAACGGCGACGTCGGGTCGACCTGGGTCTCGTGCGCCAGCAGGGCGTCGAAGCCGCACGTCGTTGAAGCCGGCGAGGTCGATCGTCGTGGTGATGCGGTCGTCGTGGGACATGCGCTCGAACCACTCGGGACGTGAACGGCGATTCGAGCCCGAGCTCGACGAAGCGTCGGTGCATCGCCTCTATGCGCCGGCGCGACCACACCGAGTAGTAGAGCTTGAGCGGCTGCCAGGGGTCGCCGGCGTCGGGGTACGCGTCGGGGTCACCGGCGCGCTCGAACGCCGGCACGGAGATGTCGTGGACCCGCAGGTGGTCGGGATGCGGATAGCCGCTCTGATCGTCGGGATAGGTGACGATCACCTGCGGCCGCTCCCGGCGGATGACGGCGACCAGCCGGCCGACGGCCTCGTCGAGCGGGGCGTTGGCGAACGCGTCGGGATGCTGGTTGGGCTCGGTGTCGGGCATGCCCGAGTCGCGATAACCGAGCATGACCACCTCGTCGTAGCCGATGATCTCGGCCGCCCGGGCCAGCTCGCGACGCCGGACCGCCGGCAGGTCGGCGACCACCTCGGGCCGGTCCATGGCCGGGTTGAGGATGTCGCCGGCCTCGCCCCCGGTGCACGTGACCAGCACCGTGCGCACTCCCTCGGCGTGATAGCGGGCAACGGTGCCGGCCCCCTTCGACGCCTCGTCGTCGGGATGAGCGTGAACCGTGAGCAGGCAGAGTTCAGGATCTGGCCATGCTTCCCGCTCTTGCTGCTCCGCAGCGGGCCGCTCGGGCTCCGACGCGTTGCTTGTCCGCTCCCGCGGCCGCTCGGGCCGGGCTCGCTCTCTCGCCCTACCGGGACGCTCGCTCATCGCCGGTCACGCTACCGTCGCCGGACCGTGCCCAAACCGACGCGCGCTGCAGCACACCTCGAGCCCAGGGGCGGGATAGATTCCCTGGTATAGGGGACATCCGTTCCCCGTTCCGGCGACGCGGAGCGCGCAAGGCAAACCAAATGGACAGCCCCGAGGACTGGCGCTGGGTCTGGATCATCGCCACGGCGGTGTTCGCCATCGGCGAGCTGACGACCCCCGGGTCGTTCTTCATGCTGCCCTTCGCCATCGGGGCCCTCGTCGCCACTGTGCTGGCGTTCCTCGACGTCGACATCTTCATCGAGTGGCTGGCCTTCGTGGGCGTGTCCCTGGCGGTCTTCGCGGCGCTGCGCCCGGTGGCGCACCGGCTGAACCGGTCGGTCGACGACACCGGCGTGGGCTCGCGGCGCCTGCTGGGGCACCCGGCGGTCGTGCTCCGTGAGATCCCCGCGGGCGGGGACGTCGGGCTCGTGCGCGTCGACCGGGAGGAGTGGCGGGCGCAGTCGACCGACGGATCGGCGATCCCTATCGGCACCGCCGTCCGGGTCGCCGACGTGCAGGGGACCCGGGTGATCGTCGCAGCCGTCGACCAGCTTTCGTCACCCACTGGGGAGCTCGAGCAATGAGGTTCACGACCAAGGAGGCGTCGTCGTGACCGCACTGACCGTCCTACTCATCGTCTTCGCCGTCATCGTCATCGTGTACGTGGCGGCGGGGGTGCGCATCGTTCGCCCCTACCAGAAGGGGCTGGTCGAGCAGCTCGGCAAGTACAAGGAGACCGTCGACCCCGGACTCCACCTCATCGCGCCCTTCTACCAGACGCTGCGGCCGGTGGACATGCGGGAGCAGGTCGTCGACGTGCCGCCCCAAGAGGTCATCACCGAGGACAACGTCGTGGTCTCGGTGGACGCCGTCATCTACTACGAGCCGACCGAGCCGCAGCGCCTGGTCTACAACGTCGCCAACTTCATGTTGGCCGTGACCAAGCTGGCGCAGACCAACCTCCGCAACCTGATCGGCGACATGCAGCTCGACGAGGCGCTGACATCCCGCGAGAAGATCAACACCGAGCTGCGGGAGATCCTCGACGACGCCACCGACAAGTGGGGCGTCCGGGTGGCCCGGGTCGAGATCCAACGGATCGAGCCGCCGGCCGACGTCATGCACGCGATGCACGAGCAGATGAAGGCCGAGCGCACCCGGCGGGCCGTGGTGACGTCGGCAGAGGGCGAGCGGCAGGCGGCCATCACCCGCGCCGAGGGCGACAGGCAGGCCGTGGTGTTGCGGGCCGAGGGCGACAAGCAGCAGCGCATCCTGCGGGCCGAGGGCGAGGCGGAGGCCATCCAGCGGGTGGCCGAGGCCGAGAAGTTCCGCCAGGAGACGGTCGCCGAGGGCGAGGCCGGGGCCATCCTGTCGGTCTACGGCGCGATCCACGAGGGCGCCCCCGACACCCCGCTGCTCACCATCAAGTACCTCGAGGCGCTCCGCGCCATGGCCGACGGGCGGGCCACGAAGATCGTGGTGCCCACGGAGCTCGCCGGCATCGCCGGGTCGCTCACTGCGGTGGCCGACCTGCTGGGTGGCAACAACAGCAACGGGACGGGCGACGATGGCGCCGAGCCGCCGGCACCGGTTCCCGACCCGGAGCCAGCGCCGCCGCTCGCGCCTCCCGTCCGGCGTCTTCGGATCCGCCGATCTCGCCGCCGCCCGACTGAGCCCGCCCCCGCCGTAACCTCGGCGCCCCGAGGAGGTCGCCGTGCCCGAGCAGTCCGCGATCGACGCGGTCAACCAGTACTTCACCGAGGCGGCGCGGGTCATCGACCTCGACGACGACCTGTACGGCATCCTCACCACCAGCTACCGCGAGGTGGCGGTGCAGGTGCCGGTGCGGCTCGACGACGGGGAGCTGATGGTGGCGAAGGGCTACCGGGTGCAACACAACGGTGCCCGGGGTCCCTACAAGGGCGGCGTGCGCTTCCACCCCAGATGCGACCTCGACGAGGTCCGCGCTCTGGCGTCGCTCATGACCTGGAAGACCGCGCTCATGGAGCTGCCGTTCGGCGGGGCGAAGGGCGGCATCGAGGTCGACCCGACCGGCATGAGCACTGACGAGCTGCAGCGCATGACCCGACGGTTCACCCAGTCGATCCACCACGTGCTGGGGGTCTACCGCGACATCCCCGCCCCGGACCTCAACACCAACGCCCAGGTGATGGCGTGGATGATGGACGCCTACTCGTCGGTGCACGGCTACAGCCCGGCGATCGTGACCGGCAAGCCGCTGGAGTTCGGCGGGGCGCCGGGACGAGACTCCGCCACCGGGCGAGGGGTCGTCTACGTGCTCGACGCCTGCTGTCCGCACCGGGGCGTCGAACTGGCGTCCCTGCGGGTGGCGGTGCAGGGATTCGGCCAGGTCGGCAGCTGGGCGGCCCAGGAGCTGGCGGACCGGGGAGCGACGGTCGTGGCGGTGTCGGACGTGAAGGGTGGCATCGTCCACCCCGAGGGCCTGGACGTGGCGAAGGCCATCGCCACGGTGCGGGCCGGTGGATCGGTCGTCGACCTGGCCGGAACCGATGGCATCGAACGCGCTGACCAACGAGGAGCTGATCGAGCTCGACGTCGACGTGCTCATCCCCGCCGCGGTCGAGGAGGTCATCACCGAGGACAACGCCGACCGGGTGCGGGCGCGCATCGTCGTCGAGGCCGCCAACCACCCGACGACGCCGGGCGCCGACAAGATCCTGCGCGACCGCGACGTGCTGGTGGTGCCGGACATCCTGGCCAACGCCGGCGGTGTCACCGGCTCGTACTTCGAATGGACGCAGAACATCCAGCAGTTCACCTGGAAGGAAGACCGCTTCCTGGCGGAGCTGGCGGAGCGGCTGGCCAAGGCGTCCCACGACACGCTGACATTCGCCGAGGAGCATGGCGTGACCCTGCGCCAGGCCGCGTTCGCCATCGGGATCCGGCGCGTCGCCGACGCCACCCGCCTGCGCGGCTACGTCTGATCCGTGACGAGGAGCTCAGCGACGCCGGCCAGGGGTTCGAGCCGCTCCTGGCCGGTGTCCTCGTCCTCCTCGAGGCGCCAGCCCAGCCGGGCGGCGAGCAGGGGGTGGCCCTCGTCGGGCCCGCTGGCGATCAGCTCGTCCCCCGCGTGCAGCTCGACGTGACCCCGGGGGGAGTAGATGTAGCGGCCACCGCGCCGCACGGCGAGCACGTGGAACCCGGGATCCACGTCGAGCTGGAGGTCGTGCAGGGTGGCGCCGTCCGCCGGCGACCCGGGGCCCACGGGGACCCGTACCACGACCTCGTCGCTCTCCCCCAGCGCGATCTTGATGATCGGGTGCACCTCCTCGTGCTTCTCGATCAGCCAGACCATCTGCTGCGCCGAATCGCCCAGGTCCTCGGCGGCCTGGGACAGGTGCAGCAGTCCCCGCAGCGGTGACGGGTCGATGTCGCCCGAGCTGGCGCGCAGCACCCACAGCTCCAGGCGGTCCTTCATCTCGTCGAGGCGATCCTCAAGGTGGCGCACCTCGGCGGCCAGCCCGAGGTCGCGCAGCACCAGCGCCGAGTAGGCCAGGCCCACGGCCGTCTCGGAGACGTTCTTCATCTCGACCAGCACGTCGATGGCCCGGTCGAGGTCGGTGAGCGTGCCGTCCTCCGGCGGCGTCGGCGGCTCCCACAGCGGGGCGGCGGCGAGCTCCCGCAGAGCGGGTGATGCCCGCCGGGGATCCCCGCAGGAACAGCACGTCGCCGGGGAGCAGTATCTCCTCTCCCTCCACGTCGGTGATCCACTCGCGGTCACGCCGGATGGCGACGATGCGCATGCCGGTCTGGACCGGCAGCTCGAGGTCGGCCAGTGGGCGGCGGGCGAGGTGGGAGCCGTCGCGCACCCGCACCCGGTGCGACACCTCCTCGGCGTTGGACAGGTCGGCGACGAGCTCGCGGGGGATGCCGAGCCGGTGGGTGACGATCCTGGCGATGTCGACGGCGGCGTTGGCGATGCGCTCGATGGCGGAGATCACCTGCAACACCGATGCCATGGCGTCGGCCTCGCGGGGGTTGCGGGCGGCCATGACGCAGACGGAGCGCATGTCGTGCACCAGCGCATCCATGCGCTCCTCGAGGGCGCCGACCTCTTCCGCCATGTCGGGATCGCCGAAGTAGAGGGCGGCGTAGGCAAGATCGACCATGAGCTCGGAGAGGTCCTTGACCTCGGCGAGCATGGCCCGGAGATTTCGGGGTCTGTCGTCCATTGCGAGTATCGACCTCAGACGATAGGCGGATCAGGCGAGCCCCAGCAGGGCGATGGCGATGATCAGGGTGAAGGCGCCCACGAAGTCGACCGACGAGCTGACCACGGGGATGCCGTAGGTGTCGGGATCGACGCCGGTGCGGTAGGCGGCCACCGTGCCGTAGTAGGCGACGGTCACGACGAACAGCACGGCCAGTCCCCCGGCGATGAGGGAGACGGCGACCATCTGACCCAGTCCGGGGCTGGCCTCGCCCAGGGCGCGGGCGACCCAGTGCGCTCCGAGCCCGTTGAAGACGAACACCGGCACGGCCAGCACGAAGACCAGGGAGATGTCGCGCCGGGCCTCGCGGTTGGGCCTCGTCTGGGGCTCGACCAAGCCCAGGAACAGCTTCGACGAAAGCCGGCCCGACAGGATGCCGCCGAGCGCCCCCGAGCTCGACAGGTGCGCCGGGACCAGCACCAGCAGCGCCGGCAAGGCCTCGAAGCGGCTGAATGACTTCTCGAGGGTGACGCCGGCCAGCGCGCTCGATGCACCCGGCGAAGCACCAGCACTGGTACGGATTCCCGGACGATGCGCCGCAAGCCCTCGCTCGAGGACTCCCAACCGACGGCGAGCAAGGCGAGAGACGTCAGCACCAGGACAACGCCCACCACGGGGGTGACGACGGGGATCCCCAGCAGCAGCGTGCCCAGGTACAGCGCCGGCAGGGTCAGCACGTCGCCCAGGGTCGAGACCAGCGGGGCCGTGACGTTGTCGAGATCCCAGCCGTAGCGGACCGCCCCGCCAGTCAGACCGAGCGCGGCGGCCAGCACGACCATCGATCCCAGCACGCCGCCGACGATGGACACCGTCGACATCGACAACAGGTCGATCGAGTCGGCGAGCCCGAGCCCGACGGCGATGGCCTTGGCCACCACTGCCAACGCCAGCGAGATCGCCATCGTGAGCAGCATCGACGCCAAGACGTTCTGACCCAAGACGGTCTCGCGTCGCAGCGACCAGCGGAACGTGCCGGCATGGATCGATGTCGACAGCCGATTGCCGAAGGAGCCGAAGATGTTGCCCCTTAGGCCGATGGCCGCCGGTACCAGCACCAACAGGCCGGGGTAGCGCTGCGAGAGTTCCGGTGATCGACCCGAGGAACGCCCCGGCGACAAAGCTGGTGCTCGAGTTCAACCCGAGCGCGACGAGGCTCTGCCGGACGCCGGCAGCGTCCGGTCCCAGGAGTGCGCGCAACCGCGCCACAGGGGGCAAGAGCCATCGCATCGGTGCCGTGGTTTCACGAGGCGGTCGAGTGGATACCCATCGGAGCGCCGACAGTCTGCAACACCATCGATGGCAGCGCGGTGTACCTCGGAGGGGCGCGGACGATCTGCAACACTCGACCGATGCGGCGGGTATTGGCGACGTGCGCCGTGGCCCTCGTGCTCGCCGGGTGCGGCGACGAAGGCCAGGAACTGCGGGCACCCAGCTCCGACCAGACCACGACGTCCGCGAGCACGACCTCCACCACGGCGGCGCCCTCCACGACCGATGTCGCTGCGGGCACGGGAGGCGGGGCCAGGGCGGCGGCTCCGGCGAGGAGCGCGGCATCACCGACGACCGTCACGACGCTGCGGCTGACAAGCCCCGCCTTCGGGGACGGGCAGCCGATCCCGCCCGAATACACGTGCGTCGGCGAGGACGTCTCGCCGCCGCTGGCATGGACCGGCGTCCCGGCGGGCACCGCCGAGCTGGCACTGGTGGTCCGCGATCCCGACGCCGACGGGTTCATCCACTGGGTCATCGCCGGATTGCCGCCCGACGTCGGCGGGTTGGCTCGCGGCAGCCCGCCCTCCCGGGCGGTCGAGGAGCTCAACGACTTCGGGCGCCAGGGATGGTCGGGTCCGTGCCCGCCCTCGGGCACCCACAACTACGACTTCCGGATCTACGCCCTTGCCGAGCCGAGCGGGACTGCACGCCGGGTGCGGGCGGAGCGCAGGCGGCCGAGCAGCTCGAGTCGGCCACAGTGCTGGCGTCGGCCGCGCTCAGCGGGACGGCGGCGGCGCCGTAGCGGCGCGGCAGCTGGGCGGGCCGCGTCAGCGGACCGCGAAACGCCGCATTGCCGGCGAATCGGGTGCCTCGACAGGCAACGCGTCGACGGTGACCGACTCGACGATCGCCAGCCGGGGACCCTCGTGCGCCCACGCAACCAGCGCGTCGACCGCCGCCCGGCTGCCCTGGGCCTCGAACTCGACGCGGCCGTCGGGCAGGTTGTCCACCCAGCCGGCGACGCCGAGGCGCTCCGCCTCGCGCCGGCAGCTCTCGCGGAACCACACGCCCTGGACCCGGCCCGCGACCACCGCCCGCAGGCGGACGACGTCTCCCGGATCCAGAGTCCGGGGAGCTCACTCCTCGCGGTGTCGACCCGCGGGACGAGCCGCTGCCGCCACTCCGGCGGGCCCGATCCTCGGCCTCCAGCTCGGCCTCGAGCTTGGCCAGCGGATCGGCGCCCCGGTCGCTTGGTGCCTGGTCGCGGCCCTCGTCGGCGGCGCTGTCGACCTCATCGGCGCCTTCGTCGCCGACGTCGTCGACACCATCGTCGACCGGCTCGTCATCGAGCTCCTCGGACTCGGCGTCGATGACGCCACGCCGGCCACGAGTCGGTGCCACCCTCTCGGCCACGCGTGCCGGCAAGTCGGCCTTGCGGATCTGGAAGCTGGCCACCGCCAACGCGACCAGCGTCGGGAAGAAGAAGTATCCGCCGAGGAACAGCACGAGCCCGGCCATCGCCACCAGGGCGAACGTGATGAGGCGGCTGCGGTCGGGTCGGCGGTTGGCCCAGAACGCGAACGCCGCCACCGCCACCGGCAGCGCCAGGTACAGGATCACACCCGGTCCGCTGGCCTCGAGCAACGATTCCTCTGTTGTCGGGCATCTGCTCGCCGGTGATGGCCTCTCGGGCGGCCACCGCCACGCCCTGGAAGGCCCTGGGCAGCGGCTCGCCCCGGTCGTCCACCGGAACCTTGGTGAAGAACAGCACCGAAACGGCCGACACGATGGCGAGGCCCAGCGCAACCATCACGGCCAGGTCACCCGGGCGGCGGTTCCCCCGGGCGCCCAGGAGGCCACCAAACCCCTCCCGCCCGTGGTGGCGCTGGCGGTCGTAGCCGATCCCGCGCTCGTGGAAGCCGCGCTCGGAG
Organism: uncultured bacterium; assembly: GCA_963813485.1. Lineage (GTDB taxonomy): Bacteria > Actinomycetota > Acidimicrobiia > Acidimicrobiales > VFJN01 > DASQUK01. The sequence continues at coordinate 211,318 of CAWEZE010000022.1, forward strand.
CCGCGTGACGAACCAGAGGGAGTCCCGCTGGTCACGGCGTTGGTCCGACGGGCGGCGAGCGCGTCACGGGATGCCCGGTTGCGGGCGGCCCGGCGCTGCTTGGAGGTCTGGCGCTTGTCCGGCACAGCCGACAACGGTAGGCCGCGGAAGGCCCGGTCGGCGATCTGGCGAACCCGTCTCGTCGTGGCGCCCGGACGCATATACGAACCCGTGTTCGTGGCTTGTCACACCAGCCCACGGAGCTCTCCCGTCGTCGGCCGCGTAAGCTCACGCCCGGTGGGACGTATCTCCAATGCGTGGCGGCTGGCCCGGGCGTCCTGGCAGGTGCTCTCCCGTGACCGTGAGCTGATCGCGGTCCCGATCATCGCCGGGGTGGTGGCGCTGGTGGCATTCGGGATCATCGCCGGGCCGGGGGTGCTGCTGCTCGGCGGCAGTGACGAGACCGATGCCAGCGATTTCGCGCTGTGGTTGATATTGGCGGTAGCGGCCATCGCCGCAAGCTGGGTTGCGGCCCTGGGCCAAGCCGCCGTGGTCGCAGGCGCCGGCCAGCGGATGGACGGGGGCGATCCCACGCTCGCCACTGCGTTCGACGCCGCTCGTGCTCGCTCGGGCCGGTTGCTCGGCTGGGCCTTCCTGGCCACCGTCGTGGCGCTTGTCCTCGACCTGATCCAGGAGCGGTTGGGCCTCGCGGGTCGCATCTTCGGCTCGCTCGGCAACCTCGCATTCAGCGTCATGTCGTTCCTGGCGCTACCCGTGATCGTCTTCGAGGATGTGGGGCCGATCGACAGCTTCAAGCGCTCGTCGCAGCTCCTGCGGACCACGTGGGGGGAGCAGATCACGTTCAGCTTCGGGATGGGGCTCCTGGGTTTCCTCGCCGCCCTACCCGGTATCGCCCTCGGGGCGGGATCGATCGCGTCAGGAGTACTCGTGGTCCAGGTCGTGGGCGTGGCGCTCGCAGCGGCCTGGGTGATCGCCGTCGTTGCCGTGGTGTCGGCCCTCTCTGCCGTTTACAAGACCGCGCTGTATCGCTGGGCCACGAAACTGCCCGTCGACCCCGCGTTCGACACCTCAGACCTGTCCGGCGCCTTCCGCCGCCGCTGACATCGCCGGTCGCCCATGGATCTGCGCCTGGGGACGTTCAACCTCAACAACCTTTTCGATCGGTTCAACTTCGAGGCGGACCTCGGGACGCTGCCCGCCGAGGACCGCAACGTCCACACCACGTACCAGTGGGTCTTCGTCGGACAGGGCACCGGTCCCGACGACCCCCCACCCCAGCTCGATGCCCCCACCTCGTCGACACCGATCGTCCGGATCCAGAAGGGCGTACGGGGCGAGCTCATCCAGGGCAAGCCCGCCGCGGCCCAGCAGGCGCTGGCCACCCGCATCGCCGCCGTCGACGCCGACGTGCTCGCACTCCAGGAGGTCGAGAACATCGACGCGCTGCGGCGGTTCAACCGCGACGTTCTGGCGCAGCCGTACGCGTACGAGGTCCTGATCGAGGGCAACGACCCGCGCTTCATCGACGTAGCGGTGCTCTCCCGGCTGCCGGTCGCGAACGTCACCTCTCACCGCTTCGAGGTCCACCCGGACGACCCGGCCATGCCGGTGTTCGGGCGCGACCTGCTGGAGCTCCAGGTGTTCAACCGGACCCGGGGCCGGAGGCTGCTGACCCTCTTCGTCACCCACCTCAAGTCCAAGTTCATCCCCTTCGGCGACCCCGACCCCGCCGCCACGGCGCTGGCCAACGACGAGCTGCGCACCCGCCAGGCCGAGACCATCGCTCGCGTCGTCGCCGGCCGCACCCGTCCCGACGCCCGCTATCTCGTCCTGGGGGACCTCAACGACGCCCCGGAGGCCAGCACGCTGGCCCCCATGGTGTCCGGCCTCGGCTTGGTGGACGGGCTCGACGGCGTGACCGAGAGCCGGCCGCCGCCGCCGGCCACACCGGAGAACTCACCGACCACCGTGCGGTGGACGCATCGTCACTCCGTCGCCAACGCCGCCGACACGTTCGAGCTGTTCGACCAGATCTGGCTCAGCCCCGCTCTGACGGGCCGGGTGACGCACGCCGAGATCGAGCGGCGGAGGGCATGGAACGCCAGCTCGGCCGGCGTGGGCAGCGATCACGATCCCGCCTGGATCCAGCTCGCCGGCATGTGAGCCCTCGGCTCATCGCGTCACCGATGAGTTTCGGCGCGCACTGGCGTTGAACGTCCTAGTGGACCCACTAGAAACCCGAGACGAGCCGAGGAGGCAGTCATGACGCCGCTCCTGGAGGGCAAGACCGCGATCATCTACGGATGACCGGGACGATGGCGAACGTGACCTCCGGGCTCGTCCTCAAGTGACGCGGGCCCCGGTGACCGATCGACCAGACCAAGTCAACGACAAAGGAGAGTTCGACATGGATTTCAAGTTGGAACTGGTGGTGCTTCCGGTCAGCGATGTCGACCGGGCCAAGGCCTTCTACGCCGACAAGGTCGGCTTCAATGTGGACGTCGACCACCGGGCCGACAACTTCCGCGTCGTACAGCTCACTCCTCCGGGATCGGCGTGCTCGGTCACGATCGGACAGGGCGTCACCGAGGCGACGCCGGGGTCGGTGCAGGGCCTCCACCTGGTGGTGTCCGACATCGACGCGGCCCGCACCGAGCTCGTCGACCGGGGGGTCGACGTCGGCGAGGTCTTCCACTTCGAGGCCGGGCAGCGGACGTCGGGCCCCGATCCGGAGCACAGCATGTACAACTCGTTCGCCGACTTCCGCGACCCTGACGGCAACAGCTGGGTGCTCCAGGAGGCGAGACGAGACGAGCCCAGCGCATGACGCGAACGACGAGTCACGCCGACCACGACGTCAGCGCCGCGATCTCGGGGGACGGGTCCGCCTTCGGCCCCCCACCGACGCTCTGACGACCGGGGCCGCTACGACTTCGGCTCCCGCTCGCGGGCGGGCACGCCGAGCAGCAGGTTGATGCACGACGCGATGGCGAGGCCAAGGGCTGCGCCGCAGACGACATCGAGCGGGTTGTGGGCGCCGACGTAGACGCGTCCGAACATGACGAGGGCCACGAGGACCCACGGGACGACCTTCCAGCGGCCCGGCAGGTAGGGCGCCACCACGCCGGCAAGTGCGGCCGCGAGCACGGCGTGACCGGACACGAAGCTCTCGCCGCTAACGCTGACGTCGCCCCGCATCTCGATGTCGCCGCCGATCGAGGTTCCCGGCCGCTCGCGGCTCACCATCGCCTTCACGACCTCCTCGAGGGCGAGCTTGGCGACGGTCGCGAGCAGCGCGGCCAGCGCCAGGCGGAAGTGGCGGGTGAGGGCGGCCACGAGGGCCACGATCGGTCCGATGACGAGCACACCGAGCTGCTGGAACGGCCAGGCGGCCGGTAGAGCCAGTCAGGCAGGCCGTTGACTGCGTCGAAGACGTCGCGCTCCCAGGCCGGCACGGTGCCGTCGCGGACGACGATCATGCCCGCCGCCAGCACTGCGAGGCCGGCAACGAGCGCGACCGCGTCGCCGCGGCGCCGGGTCCATTGCCCTGCGGTCGTCCCAATGTCCAAGTCGGCCATCAGCTGCGCCTTTCGGGCGTGGTAGTGCCGTTCCCGTCCGTCATTCTCCGACGCAGGTCGCGCCGGCTCCGCAGAGGTCGAGGTCGGTGGTGGCCCTCACGTGGTCCAAGAGGGTCGACCGTGGTTGGAAGGCAAGGGCCTGGTCGACGCTGAACATGAGCTCCGGGAGTGGCCTCGTCGTCGAACTCGAACTTGTAGGTGACGCAGCCCCCGGGGAACAGGTAGTAGCGGGTGCTGCGCAGCCCGGGCGGTAGGCGCTCGGGTCTGCTCGTAGCGATCGGTGCCGACCTCGTCGCTCGGGACCGGCGTGGCGTCAGAGACGTCGCACTCGTCCCGCGGCGTGAGCGTCGCCTCGACCGCCCGGTCACCCCCGAGATCGGAGTCGAGCCAGAACGTGCTGCGGTCGCGCTTGACATGAACACCGCCCAGCTCCCAGCCCGCGGGCAGCGTGGCGATGCAGGGGACAAGAGTGGCCGAGGGCACGGACTGGGCAACGGTGATGGCGACGTCGCCGGTGCCGCAGTCGGGGCTGTCTTCGATCGGGAGGTCGTGGAGGGCGTGAACATCGAGGTGACCTGCACGGCGGAGAAGACGGTGACGGCCACGAGCCCGAGCGCCAGCGCAACCCGGCGGAAGCTCCAGCGCTGCAGACCGATCGGCCGTCGGGGCGGCGCGAGCCGCGCGGAACTGGTCGATGAGGTCGCGGCCGTCCCGCTTCATGACCGTCCGCAGCTGGGTGGGGCTGGCGACCCCGCGGGTGGCGGCGAACGCCTCGGCGATCTCGTCCGGCGTGAAGAACCGGAGCGCCCGCTCGTACACCCGCTCGGCGTCGGTGCGGACGGCGAGGACCAGCATCATGTTCCCGAGGTCGACGGCTTGCCGCCACGGCGAGGGGCGCACCTGCACGAAGAACGCGTCGATCAGGAACACGTGGCCGTCGCTGACGAGCAGGTTGGCGGGCTTGATGTCCCGGTGCGCCAGCCCGGCATCCCACAGCCGCCGGACGATCTGGAGCGCCCTCGTCGATGACGCTCGTCATCGATGTCGGCCTCGCCGATCTCCTGAGGGTCCTCGATGAACCCGGTGACGAGCATGTACTCGCGCTCGGGAGTGATCTCGACGATGCCGTAGGGCGCGGCCGTGGGGATGCCGGCATCGCGCAGCAGACGGAAGCGCGTGGTCTTCGTACTCGACCAGCCGTCGGACGCTCTGGAAGCGCGCCTCGTCCTCGAGCCGGCCGTAGAGGATCTCCCGGCCCAGCTTGTACCAGCGGTCCGCCCGCACGTGGTTCATCGCGAACAACTTGGCGAACAGGTAGGTCTCGGGTTCGCCCGCCACGCGGAGCCGCAGCGGCGTCGAGCCACCCGAACCCTCGAGGCCGACCGGCTTGACGTCGAGCACCGTCAGCCCGAGCTGCTCGTGCGACCGCGCGGCGAATCGCCTCGCCGCGCTTGCCGCCCACGTCGAGATGTGCGGTCTTGCCGCGTCCGTAGGTCACCGGCACGAGGTCGTTGGGCGTGAACATCCGGAAGGCCGCCAGCGGGATGGCCACGCCGAGCGCGAGACCGACGAGGATGTCGAAGGGATGGTCGACACCCAGGTAGAGCCGCGCGAAGGCGAGGGCGACCGAGCACCACGCCGCGCATCGCCAGCTTCGCCCATCGCCGCGGTCGGCCCGCCGGCACCAGCGAGTACGCCATGGCGACGAGGACTGCGGCGAGCAGCCCGACAGGAGGGGACGGGAAGCGAGTAGCCCGCCCAGCGGCCGATGGCCGTCACGTCGTAGGGCCGTGGCCGGGAGAAGTTCTCGTAGAGGATGCTGCCGACGAGCTCGAGGACCAGGAAGCTGGCGAGAAACGTGAACAGGTGACGCCACCGGCGGAACACCATCAGCAGCACGATCATGCCCGACGCCAACAGCGGTGAACGTCCAGCCGGTGCGATGCGGTCGACGGCGGTCATCACGTCGGTGAGCCAGTCCGTTCGCAGACGGGCGATCTGCCGCAGCGCCGCGGTGTCGACCCGGTCGGTGAGCCGGCGAGCCGCGGGCGAGACGAGCAAGCACGATCACCCAGGCCAACAGCGCCCCAGCGCCACCAGCCACACCTTGCCGGTGCGTCCGACGGCTCTTGGGCAGGGGCGGCGGCGCCCCGGTCGGCCGACGCCGGCGGCGGTCCTGTCGCACGGCCGACGAGGGGCCCGGAGCGACGGCGATCGCGCTCTACCGCCAGCACCCGGGGACGACTGGCTAGGCGTCGCTCATCGTCCGCCGCTCGTTGGCCTCACATCAACGCCTCCCCGTCGAGCCACTGCTCGGCCACGGCCGCGGGGCTGTCGCCGTCGGCAACCCGGGCGTTGAGGGCTCGCAGGTCCTCGGTCGTCAGGCGGGCCGAGACGCCGTCGACGAGCCGTACGAGGTCATCACCCCAGCGCTCGACGATCTCCGCCCGCACCAGGGGGGTGACGTTCTCGGCCGGCTGCAGGCGACGGTCGTCGTCCAGCACGGCACGAGACGTCTGGCGTGTCGATCTCGGGATCGGTCGTGAAGAGCATCGCGACGTCGACGTGGCCACCGGCCAGCGCCTGGTGGGTGAGGGGCCCACCGGCATCGAGCGGGAGGAAGTTCTCGAACTGCAGCCCGTAGACCCGCTCCAGGCCAGCGAGGCAGAACGGCCGGGTCGGGCATTCCGGCGGGCCACCGATCGTCAGCTGCGGCGCCACGGCCTCCAGGTCGCTGATCTCGTCGAAGGTCGTAGCGGTCGGCGAGCTCGCGGGTGACGACGACGGCGTTGGCGTCCTGCGCCGGGGCCGGCTGCCAGCGCCACGATGCGATCGTCGTCGACCACGCGGCGCAGCGCCGCACGGGTAGACGGCGCGCGTCGGAGGTGGGCTCGGCGGCACCCAGGCTGAGGAACTCGAGCGCCGTGCCCGAGTACTCGGGCACGAACTCGACCAGACCCGCTGGCCAGCGCCGGCTGGACGAGCTCCCGGGGGCCGAGCCGGTGCTCGAACGTCACGTCGAAGCCGCCGGCCTCGAGCGCCTGCGCCATAGATCTCGGCGAGCAGCTCGCTCTCCGGGAAGTCGAACGATGCGACGGTGATCGCCTGATCGCCAAGCGCGCTCTCCTGCCCGTCCGCCTGGGGCTGCGAACCGCAGCCGACGAGCGTGACGGCCATGCCCGCAAACGCGAGAAGGGCAACTTGACCTCAGGGCTCCCACGCTCGGGGCAGGACCCCCTCTCTCGGTTGTGCCGCCGTCGACGACGGCGACGCCGAACAGCCTCTCACAGGACGATCGACGAGGGGAGGGGCATGCCTCGGCCGCGATGGCGACGGGCGGTTGCCAGATCGGTCGATGGGGTGAAGACTGCGGGAGCGCGCTGCGAGCGCGCAGTCGGAAGGAGCCATCGTGGCCACGAGCGAGCGGGACCGCCGCCTGCGCAAGGCGGTGCAGGTCGCCATCTCCCTGGCGCTGGTCGTCTTCATCTTCTGGTACGTCCTGCGGCAGTTCGCCGACCTCTCCGAGATCTGGGACGCCATGCGCACCCTCACGCCGCTCGAGATTGCCGTGCTGGTCGTCGCGTCCGCCTGGAACCTGTTCACCTACTGGATCCTCAACGTGATCGCCACACCCGGGCTCACGTTGCCCCAGTCGATGGTGATGACCGAGTCGACCACGGCGGTGTCGAACGCCGTGCCCGCCGGCGGCGCCGTGGGCGTCGGGCTCACCTACTCGATGCTGGGCTCGTGGGGGTTCTCGAAGTCGCGGTGCGACCCTGTCGATGGTCGTCAGCGGCATCTGGAACAACTTCGCCAAGCTGGGGATGCCGATCGTGGCGCTGGCCATCCTGGCGGTCCAGGGAGAGCCGGGCGGGGGTCGCTCGTCGCCGCGCTCGCCGGCTTCGCTGGGCTGGTGGGCGCCATCGTCGTGTTCGCGCTGATCCTGCGGAGCGAGGAATACGCCCGGCGGTTCGGGCTCGCCGCGGGCCGCTGGATGTCGTCGCTGCGCCGTCTGGTGCGCAAGGAGCCCGGTCGAGGGTTGGGACCTGGCGCTCACGAAGTTCCGGGGCCGGGTCATCGGGTTGGTCCGCCAGCGCTGGGTGGCGCTGACCGTCGCCACCATCGTGGGCCACCTGTCGTTGTTCGCGGTCCTCCTCATCACGCTGCGGGCGATGGGCGTGTCCGACGACGAGGTCGGCTGGGCGCAGGTGCTGGCGACGTTCGCCTTCGCCCGCCTGCTCACGGCCATCCCGCTCACCCCGGGTGGCGTGGGCATCATCGAGCTGGCCCTCATCTCCGGGATCACCCGCGCCGGCGGCGAGGATGCGGCGGTCGTGGCCTCGGTGTTGATCTTCCGGCTACTCACCTATGTGGTCCCGATCATCTTCGGTGCCATCACCTACGTGTACTGGCGCCGCAACCGCTCGTGGCTCGATTCCGCCCCGCCGCTGCCCGCGTCCATCGCTGCCGGCTGCCGGTCGGCCGAGCCGGTCGCCTCCGCCGCTGCACTGACGACCACGCGCGCGCCCACGGGTCAGGTCGTGCCGTCCCGGGCCACCGCGGCGACGACGCGCAGCAGGAGCACGCTGCCGATGAACAGGCCCCCGTAGCCGAAGATCTCGAACAGCCCCGTATTCCCGGCCACCGTCGGACCGTCCTCGGTCGCAACGAGCAGAACCGCAGAGGCCACCACGAACGCGGCACCGGTGGCCGCCAGGAGCGCCCGGTTCACGAGGGTCCGGAGGATGCGACCGGAGTCCTCGTCGACGACTTGGCGCACCCGCAGGTCGCCACGCGCCGCCAGGGTCATCATCCGGTCGAACCGATCGGGGAGTCGCCGGAGGCGCGGCAGCATGGCCGCCAGCTCCTCGCGGAGCATCGCGTCGGTATCGACGACGGGCAGCTCGCTGGTCGGGGACGCCAGGTCCAGGGCGGCGCCCACGATGGAGCGACCAGGCGAGAGGACCCCAAGCGTGCCGTCGAGGGTGACCAGCGCTCGGGACAACAGGACGAGATCGCCAGGTAGGTGGATATCGAAGCTCGGTCAGCATCGGCACGAGCTCCTGCAACGCACCGACGCCAATCGTGCCCGAGGGCCGCAGGTTGTGCGCCATGAGGTGCGCGATGGCCCGCTCCAGACGGTCGCTCGACACCGCCCCGCTCATGTCGGCCACCCGCTCGATGCCGTCTCGCACCAGGCTCACGTCCTGTCGTACGAACCCCGCCATCATGTCGACGACCGCCGGCCGCTGGATCGGGTCGAGCCTCCCTACCGCGCCGAAGTCGATCAGGCCCAACGACCCGTCCGACAGGACGAAGACGTTGCCGGGATGGGGGTCGGCATGGAAGAAGCCGTGCTTCAGCACCTGCTGGAGTGCCGATCGCAGCAGGCTGTCGGCGAGAGCGCCGCCGATCGGCGGCCGAGGCCGCCAGCTCGTCGGCGTCGGCCGCCGTGAAGCCCTCGAAGCGCTCCTGGACCAGCACACGCCTGGTGCACAGCTCGGCGTACACCTTGGGGACCCGGACCCCGGCGCCGTCGCCGTCGCCGAGCACGACGGCCATTTCGGCCATGGCGTCGGCCTCGCCCAGGTAATCGAGCTCGTCCCGCAGGCTCTGGGCGAACTGGCCGAGGATCTCCCCCGATCGCACGCTACGCCCGAGGGGAGTACGGCGTTCGGCCAGTCCGGCCACGTGGGCGAGCGCCGCCAGGTCCCGCTCGATGATCCGCTCGATGTCGGGCCGCTGGACCTTGACGACCACGGCCTCACCCGTATGAAGCCGGGCCCGGTAGGCCTGGCCGATCGAGGCGGCCGCGAGCGGCTCCCAGTCGAAGTCGGCGAACACGGCGTCGACCGAGTCGCCGAGCTCGGCCTCGAGCACCGACTCGATGTGCTCGGCGGGCTCAGTGGGCACGCGATTCTGCAGCTTGGCGAGCTCGCTGCAGATCTCCGGTGGCACCAGGTCGACCCGCGTCGCCGCGATCTGGCCGATCTTCACGTAGACCCCGCCCGCCTCCTCGAGCACCTGGCGGAGGCGCACCCCTATCGGCTCGGTCGCACGCTCGGCCTTTCCGCCGGCTGCCAGCAGGGGCCCGAAGCCGTGCTGTCGGGCCAGGCCGACCAGCTCGCGGTAGCGCCGATAGACGTCGATGCGACTGCGGATCGACGTGATCGGTCGGGGTGCGATGACCAATCCGGCAGCCTCGGCGGGCGCAAGCGACCCCGGGCTGGTCAGCAGGTCGATCGCCACGGCGACGGCCATGGTCGTCGGGATCGCGATCGCCAGCGTGTTCACCACCAGCCCATCCGCCCCCCAGTCCCAGTCGGACAGGCGCAGGGCCAGCAGCCCGCCGAGGACCCACCCGACCGCCCCCGAAACCAGCGCGGTCGCCCAGCCCCGGCGCACCCCGAGCAGCCGGAGGGAGAGCGACGTCGTAACCAGCGCCACCGCGGCCGCAAGCACGACCCGCACCACGACCTCAACGAAGCTCGCAGCGACCACCACAGGCGCGAACCCTACGGTCCCGAGCGTCGACACACACTTGGCCCTCGTCACGTCGCCTGAATGTTTGGATGGAGCCCAAACCCCGGTCGACTATGCCTGAACCAACTTCTGACCGTGCGAGTCAGGACTCGGTATAGTCGCACGGCCGTGCGAAGACATCGGAGCGGCGTCGACGAAGGAGTTGTTCCTTTGGCACGAACCTCCACCAAGCGGGGCACGTCCGCTGCGGTCGTGCAGCTGAGCACGCACCACGACGGCCCCAAACGATCCTCACTGGCGCAGGAACGTTCGCGCGAGACCAGGCGGAAGCTGGTCAAGGCGGCTCTCGACCTGTGGAGCGAACGGGGTTTCGAGACCGGGATCGACAGCACGACCGCCGAAGAGATCGCCGCCCGGGCCGGGGTTGCCAAGGGAACCTTCTACTTCCACTTCGCGCGGAAGGAGCAGGTCCTGCTCGAGATGGGTTGGTTGACGGCGAGGGCGCTGTACGAGGACGCTCTCCGCGCTCTGGCCAACGGTCGCTCGCTCGACACGGTCCTCGACCAATTGATGACCAAGCTCGCCCGGCGCATCGAGAAGGGCCCGCGCGCCGCGGTGGGCCGCATGATCCAGGAGTTCCACCGCGCCCCTGAGTCGGAGCTCCTGTACGACCAGGAGCACTTCGGGTTCCAGCGGGCCTTCTCGGTCGTGTTCACCCACGCCCAGGATTCGGGTGAGCTGCCCGACGACATCTCCCCGAGAGACCTGGCGGCGATGCTCTCGGCCTTGGTCATGGACGGGATCAAGGACTGGACCGTGGACGAGCGCGTCGACCTCGCGGTGGTGCTACGTCAACGCACCGCATTGTTGCTGGCCGGGGCCCGCAACCTCGTGGTCGCCCCGCCCCGCCGGCGTCGCACGACGGCCACGGCACGCCGGGCCTGAGCCGCTACACCGCCGAGACTCGGGGTGTGGGGCGCCCCGAAGGTGACCCTGGCATTTGTTGGCCAACGAACAATTATGCGCCTGGCCCGGCGCCCCAGTCCCCCTTACGATCCCGGCCATGCCGATCCGCGAGTTCTTCCACCTGATCCACGTCGTCGACGACCAAGGCGAGGTCGACGCGTGGTACGACGAGGTCTTCAAGCCTCAGCGGTTCATCGAGAGGAACTGGTCGGATGTCGAGAAGCGGTGGGCCTCGCTGGCGATGATCGGCGACTTCATGATCGAGGTCATCGAGCCGGGCTCCGCACCGGGGGAAGAGGCGACGCCGCTGGGTCGGTTTCGCAGCCGGTTCGGGCAGCACTTCCATTCCCTGGCGTGGTACGTCGACACGCCCGACGTCCGGCCTCTCTTCGACGAGTTGCGCGCGGACGGCGTGCGCATCGCCAAGCCCGGGGGCGGGATGTTCGCCGATGGTGACGTCGACCCGGGCCCGACGATCTTCACCCATCCAAAGGACACCTTCGGTCAGCTCGAGTTCGTCGCCTTGGACGAATTCTGGCGGGAGCGAGACCCGCGGTTCGGGGCCAACTGGTCGCCCTCGGTCTGGCGCGACGACCATCCCCTCGGGATCGAACGAGTGGCGCACTTCACCACCATCGTGACGGACATCCAGAAGGCCCGAGCCTTCTTCGAGGGCCCGATCGGGGGCCACCTCGTCCACACCGATACGTCGGCTTCCGCCGAGAGTGCGTTCGTCTTCGTGGGCAGCGACTCGATCGTCGAACTGGTCAAGCCGGCCGTGGACGATTCCCGTCTCGGCGTGGATCTCGCCCAGAACGGCGAACTTCCGCACGGCTGCACGTTCAAGGTCGTCGATCTAGAAGCCGCCGAGCGCCACATCGAGAAGGTGGGTGTGGGCGTCGCCGAGCGATCGGGTGACGGGTTCACGCTCGAGCCGGCTGATTGCTTCGGGGCCGTCTACGCGTTCACGAGCCGGGTCGTCCCGGGTGATCCGCGGGTCTGAGGATCGAGACGGTCACTGGATTCGATCGCCGAGCCAAGCGGCCCGCTGCAGGGCGTGAGCACGGGACACTAGCCGTTCCCTCAGAAACTGCGGCAGTAGACGGTGTCCAGCTTCTGAGTGCGGGGGCGGGTGACGATGAAGAGGTGGACGTCGGCGACGTCCGCGACCTGCTGCCCGCCGGCACGACCGCCGACCCGGTTGAGCAGGCCCAGCTTCGTCCACAGCTCCATGGCCTCGCCCGCGTGCTGGGGGTCCCACGCCCAATCGGTTGAACCGCCTCCTGTCCCGGAGGCCGTGCCCTGCACGAGCGTGGTCACTCGGATGTCCTCGTCGCGCAACTCCTCGGCGAGGACCCGATCGAACATCTCGAGCGCGGCCTTGGTGGCCACGTACATCGACAACATGGGGAACGGATCGAGCGTCGACTCGCTCGACGTGTTGACGATGTCCCCCCCGCCGGTAGCGCGCATCAGGGGTATCGCAGCCCGGCTCGTGTAGACGGGACCGAGGAAGTTGGTGCTGACCTGGCGGATGATGTCGTGATCGCTCAACCGCTCGACCGCGCACGGCCGGTAGACAGCGGCGTTGTTGATCAGTATGTCCAGCTTGCCGAAGCGCTTCTCGACGTCCTTGAACGCCGCACCGACGCTGTCGGGGTCACCGACGTCGGCGACCACCGGCAGCGCGCCGTCACCGCATTCGGCCGCGACCTCCTCCAGCCGCCGACCTCCCCGCGCCAGCATCACGACCGAGGCGCCCTCCTCCACGAAGCGCTTGGCGATGCCCCGGCCCGTCCCGCTCGAGGCACCGGTGACCACGGCGACCTTGCCCTCGAGCTGCCCCATCCCCTGCCCCTTCTGTTGGTCTCGTCCATCTCCGGTGGTCCGGCGCGTTCCCGCACCACCGCCAATGATGACCGCTGGCACGACGCTACCCAAGGAGGTCGCAGGGTGCCGGCTCTGTCTATTCGGACGGGGTCCAAGACCGATGGAGATCGGCGGGGGTCAAGGCCCCGGGGTCACCGGCCGCCGACCACGACGACGCAGAAAACGCGACGGCCTGGTTCAGCGGCGGATGGCGGCCAGGCAGAACTCGATCAGGTGTTCGACGTCTTCGTCGCTGGGGGGCGCTTGCCAGAGGAACTGCTCGAGCCGACCGAAGGCAACCAGCGAGATGGCGGCGGCGTCGCGTTCGGGATCGGGGCTTCCCGCGTGGCGCAGGGCGTCGGCCAGCAGGTGGTCCGTCGCCGGCGAGCTCACCGTCTGGCGCACCTCGATTGGCAGCTGCCTGAGGTTGCGCATGGCCGCCCTGGTTTGACGGGCCACTGTCTTGCGCTGAGCCTGGGCGGCCACGCCGGCGATCCAGGCCCGCACCTTGTGCTCGGGATCGTCGACCTTGCCGAGCTGGTGGCGCAGATAGCTCTCGAGGCGATGGACCCCGGCCTCGACGACCGCCGCGATCAGTTCGTCCTTGCCGGCGAAGTGCCGATAGAACGCCTGGTTGGACAGCCCGGCACGCTCGACGATCTCGGCCACGTGGGAGCCCGCTCGTCCCCCAGCTCGACCATCAGGTCCAGGCCGGCATCCAGCAGGCGCTGGACCTCGTCGAGGTACGCGCTCTCGCGGGCGGCCAAGGCCCGGCGAACGGTCCGGGCTGCAACGGGCGAAGGCTCCGAGACGTGCCATTCGACCGGGGCTGCTCGCGCCTTCGACGGCCTCGCCATCACCTTGCCCTTCCGCCGGAGTTCGCCCGGCGTGGAACTGAGTTCTGCCGAAGGAGAACCATACCTCCGACACCCGGGCTCAGGATGAGCGCCCCGTCACGGGTGGTGAGGCCGTCCAGAGGTTGCTTGCCGACTGGGCACTGAGCTCGACCTTGCCATGCCACGGCGCTGCCCTAGCGTGCGGAACGACGTTCTCGCAACTGAGAACGTCGTCGGGGAGGAACGGCGATGGCGTGGGATTTCGAGACCGAGCCCGAGTTCCAGGAAAAGCTGGACTGGGTCGAGACTTTCGTGCGGGAGGAGATCGAGCCGCTCGACCTCGTGCTCGGCAACCCGTACGACAAGAGCGACACGCAAGGCCCTCGACGATCGTGCGACCGCTCCAGCAGCAGGTGCGGGACCGGGGCTTGTGGGCGGCCACCTCGGTCCCGAGCTCGGCGGGCAGGGCTACGGCCAGCTGAAGCTCGCGCTCCTGAACGAGATCCTCGGGCAGTCGCGGTGGGCGCCGACGGTCTTCGGGTGCCAGGCGCCCGACACCGGCAACGCCGAGATCCTCGCCCACTTCGGCACGAGCGAGCAGAAGGCCCGCTACCTCGAGCCGCTCCTCAACGGCGAGATCTCGTCCACTTATTCGATGACGGAGCCCCATGCGGGCGCCGACCCGACCCTGTTCAAGACCCGCGCCGAGCTCGACGGCGGCGAGTGGGTCATCAACGGGGAGAAGTGGTTCTCGTCGAACGCCCGCTACGCGAGCTTCCTCATCGTGATGGCGGTAACCAACACCGAGGTCAGCGCCTACCAGGGCATGTCGCATGTTCATCGTGCCCGCCGATACGCCGGGAGTGAACATCGTCCGCAACGTCGGGATCGGCACCGAGCCCGAGGGCGAGGGCTCGCACGCCTACATCCGGTACGAGAACGTGCGGGTACCGCAGGACCACCTGCTCGGCGAGGAGGGCGGCGCATTCGCCATCGCCCAGACCCGCCTGGGCGGCGGGCGCATCCACCACGGCATGCGGACGGTGGGCCAGTGCCGGCGGGCCTTCGACATGATGTGCGAGCGTGCCCTGTCGCGCCAGACCCGGGAAGGCCCGCTGGCGTCGATGGAGATCGTGCAGGAGCAGATCGCCGACAGCTGGATCGAGCTCGAGCAGTTCCGCCTTCTCGTTCTGCGCACGGCGTGGCTGATCGACCGGTACCAGGACTACCGGCGCGTGCGGAAGGACATCGCGGCCGTGAAGGCGACGATGCCGAAGGTGCTGACGAACATCGCCCAGCGCGCCATGCACCTGCACGGCGCGCTCGGGGTCTCGAACGAGATGCCGTTCGTGGGGATGCTCATCGGCGCCGAGAGCCTGGCGCTGGCCGACGGCCCCACCGAGGTGCACAAGGTCACGGTCGCCCGCCAGGTGCTGCGCGAGTACAAGCCCGTCGACGGCCTGTGGCCCAGCGCCCACCTGCCCACCCGGCGCGCCGAGGCCCGGGCGCGCTTCGCCCACCTGCTCGAGCACGAGGTCGCGAACCAGTAGTGGGCGATGCGCGGAGTTCGGTGGATCGGCGTCGGACAGATCTGGCGCCGGCCCTCAGTTCTTGGGCAGGTCCCGGAACGGCACGCCCCGGTCGGTGCTCGGCTCGCGGGGCAGCCCCAGCACGCGTTCACCGACGATGTTGCGCTGGATCTGGTCCGACCCGCCGTAGATCGGCGGTCCCTGGGCGAAGAGGGCGCCCTCCATCAGCTCGCCGAGATCGGTCATGCCGGTCACCGCCTGCGGCGGCTGCGACGGCCTGCGGGTCGTAGCCGTGGAGCATCCCCGCCGCCTGTAGCACTCGCGAACGTCAGATCGCGACCCAGGCGGATCGCATGGTTCTGCGCCATCTTGGCGAGGTTCGGCAGCCCAGGCAGCTCCCCGCCCGACTGCTGCAGGGCGCGGGCCCGACCGACCGGTCAGCGCGAGGAGCCGCTCCAACGTGTAGAGGCGGACCAGGCCTTGGCGAACGACCGGGTCGGCGTTGCGGCCGATCTCGCGTGCCAGGTCGGCGAGGCGCGGCCAGCTACCCAACCGCGAGGCGACCGACGGCGAGTCCGCATCCGGGGCGACGACGAAGGCACCGGCGGGCACGTCGAGGTCGCCGGCGATCGGCCCTGGCCTCGCCGTCGAGGTCGCGCCATCGCCCCCCGCGAGCGCCCGTTCGAACGCGAGCGTCGTGTTCGCCACCGTCCATCCCTTGCCCTCGCCGCCGATCAGGTCATCGACAGGGACTCGGGCATCGGTGATGAACACCTCGTTGAAGAAGCGGCGGCCGGTCATCTCCCGCAGGGGACGAACCTCGATGCCAGGCTGGTCCATGCGGATGAGGAAGTAGGAGATGCCGGCGTGCTTGGGCACGTCCATGTTCGTGCGTGCGACCAGCATCGCCTTGTTGGCGACCTGGCCACCCGACGTCCAGACCTTCTGACCGTTGACGACCCAGTCGTCACCGTCCGAGGACCGCACTCGTCTGGAGGCCTGCGAGGTCGGACCCGGCGTTCGGTTCGCTGAAGAGTTGGCAATACCCGTCGCTGCCGGTGACCATCCCGCGCAGGTGCCGCCGCTTCTGGTCGTCGGTTCCATGGACGAGGAGCGTCGGGACCCGCCATCCCGGTTGCGAACCCAACCGGACCGGGGACTGCGCCGAACCCTCGGATCGCCGCCGACGCCGCCATCCCGTCGGCGCGACGACAACCCCCGTCCGTACCACTCCCGCGGCCAGTGGGGTTGCGCCCATCCCGCCTCGCCCAGCCGTTGCCACCACTCGCGCAGCGGCAGCCCCGGGTCCCAGTTGGCTTCCAACCACCCCGTCAACTCGGCGAGCACGACGTCGAGGTCACTCTCCGCAGTGGCCGTCACGGGCGGCTCACTTGACCAGGGGATCTCGCGGCAGGCCGAGGATGCGCTCACCGATCTGGTTGCGGGTGATCTCCGACGTCCCGCCGGCGATCGACAGGGCTCGGCTGAAGATGAGCGCGGCCCCGACCTTTCCGCCCAGACCGTCGGTCATGGCCAGCTTCCGGCCCGAGGATGGCCAGGGCGGCATCTGCGACCCGCTGCGCGTGCTCGGCGCTGAGGAGCTTGGTGACGTTGCCCTCGGGGCCCGGCTCGCCCCCGGCGACGGCCCGCTCGGCCCGCCGCAGGTTGAGGACCCGCATGGTCTGTGCCTTCGGCCAGGAGCCGACCGACGATGCGGCCGGCGTCGGGCACGGCATCCTTGCGTCGCCGGTACACGTCGAGCAGGAAGCCAGCGCCACCGACGCCCTCGCCGCCGCCGATGCTGACCCGCTCGTTCCCGAGCGTCGAACGAGCGACCGTCCAGCCGCCGTCGACCGGTCCCACGACGTCGTCGTCGGGCACGAACACGTCGTCGAAGAAGACCTCGTTGAACATCGCGCCCCCGGACGCCTCGCGGAGGGGACGGACGTCGACACCCTCGGCCTGCATGTCGATGACCATCATCGTGATCCCGGCGTGCTTCGCGGCGTCGGGGTCGGTGCGCACGGTCGCCAGGCCGCGCTGGCAGTTCTGCGCGCCGCTGGTCCACACCTTCTGGCCGCTCACCCGCCATCCCCCCTCGACCCGCGTCCCCCGGGTGCGGATGCCGGCGGCGTCGGACCCCGCGTTGGGCTCGCTGAACAGCTGGCACCACATCAGCTCGCCTTCGAGGCTCGGGCGCACCCACCGTTCCACCTGGTCGGCGCTGGCGTGCTGGATCAGCGTGAGCGTGATCCAGCCGGTGATCCCGTATTGCGGCCGCTCGACACCGGCACGGTCGAGCTCCTGGTCGATGACGATCTGCTCGACGGCTCGGGCGGCGCGACCCCAGGGCATCGGCCAGTGCGGCATGGCCAGACCGGCGTCGATCAGCCGGGAGCGCTGCTGGTCGGCAGGCAGCGCGGCGACCTCCGCCACCAGCGCCCGCACCTCGTCGCGGACGGCGTCGGCCTCGGGGGGAAGCTCGAGGTCCAGCCGGCGGGTCACGCCGCCGTCAACGATCCGGGCCACGTCCTCCGCGGCCACCCCGGGCTCGAACAGCGCGGCCAGCGCACCGGCGCGTCGCAGCAGCATGTGCGCGTCGTGTTCCCAGGTGAAACCGATGCCGCCGTGCACCTGGATGTTGAGCTGGGCGTTGCCGCACGTAGGCCGGACAGGGCCTGGGTGGCGGCGACGGCGCTCGGCCAGCGCGAACTGCTCGGGGTCGCCGGAGGCGGCCCGGGCGGCGTCCCACGCGGCGGCGGTCGGCCAGCTCGGCGGCGACGAGCATGTTGGCGCAGTGGTGCTTGACCGGCCCGTACGGTGCCGATGACCCGCCCGAACTGCTCGCGGGCCCTGGCGTAGTCGGTCGCCATCTCGACGCACTCGCGGGCACCGCCGGACGCCTCGGCGGCGGCGAGGGTGCGGGCGAAGGCCAGCGCCCGAGACCTTCGACCGCGCAGGATGCTGACCGCGTCCAACGCCACGCCGTCGAGGCGGACCGGCGCCGATCGTCGTGTCGGATCGAGGTTGCCGCCCTCGACCACGGTGACACCGGCCGCGTCGCGCGGCACGACCGCCAGATCGTCACCGACGGCCAGCGCCAGCAGATCGGCTGCGGCCGGCGCCGAGCACGATCCCGGCGTCGCCGTCGATCACCTCGTCACCGATCGCCAACGATCCTCCGAGCCCGAGGCCGGCGACGCGTCGAGCCGTCGACCAACCCGGCAAGAGGCGGCCACGTTGGTCGTCGGAACCGCAGTCGGCGATGATCGCCGACAGCACGACCGTCGGCAGGAAGGGCCCGGGCGCCAGCGAACGGCCCAGCGCCTCGAGCACGACGGCGAGCTCGGGCAAGCCGTAGCCCGAGCCCGCCGTACGCGCTCGGGGACGTGGAGGCCGGTCCACCCGAGCTCAACCATCGGATCCCAGAAGCCCGGCCTGCCCTCGTCGGGTGCATCGAGCAAGGCCCTCGCCGCCGCCCTCGCCTTCTCTCCATGCAGGAACGAGCGGGCGACGTCGGCGAGCTCGCGGTGGGCGTCACTGATCGCGATGGCCATCGATCCGATCCCTCCTTGTGGCTCGGCGCAGCCTCGGGATGGTAGGCGAAGGATATGGACTCGGCCTAAATGTTGACGTGTGGCGGTGCCATCGGTGCGGACGCAAAAGCTCACGGCTGAATGGTCTGAGACGTTCGAGTGGAGCGGGACTTCGACTCGCGTACACGAGGGTCGGCTAGCGAGGACACCAGCGCGCCCCTATTCGGGGTCGGTGGATCTGCTCGACCAACTTCCTCGGCGCGAGGACGCAGTAGCTCTCGATGAGGAGCTCGGTGACCTCGTCCCAATTGATGCCGGCGTCGAGCACCATGCCGACCAGGTTTGCTCCCCAGGCAGGCCGGAAGAACGGAAGGCCAGCGCTGCGAAGAGCGTCGAGCTCCGGGCCCGAGGATCGGAATGTCATCACCGTGACCGGGCCGTCCGCGAAGTCAATGGCGAGGACATGGGCGAACATCCGATCCCGGATACGCCACTGGGTACCGGCCCAAACCTGCTTCTCGACCGTCTCGGGAAGCCCGAGGCACACCGACCGCAGCTCGGCCGACCACGCCGGCCGGGACGTCCGCGTATTCGGTCGCACCCAATGCCAACGACGATGCCCGAGCCAAGCGACGAAGCCGGTCTTCGTCAGGCCGATCCACATCCATGGTTCCTGGTCATCGATCCACCGATGAATTCCTCACACGTCTCCGTCTACAGACAGACGCCGACCGCCAGACATGCTTCACGTTCTACCGCGGCCTGGCGCACCTCTGAAGGAGGAGAGGCACGTGACACACGATCTCATCGTCACCCAGAACATCACCATCGACTCGGTCATCGACGCCACCGGCGACTGGTTCGTGCCGTCAGGCTCGGAGGATCCCGACCACGTGGCCGAGATGCGAGAGGTGGAAGAGCGGCTCCGTGCGACGGCGGACACGTTGCTCGTCGGCCGGCTCACGTTCGAGGCGTTCCGCGGCTACTGGCCGCAACAGACCGACGACATGAGCGGTGTGTCGGAGTACCTGAACCGTGTCGACAAGTACGTCGTCTCGTCGACGATCGAGGAACCTGGGTGGGACGGACGACCGTCCTGCGCGGCGACGTCACAGACGAGGTGACGGCACTCAAGGAGCGGCCGGGCGGCGACATCGTGACCACCGGCAGCATCAGCCTGGTGCATGCGCTCGACCACGCGGGTCTCGTCGACGAGTACCGGCTCTTCGTGTATCCGGTCGTGCTGGGTCAGGGTCGCCGGCTCTTCGAGGGGCCGGCCGAGGGCAGCAAGCTGGAACTTGCCGAAACCCACGTTCACGTCCGGCATCGTCCTGTTGCGCTACAGCACCGGCTGAGTGACAGAGTGACCCGGTGGCTGCCGAGAGCCGTCCCCCAATGGGTTTCACTCGGTGACGCCCCGCATGGTCGTGGCGGATGCTGAGGCGCAGGTCGAGTTCCTGCGGGTCGTCTTCGGCGCCTCCGGCGAGGTCCTAGCTGATCGGCCGGCGAGGTCCGCATCGGCGACTCGCTCGTCATGGTCACGTCCGCGCCCGCGAGCCGTTCCCGGCGTTCCTGTACATCTACGTCGACGACGCGGACGGCACATACCGTCGGGCGATCGAAGCCGGAGCGGTGTCGGTGGAGGAGCCGCTCGACACCCCGTACGGGGACCGTCGAGCGATGGTCCGTGACCCGTTTGGGAATGTGTTCCAGATCGCTCATCGGGTTGCGCCCGAGAGTCAGTCCGCTGTGGCCGTGATCGCCCGGACCGACCAGGATGCCTATTTGGTCAGGCTGGGCATGGAGGCGGAACCGCCTTCGGTGGAGGGTCTGTTCAGGCTGCACCGTGCCCATGTGGAGCGGGTGACGTACGAGACGCTGTGGATCCACGTCGGCGAGCACTGGGGCATCGGCGTCGCCGAGTCGGTGGCGCGGATCGCGACCCAGGGTCGAGGCGGGTACTGCTTCCACCTCAACGGCGCGTTCGGTGGGCTGCTCCGGTCCCTCGGCTACGACGTGTCGCGCCACGTCGGTGGCGTACACGGTCCTGATGGGCCGACCGAGGGCAGCATGACCAACCACCTCGTCCTGACGGTCCGCGGCCTTCCGACCGAGGCGAACCCCGGCGGGAACTGGTATGTCGACGCCGGGCTGGGCGACGCCCTGCACGAGCCCATGCCCCTGGTCGCGGGCAAGTATCGCCAGGACCCGTTCGACTTCGTGCTGGACGAGACGCCTGGCGCCCTCGGTGACTGGCACCTCACGCACGACCCCGCGGGTGGCTTCGCCGGCATGTCGTGGCGATCGGCGCCCGTCGGCATGGACGCCTTCGCGGAGCGCCACGCCTGGCTGTCGACGTCACCGGACTCTGGGTTCGTGAGGGTGCTCACCGCGCAGCGGCGTGACGCGTCCGGTGTCGACATCCTGCGTGGCCTGTCGCTGAAGCGGATCGGGGACCGGGCATCCGCATCGACGCTCACAACCAGGGGCGAGCTGGCCGACGTCCTCCGTGGCCTCTTCGGCCTCGACGTCTCGCCCCTCAGCGACCAGGCGTGGGACGCACTGTGGGCGAGGGTCCACGCCGCCCACGTCGCCTGGGAGTCGTCCCGCCGACCATGACCAACGGGGCCGGGCGTGCCGGCCCAAGGATCCCGTAGCGTCTGGTCGTGCAACGGTGGCAGGCCGGCGGTTGGACGATCACCCGGGTCGCCGACCCGGGCTTCGAGCTGGTGCTTCCTCAGGACGACGAGACCCGGGCCACCCTGCAGCGATCGCAATGGCTCCGTCCGCGGTTCGTCACCGATGACTGGGCGCTTCGCATCGGATCGAGTGCCACGGTGCTCACCAACGGCACGCACACGGTGATCGTCGACCCCTGGCTCGCATTCGATGATCCCGCCCGGTTCACGCCCCGCCTGGAGGCACTCGGGGCCGCGGGGTGGAGTGCCGATGACATCGACATCGTGATCAACTCGCACATCGACGGCGTGGGAGCGAACGTCGACCCGGCGACCGGCGCGCCGGCGTTCAGGTATGCGCGATACCTCGTTCCGGGCATCGAGATGACGGCGTTGGCGGATGGACATCGCCCCGGTGCCGAGGGACTGCTCGACGTCGAGCGTGCCGGGCTCCTCGACCGCTACGACGACCGCATCCAGCCCGCGCCCGGTGTCGTGCTGGATCCGCTCCCGGGGCACAATCCGGGTCACTTCGGTGTCTACATCGGCGACCCTCCCGCGGCCGTCATCGTCGGGCACCTCTTCCTCCATCCGGCACAGATCGCCAATCCCGAGGTCGCCGACCTCGACCACGACCCTCCGAAGGTACGGGAGACGAGGCGGGCGTTGCTCGAGCGCTGTCACCGCGAAGACCTGCTGTTGATCGGGCCATTGTTCGAAGCGCCCGGCGGCGGGACCATCCGGCGCCACGGCGAGCGCTGGCGGCTCGAGCCGGCGACCTGACGCCGTCCGTCGCCAGCTCCCACAGGCGTTTGGATGGCGAGCGCCAAGGCCGTGAGATAACGGTTATCTCGGATAACTAACCGTTGCATCGACGTCGTGGCCTTGCCAGCCCGCGTTTATGTTGTCGCTTGCCAGAACTCAGGATAACTGTTATCCTTAGGCTAACGGTTAGATCGGAGAGGTGATGCAGCAGGAAGTGGTACTGGCGATGTTGGCCAAGGAGCCCTCGCACGGCTACGAGCTGCGGGCGCGGCTGCGCCACGCGCTGGGCCCGCTGGGGGAGGCGCTGAACGCCGGGCAGATCTACGTCACCCTGGGCCGGCTGGAGAAGGCAGGGCTGGTGACCTCCGACCGGGCAGAGGGGTTGGCGGACCGGCCGGACCGCAAGGTGTACATGCTGACCCCGGACGGCCAGCAACGGGTCGCCGAGTGGCTGGCGGAGGTGGGTTGGCCCAAGCCCGACCTGGCGGAGTTCCATCTCAAGCTGGTGGCGGCGGCGGCGGCCGGGTTGGCCGATCCGCTCAGCATCGTGGACACGCAGCGCCGCGAGCTGCTGCGCCGGCTGCGCGACGCCCAACGCGCTGCGATGGCCGAGCCGGATCGCTCGGATGCGGGGCTGTTGTTGGAGGGCATCGTGCTGCGCCTGCAGGCGGACCTGCGCTGGCTGGAGGCGTGCGAGCAGAGCTGGACCGGCCGAAGGAGCAGATCATGACCGACATCGACAACACCAGCGGTGCTGGGGGCCCGTGGGTTGCGCAAGCACTACGGCCAGGGACAAGGACTGGTGCGCGCCGTCGACGGGGTCGATTTGGATGTCGCCCCGGGTGAGACGGTGGCGGTGATGGGTCCCAGCGGCTGCGGGAAGTCCACGCTGCTGCACCTGCTGGGCGGCCTGGACCGGCCCTCGGGTGGCGAGGTGTGGCTGGCGGGGCGGCGCATCGACCCGATCGGCGAGCGGGCCCTGGCCCGGATGCGGCGGACCGACGTCGGGTTCGTGTTCCAGGCGTTCCACCTGATGGACGAGCTCACCGCCGTGGAGAACGTCGAGCTGCCGGCGCTGCTGGCGGGACGCTCACCGCGGGCCGCGCGCCGCCGGGCCGTGAAGTTGCTCGAGGGTGTCGGGCTCGCCGACCGGGCAGGCTTCCTGCCCTCGACGCTGTCGGGCGGTCAGCGTCAGCGGGTGGCGATCGCCCGGGCGCTGGCCAACGAGCCGCTGGTGGTGTTCGCCGACGAACCCACCGGCAACCTGGACAGCGCCGCCACCGTGGAGGTCCTGCGGCTCTTCGAGAGCCTGCACCAGGGCGGCCAGACGCTGGTCATCGTCACCCACGACGAGCGGATCGCGGCCACCGCCGACCGGCTGATCTCCATGCGCGACGGCGCCTTCGTCGACGAGACCCGACTCAGCGGCGGCACCAGCGGCCAGCTCGGCGCCCTGGTCGGGCTGGAGGGCTGACCCGTGGGCCGCATCCTGCTCGTGGTCCGCCTCGCCGCCCGCAACCTACGGCGACGCCCGGCGGAAGCCGCGCTCTTGCTGCTGGCGATCACGGCGGCCACCACCGTGCTCACCCTCGGGCTCGTGCTGCACGGCGTCACCGACGACCCCTACCAGAACACCCGGCAGGCCACCGCCGGACCCGACGTGGTCGCCAGCGTTCGGGGAGACGCCTTCGTCGGCCAGCCCGCCGACCTTGGCCGCCTCGAGGAGCTGACCAACGCGCCCGGCGTCATCGACCACAGCGGACCCTACCCAGTGATCGGCGCCGAGCTCGAGGCCGACGGCGTCACCGGCTCGAGGCGCACACCCCGAGGAGAGGTGGTCGGCGGTGCGGCCGGGGTGTGGGCCGTAGGACGCGACCCCGCAGCGGCCGCAGTCGACCAGCCCGAACTGACCCAAGGTCGCTGGGTACGCGACGGCGGCGCCGTGGTCGAGGCCGGCTTCGCCGACGCGCTCGACGTCGGCGAAGGCGACCAGATCACCCTACGGACCCGCGTGTGCGGACTCATGATTCGCGGCGAGGAGCCAACCTGTCGCGTGGTGATCAACCGATCGTTCGAGGTTGTCGGCGTGGCGGTGACCGCCGCCGCGACGCCGTATCCGGGTGTCTGCTTCGGCTGGGACTGCCCCGGGATCGTCCAGGCCATGGCGGACCAGATGCAGGACGGGCCAGTGGACGAGCCAGAAATCGCCGACGACGCCGAGGCGCCGCCGGATCCCGTCGAGCCCGGCCTCGTCTGGCTCACCGAGGCGGACGCGCGCGGTCTCGCCTCTACGGAGGAAGCCTTGTCCTACGTCATGAACCTGAAGCTGGCCGACCCGGGGGACGCGCCGGCCTTCGTCAACGCCCGCTTTCCGACGAGCTGGACCGCACCAGTCCTGCAGTCGTGGCAGGACATCCGCGACGAGCATGACCAGGTGGTGCAGGACCAACAGCAAGTCCTGCTGATCGGCAGCCGGCTGCTCGGCCTGCTCGCGGTGGCCAGCGTCGCGGTCCTCGTCGGCGGCCGGATGGCCGACCAGACCCGCCGCGTGGGACTGCTCAAAGCCGTCGGCGGCACCCCGCGCCTGGTCGCGGTGGTGCTGCTCGCCGAGTACCTGGTCCTGGCCCTGCTCGGGGCCGCGGCGGGGCTGGCGGCCGGATTGCTGGCCGCTCCCCTGCTCACCGATCCCGGTGCCGGCCTCCTGGGCAGCGCGGGCGCGCCGTCGCTCACCCTGTCCACGGCCGCTCAGGTGACGGCGGTGGCGCTCGGGGTCGCGGTCATCGCGACCTTCGTTCCCGCCGTCCGCGCCGCCCGCACCAGCACCGTCCACGCCCTGGCCGACGCGGCCCGCCCACCCCGGCGCACGCCCTGGCTGATCGCGATCTCGGCGCGTCTCCCGGTCCCCCTGCTCCTCGGGTTGCGGGTGGCCGCCCGCCGGCCGCGCCGCGTCGTGCTGAACGCGGCCAGCATCTTCGTCACCGTCACCGGGATCGTCGCCGTGCTGGCAGCCCACGCCCAGAGCAACCAAGACGCCCAGCTCGTCGGCGGGACCGATCCCGGGACCGTCCGAGGGAACCAGGTGCTGCTGGTGATCACGGTCACGCTGGTCGCCCTGGCCGCCGTCAACGCCATCTTCGTCACCTGGGCCACCGCGCTCGACGCCAAACACTCCTCGGCCCTGACCCGCGCCCTCGGCGCCACCCCTCAGCAGGTCAGCACCGGGCTCTCAGTAGCGCAGGTGCTGCCGGCACTCGTCGGCGCCGCCCTGGGCATCGCCGGAGGCCTCGCACTCTTCGCCGCCCTAGGCGGTGGCGAAGACGGGATCACGGGGCCGCCGCTCTGGCAGCTGCTCGCCGTGGCACCGGTCACCGTGCTCGTGGTGGCGGCGCTCACCACCATCCCCGCCCACCTCGGCGCCCGCCGCCCCACCGCCGAGATCCTCCAAGCCGAGCTCGCTTGACGCCCGCGCAGTCGGGCCCGGCAGCAGGCAGACTGACCGCAAGGCGTGCCGGTCGTGTTGGGATGCGAGGTGTCGGCGATGGACCACGAGATTGGGGAACGGTTTGCGCAGGCGGTCGCCAAGAAGGACCGTTCGGAGCTGCTCGACCTCCTGGATTCGGAGATCGACTTCCGAGGCTTGACGCCGAGCCGGTTCTGGGAAGCGAACTCGGCGACGACACTGGTCGACGAGATCATCTTTGGCGCCTGGTTCGAGGCCGACGATCACATCGATTCCCTCGAGGACGTGCAGGTCGGCTCGGTCGCCGATCGGGACAGAGTCTGCTACCTACTCCGGGTCATCACTCCCGGTGGGGTCTATCTGGTCGAACAGCAGGCCTACTTCAACGTCGAGAACGACTGCATCAACTGGCTGAGAATCATGTGCTCGGGGTTCCGGGCAATCGACCACGAGCGGACGGAAGCCTGATCCCAGGCCGCCGAGGGCATGACACACTGCTGGACGGTCGGGCCTAGCAGGGGGCGCCATGCTGATCCTGTCTCGTGCCGACGTGGAGGCCCTCCTCGATCTGGATCGCCTGATCGATGCGGTGGCGGCGGCCATGGTCGACTTGAGCGCAGGTCGCGCGTCCGTGCCTCCTCGGGTCGCCGCCACGATTCCTGACCGGCGCGCCATGTTGGTGGCCATGCCGGCGTTCCTCCCGTCGTCGGGAGCGTTGACGACGAAGCTGGTCAGCTTGTTCCCCGAGAACACGGATCGCCCGACTCACCAGGCGATCATCTGCTGCTTCGACGACGCGGACGGGACGCCGCTCGCCGTCATGGACGGTACGTACGTAACGGCCGCACGGACCGCCGCCGGGTCGGCCTTGGCCACACGGCTGTTGGCTCGAGACGGCGCGCGCGTTGCGTCCGTGATCGGGACCGGGGTGCAAGCCGCGCCCACGCCCGAGCCGTCGCCCGCCTGCCCGGCGTCCAGGTGATCCAGGTCGCCGGCCGCGATCACAGCAAGGCCATGGCGTTGGTCGACGAGCTGCGCGGGTCGGGGACAGCGGCCACGGCGCTGGCGTCGGTCGAGGACGCGGTCCGATCGGCCGACATCGTGTGCGCCGCCACCCACGCCGCCCAGCCGGTGGTCCGTCGGGAGTGGCTAGGGCCCGGCACGCACGTCAACTCCGTCGGCTACAACACCGCGGGTGACGGCGAGATCGACGTCCAGACGATCCGCGACGCGCTGGTCGTGGTCGAGTCCCGCTCAGTCGCCCTGGCCGCCCCGCCCGCGGGTGCGGTTGAGCTACGCAGGGCGATGGAAACGGGCGTGATCTCCGCTGACGACATCGATGCCGAGATCGGCGAGCTCGTAACCGGTGATCGTGCCGGCCGCACCGACGACAGCCAGCTCACCCTGTACAAATCCGTCGGGGTGGCCGTACAGGACGCAACAGCAGCCGCCCTGATCCTGCACGCCGCCCGCGCTCGGAGCATCGGCACCACCATCGAGATGTGACGTCGCGCACCCTCGGCTCGACGAGCCTGCACGTCCACGTCACCACGAACCGCGCTATTGGTGGCTGTGGGCTCGGAGGTGGGCGGCGAGCTTGTCAAGCGCCATCGCCCAGCCGGCGGCACCCGGAGAGTCGCCCGGAACGCCGGTATGGATCATCACCATCTTCGTGCGACCACCAACGTCCTCGAGCTCGATGCGGACCTCGGTCGTCGTGGGATGGCCCTCGGGCATGCCCATGTCCGAGGGCGCTAACGCGTTGCCGTTCTCGTCGGACATCGACTCCGTGTAGACGAGCCTTTCGTACTCGATGACCTCGCGGTATTCGCCGGTGAACCACATCTGCGTCGGGCCGTCCGGGGTTGGCATCTCCATGCACACCAGACGGGTGCCGCCCACGCGTACGTCCATGTTCGCGACGGGAACGGTGGCGCCGTCGGGGCCGTACCACGCTGTCAAGTGTTCCGGGTCGGTCCACATCTGCCAGATG
Organism: uncultured bacterium; assembly: GCA_963813485.1. Taxonomy (GTDB): domain Bacteria; phylum Actinomycetota; class Acidimicrobiia; order Acidimicrobiales; family VFJN01; genus DASQUK01. The sequence continues at coordinate 239,011 of CAWEZE010000022.1, forward strand.
AGATCCACCGGGGCGTCGAAGCTGCGTTCGATCACCACCGCGTCCTGGGAACCGTTGCTGTCAGTCATCGTGTCTGCCTGTCCTTCGTTGCGGTCGGAGTCGTTTGAGGTAGTCGTCCATCCGGTCGAAGCGGGCCTCCCAGACGGGCCGGTACTGTTCGGCCCAGGTCGAGACGTCCTCGAGTGGTGCGGCGTCGAGGGCACACGGCCGGTACTGGGCCCGTTGACCCCGCACAACCAGCCCGGCCCGTTCCAGCACCTTGATGTGCTTGGAGATGGCCGGAAGCGTCATTTCGAACGGCTCGGCGAGCTGGTTGACGGTCGCCTCACCTT
>CAWEZE010000023.1:0-141858 GCA_963813485.1 uncultured bacterium
GGTCCTCCCGTCCGCCGCCGAGGTCACGGTGCGCGCCGGTGCCTGGCGGCCGTGGCGGGCGCTGGCGGCCGTCCACCTATGGTCGAGCGCCCACGCCGACGCCCGGGTGTGAGCTGTTCAACAGCCTGTTGAACGGCCACGATGGCGAGGTGAAGATCCAGCCCGACCGCCTGCTGGCGGACATCGAGGCCCTGGCGGCGATCGGCGACACCGGCGACGGCGGGAACTGCCGCCTGGCGCTCACCGACGAGGACGCCGGCGGCCGCGAGCTCGTGGTCGGGTGGATGCGCGCCCTGGGCCTCGACGTGCGGGTCGACCGGATCGGCAACGTGGTCGCCACCCGGGCGGGCACGGGAGGCGGCGGAGCCAGCGACGGAGACGGCGCGGCGGTCATGACCGGGAGCCACATCGACACCGTCGGCACCGGCGGGCGCTACGACGGCACCCTCGGGGTGCTGGCCGGGCTCGAGGTCGTGCGGGCGCTCGACGACGCCGGCGTCCGCACCCGGCGGCCGGTGGCCGTGACCTTCTTCACCGACGAGGAGGGCAGCCGGTTCCCGCCCGACATGCTCGGAAGCCTCGTCTACGCCGGGGGGATGCGGTTGGAGGACGCCCTCGACGTCGTCGCCATCGATGGCGCCGTGCTCGGGGACGAGCTCGAGCGCATCGGCTGGGCGGGCGACGCTGCGGTGCCCGGTCCGGCGCCGCACGCCTACGTCGAGCTGCACATCGAGCAGGGGCCAGTGCTCGAGGAGGCCGGCGTCACCATCGGCGCCGTCACCGGCGTCCAGGGCATCTCCTGGCAGGAGCTGACCCTCACCGGGCAGTCCAACCACGCCGGCACCACGCCCATGCGGCTGCGGCGCGACCCCACCTACGTGGCCGCGGCAACCATCGGGTTCGTGCGCCGGCTGGCCACCGAGCTCGGCGGCCACCAGGTGGGCACGGTCGGCCGGGTCGATCTGCACCCCGACCTGGTGAACGTGGTGGCGGCCCGGGCGACCCTGACCGTCGACCTCCGCAACACCGACGAGGCCGTGCTGGCGCACGCCGAGCGCCGACTGCGTGAGCACGTGGCGGCGCTGGCGTCCGCCGAGGGGTGCGAGGTGGCGTGGCGGCGGCTGGCCCGCTTCGAGCCGGTCGCCTTCGACCCGGCCGTGATCGACCTCGTGGAGTCCACGGCCGAGCGGCTGGGCCATTCCGTCATCCGGCTGCCCTCGGGTGCCGGCCACGACGCCCAGATGCTCGCCCGGATGTGTCCCACGGGGATGGTGTTCGTCCCCAGCCGCGGCGGGGTCAGCCACAACCCGACCGAGTTCACCGAGCCCGAGCACCTGGCGGCCGGCGCCCAGGTGCTGGCCGAGGTCATATCCGAGCTCGCCGGGGTGGCAGAGTGAGCGGAACGACCCATCGACCCGAGACGACTCACCGGAGGCACACCGCGTGAGCCGGGTCGTCACCGTCGCCGCCGCCCAGCTCGGGCCGATCCAGCGCGACCACACCCGTGCCGACGTCGTCGAACGGCTGCTGGCGCAGTTGCGGGGCGCCGCGGAGCGCGGGGCGGACCTGGTCGTGTTCCCCGAGCTGGCGCTCACCACTTTCTTCCCTCGCTGGTGGTACGAGGACGGCTCGCCCGAGCTGGCCGCGTGGTACGAGACAGAGCTCCCGAGCGCCGACACCAAGGCGCTGTGGGACGAGGCGCGCCGCGTCCAGGTGGGCTTCTGCCTGGGGTTCGCGGAGGAGACGCCCGACGGTCACAGGTTCAACACGTCGGTGCTCGTGGGCGCCGATGGCGCCGAGGTCGGCCGCTACCGCAAGATCCACCTGCCGGGGCATCGTGAGCACGAGCCGTGGCGACGGTTCCAGCACCTCGAGAAGCGCTACTTCGAGATCGGAGACCTCGGGTTCCCCGTGCACCGGGCGTTCGGCGGCATGGTCGGCATGCTGATCTGCAACGACCGGCGCTGGCCGGAGGCCTACCGCATGCTCGGCCTACAGGGCGTCGAGCTGGTGTGCATCGGCTACAACACGCCGTCGCACAACCCGCCCGCACCCGATCACGACCGCTTCAGTGACTTCCACAACCACCTGGTCATGCAGGCCGGCGCGTACCAGAACGGCACCTTTGTGGTGGGCACGGCCAAGGCCGGCACCGAGGCGGGGGTGGAGCAGATCGGCGGGTCGTGCGTCATCCACCCGTCGGGCGCGGTCATCGCCCAGTGCACGGGGCTGGGCGACGAGTTGGCCATGGCCACCTGCGACCTCGACGACTGCACGTCTTACAAGTCGACGGTGTTCGACTTCGGGGCCCACCGCCAGCCCGACCAGTACTGGCGGCTGGCCGACACCACGTGAACCACTACCGGGGTGGACGGCCGACGATCCGCTCGAAGTTCACCGGATCGGTCACACCCTCGGTGGCGAGCAGCAGCACCGTTGCCTCGACCGGGACCGGCAGCTCGGCTCCGTGCTCGGCCCGCAGGGCCATGAGGCCGCCCAGCGCCGCCGCCCCTGTCTCGCCCACGTCGAGCCCGGCGGTGGCCAGGGACCGGATGGCGTCGCGACAGCGGTCGTCGCCGATGGTCACGAACGCGTCGAACCCTGCCGCCACCATGGGCAGGGCCAGCATCGACGCCATCCCGCAATTGAGCCCGGCCATGATCGACCGGTGGGGCCCGGGCACCTCCACGACGTGGCCCGCCTCCACCGCGGCGGCGACGCACGCCGCAGAGTCGGGCTCGACGCCGACGAGCACGGGCCCCTCCCCCGGTTCGAGCCCGGCCCGGAGGCAGGAGGCGGCCGCCGCCCCCAGGGCCCCCACCCCCAACGGCACCATCACCAGGTCCGGCGGCGGCGCGTCCAGCGCCGCGAGCTCGTCATCGAGCTCGGCGAAGATCGTGGCGTAGCCCTCGATCACCCGGCGCGGCGGGTCCTCGTAGCCCGGCCACGACGTGTCGGAGATGACCAGGTCACGCCCGCTGGCCAGGGCGGCCGACTCGGCCACGGCGTCGTCGTAGGTGCCCGGCACCACCGTCACCTCGGCGCCCTCGGCGGCGATGCCGGCGATGCGGGCCGGGGCCGTGCCGTCGGGCACCAGGATGGTCGCCGAAAGGCCGAGGAGCTTGGCCATCCGCGCGACGGCCCGGCCGTGGTTGCCGTCGGTGGCGGCCACCAGCCGGAGCGGTCCCAGCTGCCGGGCCACCATCGCCGCCAGGTCGGGGAGCGTGTCCCACAGGGGGTCGCCCTCCAGCCCGGCCGCAGCCAGCCGATCGCACACCACCCGGTAAGTGGCCCACGAGGCGCCGAGGATCTTGAACGCCGGCAGGCCCATGCGGCTCGACTCGTCCTTGACCAGCACTCTGGCCACGGCGCCTGCCTCGGCCAGCTCCGGCATGTCGTGCACGGGCGTGGGCGCGTACCCCGGAAGCCGGCGGTGGAAGGCGTTGACCTCCGGACCCGGGCGGGCGTCGGCCGGCAACGGCTTGGTCCCGTGGTTCACGAGCAGCGACATGTCTGCCGTTCTACCCCGCCTGCAAACCGCAAGAGAGCGCTCGGTCGGGCACGCCCGGATGGTTACGTTGACGCGGTGACCGACGGAACCGGTGGCCGACTTCGGCAGTGGCTGTGGAGCCCACCGCGGGCCCATGGCGAGATCATCACCGACCGCACGGTGAGCTCCCTGGAACTGTTCTACGACCTGGTGTACGTGGCGGTGATCAGCCAGGCGGCTCACCACCTCGCCGAGCACGTCACGGCTCGTGGGTTCCTCGAGTTCATGATCGTCTTCGGGTTGATCTGGACCGCTTGGGTCAACGGATCCCTCTATCTCGAGCTCCACGGCCGCGAGGACGGCCGGACCCGTAGCGCCGTGTTCCTCCAGATGGGCGTCCTGGTCCTGCTCGCGGTGTTCACCGCCGACGCCGCTGGCGACAGCGGCACCGGCTTCGCGTTGGTCTACGCCTCGTTCCTGGCGGTCATGACCTGGCTCTGGTACAGCGTCCGACGCCAGGACCGCTACGACCACCCCGAGTTCGTGGCCCCCGCCGGCCGCTACGTGCTCGGCATGGCCGTGTCGGTGCCGCTGATCGTCAGCAGCGCCTTCCTCCCCGACGGGCCGCGGCTCGGCGTATGGGGCGGCTTCTGCGTCGCCTGGCTCGTGGGCTTCGCGCTGATCGGCCGGTTGGTGGTCACGGAGGAGGGCCTGCCGCCCACCGACTCGCTGGTGGAGCGGTTCGGGCTGTTCACGATCATCGTCCTCGGCGAGGTGGTCTTCGGCGTCGTCGAGGGCCTGTCCACGCCCGACCGCGACGGGCTGGTCATCGTGACCGGGTTGATCGCTCTAGCGATCGGCTTCGGCTTCTGGTGGATCTACTTCGACCTGGTCGGGCGGCGTCCGCCCCGCGACGAGGGCCGGCCCGTCGTCACCTGGATGCTGAGCCACCTGCCGATCACGCTGTCCATCGCAGCCGCAGGGGCCGCGATGGTCAGCCTGATCAGCCACGCCGGCGATGGGAGGGCGCCCGCAAGCACAGCCTGGCTGCTGGCCGGCTCCGTCGCCCTCGGCCTGGTCGCACTTACCTTCGCCGAACAGGCGCTCGCCGACGCCGATCGCTTCGCGGTCGTCTACCGGCCGCTCAGGATCGCCATGGCTGGCGCCGCCGTCACCGCGCTCGCCGTCGGCTGGGCCCGACCCGCGCCCTGGCTCCTCGCCCTCCTGCTCGTCGTCATCCTCTCGGTGCTCTGGGTCTTCGCCGTCAGCCGCTTCTTGCAAGTTGACGCCTGGGGGAGCAAGGAGTCGTCCCACACCGACTGACACTCACAACGGTTCCTCTTCAATGGTCATCATGAAGTCTCAGGCACTCTGACCTGCACAAACGTAGCGGAGTGAGTCCGAACGGGGAGTCATAGCCCCTCTGAGCGCATGACTCACGTGCACTCTTGATGCATTCCCAGGCCATTGCCAGTACCACCCCTCCCTCACGCTGACGAGGGCAAGGGGACCCAGGCAGTCGAGGCAGGTACAGGACGCCCAGCTCAGCGCCGTCCATCCCGCCGGCCGCCGTCGCCGTCGTGTCGCGCACGAAAGCCCTGGTCAGGCCTAAGATCGTTTAGGGGGGATGTACCGGCAGGCCCCCGTCGTCGTGTGTGTCTCCCATTGCGAGAGGGACATATCCAGCGAGGACACGTCAGCAACACGAATGTCCAGTGATCCGCAGGCCCCAACTAGCTGCCGGGCGAGCACCTGAACGGGCAACAATCTGTCGTCGTGGAGGGTTCTGACGGTCAGAGTACGGAGACTGCCGCGTCGAACGACGCCCTCCACGAGCTCGAGATGTTCCTTCAGCAGGACCAGGCGGAGCTGGCCACTGAGTACCGCCGGATATACGACCGAACGAGTGAGGATCCCGGTACGGCTGGGGACGAAGGCGAGGAGAACTGGGCTCAGGTACTTCGCAAGTGGTTGCCGGACCGCTACCACGTCGTCACGAAGGGCCGCGTCGTGTTCCCTGACCGCTCTGCCTCAGCGCAGATTGACGTGCTGCTACTCAAAGGCTCGTACCCGCCGCGGCTGCTCACCAAGAAGCTCTACCTCTCAACCGGGGTTGTTGCCGCGTTCGAGTGCAAGAACACGTTGACCGCTGCCCACGTCCGCGAGTCAGTCGAGACCGCAGCGTCAATAAAGGACAAGATCGCACGACCAGCGGGGTCGCTGCAGCAGGAGCTGCGCTCGCCGCTGGTGTACGGCCTTCTTGCTCATAGCCATTCCTGGAAGGGTGAGAGGTCCACCCCGATCGAGAACGTCGACGAGGCTCTCCAGGAGTCGGTTGCGTCAATCACTCATCCGTCGCAGCTCATCGACATCATCTGCGTGGCCGACCTGGCCGCATGGACGCTTAGCCACTTCGTTGAGTGCCCATGGGCTTTCCCGCCCAAGGAACGCAAGCTCCGCGTGGACGTGGGCGTCCCACCCGAGGGATGGGTACTGAGCCAGTTCACTCGGTTCGCAGACGGCGTCTTCGCAGAGGACGTTCGGACGCCGAACCCGATTGCAATCCTCGTCGCCCATCTTTTGGAATGGTGCGCATGGGACGACGTTGACCTCCGGCCCATCGCCGACTACTTCCGGCTGGCGGGGCTACAGGGTTCGGGCACAGGCCTCGCAGTTTCGTACAGCCTTGACGTTTTCTCTGACGGAGTACGTGAGCTGCTGAAGGTCAAACCGCCCCGGATCGGACCGGGCTCGGCCTGGGACCGTTGGTCGATGATGCTGTAGCCGTTAGCGATCGTGTTGCCACGGCCGTGACGGGCCGTCGAAGAGATCTCGTCGGCACCTAGCGCAGGTAACTTAGTGGTGACGATTGAGCCCGCTTCGATTGGGCACGCAGCCCCAAGGGAAGGATGCCGATCGTGCACCGTGTTCTTCGTACTCCAATCTTCTGGATCGCTGTCGCTGCCGTCGCCGTTGTGGTGATTCTGGTGTTCACAGTGGGCGGTGGCAGCGGTGGGGGTGGAGTCGGCTACTGACGTTTCGGGGCGAGACGCCCAAGACAGCCGATGAGATGTCGGGCTCGCTAGCGACGCCAGCTGGTGGGTGCCAGCTGGTGGTCGGTCAGTGAAGCAGTTAGCCGCTGCCGGTCGAGCACTGGAGGACCAGAACGGGCAATCCGCGTGCGTGTGTGGGTGTGATGTGAAGGCATAGACGCGGCAAGCCTCGTACGCGGAGCTATGGCGGCGGCCAGGTCCCAGGTGGCATCTGGTACTTGGTCCAGACGGTGCCGTCCGGCGCGATGCCGAAGGCGTGCACGCGGAAGTCATGTGTCTGAGTAAAGGTCAGTTCTCGGAGCCCTTCGCTAGGCGGCGACCCGAACGGCTCGAGTGGTCCCCACTGGCCTGACGGAAGCAGGGCGGCGTGCCAGGTCGAGTGGTCGGGCGCGGTACCGGCCAGCCCGAGGGCGATGCCGTTCGTGCCCCAGATCGGCGTGATCGTGCGCAGCCGGTCAGCGGGGTCGCCGAACGGCACCCAGGCATTAGCGCCGGGTGCGCGTCGCCAGATCGTGTCGTCCAACGCCAGAGCGAACACATCGGACTCCGAGCCGTCCCATACCCCGGTGCGCAGCGAGGTGACTGCACGGAACTGGTCGCCAGCCGCCCCGAAGGGTTGCCACCCGGTCCACTGGGCGAGGCGCCAGGGGTACACCGCCGAGTTCCTCCAGACGGTGTTGTCGTCGGAACGGATGCCGATGGCCTCGATGGTGAGATCGTCAGGCCGGCCCATGACGAGCGAGCTGAGATGCAACCCTGTGTCTCCGAATTCCTGCCAGCCGAGGTACTGCTCGGGGCGGACCGGGGCCGGGGCCAGGGTGTTGATCCACGCTGTGTCGTCGACGCCGAGACCGAGCACCAGGGGCGCCAATGCGGACAGACAACTCGGAACGACCACCTCGCGCAGCGCTCCGGAGACGACGCCGAGCCGCGTCCACCCGTCGGGGACGACACTGAGCCGCCGTCGCCAGTTGGCGATGGCACCGAACCGTAGCCACCCTCCCCAGCCCTCTCCGTACCCCCAGGTCTGCTCGTTCATCCATGCGCTGCCATCGCTGGCCGCGCCGATCACTCGCAGCCGGATGTCGTGTGAGAGGTTCACGCCAAGACTCACGAGCCCAGGATTGCTTCGGCTCGCGAACAATCGTCCAGGGTCCGGTCGTCTGCCGAACAGAGACCAGCCAGTCCAGTCATCAGCGGTCGCCACGTTCTGCCAGACCGAGCCGTCCTCGGCGAGGCCGAAGACCTCCAGTCCAGTACTGCGGGGGTTAGTAACGGCCGACACCATACGGAACGGTTTGTCCGACTCGCCTAGCAACTCCCACATCGGTCCTCCTCCCGGCGGTGCTTCCAATAGCGGCCGCTCCACCAGGAGCCAGGTTGTCCGACCCGCACCGTCCCACCAGGGATCGTGGACACTCACACGGCTGCCGTCAACGCCAAAGACACCGAACACTTCGGCGGCTAGTTCGTTACAGGGACGAGCGCATCTCGTCGGTCGCCAACTGCGCTGCGGACCGTGGCGAGATGACAGCCACGCATATCTGCCGATCTCGCGCTGCCTCGCTCTGCACTAACGATCAGAGAGGCGAGGCGCTGCCCGTCGAATCAGTCGGTATCCGGCAGTCGAGGAGACGGAGGGATAGCCACCGTGCGTTCGCCGTCCGTGAGCGTGAGGACCATTTGCTTGGGGTGGCGTGGGACGCGAGCGAGAAACGTGTTGCTCGCGAGCAGGGCATCGCGGCCGTCCACACGGACGCCGCGGACGTGGTCAGGCACCACGCCATACACGAGCCACTCGTGTGAGACCTGGCTCATCGAGAGCATTGCACCGTAGGCGTCGAACGAGCGTGGGCCGGTTGACGCGCTGCCACCATCAGGGACTCGGAGGAGCCTGCTGATCTGATCGTCGTTTCGCGATACGAGATATATGCGCGTCTGGGCGTTTTCGAGCCCGAGGCGGATCGCTGACGGATCGTCAGCGGCTTCAACCCACCGTCTGACGCTTGGCTCGGGGTCAGGCGGCACGTCGCCTTCGACTTGCGGTCGGTCGAAGATCGACAGCCGCTCGTGCAGCGGACGTTCCGCCTCAGTCACAGCTCCCACTCTCGCGCTCGAGTCGCTGTGGGCGCACGCGCCCAGATCCGATCGGCACTCGTATCAGGAGCGCAGGTTGGACACGGGGGCCGGCTGGCGATGTCACCGCTCGCGCGCGCCCGTCACGTAGGATTCGGCGCTAAGCGAGAGTGAGTGCTGGCCCTGGGACACCGGGTGCGCTGGCCGCTTGGACCGACTACCCCGACGTGTTCCGCCCCTGGGGGCACGCCGTAGCAAGTCCCAAGGGAGTGGATGGGACCCCCGCCAGCCTGACCCCTCGTGGCTGGCCGTACGGATAGAGGGAGCCCGAGTGAGTGACGTAGAAGCCGCCCCGCAAATCGGCGATGTCAGGCCGGCGCCGCCAGAGGACCCGGACGCCGAGCGGGAACGGCCCGACCAGGATCGGCCCGATGCAGTTCGGCAGCTCCGTGAGGCGTACGAACGGGTACAAGCCCGCAACGCCAAGTTGGAGCCCCTACAGGCCGAGAACGCTGCCTTGAAGCGTCAGCTCGGCCTCGCCCACGCCAACGTCGACCCTGACTCGACGCTCGGACAGGTGGTTGTGACCGCGGCGGCAGCCGATGGGGTCTCCGATCCCGCAGCGGTGGCAGCACTCGCGCGCACCTTGCGTGCCGAGCTGAACGGCGGCGCTGGCCGCCCCAAGGAGGACTAGTGCCCATCGACTGGAATCGCGCCTTGGAGCGGGCCGAGGAGCTGAAGGCTGCGGGATACAGCGACTCCCAGGTGAGCGCCGTACTCGACCAGGAGGCGGCTGCGGCAGACAGTGCCGCCCAGCAGTACGGCTACCAGAACGCCCAGGGGGCGCGCAGCTCGTTGCAGACCGCCCGGGGAGCCCTCAACGCTGAGGCAGCGCCTCCCGGCCAGGAACCCGACGAGGACCCAGTCGCCCGTGCATTCAAGCTCGCGGACCAGAGCGGTCACCAGCGAGGCTCCGACGGACGCGGAGAGGCCTACCTTGCGAGCGTCTTCGAGGCCGCCCAGCGCGGCGACCCGCGGGTCGTCCACGAGAGTGTCATCGACGACGCAACCCGCCGCCGCTGGTATGACGACGCCCACAGGCGCCAGATCGCCAACCGTGAGCAGTCACAGGCGCGGCACCGGTGACCCTGACCCGCCTCGGTGGCCAACTCCTGGACGATGAGCGCACTTGCGTCGCCTGCGGCACGCCCGCGCCCGCCGAGCCCTACCAGACGACGCTGCCCGGCAAGGTTGACGAGCTGCGCGCCAAGGCCGAGGCATACGCCGACCTGGCGAGACGCAAGGTGGCCGAGGCCGACGCCCTCGAAGCCGAGATCGAGGCGGCCCGACCGCACGCCTACCTGTGCGGTGCGTACAAGGCGCAGTTGCCACCCGAGATGCGTGGCCGCTGGTCGCCGACGGGCGCTTGGAGTGTCGGGTTGCCGATGGGTGGCCGCGCGAACGACAAGCCCGGTTCGCAGGCCGAAGCCGACACCATCGCCCAAACGCTGACCGTCCTAACCCCAGTTGCCGAAGGAGCACTTCAATGAGTCCACGTACCCCCAAGCCCCCGAGATCGGCGCTACCGCACGTCCGTCGGGGCACCCGTAGACCTGACCGCTGCCGTCGAGACGCCCGTCGCGCCCTACCCGCTCCGCCAAGGTGGCCAAGCGGTGCCCGACCGCAGCCAGCCGCCCGACATCGGCGCCGCGTGCCACGACACCCGCAAGGTGTCACCCGCGCCCGCCTTCACCGCCGAGCTGAGTGAGGGCGTCAAGGTCGGCGCCGTCGGCAACAACGTGGCTGTGCCGAAGACGAGCCAGGACCACGGCCACGCCGTCACCCAGAGCCGTCACCGCCAGGCCACCCGTCCGCCTCGTCCGGGGCAGCACGCCTGAGATGGGCACCACAGGCCGGGCAGTCGAGCTGCCCACCGAGAAGTCGTACGGCGATATGCCGCCTGCGGGCGGACCCGAGTCACCGGGCCGCGGTGAGCGTGCTGACGGCTCATCCGAGGTGCCTGACCGCGGGCTCGACATTCGAGACCGCTGACCCGCGATGTACTGGGGCACGCTGACCGCCGAGCTGCGAGACGCGAACCCGCACACGCACGACAGTGTGAGGCGCCTTGTCGAGCATGTGGGTGGCGAGGTCGTGAGCGTCAACGGCACCAGGCTGGTGGCTCGCCCGGCTCCTGCCCACTCCGGTGGCGAACTGCTGATGAGGCACCTCCAAGTCGACCCGCTTGTCGTCCCCGAGAGCGTGGGCTGGAGCTGGCTATCGGCGATGGGGCGCTAGCGCACTTGGTCGGTTGGGCGCACGAGGATCTCATTGATCGCCACGTGTCGCGGGCGGGTGATGATGTAGAGGATCGCGTCGGCGATGTCCGCGGCGTGGAGGGTCTGTCCCACGTCGGCGAGCTGGTTGCGGACTTCGTCGCGGACGTGGGAGGCGAGTTCGGTCTCGGTTGCCCCCGGCTCGATCAACGACGAACGCACATAGCGACTCGTGATCTCTTGGCGCAAGGCTTCGCTGAAGACGCCGACCCCGTGCTTGGTCATCTGGTAGATCCCGCCCCCGGCGCCGACGCGTCTGCCCGCGACCGAGCTGACGTTCACGAGATCGGCGACCCGTCGTGGATCGCGCTCGGCGGCGTCCAGCAGGTGTGGAAGCGCGGCATGGGCCACGTACAGCAGACCCTGGAGATTGAGCGCGACCATCCGATCCCACTCCTCGACCGGGGCGTCCACGATCGGCCCGAGCAACATCACCCCGGCGTTGTTGATGACGATGTCGAGTCGGCCCAGCTCTCGCGCCGTGCGCTCCACGGCGGCGACCGCTTGGTCGCGATCGGTGACATCGGCCTCGATCGATAGACCACCAATCTGCGCGGCGAGCGCATCCAGACGGTCCTTGCGCCGTGCAGCCACGGCGACGGTTGCGCCGTGCGCAGCGAGAGCGCGCGCCGTCGCCTCGCCGATGCCGCTGCTCGCCCCGGTGACGAGGGCGGCCGTGTCCCGCAATGCCTGGTTCATGGCAACGGTCTACCCAGTTTCACCGTCGATCGGCGTCGGACTGCGGTGGCGCGACTGAGCCGCCGAGGTAGCCGACGAGGTAACGGTCAGGCGCCGCCGCCTCGACGGCGGGGCCTACATCAGGGGCAACTCCACATAGACACAAGCGCCGTCATCCCGCTCGCACATCAATGCCCCCTGAGCGGGCGGGCCCCCACGCTCCAACCACTCCTGGCGAAAGATGGGCTCGGGCACCACCCTGGCCCACTTAACGGTCACCGGTTGGTTGGTTTCTATGGCCTGGTCGGCCTTGGCCTCGGGCACCGGCATGTCCCGCGTCCAGTTCAAGGTGGAGGGGTCCTGACGCTGAAGACCGTCAGGGCCCCTCCCCACCATCGGCACCCTGACGGTCCACCGGCTCACTTGCCGACCGCCTTGCGCTTCACCCGCCGAGGCAGCCCGTAGTGGTATCGCACGATCCTGTGTCATGTCCCGCCCTCTGTTGTCCGCCCGCGAGATGACCCGCCGCCATCGTCGCTGTGTCCAGTGAACCCGACGCCCATTAGCCAGCCGGAAACGGGACGCCAGCTCCGGGGCCGGCGTCGCTCAGGACGCGGATCCAAGTCTGCTGCGGCCAGCGCTGGTCGGCTAGCCCGCTGTGCACGATTGTCATTCGCCAGCGGCATCGAAGGCAGTGACGTAACGCTCGGCTGCCTCCATCGCCTCCTCGACGGTCTCGAACCCGTCGAGCCACTGGCTCCCGCCGTCACTGACCGCCCACGGGGCGAAGTAGACGCCGTAGCGGCCGTTCTGGCCTTGCACCTGGTACATGAACCGGCCGGTGGCGTCGTATCCCCTCCGGGCGACGTAGCCGCCTGGCTCTGACCACACCAGATCCATGCTACGAACATACGTACGTGGCACCGATGAACTCAAGGCCGATACGGTGGCCGGCCATGTGCGGCCGCTACACGTCGACGACGCCCCGCTACAAACTCGCCAAGCTATTTGAGGCCCTGGTCACCACGGTGCGCTCAGCACCTACAACCGTTTGTCTAAGGAATGTTCGCCTGATACCAGAGAACAATGTTCGACAAGCGAATTGTGCCCGTGCCACCAGGTAGCACCTCCAACCGGAATCGGTGGACAGGGGGTTGCAAGACGCTTACGGGTAGTACCTCATGCCAGGCCCGCTGCGGGTCCGTCTCGAACTTCTGATCCAGGACGGGCGTATCATCGAGAAAGAATCTCACCCTGAGGTCGGCATTATTCGACGGATTCGCCATGAAGCTCAGAATGGCGAAGTCGTCGTCACTTTCGCTCACGTTGGGTAAGTCAAATGTCTTTGAGAAGTCGAAGGGCAAGTTACCGGCGGCGTCCTGCGGCTGAAGTTGTAAGGAATCCCGGCGGATAACGGCGAAGTCTGAGATGCGGGGCACCAGACTCTCCTTCCTCTGGTCGTCGCATACCTGTCCGCGCTAACGGTACTTCGGCACTACCTTCGTAACGTCGGTTATGTGTCGATGTGAGCCACGACGTGACGGTCGGCCGCGTCCATTGCCTCCTTGACGCTGGCCAATCGGCCGAACGATAGCCGCCCAGCCGGTTTCGACGGCCGTGAACAACACGCGCAACGAAGGCCACTAACCCATCGAACCAGCCGACACGTCGGGAGTCGCCCACAGCAGTGACGCGCAACGGCCCCCCGACCGAAGCCGGGGGGCCGATTGTCGCTACCCGAGAGCTAGCCGGTGAAGTCGGGCTCCGCCGGAACGGGCTGAGCTGGCACCGCCCCGGGCTCAGGCGTGGGCGCTGGCTGAGGTTCGGGCTCCGGCTGAGGTTCGGGCGCCGGCTCGGGCTCGATCGCAACCGGCGGAGACACCGTTAGGTCGTAGGGCACCGGAGGGCCAGGGTTTGCCTCGCAGCCCACCCCGTCGTCGTTCGCCACCTGCGCCGCCTCCACCGGGTCGAATCGGCCCACGAAGGGCCGGCCCTCTCGGGGGCCGGCCCTTCGGCGTTGTCGGGCCTCCAATCGGAGCCGGTGTGGTCTAGCCTTCGCGCACGCGGGGTATTCAATCCCCGTCGGACCGTAGGCGTGAAAGGGCTGGGGCTGGGACCCCTTTCAGGGGAGGCAAACATGCGTATACCCGTGATCCTGCTGATCTGGGTGGTGGTCGGTGTGATCGTCGCGATCACCAACGATTACGGAAACAGCATCGACAGCGGATCCGAGATCGCCACGTTCATCTTCGCGGTGATCCTCTGGCCCATCCCCGCAACGGGCGGCCAGGTCGCCATTGTGTTCTGACGAGCGTTGCTGTTCGGGGGCGCGGGCCAGATTGGGCCGAGCCGGGGTTGACCGCCCGTTTCCTTCCCGTAGGCACGCCGACGCGGAAACCCCTCCCCGGGTAGCTTCGGAGACATGCGACGAGAGGAGCGGGAGGGCTACTCGGGTCCCGCTGAAATCCACCTCGAGGACGGCGACAAGCTCGGCGACGCGACCGTGACCCTGGGCAGTTGGGTGAACATCATCGACGACGAGGGCACCGAAGGCAGCCGAGGATGGGCCGGGATGGTGACCGGGTTACCGGACAGCGTGTTGCCGGGGCTGCCCGAGGTGATGGTGACCGTGCGCACGCCGGATGGCCGTGAGGCGCGGGCGAGGATGCTTGGCAGCCAGATCACCGGTGTTGGGCCGCCGCCCTTTGACACGACGTGAACGCGGAACCGCTCCCCGACTCGTAGGGTGAGGGATGGCGTCGTATCCCTTTCGGCGGGTCGATCAGGCTCGGGGTCAGCAGCGGAACTGGCACGTGCGGGAGGGTCAGTTGGAGGAGGACGCGGTGCCCACGTACATCGAGTCCCTAAATGTCGAGACTAGGCAAGGCCGCACCAAGGCGACCGTCACCGTGGCGGGCAGCCTCGACCAGGACAGTTCCGCGTCATTCCGCGCATGTGTCGACGAAGCCCTCGGCGCACGCCCGGCATTCGTTGCTGTCGACGCCCGCGGTTTGACGTTCGTCGATGCGTCTGGCCTGGCGGCCTTGTTGCGGGCGCGTCATGTGGCCAGTGAGGCAGGCGTGGCGTTCCGAGTCAGTGACGCTTCGCCCGCCGTTCGGCATGCTGCTGAGGAGACCGGCTTCAACGCGCTGCTACCCGACGAGTGACGCGGCAGTCGCGGACCGGCCCCCAGACGGGGGAAGTGCCTGGGAGCCGGGCGGCGGTCGGACCTGGCGGACGGTGCCCGACCGGCTGACAGCCATGGTCGCGCCCCGGGTACTTCGCTGTCGGGAGGCGAGCGGCGATTTCACCTGGTGAACAGCAACCGCCCCCGACCCGAAGGCCGAGGGGCGTCTACGTAGGCCTGCCCATCACCGACGGACGGCGCGACCATGTGCCATGACGTGGGAGCGCTCCTTCGACGCCTTGCTGCCGTTCATCGGCGTGATCATCGGTGTCGCCAGCACTCGGCTCGGTGATGAGCGGCGCGAGAAGCACGAGCGCGAGCGGATAGTCGTGAACAGAGCCATCGACGTCGAGGGCGAGGCGCTGATCGAGCTACAGGATCGCCTGGTGGAGCTTCCCGCTGTGTGGATCGAACCGTCCTGGATGATCTACACATCCAATGAGGAGCGCGGCGTTGGCGGTACGGACCCTGAGGACGCCTACGCGGTCGTCACGCGTGCCGCCGAGCCGATGCACCGTGCTCGGGTTCTCGTCACTCGGGTGATTGATGCTGAGCTGCGCAGCCGGTTGGCAGCTGCGTTGAACACGATCTGGCCCTACACCGTTGAGGCTCTGGGGAAGATGGTCTACGAAGGGACGGTCCCGGACTATCCGGTGGACGAGGCGTGGGACGCGGTGCACAAAGCAAACGAGGCGATCGGGGCAAGGTTGGCGTCGTCTCCCTTCCTCGGAGCGGCCAAGCGCAAACGACGAGCGCTGGTCGTCCGGGCTGTGGGGTCGGCTCAGGGGCCGCTCGTCTCCCGTCGAGGCCTGAGCGCGGGACCCCCCCGACCCGTGGACCGAGGGGCGGCTGAACGAGGGGCTGGCCTCGGGAGAGAGCGAGGCCGGCCCTACGTGGTGGACCGAGAGCGTGGGGTCCGGCAGAGGGCAGATTCCGCCCGACTCCTAGGCCGCGGCGAGCGGAGGCTGGGGGCCACATGCCCGCTCAAGCCGCGACGACGAACAGGAAGCCCGGAGGACCCCCAGCATTTGGCCAGCATTCAGCGGCACCACGGGGAAAGGTCCGTTACCCGCGAACGCGTACAGGGCATCTGAGGGTCTCTCATCGCCTACGCCGATGCCAGCCGGGAGCCGACTCGGGGGGCGGCAGTTCGACGCCGCGTTCGCGCAACATTTGACGCGCTGCGATCCACGCCCGGATGGCAGCACCGTGCAGGTGGGAATCGTGCGCTCGCGCACGGGGCTTGCGCTCGGTACGACGCAACTGGCGGGTCGTGGTCACGTGGGTTGTCCGTTGCGGGCGTTGGCGATGTCCTCAAGCGCCTGGGCGACCCGGGCCACGACCTGCTGCACCGTGTGCAGGTCCCCGGCCACATGCACGTCGCCGAGCTACTCCGGGTCGTCGTCCTCGCCGAGAAGGTCGGACAGCTCTCAGAAGGGCTAGAGCCGACCGAAGGTCACGTCGTCGGTCACCGAGCGGAGAGCGGCCAGGGTGGGATGCTCGACGATGTGGGGCAGACCCCGCTGGTGACGGTGCTCCCGGAAGGCGCGCTCCCGCCGCTCGACCTCGGGCCTGAGCGAGTCCAGGTGCTCCGGGCCAGCCACAGCTTCGAGCTTGACCCAGGCTTCCTCGATGTCGATCTGGTGCTGGACCGCCAGCTTCTGGGAGCGGGTGAGGGGGAAGGCGGCAAGCCCGAGACGGGCGAGGTGTTGAGCCTCGTCGTTCTTGGCGAAGCTACTGGTCATGACCCCATCCTCCCACCCTTGCACTCTCAGATGCTTGGAACGGTGCAGGGGAGCGTTATCTGGGTAACGGTCGACCTCGATGGGGGAGACGAGGCCGGGCCACCCCATCTTATGAGTTCCCTACAGTCGCCTCTGATCGCATCCCCACTGGTTGATCGTGCTCGCGTCGCAAGGCGGAGACTGGGTGAGCGCGTCGAACATCCCAAGGAACGGAACTGGATGTCGGGAGGTCGACCATGACCGAGGGATCGGGAGCGAAGGACGCCTCACACACGCCCAATGACGAGGAGCGTGCTCCAGGGAATGACGTGTTGGCTGGTCTGGGGGAGCTGGAGCGTCGCGAGCTAATGGCGTGGGTAGGCGAGAACCTGCCATACGTGCGGCGGACCGCGGTCGGGCAGCGACCCGTCTACTGGATCCTCGGGATCGGCTTCGTCGTGGGCCTGGCCGCTTATGGCGGTGGATACACGCTCAGATCGTCGGTGACGACGGAGCCTCTTGGGTTTGTGGGCGACCTGCTCTACACGCTCGGTTGGGCACTCTGGACCGGTGTCGTCGTGGTCGTGTTCCTCCAGGTCCTTCCGGAGGCAAAGCGGCGTCAATACAAGCAGCTGCTTGATGCCTACGAGGCAGGGTTGCGCGATAAGACCGGAGCCGAGGGCGACCAGGCTTCGGAGAGGGAGGCAGGGTAACGGACGGCCGGGACGCCGACGGCGACCCCATGTTCAAGCCGACCGAGGTCCACAAGGGCAACATCCGTGGCGCGGGGTGCGTCTACGTCGACGAGTGGCAGGGCTCCGTGTGTACCAGCAACTGTTGCAGTCGCAATGATTGCCACGGAAAAGTGAGTTCCCGATTCCGGGATTGACCGGAACCGCTTATTCCGCCCTGCCTAGAGAACAGACACGTTCGAGGCATGGAGAACCCGCGCTCGCGCGCTGCGTGAGGGAGAGAGCTGGGTGGTTGGGGGGACCGGGTTCTCCCTCCAACGAGCGGGGTCGGTACGACGGAGGGGCTATTCGCAGGCGTGGAAGGTTCCTGGCCGGCCGAGTGAGTCAAGCCGTGAGTCTTCGCCCCTTTGATTCTGGGTGTCTGCGCTTGTCGCCGTTTCAGGCTAAGGCCCAGGTCAGACGACATGTAGCGACACGTATCCACAAGCCAGCTTCTACAATTTGTTGAATTCTGGCACTCTGGAGCCATGGCGGTGTCCTTCACCCTGAACGGCGGCGAGGTCGAGGTCGGCGACCACCCCCACCTGCTCGCTGCGCTGCGGGAGGAGCTCGACGTCACCAGCCCCAAGGACGGCTGCTCGCCGTCGGGACAGTGCGGCTGCTGCACGGTGCTCATCGACGGCAAACCCGTGATCGCCTGTCAGCTGGGGCTCGACCGGGTGGCGGGCCGGACGGTCACCACGCTCGAGGGCATCGACCCGGCCGAGCGCGACCGGTTGGCCGCCGCCTTCTCGGCCACCGGGGCGCTGCAATGCGGCTTCTGTACGCCCGGCATCGTCGTGCGCGCCAAGTACCTGCTCGACAAGGACGGGCCGGCCCTCACCAGGGACAAGGCGGCGCGCCACCTCGGGGGTCACCTGTGCCGGTGCACCGGCTACCACTCCATCCTCGACGCGGTCGAGCTGCTGGCGTCGGGGGCGGAGACCCCGGTGCCGCTGCCGGCCGCCAACGGCAACGGCGGCGGTCGGCCAGGCGGCGTCGGCAGCGACGCCGCCAAGTACCAGGCCACCGAGATGGCCCTGGGCGACAAGCCCTACATCGACGACCTGCGCGTACCGGGCATGCTCCACGGCGCCGTGGTGCTGTCGGAGCATGCCCGCGCCGACATCCTGGCGATCGACACCATCGCCGCCGCGGCCACGCCCGGCGTGGTGCGGGTGCTCACGGCCGCCGACGTGCCCGGCGACCTCCGGATCGGCATCATCCACCGCGACTGGCCCGTGTTCATCCCCGTCGGCGGGCGCACCTCGTACACGGGCGACGTGCTCGCCCTGGTCGTGGCGGGAGACCGGGCCACGGCGCGGGCCGCTGCGGAACGGGTGGAGGTGGAGTACCGGCCGTTGCCGCCGTTCACCGATCCGCTGACGGCGGTGGGGGCGACCGAGCCGGCGGTGTGGCAGGTGGGCAACGCCGACGCCCCCAACGTGCTGTCGCGCACCACGTACGCCCGCGGCGACTCCGACATCGATGCCGCCCTGGCCGCCAGCACATACGTCGTACACGAGGTGTTCCAGACCCAGCGCATCGAACACGCATTCCTCGAGCCGGAGGCGACCCTCGCGGTCCCCCTCGACGACAGCCGGCTCGAGGTGTTCTCCGGTGGTCAGGGGGTGTGGGACGACCGGCGCCAGATCGCCGACGTGCTCGGCGTCGACGAGGACCGGGTCCTCGTCCACCTGGTCGCCAACGGCGGGGCCTTCGGCGGGAAGGAGGACTGCGCCAACCAGACCCAGACGGCGCTCGCCGCCCACCTGCTGGGGCGCCCGGTGAAGTGCGCGTTCAGCCGGGAGGAGTCGCTGCGGGTCCACCCCAAGCGCCACCCCGTGCGGATCGAGGCGTGGGCCGGGTGCGACGCCGACGGCCGGCTCACGGCGCTGAAGGCCCGCATCGTGGGCGACTCCGGCCCGTACGCCTCGGTGGGCATGAAGGTGCTGGAGCGGGCGGCGGGCCACGCCGGCGGCCCGTACGCCTGGCCCGCCATCGACGTCGACGCCGTGGCCGTGCGCACCAACAACCCGGTGTGCGGGGCCTTCCGGGGTTTCGGCGCCAACCAGGCGCAGTTCGCGAGCGAGGGGGTGATCGACCGGCTGGCGGAGGCCGCCGGCATCGATCCCTGGGAGATGCGGGCCCGCAACGCGGTCGCACCTGGCTCCACATGGGGGCCCGGCCAGGTCATGGACGACGGCTGCCTGGGTGCCCGGGACTGCCTCGACGCCATCAAGCCCCACTACGACGACGCCGTGGCCGCCGGCAAGGCGGTCGGGCTGGGCCTCGGCCTCAAGAACTCGGGCCTCGGCAACGGCGCCGTCGAGGTCGCCAAGGCGGTGGTGCAGTTCGCCGACGACGGCACGGTCGAGGTGCGCCACTGCTGGACCGAGATGGGCCAGGGCGTGCACACCGTCGCGCTCCAGGTGGCGGTCGAGGAGCTGGGTGTGGACCCCGGACTGGTCCGAGTGCTGGTCGACACCTCCCGGGAGCTGGGCGCGGGCCAGACCACGGGCAGCCGAGGCACGCTCATGGCCGCGGGGTCGGTGGCGGCCGCCTGCCGGGCGGCCTGTGCCGACGGCTGCCGCCCGGGCGTCGACTACGAGGGCGAGCACCGAATCGACTGGACCGACGCGGTGGGCTCGGTCGCGAACCCGACCATCCACTCGGCGTTCGGCTACGCCGCCCAGCTGGTGGTGATCGACCGCGAGACCGGCGACGTCGAGCGGGTGGTCGCCGCCCACGACGTGGGGCGGGCCGTCAACCCCCTGCTGTGCGAGGGACAGATCGTCGGTTCCGTGCACATGGGCCTCGGCTACGCGCTCACCGAGGACTTCCCCGCCGACGAGTTGGGCCGCCCGACCGCCATGACGCTCCGCCAGCTCGGCATCCTGCGGGCCAAGGACGTGCCGCCGATCGAGACCATCCTGGTCGAGCGCCCGCAGCCCCGTGCGCCCTACGGGATCAAGGGTGTGGGCGAGATCGGGCTGGTGCCGACGGCCGGGGCCGTGGCCGCCGCCCTCCACGACCTCGACGGTGAGTGGCGGGCAGCGCTGCCGATGCGCCGAAACGGCTAGTGGGCGCTCGCGGAAGTTCCGTGGATGGATCGCCGTGTCAGATTCGTCGCTGGTAAGGACGCAGGAGGAAGGCGCAGCCGTGGCTGCGGCGACGACGAGGACGCAGCCCAGCGGCGGATCTGGCCGGCGAGACGCCACGATGACTTCCGCGAGGGTCCACTGGTAGGCACCGTGACCGTGCCTCCTCGGGGGCTGCGCCCCCGCGCCCCATCGTCGCCCGGCTCCCTGGCGGTCGCTCGGTCGACCGGTCACGAGGATCCCTCGTGACCGCCACGACGCCGGGACTCGTCTGCGCGCACCACCACCTGTACTCCACCCTGGCCCGGGGCATGCCGCCTCCCGCCGTCACGCCGACCAACTTCACCGAGATCCTCGAGCGGATCTGGTGGCGGCTCGACGTGGCCCTCGACCTCGAGCTCGTCCGTTGGTCGGCCCTGCTGGGCGCGGTCGAGGCGCTGGAGACGGGCACCACCGCCATCGTCGACCACCATGCCTCGCCCTCGGCCATCGACGGCAGCCTCGACGTCATCGCCGCCGCCTGCGCCGAGGTCGGGGTGCGGGTGCTGTGCGCCTACGAGGTCACCGACCGCCATGGGCCCGCGGGCGCCAAGGCGGGACTGGCCGAGAACGAGCGGTTCCTCCGCGCCGGCGGCCGAGGACTGGTCGGGGCCCACGCGTGCTTCACCCTGGGCGACGAGACGCTGGACGCGGTCGTGGGGCTGGCCGCCGAGCTCGGGGTGGGCGTGCACATCCACGTCGGTGAGGACGCTGTCGACGCCACCGCCGCGGGTCGGTTGCGTCCCCATGCCGCCGACGACTGGGTGCTCGCCCATTGCGTGCACGTCGAGCCGCCGCTGAGGGGCACGATCGCCCACAACCCCCGGTCCAACCTGAACAACGGCGTCGGCTACGCCCGGCCAGCGCGGTGGGCCGCCGCCGGCAACCGGGTGGTGCTGGGCAGCGACGGCATCGGCGCCGCCATGCTCGACGAGTTCGCGGTCGCCTACGTGGCCCAGCGGGCCGACGACGTGACCGCCACGCCCGAAGGGGCGTGGGGTTGGCTCCGGGCGGGGGCCGACCTGGTGCCCGAGGTTCTCGGCGACGAGGTGACGTGGAGCGCCGACCGCGCCGACCCCTGGTACCTGGCGTTCACGCCTGGGGTGCGAGCCGAGCGGGTCGTGGTGAACGGCGAGGCGGTGGTCGAGGGCGGCGTGTGCACCCGGGTCGACGCCGAGCGGATCCGGGCCCGGGCCTGGGAGGAGGCGCAGCGGCTGTGGGCGAGGATGTGACTCCGGCCGACGGTGCCGACGACGCCGGTGGCGGCGGGGGTGGCGCCGAGGATGTGCTCGCCGGCATCCCCATGGCGCTCTACGTCCAGGACGCCCACCCCATACGGGAGGCGATGGGCTTCGTCCGGCGGGCCGAGGAGCTGGGCTTCGCCGCCGTGTGGCAGGCCGACAGCCGGCTGGTGCGGGAGGCCACGGTGCCCATGGCCGCCTTCGCCGCCACGACCGAGCGCATCGCCGTCGGGTCGGGCGTCATCGACATCTGGACACGCAACCCCGCCCGGCTCGCGTCGCTGTTCTCGACCCTCGACGACCTGGCACCCGGACGAATCCTGGCGGGGCTGGGTGCGTGGTGGGACCCGCTGGCCACCAAGGTCGGCGTCGCCCGTACTCGACCCCTCGGGGTCATGCGCGAGGTGGTGGAGTCGCTGCGGGCGCTGCTGCGCTGCGACGGCCCCGTGACCTACCACGGTGCCTACGTCCACCTCGACGGGGTCGAGCTCGACTACGTGCACCAGGAGCCGCGGGCCAAGCAGGTGCCCATCTACGTCGGCGCCACCGGCATGCGGATGATGGAGCTGGCCGGCGAGATCGCCGACGGGGCCGTGCTCAACTACCTGGTGTCACCCGGGTACAACCGGCGGGCCCTCGAGGCATTGGCAGCCGGCGCGGACCGGGGCGGACGCACGCTGGCCGACGTCGACCGGCCGCAGCTCGTGGTGTGCTCGCTCGACGCGGACCGGGACGCCGCACTCGACGCCGCCCGCCTGCTCGTCACCCAGTACCTGGGCCAGCAGCCGCACATCATGGCGGCGTCGGGCGTGCCGGCCGAGCTGCTCGACGACATCGCCAAGGTGCTCACGTGGCCCGCCGGCCACGACGAGGTGGTGGCCGCCAGCAAGCTCGTCCCCGACGAGGTGGTCCAGATGCTGTGCGCCGCGGGGACCGCCGCCGAGTGCCGGGCCAAGGTGGCGGAGTACGTCGCCACCGGGTGCACCTCCCCCATCCTCTATCCGCTGGGCGACGTCGCTGCCACGCTCGAGGTGTTCGCGCCCCGATAGGGCATTGTTCCGTCGTGACAATCCGCGTGGCCGAGGGGTCGCTCGTCGTTCTGGTCGGTCCGCCGGGGTCGGGCAAGTCCACGTGGGCGGCCGAGCACTTCCGGCCCGACCAGGTCGTGTCGTCGGACCGGGTGCGGGCCCTGGTCGGCGAGGGCGAGCACGACCAGCGGGCGGGCAAGGACGCGTTCGACGTCCTCGACCTCGTCGTCGAGCGGCGGCTCCGGCGGCGCCTCACCACGGTGGTCGACTCGCTGGGCACCGATGCCAAGCGGCGACGGGGCTGGCTGGCGGCCGCCGACAGCGCGGGCGTGCCGTCCGTGGCCGTGGTGTTCGACGTCGACGCCAGCGTGTGCCGGGCCCGCAACCGGGAACGCGACCGTCCAGTTCCCGCCAAGGTCCTGTCGTCGATGCTGGCGGCGTGGCCGGGGGTGCGAGACGGGCTGGCCGAGGACGGGTTCACCGCCGTTCATCCCGCCGGGCCGGTCGCCGTCGTCGCCCCCGACCTGGTCACCGCCCCGGCCGCCGCCGCCCGCCAGAAGGAGGATCCGATGCCGCTCGAGTTCGGCCTGCAACTCCCCCGCTTCGCCTGGCCCGGCGGACCGGCGGAGACCCGCGACCGGCTCGCCGAGGTGGCGGCCGCCGCCGAGGACACCGGGTTCACCAGCCTGTGGGTGATGGACCACATGATGCAGATCCCGTCGGTCGGTCCCCACTGGGAGGACATGCTCGAGAGCTACACGACCCTGTCGTTCCTCGCCGGCCGCACCGACGTCGGCGCGGCTGGGCACGATGGTCACGGGGGTCACGTACCGCAACATCGCCCACCTGGGGAAGATCGTGGCCACGCTCGACGTGCTCTCCGGCGGGCGGGCCATCTGCGGGATCGGCGCCGCGTGGTTCGGGCGCGAGCACACCGCCTACGGCTGGCGCTTCCCGCCGCTGTCCGAGCGTTACGCCCTGCTCGAGGATGCCCTGGAGCTCCTGCCGCTCATGTGGGGCAAGGGCGCCCCCGCGTATTCGGGGCGCACGATCGAGGTGGCGGAGGCGGTGTGCTACCCCCGGCCGCTGCAGGAGCGGGTCCCGATCCTCGTCGGCGGTTCCGGCGAGAAGCGCACCCTGCGGCTGGTCGCCCGCCACGCCGACATGTGCAACCTGTTCGGCGACGCCGACACGGTCCGCCACAAGCTCGAGGTGCTGCACGACCACTGCGCGTCCGAGGGCCGGGACCCAGCCGACATCAACGTGACGCACCTGGGCACCGCCGACGCCCCGAGCGTCGAGGACCACATCGGCCGCTACCGCCGGCTGGCCGAGGTCGGCGTGCAATCGGCGATCGTGAGCTTCCCCGAGCCGGCGACACCCGAGGCGGTGTCCGGCTTCGCCGACGTGATCGCCGCGTTCGAGCCGCCTCAGGAGAGTTCGCCGACCGCGTCGGCGTAGTAGCTCGACTCCGCAAGGTGAAAGGCGATCTCCCGGATCGTCCAGGCGTCGCCCTCTCGCCGATCGAGCCGCACGTCGTCGAGCGACCGCAGGCGGACGCGCCAGAGCTGGGCCAGGCGCTGCAGCCGGCTGTGCGCCTCGTCGCGGTCATCGTCGGTGAACGGCGCCTCGTCGGCGGCGGTGGTGATGGCCGACGCGTGCCAGTGGTCCGGGATCGGCGGCTCGCCGGCGAGGCGGGCCTCGACCTCGGCGAGGTGATCGATCATGTGGTCAGCCACCCGCCGCACGGCTTTGTGTGGCGTGTAGACCCGATCGTCGGCCGGGCGCGGTTCGCCGTCCCACGCCGGCCAGGTGTCGACCAAGGCGAGAACGTGATCGACCATGCCGGTCACGACGTCGGCGGGGTCGCGCTCATCGGTCAGGGGACGTTCGTCTGCCATGACGCCAGTGTGGTGGACGCCCCGTGAATGACGCTCGGCGATAAATCGACGCCGGTTGGCGTGGCCTGCACGGGTACGGTCCCCCCATGGCCGTTTTCGTGATGGTGCGTCATGCCCGCCTACGGGCAGGCGCGGTGGGGATGGCACCGCCTGTCACCCCTGTGGGCCGACCAGATCGTCGCTGACGCCCAGGTCTCATCCGGCGATCTCGTCGTCGACATCGGGGCCGGCACCGGCGCCCTCACCGCCTCCCTCGTCGCGGCCGGCGCGCGGGTCATCGCCGTCGAGCTCCACCCCCAGCGGATCGACGTGCTGCGCAAGCGGTTCGCGCACGATCCGGTGACGGTCGTGTGCGCCGATGCGGCCGGCCTCAGGCTGCCGCGCCGCCCATTCCGGGTCGTGGCCAACCCGCCATTCGCCGCCAGCACCGCGGTTCTGCGGCGGCTGCTGGCTCCCGGCTCGCGCCTGGTCGCCGCAGACGTCGTGCTCCCGCACTGGGTGGGACGGCGGTGGGCGCGGGGCAAGGCCCCCGGTGCCGGCCGCTGGAGCCGCGACAACACGGTCGGGCTGGGCGCGCGCATCCCGCGCGCCGCGTTCACACCACACGCAAGGTCGGACTGCACGACGCTGGTGATCCGCCGTTGCCGCTGACTCAGCCGAGGCGGGCGAGAACCGAACGCGCCGTCTCGGCGTGGGTGCTGGCCACCGTGACGTCGTAGGCGTCGGCCCGCAACTGCTGGTGGGAGACGAAGTCACGCCGACCGCGCGTTGACGCGTACATGGCCAGGCCGAAGGCGGTGCCGGCGGCGACGCCCCAGAGCGCACCCGACAGCAGGATCACCCACCAAGAGCTGCCGTCGCTGAAGATTGCGACGAACCAACCGACGAGCAGGCCGATCCACAGGCCCGACATCGCGCCCGCCAGGGCCGCACGACCCCAATCGAGGCGGCCGGTGACCGTCTCCACGAGCTTGAGGCCAGACCCGACGATCGTGACGTGCTCGACCGGGAACCGCTCGTCGGCGAGGAAGTCGACGGCTCGTTGTGCCTGCTGGTAGTCGCCGTAGGACGCCACCACTGTCCGCTCGACGGGTTCGCGCGCGCTGGTTGTCATGCGGGCAGCTTGCCTCGGCGGTCGCCGTTGGGCCAGGACCCGTTCACCCTCAGCTCGAGCCCAGCGAAAGCCCGGCAGCGACGGCGGCTCCCAGCTCCCAACAGGCGTCGAGATCGGACTGGGCCGGAGCACCGATCACCGACACCGGTGCCTGGGCGGCCCGCCAGCGGAGGCCGGTCACGATCTTCTCGATGCCGGCGAGGGCGCCGTCGGTGTCGTTGTTGCCGTGGATGTAGACGCCGTACGGCCGGCCCACGGTGGCTTCCAGGCACGGGTAGTAGATGGTGTCGAAGAAGTGCTTGAGGGCACCGGACATGTAGCCGAGGTTGGCGGGCGTCCCCAGCAGGTAGCCGTCGGCCTCGAGCACGTCGACGGCGGTGGCGCCGAGTGCCGGGCGCACCTCGACGTCGACCCGCTCGATCTGGGGTTCGGTCGCCCCGGATCGAGCCGCCTCGAAGAGCGAGTGGAGCGCCGGCGACGGCGTGTGGTGGACGATCAGCAGCCGCGGCATGCGCCGGGGACGCTACCGGCAGGCGCCCCAGCCACCAGAGGCAACGACTGATGGTTCTAACACCACCGTGGCAATCGCTGGCGATCCTGTCGGGACGCACGGCTTAAGAAACGTCCCGGAGGGGTCCGCGAACGTTCGTGCTCGTTCGCGAAAGTACGTCTGAGCAGGTGTTTCGCGAGGTGGACGTTCGCCGTCATTCGGCATCGTTCGCCACGAACCGCCACGGATGGTTACCACGGCGTTACCTCGAGCGCTCCTGCGACATCGATCCGCTCGACGAGCTCGGCATCAAGCCGACAGGCCCACCCTCGCACTCGGGCTGGGGGGACCTGCCCGTCCAGTACGGGCGCCGCTGGGCCGACGAAGACAACAGCGGCGGCCCGTCCCACCGGACCCGCGGCGCAAGAATCGACCAAGGTTCTTCCCGTGGTCGTGCGAAGGCGCTGCTGTCTAGCCCGACGACCCTTCCAGTTACCGACGTGAGCGCGCGCGTAGGTCGATTTGACTGTCACACCCCCTGCTTAGGATTCCGGGGTGGAGGTCTGACATGGCCGTGCTCATGAGGGCGGTGCCGCCGCACGAACGACCGAGAGAGCGTCTGCTCACTCGGGGGGCCGAGGCGCTGACCGAGCGCGAGTTGATCGCTCTCGTGCTCCGCAACGGTACGAAGGGGATGAGCGCGCTTGACCTCGCCGCCGAGCTGCTGGCTGAGTACGGGACGTTGCGGACATTGGCCGCTGCCCGTCCAGAGGAACTCGCGATGCGACCGGGCGTGGGCCCTGCGAAGGCAGCCGCAGTGGCGGCCTCATTCGAGCTTGCTCGTCGCGGTGATTGTGGTGACGAGGAGCTCGTGATGCTCCGTGGTCCGGAGGACGTGGCGCGCGTTGCTCGACGCGAGCTCGACAGTGCGAGGCGCGAGCGCTTGGTGGTTCTCGTGTGCGACGCCGCCAACCGAGTCAAGCGCATCATCGGTGTCTCCGAGGGCTCCGTCGATCGCTCGTTGGTGCCCGTACGCGAGATCCTCAATGCCGTTCTGCGCCACGACGGTCGCGCCCTCGCCCTCGCCCACAACCACCCGAACGGCAACCCCGAGCCCACTGACGCCGACCGCTGCGCCACAGAACATGTGAAGGCCGGCGCAACGACGGCGGGCCTGCGCTTCCTTGGGCACGTGATCGTGGCCGGCGAGGTCTGGCGTTCGGTTAGCTGATCGACGCGAAGACTTGATTGAGTGCCGAGGGAACGAGCGATTTGATTCGCTGCTCAGACTCAGCGCGATCCGCGCCAGCCCGGTCGAGACGGTCAAGCGTCGTGACCGTCGCCTTCTGCAGCGCTATTGGCGGAAGCCACACCTCGTAGTCCATCACTGCCTCGACGGGCACCCGCTGCCGCCGGACACCGAGCCCTTTGCTTGCACCTCCAAGCTCGGCCCAGCGGTCCGGCGATCGGAGATAGCTTGCGAGCCATCTGGCATCGAGTTGTTCCGCGTCGGTGTCGAAGGTGGGGAACTCGTTCGAGACGTGGTAGCCGTCGTACTCGGAAGGGACGTAGGTGTACGCGCCCTCGAACGCGAAAAGACGGCTGTAGATGAACTGACCGGCACGAATGCGATTGAGCGACGCCGCCGAAGTCGCCGACCCATCGATGTTGGGCTTCGCGAACAGGCCTCGTCCGTAGCTGTAGATACCCACGTTGGGGTACGTCTCGTCAGGTTCCACAGGGACCACTCCGTGCGCCGGAGCCATGACCGAGCCGAGCTTGACTCTCCGCCAGCCGGCGCGGATCTTCACCATCTGAGAGAGATCTGGCCTAGCCGCTGTCGAGACCGCCAGCGCGTCAGCAAGAGTCGTTGCGTGGTCGGACCGGCGGCGCAGTTCAGCCGCCGCGCCTTCGAGCTTGTCGAGCAGGTCAGCGACGCGACGCTGCTCCTCAACGCGAGGAAGTGAGATCTCGAGTGCCTCAAAGCGGTCGATGGCGAGAGTGCGGTTTCGGTCAGCGGAGCCTGGTGACGCTCGCTGGATCAGCTGGATCCCGGAGTCGCTGAGGAAAAACCAGCGAGCCCACCGGACGTCGATCTGATCATTCACCGGCACGTACGGAAGGAACCGGTTCGACGCGATGCAGCCTGAGTCGGCGTCAGTCGAGACCGCTATGGCGCCCTCCCATCCCTTGATGTTGCTGATAACCAGGCGGTCGGGCAGCACACTGAAGAACCTCAGGCTTCCGAGTTGATCGCCGAGTTTCGGCTCGTAGTGGAAGATGCCCTTACCGAACGATCTGATGCCGATCGACACGTACTCGAAGCTCGGGTCGGGATCGACGGGCGTCCGCTCGAGGCGGAGCACATCACCGACTCGTGCGCGTTCCGCTGTCATGACTCGCTCGCGATCTCCGCCTGGAGCTCCTCGAGCAGCCCGAGGATCTCGCGCTCGGTGTCGAGGAGCTCGGCGAGGAGCTCAGCGGGTGGGCGGTGCGCCAGGTCGTCGGGCCGATTCGGGTTCCGAAGGTCGAGGTTGTAGTCGTTGGCCTCGATGTCGCCGATCGGCACCCGCCAGGCACGCTCGTTCTCCACTCGGTCGGTCCACCAGGCTTGGCAGTCGGCGAACTCCTCGAACCGCATGGGCTTGGTCTTCGAGTACTTCTTGCGGCCATCCGGTGGCGGGATCTCGTAGAACCACACCTCCTTCGTCCGCCCCGTCTTGTCGAAGAACAGAAGGTTCGACGGGATGTCGGTGTAGGGCGCGAAGGCCCCGTCGGGCAGGCGCACGACGGTGTGCAGATTGCACTCGGTGAGCAGCTGCTTCTTGATCCGGGCGCCCACGCCTGTCGGCGAAGAGCACGCTGTTCGGCACGACGATGCCGCACCGGCCCGCCGTCCTTGAGCTGCCGGATCACGAGCTGGAGGAAGAGCCACGCGGTCTCGGCGGTCTGCTTGTCTGGCAGGGAAGTTGGTCTGGATGCTCTTCTCCTCCTCGCCGCCGAAGGGCGGGTTGGTGAGGACGACGTCGACTCGTCCTGGCCTTGCTGATCTGGGTGATCGGCTCGGCCAGGGCGTTGCCTCGGATGATGTTCGGCTGGCCGACTCCGTGCAGGACGAGGTTCATCATCCCGAGCAGGTACGGCAGCGGCTTCTTCTCGATGCCGCGGAGGTTGGCGTGGAGAGTCCGTCGCTGCTGAGCGGTCTTCACCCTCGGCGCTAGGTGCTCGAGCGCCTCGACGAGGAAGCCGCCCGTGCCGCAGGCGGGGTCGAGCACGATCTCGCCGAGCTTGCGGGTCGACCTGCTGGACGATGAAGCGGATGATCGGCCGAGGCGTGTAGAACTCGCCGGAGTCGCCAGCCGCGTCGCGCATCTCGCGGAGCATCGACTCGTAGAGGTGGGCCATCGTGTGGATGTCGTCGGCTGAGGCGAAGTTGATCTCGTTGACCTTGTTGACGACGTCGCGCAGGAGGTAGCCGGACAGCATCCGGTTGTTGGTCTCCTTGAACACGGCGGCGAGCACGTCGCGTGGATCGTGGCTCCGCGTGCCCGAGAGTCCGCGTAGGTACGGCAGGAGCTTGCCGTTGACGAATTCGAGGAGGGCTTCGCCGGTGGCGCCGTTCGGATCGGCGGCCCAGTCGCGCCACCGGTACGGCGGCTCGATGGCCGGCCGGAACTCGGTCCTCGGTGACTTCACGGTTCTGCTCGAGGCCGTCGAAGGCCTTGAGGAAGAGCAGCCAGGCGAGCTGCGGGATGCGGTCGAGGTCGCCGTTGAGGCCGGCGTCCTTCCGCATGGCGTCGCGAGCCGCCTTGATGACGGCAGCCAGCTGTGCCTGCGGTGAGACGGGTGTTGTTGCCTTCTTCGGTCGGGCCATGGCGCTCAGGCCTCCTTGTCGTCGGGGAACATCTCGGCCCACAGCCCGTCGAGGTGGGCGACCGCGGCAGGGAAGGACTGGGTGTCCATCTCGTGGTCGACCGCGATCTGCTCGTACCGGCCGCGCCACGATTCGGGGAGCGGCGGCACGCGCGCCGGAGGGTCGACGCGGTCGCGCTCGGCCCAGACTCTGCGCGCTGCTGCAGCGACAGTTGTCGCTGTCGAGCATGTCGTGTTCGATCAGGATCACGACATCGACGAGGTCACGGACTCGGGAGTTCTCCCGCTCGCCGTATTCGCGGCAGATCGCGTGGAGCTTCTCGGCGGCGTGTCGGTTGATGTCGACGATCTCGATCACCGTCGCCGGGACGCCAGCGAAGTCGAGCGAGTTCGGTAGCGCCACACGGTCGGTCACGTCGAGCTCGTGTGCCCGTGGGGACACGTCGAGCTGGATCCTTCCGAAGAGCTTCCCGGCCAGTTGCGCTTCGACCTTGACCCGCCACGTGAGATGAGCGCCGCCATCCTCCTGGAGAGGGGACGGCTGCTCGACGGCGAGTACGAAGTCGTCGCCGTCGGGGTCGGCCGTGAGGGCGTCGATGAGTCGTTCGTGCAGGTCGCCAGAGCCAGCCACCTCGTCACGGAGCCCGAGGTCGATGTCCTTGGTCAGTCGAGCGTCGTCGTGCAGGCGGACCTCAAGCGCCATTCCTCCCTTGAGCACCCACTGCCCGGGCTCCGCCGCCTGGAGACGAGAGATGATGCGCTCGAACAGGACGCGCCGGCGGAGGCGGTCGAGACCGATTCCCGTCTCGGTCGACCGGGCGAGAAGCCGATGCTCGAGAGCGGTGCGCAGGGCTTGCGGCGTCTCGTACGTCACGGTGCTTCCGGCCGCTGGATGGCGCGCTCGATGTGCAGCGCCGCCTTGGCATCGACGGCTTCCGCCCGCGACCGGAGGTTTCGTAGGGTGAGCAGCCCCTTCTGCCGAGCGTCGTCGATCACCCGCGCGAGTTGATCCTCGTCCGGTGTCATGGCGGCTACGTCGATGATCGAGCGGATCGGTGTGGTCACACGGAAGCCCGTGCGCTCAGTCACATCAGCGTCGGCCAGCTCCGCGTGATGTAGCACGACAGCTTCGTCGCGCATCGTGAACCCCGGAGGCACCGTGAGGTGAACGCGGGCCGACTCGAGCTCACCGATCGCGTGCACGGAGAGGCGCCGTCTCGTGGGACACGACGCCGCGACCCTTCGACCACAGAGTCCACCGGGCGAGGTCGTCGTGGAGATCGGGGATCCACTCGGCGATGCGGAACAGCCCCCGGTCGATGCGGATCCAGTTGCCGGCTGACACGTGGTGGGCCTGGGCCTGGTACGAGTAGCCGACCCGCTTGGCTTGGGCCGCAGTGAAGTAGCCGCCTTGCTCGGCGGCGAGGTTGAACAGCCTTCGTCGCAGGTCACGCCGGTCCACAGCCACGCTGTGATCCTATACGGAAACTATAGGTTCTGCCTGGGATGAACTCTAGAACTCAAGTTTTTATTGAGTATCACGCAACGTAGACCAGCTCACTGAGCCTGGACACGCCGCCTTCAGCGCATCCGCTGAGCCGAACCGACTGGCGATCTCCACGGGAGTTCCCAGTGAGGACAGCGGTGGCACCTGCAGGACGCCGAGGTCGTCGAGCTCGCTGATGCCGTGCTCGGCGTACTTGTCGAGCAGGTAGCCGAGCACCTCACGCGCGGCCGGCTGATACGCCTCGAAGAAGTCAGCGTGCTCCTTCCGCACACGACGGGCACGGTCGGTTCGTGAGGCGAGCGGCTGGTTCCATGCGAGGTGGACGAGGACGTCGATCGGATCGGCGTCGACCAGTCCCGTCCGCTCGATGAGCTCTTCCGGGTCGATGCCATGGACGCCGAGGGCATCGAGGACGTCCTGGCCTCCCGACGCGGCTGGCCCACTTGGACCGGAGCTCGGTCGGGTCGGGGAACAGCGATCGAACGGTCTCGGTGACGAAGTCGCGATACTCGACGAGGCGCAGCCGATGCGTGTCGGGGTCGAGGTGGTAGGTCGCCTCGGCGGTCACCCACACCTCGACCATCGTCGACGTAGAACTTCGCGCGAGGCTCCTCGTCGAGGTCGTCGGGGTCGATCGCCTCGCCAGTCTCCGGCGAGTCGCCTGGGTCGAAGATGGGCTCGGGCTCCTCGACCACGGTGTCCTTCGACGACCTTGCCCTCGTCGTCGATCTCCTCCCTGTCGATCCGCTCGGGCGGACCGTCGAACTCCGGGTCGCTGAACAGCGCGGTGGCGCCCGAGTAGTCGATGATGTCGAAGGAGAGCTTGTCCTCGTCGGGGAACAGGCGGGTTCCGCGGCCGATCATCTGCTTGAACATCGCCATCGACCCCACGGGCCGGAAGAGGACGATGTTCCGCACGGTCGGGAGGTCGACGCCAGTCGAGAGCATCTCCGAGGTGGTGGCGATCACCGGCAGGTCCGCCTCGGTGTCGGCGAAGTCGCTGAGGTGGCCCCTGCCGATGTCGTGCTCGTCGCTGACGATGCGCACCACGTAGTCGGGGTGCTGCTTCGCCAGATCGGCGTTGGCGTTGTGCAGCGCTCGCCGCATCTGGTCGGCGTGCTCCTGGTTGACGCAGAACACGATCGTCTTAGCCATCCGGTCGGTCCGCTTGTAGGTAGTCGGTCAGGTGCCTGGCGGCGGCCTCGGTTCGGGTCAGCAGCGAGACGACGCGCTCGAAGTCGGGCGTCGTGTACAGACCCTCGGGGATCTCCTTCCCGAACAGGTCGAGCTGCCCCTGGTCGGGCGCCCACCCGTGGGCGTCAGGGCTCAGCACGACACGCCGGACACGGTACGGAGCGAGGAAGCCGTCATCGATGCCCTGCGGCGAGCGAGTACTCGAACAGCGGACCACCGCCGAAGTAGTCGTAGCTGTCGGCCGTCTCGTCGCGCTTCGGAGTTGCGGTCATGCCGAGCTGCGTCGCCGGCGAGAAGTGGTCGAGGATGGCCCGCCACGAGGACTCGGCGCGGGCGCTGCCGCGGTGGCACTCGTCGACGATCACGAGGTCGAAGAAGTCAGGGGCGAACTCGCGGAACATGCCGTTGAGATCCGCACCACTGTCCGCCAGCTGCTGGTACAGCCCGAAGTAGATCTCTCGCCCGCGCTTGGCCTCGCCCTGAAGCTTCCAGATCGGTGAGCCCTCGCCGGTGCCGAACGCCGGCTTGAACTCGCGCTCGATGGGCTGGTCGATGAGGATGTTCCGGTCGGCCAGGTAGAGGATGCGTGGGTTGCGGCCTGGGCGCCACGCGCTGTTCCAGAGCTTCCAGACGATCTGCATCGATACGAACGTCTTGCCTGTGCCGGTGGCCATCGTGAGAAGCAGTCGCTTGTCGCCGCTGAGGATCGCCTCGACCGATCGGTTGATGGCGGTGCGCTGGTAGTACCGCGGCTCCTTGACCGAGCCATCCGGGTTGCGGAGCGACCGGTTGAACGGCAGCAGCAGGCCCTCGGCGAGCGCGTCGTCGTCGATGCCTTGCCACTCCCGGTAGCGGGCCCACAGCACGTCGGGTGACGGGAACGCGGCGAGGTTCGCCGCGCTCGATGCCGGTGTTGCGGTCGTCTTCGACGATCCCCTTGCCGTTGGTCGAGAACGCGAAGGGCACGTCGAGCAGCTGGGCGTAGTTCTTCGCCTGCTGCAGCCCTTGCCGGGGATCGAGTACTCCCGCTTGGCTTCGACGACAGCGATCGGGAGACCCGGCTGGTACTCGAGGACGTAGTCGGCGCGGAGCGCCGCCGCCCGGCGGTGCTTCGTGCCCGACGGAGACGATGCGTCCGTCGGTGATCCGGTACTGCTCGACGATCTGGTCGTCGTCCCAGCCCGCCTCCTTCAGGCCCGGGAGGACGTAGTCACGACACGTGTCGGCCTCGGTTGGACGAGGTCGCCGCGCGTCGGCGGTCGCGAACCACCTCCCGGGGGATCGGTGTCGTCGTCGCCGAGTCGTGCCCGCAACGCTTCGCGCACGATCTCGCTGACCGAAGTGGACTCTGCCTCGGCGCGGCGCTCAACCGCTTCCTTCAGCTCCGGTGGCATCCTGACCGGGACGACCTCGGCGCGACCGCCACCGCGTCGGCCCGCACGACCCCGGAGCTGGCTCACGTCGTAGCCGGCATCGGCCTCGGACGCGAGAGCCTCGATCTCGGCGTCGGTCAGCAGATGGCCCGACTTCGTCTGCCATTCGTCCGACGCTCGTTGGTTCGGTCGCAAGGTAGGTGCGGAGCGCGTCCCGGACCACCTCGCTGAGCGACGTGCTCTCGGCATCGGCCGAGGCCTTCACCGCGGCTTGGAGGTCTGCGTGCAGCCGGACAGGGACGACAGTCGCTGGCGCAGATCCCATCCGCGGACGGCCGGGGCGCCGGGCGAGCTTCTCGACGTCGTACCCGCGCTCTGCCTCGTCGGCGAGCGCCTGGATGTCCGCGTCAGTCAGGACTCGGCCGGTCTTCGTACGGTAGGTGCGGGGCTTGTCGCTCATGATTCGCCTCCCTGTCTTCGGGAGCAGGTCGAGGTACTGGGCACTGCAGGCCCTGGCGTGCCAGATCAGCAGGACGTCGTCGGCGAGCTCGCCGCCAATGACCTCGAGGAGGTTGCCGGCGCCGTCAGGCCCGATGATCAGCAACTTCGGCGGGTCGTGGTCCTCGTCGAGTACGTCCTCGTACACCGCCATGTCGACGGCGTGGGAGATGTCCTCGATCGTGCAGCCGTGTTTCAGAGCCGACTTGTGAACCCGCAACACCCATCGGAGTGTAATACGAAACCCCACCAACGTGTCGAGGGGCCGTCTTCGGCCTTGACTTCTAGTGGAACTACCTGTATCTCTAGAACTACTAGAAGTTCTAGAGGAGGTAGCCCATGAAGTTCACCGTCGGCCGTGAGTCGTTCGACCTCACCAAGGAGCAGGTCACCACAGCGATGAAGGACGTGCCGATCGAGGGGATCCAGAAGCACGTCGTGGAGATCGCCGGGCAAGCGTTCCCGCCCAAGCAGGTCTTCGGCACCGTCACCGGTCGCGCACGCCAGAGCTTCACGACGATGGAGGCGCAGCGGGTCCTGACCCGACTCGGGTTCGTGTGCCGCCGCGTTGAGGACGACGACGTGTTGAGCATCGAGGACAGGGT
Source organism: uncultured bacterium (assembly GCA_963813485.1). Lineage (GTDB taxonomy): Bacteria > Actinomycetota > Acidimicrobiia > Acidimicrobiales > VFJN01 > DASQUK01. The sequence continues at coordinate 35,240 of CAWEZE010000023.1, forward strand.
CGCCTCGATCGAAACCACGGTTGCCACCGTCGAGGCCGCGGTGGCAGGCCTGCATGCACGGGTGAAGGTGATCGAAGCTGAGCGCTGATCTCCGCTGTTCCTCTGGCCGCGCCCCGTTGGCGTGTGAACATGACGAGCACCGTGGGCTTGCGAAAGGAGTTCGGCGTCTGTGTCCGCAGTCGAGATCGTCGAGGGGGTCCCCTACTGGACCGAGAGGATGTACCGGCCTGGCGGCGGGCAGGACCACCTCGGTCTTGGCTCCGTCGTAACTGACCGGATCCTGCCCAGACTGTCGCCAGCGATCAACGTCCTCACGATCCACCCTCGGTACTGGTCCTTCTACGCCTTCGTGCTCAGCGAGTTCTGGAAGCGCGACCTACCACGGACCAAGGCGGCGCTCCGAGCCTGGTATCGCCCGCTGGAGTGCATGTACTCCGTTGCATGTCATCTCTGTGAGAACCCGGCACACCGTGGGACGGCGATCGGCAGTCGGAAGATCTCGCCGCTCGTCGCGTCTGAACCGGACGCCTTCGACCCGCAGTTCGACTACATGGACTCGGGGATGGGCGGCTACGGGCTCTACTACGCGACCGTCATGCAGTCGCACGGTGTCGTCGTCCTCGCCGACCCACGACTCGGGCTGCCCGTCGACAGCGTCACACCGGCGGGGCAGGTCGTCGCCGACGCCTTCCGCGGCGCGATCGCCGACACGGCCTACTACCGCGAGTGGATCGACGTGCACGACCAGCCGGTTCCGTACGAAGTACTCGTCGAGTACGCGGAGCATGGTTGCCTCTGTCGGCTACCTGAGGCGGATGCTCCGGACAGAGAGCTCCTCGTCGACGTCTTCCTGCACAGCGGTAGCGCGCCCGACTCGTCATCGCGCCGCGAGACGGTTCGGCTCTTCTGTGAGCTCGCGGAACAGACGGAAGATGCCCTCGTCAACTCCTGGTCGTTCCGTCGGCTCGTCTACTTCCGCGCTGACCACGGTGAGGGGATGCTCGCCGGACCACGTTTCAACCCCTCGCCCGAGACCCTGCGGGTGGCGAGGCGTTGGCGGCTCTACCAGGCACGCGAGTACTACAACTTCGCGCTGAACGAGATGTGGCGGCGTCTCACCGAGTGGGGACTCGCTAGGGATGGCGATGTGGTGCCGATCCCCGCGAGCGAAGTAGAAGCCGCGTTGGACTCGATCGACTTCAACGCATTCGCTGAAGCCCTCGAGCTGGATACGCCAGGCATCACCCACGAATCGCCGTTCGCCAGGTTGCTCGAGTGGGTGAACGGTGCCGCTCACATCTCCGGTGGACTCGACGACGCGTGGGACCTCGATGCAGACCTCAACGAGGACTTCATCATCGACTGGCTCGGCTACGGCCGCGGTCGTGCGGGCGACGGGCCGGACGCGCTGGCCGGATCCATCACGTTGCTTGCCCTCGTCGCCGCCCGGCTCTGGCGGCCCGAGCTCGGACTGATGGAGCCGGCTGACTGGTTCCCTGTTGTCGAAGGTGGGACGGAGCGGCTCGGCATGCAGCGGTTCCTCAGCCGGCTCCGAACACTCGTCGCCGAAGGAGCGACGGTCGGCGAGGTGACGCGTTGGCTGACGTTCGATTACGTCGTGACGCAGCACGAGCGCGTCGCGGTTGCGAAGCTGGCGACTACAGGAGACACGTTCCGCTTCCGGCGTGAGGCCGGCCGCATGCGGTTCTTCGATAAGAAGACGCAGTTCCGCATGAACGATTCGCGCTTCAACGCCCTCGCGACCGTGCTGTACGAGCTCAGGTGGTCGGGCTACTTCTACGACGCTGGCCACGGCTTGACGCCCGAGGGTCGCCGCCTCCGCGAACACGGCGACCTTCTCACCAGCTGATGCCCAGGCAGAAGGCGCCGCCGACGCCGATGCTTCCCCGGCTCACCATCCCGCCGCTGATCGGCGGCGAGTGGGACACCGTGATCCTCTGGACATACGGCGCCGATCTTGCGTTCTTCGAGGACGACCTCTGGAGGCAACTCGAGCGGACACGGAACCGCATTCTCTTCGCCGATGCCAGCCAGGTACGCCGCTACCTATGGGTCCACCGGGAGCGGCGCCTGCGCCACGTGAACCGTTCCTATGTACTCGCACCCGTGAACGTCGACCGTGCGGCACATGCGAAGCTCATCATGCTGCTGCGCCATGATGCCGGCCTGCTGGCCGTCGGCTCCGGCAACCTCAGTTACGACGGCTACGCGTCCCAGGGGGAGTGCTTCACCACCTACCAGTGGTCGAGCGACGACGGCGCGGATCTCGCGTCCTTCGTAGCCGTCCGCGAGTTCATCGATGAGGCCATATCGCGGCAGCTCACCGACCCCATCGTCCACGGACGCGTCTCGCAAGCCTGGAACGACGTGCCGTGGTTGTTCGGCGCCGCCGCGGGCTCGCCTGTTCGCCACAACCTCACGACGCCGCTCCTCGATCAGCTCGCAGCGGCCATCGGAGCGGAGTCGGTGGAGGAACTCACCATCCACGCTCCTTTCTATGACTCGCGCTGTCAGGCGCTCGATGAGCTAATCAAGCGATGTCGACCGAAGCGGCTTCGGGTGCTCCTGCAAGAAGGTGTCACGTCGGTCGACCCGAAGCACCTCACGCGCGTGCTTTCGTCAGCGCGCGCCGTCGACGTGCGCGCCGTCAACGCCGAGGAGCGAGGCACCTTCCTCCATGCCAAATTCGTCATCGCGAAGCTCAAGAACCGTGCCGTCTGCATGCAGGGCTCGCCAAACCTGTCGACTCCGGCCTTTCTACGGGCGCATCCCGACGGCAACATCGAGCTTGCAAACATCCTCACTGGGGCTGCCGACGCTTTCGACCACCTCGTCTTGACGCTGACTCTCAGCGACCATCCCGTCGAGGTCTCGTCCCTGCGGCTTCGCCTCGTCACGGATGACGAGGAAGGCGACGACATCCCTCAAGGCGAGCTCACCTCCGAGCTTGCTTGGGTGTCACCTCGTCTCAGCGGGTGGTTCGGCCTGCCTGTTTGGCAACCACCGACCCTGCTCATCGCCGGGCGGCCCGTCGATGACGTGACGTGGCGCTTGGAGGAACCGAGCCACGGTACGACGCGCTTCGTCGCCATGCTCGGCGCATCCGGGAAAGCGCTTCTCGACCGAGTGGAGTCCGTCGCCTTCGACTTCGGCAATGGAGAAGCGCCCGTTCCGCAGTATCCATTCCACCTCAACGCCCTGGCCGCGCTCGCGTCCGGACAGTCGCGAGCGGATCTGCTGCGCGAGGCAGGCGACTTCGCGGTCGACGACGACGAGCTAGAGCAGCTTCTCATCCAGCTCGACGAGGTCCTCGTGGTCGATGGGCGGAGCGTGTGGCGGATGTTGCGCCGGCCGGTTCCGGAGGCGCCAGAGGACGGTGACGGTCCTCGTCTCTCGTACGAGGATCTCGACTGGGACGCGATCCAGTCGCATCCCAAGCTCGCTCAGTACCGGACCTGGAACACGTCCAGCACGGCTGACCCAACGGGTCTGGGGATCCTTCTCGGCTCCATCGCCGAGCGGTTCCGTCGCGAGGTAGCCCTGCGCTCGGGTACACCCCTGCCCGAGCCGCCATCCGATCCCGATGAAGGAGATCTTGATGATCTCTCGTCAACCGGCGACGCCGAGACCGAGGACGACGTCGAGGCTGAGGAGACTCAACGAGAGCGGCGGCGACTCAGCGCGCGGCGCGAGCACGCCGCTTGTTCCACAACTTCGTCAAGCGGTTCGTCAGCGGCATCACTGACGCGGAGTTCGTGCGGCTCGTCGGGCCGACCGTGATCATCCCGAGTTACGTCGTGTTCAACCACGTCTGTTGGAAGCTCGCACAGCTCGACCTCGCTGATCGAGTGGCTGTCGTGGATGCCCAGCTCGCGCTCTGGCGGTTCTTCTGGGGTGCGGACGGCGAGGCGGGGTACTTGAGGTCGCTCACAGAGCCCGAGCAGGAGGCTGCCCTGGACCTGCTGGATCGGCATCACGCTGAGGCCGTGCTGCTGGCGTCCTTCTTCCAGGCGTACGACATCACCTGGCGCGAGGCTGATGACCGGCTCGGTGTCCTCCGCGACGTGTGGCGCGAGGTCTTGGTTCACGACCTGTGGCAGCCAACCGCCGAAGCGCTCTCAGATGCGGCCGCTGTCGTGGGTTCGGGTCCGAACCCAGTGCCCGTTGACGACCTCGTCGACGAGCTCGATGGTCTTGCTCGCTACTACAGCGACCACGACCCGCGGCGAATCATCGCGACAGCGCTCGGCACCCACGCGAGCTCTGTCTCCGAAACAGAGGGACGCGTCGCGAGAGGCAACCTCGGTGAACAGACCGTTGACATCTACGTCGTGACTGATCCGAACGTGAAGCTCACCCCGGGTTCGGCGGCGGCCGTGCTGTCGGTGCTTTCGCGCCTTCAGACGGACGCTTCGTATCTCCGGCTCACGCATCCGGTCTCGGAGACGGTTGCCTTCGCTGACTTCGACACCGGTGATTTCGTGTGGGCCGACCAGAGGTCCGGCGAGATCAGGGACATCGCGCTGGATGCCGATGAGGTAGCCCCTTGGGAGGCAGCGCTCGAAGCGTTGCGCGGTCTGGCGGCCTGACGTCGTTGTGCCACAGCCGTGCCACAACGGCCGGGAACTGGGGGTCAACGGTGGTCACCCACGGACTCGCCGCATGCCCCCTGACCTGCGGACACGCCTCCGACCAGCAGCGCAGCGACCGGCCCGGTCGAGTTGGGAACCCGTTAGGTCAGCCGGGCTGATTGTCGCGTTCGTAGTTGTCTCGCTCATCACGACCGACGTGGCGACGGGAGCAATGAGTCCGCGCTCACAGCCACTTGTTGACCGAGTTGAGCAACGCCTCGTTGGGCTCGTCGGGCATCTCGGTGAGCGGGATAGCGATCTCGTCGACCGTGGGGCCGTACTCGGCCGCCAGCGGGCGCCAGGGCGTCGAGGTCGAACTCGTACAGCTCGGCGACGTTGCCCGCCAGCAGGCGCTGCAACTCGGCCGGCTCGGTGTCGTGGAACACCGCCCGCAGGTGCTCGCGGGTGAACGGGTGTGTGCCCTCGTCGTGGGGGTAATCGCTGCCCCACATGAACCGTTCGAGCCCGATCTTGTCGCGGACGGCGGCGTCGGCGGGGCCCGGCATGCTCACTCCCATCCACACGTTCTGGTGGAAGTACTCGGTGGCCGAGCGCGGCAGCACGTGCTCGGCGCCGTAGCGGATCTCCCCCGTCGAGCCCGTCTTGCGGATGCGCGCCAGCACCTTGTCGAGCCGATCGAGCAGACCGGGCACCCAGGAACAACCGCTCTCGGTGACCACGAACCGCAGCCGGGGGAACCGCTCGAAGATGCCGGAGAGGATGAACTGCACCAGCGGCCGCTGCGAGTAGAACGGCACCTCGTTGATGTAGAGCAGCATCGACACCGGGTAGGGCCCGTAGTCGGGCACGCCGGTGCCGCCGTGGACGTTGATCGGCACCTCGAGCTCCTCGAGGGCCGCCCACACCGGGTCGTAGATCGGGTCGTAGAGGGGCTTCACCCAGTGGACGTCGGGCGAGATGTTCGGCAGCAGGATGCCGCCCCGGAGGTTGTGCTCCTTGATCCAGCGCACGTCGGCGATGGCGTCGTCGACGTCGTTGAGGAAGATCTGCCCGATGCCGGCCCGCCGCTCGGGGAACTCACCGCACCAGTCGACCAGCCAGCGGTTGTGGGCCCGGATGCCGGCCAGGCGGTGCTCGTAGTCCTCGGGCCTGGGGGGCTGGGCGAACAGCACGAAGCTGGGGAAGAACGGCGGCACCGTGTTCGGGAAGATGACCTCGCCGACGATGCCGTCGGCCAGCTGCTGGCCGTTGCGCATCTCGTTGTCCCAGTTGCGGTAGCGCCGCGTGTCGCCGAGGTCGCGGAAGGGGTTCTTGTACTTCTCGCGCCAGGCGTCGAAGTCGTCGAGGAACCTGGGGTCGAGGTACTCGCGGTACTGCTTGTGGCTGCCGCCGGCGTGGCAGTCGGCCGAGATGATCGTGTAGCGCTCGTTGGCAACGGTCATCGGTCGCACCCCCTCGGCCACGGATTGGCGATCACTCCAGTTTGATGTAGAACGCGTTCTCACGCCAGCCGGGCGCCGCCGTGACACGATGACGGCATGCGTTGTGACGTCGTCGAGGGCGAGCCAGGCATCTTCCCGGAGCCGATCACCCGCTTCATGCGGACGATCGGCGGGCTGTTCGGCGGCGGCAAGCCCCGAAAGTCCGCCGAGGATCAGTCCTCGACCGGCGAACCGGCCGCCGACTAGCGAGCCCAAGGACACCGACGCGCGCGGGCGCCGAAGACGACAAGCCCTGACCAGGGCGGTCCGAGCCCGGCGCCGTCGCCCAGCCTCGTTGTTGGCGCGACGAGAATGTGTTCTACTTCGGCCCTAGCGCACCCGAGCCGGAGGGAACCGCGGTGGACATCCACGAGATCGACCTGCTCGACCGCGACCGGTTCACGCAGGGGATCCCCCACGAGTGGTTCACGTGGCTGCGCGCCAATGCTCCCGTCTTCCACCACGACGAGCCCGACGGCGACGGCTTCTGGGTGATCACCCGCTACGACGACATCGTGACCTGCAGCCGCGACGCCGCCACCTTCTCCTCCGCCCAGGAGCTGGGCGGCGTGGTGATGCTCGAGGGCCCCATGGCGCCACTGCCGGGCACCGAGATGGCCGGCAACATGATGCTGTTCATGGACCCACCGGGCCACACCCGGTACCGCAAGCTGGTCAACCGTGGGTTCACCCCGCGGATGATCGCCGCCCTCGAGCCGCACGTGCGCGACCTGACGGTCCAGATCATCGAGGACGTCGTGGCCAAGGACGGCGGCGAGTGCGACTTCGTCGTCGACGTCGCCGCGGAGCTGCCGTTGGAGGTGATCGCCGAGCTGCTGGGCGTGCCGCGCGAGGACCGGTTCAAGCTGTTCGACTGGTCCAACCGGATGGTGGGCTCCGAGGACCCCGAGTACCAGGTCAGCGAGGAGCACGTCACCGAAGCCCAGGTCGAGATGTTCATGTACGCCCAGCAGCTGGCCGAGCAGCGCCGGGCCGAGCCACGCGAGGACATCGTCACCACGCTCCTCAACGCCGAGGTCGAGGGCGACAGCCTCACCGAGATGGACTTCAACCTGTTCTTCATGCTGCTGTCGGTGGCAGGCAACGAGACCACCCGCAACGCCATCGCCCACGGCATGAACGCCTTCCTCGAGAACCCGGATCAGTGGGACCTGCTGGTGTCCGATCCGGCGGCCCACATCGCCGGGGCCACCGAGGAAATCCTGCGCTGGGCGTCGCCGGTGATGTTCTTCCGCCGCAACGCCCGCCAGGACTTCGAGGTCCGAGGCCAGGTCATCAAGGCCGGCGAGAAGATCAGCCTCTGGTACATCTCCGCCAACCGCGACGAGGACGTGTTCACCGAACCCTTCACGTTCGACATCACCCGCGACCCCAACCCGCACATCGCCTTCGGGGGCGGCGGGCCGCACTTCTGCCTCGGCGCCCAGCTGGCCCGCCTGGAGATCCGGCTGCTGTTCGAGGAGCTGGCGGCTCGGGTCCCGCACCTCGAGGCGCGGGGCGAGCCCGAGCGGCTGCGCTCGAACTTCATCGGCGGCATCAAGCACCTACCCATGCGCCTGCGGCCTGCGCCCGCCGCGGCCCCGACGGCTTGACCGCGGTGGCCACCCAGGCGGCGACCCTCAGCGCCGAGCAGCGCGACCGGCGACGGCGGGTGATCGATGCCGCCTTCGAGCTCGGCGCCGAGCACGGCTACGACGCCGTGCAGATGCGCGACGTGTCTGCGATCGCCAACGTCTCCCTGGCCACGATCTACCGCTACTTCTCCTCGAAGGACCACCTCCTGGCCGCGGCCATGACCGAGTGGACCGCGCGCCTCCAGGCCCGCGTGGCGCAGTCGCCGCCACGCGGCGACACGGCCGCCGACCAGCTCATCGACGTGCTCAACCGCGCCTGCCGCGCCATGGCCCGCCAGCCCAAGCTCAGCGCCGCGCTGGTGCGGGCCCTGTCGTCGTCGGACGAGGGCGTGCGCGAGAGCGCCGAGGCGGTCCAGCAGCAGATCGAGGCGATGGCCAGCGGCATCCTGGTCGACCTCGCCCCCGCCGTCCGGTCCGACATCCTGGCCGTGCTCGGCCACGTCTGGTACTCGACGCTGGTGGCGTGGGCCAACGGCCGCATCGACTTCGACCAGGTGACGGCCGAGCTCGACCGCGCCGTCCACGTGCTGGTCGACCCGTACGACGGCCGCTCGACGCGCTAGCCGGGGGAACTAGCCACGGGCGCCGGCTGCGGCCCCCGCACCAGCCGCCCGGGCCGCTCGCCGGTCGCCGTGTCGTGGTCGCGCACCACCACGCCACGCTTGATCGTGGCCACGTAGCCCCGGGCCCGCTGGACGAGCCGGCGCCCGCCTGCGGGCAGGTCGTAGACCATCTCGGGCGCCTCGCTGGCCACGCGGTCGGCGTCGATCACGTTGAGGTCGGCGAGGTAGCCGGGGGCCACGAGACCCCGGTCCTCGAAGCCGAACAACGCCGCCGTCCGCCGCGTCTGCAGGTTGACGGCCAGCTCCAGCGGCAGCCGCCCACCGCGGCGGCGCTCACGGGCCCAGTGGCTGAGCATGTAGGTCGGCACGCTGGCGTCGCACAGCAGGCCGCAGTGGGCACCCCCGTCCCCCAGCCCCAGCACCACGTCCGGCTGGGTGAGCAACTCGGCCAGCACCCGGAAGTCGCCGTCGGCGTAGCCCCCGAGCGGCATGTAGAGCAGCGCCTGACCATCGCGCTCGAGCAACAGGTCGTAGCCGACCTCCGCCGGCGACCGTCCCTGCCGCTCGGCCAGGGCGGCGACGCTGCGGTCCGGGGCCGGCTCGTAGTCCGGCGGGTCGCCCAAGGGGAACATGTGGCCCCAGGCGTCGGCGATGAACGCCGCCGCGCCGGCATCGTCAAGGGTCTCGGACAGGATGGCGGCCCGCACCTCGGGGCGGCGCAGGCGCTCCACCCGCTCGGGCAGCGGCAGGTCGGCCATGCCCGCGTACGCGGCGTGGAGCATGAACGGGTGGGCAGTGGCCTCCAGACCGAAGAGCACCGACGTCGACCGCCCACCGACCTGGGGCACGATGTGGGCGCCGGCGGCGTTGGCTCGGCGGACCAGGTCGAGGATCGTGCGCCAGTGGTCGGGACGCATGTGGTCCTGCCCGGTGCCGAAGGTGATCCGGCAGCCCGTGGCGCGCGACAGCTCGGTCATCCACGCGAGCTCGGCCTCGGGATCGACCATGTCGCTGGCCAGCTCGAACACGCCGGCGACGCCGGCGGACCCGCGCGGCCGCCCAGCGCCCGTCGGTGCCAGAGACCCGCCGATGCCGATCAGCTCCTCCGGTGAGGCGGTCGTGCCGGCCGCCAGCTCGCCGTCCTTGGCCCGGTGGATGATCGTGCGGGTGGTGGAGAAGCCCACCGCCCCCGCCTCCATCGCCTCCCGCACGAGGGACGCCATCGCTGCGATCTCGTCGGATGTGGCCTCGGCGTTGGCACCACCCCGCTCGCCCATCACGTAGGCCCGCACCGCGCCGTGTGGCACCAGCGCGCTCACGTCCAGCACCCGGGGCAGGCGGTCCAGCTCGTCGAGGTACTCGGGGAACGTCTCCCAGTTCCACGTGATGCCCTCGGCCAGCGCCGTGCCGGGGATGTCCTCGACACCCTCCATGAGCTGGATCAGCCAGTCGTGACGGTCGGGGTGTGCCGGTGCGAAACCCACGCCGCAGTTGCCCATCACCACGGTCGTGACGCCGTGCCAGCTGGACGGCGACACCTCCGGGTCCCAGGTCGCCTGGCCGTCGTAGTGGGTGTGGATGTCGACGAAGCCCGGGGTGACGACCAGGCCGTCGGCGTCGATCTCCCGCCGGCCGCCGCCGTCCACCGATCCCACGGTGACGATGCGATCGCCATCGATCGCCACGTCGGCGGGCCTGCCAGGAGCGCCGGAGCCGTCGACCACGTGCCCGTTGCGGATGACCAGGTCGTGCATGGACGCCAGCCAACCACCGGCCTACCGCGTCGGCAACGTGACGGCAGCTTCGCCGGCGGCACGCTCGGGCGGGCGCCGCCGCCTGCGGCCGGTGCGCAACGACCACGCCGGTTGCGGCACGCGCGGCGCCACGGCCGCCAGGGCCACGGCCGTGAGCAGCGCGACGGGCAGCGCCACCGCACCGGGAACGGTTCCGGCGACGCCGGTGCGGTCGACCAGGACGTAGTACACGACGTAGTGGGCCAGGAAGATCCCGAGGGTGTGGGCTGCGGCGGCCTGGACCAATCGATCCACCGGGCCCAGCCACGTGGGCCAGCCGCATTGGGCCAGCGCATAGACCAGGGCGGTGCCGGCCAGGCCGGGCACCACGAACGCCAGCCCACCTGGATAGCGATCGGGCGTCACGTGGACCGCAAGCAACACCAAGACCGCAGCGACGGCCAGGGCCGCGGCCGTGAGGCCCCAGCGGCGATCGGCGAACCGCCCGGTACGAACCGCCGCCATCCCCACGAGTACGAACCCCAGGTAGGTGACGGCCGGGAACTTCCCGGCCACAACCTCGTCCGCCCACCAGGTGCCGTTCCCGGACACCGCCCGCTCGGCGAGCATGCCCGCGGCCAGCGCGCCGGCCGCCAGCACTGGTAGCCAGCGGGACCCGACGGCCATGGCGAGGGCGGCCCCGACCACCACGGTGACTCCCAGGGCCTCGATGACCCCGAACATCGTCGGGTGCCGCCACAGCAGCCAGTCGAAGGCCAGTCCGATCGGCACCAGCAGCCCGTAGCGGCGCAACACCTCGGTCGCCACCCGCCACCGGGTCATCCCGCGACGGCGCCGGGACGCCATGAACAGGGACGCCGAGGCCCCGGCGGCCACGAAGAAGGCCGGCGCCGCCACGTCCGTCACCGCGAACGACGACCACCCCGGCAAGATCGCCCGGGCATCGCCGGTGAGCCACTCCGTCATGTGGTGCACCACCATCGCCACCAGGGCCAGGCCCCGCAGCCGGTCGAGGGCGAGGATCCGGCCGACGCCTGACGGGGTCTGGCGGTCGGGCGCCGGGGCGCGCGGGGTCGGGGTCTTCGTCGGGGAGGAGGACATGAGGCTGTAGATCGCGTACCCCGCCAGCCGCCCCTCAGTCCTAATGCAAGCAGGCGGTCAGATCACGTCAGGCGCCATGCGCGTGGTCGCACAGCCGCTCCTCGCCCTCCTTGATCTGGCCGCCGCCAACCCCCTCGAGGGCGGCGAAGGGGCCGCAACGGTGCGGCACGATCCACACATGGATCATGGGAACGGGATCAAGCTTGGTGAGACCGGGCGGACACCCCTGCCCGACGCCCGTCACACCCCGCACCTTGGGTGCCTCCCCGGGCGTGAAGCACAGGTTGTCGTGGATGTGCCACTGAGTGAGCTTGCCGCCCAGCTCGGGCACAGTTTCGAGCGTCTCGCCCTGGGGCAGCATGTACATCGCCGCCTCCAGCGTGCGGGTGCCGTTGCCGTCGACCCGGTAGACGAGCGATTCGGGGTGGTCGGGGTCGAGTACGTAGTTGTCGTTGATCCAGTCCCACTGGATGAGGTGCTCGTAGCCGGTGAAGCCGTCGCCGATCGAGTGGAAGCCGGCCGCCTCGGCGACCTTGGGGTCCGACCACTGCGGCAGGCGCCAGAGCGAGATCGCGATCAGGTTCTCGGCCGCCGCCTGCTGCTCCGGCGTCACCCCTTCGACGCCACCCAGATCGATCGGCTTGGTGGGGTCGTAGGGCGTCGGCGCAATGGCCGCCGCGTCGTGGCCGGCATGCTCGTGACCGGCCGCCGACTCTTCGCCGGCCGCAGCGTGATCGTGCTCGTGTCCGGCGGCCTCGCCGCCATGCGTCATGGCCGCCGGCGTGGCTGTGGCTCCCGGCCGCCACCATGCCCGGCACCGTGAGCGCTATCGCGGCCACCGCCGACACCCCCACCAGCGCAGGCCGCCGGCCGCTCACGCGAGCGGACAGTCGCGGGAACGGAGGATCGAACAGCGCACCGATCACCGCGACGACGGCCAACGCCGCCGCCAGCGTGTCGGCGAACTGGGGATCCTCCTGGACGTCCAGCCCGGTCACGAAGCCGATGCCGCTGGTCTTGGCCAGTACCCAACCGCCGACCGCGGCGGCGTTGCCGGCCACACCGAGCAGCGCCACCGCCCGCGAAGGTCGGACCAGCACCAGCGCACCCCAGCCGATCTGGAACGCGGCCGTCAGTGCGAACGCGACCACGGCAGCGCGGTGCTCGCTGTGCGCTCCGGCCGCGGTGGCGTGGATCGCCCCGGCTCCGATCGACGCCAGGGCGGCGACGGAGACCAGCGCGCTGGGACGTTCTGACGGCGAGGCGGTGGCCACGGCGATCTTCCCCTCTCGGTGTCAGCCTGCCGAGGCCAGGCTAGAGCAGCGCCGCCGCCAACTACACGCGGCGTGCAGGTTTCACGAGCCGGCGGCCGCCGCCCGGTCCGCCGCCACGGCGTCGTAGCTCTCGTAGTCAGACCCGGTGTCGTCGGCGAACTCGAACTCGAGCAGCCCCGCCTCCGCCCAGTGCCGCCGCAGGTAGCCGTCGTTGGCGTCGAGCAACCCCAGCTTGCGGACGTTGGGGACCAACTTGGCGAAGAACGCCCGCTGGAACCCGGTGTAGGGGTGCACCTTGATCTTCCCCGCCGCCTCGGTGATGGCCGGGTACACGGCCTGGGCCGAGACCCCCATCCGTTCCCAGATCTCGGGCGTCGTCGAGCGGGACCGGTTCCGCAGGGTGTTCTCGATCAGGAACTCCTGGCGGTCCTTCAGCTCGGCCTCGGACAGCCCGCGGTAGTACTCCGAGAGGCTGAGCACCCCGAAGGCCACGTGCCGGGCTTCGTCGGACATGACGTAGCGCAACAGCTTCCGCAGCAGGGGCTCGTCGATCGTGCGCAGCATCGAACCGAACGCGGCCAACGCCAGGCTCTCGATCACGATCTGCATGCCGAGGTAGGCGATGTCCCAGCGGCCGTCCTCGAGCAGGGCGGTGATCTGCTCCTCGAGGAACGGGCTCATCGGGTACGCCTCACCGAGCTTGGTGTGCAGGTACTTGGCGAACACCTCGGTGTGGCGGGCCTCGTCCATCGTCTGGGTGGCCGCGTAGTACTTGGCGTCGATCCAGGGAACGGTCTCGACGATCTTGGCGGCGGTCATCATGGCGCCCTGCTCGCCGTGCATGAACTGGCTGAGCTGGGCCTTGAAGCTCTCGACGCCGAGCTGGCGCAGCTCGTTCTCGCCCCACGAGGCGATCGGCGAGCCGTCGACCTCACGGGCGGCGCGGGTGAGCTGCTGGAGCGGAGTTGTGGGGTCGACCAGCTCGAACGGGTCGACCTCGGTGGACCAGTCGAGGTCGGTCACGCTGTTCCACTGCGACCCCATGGCCTTGTTGTAGAGGGTGACCAGCTGGTCGCGGCTGCGGTCGTAGTTCCACAGGAAGATGCGCTCGGCGTGGTCGTGGACGACCTTGATGGTGTCGTCGACCTCGGTGCCGCTGGGCAGATCCGGCATGTCGGTCATCGACTTCCCTGTCCCGTAAAGCGCCCCGAGGCGAGGGCTGCCGGTCGGTGGCGCTGCGGGTAGCCGGGGCCCAGTCGGGTCGTGACGTCGCGCAGTTGGACCGGGTCGCCGCAGTGGGAGCAAACCACGTCCGCCTCCAGGTCGTGGCCGCACGTCCGGTGCTGCAGCACCACCGGCGGGCCGTCCTCGCCGGCCAGCCAGCGGTCACCCCAGCGGACGAGTGCGGCGATCACGGGGAAGAAGTCGCGGCCCTTGTCGGTGAGGACGTACTCGTGCCGGACCGGCCGGTCGTGGTACTGGCGGCGCTCGAGCAGGCCCTCGTCGACCAGGCGATTCAGGCGCTGGGTGAGGATGTTGCGCCCGATGCCGAGGCTGCGCTGGAAGTCGTCGAACCGTCGCACGCCGTAGAAGCACTCGCGCAACACCAGCGGCGTCCACCAGTCCCCCAGCAGGTCGACGGCGCGGGCGATCGAGCACGGCCAGTCGGCGAACGGGGTGCGCTTCACGATGGACCACTCTTGTCGCTCGGGGGAAGGGACGCACCCCCGGTCCGCACGCCGGCGAGTTGGGTGGCCTGGGCTACGAGCCGGCCCCGGCTGTCCCAGACGTGGCACACCTCGTCGACCAGGTCGGCCTGCACCAGGCGCGCCCGCTGGCGGACCATCAGCGGCCCGGGCGCGGGGACGCCGCGCACGTACACCGTGAGCTCGAGCGTCGGCACCCAGCCGAGCGTCGCCAGCTCGAGGGTGGCGGGTGGGAAGGAGTCGGCCGCGTACAGCAGCGCCAGCGGGTCAGGCTCCCGGCCGTCGGCGAACGCCAGCCAGCCCCGCACCTCGGCCCTGCCCGATGGCCGCCCGGCCGTGAAGCCGGCGGTCGCCGGGTCGAGACGCACGTGCACCCGGTTCATGATCGCCAGCTCCACGCCCCCTGGTCCCACGCCCTGGGCCCGCACGCACTCGTCGATCGGCGGCAGCGATGGCGCCTCCAGGTCGGTCCACCAGGGTTCGGCGTCGGGATCGTGGCGTCCCAGGGTGAACACGGCCTCGACGGAGGGCGAGCCCCGTTGCTCCAGCCGGGCACGCACCTGGCTCATCCGCCGCCCCCGGCGCAGCACCTCGGTGTGGACCTCGGCGGGGCCCGGGCTGGGCGGCGTCACGTAGTGGGCCGTCGCCGTGACCGGGTGCGGATGGTCGGGTCCCTCGGCGGAGGCCAGCGCCGACCGCGCCGCCCGGGCCATGGTGGCCAGCAGGTAGCCCCCGTTGGGGCGGCCGCCGATGGTCCATTCGGGGTCGACGGCCATGTCGTACCGACCGGACGAGTCGCGACCGCCCGAGGGAGAGATGGCCGTGACCGAGTCGAAGGCGCCTGCGTCTGCCATCTCCCGCACCTTATCCCGTGTACGTTGCACTAGTGAACTGACAAGACTACGTTCCCGCCATGGCTGTGACCGAGGCACCGACCACGCCCGACGCACCGGTGTGGAAGCAGACGGCCTGCATCCTCTGCGAGTGCAACTGCGGCATCGAGGTGCGCTTGGGATCGCAGGCGGACGCCCGGCGGTTCGAGCGAATCCGCGGCGACAAGAACCACCCGTCGTCACGGGGCTACACCTGCGAGAAGGCGCTCCGCCTCGACCACTACCAGAACCCCGGCGGCAGGCCCCTCCCCGATCGACCCCGGGTGCCGGCCCGGGGTGAACGAGTCACCCACCCGCTGCGCCGGCGCCCCGACGGCAGCTTCGAGGTCGTCGACTGGGACACCGCCATCCGGGAGGTCGCCGGCCGGCTCGCGGCGGTGCGCGACACGCATGGCGGCGAGAGCATCTTCTACTTCGGCGGCGGCGGGCAGGGGAACCACCTGGGCGGCGCGTACGGCGCGTGCACCATGCACGCGTTCGGCGGCCGCTACCGCTCCAACGCGCTGGCACAGGAGAAGACCGGCGAGTTCTGGGTCAACGGCAAGCTCCTGGGGACCAACGTTCGCGGCGACATGGAGAACTGCGAGGTCGCCCTGTTCATCGGGAAGAACCCGTGGCAGAGCCACAGCTTTCCGCGCGCCCGCACGACGCTGAAGGAGATCGCCCGCGATCCCGCCCGGGCCCTCATCGTCGTCGACCCCCGCTGCACCGAGACCGCCGCCCTGGCCGACATCCACCTGCAGGTACGCCCCGGCACCGACGCCTGGCTGATCTCGGCGCTGGCGGCGGCCATCGTGGAAGAGGGCCTCGTCGACCACGCGTGGCTGCGGGAACACGCCGCGGGCGTGGACGCCGTCATCGCCGAGTTGCGCGGCGTCGACATCGCGGCCCACTGCGCGGTGAGTGGGGTGGACGAGACGCTGGTGCGCCGGGCCGCCCGCCGCATCGGGAGCGCGGCGACCGTGGCCGTGGCCGAGGACCTGGGGATCCAGATGAACCTCCACTCCACGCTCGTGAGCTACCTGGAGAAGCTGGTTTGGCTGCTGACCGGCAACTTCGGCCGGCCGGGCACGCAGTACGCGCCGTCGAGCCTGGTGCCACTTGGCAAGGTCCGCCGGGTGGAGGTCGCCGGCGACGACGGCCCGCGTAGCCCGGTGGCGGGCGCGCGCATCGTGTCCGGGTTGGTGCCCTGCAACGTCATCGCCGACGAGATCCTCACCGACCACCCGGCCCGGTACCGGGCGATGGTGGTCGAGAGCGGCAACCCGGCACACTCGCTGGCCGACTCCCAGCGGATGCGGGAGGCATTGGCGGCGCTCGACACCCTCGTGGTCATCGACGTCTTCCTGACCGAGACCGCCCGGCTCGCCCACTACGTGTTGCCGGCTCCCACACAGTTCGAGAAGTGGGAGGCGACCTTCTTCAACTTCGACTTCCCGCGCAACGTGTTCCACCTGCGGCGCCCGGTGCTCGATGCCCCCGAGGGACCGCTGCCCGAGCCCGAGATCCATGCCCGTCTGGTCGAGGCGTCGGGTGTCCTCGGCGCCGCCGGGCCCGAGCTCGCGGGGTTGCGGGAGGCCGCCAATGGCGGACGGGCCGCATTCGCCGAGGCGTTCTTCGGCGCGCTGGCGACCAGGCCGGAGCTGGGACCGCTGGCAGCGGTCGTGCTCTACCGCACGCTCGGCCCGACCCTGCCCGAGGGCGCCGCCGCCGCGGCCGCGCTGTGGGGAGCGGCGCACCGCTGCGCCCAGGCGAACCCCGACGGTGTGCGCCGCGCCGGTCACGGCGAGGGCCTCGAGGCGGGCGAGCGGCTGTTCGAGGCCATCCTCGCCAGCCCCTCGGGCGTGGTCGTGACCGACGACGCCGGCGACGACGACGCCATCTGGCGCCGGGTGGCGACCGGGGACGGACTGATCCACCTCGAGATTCCCGAGCTCCTCGCCGAGCTGCGGGGCCTGGCCGACGAGGCTCCGCCCGGGGCCGACGATGAGTGGCCCTTCGTCCTGTCCGCCGGTGAACGCAGGTCGTTCAGCGCCAACACGATCATCCGCGACCCGGCGTGGCGGAAGCGCGACGCCGCCGGGGCCCTCCGGGTCCATCCCGCCGACGCCGAGCGCCTGGGCCTGGTCGACGGCGGCCCCGCCCGGCTCACGACCAAGCGCGCCAGCGTCGCCGTGACGGTCGGGCTCGACGAGGCCATGCACCCGGGCCACCTGTCGCTGCCCAACGGGCTGGGCCTCGACCACCCGGCGGACGACGGTGAGGTGGTGGTCACCGGCACCGCCCCCAACGAGCTCACCGCCAGCGAGGACCGCGACCCCTGGGTCGGGACGCCGCATCACAAGCACGTGCAAGCCCGGCTCGAGACCGGATGGTCCACAGCGGCGAGGATGGGCTCGATGACTCGGCGCAGACGAGTGGGTCGCCGCGTTCGCCGATCGCCTCGGCGTCCCGCCGCCCGACGCCGCCACCGTGGACACCCTGCTGGCGCTCGCCGGCACCGCCGCCCACGCGTCGGAGAGGACGGCGGCACCGATCGCGTGCTACCTCGTGGGCCGGGCTGGCATCGACGCCGACGAGGCCGGTCGGGTCGCGGAGGAGGTCGCCCCGACCGCGTGACCTGGTCGGGGATCAGCGGAGCGCCGCGACCACGGCGCCGGCACCCGACCGCCAGACGACGCCCGCCTCTTCGAACCCGGCGTCGAGAAGTGCCTGGGCATGCCACGACGACGGTGGATCGAACTCGGCCGGGTGGTTCACCCCACCGAAGCGCGCCCGGCGCTCGGCAACGGCGTCGGCGATGAGGGGATCGGCGGCCGCGATGTCCCACCAGCCGTCCCAGTCCGGGCGGCCGTCGGCACGCACTCGCTCCTGGCGCCGGGCCTCCACAGCGGCCAGGGCTGCGCCCAGCCGTGGCAGGTCGGGGGCATCCATCTGGTCGGCGTTGGCGACCGCGCCTCCGGGACGAACGATGCCGGCCAAGTCGCGGTAGACGCGCCGGAGCAGGCGCTCCGGGAGCCAGTGCAGCGCGGTGGCCGTGAGCACGGCGTCGACCGGCGTTTCCGGCAGCTGTCCCACCCAAGCGGGATCGGCCAGGTCGGCCCGCACGAAGCGAACCCGCTCGTCGTCGCCCAACGTGGCCCCGGCGATGGTGAGCAGAGCCGGGTCTACGTCGACGGCGATCGAACGGGCCTCGGGGAAGCGTTCGAGCAGTCGCCGGGAGATCGTGCCGGTGCCGCAGGCCAGGTCGAGCACCAGCGGCCGCGGCCCCGCGACGGCCTCCACGACGTCGAGCAGTGCGGTCAGACGCAGCTCGCGGTCGGGCATGTAGCCCTCCTGCTGGCGGTCCCACGATTCCTGCCACGCTTCGCCCCAGGCGCGATCGGCCGTCGCGGCCGTGGCCGCCGGGCTCACCGAAGGCTCCGGGCGATCTGGCTCGACTCGGGCAGGTGGTCGAGGGGCAGCCGGTCGGAGTGGTTGAACCGCAGGTTGGCCGTCTGCGGCGTTGGTCGCCGCCAACCCCGGCCGATGAGGTGCCATCTCACGATCGAGCCTCCTGTGCTGTAAGGTACATGACATCGTTTTGACCCTGACACCTTCGCACACCGCCGGTAAGGGGTGCAAGTGGATTTTGAGTCTTACGCCAACTTCGCCGTCGACCTGGTCTCGTCCGAGCCCGACGAGCTCGACCACGCCGACCCGCTGGCGTCGCTCGAGGGGCTGCGGGCGTTCCTCGGCACCTGGCCGTGGTTGGCGCGCCGCGCCGAGGCCGGGGACCTGGCGCCGCTCAGTCGCCTGCGCCCCGAGCTCCGGGCGGTGTTCGACGACGCCGCCGAGGGCCAATCCGCCGCGATGGTCGAACGGATCAACCACCTGCTCGCGCGCCACCGCCCTCAGCCCAGCATCTCCGGCCACGACGACTTCGACTGGCACCTGCACATCGCCGACGACCGGGGCCCCGTCGCCACCGAGTTCGCCACCGGTGCCGTCATGGGCCTGGCCATGGCCTTCCTCGACCTGGGTGCCGACCGCTTCGGCTCGTGCGCCGACCCCCGCTGCGGCGGCGTGTTCATCGACACGTCCCGCAACCGCTCGCGCCGCTACTGCTCCGACCGCTGCGCCAGCCGTGCGAACGTGGCGGCTCACCGCGAGCGCCAGCGGTCCGGCACCAGCTGACGACGGCCGCGACTGGTGATTTCGGCGCCCAGCGCCGCATGATGGCGGCGATGCCCCCGACCCCCGGCGGGTCACGACCCGGCGCTGCAACCGCTTCGGCTCCTGCCCCCGCGGTCGACGTCGAGCACCTCGTGAAGCGGTTCGGCGACTTCACGGCCGTGGACGACGTGTCGTTCGCGGTGGCGCCGGGCGAGCTGTTCGGGTTCCTGGGCCCCAACGGCGCGGGCAAGACCACGACCATCTCGATGCTCTGCACGCTGCTGTCGGCCAGTGCCGGGCGGGCCAGGGTCGATGGCTACGACATCACGACGCAGCGTGACGAGGTGCGGGCCAGCATCGGGCTCGTCTTCCAGGAACTGACCCTCGACGACTACCTCACCGCCGAGGAGAACCTCCGCTTCCACGCCGTGATGTACGGCGTGCCCCGCAGCCAGGTGGCCGAGCGCATGGCGCCGCTGCTCGACATGGTCGGGCTCACCGAGCGCAAGGCCCAGCAGGTGCGCTTCTTCTCGGGCGGGATGAAGCGGCGGCTCGAGATCGCCCGGGGACTGATCCACGCCCCGCGGGTGCTGTTCCTCGACGAGCCCACGATCGGCCTCGATCCCCAGACCCGGGCGCACATCTGGGCCTACGTGGACGAGCTGCGGTGCCGCGAGTCGACCACGATGTTCCTGACGACCCACTACATGGACGAGGCCGAGCGCTGCGACCGGATCGCCATCATCGACCAGGGTCGCATCGTGGCCATCGACACGCCCGACGCCCTCAAGGCCGCCGTGGGCGCCGACACCGTCACCTTCGCCACCGCCGACGACGCCCTCGCGGCCCGCCAGCTGCACGACGCCTTCGGCGCCGAGGTCATGGGCCAGAACGGCGGCCTGGTGGTGCGTGTGCCCGACGGCGAAGGGTTCGTGCCCAGAGCGTTCGGCGTGCTGACGGTCGGGGTGCAGAGCGTCAGCGTGCGCCGCCCCAGCCTCGACGACGTGTTCATCAAGTACACCGGCCGGGCGATCCGCGACGCCGAGGCGGGCGCGGGCGATCAGCTCAAGATGAACCCGATGGTCCGCGGGTTCCGGAGGGGTTGATGGTGGGGCCGACAGCCGGGCACACACCCCTCGACGCCCCGCCGACCCCGGTGCGCTCGGGCGCCATCGCCCGCCGGCAGGCCACGCTGACCCGCAACGGTCGGACCATCGGCATGGTGTGGCAGCGCGAGCTGATCCGGCTGCGGCGTACGCCCACCCGCATCATCACCGGTCTGGCCCAGCCCATCATCTTCCTGTTCATCCTGGGAGCGGGCCTGGGCAGCCTCATCCAGCAGGACGTGCCCGGGGGGTTCGACTATCAGCAGTTCCTGTTCCCCGGGATCCTCTCCATGTCGATCATCACGTCGGCGCTGTTCTCGGCGGTGTCGATCGTGTGGGACCGCGAGTTCGGCTTCATGCGCGAGATGCTGGTCGCCCCCGTGTCCCGCACGTCCATCGTGCTGGGCAAGGCCCTCGGCGGTGGGACGGTGGCGGTCGTCCAGGGCCTGATCCTGGTCGTCGCCGCGCCGATCGTCGGCGTGGACCTCACGGTGGGCCGGCTGCTCCTGCTGATCGTCTCGCTGCTCCTCCTCGCCTACGCCATGACCGCGTTCGGCATCGTGTTGGCGACGCGCATCGAGCGCATGGAGAGCTTCCAGATGGTCATGACGCTGGTCCTGCAGCCGATGATCTTCCTGTCCGGCGCCGTGTTCCCGCTGCAGAACCTGCCCACCTGGCTGGCGATCATCACCCACCTCAACCCCGCCACCTACGCCGTCGACCTGGTGCGCCGGTCGGTGCTACCGGGCGCCCCGGGTGTCGAGATCGCCGGCTGGGTGGTGCCGATGTGGGCGGAGGCGCTGCTGGTGCTGGCGATCGGGACCGGTCTGCTCGCCCTGGCGGTGCGCCTGTTCAACAGGACCGACTGAACCCGCCGAGGGACGGGCGCTCGGCTGCTACCCCTCGTCGCTGAACCTCTGGACCTGGCTGACCCGGCAGTCGAAGCGCGCCGGTGACGGCGTGAGCGTGCCGGCCTCCTGCTGCGTCGCCTGGCCGGGCTCGAGGTCGTTGACGAAGATCGATCGTGCGGCGAGCTGGCGGGACCCGTCGGCGCTTTCGAACACGATGTCGATCACGTAGTTGCTGCGCTTGGACGAGTGGTTGGTGACCCTGACCGTCGAGGCCATGAGCCCGGCGTCGGTCGGCAGGCAGTCCGTCAGCTCGACGTCCGCCGCCTCGCGCCGCCGCGCCTCGTCCGCCGAGTCGGACGCCCGGGCCAGCAGGGCGGCCGCCAGGAGGACCAGCAACACGGTCAGGCCGGCGACGATTGCAATCGCCACGAGGCACCCGCTGGCCACGCCCGCGGCTGCGGGGCTCCCCAAGCCGGCGGCGCCGGCATCGGCGCCGCCGGCGGGTACGGCGGGTACGGCACCGTGTCGTCGACCGGCGGCGGCGACACCGGCGCCGGGACCGTCAGCTCGAGCGTCGGGTCGTCACCCGGCCGATCCGTCGCCATCCAGACCCCCCAGCTCCCCCGCTTGGCGGAAGGTTACGCCCGGACCCCGCCCCCGTTCCCACCGTTCGGCCGGCGGCGCGTCATCCGCCCTCCGGCTCGATCAGGCGCAGCAGCACCACCGAGCGCTCGGTGACCACCGACTCGCCCCGCAGCTCGCTATCGCCGTTGCCGTTCCCGTTGCCGTCCACCGGCGGCTCACCCGAAGCGGTGTCGAGCACCAGGCGCCAGGCCTCGCCCCACGTGCCGCTGATGGTCCACTTGCGAGGCTCGGGCGACGCGTTGAGCAGGAGCAGGAACGAGTCGTCCACCACGCGCTCGCCCCGGGGCCCCGGGTTGGTGATGCCCTCGCCGTTGAAGAACATGCCCACGCACGCCTCGTTGCCCCACCGCCAGTCGTCGTCGGTCATCTCGCTGCCGTCGGGCTTGAGCCAGGCGATGTCGACGCTGCCCCGCAACGGTCGGCCCTGGAACCAGCGCCGGCGGCGGAACACCGGGTGGGCCCGGCGCAGCCCGATGAGGCCGGTGGTGAAGGCGTGGAGGCCGTCATCGGTGCGGCCCCAGTCGAACCACGATGTCTCGTTGTCCTGGCAATAGGCGTTGTTGTTGCCGCCCTGCGTGCGCCCGACCTCGTCGCCGTACAGCACCATCGGCACGCCCTGTGAGAGCAGCAGCGTGGCGAGCAGGTTGCGCTGCTGGCGGGCGCGCAGCGCCAGCACCTCGGGATCGTCGGTCGGCCCCTCGACCCCGCAGTTCCACGAGCGGTTGTAGTTCTCGCCGTCGTGGTTGTCCTCGAGGTTGGCCTCGTTGTGCTTCTCGTTGTAGGAGACCAGGTCGCGCAGCGTGAAGCCGTCGTGGGCGGTGACGAAGTTGACGCTGGCGGATGGTCGGCGCGAGTCACCCTGATAGAGGTCGGAGCTGCCGGTGAGCCGCGACGCCAGCTCGCCGAGCACGGCGGGAGCACCCCGCCACACGTCCCGCACCGTGTCGCGATAGCGCCCGTTCCACTCCGACCACTGGGGCGGGAAGTTGCCGACCTGGTAGCCGCCCTGGCCCAGGTCCCAGGGCTCGGCGATGAGCTTGACCTGGCTGACCACCGGATCCTGCTGCACCAGGTCGAAGAACGCCGACAGGCGCTCGACCTCGTGGAACTGGCGTGCCAGCGTGGCCGCCAGGTCGAAGCGGAAGCCGTCGACGTGCATCTCGAGGACCCAGTAGCGCAGGCTGTCCATGATCAGCTGCAGCGTGTGCGGGTGGGCCATGTTGAGGCTGTTCCCGGTGCCGGTGGTGTCGTAGTAGTGGGCCCGGTCGTCGGGCACGAGCCGGTAGTAGGCGGCGTTGTCGATGCCCTTGAACGACAGGATCGGCCCCAGGTGGTTGCCCTCGGCCGTGTGGTTGTAGACGACGTCGAGGATCACCTCGATGCCGGCCTCGTGGAGCGACCGCACCATCGCCTTGAACTCGGGGACCTGGGAGCCGTTGCTGCCCGCGCTGGAGTACTCGTCGTGGGGGGCGAAGAACCCGATGGAGTTGTAGCCCCAGTAGTTGCGTAGGCCCCGCTCGACCAGCCGGGCATCGTGGACGAACTGGTGGACCGGCTGGAGCTCGACGGCGGTGACACCGAGGGATGTGAGGTAGTCGACGGCGACCGGGTGAGCGAGGCCGGCGTAGGTGCCGCGCCGCGGCTCGGGGATGTCCGGGTGCGTGACCGTGAACCCCTTGACGTGCAGCTCGTAGATCACCGACTCGTGCAGCGGCGTGTCAGGCGGGCGGTCGGCGCCCCAGTCGAAGAAGGGGTTGACCACCACCGCCTTGGGGACGTGGGACGCGCTGTCCTGGTCGTTGCGTATGGAGGCATCGCCGCCCGACGCGACGTCGTAGGGGAAGCAGGCGGGGTCCCAGTCGACGCCGCCGTCCACGGCCTTGGCGTACGGGTCGAGCAGCAGCTTGTTGGGATTGCAGCGCTGGCCACGGCTGGGGTCCCACGGTCCGTGCACGCGGAAGCCGTAGCGCTGCCCGGCGCCGACGCGGGGTAGGTACGTGTGCCAGCAGAACCCGTCGACCTCGCTGAGGGCGAGGCGCCGTTCGCCGCCCTCGGCATCGAACAGGCACAGCTCGACCGCCTCGGCCACCTCGGAGAACAGCGAGAAATTGGTGCCGGTGCCGTCGTAGGTGGCCCCCAGCGGGTAGGGCCGCCCTGGCCAGGTCTCGATATCGGTCACCACACGTGCTCCCTGGTCTGGGGCCGGAGGAGGGGCGCCACACCCGAAAGGGAAAGGTTAGAGGCACGGCCACGAGCCCCGGCGCCCGTACCGCCGGTGGCCGGGGGTGTCGGGGTGGGGAGAGGTCAGCGGCAGT
The DNA here is from genome assembly GCA_963813485.1 of uncultured bacterium. Taxonomy (GTDB): domain Bacteria; phylum Actinomycetota; class Acidimicrobiia; order Acidimicrobiales; family VFJN01; genus DASQUK01. The sequence goes on from CAWEZE010000023.1 coordinate 59,352, forward strand.
TGGCGCAAGTGCCCACGAGGTCGAGGCGGTGGTGGTCGGCGTCGAACCCGTGCTGGGCGGCGACCCGCTGGAGCGCGCTGTCCAGGTCGCTCTCGATGCTCGCGGGCGCCGTGAAGTCCTGGACCTCGCCGCACCGGGAGCAGATGAGGTGGTGATGGTGGTGCCGGGTGAGATCCTCGGCCAGCTCGTAGCGGGAGAATTCGTCGCTGCCGACGATCCGGTGCACCACGCCGGCCTGCTCGAGCACGGCCAGGTTCCGGTACGCCGACGACTGGGCCAGGGCCCGGTCCCGTGCCAGCAACTGAGGGATCGACAGCGGCGCCTCGGCCGAGGCGAGGACCCCCACCAACGTCCGGCGGGCACGCGTATACCGCTGGTCGAGGCGCCGCAGGCGGGCCGCCGCCTCGTCGTTCAGATCGGGCGCCGGGGTCATGGTCCGAGCCTAAACGCCGCCTCCGCGTGGTCGTCGTGGTGCGGATCGTCGATGATCACCGCACCCTCCGGCAGCATCAGCAGCCGGCCGCCGTAGGCAGCGGCGAGGTTGTGGTCGGTCAGCACGGCGTCGGGTGGACCGCATGCGATCAGCCGGTTGGCAAGGAGCATCACCAGGTCAGCCTGGCGGGCGTCGCCGAGATCGTGGGTCGACAGGACCACGGTGCGGCCGGCGTCCCGCTCGGCGGCCACCGCTTCGAGAATGAGCCGCCGCGACACGACGTCGAGCGCCGTCACCGGCTCGTCGAGCAACAGCAGGTCCGACCCCTGGGCGAGGCCCTGGGCCACCAGGACCCGCTGGCGCTGGCCGCCGGACAGCTCGTGGAGCTGGCGCCCGCCCAGGTCGGCGATGGCGAGCCGCTCCATGGCCCGATCCACCGCGGCGTGATCGGTCCTGTCGAGGCGACGCACCGGGCCCCGGCTGGCGTAGCGCGCCATCGTCACGGTCTCCCGCGCGGTGATGGGCACCGACCGGTCGACGTCGGTGGTCTGCAGCACGAGGGCCACCCGGGCTCGGGTCTGCCGGGCGGGCACGTCGAGCCGGCCGGACCGGGGTGGCAGCAGCCCGGCGATTGCCCGCAGCAGGGTCGACTTGCCCGATCCGTTGGGGCCGATGAGCGCGACCGACGTGCCCGGCGGGACGGCGAAGGTGCTCGGCGCGAGCGCCAACCGGTGCCCGTAGGCGAGCACCAGCTCGTCGGCGGCGACGGCGGGAGGAAACGGCATATGGCGAGGTTCCCTTGCTAATCGGGAATGAGTCTCGTTAGATTCCAAACCTAGATCAAGATCCATTCTCAGTTACGCCGATCCTATCGGCCCGCTACCCGACGAGGTCCCACGTGCGCCGCATGCCAGTCGCAGCCGTTGCCCTCCCGCTCCTTGCCCTCGCGCTGGCCGCCTGCGGCGACAATGACGGCGCCGCCGGTGCGTCCGGCGACCGTCCGCAGGTGGTCGTGACGACCAACGTGCTCGGGGACGTGGTGTCCGACCTGGTGGGCGACGAGGCCGCAGTCGAGGTGATCATGCCCCCGGGGACGGCGCCCCACGAGTTCCAGGCGTCCGCCCAGCAGGTCGCCACCATGCGAGGCGCCGACGTGCTGGTCACCAACGGCGCCGGATTCGAGGAGGGATTGACCGAGGTGATCGAGGCCGCCGAGCAGGACGGCGTCCCGACGTTCGCCGCCATCGACGCCGTCGACACCCTGGACCTGGAGGGGGACGGGGGCACGGACCCTCACTTCTTCACCGACCCGGCGCGCATGGCCACCGCCGCCCGGGGCATCGCCGACTTCCTGGTGGACGAGGTGCCCGGTCTAGACACGCCGGCGTTCGCGAGCCAGGTCCGGGCCACGATCGACGAGCTGCATGCCCTCGACGGCGAGGTCGAGCAGACCCTGTCCGCCGTGCCCCCCGGCCGGCGCACGCTGGTCACGAACCACGAGGTGTTCGGATACTTCGCAGATCGCTACGGGTTCGACGTCGTCGGCGCGGTCATCCCCGCGGGCACCACCCAGGCCGAACCCAATGCCGCCCAGCTCGACGAGCTGGCCCACACGATCGAGGAGCAGGGCGTGCCCGCCATCTTCGTCGAGACCTCGTCGCCCACCCGATTGGCCGACGCACTCGCCGACGAGGTCGGAGACGTCGACGTCGTCGAGCTGTTCAGTGAATCCCTGGGCGACGAGGGCTCCGGTGGTGAGACCTACGCCGACATGATGCGCACGAACGCCGGGCGCATCGCTGGGGCTCTGGCGGCCTGAAGTGATCGCCTGGTTCATCGACGCCTTCGAGCCGACCTTCATGCAGCGGGCGCTGCTGGCCGGCGTCCTGGCCAGCAGCGCGACGGCGGTGGTCGGCACCTGGGTGGTGCTCCGGGGGCTCACGTTCCTGGGCGACGCCCTGGCCCACGGCGTGGTGCCCGGGCTGGCGCTGGCGGTGCTCTGGGGGTTCAGTCCCACACTTGGCGCCCTGGTGGCGGCCCTGCTGATGAGCGGGGCGGTGACGCTGGTGTCGCACCGCACCCGGGTACGCGAGGACACCGGGATCGGCCTCCTGTTCGTCGGGATGCTCGCCCTCGGCGTGGTGATCATCTCCCGGTCGCAGAGCTTCGCCACAGACGTGACCTCGCTGCTGTTCGGCGACGTCCTGGGCGTGACCCCGGGCGACCTGCGGGGCCAGGCCATAGCGGCGACGCTGGTGGTGGCGGTCTCCGTCGCCCTCTACCGGCCCTTCATGGCGCTGACGTTCAACGCCGACAAGGCCGCCACCCTGGGAATGCGACCGGTGGTCACGCACGCGGCGCTGATGGTGTTGCTGGCGGTATCGATCGTGGCGTCCTTCGACGCCATTGGCACCCTGCTCGTCTTCGGGTTGTTGATCGGCCCGCCCGCCACCGCCGGGCTGCTGGTCCGCCGGGTCCCCAGCATCATGGTGACGGCAGCGGCCCTCGGCGCCCTGGCGGTGGTGCTGGGCCTGGTCATCAGCTTCCACCACGGGACTGCGGGCGGCGCGACCATCGCCGGCCTGGCGGTGGGCCAGTTCTTCGTGGTCCTGGCCATACAGGAAGCCCGTCGGGCGCTGCGCCAGCGGGCCCGGCGGCTGGCCACCTGAGCCAGGTGGTCAGTCGCTGCCCCTGCCGCGGCCGTCGACGCCGGTGTCGCCCTCGCCGTCGTGGACGAGGACGTGGCGGTCGATCGTGGCACCCGTCTCCCCCAGCCCCTTCACGCTGATGCGGTCGTAGGCGAGCAGCTCACGGGTGTCGGGATCGAAGTACAGCACCGACGCCTGCAGCGGCTTGGGCTCGTCCCCCTGCAGGCCGCGTAGCCCCGCGCCTCCGGTCGAGCCCTCCACCAACAGCCGGGTGTCCGGAGGTGGCTCCTCGGTCGTGTCGGTGTCGCCGGACCCGTCGTCCTCCTCGGCGGGCTCGATGCGTTCGTCGCTGGGCTGGTGGGTGTGGCCGGCGAGCACGAGCGGCACCTCGCCCCCGATGTCGGCGGCGATCCGCTCGTCGTGCACCAGCACGACATCGACGTCGGGAGGCTCGGCGGCGGCCAGCTCTTCGGCGACCTCGGGTGCGAATGCCTCGGCGCGCTCCCGCTCCGACGGCCCGGCGGCCGCCTGGTCCTTGTCCGGCGTGTAGCGGGGATCGCCGATACCCCAGAAGCGCAGCCCCGCCACCTCGGCGGCGTCGCCGTCGAGCACCACGGCGTTGGGCTGCTCCGCCACCGCCCGCTGGGTGCTGCGCGAGTCGTGGTTGCCCCGAACGAAGAGGTAGGGCACCTCGAGATCGCCGATCTGTTCCAGCAACTGGCTCTCGGGCTCGGTCCCCCAGTCGACGATGTCGCCGGTGTCCGCTATGGCGTCGACGGCGAACTGCTCGGTCAGCTGCTCCATGAGGTCGAAGGCCTGGGGGTTGAGGTGGATGTCGCTCACGTGCAACACCCGGATGGTGTCGTCGTCGGGGGCGAAGGTGGGCAGGTCCTCTGCCGCCAGGTAGAGGGTGACGACGTTGCCCACGAGGTCGCTGAGCTGCTCGCGGTACTCCCCGAATCGATCGATGATGTCCTCCACGTCGCCGACCGCGGTGGGTGCCCGGGAGAGCAGCCCGGTGTAGCGCGGCTCGGCCACGGCATTGGCGTCGAACGTGGCCGCGGCACCGGCGCCCGCGCCCACGACCAGCAGCGCACCGGTCGCCACCCCGGCCACCGCCGAGCGCCAGCGGAGCCGGGCCGCCAGCGCCCCCACAACGCCACCCACGGTCGCCACCAGCAGGCAGCGGAGCACCAGGCGCACCAGCGCGGAGCGAACGTCGTCGGCAACGTCGTCACCGAGGTTGTCGATCACCTGGGGGTTGTCGGCGATGCGCTCGGCCTCGTCGAGGCCCAGCTCCTCCACCCGGAGGTCGAGGCGGATCGGCCAGTCGTGCGTGTCGAGCTCGATCGTGCCGAGCGGCGCCAGGTGGACCACGGTGTCGCCGTGCAGCGACGGCCGGGCCCCCATGGTGGTGTCGAACGGCCCGACGTGGGCCGGGACTCGGCCCGCCAGAGCCAGGGCGCTCGCCGCTCCCACCAGGGCAAACAGGACCACCCGGGCGGTCGGTCCCCAGCGGCGCCGCCATGCGACCCCGTGCTCCGGTTCGCCCGCCGGCTCCACGGTCTCGGGCGCCGCCTCCCCGGGCTCCGGTGCCTCGGGCGGCGCGTCCTCAGGCCCCGCTGCCTCGGCAGGTGCGAGCCCGTCGCCGTCCGGGCCGAGGCCCTCGGGCGCGATCCGGCGGTCGTCCACGCACAGATGATTCCGCTACGGCGCCCGAATCGCACCCCCGACGGGTGGAGGTCCTCGCGGTGACCGCGCCGCGGGCTACCGGTTCGATGCGCTCTTGGCTGCGTTCTTGCTGGTCTTGTCGCTCGACGACGTCGGCGTGTCCGAGCCGGCGGACGATCCCGGCTCGACCGTGGTGGCCACGGTCTCGATGACGTTGTCGGCCGTCTTGGCGAACCGATCCTCCACGGCGTCGCCGATCCTCTTGGCGTCGCGGGTCACGACCTCGCTGACGTGCCGCACCCGCGGGTTCTCGCGGATGCGCCGGATGGCGTCGTCGACCTGCCGGCGGCGTTCGTCGCTGGCCTTGGCGGCCACCAAGTAGCCGGCTGCGAACCCGATGGCTGCTCCGAGCTTGAATCTCATGCTCCGCGGTTACCCGCCCACGGCGGTGTTAATCACCTACCCCATTCGGCTCGCCATCCCGGGTAGCATCGCGGGACCGACGTGACCGACGTGTCGGAGGATGAGCTCCGCGAGCTCGTGGAGTCCCCGCCGCAGCTCGACAGCCTGCACCGGGTCTGGGTCACACCGAGCGACCGCAAGCGCTGCACCTACGTCACCCGCGACGAGCAGCCGGTCGCCGACAGCCACGACAACGGGCTGCTCCGCTTCTAGCGCAACGTCCGCGGTCGGGCATCGGGCGCCACTGCGGCTCACGCCTGGCCCTCGGCCACGCCCGCGGGGCGCTCGCCCTGCACGACCGTGCGCTGCACCCAGCGGTAGCCGGCCGCAGCCGTGACGGTGGCGATCTCGATCGGCCCGCCGACCCCCGGCCACGAGAACTCCGGTGCCATCGCCACCGTCCCGAGCGTGAGCCGCTGCACGTCGATGGTCGTACGGATGCACAGGACGGCGAAGTCGATGCCGTCCTGCAGGTTCATCGAGTCGAAGGGGATCCGGTAGCGGCACGCCTCGAGCATGGGCATCACCTCGTGCAGCTCCTTGGCCATGTCCTGTGTCGCGGCCAGGCGCTCCAGCAACTCGAGGTCGGACCCCCGCACCATGCGGGTCACGACGTCGGTCTGGCCCCGCCATGCCGCCCCACCCCCGTTCTGGGTCGTGGCGGCGCCTGCCGGTCACGCGTAGTCGGGATTGGCGACGGCCAGCTTGTCGGCAACGGTCGCGCGGACGACGGCCGCCACCTCGTCCCACCGGTCGTCGCAGGCGCCCGACCGGATCGCGGCCGCCAGCTCCGCATCCGAACCGAACCCGAGCGCCGCCAGGCGCTCCGCGTGGTCCGCGGCCATCCGATCCGCCGACGCGAGCTCGCGCTCGACGATGGCCAGTGCTCGGGCCGCCACCCGGGCGTGGAACCGCACCCGCCCCTCGGTGGCGTCGGCAACGTCACCCTCGAGGAACTCACGCACGGCAGCCAGCAGCTCGACCGCACTCGGCGCGTCGTGCGGCGCGTTCATTGCTTCCCGCTCTTGCTGCTGCGCAGCGGGCCGCTCGGGCTCCGACGCGTTGTCTCCCGCTCTCGCCGCCTCCGGCGGCGGGCCGCTCGGGCCCCGGGGCTCGCTCTCTCGCCCCTTGGGACGCTCGCTCACGGCACCAGGAGGAGGAGGTCGTGCTCCACCTCGCACACCCGCCGGCCGATCGCGGCCAGCTCTACCGAGCGGACCGTGCCCGACAAGTGGGTCGCCGCCTGCAGCATGCACATGACCCCCCACTTGAGCGTGCCCATCGCCTCCCACCAGGCCAGGGCGTCGCGGTCCACCGCGCCGGTCGAGCCCGGAGCTGCCTCGTATGCCGCCACCAGCTCGTCCACCTCGCCGAACCCGCCCACCCTCGGCGACGCCCCGAACCGCCACGCCCGCACGCACAGCCAGCCCAGGTCTTCGAGCGGATCGCCGAGGTGGGCAAGCTCCCAGTCGAGCACCGCCCGCAGCCCGTCGGCGCCCACCACCAGGTTGCCGTTGCGGAAGTCGCCGTGGACCACCGTGTCGGCCCGGGTGGGCGGTCGGTTGCGCTCGAGCCAGCGGAACCCCAGCTCGAACGCGGGGTGGGGCTCGTTCATGGCGTCGAGCAGCTCGCGGAACCGCTCGAACTGGTCGGTGGGGTCGAGGCCGGAAACGCTCTCGCGATCGATGCTGTGGACCGCGGCGAGGGCCCGGCCGCACTGTGCCGCGAGCAACGGCCGGGCCGAGGCGTACTCCGGATCGCGCAGGATCCGACGGGGAATGGTCTCCCCCTCGATCCGCTCCACCACCATCCACGACCGCCCGAGGAGCCCGGGGTCGACGGCGTTGCCGCCGAGGTCGCCCTCGACCTCGCCTCCGGACAGGACGACGGCCGGCACCGGAACGCCGGCCTCCCGGGCCGCCCGCAGCAGCTCCACCTCGGTCGTCAGCGCCGCGCTCGTCACGCCCCCCGGTCGCGCCCGCTGCAGGATGAGCGGCCGGCCATCGGCGTCGAGCGCCCACGTCTCCCGCGAGGCGCCGCCCGACAGCCGGCGCAGCCCCCGCACGTCGTGGGCGCCGAGGGTCGCAGCCAGCGCCTCGGCCCAGGCCGGGACGGTGGCCGTCACGATCCGTCGGGCGTCATTCGATCGGCACCAGGGCCCGGCCCTCGTCGTCGAGCTGGTGCAGGTACTCGCTGATCCCGTAGCCGGTGCGCCCCTCGTATGTCCACTGCGCCAGTCCTTCGTTCACGACCGTGTAGCGATCGCCGGTCTTGTGGGGCACGCCGTAGACCCGCAGGACGTCGCCCCGCAGCTCGTGCACGCGGTCGCGCTTGTCGGTTGCGCGCACGTGGCTGACGCGATGGGTGACCCCGTCGTCGGCCAGCTCGCTGCTGACATGCCAGTCGCGGATCGACGTCGCCTCGCCGTCCTTCCAGACCCACCCCCGGTGGAGGTCGCCGGCGGCGGTCCCGATGCGGATCCCGCCGAAGTGCACGTCGTCGCCGACGTTCACCGAGAACCAGCGCCACATCTGCGGCCCACCCCAGCGGCGTGGCCCCCACGACTTGTCGCGGTTCCCCCGGGCCGACCCCGGGTCGAGCTGCCAGGCGTCGCCATCCCAGGTGATCGTCCCGGACCAGGCGCCGGCCTGCTCGAGGTGGCCCTTGCCCACGGTGGCGGCCGTGGAGACGGCGCTGTCGTCGGACCGGTCGGCCCGGCCCTGCCCGTCCGTGCCGATGGCCGGCGTGAGGGCCTCGAAGATCAGGTCCAGCGTCAGCCGGCCCGGGCGTCCGGCCGCGCTCGTGGGCGTCGACCCCAGCTCCAGCACCTGGGCGTCGGCATCGGCGGTGAGCCGCCACCTCCGCATCGGCTCGACCCGCTCGTAGCGGACGCCCGCCACGTCGAGGTCGTCGTCGGTCATCACCCGCTGCTCGCGCATGCCCCGGACGTTGGCGATGCGGTTGCCGGGCAACCAGACCGACAGCCCGACGTCCATCGTGCCCTCGTTGGGCCGCACGCCGATGCGGGTGAACAGCCCGGCGTCGACCACAGGGTCGTAGGCGTTGAAGTAGTACGACTCGCTCCACGCCGAGTCGCCCTCGACCTCGTGGGCGAAGTCGTGGTTGGCGTCCAGGATCGGCACGGCGTCCCCTCCCCGTCGCGGCTTGCCGGTGTCGCTACCTGTCTAATGGGGCGGCTCGTGACGCTCCACTAACGCCGGCGTACCGTCGTCACGCCGCGAACGGCAGGCGCCCGCCCGGGCGGGGCCAGTCGAAGGCGACGAGCTGGCCGGTGCCCGAGAGCGTGGCGAAGGCGGTGCGACCCTCGGGCGCGAAGCAGATGTTGGTGGTGAGCGGGTCGGGAAGGGGCGTGTACTCCGCCTCGTCGCCGTCGGGCGAGAAGGCGGTGATCCCGGGGCTGGCCCCCAGCGTCGCCACGCAGATCCAGCCCTCGCCGTCGACGGCCAGCGAGTCGAAGAAGGCGCCCCCGCCGGGGTTGGCGACCAGCTCGGCGCCGCGCGGGCCCACCGGGCCGGAGCCACTCACCACGCCGGGACCGGTGACGTCCCAGCCCCAGAGGCGCCCGGTGTGCGTCTCGGCGACGTACAGGCGGTCGCCTACCGGCGACAGTCCGATGCCATTGGGGGCGTCGACCGGGAAGACGGCGACGCACGCCTCGCTGCCATCGGGCCGGGAGTAGTGGATGCCCGTACGGTCGCTGGTGCGCTCCTCACGGACGCCGTGATCGGTGAACCAGATGCCGCCGTCGGCGTCGAACACCAGGTCGTTCGGGGCCCGCACGGGGTATCCGCCGCACTCGGTCAGGATCGTGGTCACCTCGCCGGTGGCGAGGTCGACCCGCTGGAGCGATCCGTGGCCGGGCCATCCCGCCGGGGGCGGCGACCCGGGGAAGGTGAGGCCGAGGCGTTCCTGCCAGTCGAAGCAGCCGCCGTTGTTGCAGACGTAGATGGCGCCGTCCGGACCGACGGCAGCGCCGTTGGGGCCGCCGCCGCACTCGGCAACCACCTCGAGGGCACCGTCGGGCTGGACGCGGGTCAGCGTCCCCCTGGCGATCTCGACCACGAGCACCGATCCGTCGGCCATGGCGACCGGGCCCTCCGGGAATCGGAGCCCGGTGGCGACGACTCGCAGGTTGGATGGCTCGACGGTACGGGTCTTGTGCATGGCGGCGCAGTCTGCCAGCGTTCGAGCGGCGGTGCCCGGCTCCCAGCACTGGGGATGAGACCTCCGCCGGAGGACGACCGATCGTCGGTGCGGCGACGGGCAACCGGACACCGGGCACGCCAACGGAGGGGCCGTGCCAAGGACCGTGCGACGCCAAGTGGTTGCCAGCACCCTCGGAGTAGCGCTCCTGCTCTCCGCGTGCGGTGGCGACGACGACGACGCCGGCGGCGGGAATGCGGGTGGCGGAACCACGACCACAGCGGCCGCCGATGCCGCGGCCGGCGCCACGACCACGGTGGCGGCCGGCGCGACGACCACGACGACCGTGGCTCCGATCGACGACGACGCGGTTCCCGACCCGTGCACGCTGATCGCGGCACCGGAGCTGGCGATGATGCTGGCGGGCGATCCCGGGGCCGGCGAGCCGTCGGCCTACGACCCCGAGCAGCGGAGGATCTGCCTCTACGCCTCGGGCGTGATCCTCGCCGTCGAGCTGGCCGACCATTACGACACGGCGATCGACATCATCCGGGACGAGACGGGTGAGGATTCGGTCCAGGAGGTGTCGGGGGTCGGGAACGCCGCGGTCTGGCAGGACATCGGCGACGGCATGGGCCAGTTCATCGCCCAGGGCGATGACTACTTCGTCGGTGTCACGCTTCCCGCCGGGGGCCAGGACGTCGGTCAGGTGGTGGCCGAAGCGATGCTCGTGTGATGGCCGACGCACGGTGGATAGACGAGCAGCGCCTCGAAGTTGGCGGTGCGCTGTTCCTGGTGACAGCGGTACCGCTGGGCGCGGCCCCAGACGAGTTCGTCATCATCAAGACACCTGATGTGGTGCGCCGATACCTTGCGCTGCTCAGCCGCGAGAAGCCCAGCCGGATCGTTGAACTCGGTGTGAAGGAGGCGGGATCCACAGCCCTCATCGCCATGGCAGCGGAGCCGGACGTGCTGCTCGCTGTCGACCTGGCGGCCGAGATCCCCTCACTGCTCGCGCGACTCGTCGAGTCCGAGAATCTGCAACACCGATTGATCACGGCGTTTGGTCTCGACCAAGCTGACCGAGCTGGGCTCACTCGCTTCATCGACTCGCATCTTCCCGACGAGCGGATCGACTTGGTGGTGGACGACGCCTCCCATGTCCTCGGCCCGACGAGGACGTCGTTCGAGGTCCTGTTTCCTCGACTTCGGCCCGGCGGCTTGTATTCGCGGCCCTGTAGCAGGTACCGGCGGGTAGGAAGGAGAGTGACATCGGTGAGCTTGCCGTTCGCCCTGCCTGCTGCCATGAACCGGATAACCGTCGAATCCCGCACCGTCGCCAGCGCCAGCTACGACGACCCCTCGTCGACGATGGAGCTCGAGTTCGTCGAGGGGCGCGTCTACCGGTACTTCGTCGTGCCACGATCGGTGTTCGATGCCCTCCTCACAGCCGACTCCATCGGAAGGTTCTTCCACGAGCACATCCGCGACGTCTACCCGTTCGAGCGGATCCGCTGACCGGGCGCACGTCGTCGTCGTCGGGTCGATGGCCGTCGGCAAGTCGACGGTCGGGCGGGCGCTGGCCGCCCGGCTCGGCCGGCCGTTCCGCGACAGCGACGACGACCTGGCGGCGACGCGCGGCCTGACCGGTCGTGCCCTGGCCGAACGGGAGGGCGTCGATGCTCTCCACCGCTGGGAGGCCGAGCACTTGCTGACGGCGCTGGCCGGGACGCAGCCAGCCGTGGTCGCTGCGGCCGCCAGCGTGGTGGACGACACCGCGTGTTTGGCGGCGCTGCGGGAACCGTTCGTCGTGTGGCTCCGGGCCCCCGCCGGCGTCCTGGCCCAGCGGATGGCGGGCGGCGCGGGGGCCGACGATCACCGCCGGCCGCTCGGGGACACCAACGCCGTCGCCGAGCTCGAGGCCCGCCGGGCCGACCGCTTCGGCGCCGTGGCCGACCTGACGATCGACACGGTCACCGATGGCACCACGACCAGTCCGGACGCGATCGTGGCGGCGATAATCGCCGCGCTGGACCCCGCGGCGCCGGGGTCCCGGTGACGGCCGGCTTCCGGGTGGTCGAGGCGATCAGCAGCCGGGCGGCGACCCTGACCTCGACAACCTCCCGCCGGTAAGGACCTTCGGCCCTGGTGGTCAGGGGTCTGCCGGCCCACGATCAAGCAGTGGAAGTGGACCGCAACGGCTTGGAGGTGCTCAGTCGCGAGGCGTGCCTGCGGTTGCTCGCCACCGCCACCCTCGGTCGGCTGGGGGTCAGCAGCGGCGCGCTGCCGCGTGTGTTGCCGGTGAACTTCCGGTTCGACGGCCGCCAGATCCTGATCCGGACCGGTGTCGGGACCAAGCTCGACGCCGCCGTCGACAACTCGGTAGTGGCGTTCGAGATCGACGAGATCGACCCGGTGGCGCACACCGGCTGGAGCGTCATGGTCACCGGCATGGCCCGGGAGCTGACCGACCCCGGCGAGCTGGCGGTGGCCCGGACGCCACCGCTCGCCCGGTGGGCCCCGGGGGACGAGCACCGCGTGATCGCGATCTCGACGGAGCTCGTCTCGGGGCGGCGCATCGTGCCCGGGCTGGCGGTGCCCGCCGCGGCGGACCGGCAATGATGGTGACCGCCGCGCCGATGCGGCGCGATCGACCGAGAGGCGCCAGCGTGACGATCAGGGTCTTCCTGCTCGATGACCACGAGGTCGTGCGGCGCGGCGTGCGAGACCTGCTGGAGGCCCAGAGTGGCGGCGAGGTCGAGGTCGCCGGCGAGGCCGGCACCGCCGACGAGGCCTATCGCCGGATCCCGGCGGTCAGGCCCGACGTCGCCATCCTCGACGTACGCCTCCCCGACGGCGACGGGGTCGAGGTCTGCCGTGAGATCCGCTCACGTCACCCCGAGATCCAGTGCCTGATGCTGACGTCGTTCGCCGACGACGATGCGCTGTTCGACTCGATCATGGCCGGGGCGGCGGGCTACGTGCTCAAGCAGGTGCGCGGCAGCGATCTGGTCGACAGCGTGCGGCGGGTGGCGGCGGGCCAGTCGCTTCTCGACCCCTCGGTGACGGCCAAGGTCCTGGACCGCCTGCGAAGGGGACCCGACGACGACCCCGGGGTCGCCCAGCTCACCGAGCAGGAGCGCAAGATCCTCGACCTGCTCGCGGAGGGCCTCACCAACCGCCAGATCGGCGAGCGGCTGTACCTGGCGGAGAAAACCGTCAAGAACTACGTGTCCAACCTGCTCATGAAGCTCGGCATGCACCGCCGTACGGAGGCCGCCGTCTACGCGGCCCGGCTGGCCGAGCGTCGCAAGCGACCGCAGGGCTGAGTCGTCGGGACGGGCGTTCGGTCATCCGAGCGGTACGCGCCATTCGACGACGGTGCCCTTGGAGTTCGCCGGCCGAATGTCGCACGAGCCGCCCCTGCCGGTCGCCCGAGCGGCCATGTTGTCGAGGCCGTGGCCCCGAGGCTGGTCCGGAGCCGGCGGCCCGATGCCGTCGTCGGTGACCCGCAGCAGGAGCCCGGCGTCGTCGACCGCCACTGTGGCGTCGACCCGGCTGGCCCGGGCGTGGCGGGCGACGTTGCTGAGCGCCTCACGCAAGGTTGCCAGCAGGTCCCCCACCAGCCCGTCGGGTGTGGAGCTGTCGACCGGACCGTCGAAGAGCACGGTCGGCTCGAAGCCCAGCGCGGAGACGGAGTCCCGGACCAGTTCGAGGACCTGGCTGCGCACACCGGACTCCGCGCCGCGCCTCAGTGGCTCCAGGCCGAAGATGGCCGAGCGGATCTGCTTCACGGTCAGGTCGAGGTCGTCGACAGCACCCTCCACCCGCCCGGCCGCAGCGGCCGGGTCGGTACGGATCAAGCCGGCGGCCGTCTGCAGCGACAGGCCGGTGGCGAAGAGGCGCTGGATCACGCTGTCGTGCAGGTCGCGGGCGATGCGTTCCCGGTCCTCGAGCAGCGCCAGCATCTGGACGCGGGCGTGGAGGCGGGCGTTCTCGATGGCGATGCCGGCAGCGGCGGCCAGGCCGACGACCAGTTCCTCGTCGACGTCCGTGAACACCTCGGCCGAGGTCTTGTCGGTGAGGTAGAGGTTGCCGAACACCTCGTCCCGCACGAGGATCGGCACGCCGAGGAACGAGCGCATCGGCGGGTGGTGAGGCGGGAACCCGTAGCTGTCGGCGTGCTCGCGCAGGTCGGGCATCCGCAGCGGCTCGGCGTCGACGATGAGCAGCCCCAGGATGCCGTGGCCCTCCGGGAGGTGACCGATCGCGGCGTGGGTCTCGTCGTCGATGCCGACCGTGATGAACTGCGCCAGCCGCGCCCGTGCGTCGTCGAGCACACCCAGAGCGCCGTAGCGAGCGTCGACGAGGTCGACGGCGGCCTGCACGATCCGCTCCAACATGGCGGGGAGGTCGAGGTCGCTGCCCACCGTGAGCACGGCGTCGAGCAGCCGGCGGAGGCTCCGGGGACCTGCGAACTCGCCCATGCGAGTTTCAGGTTACGTGCCGTCGCGGAGCCGACCGTTGGGGACCGCCAGGAGGTCGCGGCGCCGCCGTCAGCCCCGTCGTCGGCGCCGTCGCACCAGCTTGCGGAGCTCGTCGGCCCAGAGGACGGCGCTGGCCAGGGCCGCACACGACGCCCACTGGCCGAGGGAGAGGGGCGAGGTGTCGAACGCGTCGTTGAGCAACGGAACGTGCACCACGGCGACCTGCAGGGCCACGGAGACGGCGATAGCGGCCCAGAGCAGCGGGTTGGAGAACATCTGGTGGAACGCGCTGGCCCGATCGCTGCGGGCGTTGAAGCAGTTGTAGAGCTGCGCCAGTACCAGCGTCGTGAACGCCATGGTCCGCGCCTCGGTGATGTTGCCCGAGCCCCCGATCAGCCCGCCCGGGAGGTGCAGGTCGAGTGCGACCAGGGTGGCGACGGCCATGACGAGGCCCACGAAGCCGATGCCGAGCTGCATCTCGGTGTCGATGACGCGGTCGGACAGCCTTCGGGGTGACCGGGCCATCACGTCGTCGGGCGGCGGGTCGACGCCCAGCGCCAGCGCCGGCGCGGCGTCGGTGAGGAGGTTGATCCACAGGATCTGGGTGGCCAGCAGCGGCACGGCCACGCCCGAGTCCACCCGGTCGGTCAGGCCCAACAGGCCGGCGCCGACCACGCCCAGGAACATGGTGAGCACCTCGCCGATGTTCGACGAGAGCAGGTAGCGCAGGAAGGTGCGGATGTTGGTGAAGATCCCCCGGCCTTCCCGCACGGCCGCCACGATCGTGGCGAAGTTGTCGTCGGCCAGCACCATGTCGGCCGCCTCGCGCGTCACGTCCGTGCCGGAGATCCCCATGGCGACGCCGATGTCGGCCGCGCGCAGCGCCGGCACGTCGTTCACGCCGTCCCCGGTCATGGCCACGATGTTCCCGTCGGCCTGCAGGGCGTCGACGATGCGGAGCTTGTGCTCGGGCGCGACCCGGGCGAACACCGCGACGTCGCGCACCGCTCGGGTGAGCGCCTCGTCGTCGAGTGCGTCGATCTCGGCCCCGGTGAGTGCCCGTGCGCTGTTGGCGCCGATGCCGAGCTCGGACGCGATGCGGAGCGCGGTGCGCGGATGGTCGCCGGTGATCATCATGATCCGCACCCCCGCGCTCTGCGCCTCGCCGATGGCCACCCGCGCCTCGGGCCGAGGCGGGTCGATGATGCCGACCATCCCCAGGTAGACGAGCTCGCGTTCGAGCGCCTCCCACGATTCGGCCGCCTCGTCCGCCGACACCGAAGGCGGCGGGGGCTCGACGTCGGGGAGCGGCCGGTAGGCGACGGCGAGCGTGCGGAGCGCCAGGTCGGCCAGCCGCTCGACGTCGGCCACTATCTGCGCTCGACGGGCGTCGGTCAGCGCCTGGACTTCGCCTCCGACCCGCTCGTGGGTGCAGCGGGCCAGCAACACGTCGGGAGCGCCCTTGGTCACGACGTCGATGCGACCCTCCCTCTCGACATCGGCCTCGAGCGTGCTCATGAGCTTGCGCTCCGATGTGAACGGCACCTCACCCACCCGCTCGAAGCGGGCCCGGCGGGTCTCGGTGACGCCGAGCTTGGCCTCGGCCACCAGGAAGGCGGCCTCGGTGGGATCGCCCTGCACGGTCCACTCCCCGCCGTCGTCGCGCAGCACGGCGTCGTTTGCGAGGCTCCCGCCGGCCAGCACGAACCGCACCTCGTCGGCTACGGCGGCGTCGCCGACAGCATCGCCCAGCGCGTGTCCGTCGATCATCACGCCGCCCTCCGGTCGGTAGCCCGTGCCGGTCACCTCGACCTCGCCCGACCCGGTGACCACCGTGGTCACCGTCATCTCGTTGCGGGTCAGCGTGCCGGTCTTGTCCGAGCAGATGACCGACGCCGATCCCAGCGTCTCGACCGAGGAGAGCTTCTTGACGATGGCGCGCTCACGGGCCATGCGCTGGACCCCCAACGCCAGCACGACCGACAGGATCGCGGGCAGGCCCTCGGGCACCGCCGCCACCGCCAGCGACACCCCGACGAGCAGCACGTCGACCAGGTCGGACGCACTGTTCACGTCGGAGGTCACCAGGATGGCGGCGACGACCACCGCGGCGATGACCACGACGGCGATGGCCAGTGTGCGGCCGACGCGCTCGACCTCGCGCTGCAGCGGCGTGCGCTCCTCCTCGGTGCGACCGAGCAGCCGGGCGACGTGGCCCATCTCTGTGTCCATGCCGGTGGCGGTGACCACCGCACGGCCGCGCCCCCGGGCCACCGCGGTGCCGCTGAACACCATGTCGACGCGGTCCCCGAGGCTGGCCGGGCCCGAGAGTGTGGCTGTGTCCTTGAGGACCGGTTCGCTCTCCCCGGTCAGCGACGCCTCGGCCACCGTGAGCGACGCCGCCTCCACCAGGCGGGCGTCGGCTGCGATTGCGTCGCCCTCCGCCAGCACCAGCACATCGCCCGGCACGATCTGCGTCGTGGGCACCCGCTGAACGGCTCCGTCACGGACCACGCCAGCGGTGACCGCGGCCATGCGCTGCAGCGCGGCCACGGCCTGCTCGGCTCGGGCCTCCTGCACGTAGCCCAACAGCGCGTTGGCCACGAGGATCAGCGAGATCACCACGACCTCGAACGGCACGTCCTCGCCGCCCTCGAGCAGCCAGGCCACCAACGACACCGCGACCGCCACCAGGAGCAGGTAGACCAACGGGTCGCGGAACTGCTCGGCCAGCTTGCGCCACGCCGGCACCGGTGCCGCGGCCTCCAGCTGATTGGGCCCGAGGCGGGCGAGACGCTCGGCAGCGTGCGCGTCCGTCAGCCCCCGGTCGACGTCGGTGCCGAGACGCTCGGCGACGGCCGTTGCGTCCTCGCACCATGGCTCGGGTCTGGGCGGCGGGCTCGGCCGGTGGTCGATGGGTGACGCCACCACCCCATGATGGCGACACCACGCCGAGTCTGCAGTCGGGCCGGATCAGGGACCTTCGGCCCTTCCGGCGGCGTCCCTCGCCGACCCACACTGACGCCAGATCCGACACCCGCTACGGGTGCGTCTCGCCAGCCTGAGGAGGTCGAGATGTTCACGGTCAGGGTCCGAGACGTCATGACCGCACCCCCGATCACCGTTGCGCACGCCGCATCGTTCAAGGAGGTCGTCGATCTGATGCTCCGCAACGGGATCGGTGCCCTTCCGGTCGTGGACGACAGCGGTGCCCTGGTCGGCATGATCAGCGACGCCGACCTCATCACCAAGCCGGCGCTGGGCGGCGGTCGACGCCGAGGACACACCGCAGGCGGGATCATGAGCGCTCCCGCCGACAGCGCCCACCTGGACGACAGGGTGCCGCGACGTGGCCCGTCGGATGGTCGACAACCACCGCAAGCACCTTCCGGTCGTCGACGGTTCGCAACGGCTCGTTGGAGTCGTCTCCCGCCGCGACCTGCTGCGGATGTTCGACAGGCCCGACGCCGAGCTCGCCGCCGACGTGTCCGATGCGCTAGCCGAGGACATGGCGCTGGACGGCCATGACATCTCCGTGACCGCGGAGGACGGCGTGGTCACGCTCGAGGGCAAGGTCCGCCAGATCGATGACGTCGCGTACGTGCGCCGCCTGGCGTGGATGGTGCCCTGCGTCGTGGATGTCGCGTGCCACCTGACGATCGGCGATGCGGCCGCGGATCACGTCAAGGCGCCTGCCTTGCGACGCATCGTCGGCTGACCCTGTCAGGACCACGTCAGAACCCGGGGGGTGATGCGTGGCAGGATCCGACGCCATGGACATCGGACTGTTCGCACCCCTCGGCAACGGCAACGCGTCGGCGGAGATCCTCCGGGCGCTCGGACGGGAGGCCGAGGACCGAGGCTTCGAGTCGATCTGGGTCGCCGAGCACGTGGTGCTGTTCGACGACTACGAATCGCAGTACCCGTACGCCGCCGACGGCCGCTTCCCCGGCGGCGGGGACACCGGCCTCCTCGAGCCGCTCACCGCCCTCACCTACCTGGCCGCCGTCACCGACCGGATCCGGCTCGGCAGCGGCATCTGCCTCGTACCGCAGCGCAACCCCGTGTACACGGCCAAGCAGGTGGTCGACCTCGACTGCCTCTCGGGCGGTCGGGTCGACTTCGGGATCGGCGTTGGATGGCTCCGCGAGGAGTTCGAGGCGGTGGCCATGCCGTTCGCACAGCGAGGCGCGCGCACCGACGAGTACTTGCAGGTGATGCGCTCGCTGTGGACCGACGAGGTCTCGTCCTTCGAGGGAGAGCACTACACGCTCCCGGCGTGCCGCATGTACCCCAAGCCCGTCCAGCAGCCGCACCCGCCCATCCACGTCGGGGGCGAGAGCACGGCGGCGATGCGGCGAGCGGCACGGCATGGCGACGGCTGGTACTCGTTCAACCGGCTGCCCGACGAGCTCGACGAGCCCCTCGAGCGGCTCGACGCGATGCTCGCCAAGGAGGGCCGCAGCCGCGGCGACCTCCAGCTCACGGTGTCGCCGTACTTCAATCCCGTGGACGCGGCCGCCGTGGAGGCATATCGGGCGCGCGGCGTCGATCGCCTCGTCGTGCTGTGCCTGGCCTTCGACGTCGACGGTCTACGCACCCAGCTCGACGATCTCGTGGCCACCGTCCTCGAGCCGGCCCTCGCCTGACCGCGCGAGCGCGTCGGCTGCGGCATGCTCTCGCCATGGCGAACTCCTTCCAGGTGACGATCGACGCGGCGGGCCCCCGAGCGCTGGGGACGTTCTGGTGCGACGTGCTCGGCTACGTCGAACAGCCCCCGCCCCCCGGCTTCGACACGTGGGAGGGCGCCCTCGACGCCATGGGTATCGACCGCTCCGACCCAGATCGGGCCTTCGCCATCGTCGATCCGGAGGGGGTCGGGCCGCGGGTGTTCTTCCAGAAGGTCCCGTATAATTATAATAGAAAGAAGTTAAGTGATAAAGCTCGCTCCCATCGACTGCGCGGAGGTTGTCGCCGTACTAGGAGAGAGAGAAAAGAAAAAAAGAGAAAAACGACGACTAAAAGGAAGAGAAAAAAAGAAAAGAAGATGAAAAAAAAGAAAAGAAGAAAGAGAAAGAAAGGAAGAGAAAGATACGAAAAGACTGGACAGACGGAAAAGAGCACAACGAACTAGACAGAAACGCTGAGGCGACGGCCGACGGAACGAGGCGACGACGAGAGGCGAGCGGAAGAACACAACAGGGCGGTGCGAGGGGACGCCTGCAGAGAGCGAGGAAGGGACGGAGAGACGAGAGAAAGAGAAGAAAAAGGAAGAAAGAAACGGGGCGAAGAGGAAGGAAGAAGAGAAAGGAAAAAAGAGAGAAGAACGATGGAAAAAACAGGAAGGAGCGAAGAAAGGAAGAGAGCAACGGAGAGCAAAGCTGCGCTACGAACGGAGCTGGGAGATCGAGGAACAACGAGAGGATCTCGGAAACGGCACACACCGGAAGACTGGACGCAGCACCGCCGACCGGGCCCTCTGGCTGATCGCTGGACTGCGCGTCGTGAACGATCGCTCAAGGCTAGGATGTAGGGCCGCAGCGACGCCGAACCGCGACCCGTGGGGCTGACGGAAGCAGGGTGTGAGTGAATCTGGAGGGCAAGACGGCCAAGAACCGCGTCCACCTCGACGTGCGGGTGGGGGCCGACTTGATGCACGAGCGGGCCGACGCGCTCGTCGCGCTGGGGGCGACGGTCGTCGGCGAGTTCGACGAGCCCGGGGGCCACTGGATCACCCTGCTCGACCCCGAGGGCAACGAGTTCTGCATCCAGTAGCAGGAATCTGGTGGTGGTGCTCAGACCCGCTTGGGGACATTGCCCGCCAGGGTGCACATCACCCGCATCACCCGGTGTCCGGTGTCGGCCGTCGGGGCGAACATCAGCGGGCAACCCCCGTCGATGACCTTGATGCCGTGCTGCCGGCCGTAGTCGGATGCCGCCTTGGAAACGCTTCCAGCTCCGAAGGCCCGGTGCATCCACACGTGCGCGATGCCCAGTTCAGCGCACTCGCGCATCGTCGCGTCCGCCGTCTCGGGCCTGGTGGCGATCACGACCGCGTCGACACCGCCGGGGATCGACTTGAGGTCGTGGTAGCACGCGTCGCCTTCGACCTCATCGGCGTTGGGGTTGACGGCGGACACCTCGTAGCCGCGCTCGCGTAGCCGCCGGTACACGACATTGCTGCCGTGGTCACGCGGGTTCCGGGATACGCCGGTGACGGCAATCCGCCGGTTGGCGAGGAACTCCGCTGCGGCTTCCCTGATCTTCTCCATGACTCCTCCTCTCCTGCACGGAGGCTCGGTCCTGTGCGCATGCCTCCACTGCCGTCCACGGTGCGGCAACCGGCCGCCCCGTGGTCAGGGGCCAACGGCACGCGGCTGGGGGACCTTGGTCCCCGGCGCTGGGCTGCGGACCGGTCAGAGATAGCCGAGACGGCGGGCTTCAGCGTGCCGCCGGCTCATGACCGCGGGCTCGCCGATGCCCGCTCGGGATGGTCGTCCCTGTTGGGGCAGAGGTGCACGGGCCCGGCGGCATCGGGCACGACCAGCGTCGGCCGTCGGGCCCTGTCGGCGACCGTTCGGGCCACGCTGCCCAGCAGCAGCTCGCGCGGGCCACCGCGGCCGCGGGTCCCGACCACCATGAGGTCCGCGTCCACGTCGTCCGCCACCTCCAGCAGCGTCGCTGCCGGGTCGCCCGAGCGCACGATCACCTGCACGCCGACGTCCCGCGCCCGCACACCCCGTACCTCCGCCTCGAGCAGCGCCATGGCCGCTTCGGCCACCCGTCCCTGATGCCCGTCGCCGGGCTCGGTCGGCTCATCCAGCGGGAACGGCGGCACGTACTCCACGACCTCGAGCACGCTCAGCGATCCACCCAGCGCGACCGCCAGGTCCGCCCCCAGCTCGAGCGCGGCCCGCGAGGCCTGGGAATGGTCGACGCCGACGAGCACGTGGCGGAGGCGGAGCGCGTCAGCGGCGGCCGCCTCTGGGCGACGGTCGGGCACGACCAGCACCGGCACCCGAGCCGCCTGCAGCAAATGGAGGCTGGTGGAACCGAGGGCGAGCTCCGGTCTGTCTCCGACGCCGCGGCTCCCGACCACGAGCAGGTCGGCGTGCTCGTCCTCGATGGCGGCGAGGAGGACGTCGACCGGATCGCCGTCGCGCACCTCGACGCGGTGCAGGCCACGCGATCGTGCCAACGGCGCGCACCACGTCCGTTCGACGAGGGCGCACAGGGTCCTGCGCCAGGACCGAGCCGACGCGTCGGGATCGTGCCACCGATCCAGCAGCCCGAGGGCGTGGATCGCCACGACCTCGGCGGCGAGCGCCTCGCCGAGCCCGGTGGCCCAGCGCAGGGCCTCCCGCGAGGTGGCGGATCCATCGACGCCCACCACGATCCGAGTTCCTTCCATGCCATCAGCGTCGCCAGCCGCGGCCGGCGACGCCAGGGTCGAAGGTCCCACGCCGCTTGCGGCTTGGCGCTAGCCCCGTGGGCTGGCCCCCGGCGACCGGCGGTCGCCGGTACGGAGCGGTCGCGTGCCCATCGAGGGTCGAAGGTCCTCGAGCGCGGCGGGTCGATCCGGCGACCGGTGAGCCGATCGGGGACCAGCCGCATCCAGTGCGCCTTGTCACCGCCGGGCCACGGATCTATCGCCAGCCGGCGCACCCGTTCGAAGGTGGCGGCGTCGTAGTGGGTCACCTCTTCGAGCCGGCCCGTGGCGACGACGCTCCAGCCCGCACGGCCGGCGTGGTCGAACCTGTCGACCTCGAAGCTGGCCCGGGCCCGCGGGCCATGGGCCAGCTTGGTTCCCGGGTCGGTGCGGAAGACGATGGTGTCGCCGTCGAGCGCGTAGTTCACCGGGAAGATCGCCGGGGTGCTCCCGGCGATCACGGCGAGGCGGCCGATGTCGTCGTCCGCCAGCAGGCGCAGGCACTGGTCACGATCGAGAACGCGCAGTTCCATGGCCCGATCATCGGAGGCCGCGCCTCCCCGGCGGCAGTGCCGAAGGTCCCGATCGACGCGACGCTCGGTCTTCGCGTTGGGGCCGTTTGCCCCTGCCGACCGGCGGGTGGACAGCCCACGATCGAGGTGAAGCCACCGCCCAAGGAGGACCTCATGGGCGCGATCGACGGACGAACCTGGCTCGAGCACATGAGCCCGGCCGAGTGCTGGAGGCTCCTGGCGTCGACCCCGGTCGGGCGGATCGGCGTCCTCAACGACAGCGCCCCCGAGATCTACCCGGTGAACCACGTCGTGGACCGCGACACGATCGTCTTCCGCACCGACGCCGGTAGCAAGCTTCGGGGCCTGACCCGCAGCCCCGCCGTCTGCTACGAGGTCGATGCCGTCGTGGCGGACGATGCGACCGGGTGGAGCGTGCTCGTCAAGGGGCGGGCGGTCGAGGTCGACGATCCCGACGACGTCCGCCACGTCGCCCAACTCCCGCTGCGACATTGGGCCGTGGGGCACAAGCTCCACTGGATCCGGATCCTGCCCTCCGAGGTGACTGGCCGGCGCATCTGGAATCGCAGGACGGCGGAGTCGACCGCCCCCCGCGGAGGGACCGTCGCTGCGCCGGACCGCCCATCGCGTCCGACGTCTGTGCTGACCGGCTCGGTCACACGCCTCGACGCCACCGAAACGGTGCCGCGGCCACCCCAGGATCCCGCGTCACCCACGTGCCGTCAGCCCGAGCTGGGCCGCCAGGGCCTGAAGGGCCTCGACCTGGCGGGCTGGTTCGTAGCCGACGATGTTGAGGTCCCAGACGAACTCGTCGATGCCGATATCGCGCGCCCGTTCGAGGTCGTCGACGATCTGGGGCTCGGTCCACGTCGTTGGCGGCGTGGCGTGTTCGGCGTCGGCGAGCATGGGACCGCCTCGGGCGACGATCGGCCCCGTACCGCCGGCCGTCCGGTACCACTCGATCTGGTTGAGCGTGTCGTCCCAGTTGCGGAATCCCACCGTGAAGCCGTCGCCGAGGCGCGCCGCCCTCTCCACCGCGGGCCTGGCCACACCGCCGATGAAGACCTGGATCCCGCCGTCCAGCGGCTTGGGTCCGATCTTCGAGCGAGGAATGCGGTAGTGGTCGCCCCGGTACTCGACCGGGTCCGGCCCCCAGCACGCTCGCATCGCCGCCACACATTCCTCGAAGCGGGCAGCCCGACCCGTCGCGCCGACGCCGGTTGCCTCGAACTCCTCCGGTAGCCAGCCCAGACCAAGGCCGACGTCGACGCGCCCGCCGGAGAGGTGATCGAGCGTCGCCAGGCGGCGGGCGAGCACGATCGGTTGCTGGAAGAGGGGGACGACGACGTCGGTCCGCAGGCGGATGCCGCTGGTCTTCGCGGCGACCCAGCTGAGGCTCTCGATCGCGTCGTAGAACGGCCAGTCCGGCAGGCCGAAGTCATTGCTCCAACCGGGAGCCGCGGGCAGCAGCAGGCGCTCGGACAGGCTGACGCTGCTGTACCCCAGCCGGTCGGCAGCGGTTGCCACCGCCTCGACCGATGCGGGGCCTGCGTGCGCACCGCCGATCGGGAGGCCGACCCCGACAGCCGGCCAGCGACCGAAGGTCACGGCGGCGTCGCTCATCGGTCGCCGAGCCCGGCCTCGAGCGCGGCCCCGAGGGCGTCGACCATGAGGTTCGTGCCGTGCTCCCGCCCCGCAGGGTCCTCCAGGCCATCGAGGAACGCGCCTTGCTCGGTGAACGTCATCCGGGTGCCGCCGCCGACCGCGGCCAGCTCGATGGTGGCGAGCGAGACGGAGATGCGTTGCGGGCCGAGGTGGAGGTCGTACGCGTAGACGATCCGTTCGTTCTCGACGATGTCCTGGTAGCGCGCATCGAAGAGGTGCACGGGCCCCTCGGGAGGGCCTCCCCGATTGATCTCGCGGCCGCCGACGCGGAAGTCGAGGCTGTGCTCGGTGTCGACCCAGTCGGGCGGCATGGTGAACCAGCGCTCCTTGAGCTCGGGTTCGGCGAAGGCCGCGAACACGGCGCGAGGCGTGACCGGATACGTCCGCTCGATCACGAAGGTGGTATGGGTCACGGTGCGGTCACTCATCAATCGCTCCTCGAGTCGGCTCGGCGCCGGCGGCAGGCTGCGGTCCGAGAACCCTGCCCAACTGGTCGAACGCCCGCTCCCATATGGCTCGCCGGTCGGCGATCCAGCGGTCGACTGGCCGGAGCGTGTCCAGGTTGATCTCGCAGCGGCGAACCCGCCCCACCTTCTCCGTGCGAACGAGCTCGGCCGCCTCCAGTACCTGGACGTGCTGCACGACCGCCGCCAGCGTCATGGGCAACGGCCTCGCCAGCTCGGTGACCGATGCGGGGCCCTGGCTCAGCCGCTCGACCATGTTGCGGCGGCTCGAATCAGCGAGCGCGTGGAAGACGCGATCCAGCGCCTCGTCTTGCTTAAGCATCTACTTGACCATAGCGGCGAGGGCAGCGACGTTCAAGTGATTGCTTGACTGTTTCGAGCGGCGCCTGGACGAAGCGGATCTCACGTGGTCAATGCCGTCCTGCCGAGGGCCCGTCGAGCTCCGGGCTCTGCGTGCGACGGGTCAGGCTCCGTCCGCTACTCGCCGATGGCGCGGTATCCGGAGCAGAGGATTCTCAGCCAACTGATGCGGCCGTTCTCGACGCCGAAGTATGCCTGCTGTTCGACCAGGTACACCCCGTCGGGATTGCTGACACGGAGCAGGTAGGAGACCCTGCTGCGATCGGCGACCGAGCCGAGTTGCACGTCCTCCAGCGAATCGATGTGGTCGGTGGCCTCGAACCAAGCGCCCAGGAGGATGTCGTCAACCAGTGCCCTTGCCGAGCTCGCTTCCCAGAACCGGCTCGGTGTCAAGCCCCGGAAGTCGACCTCCGAGTCGAGGAGGTCCAGGAGCGCCGTGGGGTCCTTCTTCGCGAGGGCCTCCGCAAACCGTTCCCCGATCCCGTTGTGCATCGCCTGGTCCTCGCATCCTCGAATCCCTCGCCACCGCCGGCACGGTGCCGCCCCCAATAGTGCCTGGTCGGGCGCCGCCCCCGCCCGCGTCGGCCTACTGGCGACGCGAAAGCGCGGGACCGGGGATCACGGGCAGCTCGGAGAGACCACGCAACACGAGCCCGTCGCCGTGATCCCAGTGCAGCTCGCCGACGGGCACGGCAAGGCTGAGATCGGGGAAGCGGCGCAGTAATGACGCGAGCGCCAGCTGTCCCTCCATGCGTGCCAGAGCGGCACCGAGACAGTGGTGGATGCCGTGTCCGAACGCGAGGTGGCGTGTCTCGGCCCGGCCGATGTCGAGCACCTCTGAGCCCTCGTACCGGTCGCCGTCCCGGTTGGCGGACGCCAGGCAGATGATCACCTGGGCCCCGACGGGAATCGTCACGTCCCCGATCTCAACCGGCTCGATCGCATACCGAAACGTCGCGTGGGGGACGGGGGCGTCGTAGCGGAGGCACTCCTCCACGGCCGCGGGAATCCTGCCGGGGTCCGCACGCAACTGGGCAAGTTGCTCTGGGTTGCGAAACAGCGCGACCACGCTGTTGCCGATGAGGCTCGCGGTCGTGTCGTGCCCGGCCACGATCAACTGGAAGATCGTCGAGAGCAGCTCCTGCGTGTCGAGGCGCTCGTCGCCGTCACGCGCACTGAGCAACCCGCTCACAAGGTCGTCGCCCGGGGCGTCCTGCTTCGCCTCGACGAGTGCCTCCAGCATCGCCACCACGGAGTCGGACGCCGCTTTGGCCCGTGCATACGCCGCCGGCGTGGGCGTGGGGACCAGGAGAGCGGTGAGGCCGCGACCCAGCGGAGCCCGATCGGGCTCGGGCACGCCGAGGAGCTCGCAAATCACCGTGAACGGGAGTGGAAAGGCGAAGGCCGCAACGAGATCAGCCCGGGCATCGGGCCCGAGCGCGGCGAGATCGTCGAGGAGGTCGTCCACGATGGCCTGCACCCGCGGGCGCAGCGCCTCGATCCGCCGGGGAGAGAAAGCGGCCGAGACGAGGCGACGGAGCCGAGTGTGGTCCGGCGGGTCGACACTGAGCATGTGCCGGGCAAAGGCCGGTCCGGGAAGGCCCTCGGCCACGACGCCGGTGTCCATGGCCAGCGCCGCATGCATGTCCTTGGAAAGCCGCGGGTCGTTGAGGGCGGCGCGAGCCTCCTCGTGGTGGGACACCAGCCAGGCGTCGTGCCCGTCGGCAAGCGTGACCGGATGCACCGCGCCGAGTGCGCGAACGCCGGCGAACAGGGGGAAGGGGTCATCGCGGTCGTAGGCGCCCCATGCCGCGAGTGCCTCGTGCGTCGTCAATGGTCAGCCCTTGCCCGCGAGCGCCTGCCGGTCATGGAAGAAGCTTGTCACGACCCGCCGGCAGGTCTGAAGGCGAGCGCACCCGAGCTGCCGAACGGCTCGGCCCTGCAGGGAGAGCAGGTGCATCCGGGCCGTCGACGATCGTCGTGTCACCCGACGAAGGCGGCCACCACCCCGCCGAGGAGCAGGCCCGCACCCAGGCCCGCCGTAACGTCGAGCGGATTGTGCGCGCCGACGTACACGCGACCGAACATGACCAGCGCGGTGAGCAGGACTGGAACCCACACCCATTCCACCGGCAGGGTCGGACTGATCACGCACCCGATCGCGGCCACGAGAATGACGTGCCCGGACGGGAAGCTCGGTCCCGTGGACGGCACGTCGCCACCCCGGAGCACGCTTCCCGGCTGGCTCGCGCCCGGTCGCTCGCGGACTGCGAGGTACGCCTTCATCTCCCGCCGCACGATGCGCTCCGTCACGAGCTTCAGGATCATCGCCAGGATCACACCGACGGCCACTGCCGGCTCCCCCGCCAGCCAGGCGCTGGCCAGGCCGACAAGCGTGCCGACCACGAGGTTTCCGAGCTGCATCGGCGCCCACACGATCCAATACAGCCAGTTCGGCAAGCCGTTCACGGCATGGAACACCCGCGTCTCCCATCCCGGGATGTCAGGCCGGCGGGCCGCGCCGATGGAGGCGACCGCGATGGCGAGTCCGACGCCCGAGGCCACCAACCAGGCCAGGCTCATCGGGAGTGGAGCTGCATCGACACGCCGACACGGTCTACCGCCCTGTTCGACCGATGATCACCCGTCCGGGGTGACGGGACGGGCCGAGACCAGCTCGGGTCGTGAACCTCCTCGGCGGGGCCTACGCGCACGCATCGGCTTGCGGCGCTCGTTGCCGGCGCATGCTCACATGGAGACGTGAGCGACCGCGTGCGGAAATCTGGATCTACATCGCAGACTCGTCGTTCCGCACGGCAGCTGGTCGACTGGCGAGTGACCGGACGGCCCGACCGAGCCGTGCGCCAGTCGGGCGCCGGCTTCCGCGCCACCCCTCGATCACAGCGAGCACCGGGGCTCAATGCGTCCGACGGCGCCGAGACCGTCGACGGCCATGAGCCCGCCGTCGACGAACGTGACGTAGAGCCGATCGAGGTCGGGCCCGGCGAAGGCGACATCGGTGGGGTTGGGCAGCGGCATCGCCACCTCGCGCTCGAGGCCGTCGCGTGTGAACCGCACCAGGCGGCCACCACCGAACAGGGCGCACCACAGGCCGCCGTCGGTATCGAGCGCCGCCCCGTCGGCGCCGCCCTCCAGGTCGGTCATGTCGCCGAAGACCCGCCGCTCGCCGACCGACCCAGCGATCGGGTCGTACGGGTAGGCGTAGTAGTGCGCCGACGTGTCGCCGATGATCAGCGTCATCTCGCCGTCGATCACCCCGGCGTTAGGCCCGTTGGTGTTGGCGATGTCGGCGTCGAGCATGCGCCACCCGTGGCGCGCGGAGAACCACCAGGCCGATCCGTCGCCGGGGCCGAGGTTCAGCTTCCCGGTGACGACGTTGCCGGCGGCGTCGGCGCACATGTCGTTGCACCGCCCCCCGATCTCGTCGGGGTAGAGGCTCACGAGGCTCCACGCGCCGGAGTCGGGGTCGGCGGCGTGGAGGCCGTCGTCGAGCGCGGCCAGCACTCGGCCGTCGGTCGTGGCCACGATGCCGGTGGGCATCGATGGTGCGGCAAGGGTGTGGACCTTGCCGCGGCCATCGTCCAGCCAGTGCAGCGTCTTGGCGGCGCAGTCGACGAAGTACAGGCGCTGCCGCTGATCGTCCCAGAGCAGGCTCTCGCCCCACCCGGTCGTGATGTCGCCGATGCGCGTGATCTCCATGCCGGAGATTCAAGCCGCGCCCAGTGACACGGACGAAACGGTAAGACTACACTTACCGTTCGTGACGACTTACCGAAGCGACGGTCTGACCGCGTTGGCGGATCCGTCGCGCCGGGCGGTCTTCGAGGCGCTCCGCGGCGGTCCATGTGCCGTCGGCGAGCTGGCGAAGCGGTTCCCGATCAGTCGTCCAGCGGTCTCCCAGCACCTCAAGGTGCTCAAGGGGGCCGGTCTGGTCACAGACCAGGCGATCGGCACCAGGCGTCTCTACCGGATCAGGCCGGAGGGCATCGCCGAGTTGCGCGCCTATCTGGACCGGATGTGGGACGACGCGCTGGCGGCGTTCGCGGCGGTAGTGGAACTAGAGGAAAGTGAGGACAATCCATGAGCCAACAGACGTATGCGCCCGTCGTTCGGACCATCACCGTGGCCGCGTCTCGAGAGCGTGCCTTCAAGGTGTTCACCGAGCAGTTCGGGAGCTGGTGGCCGAGGGAGTACAGCATCGGCGAGTCCGACATGGCCGACTTCGTGCTGGAGCCAAGGGTCGACGGCCGGTGGTACGAAGTCGGCGTCGACGGCAAGGAGTGCGACACCGGCCGGGTGACCGCCTTCGAGCCTCCCGAGCGGGTCACCCTGGCATGGCAGCTCAACGAAGCGTGGCAGTACGACCCCGATCCGGCCCACGCCAGCGAGGTCGAGATTCGCTTCATCGCCGACGGGCCGAGCAGCACGCGGGTCGAGCTGGAGCATCGGCACTTCGACCGGCACGGGCCCGGTGCCGACGGCGTCCACGGCGGCGTCGCCAGCCCGCAGGGCTGGACCTACTGCCTGGAGCTGTTCGCCAAGGCCGTCTCCTGACGCGGGCCCGGCCGGGCAACGGTCGCCCGGCCGGGGCGCCGCTCCCCCGGCGGCCTCGATGGCGCTCTCACCCGCCGATGTCGAGTTGTGGGGCCCGGTCGAGGACGTGTCCCACGGCGTTGGAGACCGCAGCCAGGTCGATGGCGGCAACGAAGGTCGAATACGTCAGCCACGTGAGCGCCCACCCGGGGTCGAGGACCCACGGGGGGCGGTGCACCGGGCTGCGGCACAGACCCAAGCGGCGCAGCTCGACGAGGGCGGGTATGTCGAAGAGGTCGAGCTTGCCGGCGAACAGCGTCCCCACGCAGTCCAGGCGCTCCTGTACGAATGCCGCCCGGATGAACGTGCTCACCGCCAGGAAGCCGGACAGGTACACGCAGTCCTTGGTGAACGGGGCACCGCCGGTGACCGGCCCACCCCGGAAGATGCGGCGGGTGCTCTCGAAGGCCTGTTCGGCGTCGGGCGACCGGTCCGAGAACCATCGGAAGAGCTCGACGAAGTCGGCCCCGTCGATGACCATCTGAACCCCGAGGACCCGGTCGGACAAGCGGCGGAACCGGTCGAGCTCGAGCGTGCCCGACACGAACTCGGAGAAGACGGCGAGGCCTTCCTGGGTGCGGGTGGTGCCCGGATGCCCGATGGCCAGTATCGGCAAGTCGGTCTGGTACCGACCGTTCACGGCCGTCAACACGTGGATGAACGCCTCGTGATTGAGCAGCTGCGCCGCGTCGCGTGCGGTGAATCGCGCCCCGGACCGCACCTTGATCCGGCTCGCCGTGGCCAGGGCGTTCGCCGAGAGCTCGTCGACGATCTTGATGGCCGGCGCGTCGTCGGGGCCGAAGTGGGCGATCACCCCGGAGGACAGGATGTCGGCGACCTCCTGGGCCGAGTGGTCGCGCGAAACCTCGAACGACAGGCCCACGCGGTCGAGTCCGAGCAGGACCTCACTCACGCGCTGGGCGAGCTCGTAGGGGGTTATCGGGTCGTACCGCAACGGCGTGTGCGGGGTGCCGTAGATGGCCTGGTTGTACGTGAGGAACGACTCGGTGCCTCGCGCTGCCAGCATCCGAGCCGTCAGCTCGACCGAGTTCGCAACCGACTCCAGCCAGTCGTCGACCAGACCTCCCGGGTAGATCGACCGGCGGGCCTCGCTGACGGCCTCGACGACCGGCTCCTCGTCGAACGGTGGGTACTCGACCGACGGGAGCGCGTCGCCGCCCCCGGCGAGAAACTCCTCGCGGACCGAGGCGGGCCAGCGCAAAGCCGACAGCACCCGGATCGGCTTCGCGATCTCGTACAGTCGGTGGGCGACCGACCGGTAGCGCTCAGCATCGGGATCCGTCGCAGGGCCCGCCACCGCCTCCGCTCCCGGCGTTTCGGTCGGGCTCATGGCCGCCGCGCCCTGCCGCGGGTGCAGCTCACAGCGGTGGGCTCGTGCGCGATGGCGGCGGCCACGGGTCAAGCGTGGTCGGCCCTGAGGCCGCCGCCTCACCCTGCGTGGGTGAATCGGAAGCCGGCCCCTTGCGGACGCCTGGTGGTACAAGAGCTCGAGTGTTCGACAGGGCTCACACGGCCGTCGTCGGGTAGCCCGCCGCCGTCCAGGCGCTCATCCCGCCGAGGACGTTGATGACGTCGAGATCGGTACGGGCGTCGAGGAGGCTGGCCGATACCGAGGACCGGTAGCCGGATCCGCACGTGACGGCCACGGGTCGACCGGTGCGGCGGACGTCGTCGAGGCGTAGGGGCAGTTCGCCGCCGGTGATGAACGTGGCGCCTTCCACATGGCCGTCGGCCCATTCGCTGGGCTGACGGACGTCCAGCAGGTCGACCTCGCCGGCGGCGAGGCGCTGGCGGAGCTCGTGCACGGTGATCTGCGGGAGCCGCTCGAGATCCAGGGCCGCGGTGCGCCAGGCCAGCATCCCGCCGGCCAGCCATCCGACCGGCAGCTCGTAGCCGATGCGCAGCAGGTCCCAGGTGACGGGCCACAGGTCGGCCGGTGAGTCGAGGACCAGCACGACGTCGGCGTTCTCGTCGAGGACCGTCCCCGCCCAGGTGGGGAAGGACGCACCCTGCCCGACGTTCAGCGCGCCCGGGATGTGCCCGCCCCCGAACGCCTCGGGGGGCCGGGTGTCGAGCACGACGGCGCCGTCGCGCGCCGCCCGCGACACGGCGTCGGTCTCGAGCGCCGGTGGTTCCCCCAGCACGCCGAGCGGGGCGACGCCGGCGAGGTTCTGGCGCCGCATCCGTTTCCAGTACGGCGGGACGGCCGGCAGGTTGTCGAGGCGGAGGCAATGCTCGACGAACTCGGCCTTGGAGGAGACCGCGGCCAGGATCTCGTTGGTGCGGCGTTCGTAGCCGACGGTCGTGGACAGGCGGCTGCCGATGTTCCCGCCGCACAGCGAGCCGGCGACGTGGGTGGGGAACACCTCGACGTGGTCGGGCAGCTCGAGGATCTTCGTCTGGATCGTGCGGCAGAATTCCTTCGCGGCGGCCTCGGCTTGGTCGCGCCCGCCGAGCAGGTCGGGACGGGCCAGGTCACCGACGAGCAACGCGCCGCCCGACAGCAGCAGGGCGGGCACGTCGGCCGACGCCGACCGGTCGTACACGAGCACGCTGATGTGTTCGGGCGTGTGCCCCGGGGTGTGCAGCACCTCGAAGCCGACCTCGCCCAGCTCGAACTGCTCGCCGTCGTGAAGCGCCCGATGGTCGAAGCCGACCTCGCCGGCCGCCGAGGCGAGCAGTTCCACGTCGCCCCGCTCCGCCACCTCGGTCAGGCCCGAGAGGTAGTCGTTGTGGCCGTGGGAGTCGAGGGCGTGGCGGATCCGCAGTCCCTGCACCCGTGCGACGTCGAAATAACCGGAGACGTCACGCTGCGGGTCGAGCAGCAGCGCCTCTCCGGTCTCCTCCGACCCGACCAGGTAGGAGGCATGGCCCAAGCCCTGCACGTAGAACTGCTTGAAGAACACGCCGGCGTCAAGGGCCCGCGGCCATGGCCGCGGGCGGCGCCACGTAGGGCTTCTCCGGGTCGGCCCCCTCGAGCTGCCAGACCTCGTGGCCATAGGTGTCGAACACGAGGAACTGGTCGGGGCCCGGGTCCTTGGCGTCGTTGCCCCGATGGAGGATGTAGGCGAGCTGGTCGGCCCCGTCGGCCAGGTCGATCGCGGAACTCGATGCCGAACACGTCCTGGCCGATCGGGCGGAGCGGGATCGTCCCACGCGGTCTCGGTCGCCGCGCCCGTCCAGACGTGCAGGCCCCAGAAGTCGTTGAAGTCGGTGCTGGTGGGGTCGCCGTAGTCGCGCGGCCGGACGCCGGTAGTGGATCGTGGCGAAGTCCTCCGCCGCCCCCCGGGACCGGTGGACCACCTGCTCGCCGGGCTGGAACCAGGCCGTCGGCGTCTCGGTCGGCGTGAAGGTCTGGGCATCGACGTCGACGGTCCCGCCGTTGCGGATGGTGACGGTCAGCGGCGACGACAGGTCCGGTGGCGTCAGCGTGAACACTGCGCCGTAGTCGTCCGTTGCGTCGGGCGGGGCGTTGGTCATCGACGGGACCGGCCGCGCTGGTCACGTCGATCGTCACGCCCGAGCAGTCGGTACAGGCGTAGTGGACCGTGGCGTGGCCCTGGGCCTCGGCTTGGGACGTGTAGATCGTCACGTCGCCCTGGCGTAACCAGATCTCGGGGGTCGCGCCCGGGTCGAAGCTCCGGTCGGGGCTGTTGTCGGGGTCCTTGGTGTCACCGCGATGGACGATGAAGTTCACCGGCAGCGTGTCGTTCGCGAGCTTCACGAAGGCGAACCGGCCGTACTCGTCCTCACCCAGGAACGGCTTGGGGGTGGTCCAGTCGGTGGCCTCCTCGGGGGCGATGGCATCGCCCCACAGGTGCAGGCCCCAGAAGTCGTTGGCGTTGCCGGTGGTGTGGTCCCCGTAGTCGCCGGCCGGGCGGGCGTAGTGGACGACGGCGTAGGGGGTCTCCGGCGCGGCGGCCTCGGGGAACTCGACACCGACGTTGACCACCTCGTCGGCGGCGAGGTGTCCCGAAAGGTCGTTGACGATCGCCCGGAACGACAGCTTGGTGTCCTCGTGGCCGCGCAGGTGGCTGGCGTCGTAGAACACGCGGTACGGCGGGTTGTCGTCGGTGCCGATCGGCACGTACTCGCCGGAGCCCTCACGCACGGCGAAGGTCACCTCGGCGTACGCGTCCTGGTCGAGCTCGGCTGCCACCTCGACCCGGTCGGCGACCTGGTGGCCGTCCCACGAGTTGGTGCCCAACGCCACGGTGTCGCCGTGCTCGAGGCTGGTGATGGCGATGCCGGGGGCGGCGTCGCTGGCCGGCAATGGCCGGTTGGCCTGGTAGATGACGACTCCCAGGGCCGGCACGGTGACGCTGAGCTCGCCGTCTGGCCCGGTGGTCGCCGTGTCGGGCACGCTCCCGCTAGGCGCCAGCTTGCGCGACACGAGCTTGTACTTCGCACCCGCGGGTGAGAACGTCGGCACCTCGGCGCTGGCCGCTGCCTCGCTGTTGTTGAGGGCGACCACGTATTCGACGCGTTGGTCGCGGTCGATCCGGGAGAAGGCGTAGACGCCGGGGCCGGCGGAGCTGACGCGGTGGATCTGGGCGCCGGAACGTAGCGCCGGGTGCTGTCGGGAGAGCTTGGCGAGCTCGCCGATCGTGTCGTAGAGCGGGTGGTCGCGGTCGAAGTTGTCGTCGGCCGAGGTCTCGTCGGTGCCGATCAGGTCGTTGTCGGCGTACGAGGGCACGGCGTTGGCGAACATGTCCTCGCGGGCGTCCTTGTCGCCACCGTCGCCGACGAAGCCCTGCTCGTCGCCGTAGTAGACGACCGGCTGGCCCCGGGCGAAGAACATGAGGGCGTGCGCCAGCCGGGAGCGGGCCAGTAGCTCGGCGTCGCCGGCGCCAGCCTGGTCGACACGCTGGAGGAAGTAGCCGATGCGCCCCATGTCGTGGTTCCCGAGGAACGTGGGCATGGCGTAGGCGTTGCTGTCGGCGTCGGTGTAGTAGTCATCGAGGGCGAAGAAGTCGCGCAGGGCATCGGTGGGCGCGCCCTGCGACGCGAACCCACGCGCCGCCAACTGGAAGGCGAAGTCGATCGTCGACTGCAGCCGGCCCTTGGTGGAGAACTCGCTCATGAACGCCGGGCCGAACTGCTGGTCGAACACCTCGCCGAAGGCGAAGAAGTCGTCGATGCCCCGCGCCTCGGCGGCGGCAAGGATGTCAGGTCCGAACTTCTGCCAGAACTCCATGTTCACGTGCTTGGTGGTGTCGATACGGAACCCGTCGACGCCGAACTCGTCGATCCAGAACGAGTAGATGTCGACCATCCCCTCGACCACCTCGCGGCGCTCGGTCCACAAGTCGTCGAGACCGAAGAAGTCGCCGTACAACGAGTTCTCGCCGGTGAAGCTCGTGTTGCCCCGGTTGTGGTACAGCAACGGGTCGTTGAGCCAGGCGGGGTTCTTCACGTCCGCCTCGTCGGGCGGCAGCGTTGCCGCGTAGGGGAACGAGCCCGCATTCACCTCCGGGAACGAGTAGTCGGGCTGGCCCGAGTAGGCGAAGTCGGAGTCGTCGAACGGTTGTCCGCTCGCGTCGCGGTAGGGGAAGTCGCGCTTGTTGCGATAGCCCGCGTTGCCCTCGAGCTGGATGACATCGGCGGTGTGGTTGGTGACGATGTCCATGACCACCTTCATGTCGCGGTCGTGGGCCTCGTCGACCAAGCGCGGCGAAGTCTGCGTTCGTGCCGAGATGGGGGTCGACGTGGAGGAAGTCCTCGATCCAGTAGCCGTGGTAGCCGGCGGAGTGCCCGTACAGGTCGGTGGTGTCCGACTGCGTCGGCTTGTTGGTGAAGATCGGCCCCACCCAGATGGCGGTTACGCCGAGACCCTGGAGATAGGGCAGCTTGCGGCGCAGGCCCTCGAGGTCGCCACCGTGGTAGTAGCCCTTCTCGCTAGGTAGGTAGCCGTGGGCCAGCACGTTCTCCTGGGTGTCGCCGGCCACGCAGGCTCCTGCAAAGGCACCGCAGTTGTTCCTGCGATTGCCGTCGTTGAAGCGGTCGGGCATGGCGAAGTACAGGACCTCGTCGACGAACGGGTGGCGCACGGGCTCGCGCACGAGGGCGGCGTCGTCGACCGGCGTCGCCGGCGTCACCGCGATGTCGAGGACGTGGCTGCCCTGGTCATAGCTGAACGTGACGACGTCGCCGGCGCCACCGACCGTGAACGGGATGTTGGCGCCGTCACGCACGCCGCCGCCGCCGTAGTTCTCGTCCCAGGTCTCGTCGATCGCCACCTTGGCCTCATAGGCGCCGGGTGGCAGCGATGACGTGGAGAATCGCCCGACACCATCGCCGTCGGCGTCCTGCAGCCACGACCTCAGGCAACCCGGGTCCCAGTCGCTCGCACAGCCCAGCTCGCTCTGGAAGCTGCCCGGTACCGTCGCGATCACCGACGTCTGGTTGTCGGTGGCCCAGTGAGTCTCGTCGTCGTAGAAGAACTTGACCTGGCTCGGCCCGCCGAGGGACACGCCGATGTTCTGCCCATCGCGCACCGCGCCGGCGCCGTAGTTCTCGTCCCACGTGCCGTCGAGCGCCGCCTTGTACTCCCAACTCCCGGCCGGGAGCGGGAAGCTGCCCTGCCACACACCGTCGTCGGGGTCGAGCGTCAGATGGGTGGCCGCGCACTCCGGCTGCCAGTCCCCCGGGCAGCCCAACTCCTGCTGGAAGCTCCCGGCGACGGTCACCGTCGCCGGCTCAGCCGCAGCCGGGGTCACCGGTCCGGCTACGCCGAGCGTCGCGGCCACCAGGCCGGGGACCAGTAGCAGCACGAGCGGTCTACGTGCCATGGTCGACACCCCCTCCGACTGCTCCTGAGCATAGGTGGCGACCGCGGTCGGGCGGCGGGCATGTCCACGGCTCGCTGCGACGTCCGGATCTCGTTCCTCGGTCCGGAGAGGCGCGTGACATCGTGGTCGTGCCGATGCGCGAGCAACCCGAGCTGCCCCCTGACGCCGAGCTGGTCGCCCGCCTGCGCGCCAAGGACGACACCGCCTTTGCGCTGGTGCTCGACGCCTGGTCGGGTGGCATGGCGCGTGTGGCCCGCTCCATCGTGTCGACGTACGCCTCCGCCGACGAGGTCGTGCAGGACGCGTGGCTCGCGGTCGTCCAGGGCCTCGCAGCGTTCGAGGGCCGGTCGGCAAGCTGGAGGAGTACTGCGCGGCGTCGGCATCCGACGTCGGTACCGAGGTGAGGCAATGACCGACCTGAACTGCGACGAGCTGGTGGAGCTGGTCACGGACTACCTCGACGGCGCCCTCGACGACGAGACCGAGCGTCGCGTCACCGACCACCTGGCCGATTGCGATGGCTGCACCACCTACGTCGACCAGGTCAAGCAGACTGCGATGGCTGCGAGCAGTACGTCGATCAGGTCCGCCAGACTGTTCGCCTCGTCCGCACCGTCTATCGCGGTGGCCCGCCGGGCAACGCGACGTCGATCCAGACCAAGCGGTGATCAGAGCTGGGGAAGGGGAAGTCACCCACCAAGCGGAAGAGCGGATCGTCGGCGGTCGGCCAGAACACAGCTGCGTCGACGATGCGTAGCGGGCGAGAAGGAAGCACGTAGTCCACCCGTAGGTTTCCCGGCGTCGAGTCGGCAAAGTCGGCGGTGTCGAGGGCGGGGTCACCGCGGTGGGTCAGGTTGGCGCCGCCCTGACGTTCGGCCGCGTCCACCGCGCCGTCGCTCGCCGGTGTCACCGAGGTGTTCACTCGCTGGTGCTCGAGGAGCAGCTGGGCGGCGCCCGGCACGCTGTCTCCGTCGAGCGGATCGGCGTTCTGATCGCCGGCGATGACGAACCGCGCCCCCGGCCTCAGGCCGCCCCGCTTCCCGGCGTCGTCGTAGATGTAGCGCGACGTCCTCCCCGGCGTCACGTAGTCAGCCCAGAACCGGATCTCGTCGTGGTTGCGTCGCCCGTTGCGGTCCTCGGGCCCGTCGAACACCGGGGGCGTCGGGTGGCTGACCAGCAGGTGCACGATGCGCCCATCGACGTTGATGGGCAGGTCCCAGTGCGACTTCGATGACAGTCGCACGGCGGCCAGCTCCTCGGCGGAGAACCAGTCCGCGGGCTCGGCGGTGGTCGGGTCGTCGGGTAGCAGGGCTCGTGGCATGTCCGCCCACAGGAACGTCTGAAAGGTGCGAACATCTTCGAGCAGGATCGGATGCATCGAGTACACGGCCATGCCGAACTGGCCCTCGAAGAACCCGAACCCGAAGGCATCGTCGGGGCCGCCGACGGCTCCGTCGTTGTTGAGGTCAAAGCCGGAGGGGATCCCCGTGTTCGACGGGGCAACGAAGCGGTAGGGATACTCGATCGCCGCCGCGGCGTTGTGAGGGACTGACAGATAATTCTCTTGGAACAAGCGAGCGGCGATACCGCTCGAGTCGAAGTCGAACTCATTGATCAGCAGGACATCGGGCCGCGCACGCTGGACGATCTCCGCCACCGTTGCCGCCTGGACGTCGTTCGGCGAGGACAGGTCCTCGACGAGCTCACCCGAGACCCCGCGGTTGAGAGAGGCGTTGAACGTAGCGAAGCGGGCCACTGGCGGGCCCTTCCCCCTGGCGTCGGTCGCCGCGGCGATCGGCGAGCCG
Source organism: uncultured bacterium (assembly GCA_963813485.1). Lineage (GTDB taxonomy): Bacteria > Actinomycetota > Acidimicrobiia > Acidimicrobiales > VFJN01 > DASQUK01. Next base: position 96,899 of record CAWEZE010000023.1, read on the forward strand.
ACTCCGACGGCGGTGGAACACGCGGCGCCCAGCAAAACCGCCAGCAGTAGGCGGACCGGTCGAGCTCGCATCGGTGGACCTCCCGGACAGTGCCACCCGCCTAGGCGGACGTTACCGGCTCCGTGGGACCGACGCTGGGCCCGACATCCGGGCTGGGCAGGGGTGCGGCCGCGCGACGTCCAACCACATGAGGACTTGGGCCTACATGTAGACACTCACCAGCGTCGCCGTCGACGCCGTGGGAGGTCCGATGTCCGAGAGCCGAGCTGCCTTCGCCGAGCTGCTCGCCACCCTGCGTACCGTCGGCGACCGTTTCGCCGGGGAGGATTGGGGGCTGACCGATCCCGCCGACGTCGCCGAGGGCCTACGCGTGGTGACGCACATCCTGGCCGCCGGCCTCGAGACGCAGTTCGAGGACGACGCCGCGCTCCCCGTGTTCCGTGCCATCGTCACGCCGTGGCGCAAGGCGCTCGGCGACAACGCAGACGCCCGCTACCACGACGCACCGGTCCACCCGGCCGGCACGTACCGCGTGCGGGGACGGATGGCCGGGGCCGTCTACGTATCGTTCACGGTCGAGGCGGGTGCCACTGACGGCGCCTTCCCGTCGGGAACTGCGGGATCGCTGAACGACACCGGGTTCGACGTGGCGGAAGACGGCTCGTTCGAGATCATCCTGGGCGGCCCGGAGCGCACCCGGGGATGGCTGGCCCTCCCGGAGGACGCGTCCCGCGTCACGGTGCGCCACTACTGGGAAGGCGTCCGATCTCCCAACATCCCGCCGGTCCCGGACCTGGCCCTGGCGATCGAGCTGGTCGACGGCGACGTTCCCGCGACCCCGGCGGCGCCGACCGACGGCACGGTCGCGGCGGCGCTCCGCCGCATGGCCACATTCGTTCGCAGCCGCACCCTCGAGACCATCCCGAAGCCGGGCGAGGGCGACGCCCCCGCCTTCGTGTCACGGGTGCCGCACGTCTTCCCGCCGCCCGTGCGCCCGGGCACCCACGCTCTCGCCGCGGCCGACGCCGCCTACAGCATGGCGCCCTACCTTCTCGGCTCCGACGAGGCCCTGGTCATGCGCGTCCGCTGGCCGCGCTGCCGGTGCGCCAACGTGTCGCTGTGGAACCGTCAGCTCCAGACCTTCGACTACCTGCGCCATCGGGTGAGCCTCAACCGCGCCCAGGCCGTCGCAGGCCCCGACGGCTCCGTGGCCATGGTCATCGCCCACCGCGACCCCGGCGTCCCCAACTGGCTGTCGACCGAAGGGCGGCCGTTCGGGTTGGTGTTCTGGCGGTTCATGCTCCCCGAGGGCCCGATCGACACACCCGACGCCGAGGTCGTTCCCATCGACTCGCTGGCGTGACCGCTCCCCGGTTGCGCGGTTCAGGAGTCTTCGACCGGCACGGCGAAGCGGTCCATGTAGTCGGCAAGGTCGGTCCGCAGCGTTGCGACGTCGAAGCCCCAGTCCTCGGCCGTGTAGTGGTGCGTGCCGAGCTGGCCGCGGGGTTTGGCCGCTACGTAGCGGGTGATGGCGTCGCGATGCTCGTCGGTCAGCACGCGCCCGATCGCGTCGTACGCGCCTGCGATCGCGGCGACAGGGTCGTCCATCAGATCGGCGAACCGGACGTCGCCGTAGGTGCCGGGCAATGACCCGTCGCCGCGTCGGCGGGCGATGCTGTTGAGGGCGTCACCGAAAAGGGCGCCGATCAGCGCCGAGAGGACATCGAGGTCGACGCAGTCGGTGCGCAGCCACCGGACCATGGCCGCGGTGCTCGCAGTGGACGGCATGGTGCGCGCCGGGTCGCGGTGCGTCAGCACGATGCAGGCGTCGGGATACGCAGCGAGAAGATCGTCGAGTATGAACACGTATCCCGGCGTCTTGAGCAGCCACCGCTGTGCTGGTCGCCCGTGCTGCACGGTCTGGAGCAGCGCACGGTGGAACGCCAGGTCGGCGGTGACATCGGGCTGCCAGTCGCCCTGGTCCGTCAGCACCATCGACCAGTGGCTGCCGGCGAACGACGGCGCGCAGATGGTGATGCACTCCACCGGCAGGTCCGACCGCAACTCGTGCATGGCGGCGAACTCCGGCTGAACGTCGGCCCAGAGCTCCTGCTCCGCCTCGGTCATCGCCCGCCGCTCGTCGTCCCCGGTGCCGTCGGGCAGCACGGGGTGGATGACGTCCGTAGCCGTGGGCGTGCGCAGACCGGGATCGAGTCCCAGCAACTCGAAGAGGATCGTGGTCCCCGAACGCGCCGGCCCGGTGACGATCACCGGCGCCTCGATCACCTCGCCCGCGATCGACGGCTCATGGCGCCGGCGCTCGCCGACGAGGAACCGGGTACGCAGGCAACGCAGCAGCTCCTCCCGGGTCATGAGTCGGCCGACCACGTGCAGGTCACTGCGGTTGACGGCATCGACCAGGGCACGCAGGCGCGCCTCCCAGTCGCCGTCGCCCAGGTCACCCGGATCGGCAGTCCCGGTCGACGCCAGCGCCTGCTCGATCAGCTCGCCGGCCTCGATGGGCACCAGACGGCGGGAGCCGCCCGAGGCGGACCCCATCGCGTTCACCCGCCTCACCCAGTCCGGCCGTCGATACCTGGCCCCCATCGGTGTCAAGCCCATCTGCCACCGAGTCAACCACAGGCAGTCGTACGCGACGCCCCAGCCCCGATCGGGCTGCGTCGCCGGGTCGTGGAAGCTCCGGGGGCCGGCAATCGCCCGTGTTGCGGCCCCCGGTGCCTCCACTGGGGATAGACACGGTGGCCGAGGCGAATTAGCGAGCGCGAAGCGAGCCGAGCTGCGATCGCGAGCCGGACGGGCGCCATCGCCTTAGGGTGCGGGACGCATGCCCCGCTCGTTCCGGTTCGAGCCACCAGAGCCACGTCCCGGTTCGCTCACGCGACCGCGGCTGCTCGGCACCCTTCTCGGCCGCTGGGAGCACCGGGTGACCTCCGTGGTGGGCGGACCGGGCATGGGCAAGACGACAATCCTGGCCCAGGCAGTCGCCGAGAACCGGCTGGCGCCGCGCGGCGAGGACGTCTGGATCGGCCTCGAGCCGGGCGACGCCGATGGCGTGCTCCTGGCCCGTGACGTTCTGGCCGCGGTCAGCCGCGAGGGCGGTGACCGTGCCGCGGGCGTGATCGCCGCCGCGGCTGACGAGGTGCCAGGCCCGGCCACGGTGGCCGACGCCGTGTGGCGGCGGGCCCCCACGCCGGTCTGCCTGGTGGTCGACGACGTTCAGTGGCTCACGCCGGGCTCATCGGGTGCGACCTGGCTGATCGCCCTGGTCGACGCCCTGCCCGCCAACGGTCACGTCCTGCTGGCCAGCCGTCGGTCACCGGCGGTGCCCCTTGCCCGCCTTGCCACCCAGGGTGCGGTGCTGGGCCTGACCGAGGACGACCTGCGCTTCACGGACGACGAGCTGGCCGAGTTCGCGGCCGGCCGGAGCGTTGCCATCGACCGGCTCGACGACGCGGGCGGATGGCCGGCGATGGCCGAGCTGGCGGCCAGCGTCGGGGATGACATGGCCGGCGAGTACCTGTGGGAAGACGTCCTCGACCCGCTCGGACGCGAGCGGCGCCGCGTGCTGGCGGTGCTGACGGATCTCGGCGGCGCCGACGACGGCCTGGCGGCCGCTGCGCTGGGAGCGCCGGTGGACCTGGCCGGCGCCCTCGACGGCGTGCCGCTCGTCGCCCGAGGTGCCGATGGATGGCGGGTGCCGCACGCGCTCTGGCACGGCGTGCCGGCGCTGACCATGGCCAACGACGAGCGGGTGTCCATGCGTCGCCGCGCGGTCGACCATCTGGTCGCCAGGCACCGCTACGACGCGGCTTTGTCCCTGGCCCGCGAGGCCGGCCTGGTCGATGTCGTGCCGCGGATCCTGCGGGCGGCGTGCATCGGCGCCCATCGTCCCCCGGGCCGCCAGCTCGAACGCTGGCTCGCCGACCTACCCGAGGACGTGCGGGACAGCCCGGGCGCCGCCCTCGCCGCCGCGGTCCAGGCTGCCGTGCTCGCGCCGGCCGAGGCGACCGAACCACTGCGGACGGCCATCCGGCGGTGCCGTGACGCGGGAGACCCCGACGGTGAGGTGAGCGCTCTGGCGTTGCTCGGCGAGGTGGCCTGGTGGCGTGGCGACGGCGGGCTGTTGGCCGAGGTGCTGCCCCGATTGGCGGCGCTCGGCGCCGAAGGTCATCCCCTCGCCCGGGCCGTGACCGGTCTCGGCGAGGCAGTGGTCGCCGACATCGTGGGCGGCGACGACGATGTGCTCGCGAAGCTCGATGCCATCGAGCAGGGCGTGTTCGACGACGCCTGGGAGGCGATGGCCGGCTGGCTGCGGGCCACCGCACTGGCCGGCGGTGGCCGGGCGGAGGAGGCGGTCGCCGTGATCGACGGCATGCCCCCAAGCCCGGACCCCGCGCTCCAGCTCGCGGTCGAGGGCGCCCACCTCCAGGCCCGCTGGGCACTGGGCCATATCGACGAGGTGGTCGCGGCCGTGCCACCGATCATCGACCGTTTCGAGGCCGCAGGCGTCCTCCAGTTCGAACTCGTGAGCGCGGCGGAGTCCGCTTTCGTGGTCGCCTGGGTCGGCGACGTCGAGAGGGCCCGGGACCTCGTGGCGCGGGTCCGGCGGAAGGAGGGAGACACCGACTTCGGCCAGGCCGCACGTCTCGCGCTGGCGGAAGCGGCCATGCTCGTGACCACGGGCGACGAACCCGCAGCCGCGAGCTTGCTCGAGCAGGCGATCGCGATCCATGGCCTCGACAGCGGCATCAACCGGCGCTCGTGGCGGCGCGGCTTGGCCCTGACCTACGTGCTCGTTCCGTCGGCTCGCGACCGCTGGGATGCGGCCGAACTGCGTGGTCACGTCGCCGAAGCGCGCACACTCGCACGTGCGGTGGTCGCGTTGCGGGAAGGCTCGGGCTGCACCGGTGCCGGAGCTCGGGACGCCGCCAGGCTGCGCCCGATTCTGCGCGACCTCGACCTGAGCGACCCGGCGCGCGTCCGTGCGGGGCTGCACCACCGGTTCGCCTTCGAGTTGGCGCTCGGCCTCGAGGCCGCGGGCCGGCCCGAGGGCGCGACGCTGCTCGAGGCCCTCGGGCCGCGGGGGCGCGAGGCGATGCGCGTCGAGGCCGCGACGCGCACGGACCGAGCCAAGCACGCCAAGTCGCTGCTGGCCGCGGTACCGGCGCCGCCCGCCGACCGCACCGAGATCGCCGTGCTCGGTCACCTGGCGGTGGCGCGGAATGGTGAGCCCGTCACCGATGGCGACCTGAGACGTGAACGGGTGCGCGCGTTGCTCGCGTTCCTCGTGGGGCACCGCACGACCAGCCGAGCGACGATCATGGCCGCGCTCTGGCCCGACCTGGGCGAGCGAGCCGCCGCCAACAACCTTCGGGTCACCATGACGTACCTGCTCCGGGTGCTCGAGCCCTGGCGCTCGGCGCGCGAGCCCGCGTACCACATCCGCGTCGACGGCCAGGCAGTCACGCTCGTCACCAGCGACTGGCTAGGCATCGACGTCGACCGTTTCGACGACCACGTCGACGCTGCGGGGAAAGCCGAGGCCGACGGCACACCATCATTGGCGCTCGAACACAACCTTGCCGCCGTCGCGCTGTACCGCGGCAAGGCGTACGAAGGCGTCGCCGATGCCGACTGGATCGCGTTCGAGCGAGAGCGTTTCCGGGGCCGCTTCGTGGCCGCGGCGGCCCGGGCGGGCGAGCTGCTAGTGGCTCGTGGCGACGTGAACGGCGCGGATCGCGTAGCCCGGCGGGCGATCGAGGTCGACCCCTGGGCGGAGGACGCCTACGCCGTGCTGGTCTCGGTGGCACTCGCCCGCGGCGACCGCCCGGCTGCGCGCCGCACCCTGGAGCGCGCGCTGGCCGCCCTGGCCGAGCTCGACGTCGAGCCGTCCGAGGAGACGCACCGCCTCCGCCGCCGCATCGAGGGCGAGGCCGGGGAGACGGGTTGACGAGCTGTGACGCCGGGCCGCCGATCGCACGTGGGGCCATGGTTCCGGGCTATCGGGCGGCCACCGAGGGTTGGAGTGAGTCCACGCGGGTACGAATGCCAGAGCTCCGTAGCCGTGCCGGGGAGGCGAACGACGATGGTGGATACCGAGAGATACGCAACCAGCTTTGCGATGCTTGACAGAGACGGCGACGGCCGCGTGTCGGCGGCGGAGTTCAAGGAGCTCATGGGCACCCTGGGCGTCAACTTCACTGACGAAACTGCGGCGAAGGCCATCGAGATGATGGACGCGGATGGCGACGGGCTCGTGACCCTCGAGGAACTGGCCACCTACATGAGCTCACCGGCGGCCCCGCCGCCACAGGAGTCATAGGTCGCAGTTCAGGTCTGCTGTACAGAGTGCCCCGGCTGGCACCGGTGTGCGGCATCGGCGCTGGATGGCTATGGGTCGGCGGCGGCGAGGTCGGCTGCCCACACGTGATAGCCGTCCGCTGGGTCGCCGACCCTATGGGTGGCGTACCACAGCCGCAGGCGGCCATCGTTCAGGTGGATCGCGCTCGGGCTCCGCAGCAGGCCGGAACCATCACCGACATCCCCAGGAGCGAGAGTCGTGCCTCGCCGATCCCAGGTCACACCGTCGTCGGAGGTGGCCACGTCGATCACGGTGCGGGCGGCGACGTCGCTGACATAGAACATGATGAATTGCCGGTTGCGCACCAGGACCCAGGGCTCGGAGACCGCCACCTCGTCGCGAGCGGGGTCGACGACCGGTCCGACGCGGTCCCATGCCGCACCATTCGGTGACACTGCTGCCATGATCGTCGCCCGCCGGCCGTTGTCCGCGCCGTCGTAGCCAGAGTAGAAGAGCCACCAGCCCTCGCCGGTTACAACGAGGCAGGGATGGGTGGCGCCGATGGCGTCGGGCTCGCCTCGCTGGATGAAGGTGCCTTGTGCCTGCCAGCAGTGACCGTCGACCGAGGAGGCCATGTGAAGACGGGTGTCGGCCCCGTCGGAGCCGGCGTAGGCCATCAGGAAGCCGACGGGTGTGCGCACGACCGACGGTGCTTCGACGCCGAACGCGTCACTATCCCCGGAGGAACCGGGGTCGATGCTGATCCCCCGACGCCGCCAGGGCTGCCCGGGTTCCTGCACCGCCTCGAGAATCCGCCCGGTGAAGCCGTCGTGGCCCGAGTACCACATCCGTAGCGTTCCGTCATCGGCTTCGAGCACCGAGGGCCGGAACGAGCGAAGGCGGTCGAAGTCGGCCCATGGGCCCGAGCCGGTGAGGACCGGGCGGTGGCGAGCCCAGGACATGGCGACGCTCACGCTACCCAGCGCACGGGTCTGTGATCGCCTGGCCACGCCACGCCCAAGGAGTCCCGACATCGCCAGCAGCAACGGCGGTGAGCGCTACGTCGGGCCTACACATCGGCTCGATGCGGTGAACCCAGGAACATCCGTCATCAGCCTTGTCATGAGCAGCGTTGTCGGTCACGACAGGCGGGTTGCCCCGACGGCAGGGCCGCTCACGGGGGCGGTCGCCGGCGCTGCAGGTAATCGACGACTGTCTTGATCGTCGTCGATGTGTGGCCTCGTGCCACGAGGTAGCTGGGCACGTCGAGCGCGGCGTGGCCCTCGTCGCTGGCAGCGAGGATGTCAGCGACGACGTCCGCCACCGTGAGGCCAGGGAAGTCGGGGACCTCTCCGTCGAGCAGTCGCGCTTCCCGCTTGCGCCGCTGCCGGGACAGATCATCGTCATCCAGCCAAGGCTCGATTGAACTCGGCATGGTCGCCCTCTCATGTCGGCTCAGAAGACGGCGACGTAGGACTCGAGCCACGGCCGAGCGACGAAGCGGGCTTCCAAGGGCTGGGCCTACCGTATCGAGGTGCTGCCCGGATGCTGTCGCTTGACGATCCGATCAGCCGACCCCCCTCCGCGGGCGCCTCAGTGACCGCGCAGGCGCCGGGCGACACCGGCGTCCCGCCTGGTCGAAGGACGTGTGGACGCATGGGTTCGGGCGGCGGGACCGGCTCGGGCGGCGGGACCGGCTCGGGCGGCGGGACCGGCTCGGGCGGCCACGATCCGGTCAGGAGCGACGACTGTCGTTCGTCCGGCGTGGGCTGCGTTCGTCGGTCGTTGTCGGTCGTGTGGTCCGGGGCCTCGCGAACGATCGAGAGCGCAACCCGGGCCCCTCGGGTCGCGGCACGGCGAGGCCCCGTTCTGGCGATCTCGCCCAGCACCGCTCTGACCCCCAGGTAGGCGATGGCTCGCTCCAGGAGCCGCACGCTGCGGCGGGTCGTCTCGTCGTTGGACGGATGGCGCGCTTGGGAGCGTCCGAGACGCAGGGCGTGGGTCATGGTGTCGGGGTCGTGACCCGCGGTACGCGCGAGCGCCAGCGCCTGATCGGGCAGGTGCAGGTGGCGGCCGGTGCGAGCCAGCTCGAGGCTGCGCTGCCACACGCGCTGCGCGACTTCCAACCCCCCGCGGCGGGAATGCGTCGATCTCGGAGCGGAACCGGCGCGGGAACCGCCGGGGACCGGCGTCGATCCGTCGGTCGTCACGACACGTCGCCGGTCCGGCGGCGGGGGGGTACCTCGTTCGGGTCTGGAACCCGACCGAACAGCGCGGCTCGACAAGGCGGGCATACCCACCAGTCCGGCTTGGCAGGCGCGTAGAGGGTGGGATCACCCTCGAAGATCAAGCGGCACCGCCCGCACTGTCGAGGCGTTGGTTCAGCGTCGCCGGGTGCCTGCTGCGGATCGTTCTCGATCTGGGCCGCTCCTTCAGGGTCACCCGGCGAGTGAAGCAGCGGGGTTCGATTCACGACGTCTCCTCTGGGTGTCTGGTTGATCTCGGCGGAGACGTCGGGTTGTGCGGGTGACGCTAGGCCATCCACGCAAACGGGGCGACCCTCCAAGGCCGGCCTACCGAAAAGGCTACACGCCTTGACGGCCAGACATGTAATCTGTTTCTGGAATAAATGTTATGCTGTGTTGATGAGAAGTTGGAGCTTTCTCACGAACCACGCCAGGGTCCTTCTGTGCATCGCTGCCGACCCCGGAGCGCGCCTCCGCGACATCGCTGCAACCGTGGGGGTCACCGAACGCAGGGCCCACTCCATCGTCACCGACCTGGTCGACGCCGGCTACGTAGTCAAAGACCGCAACGGTCGTCGCAATCAGTACCGGATTCAAGCCGACTTGCCACTCCGAGACCCGATCAACCGCCAACGCACCATCGGCGAGCTGCTCGACCTGCTCGTCGGCACCGACGAACACGGCGAAGGGACCAGCCGCGGAGGACCGACAACCGCTGGACAACGCCGTCACGCGGCGCTGATCAACCGCTGCAGGCGCGACCACTGTGCAGCCGGTCGATCCAATCGCATCCACTCAACCGGTCTGGCTGTAGGACTCGAAGGTGTCCGGATCCGGTCGGAGGAGCGTTCGGTCGCCCTTGCCGCCAACGGCGAGTCCGATCACCTCGTTGCTGCCATCGTCGTTCTCTACGAGAGCCCAGGCGACGACCGGGAAGGTGCCCCGCGAGGTCTGCATCTTGGCGCCGTGCAGCGCAGCTGTGATCTGCAAGATCTTCATGCACGTCACGGTAGACGTGGCCGCCGTCGTCGCACGCTGAATCCCACGGCACCCCAGAACACCGACCGTGCGGCGCTCGTGCTACCGCTCGCCGGACGCGAAGGAGCCGCCGGGTGGTCCGGCGGCTCCAGGGTGGTGCGGATCGAGCGCGTCAGATGACGCGGACGTTCTGCGCTTCCTCACCCTTCCGACCGGGGGCGACGTCGAACTCGACGCGTTGCCCCTCGTCGAGGGACCGGTAGCCGTTCCCCTGGATGTTCGAGTAGTGCACGAAGACGTCTTCGCCGCCTTCGCGTGAAATGAAGCCGAAGCCCTTCTCAGAGTTGAAGAACTTCACAGTTCCAGTTGTCACAGATTGCTCTTCTCAGTTTGCCCGGCCGCCCTTGTGACGACCGCAACCCGCAACGCTACCCGCTTCAGCAGAGAGTTCGACGCGGCGCTGAGCGAGTCGATCGCTGGCAACCTCCCCGGATTCTCCTCAATCCCTCCAAGCTTGCGCGTAGTGGTCGGTCGACGATCAGGGCATCGATCCTCGTCCTCCGGGAGTGATGCCATGCATGCCGCCGCCGAGCCGTCAACCGACAGCGTCGACCCAGGCCGCCGTTCGAGCGGCTTTGCCGTCGAGGTGCTCGAGGTCACGCAGATCACGCAGGGCCGCACCACGCTGCACGACGTCTCGTTCTCGGTGGCGACCGGCGAGGTCGTCGCGATCGTCGGGGGCAGCGGCGCAGGGAAGACGACGCTGCTCGAGACCATGGTCGGCATCCGGCGGCCGGCCGCGGGCGAGGTGCGCATCGCACGCGCTCATGGCCAGTCGGACGTCGGCTACGTCCCCCAGGACGACATCATTCACCGGGACCTGCCGCTTGCCCGGACCCTCCGGTACGCAGCACAGCTGCGGCTTCCCGCGGACACGACGCCGGACGCAGTGGACCGGACGGTCGACGAGACGCTCGCCGCGCTCGACCTCGCCGAGCGCGAGACCGTGCGCGTCGGGTCGCTGTCAGGTGGGCAGCGCAAGCGGGCGAGCATCGCGGTGGAGATGCTCACCCGCCCCGCGATCTTCTTCCTGGACGAGCCGACGTCCGGCCTCGACCCGGCTACTGCCCGCGAGGTGCTGAGGCTCCTCCGCCGCCTGGCGGGTGGCGGTGCGACGATCGTGCTCACCACGCACAGCCCCACGGACATCGACCTGTGCGACCGGATCGTGTTCCTCGCCCGCGATGGTTACCTGGCCTTCGTGGGGACACCCGCCGAGGCGCGGCGACACTTCGCGACCGGCGACCTCACCGTCGCCTACGAGCGCCTCGCGCTCGAGGACACCCCCGAAACATGGGCACAGCGGTTCGCTTCGGTCCGGCGGCGCAGCCACGGCCACGATGCCTGGCACGTGTCCGGTACGTCGACGCGGGTGCCAGAGCCGTCCGTCCTGAACCAGCCCGGCCGGTCCGGCCGACGTGAGCCGCGGTCCCACCGGCGAGCGGGACCGCTCCGCCAGTGGGCCGTGCTCACCCGACGCAGCGCCGACCTCCTGGTCCGGAACCGGCTGACCCTGGCTGTGCTCGTGGGGTCGCCGGCGCTGGTGATTGCGATGATGGCCGTGCTGTTCCGCCCGGGTGCGTTCGACGGCGCGGCCGCGTCGTCGGGCGAGGCGACCCAGACGGTGTTCTGGCTGGCGTTCGCCGGATTCTTCTTCGGCCTGACCTACGGGCTGCTCCAGATCGTCGGCGAGATGTCCATCCTCCGGAGGGAGCGGCTGGCGGGCCTGAACCTGGCGGCGTACGTCGGTGCGAAGGTGGCCGTGCTCACGCCGGTCCTCCTCGTGGTGGCCGGTGGGATGCTCGCCGTGCTCCGCGCCCTCGACCGGTTGCCGTCGGCGGGCGGGAGGGTCTACGCCGCGCTCCTCGTCACCCTCACGCTGGAGGCGCTGGCCGCGCTGGCCCTCGGACTGCTTGCCTCGGCCGCGGTGACCGACGCGGCGCAGGCCACGTTGGCGCTGCCCATGCTGTGCTTCCCGCAGGTCCTGTTCGCAGGGGCGATCGTCCCCGTCCCCGACATGGCGGACCCGGGCCGAGCGATCAGTGTGGGGCTGGCCAACCGGTGGGCGTTCGAGTCGCTCGGGCGGGCCCTCGACCTCGACCGGCTGCTCGCCCCCGTGTCACCGTCGTCGGCCCACCAAGCCGCGTTCGCTGGGAGCCCGGTCGAGGGGTGGGCCGTGTTGGCGTGCTTCGTCGTGCTGCTGCTCGGGGCCACGGTCGCCGTGCTGCATCGGCGGGCGCCGGCCTGAGCTCCGTCGAGCGCCGGTCCGAACCGGCGAGGTGCCGATCGACCCGACCCGACGAGGCGGTCGGCACCGGCCGCCGGTGACCGGTCGGCCGACGACGGACGGGGGTACCCACGACGTTCACGGGGATGTGCGCTACGGCTGCGTGCGAACATGATGACGTGCGGGTGGCGTTCTCCGATTGTGAGCTGGACGTCGGGGGGCACGAGCTCCGGCGGGCGGGACAGGTGGTGGCACTCGAACCGCAGGTGTTCGACGTGCTCGCCTACCTGGCGCGCAACGGCGACCGGCTGGTGACCAAGAACGAGCTGCTCGACGAGATCTGGGGTGACCGGTTCGTGTCCGAGTCGGCGCTTACGAGCCGCATCAAGTCGGCTCGGCGCGCTGTCGGCGACACGGGCCGCGATCAGCGCATCATCCGCACGATCCATGGTCGTGGCTACCGCTTCGTGGCGACGATCGAGGACGCGACGATAAGGGAGACGTCGACCGAGGTCTCAGGCATCGTCTCCCACTCCGCCGAGGGCGCTGCACCCGTCCGCACCGTCGCCTCCGGCGCCCGCGATTCACCGCGTGACGCCGAGCGCGCCACCGACGATCGGGCGGCCGAGCTGGTCGGCGCCCTCGGCGGCGGTCAGGGCCAATTGCTCGACATCGAGGGCCCGCACGCCTCACGCAAGACCGCCCTGATCGACCAGTCGGTCGATCTCGCCACCGCCCGCGGGTACCTGGTCGGGACGGGGAGCGCGGCCGGGACCGGGGCGCGAACCTTCGGGTGCGTGCTGGATGCCGTCGACGAACTGGTCCAGCGGGAGGCGGCACTGGTCGACCACCTGCCGCCGGGAGCCAGGGCCGAGCTCGAGCGCTGCCTGGCAGGCGGGAGCCCCACGACGCGTCAACGCCTGTTCGTCGCCGTCCGCGAGCTGGTGGTGCAGGCCGCGGCGCACCGTCCCACCATGATCGCGCTGGACGACCTGGAGCTCGCCGACGACGACACGCTGGCGCTCGTCCGCCACGTCGCTCGCCTGGCGCACCGGCACCGGCTCGCCCTGCTCTGCGCACACCGCCCGGGTCTCGTGCTCGGCCCGGACTTCCGCCGGCTGACCCTCGAGGCACCTGCGGCGGCCGGCGCCACGAACGGGTTGCACACCGCGCCTGCCGAGGTCCGTGAGGCGCTGGCGCGCGTCGCACTGGGTGGTCCGAGCTTCGACCTGCTCGAGTTCCGGGCCACCTCGGGTGTCGATGCCGCCCGGGGAGACCGGATGCTCGACTTGGCGCTCGCGAGCGAGGCGATCGTGCCAGTCGTGCACGGTGGCTTCCGATTCACCGACGCGGACGACGCTGCCCGCCTCGCCGGGTGGTTGCCACCGCACCGGCGGTCCGAGGTCCACCGGTCAGCCGCCCGCGAGCTCGAGGTCCTGGGGGCGCCACCCGACCGTGTGGCGACGCACCTGCTGGCGGCCGGGGACCGCGAGGCAGCAGTACCGCCGGGACTAGAGGCGGCGCGCCGCGTGGCCGCAGCGCAGCTCTACCTCGAGGTGCTCCGGTGGACCGCGGCCCTCGTGGATCACGCACCCCGCGCCGAGCGCGTCGAGCTTCTCCGGCTGCGCGGTGACGCCCTCGTGGCGTCGGGCGATCCGAGTGCGGTGCCTGCCTACCGCATGGCGCTGTCGCTCGCGGCGCCTGATCAGGTCGCCGGCCTGCGCGCCCGCCTGGCGCGGGCCGCGATGGTGTCGGGCGACCTGGCGACGGCGACCGAGGCGCTCGACGGGCTGACCCCCGGCGGGGGCCCTGACGACAGCGAGATCCTCGTCGCGCTGGGCATGTTCGCCTACTTCACCGGCGATATCGCCGCGGCGCAGCAGATCGTCGAGAACGCCCGCAAGCTGGCCTTGGCCCCGGACGCCCCCAACGTCCTGCTCGACATCATCACGCTCGAGGGCATGATCGCCCACAACCGGGGGGAGTGGTTCGATCGGCTGCTGCGCGAGTTGCGGGCAACGAGGGAGAGCCCGGCCCTGGCGTCGAAGATCTTCGACTGCCACATCTGCGTCGCCGAGTACCTCCTGTACGGCCCGACGCCGTACACCGAGGTGGTGGCGCTGGCGCACGAGCTGCGGGCCAACGCCGAGCGGGCGGGTGCCCGTCGGGCGGTGGCCTTCGCCGCGTGTGTCGCCGGCGAGGCCGAGCTCCTGGCGGGAGATATCGATGCCGCACGGCGGGATCTGCTCGACGCAGTGGCGTTGCACCGCGAGCTGGGCGCCGAGACCGGGACCGCCCACTCGCTGCAGCGGCTGGCCGAAGCGGAGCTGGCCGCGGGAAACCGCACGGAGGCCGAGCGAACGGCGCGCGAGGCGCTGGTGCTGGCTCGCTGGTCGCCACTCGCGCGCCACATCCTCCAGCGCACCTACGGGACGCTGGTCTCAGCGGCGCCCGACGCCGCGTCCGCGTTGGCAGTGGTCGACGAGGCGAGCGAGACGCTCGACGAGCCGGGTTCGTGCCCGTTCTGCGAGGTGATGGTGGCCGTGCCCTCGGCGGTGGCCTGCGCCGAAGGTGGCCGCCTCGACGAGGCGCGGCACCACCTGGCCGTGGCCGAGGTGTCGGCCTCGCTGTGGGAGGGCACCGCCTGGGAGGGCAGTGTCACCGAGGCGAAGGCGTGCCTGGCTCGTGTCGAGGGCGACCAGGTCGAGACCGACCGGCTCCTGGCCAGAGCGGCCCGCCTGTTCGACGACGCAGGGCAGACGCTTGATGCGGCCCGTTGCCGCGAAGCGATCGGGAGCTGAAGGGACGGACCATGGAGTACGGCGCCCACCTGCCCCTGAGCGGCTTCAGCGGGCACCCGTGCTCACCTGCACGATTCCTTCTTGGCGGGGAGTCTGAACCCACGACCTTCGGGTTATGAGCGCTGATCACGGCTGGCCCGGGCAGCGATCGTCGGGTCCCCCGCCGTGGGCGCCCCGGCCCGGGGCCGGGCGGCGGCGTCGCAGGTCAGGTCGGTGTCCCACAGCCGAACGCCGCCGAGGATTCCGGCGACGTTGTCGACCAGCTCGACTGTCGGGCCGAGGTCGACGGTGACCCGCCGAGAGTTGCCACCCCCGATGTAGAGGCGGTCGAAGCACAACAGGACATCCAGGGTGCGCACCGCGCGGGCCACCCGCCGGTTCCACCGGGCGTTCCCGACACGCCTACGGGCAGCGTCGCCCACCACCTCGTCGTAGGTCCTGTCCTTGCGGAACGGGTGCTGGCCCAACTCGAGGTGAGGGGCGAGCCGCCCATCGAGGAACAGCCCCGTGCCACACCCGGTGCCCAGCGTGACGATCAGCTCCAGGCCCCGGCCCCGCACAACAGCGGCACCCTGCATCTCGGCGTCGTTCACCACCCGGGTGGGCGCCCCGAGGGCCTCCTCCAGCGCCCCGGCGAGATCGACGCCCGCCCAGGCGCGACGCAGGTCGGACGAGACCTTGGATCCCGGCCCTGCGACCCGGGACAGGTTCGGCGCGGACAGCACGCACCCGCTGCGGACCATGCCCGGGATCCCGACCGACACCCGCTCATACGACGGTAGCGGGGCGACCAGGTCGCTCAGCGCATTCACCAGGACCTCGGGCGGGCACGGATACGGCGTCGGCACCCGAGCCCGGTCGCTGATCATGGCACCTGCCGCATCGAGCACCGCCGCCTTCAGTCCAGACCCGCCCACGTCGATGGCCAGCGTCCGCGTGCCGTCCCCCGGCACGCCACCGGGATCGCCGGATGCAGCGGTGCCCGCGCCACCAGGCAATATCACGTCGTGCGTGTCCTTCGTCGTCACGTGCCTCTGCCCTGCCGTTCGGCCTCGGCGATCGCCCAAGCGGCGTTCACCAGCCCGATGTGGCTGAACGCCTGCGGGAAGTTTCCGAGGAGCTCCCCGGTGTTGGCGTCGACCTCTTCCGACAGGAGGCCGACGTCGTTCACGAACGCGGCGGCGGCCTCGAAGGTCGTGCGGGCCCGGTCGAGGTCGCCGGCCAGCGCCTGGGCATGGGCCAGCCAGAACGTGCACAGGAGGAACGTGCCCTCCTCGCCCTCGAGGCCGTCGGCGGCGAGATAGCGGTAGACCAGTCCGCGCTCGTCGGTGAGGCGTGCCGCGGTGGCGGCGATCGTCGCCCGCATCCGAGGATCGTCGGCGGGGATGAACCCGACGATGGACATCATGAGGTTCGAGGCGTCGAGGTCGCCGCCGCCGAAGGACTGGGTGAACGCGCCGATCTCGTCGTTCCAGCCCCGGGTCATGATCGCGTCGGCGATCTCGTCGCGGGTCGCCTTCCACCGGTCGACACGGTCGAGCGCATCCAGACGGTCGGCGAGCGTGATCGCCCGGTCGAGCGCCACCCAGCACATCAGCTTGGAGTACAGGAAGTGGCGGGGTTCGCCCCGGATCTCCCAGATGCCCTGGTCCTTCTCCTGCCAGCAGGCAGCGGCGGTGTCGGCCAGGTCGGCGAGGAACCGGCGGGTGGCGGGCCCGAGCCGGTCGAGCTGCTCCGGCAGCCGGTGGGCGGCGTCGAGCAGCTCGCCGTACACGTCGAGCTGGCGCTGGTTCCACGCGCCATTGCCGATGCGCACCGGCGCGCTGCTCCGCCAACCGGACAGGTGGCCAAGCTCGCGCTCGGTCAGATCGTGCTCGCCCCCGATGCCGAACACGATCTGGAGGTCGGCGCCCTGGCGGACCTGCGACGCCGCGGTGCCCGCCACGTAGTCGAAGAACTTGTCGGCCTCGTCGGGACAGGCGGCGACCCACAGCGCCTGGAGCGTGAACGACGCGTCGCGCACCCACGCGTAGCGGTAGTCCCAGTTGCGCGAGCCGCCCGGAGCCTCGGGGAGCGACGTCGTGGGCGCGGCCACAATGGCGCCGGTGGGAAAGTAGGTCAGCCCGTACAGCAACCGGCCGCTCAGGTGTACGAGGTCGGCCCACGGGCCGTCGTAGCGCTGGTGGTGGCTCGACCAGGTGCGCCACGCCTCGGCAGTGTCGTCCAGCCGGTCGCGGACCTCCATCTGCGTCCAGAGGTGGGGCCGTTCCTCGGACGTGGTCCGGTGGTGCAGTGCGAAGGACAGCGCCTCGCCCGACCGGACCGTGAAACGGGCCCGGGCGGTGAACTCGTCGGTCTCGAGGGGCACCGGCGACGACAGCGCCAGCACATCGGCCCCACCCCGGGCGGTGACCCCGCCGTCGACCAGCTGCAGCACCGGCGAGACGAGCCCGTACTCGGGCCGCGGCGCGTAGGCCAGGTCCAGGTCCACCGACCCGGCGACACCGACCACCCGGCGCAGCACGGTGCCGACCGCGCCGGCGCCGAGGTCGTGACCCCGTTCGTTGCGACCGACCGCCAGCCCGTCGGTGAGCATCACCGAGCCCCCGGCCGTGGTGAACGTCGTCTCCAGCAGCAGGGTGTCGTCCACGTACCGGCGCGTTGTCTCGAACGGCGTCCCGTCGACGGGGCGGATCGACCAATGCCCGGCAGCGTCGTCGAGGATGCGCCCGAACACCGACGGGCCGTCGAAGCGAGGGAAGCACAGCCAGTCGATCGAGCCGCCCAAGCTCACCAGCGCCGCGGAACGGCAGTCGGATAGCAGCGCGTAGTCAGAGATGGGAAGTCGGCTCACTGGTGCACCCGCCCCCATGATTCCCCATCTGTGGCCGATCGGTGAATCGATGCTCCGGTGGACGGACCAGGGGCATCGCTTGCCGGCAGGGCTAGTGGGTGGGCGCGACCTTCGTGAACTCGGTCTCGATGCCGGCTCGGAGGTCGGCCAGGAGAGCGGCGCGGGCCCGGTGCTTGCTGGCTGCGTGTGCGGATGCGTCGAGCGTCAGGAACGACGCCGCGACCTCCTGGGCGACGGGCACAACGGCGTCGGGGTCCACGAGCCGGTCGAGCAGACCCACCTCGACCGCCTCGCGCGGTGTGAACACCTCGGCCAGGCCCACCGCACGGTCCAAGCTCGAGGGTGAGAGCCGGTAACGGAGGATTGCGAGCGCCGGATACGGCATGGGCAGGCCGATAGCTACCTCGTTGGCCTGGAGTTTGAAGTCACCTGTGGCGCCGATCCGGTAGTCGCCCGAGCAGAGGAGGAACAGACCCATGGCCACGGCGTGGCCGGTACAGGCCGCAACGATCGGGTGGGTAAAGCTCAAGAGACGCTCGGCCAGCTCGAACCCGCCCCGGAGCATGAGTCCGGCCTCTGCCCCACCGGCGCCGAGCACGCCGAGATCGAAGCCGCCCGAGAACCGACCCGGGCGTCCCGCGAGGACGACTGCGCCCACCGAGTCGGACTCGGCTAGATCGAACGCCGCGCCGAGTTCATCGAGCATTGCCGGCGAGAGCGCGTTGGCCTTGCCGTCGTCCATCGTGATCGTGGCGACGGCGGCTTCGACGGTGTAGCTGAGCAGGGTCACGGTGTATCTCCAGGATCTGCGACCGATGGGGCTGAGGCGCGGGAGAGGACCGGCTTCGACTCCGCGCGGCGCGCGACGACTCTCAGTACCTCGCGACGAATCACGGCAGCGCCCGGGTGGACGAAGAACCAGTAGGCGGCAAAGGCCCTCCGCGTCCTCGGGTCCGTCGCTAGAACGCGGGTCTCGGTGCTCAGACGTGTGCCCGCCGGGATGGATTCGAGGCGAAACTCCATCCCGACCTTGATCCATCCGGGTTGCGACCAGGCTCGCAGAGCCGGGACGTCCAGGTCGGGCGGTGTCGATCCTCCCAGCAGGCGCCAAGCCTGGCTAAGGCCTGCTGAGATCACGAAGTGGGGTCGCTCGGAGACCAGCACCGGAATCGGCGTCACATCGTGAAAGGTGCGTCCGGCCAGCGGCCGATGCTTCCGGCCGGAGAGCCGGGCGGGTAGGAGTCTCACGGCCTCGAGCGCCCACCCCACGGGAAGCGCTGACATGGTGACTCCGTGCAGCTCGTCCCACACCACGCTCGGCGGGGCGCCAACGGCACGGGCGTGACACATCCGATGCTGCGGGTTCGGAATCACGTCGTCGAGATTCATGGCTGGGCGTCATCGTCCGTCGCCTGTCGGGCGAGGCGCGACTCGATTGCCGATCGTAGGACTCGGCGAGCCGGGCCGTGGGGTCCCTGTTCGTCGGGCGGAGCGTCTCGAACCGCGACCAGGAGCGCCGATGGCGCGTCGAGCGGTTCTATCGTGAGGCGATCGCACATCTCGGCCGCACGCGCGTGCGTATGGAACTGGCCCGCGCGGATCTCGTCTACGGAGAGTGGCTGCGACGCGAGCACCGGCGCCTCGACGCGCGCGACGCTCCCGTCTCAACGTGAAAGGGCTCCCACCATGCGCTCCGACATCGCACCCGGCGGCAGGTTCCCGGACTACGAGCTCCCCGATCACACGGACGTCTCCCGCAAGCTCAGCGAGCTGCAGGGCGACGATCCCCTGATCCTCACGCTCGCGCGCGGCCACTACTGCCCGAAGGAGCACCAGCAGCACCTCGAGCTCGCCGCGTTCTATCCCAAGATTGCCGTGGCCTACACCCAGATCGTCACGATCTCAACCGACGCCCATCACGAGCTCCAGGAGTTCCGCGCGTCGGTCGGCGCCCAGTGGACCTTCATGTCCGACCCGGAGCGCATCATCCAGAAGGAGCTCGATATCCAGGAGTACACCGACCCCGAGCACGACCCGATGATCCCGCACACGCTCGTGCTGAAGCCCGGTCTCGTCATCCACAGCATCTACAACGGCTACTGGTTCTGGGGGCGTCCCTCGATCGATGACCTGCGCCACGACCTGAGGGCCGTCACGCGCGAGATCCGCCCCGACTGGGACCTCAGCGCCCCCGGGCTGCGCGACGCTTGGAACGCGGGCGACCTCTCGCCCTTCCATGGTTGGAACAAGCAGGCCCCTGCAAGCCCGAGCGTCGCATGATGCGCGCGACCGATTGCTGACCCAAACGACATGAACCTCGACGCTGGGGCCGACTGGGGGTCGAAGCCAGCTCGAGCCTGATCGCGGCCTAGACGGCGGGGATGACCTCGTCGTGGATCAGGTGCAGCTGTGTGTCGACGTCGGCCACCCCCTCGATGTCCATCCCGGTGAACGCCTTGACGAGGCTGCGGTCGGTGATCGCCAGGATCATGTGGTTCACGCCGGCCGGGGCGATCTCGTCGCGGATCTTCGCCGCACACTCGGCGGGCGAGCCCGACACCGACAGCCGCTCGGCCAGCTCCGGCGACGTCAGCTCGATCCCCTTGGCCAGGTCGCCGCCCGCGATGGCGTCGATGATCGGCTTCAGCTCGGCGGCGTCCACGCCGTTGCGCGCGAGCTGCTCGGCGGGCATCGACGAGGCGTAGATGCCGACCATCGCCCGCGCCGCGTCCTTCGCCTTTGCCGAGTCTGGGCCGGTGGCGAACACCACCCACGCGCCGATGTCGAGCGCGTCGGCGTTCTTGCCGGCCCGCTCGGCGCCGATGCGGATGTGCTCGACGGCGAAGTCGTAGGCCCCCCGCGTGTAGCTGAGCGCGTGGTGGCAGCCGTCGGACAACTCACCGGCCGCCTCGAACGACTTCGGCCCGCGCATCGCCCCGATCATCAGCGGCACGCGCTCCTGCACCGGCCGGGCGAACGTGAACAGCCCGTCGTAGGTGAAGAACTCGCCTGAGAACGTGATCGCGCCGTCGTCGAGCAGCGTGCGGATGACGTGGTGCGCCTCCTTGGTGCGCGACAGCGGCCTGGTCGTCGTCCAGTCGATGCCGTACTGGGCGAGCAGCCCGAAGTTGCCGCTGGAGATCACCGCCTCGGCGCGCCCACCCGAGAGCTCGTCGAGGGTGGCGACGGACTGGGCGATCAACGTCGGCTCGCGCAGCACGACCGACGACAGGCTCGGGCCGAAGCGGATGTTCTCGGTCTGCGTCGCAGCGGCGGCGAACAGCAACCACATGTCCTTGTGCCACGTCTCGTCGGCGGCGTAGCAGGCGTGGAAGCCGAGCTCGTCGGCCAGCTTGATCGACGCAAGAGACTCCGCCAGCGGGTAGTCGGGCAAGAGGACGTAGCTGTACTTCACGGTGATCCTCCCTCACTCTGGCTCGCATCGGGTGCTTCGGTGGTTCCGGTGGGGGGTTCAGCGTCGAGCTCGGCGAGGAGCTCGGCGCCCGACACGACGCGCTCGGCGAAGTGGCGATGCATCCACGCCAGGTGGTCGTGACGGCTGTGCATGATCCGCAACGTGTCCCAGTTGGGGAACGTCTGCTGGAGCACCCACCGCTCCATCAGGCGGGGATCGACCTCGTAGACGTGCTCGAAGCGGGTGATCGCCACGTCGCTCGCCCGCGCCGCCGGCGGCGGCGTCATCTGCTCGGCGTGGCGGTAGCCGATCGGGCCGTTCGGGCCGGCCATCACCGACCACCTCCCTCATAGGCCCGGTCGAGGCCGTACTTGCCGGGGTTCATGATGTTGTTGGGGTCGAGCGCCCGCTTCACGTCGAGCATCACGCCGTAGCCGCGCCCGAGCTCCTCGGGCACCAGATCGACCTCGCCCTCCCGGCACGACCCGTGGCAGGCGCTGATCGAGCCGCGGTAGCGCAGCGTCACCGCCGCGAGGTCCCGCTTGGCCTGCACCCACAGCCGCCAGGCCTCGTCGCCGAGCTGCTGCTCCCAGATCCCGACGTCGATCTCGGTGAGGTAGTCGATGCCGGTCGCCCCGTTGGTGTAGGCGAACATCCCCCAGTCGTCGAAGACGTCGGTGCGCCGGCGCAGCTCGGTGACGATGGCGTGCCACTCCCGCGTGACGGCGGGCAGGTTGGTGTGAGCTGATCGAGGCGTCCTCGCAGTGCCAGCTCATCGGCACGACCTGACCCGAGCGGGTGCGACCGTGCAGCGGCGTCGCGTAGCGGTCGTGGCGCGCGGCCCAGTCGCCCTCGGAGATCTCGTCGCCGAGGTAGCGGCCGCCGTGCTCGCGGGCGATGCGCAAGAGGCGCTTGCCGCCGACGCGCACCTCGTCCTCCCAGCCGTACAGCGCCGTGCACACGAGCGCCTTCACGTCCGACGGCTGGGGGATGTAGGCCTCGTCGTCGCGGCGCAGGTAGGCGACCTTCCACTCGTCGAACAGCACCGCCCCGGCGAACGTGGCGACCCCGGCGCGGGCGAGCGCGCCGACGCAGCGGTGGGCGGTGTCGTAGTCACTGAAGGCGAAGAACGGCGACAGCTCCGCCTCCGGCTTCGGGAACAGCTTGAGCGTCGCCCGGGTGGCGATCCCGAGCGTGCCCTGGTGACCCATGAACAGGTGCTTGAGCTGGTAGCCGCTCGAGCTGCGGGTGATGTTGCCGCCGATGCCGTCGCCGACGTGCATCACCTCGCCCGTCGGCAGGACGTGGTCGAAGCTGAGCACGAGGTCGCGGGTGTGCCCGTAGCGCGACCCGATCAGCGACCAGCCGCTCGTGCCGATCCGCCCCCCGACGAGCGAGCACGGGTACGACGCCGGGTTGTCCGGGTAGATCAGCCCGTGCGGGCCGAGGACCTCGTTGAGCTTGAGCATGTTGATGCCGACGCCGACGGTGCAGGTGCGGTTGTCGAGGTCGATCTCGTGGATCTGGTTCATCCGCTTGACGTCGACGAGGATCCCGTGACGAAGAGGCACGGCGCCGTCGGTCAGTCCCGTGCCGCCGTCGCGGGGCACAACCGGCACGCCCAGCTCGTTGGCGAGGCGGACGACGGCGACGACGTCGTCGGTCGACTCGGGCAGCACGACGACGTCGGGGACATGCTCGGACCACCGGTGCACCGGGAACGGTGCGGGCGTCCTCGCCCGGTTGAATCGGTCGGCCTTCGATGTCAGCACCTGGTCGGCGGGCAGGACGCCCTGCAGCCGGCTGACGAGGTGGTCGAGGGCGTCGGCGGTGAGGCTCATCGCTTGGCCGTGTCGCCGCCGACGACGATCCCCAGCGACTCGGCGAGCAGCTCGTGGAGGTCGACGACGTCGATGCTCGCCTCGGCGCCCGCCGCGGTCAGCGGTCGCTCGGACCACGGGCAGGCGCTGACGAGCGTGTCGACGTCGAGCGTCGCGGCGTGCTCGATGCGCCGGGCGCTGATCGCAGCGGTCAGCTCCGGCTTCTCGATGGCCAGCCCGCCGCCGGCACCCGAGCAGTACGACCACTGGGTGACCCGGTCGACGTCGTGGAACGTGAGCCCGGGGATGGCCCGCAGGATCTCGCGCGGCTCGCGCCAGATCCCCTTGCGCTTGTTCAGCCGGCACGGGTCGTGGTACGTGACGGTGCGCTCGATCGGGACGTCGGGGCGCAGCCGGCCGTCGCCCAGCATCTCGGCGAACAGCTCGACGAGCGAGCACGACCTCGATGTCGAAATCGTCGCCGAAATAGCGCGGGTAGTCCTCGGTGAAGCTGATGTAGTCGTGGGGGTCGAGCACGAGCACCCGGCGGGCGCCGGTGGCGCGCCAGTCGGCGAGGTTGTGCTCGGCGAAGCGGCGGGCCTGGTCGGTGTAGCCCATCTCGGCTGCCGGGCCGCCACAGCACCACTGCTCTGCCATCAGCCCGAACTCGTAGCCGGCGCGCTGGAGGATCTGGGCCACCGCCCGCGGCACCGAGGTGCGGTAGAAAGCGGCCTCGCAGTCGACGAACAGGATCGACTCGCCGCCGATCGGCAGGTCGAGGCCGTCGGCCCAGTCGCGGACGTGCTCCTGGCTGACTGGCGTGTCGCCAAGCACGGGCTCGTGGGTGCGCTCGTCGGTCGACGCGTTCCAGCCCTGCCACGCACCCTGGTGGACGCCCTGGTCGACGGCGAGCGCGCGCATCGCCTTGACCACGTCGACGGTGCGGGTGCGGAAGCGGTAGAAGTCCCCGGTGAACAGCGTGTTCGGGCAGCGCAGCTCGCACGCCCCGCACTGCGTGCAGTTGACGTAGTCGGCGGCCACGTCGGCGACGTCGAGGTGGCCGCGCTCCATCGCAACGACGTTGGCGTGGAACGCCGTCGGCGACCACGACTCGTTGCGTGTGACCTGCACGACCGGGCACACCTCGCGGCAGAACTTGTGGCCGGAGGAGAAGCAGTTGTAGGAGCCGTTGTGCCACTCGGCGAGGAACTGCGCCGTGCGGTTGTCGCGTCCCGGCAGCGTCGGCGGGGCGACCGCCACGGTGTCCGGCTGGGCGTCCCACGGCTCGCCGCCGTTGCCCGATCCCGGCGTGTACGGCTCGGCCAACGACCGTCCCCGGTCGTTCGTCTCCGTCATGTGCTCCGAAACCCCTCGAGAGCAAGACGAGCCGACCGAGCGTCAGCCCGCGTCCGCCACGGTAGCCCGTCGGCAATGGCGGCGCGATGGCCTCCTACGGCCGTTCGACTCGGCACGTGCGGAACAGCGCCGCGGCGGTCTCCTGGTCGGCCGGCCTGGTCCGAAGCGGAGACCGGGACTGTCTAGTTGAGGTCGGGAAGGCGAATGAGGTTGGCGCCGGCGAGCGGAGCGCCGATCTGTTGCATCGCGCCGCCCGTGATCAGATCGCCCAGGTCGATGGTGAAGAAGCCCGCGTCCTGGAACAGTGCGCTTACCTCGGCCTTCGCATCCAGGTCGTCGCCTGAGAGGAAGAGCACGCGCTGGCCTCCCGCCTCGTGCGGATCTGCGCCGAGCACGGCAGCGCCGAGCGTGTTCGCGGCCTTCACGACTGGTGCTCCGCCGACGAGGTCGGCGACGACCTCGCTCGACGTCCTCCCGTCGAGGTCGCTGGGGTCGAAGTCGTTCGTGGCGTCGACGACGATCTGGCCGTTCCATTGGAGTCCCGCGAGGGCGTCCGGGACGCTGGCCCACGGCACGGCGATGACCACGATTCTCGCTGCTGCGGCGTCGGCCACCGTCCCCGCCGACGCGCCATCGCCCAGCGCCGCGACCACCGACGTCAGTGATTCGGGGCCACGGCTGTTGGCGACGACGACGGGGCGGCCGGCGCGCTGCGCGGTGCTTGCCATCGCCTGGCCGAGCCGGCCGGCGCCGAGGATTCCGACTGGAGTTTGGTCCGCTCGCTTCATCAGATGCCTCCGTCGTACTCGGATGCGAACAGGTAGCTCACGGCAAGGCTTCGGTACGGCCGCCAGCGCTCCGCCAACCGGACCATCTCGTCTTCGGTGGGTGGGTGGTCGAGTCCGTAGACGCGTTGGATCGCCCGCCGGAGGGCAAGGTCACCGGAGAGGAAGACGTCGGGCCGGTCGAGGGCCACGAGCAAGAAGCCGTGTGCCGTCCAAGTGCCGATGCCCGAGACTTCGGTCAGGGCCGCCTCGACCTCGTCGTCCGTCATGTGCGACAAGGCCTCGTCGCTGAGACGACCGTCGACGAACCGCTCCGCCAGCGCCCGCAGTGTCTCGCCCTTGCGGGCGGAGAGGCCGCTGGCGCGAAGGACGTGCGGGTCCGCGGCGAGCAGCTCCGCCGCAGTCGGCAGCCGTCCTGCGAAGTGCTCCTCGAGACGGGACACGATTGCCCGCGTCGCTCGGACCGAGAGCTGCTGGCCGGCGACCTGGAAGATCAGCGTTCCGAAGGCATCGAGGGCCGGGAGCTCGTCGAGCCAAGCCCGAGGGCGGAAGTCCGGGTGCGCATCGATGATCCCGCCGAGCACCGGGTCGGCCTTGCGCAGAAAGGCCCGCGCCCTCGGGTCGGCGACCGGTGCTCTGGTGGCGTTCATTCCTCGAGCAGGCGCTCCGTGAGCACGATCTGAACGACGTCCGCCATTCCGAACGCCTTCGTTGTCTTCACCGCCGACACGATGTTCTTCAGCATCAGGCCCGGATCCATGGATCTCACTGCGGCGATCTGGGAGGGCTGGTAGTCGATCACGACCATCGCCGCGTTCTGCGGGGTGATCAGATGGTCGGCGAGAGGATCGCGTATCGCGCTCACGGGTGAACCTGGGAGCCGTAGCCGAGGTCGAGGCGGATCGACTCCATGACCCAGAACGTAGTGCTGGCGGTGAACACGTCGGCCGCGGCCAGCACGCCTGTGTACTTCTCGATGACGGGTGCTGCGGCGGTGTCGGTCACGGCGTCGAGGTACCCCTTCACGCCGGCCCAGACGTTCTCGCCGTACTTCACGAAGTAGGGGGTGGGATCGAGCGTGTCGATCGTCGCCCTGACGCTGGCCGCGATGTCGGCGATGTATTGCTGGTGCACGGTCACGTCGTCGCGGGTGCCGAGCCGGCCGAGGTGACCGCCGATGAAGTGCTTCCACGCGTAGGCGAGGGCGTTCGCCGGCGCCTCGATGTAGCCGGGGATGTCCTCGGTGAGATTGGAGAGGTAGACGGGAGCCCAGCCCGGGTTGACGACGTCGACGAGCATGAGCGTGTCGTGGTCCGGCATGTGGATGTAGATGTTGTCGGGTGAGTGGTTGGAGCCGTACCAGGCCAGGTCGATGCGCTCGCCGCCGATCTCTAGGCTGCGCCGGTCCTGGAACGTCTCCTCGGGCGCGGGCCGGGCCGGGTCGTCGTCGCGCAGCAGGAGCCGCCGAGTCTCCTCGTGTCCGATGCGGACGACGTCCTTGTCGAACAGGGAGGACGCGCCGGCGTGGTCGGCGTGGTGGTGCGAGTAGATGAGGTGGGTCACCTGGTTGCTCACGCCGTTGGCGGCGGCGATCTCGTCGACGGCGCGCCGGATGTTGTGGCCGATGGTGGGGGGTGCGTCGAGCAGGACCACGCCGTCAGGGGTGGTCAGGAACGCCGACTGGTAGGTGCCGTCGGTCACCCAGTAGAGGTTTCGCTCGACGCGGCCGACGTAGTACCCCTGGTCGTTGAGGGCGGGCCCCAGGGCAGACCGGGGAACCGGCGCGTAGTCAGGCAGCGAGGTCTCAGTTGTAGCCATGAAAGGCATGGTGGCCGCCCCGCCAGGCGATCGAATCCCCGAATTCCTTAGTCCCACCACCAGTGACATGCTGCTGGAGGAATGGCCACGGGGTCGCCGGGCGAGCAGCTTCTCGGCCGCCAGCGCGAGCGCGACGTGCTGGAACGGCTGCTCGAGGGAGCACGCGAGGGGCGCGGCGGGGTCCTGGCGATGTACGGAGAGCCGGGCGTCGGCAAGACCGCGTTGCTGGAGTATGCGGTCGAGACGGGGCGGGGCTTTCGGGTCGCCCGCGCCGTCGGGGTCGAGGGCGAGATGGAGCTCACCTATGCGGCCCTCCAGCAGCTGTGCGCGCCAAGCCTCGAGGTCATCGAGCGGCTCCCGGATACTCGAGCGCGAGGCGCTTGCTGTGGCCCTCGGGCTGAGCGCGGGGCAAGCCCCGGATGCCTTCCTCGTCGGACTGGCGGTCCTCGGCCTGCTGTCCGAGGCCGCCGGGGAGCGACCGCTCCTCTGTGTGGTCGACGACGCCCAGTGGCTCGACCGGGCATCGGCGCGCATCCTTGCGTTCGTGGCTCGGCGCCTGCTGGCCGAGAAGATCGCGCTTGTGTTCGCGGCGCGCCAGCCGAGTGAGGCACTGGAGGGCTTGCCAGAGCTTCATGTCAAGCCTTTGGGGCACCGGGATGCGCGTGCACTCCTGGAGTCCGCCTTGCCAGCGCGGCTGGATGAGCGCGTGCTGGAACGGGTCATCCTCGAGACGCACGGGAATCCGCTCGCGGTGCTGGAGTTGCCACGCGGCCTGACGCCAGCACAGCTCGCGGGTGGGTTCGGCCTGCCTGCGGCGCTGGCGTTGTCCGCTCAGATCGAAGAGAGCTTCACGCGCCGGCTGGCGAGGATGCCGCGTGATGCCCGGCGTCTGTTGCTCGTCGCCGCAGCTGACTCCACCGGCGATCTGGCGCTTGTCTGGCGGGCGGCTCAGCGGCTCGGGATCCCGGAGTCCGCCTCGCACACCGTCGAGGCGGACGGCTTGTTGGCTCTCAGCGAAGGCGTTGTGTTCCGTCATCCGCTGGTCCGCTCGGCTGTGTACCGGGCATCTGACCCGGACGAGCGAAGCGAGGTCCACCGGGCCCTCGCGGAGGCGACCGATCCGGAGAGCGACCCGGATCGCCGGGCGTGGCACCGTGCCCAGGCGGCGTTCATGCCCGATGAGGACGTTGCGGCCGAGCTCGAGCGGTCGGCGGCTCGAGCGCTGGCGCGGGGCGGCTTCGCCGCCGCCGCCGCCTTCTTGGAACGCTCGTCCGCGTTGACGCCTGAAGCCGCACGTCGCGCCGGCCGGGCTCTCGCCGCGGCGCAGGCGAAGCAGGAGGCGGGTGCGCTCGACGAGGCGCTCACGCTTGTTGCAAATGCGGAGGCAGGCCCGCTGGACGAGTTCCAACGGGCCCATGTCGACGTCCTTCGCGCCCGCATCTCCTTCGCCGCGGATCGGGGAAGCGAGGCACCGCTCCTGTTGCTCGAGGCGGCGAGAAGCCTCGAGGCCCTGGATGTGCGGCTGGCTCGTGAGATCTACCTCGATGCGCTGACCGCCGCCCTGTTCGCCGGTCGACTGGGAGGCGGGTGCGACGCCCGACAGGTAGCGACCGCGGCCCGTGCCGCGCCCCCGCCGCCGTCTCCGCCTCGCGCCGCGGACCTCCTCCTCGACGGGTTGGCGCTGTTGATCACCGAGGGACACATGGCCGCAATGGCGACCTTGCGCAACGCCTTGACTGCGTTCCACAGCGAGGAGACCGGGACGGAGGAAGGTCTGCGCTGGCTCTGGCTGGCGGGCCGGACGGCCGGGTTCATCTGGGACTACGAAAGCTGGGACTCGTTGACGGCGCGCCAGGTGCGAGCGGCCCGTGAGGTCGGCGCGCTCGGGCACTTGCCGCTCGCGTTCAGCACCCGAGTGGGGGTCCACCTGTTCGCGGGGGAGCTGCAGGCGGCAGCGTCGCTGGTCGAGCAGTCGGACGTTCTGGCCGAAGCAACGTATGGTCGAATCGTCCCCCTGTACGGCGCACTCGCGCTGGCGGCCTTTCGTGGCAGCGAGGATGAGGTCACGCGATTGGTGCGGACCAACACGCAGGACTTCATCACCCGCGGCGAGGGGGTTGGGCTCACCGTGTCCCAGTGGGTGACTGCCGCGCTCTACAACGGGCTGGCGCGCTACGAGGATGCGTTCGCCGCTGCCGCGGACGCGACCACGGATCCACGCGAGCTGTGGTTCTCGACCTTCGCGACGATCGAGCTGATCGAAGCCGCCAGCCGCAGCGGCAGAACCGATCGCGCCGCCGAGGCCTTCGAGCTGTTGCGCGAATCCACGGGTGCCAGCGGCACCCCGTGGGCACTAGGCGTCGAGGCACGCTCGAGAGCGCTCCTCAGTCGCAAGGAAGCCGCCGAGGCTCTCTACCAAGAGTCGATCGATCGTCTGCAGCCGACACGCCTTCGTCTGGACCTGGCGCGGGCTCATCTGCTCTACGGGGAGTGGCTGCGCCGCCAACGCCGCCGTCTTGACGCACGGAATCAGCTGCGGGTCGCCCACGAGCTCTTCGCCGACTTCGGGATGGAGGCGTTCGCCGAGCGCGCACGTGTCGAACTGCAGGCTACGGGCGAGCACGCCCGGAAACGGACCGTGGACACCCTCGACCAGCTCACTCCGCAGGAGGCGCAGATCGCCCATCTGACGGCGAACGGGAACACGAATCGAGAGATCGCCGCTCAGCTGTTCATCAGCCCGAGCACCGTCGAGTACCACCTACGCAAGGTGTTCCGGAAGCTCGACGTGAAGTCACGGACGCAGCTGGCACGGCGGATGTCGTAATTGGGTCGTGCTGGACGCCAGGTTCGGCGCTACCGCAGCCAAGATTCGCAGTCCATCGGCGGCCGTCGCACCAGCCATGGTCAAACCTCCTTGCCTTTGGCCTCCAGGGCCTCCACGACGGGACCGTATCCAGCGGCGGTCAGCAGGCGGCGCACGGCGAGGACTTGCTCGACGTCGATGTCCTTGTCCTTCCGACGGCCGAGGAACGCGGTCTCGGCACCGACGTGAACCGCGTACTCGCCGTCATGGCGGAGCTCGACCGATCCGACGGCTTCGAGCAGCGACAACACGGCGTGCCACTCGATGTTGTGACTCGCCGGATGCTGGAAGACCTGGAGGAGCGTCTGACGGTGATGAGGATTGTTGAGGTGCTCGGGCTCTGGGGTCGACGACATTGGACTCCGTTCGGGAGAGAGTGATGGATGGGCACCAGCTTTGGCAGCGGGGCCGCGCTTGTGTGGTCCGTCCGATTCTGCTGCGTGGAGGTCATGCGCCGCCCAGCGCTCCGGACAACGGGACGGTCGGCCCCAGTAGCTGAGGCGCCACCGCCAGCTCGTGACGGAATCGTCGACGTAGCCGGGACGACAGGTCTCACGGGGGGCCTGGGCCGAGCGTCGGGCGTCCGTGCGGTTCGAGCCACCAAAAGAAGAAACGGGAGGTCGCCTCGGCCAAGAGGACTGCCACGCCCTGGACGCCTGCCCACAGGAGAAACACCGGGAAGCCCCGGTTGGCGAGCGAGGCGTGCTCGTCGGGGAACCAGTAGAGGACGAGGAGCAGCAAGAGGGACGCGCTCAGGGCGAGGACGACGAGCGCGTTGAACGAGGCGATCCAGAGATGCAGCCGACGGGCGGCGGTCCGTTCCTCGTCGCGCAGCCGCCTCCACGCCAGGACCATGTACAGGGCGCCCATGGCGGCGCTGGCCGCCAGGACGTCGTCGTCCATGCTGCCGACGCCGGCGTTCAACACCTCGGAGCGCACTGCGACGGCCGGGACGAGGACGACGACGAAGCCGGCCAGGGCGAAGCCCGCGGCCACGGCGACGTCGGTGGTCCGGCGGCTCAGGTCCCCTCCCGGGCTCGCAGCACGAACCGGTCGGCCACCGACCCGTCCGACCGAACGCACGTCGCGGTGAGACGGTCGTCCACGACCTGGACGTGGAGGAACTGCAGCGTGCGCTCCGCCACTGCCGTGAACGCGCTGCGACCCACCCGGGTGGTCTTGCAGCCGCCGCCGCTCACCACGTACGTGACGCCGTGCTGCGGCTCGATCCGTTCGTAGTCGTGGTCGTGTCCGCTGAGGACCAGGTCGACATGGTGGCGGGCCAGGAGGGGGACCAGCCGCTCCTGGGCGCCTGGCGTGCTGCCGTGCTGGCCGGACGAGTAGGGAGGGTGATGCAAGGCCACCACCTTCCACTGGTTGGCCGAGCTGGCCAGGGCATCGTCGAGCCATTCCAGCTGCTCGGGCGCCGCGGGCCCGTACAGGCCGGGGATGCTGGAGTCGAGGAAGAAGAAGGCCACCGGGCCTTGGCTGGTCGTGTAGTAGCGACCCGGCGTGCCCAGCAGCTCGAGCTCGGCCTCGATGGCGCTCATCCCGTGGTCGCTGAAGTGGAGCGCGGTGTCGTGGTTGCCGATCGCGAGCTCGAAGCCCACCCCCGCGTCGATGAGCGGTCCGAGCGGACGGCGGAAGACGGTGTCGAACCGGCGCCGAAAGTTGCCGTAGTAGCAGATGTCCCCCAGTAGGGCGACCAGACCGTAAGGCGCCGTCTGGTAGGTGATGGCCATGCGCTCGGCGACTGCCAGTGCTTGGCGGCCGCCGCTGCCGTTGTCACCCAGCGCCACGAATGACAAGCGGTCGTCCGCCGTCTGCCAGGCATGCGGCCTGAGCTGCACGTCTGGCGCCTGGCCGGGCACGAGGTCCTCGCGTGACAGCGATGGCCACACCACACCGGCCAACGTGCCGGCGGTGGCCGTGGCGCCGACCAGCCCCACGCCCGCGGCCAGGAACTCACGCCGGTTCATCACCACCACCATCATTTCGATTCGCCGCCCCGAACGCGCCGTCCGCGACCTCCTCGCCGAGTAGCCGGGGGGCGCACGGCCGTCGGCAGCCTCGATGCCGTCGCAGTTGACAGAGGTCACCAGACGAGGAATGAGTGGTGCTGGGACTGGTGTGGGGGGGGGAGTGGGGAGGAGGGGGGGACTCGGTCGCAAGCGGAGAACTGACCGGTGAAGCGGGACCAAGATCCGACGTCAGCGTGCTCCCCGACCCCGAGGGCCCGGCTCCGAAGCGGGGGTCGTTGTGGGGGTCGTTGCGTCACCTAGGAGGCTTTCGTGCACGTCCTGTGTCAGCTTGTGGACCGCCCGAGTCAGGTCAGTGTTCTCGACGAGAAGGGTGTTCACATCTTTATAGTCGCTGTCGGCCTTTGTCTGCTGAAACGCCGCTTGGCGGTTCTGCCCAATCATGACGAATGTCGACAGAAAGATTGCCTCGAGCGACACGATCAACGTCAGTGTCGGCCACGGGCTCTTCTCGAAGACGAGCATCCACAAAGCAAATAGGAATGCATGAAGGTAAACAAAGTTCATCGACCCCGCAAAACTGGTTATCCGGTCGGCGATCCGGAGTTGCCTGTCGGAGGCACGCTGTTCCAACTCAGTGACAACCGCCGGATGGTGGAGAATGTTGGGGTCGAGCTTGAGCATTGGGTTACCCCCTCGGATCGAACCAGGCGACTAGAGCCACCATCGCCGCGGCCGCAGCGACTCCTTCGGCTGCGGCCGCGGTGATGCAGACGCACGCGTTGCGGTGTCGAGAAACCCGTCGATGATCCTCGATCGGGGCGACGGGCCGGCGTCAGCCGGCGCCGCCGCCACCAGTCGCTGCCATCTCGTCGGCCTCCATGCGGGCGAGGGTGGCGTCGAGCACTGCATATTCCGCCTCGTCGACCGCCGCGTACGCGTAGTCGACCGCGAAGGAAGCGTCGTCCTCGGCGTTGTCAGCGCGCCTCTGCGCCGACTTCAGATCGTGCGCCGCACGCTTGTCGTCGAAGTCCTTGCGAACGGCGGCCAGGTGGTCGTTCCACGAACGCTCGACGCTGTCCCACCAGGCGGAAATATTTCCCTTGTGTGCCTCGGCACTCTGGCGCAAAGCATCGCCTTGCACTTGCGCTGCCTCACGGGCTGATTCTACTTCCTGCTCCAGGTCGGCCTTTGCCTTGGACCTTGCGGCCATCGCACGGTCCTCGAGTTCCTTCGTGCGGGCAGACAGCTGGCTCAACTGATCTGATACAGCCATTTTGAACGTCCTTTCGGGCTATATGTTTAACGGTGACAGGTGCTTCAAAGCCCCTGATTGTTGATCCATGTCAGAGTGGGCGTCGGCGATCTCGTGCGGCGACCTCGCTCCGGTGAGGGATCTCACCCCGGATGATGACGAGCAACCGAGGTCGTCGCTTCGGTCGAATGACTGCGTTTTGTCGCCGGGGACGGCCGCCGTTGCCCCCAGAGGGGGAAGTCTCAGTCGTCTGACGGAAGTCGACGGCCAATGCGATCCCTATGGTTCCTAGGTGAGAGAGTTGGGCATCCGCTCGGTTGGACCCGTCGGCCTGGCTTTGCCCCCCACGACCCGCCGCAGCCGCCCCCGTCACGCAAAGGATGGAGTCGATGGCTGAGCTCACCGGAACGCTGATCGCTCATCGGAAGCGGCTCGGGGAGGTCGCCGGCATTCTCGCCCGCAACGGGTTGGCGGCCTGGATCCCGCGGGGTTCGGGTCTCCTCGACGCCAGCACCTTCCAGAAGCTGCGCGACCAGGCCGTCGGCCCCGACGTCGCCCACCTCTCCGAGGGCGAGAAGTTGCGAAACGTCCTGACCGAGCTCGGCACGACGTGGGTCAAGTTCGGCCAGATGCTCAGCCTTCGGCCGGACGTCGTCGGTGCCGACGTGGCCGTGGAGCTCGAACAGCTCCGAGCCGCTGTGCCCCCCGATCCGCCGGGGGTTGCCCAGCAGACCGTCGAGAAGGAGCTCGGGAACCCCGTTTCCGAGCTGTACGCATCTTTCGAGAAGGAACCCTTCGCGTCTGGGTCCGTCGCACAAGTGCACCGGGCAACGTTCGCCGACGGCACATCCCTCGCCGTGAAGGTCGTCCACGACGGGGCAGCCGAGCGGGTGCACGATGACCTCGAGCTCATGGCCGGGCTCGCTGCGTACCTCGAGGCCAAGGACCCCGAACTGGCACAGCTACGGCCGACGATCCTCATCGACGAGTACACGAAGATGATGGAAGGCGCCATCAACCTCGGCGAGGAGCTGCACAACCTTCAGCGGTTCCACGCGAACTTCGCCAACGAACCCGACGTCGTCATCCCGGTTCCGTATCCCGACCGGTCGAGCTCCAAGGTGCTCACGATGTCGCTGATCACGGGATCGCCCTTCACCGACCGGGCCGGCGTCGAAGCGACAGGTTGGGATGTCGACGCGCTCGTGCAGCGGTCGGCCGACATCTACATGGAGATGATCTTCCGCGATGGGCTGTACCACGCCGACCCTCATCCCGGGAACTTCCTGATCCCCGACGACGCGCACCTGGCCATCCTTGACTTCGGTGACGTCGGACGCTTGTCGAGCGCACGGCGGCTCCAGCTCGAGAGCCTCGTGATCGCCGTCGGGACCCGTGATGTGGACGCGCTCGTCGACATCGTCGTCGAGATGACGACCCCACCGCCGGGCATCGACATGCGGGAGCTGCGCGCCGACATCGAAGCCTGGCTGAACCGTTATCTCCTTGTCGGGGTCGGTCAGCTCGACATGGCCGCGATCGTCGATTCGGGCATGGCGCTCCTCCACCGGCACAAGCTCGTGCTCCCCGCCGACCTCGCCTTGCTGTTCCGCGTCCTCCTGCGCTTGCAGGGGCTGGGGCGGGGAGTCGGCATGGAGGTGCGCGTCACCGAGCTGCTCCAGCCGTACGTGACGTCGATGATGGCCGATCGGTTCAGCCCGAAGCGGATCGCCCGCAACGCTGCGCGCTCCGTGCGGGGCTGGGAGCACCTCGTCTCTCGTCTGCCGGACGACGTCGAGGCCATCCTCGACCAATTGCGGGCCGGGGCCCTGGGTGTGGACTTCCGGGTGCGTGATGTCGAGCACGCGATCGACAACCTGGTCGATGGCCTGGTGACCAGCGCTTCCGTGCTCGCGGGGGCGCAGCTCATCTCCCGCCGCGCCGGTCCGACGCTCGGGGGTGTATCGATCCCCGGTCTCGTCGCCGCCGGCGTGGGCATGGTCACCTGGCAGCGGCTCGTGGCGCGCCGTGAAACAACGCGATCCTGGGTCACGCGGGCTCGTGAGCTCGCTCAGGCGAGGCGCGGCTGAGCGGCGGGTCGCGCCGTGACGTCACGCCATAACGTCATCAGTCTCGTCGGTTGACGACGACCAGCGGCACCGACACGGTGCGGAGGAGCTCGCGCACCGTGCCGGCGCGAAGGCCCTTGTGCCGTCCACCGCCCACGACGAGAAGCCCCGCAGGCCGGCTCGCAAGGTGATCCACGATCCCGTCGGTGACGCCGACCGGGTCCGGGATCGAGGCGGTCGACACCGACGCCAGGTCATGACCATCGATGCCTCGCTCGATGGCGCCGAGATAGACGTCGGGGTCCACCGGCGGTCCGTGATGACGCGTGAAGTGCCCGGGCCGGCCGAGGTCCTCGGGCGCAGGTTCGAACACGGTGACGATCCTGAGTGGCGCCCCCAGCTGGCGCGCCCACGACATCGCGATGGCCAGCAGCGGTTGGGGATCGCCGACACCGTCGACTGCGACGACGACGTCCGTTGCCCGGGCGGCCTCGGCCGCGTGTTCGCCGACGACGACGATCGGACAAGGTGCGCGGGCGACAAGCGCTGAACCGACGGAGTGGATGAGCCGGGCGGCGACTGTCCCGTGGTCGTGGCTGGCGAAGCACAGGACGCTGGTGCAGTCGGCCGCCAGCTCCAGGAGCGCGCCGGTCGGATCGGGGTCGACGATCACGTCGATCTCCGGACCCTTCGTGGCTGCCACCTGCCGGGCAGTGCCGTTGAGGTGCCTCTGCACCCGTGCGAGCTCATCGTCATCGCGGGCGATTCCGACGAGACGGAGGCCCGCGTGACCCATACGGGCGATCGCGACCGCGGCGGGGAGCGCCTTCGCGGCAAAGTCGGATCCGTCGAGCGGGACGATCAGTGTCTCGAACATTTGCCTCCTTCAGCGGGTGGAGCGCTACCCAGGGCTGAACGGATTCGTAACGAACATGGCTCCTCCCTTCGCAGCGCCCGAATCGACGGTGTTCGCGTTGGCCTGACGGTCCGGCAGCGTCGTCACGATGATGGCGATCGAGCCCGATGGCCCGCTTCCGTCGAATGACTGCACGTCGTCGGCGTCAGTGGTAGTTGCCGAGATCAGTCGCCTTCTAAAGCCGGAAGGTCGCGGCGCAGTACCGCGTGCGGCAGGCCGAGGAGGTGCGCGGCCGCCCCCTTCGGCACGGGCGACTCAACGTCGAGCTCGCTCTGCTCGCCTGCCAGTGGATGCAGGTCGCGGTGCTCCGACCGCCCGACTGACGAGGCCCGGAGCTTTCCGGGGTGCCACTGGCTGCCTCGGCGGGTCGGGGCGGCCAGGACAATCAGGTCTGCGTGTTGGACGACCTCGTCGGTGGAGACGGCGCGCGCGCCGGGAGCGAGCACGTCGACGGTCAGCGCGATGTGTTCAGCGGCTCCCGACCCTGACATGGCGACGTCGTACCCGGCGGCGATTGCGGCACGGGCGATCGTCGTGCCCAGCTTGCCGGCGCCGATGATGCCCAGGCGGCGTGAGGTGGTCTCGCTACGAGGCACGGGATCCGGCGTTGATCGCCGCCGCGGGCGGTTCCGACGCCATCGGCACCGGAGTCTCGAGCAGCTCCCGGACCCTGGGGATCACCTCTCGCCCGTAGAGCTCGATCATCGTCATTCGCTGTTCGTGGGGCACTCGCCCGGTGGCGTAGGCCAGGTCGAATCGGCTGAGCCCGAGCAGCCGGATGTTTGCGGCCAGCTTGGTGGCGACGGTTTCAGGCGACCCGACGTACTGCGATCCGTCGGCGATCTCGGCCTCGAAGTTGCTCCGTGTCGGGCACGCCCAGCCGCGCTCGCGCGAGGCCGCCTCGAGCGCCTCTGCCCAGTGCGGCCACTGCAGGTCGGCTGCCTCCTCGTCTGTCTTGGCCACGAACCCCCCGGAGTGCATGCCGACCGGCAGCGACGGGTGCCCGTACTCCTCGAGCGCCCGCTTGTAGAGCTCGACGTAGGGGGCGAATCGGCTCGGGTGCCCGCCGATGATGGCCAGCATCAGCGGCAGGCCGTAGCGGGCGGCCCGGATCACCGACTGCGGGCTACCACCGACACCCACCCACGTGGGGAGGTGTCCCTCTGGCAGAGGAGGACTCACATGCTGGTCGGTGAGCGGTGATCTGGAGCTGCCCGACCAGGTGACGGGTTGGTCCCGGAGCAGGCGAGTCAGCAGGTCGAGGTTCTCCTCGAACAGCGTCTCGTAGTCGGCGAGGTCGAACCCGAACAGCGGGAAGGAATCGGTCAGCGAGCCACGGCCGACGATGAGCTGGGCGCGACCGTTGGACACCGCGTCGAGGGTCGCGAACTCGGCGTACACCCGCACCGGGTCCTGCGTGCTCAGCACCGTGACCGCGGTGCCCAGACGGATGCGTTCAGTTCGGCCGGCGATCGCGGCCAACATGACGGCACCCGCGGAGTCCATGAGCTCGGGCCGGTAGTGCTCGCCGATGTTGAACGAGTCGATCCCGACGGCATCGGCGAGGACGGCTTCGTCGATGGTGTTGCGGATGACGACGTCACCGGCGAGCGGTCGACCGGACTCGTCGACGGTCAGGTAGACGGGCGTATCCAGTCCAAACTCGATGTCATGGCTGGTCATAGCTACCTCCTGGTATGCGACGAAGGCGCCGCGGCTCGTTCGCAGCACGGGCTTTCGCCTGAGCGGTCTGCCCAGGCGGGAAGCGGACCGTCCGGTCAGCTGGTGGGCTCGAGCAGCTGAAGGTCGAGCTCGACCGTCACGACATCACCGAGCGCGACCGCACTGATGCCGGGCGGCATCGCGACGTCGATCCCGAAGTCCTTGCGGCGGATCTCGGTCGTGGCCTCGAACCCGGCGTGGCGGGGGCCGCCCGGAAAGCTTTCGATGCCGCCGAGCTCGACGGCGAGCACGATCGGTCGGGTGACGTCGCCGATGGTCAGATCGCCATCGATCTGGTACTCCGATCCGGCGCCTATGACGCGTGTGGAGCGGAACACCATGGTCGGGCGCTTGGCAACGTCGATGATGTCGGACGACAGCACGTGCGCGTCCCGGTCGGCGTTGGCGGTGTCGATCGATGCCACGTCGACGGTGGCGTTCACGGTCGTCGTGTCGAGGGTCTCGCCGATGACGACATCGGCCTCGAAGCGGGTGAAGCGGCCCCGGACCTTGGATACGCCGAGGTGGCGGATGCTGAAGCTGATCGACGAGTGGTTGGTGTCGACGGCCCAACGGCCGGGGGCCAGGGGCAGCGAGACGCTTGTCGGTGCGGAGGTCATGGCTGCAGCATCCGCCGAGTGCGACGGTGCGAGAAGGCCGGGCCGATCCTGGTACTGGCGGGGCCAGGGTCTTTCGCCGGTTCCTCGGGCATGCTGGTGGGGTGACGACGGTGGCCGAGTTCCTTCGGGCTCGCCGAGAGCAGCTGCAGCCCGGCGATGTCGGGCTGCCTGACAGCGGTCGCCGGCGAACTCCGGGTCTGCGCCGCGAAGAGGTGGCGACGCTCGCCGGGGTCAGCATCGACTACCTCATTCGTCTCGAGCAGGGCCGCGACACCCGACCCTCGCCGAGCGTGATCGCCGCGCTCGCCGACGCACTGCGCCTCGACGACGACCAACGCCGGCAGCTCTACACGCTGGCCATGGTCAGCCAATCCGCGGAGCTGTGTCCAGCAGCCCGTCCGCTGGCCAGCGCGGTAGCCCCGACCGTGGTGGCGATCCTCGAGGGACTGGGCAAGACGCCGGCGTTCGTGGTCGGCCCCGCCAACGATGTGCTCGCCTGGAACGACGCGTGGGAACGGCTCGTCCGCCCGCTCGGACTGCTCGACGGGACGGCGCCGAACCTCGCCCGCCACGTGTTCCTCCACCCGAGTGCCCGAACGGTGTATCCCGACTGGGACGCAGCGGCCGATCAACAGATCAGCCGCCTCCGCGCCGCCAGCGCCCGCTGGGGTGAGGATGATCAATTCGCCGCGCTGATGGACGAGCTGCGCACCTCGCCGGACTTCATCGAGCGGTGGTCGATCGTTGCGACGACCGAGAAGCGCCGTGGTGCGACGCGCATCGTGCACCCGGACATCGGCCGACTGCACCTCAACTACGAGGTGCTTCTCCTTGCCGATGACATCGACGAGCAACGCCTCATCACCTGGCTTCCCGCCGACGACGCAACCGCCCTCGCGCTCGCCCGCACCGGCGACGAGGCGGTTCCATCGAGCCCCGCGCAGCTCCGCGTCATCGGCTGAAAGAACCCGCGACCACGGCGAAGGCGGCCCGGGTCAGCGAGGTCGTGCGACAACGTCGAGCTTGGCCGACACCGCAGAGGTAGCTCGCTCGCACGGACAGTCCGCAGGCTCGGCTCCGGCTCGCGCGGCGAGCCCGTCCACTCGTGCCGCCTGTCGAGGCAGCGCGCGAAGACGCTGCTCGGGCGCGACGGCCTGCCGCGATGGCCCGATGGCACGTCGTCGTGTTTCGCCGCGTACACGATCATCGGTTTTCAGGTCCCCTGTCAGGTGATCTTCTCCAGGTCTGTCAGGGACCGCCGGTCGAGGAGCGGCTTCCCACACCGCCAGCCCTGCAGATCCGTCGACCCTCTCATCTCGCCCCACTTCGACACGCTCTGGCCCAGGTCGACGGCGCAGCCGTCTTCGATGCCAGCGGTGTGCTGCGCCGGCTCGGGGTGCGGCTGGTGCCGAGCGCGGCCGCCGAGGAGACCGTCGACGTGCTCGGCGGTACGCGACACACGTCAGGCCGTCGCTACAGCCGCGACGACAGACTCGCCACAGTCATCGCCATCAGCGAGGACGGCCCGGTCTCCGTTCTACGCAATGGCGCCCTGCTCGGCGACTCCGACAACGACGATTGACATGCCACCCCTGAGAGGACGTTCTGCGATGGACGAGATCGAGATCGTGCTTCAGACGACTCGCACCCATGTGGCCCGCGCCGGTGGTCAGCGACTGGCGTCTGCCGGCCCTCTGGCTTCGAGTTGTTGCGCGAGCAGAAAGTACGCGGCGAGCGAGCCGGGAGGGGCCGCCGCCTCGGACAGGGTCGCGTGCTTCAAGATGGCTTCGAAGATGGCACTGTTGCCCGGAGGCTTGGGGAGGGCGTCGAGCACCTCATCGCGCAACTGGTCATCGATGGCGTTGGCGAGGTGTCCGACGTCGACGAACACGCCCTTGTAGGTCAGGTAGGTGAGCAGGCCTCGGCGGTCGGCGATCCCGTGGGAGGAGTGGAGTGCGATGGCCTCCCACACTCGGTCGACACCTGCTTCCGGGACGCCGTGCGAGCGGAGCACCGACGCAGCCAGGTCGGCACCCTCGACTTCAAACCGTGCGTGGCCTTCTGCTCGGTCGCCGAGCCCGAGGTCGTGCATCACTGCCGCGGCGAAGAGCAGTTCTTCGTCATAGGCCGCATCGTCGAGGCAACCTTCGTGTTCGGCGACCAGGCGTGCGAAGAGGAACGAGCGGATGCTGTGGTCGACGATCGGTTGGCTCTCTGTCGACCGGACGAGCGCCAAGCTGGCGTCTGCAATCGGTCCAGTGGGCAGGGCGAGGATGTCCTTCACGAGGTCGACCGTACGGTTGAGACCGACTGTTCGAAAGTGGCCCGCAGGCCATCTACCGCTATGTTCGGGCCATGGCTCTCGAGCGCCCTCACCGGGTCGCGGTCCTTGCTTTGCCGGGCGTCATTCCACTTGAGCTCGGCATTGCGACTCAGGTGTTCGGGCGCGACCCTCACTACGACCTCGTCGTGTGCGCGGAGGGCCGGTCGGCGCCGGCGCCCAGATCCGGCGTGAGTATTACGACGGCAGTCGGGCTAGAGGGACTGGATCGAGTTCAGACCGTCATCGTCCCGGGCTACGACACACTCGACGTCGCAGTGTCGACCGCTGCCCGCGAGGCTGTGCGACTCGCGCACGGTCGCGGCGCTCGCCTTGTCTCCATC
The DNA here is from genome assembly GCA_963813485.1 of uncultured bacterium. GTDB lineage: Bacteria > Actinomycetota > Acidimicrobiia > Acidimicrobiales > VFJN01 > DASQUK01. The sequence continues at coordinate 137,672 of CAWEZE010000023.1, forward strand.
TGTACCGGGGCCTTCGCCCTTGCCGAGGCGGGGCTTCTCGATGGGCGTGCAGCGACAACCCATTGGCGCTGGACCGAGGAACTGCAACGTCGGCACCCGGAAGTACGGGTCTTGCCGAACCGACTCTTCGTCGACGACGGAGACATCCTCAGTTCCGCCGGCGTCACAGCAGGGATCGATCTCTGCTTGTACCTCGTCCGCACCGACCATGGCGCCGCGGCTGCCAACAACCGAGCTCGAGCCCTCGTCGCGCCGCCTCAGAGGCGAGGGGGCCAGGCGCAGTTCACCGAGCGCCTCCAACCGCACGCGACCGGCGACCAACTCGGCCCACTTCGCGAGTGGATGCTGCAGAACATCGGATTGCCTTTGGACCTTGACACGCTCGCCGCGCACGCCCACGTGTCCCGACGAACTCTCACCCGTCGGTTCCGCGAGGAGACCGGAATGGCTCCGATGGCATGGCTTGCCGACGCACGCATTGACCGAGCACGGGAGCTTCTAGAGACCACCACCGCGCCCGTCGAGAGCATCGGTCGACTGACGGGCCTCGGGGCTCCAGCCTCGGTCAGAGCGGCGTTTCACCGACGACTGAGCACTTCGCCGCAGGAGTACCGGGCGATGTTCCGTCACGGGACGCCGACCGGATAAGCGCTCGGCCCTGACGCGATCGTCACCCCACGCCCGCCTGCCAGGTGAGCGAGCGCCACGAGCAGAGCCAGGTCACGAGCGGACGAAGACGGCGTGAACAGCGATGCCTGTCACTGTGGGGTCCTCAGTGAGCACGAGCTCTCGCTTCGGTCGGGCCAGCGATGCCTCCACTCGTCGTCTGACGAGAAGCGGATCGCGACCGATCGCAAGGTCTCTCGCGCGGCTAACGACGCAGATCACTGTGGGGCGATGAGCAGCTCGGAGATCAGCTCACCGTCCAACACGAACTGGTAGCGGAGGTCGACCTCACCGCCGGGGAAGTTGCCCTCGAGGTGGTTGACGATGAGCCAGTTCCCCGCATCCATGGACGCCGCCCGCACCAGCGTGCGGGTGTAGGTGAACTGCGTGGACCCGCGATCGAGCCAGTCTCGGATCTCAGACGGTCCGACGTAGTCGTGGCCGTCATCGTGGACCCGCGCGCCGGGCGTGAACGTGGCGAGAGCATCCTCGGTGGCTCGACGATCGTGAGCGGAGAAGTAGCGGACGATGACGTCAGGAACCACGGCGCCGGCGTCCCAGATCGGGTAGTCGGTGTCGCCGCCCTCGAACGTGACCCACACCAGGTCGCCGACCGCCGGGGTGGCCGCGCCTCCCGGCGGGAGGGAGGGCGCCGCCCACGCCCCGGCCTCGGTGCCCCACACCTCGGGGACGATGACGAGCAGCCGGTGCTCGCCGATCGGATCGGCGTCGTCCACAACGCTGCCCTGGTACCTGCCCCCGAAGCCGCTCGCCATGCTCGCAGTCTGCCTCGTTGCGCTCAGGAGAGCTTCGTGTAGTCGACCGACCACCAGCGAGTCGGGCGCATCGAGAACTTGAGGTTGCCTTCCTCGTCGGTGCTGGCCACGTAGGCGTCGCCCAGCTCCGGGCCGAAGTAGCGGTGCGCCAGCGGGCGTCGGTCGGCTTCGAGCTCGGCCGGTGCGACGTCGACGATCGGTCCCTCGACGCTGACGTACTTGTAGAAGGGTGGCTCCTCCGTCTGCGCGCAGAGGCTGAAGCGCCGGGCGGCGTTCAACAGCCTTCCCTTGAGGGATTCGGCGCCGGTGATGATCCACACGAGCCCCCCGGGCTCGTAGCCGTACCAGATCGGGACGGTGAGCGGCGGGCCGTCGGCTCGCTCGATCGAGATGACGCCGACGTGGACACCGGCGAGGAACTCCTGCCGCTCGTGCTCGCTCATGGCCAAGGACATGGGCGAAGGGTGCCACGTCGCCCGACACGTCGCGTTCGGAGATCAGCTAGCGGGGTGCTGAAATTGCCCATCGCGGCCGGTCGCCCGAGCCTGCGAGCTGGACTCTTCGCCGAGTCGCAGGCCGCCTACCGCCGCATTTCAGCACCCTGCTAGAAGCCACGGCCGCTGGCACCAGGCGACGAACCGCAGGCTGTGGCCGTGCTGGCGCAAGCGGGCCTGGACGCCGACGACGAGGCATCCGATCACTGGCTTCAATCCAACTTCGAGCAGCTCCAGGCCGTGTTGGCGTGCTGCTCACCCATCGCCCTCCCTGCCCGCCGCCGTCGCGCGTGCCGTCTCCGGGATACGCGTTTCCGCAGCCGCTGACAAGGGTCACGATCGTCATCTGACAAGACCCGCCTGATTCCTCCGGCTTGACGCATGCCGATATCGGAATATGATGGCGCCCATGGCACGAGCAGCGACGACGTCGGACGTCTTCAACGCGATCGCCGAGCCGCAGCGCCGGGAGATCCTGGTGCTGCTGCGGGCGGGTGAGCGGCCGGTGACCGAGTTGGCCCAGGAGTTGGGGATGACCCAGCCGGGGGCGTCCAAACACCTGCGGGTGCTCCGGGAGGTCGGGCTGGTGCGGGACCGCAAGGCAGGCAAGCAGCGCCTGTACGGCCTTGACGCCCGCGGGCTGCGACCGGTCCACGAGTGGACCGGCGGGTTCGAGCGGTTCTGGAACGAGAGCTTCGACCGGCTGGACGAGTACGTGCAGGACCTCAAGCAGGCAAGGCAGGAGGAGTGACCGATGGCAGCGACAGGACGGGACGCGCCGGCGCAGTCAGCGACGGCCGACCGCGAGATCGTGATCTCCCGGGTCATCAGTGCCCCACGGGAGCTGGTGTTCGAGGCGTTCACCGAGGTGCGGCACCTGTCGCGGTGGTGGGGACCGGAGGGGTTCACCACCACCACGCGGGCGTTCGAGTTCCGCGTCGGCGGGGAGTGGGACTTCGTGATGCACGGACCGGACGGGACGGACTACCAGGAGTGGATCTCCTGGACCGAGATCGCCCCGCCGGAGCGGATCGCGTTGCTCCACGGTGAGTCCCGCGGCGACCCGAACGCCTTCGAGTCGGTCCTCACGTTCGCGCCCGACGGCGCGGCGACCCGGATCGAGATGCGCACGGTGTTCCCCACCAAGGAGCTGCGCGACGAGGCGGTCGAGAAGTACCACGCGATCGAGGGCGGCCGGCAGACCCTGAGCAACCTGGCTGCCTACGTCACCGAGATCGTTCGGAAGGGAGCGGAGGGCTGATGGCCGGGAAGGTGTTCTTCAGCGTGTCGATGTCGCTGGACGGGTTCATCGCGCCCGAGTCCCTCGAGGACTTGATGGGGCAGCAGTGGATGGAACTGCAGCAGTGGATCTTCCCGCAGCGGTTCTTCCGGGAGAACCTGAAGCTCGGCGAGGGCGGCGAGGAAGGGCGCGACAACGACATCGTGCGGGAGACGTTCGAGCGCACCGGCGCGAGCGTGATGGGCAAGCGCATGTTCGACGCCGGCGAGCAGGCGTGGCCGGAGGAGGCGCCGTTCCACACGCCGGTCTTCGTCGTGACGCACGAGAAGCGTGACCCCTGGGAGCGGCCGGGTGGGACCACCTTCCACTTCGTCAACGACGGCATCGAGCCCGCGCTCGACCAGGCCCGCGAGGCCGCCGGCGACCGGGACGTCCGCATCGCGGGCGGCGGCGCGACGATCCTGGAGTACGTGAACGCCGGCCTGATCGACGAGTTCTCGATCGCGCTCTCACCCGTGCTGTTCGGCTCCGGAATCCGCCTGTTCGAGGGCGTGGACGCGGGCCGCGTGGCCCTGGAGCCGGTCCGCGCGGAGCCCTCCCCAAGGGTGACGCACCTGACCTACACCGTCCGGGAGCGGTAACTGTCCCGAACTCAGCGCTCTCCCGCCGAGGTCAGCTGCCCGCGGACGGCCCGGCCCGCCCTGGCGGCGACGACGGATGGCGATACGTGCTCACCTATGGGGGCGGGGAGCTGGCCATGTACGCCGACACGGTGTCCGAACTGCTGTCCGCAGTGATCCCCGGCTACGACGAACTTCCCGATCCGCTTCAGAAAGAGCAGCGGGAACACGTAAGCCTTGAAGTCGGACGCGTCGACGGGACCACGCAGGATGTTGGCGGCTTCCCAGAGCAGGGACCCAGCCAGCTCGAAGCATTAGAAGAACCATTGGAAGTCGGCCCCGTAACGCAGAGAGCCGGCGCTCTTGCACCGGCTCTGACCTGCGATTTTGT
>CAWEZE010000024.1:0-162640 GCA_963813485.1 uncultured bacterium
TACCCGCCTGCGCGGCTACGTCTGATCAGCCCACGCCGGCCAGGGGTTCGAGCCGTTCCTGGCCGGTGTCCTCGTCCTCCTCCAGGCGCCAGCCCAGCCGGGCGGCGAGCAGGGGGTGGCCCTCGTCGGGCCCGCTGGCGATCAGTTCGTCCCCCGCCTTCAGCTCGACGTGACCCCGGGGGGAGTAGATGTAGCGGCCACCGCGCCGCACGGCGAGCACGTGGAACCCGGGATCCACGTCGAGCTGGAGGTCGTGCAGGGTGGCGCCGTCCGCCGGCGACCCGGCGCCCACGGGGACCCGTACCACGACCTCGTCGCTCTCCCCCAGGGCGATCTTGATGATCGGGTGCACCTCCTCGTGCTTCTCGATCAGCCAGACCATCTGTTGCGCCGAATCGCCCAGGTCCTCCGCGGCCTGGGACAGGTGCAGCAGCCCCCGCAGGGGTGACGGGTCGATGTCCCCCGAGCTGGCGCGCAGCACCCACAGCTCCAGGCGGTCCTTCATCTCGTCGAGACGGTCCTCAAGGTGGCGCACCTCGGCGGCCAGCCCGAGATCGCGCAGCACCAGCGCCGAGTAGGCCAGGCCCACGGCCGCCTCGGAGACGTTCTTCATCTCGACCAGCACGTCGATGGCCCGGTCGAGGTCGGTGAGCGTGCCATCCTCCGGCGGCGTCGGCGGCTCCCACGGTGGGGCGGCGGCGAGCTCCCGCAGGCGAGTGATGCCCGCCGGGGATCCCCGAAGGAACAGCACGTCGCCGGGAAGCAGTATCTCCTCTCCCTCCACGTCGGTGATCCACTCGCGGTCACGCCGGATGGCGACGATGCGCATGCCGGTCTGGACCGGCAGCTCGAGGTCGGCCAGGGGGCGGCGGGCGAGGTGGGAGCCGTCGCGCACCCGTACGCGGTGCGACACCTCCTCGGCGTTGGACAGGTCGGCGACGAGCTCGCGGGGGATACCGAGCCGGTGGGTGACGATCCTGGCGATGTCGACGGCGGCGTTGGCGATGCGCTCGATCGCCGAGATCACCTGCAACACCGATGCCATGGCGTCGGCCTCGCGAGGGTTGCGGGCGGCCATGACGCAGACGGAGCGCATGTCGTGCACCAGCGCGTCCATGCGCTCCTCGAGGGCGCCGACCTCCTCCGCCATGTCGGGATCGCCGAAATAGAGGGCGGCGTAGGCAAGATCGACCATGAGCTCGGAGAGGTCCTTGACCTCGGCGAGCATGGCCCGGAGATTTCGGGGTCTGTCGTCCATTGCGGGTATCGACCTCAGACGATAGGCGGATCAGGCGAGCCCCAGCAGGGAGATGGCGATGATCAGGGTGAAGGCGCCCACGAAGTCGACCGACGAGCTGACCACGGGGATGCCGTAGGTGTCGGGATCGACGCCGGTGCGGTAGGCGGCCACCGTGCCGTAGTAAGCGACGGTGACGACGAACAGCACGGCCAGTCCCCCGGCGATGAGGGAGACGGCGACCATCTGACCCAATCCGGGGCTGGCCTCGCCCAGGGCGCCCGCGACCCAGTGCGCGCCGAGCCCGTTGAAGACGAACACCGGCAGAGCGAGGACGAAGACCAGCGAGATGTCGCGCCGGGCCTCGCGGTTGGGCCTCGTCTGGGGCTCGACCAAGCCCAGGAACAGCTTCGACGAAAGCCGGCCGGACAGGATGCCGCCGAGCGCACCCGAGCTCGACAGGTGGGCCGGGACCAGCACCAGCAGCGCCGGCAAAGCCTCGAAGCGCGCGAAGGACTTCTCGAGGACGACGCCGGCCAGCGCGCTGATGCACCCGGCGAGCACCAGGATGGGCACGGATTCCCGGACGATGCGGCGCAGGCCCTCGGTCGAGGACTCCCAACCCACGGCGAGCAGGACGAGTGATGCCACCACCAGGACAACACCCACCATGGGGGTGACAACCGGGATCCCGAGCAACAGCGTGCCGAGGAACAGCGCCGGCAGGGTCAGCACGTCGCCCAGGGTCGAGACCAGCGGGGCGGTGACGTTGTCGAGATCCCAGCCGTAGCGGACCGCCCCCCCAGTCAGAGCAAGCGCCGCGCCGAGCACGACCAGTGACCCCAGCACCCCGCCAGCGATGGATACCGTCGACATCGACAACAGGTCGATCGAGTCGGCGATCCCGAGCCCGACCGCGATTGCCTTGGCCACAACCGCCAGCGCCAGCGAGATCGCCATCGTGAGCAACATCGATGCCACGACGTTCTGACCGAGGACGGTCTCGCGACGCAGCGACCACCTGAACGTGCCGGCATGGATCGAGGTGGACAGCCGGTTGCCGAAGGAGCCGAAGATGTTGCCGCGGAGGCCGATCGCTGCCGGGACCAGCACCAACAGGCCCGGGTAGCGCTCGAGGGTTCCGGTGATCGACCCGAGAAACGCCCCAGCGACGAAGCTGGTGCTCGAGTTCAGCCCGAGCGCGACAAGGCTCTGCCGGACGCCGGCCGCGTCCGGTCCCAGGAGAGCGCGCAACCGCGCCACAGGTGGCAAGAGCCATCGCATCGGTGCTGTGGTTTCACGAGGAGGTCGTGGGGGCTACCCATTGGAGCGCCGACAGTCTGCAACACTCGACCGATGCGGTGGGTATTGGCGACCTACGCCGTGGCCCTCGTGCTCGCCGGGTGCGGCGACGAAGGGCAGGAATTGCGCGCACCCAGCTCCGACCAGACCACGACGTCCGTGAGCACGACCTCCACGACCGCGTCCCCGTCCACGACCGAAGTCGCGGCGGGCACCGGCGGCGGGCAAGACGGCGCCTCGGGTGGCGCGGGATCACCGACGACCGCCACGACGCTGCGGCTGACCAGTCCCGCCTTCGGGAACGGGCAGCCCATCCCTCCCGAGTACACGTGCGTGGGCGAAGACGTGTCGCCGCCGCTGGCGTGGGCCGGAGTCCCGGCCGGCACCGCGGAGCTCGCACTGGTGGTTCGCGATCCCGACGCCGACGGGTTCGTCCATTGGGTCATCGCCGGGTTGCCGTCCGACATCGGCGGTCTGGCTCGCGGCAACCCGCCCTCCAAGGCGGTGGAGGAGCTCAACGACTTCGGACGTCAGGGATGGTCCGGTCCCTGCCCGCCGTCGGGCACCCACAACTACGACTTTCGCATCTACGCCCTTGCCGAGCCGAGCGGGCTCGCCGCCGGCGCGGACGGAGCGCAAGCGGCCCAGCAGCTGGAATCGGCCACGGTGCTGGCGTCGGCCGCGCTCAGCGGGACGGTGGCGGCACCGTAGCGGCGGCCATCTCGGCGGGTCGTCCCGTCAGCGGACGCCGAAACGCCGCGATGCCGGCGAATCGACCGCATCGACCGGCAACGCGTCGACGGTGACGGAGTCGACCAGCGCCAGCCGGGGTCCCTCGTGGGCCCACGCCACCAGCGCGTCGACCGCCGACCTGCTGCCCTGGGCCTCGATCTCGACACGGCCGTCTCCCAGGTTGTGCGCCCAGCCGCTGACGCCGAGTCGCTCGGCCTCACGCCGGCAGCTTTCGCGGAACCACACGCCCTGGACCCGGCCCGCGACCACCGCCCGCACGCGGACGACGGCGCCGGGACCCGAGTCCGCCGCGCTCACTCCTCGGGTCTCGACCCGCGGGACGGACCCCCGCCCCCACCCCCGCGGGAACGCTTCTCGGCCTCCATCTCCGCCTCCAGTGCGGCCAGCGGATCGGCCTCGTCGCCCGCAGCCTCGCCGTCGGGGCTGTCGATCTCGTCGGTGGTGCTGTCGGCGGCGTCGTCGATCGGCTCGTCATCGCGCTCCTCGGACTCGGCGTCGATGACGCCCCGCCGCCCGCGAGTCGGGGCCACCCGCTCGGCCACCCGCGCCGGCATGTCGGCCCTGCGGATCTGGAAGCTGGCCACCGCCAAGGCGACGAGCGTCGGGAAGAAGAAGTACCCGCCGAGGAACAGCACGAGCCCAGCCATCGCCACCAGGGCGAACGTGAGGAGGCGGCTGCGGTCGGGGCGGCGGTTGGCCCAGAACGCGAATGCGGCCACGGCCACCGGCAATGCGAGGTACAGGATCACACCCGGTCCGCTGGCCTCGAGCAACGATTCCTCGTTGTCGGGCAGCTGCTGGCCGGTAATGGCTTCCCGGGCGGCGACCGCCACCCCCTGGAACGTCCGCGGCAGCGGCTCGCCCCGGTCGTCCACCGGGACCTTGGTGAAGAACAGCACCGAAACCGCCGACACGATGGCGAGGCCCAGCGCAACCATCACGGCCAGATCGCCGGGGCGACGGCTGCCCCTGGATGCCCAGCAGGCCCCCGAAGCCGGTCCTGCCGGCGGTGGCGCCCGCGGTTGTGCCGGACCCCGCACTCGTGGATCCAGCGCTCGCGGCACGTGAGCGAGCCCGAGGAGGTCTCGCCGGTCACGGCGTTGGTCCGACGGGCGGCGAGCGCGTCACGGGATGCCCGGTTCCGGGCGGCCCGGCGCTGCTTGGAGGTCTGGCGCTTGTCCGGCACAGCCGACAACGGTAGGCCGCGGAGGGCCCGGTGGGCGATCCGGCGGCCCGTCGGACGCGGGCCCGGCTTGCGGAATACGAAGGTCTGTTCGTTATCGCCCCACTTCCGGAACTGTCCCGTCGTCGGGCGCCTATGCTCATGCCGGGTGGGACGTATCTCAAATGCCTGGAGACTGGCCCAGGCGTCGTGGCAGGTCCTTTCCCGTGACCGTGAGATGATCGCGATCCCGATCATCGCTGGGATCGTGGCGCTGGTCGCATTCGGGATCATCGCCGGGCCGGGGGTGTTGCTGCTCGGTGGCAGCGACGAGACCGATGCCAGCGATTTCGCGCTGTGGTTGATATTGGCGGTGGCGGCCATCGCCGCTAGCTGGGTTGCGGCCCTGGGCCAAGCCGCGGTTGTCGCCGGCGCCGGGCAGCGGATGGACGGCGACGATCCCACCCTCTCCACTGCGTTCGACGCCGCTCGCGCTCGCGCTGGCCGATTGTTCGGCTGGGCGCTCCTGGCCACGGTCGTGGCGCTCGTCCTCGACCTGATCCAAGACCGATTGGGCTTCGCCGGTCGCATCTTCGGCTCGCTCGGCAACCTCGCATTCAGTGTGATGTCCTTCCTGGCGCTGCCGGTGATCGTGTTCGAGGACGTCGGGCCGATCGATGGCTTCAAGCGGTCGTCGCAGCTGCTGCGGACCACTTGGGGCGAGCAGATCACGTTCAGCTTTGGATTGGGTTTGCTGGGTTTCCTCCTCGCTCTACCGGGCATCGCACTCGGGGCAGGGTCGATCGCATCTGGTGTCCTCGTCGTCCAGGTCGTGGGCGTGGCGCTCGCCGCGGCCTGGGTGATCACGGTCGTTGCCGTGGTGTCCGCCCTCTCAGCCGTCTACAAGACGGCGCTGTATCGCTGGGCCACGAAGCTGCCCGTCGACCCCGCCTTCGACACCTCCGACCTGTCCGGCGCCTTCCGCCGCCGCTGACGCAGTCGACTCCCGCATGGATGTGCGCCTAGGGACTTTCAACCTCAACAACCTGTTCGATCGGTTCAACTTCGAGGCCGACCTGGGGTCGCTGCCCGCGGAGGACCGCAACGTCCACACGACGTACCAATGGGTCTTCGTGGGGCGAGGGCACCGGACCCGAAGACCCTCCGCCCCAGCTCGACGCCCCCACGTCGTCGACACCGATCGTCCGGATCCAGAAGGGTGTACGGGGCGAGCTGATCCAGGGCAAGCCCGCGGCCGCTCAGCAGGCGCTGGCGGCCCGGATCGCGGCCGTGGACGCCGATGTCCTCGCACTGCAGGAGGTCGAGAACCTCGACGCGCTGCGGCGATTCAACCGCGACCATCTGGCCCAGCCGTACGCGTACGAGGTCCTCGTCGAGGGCAACGACCCGCGCTTCATCGACGTTGCGGTGCTTTCCCGCCTACCGATCGCCAACGTCACCTCGCACCGCTTCGAGGTCCATCCCGACGACCCGATGGTGCCGGTGTTCGGGCGCGACCTACTGGAGCTCCAGGTGTTCAACCAGACGCGGGGCCGGAAGCTGCTGACGCTGTTCGTCAGCCACCTCAAGTCCAAGTTCGTGCCCTTCGACGACCCCGACCCCGTGGCTACGGGGTTGGCCAACGACCAGCTGCGCACCCGACAGGCCGAGACCATCACCCGGGTCGTGTCCGGCCGCACCCGGCCCGACGCGCGCTATCTCGTCCTGGGGGACCTCAACGACGCTCCCGAGGCCGCCACGCTGGCCCCGATGGTGTCCGGCCTCGGCCTGGTCGACGGGCTCGCCGGCGTGATCGAGAGCGGTCCGCCGCCGCCGGCCACTGCCGAGAACTCACCGACCACCGTGCGCTGGACCCATCGTCATTCGGTCGCCAACGCCCCCGACACGTTCGAGCTGTTCGACCAGATCTGGCTCAGCCCCGCGCTGGCGGGCCGGGTGACCCACGCGGAGATCGAGCGGCGCAGGGCGTGGAACGCCAGCTCGGCCGGTGTGGGTAGCGATCACGATCCCGCCTGGATCCAGCTCGGCGGCCTCTGATCCAGCTGGGTGCGTCCAGGAGACCCGGCGAGACGAGTCCAGCGATGACGCTAACTCCGGGCGTCGGCGTTGGCACCGACGCTCCTGAGACGACGGGAGCCAGCGACCAGGGCGAGAGTCCGTCGACGCCATCCTGGCGTTTGGATGACGACCAAACCTGGTCGATCGTGACCGCACCAACTTCTGACCGCGAACCAGGACTCGGTATAGTCCCACGGCCGCGCGGGGACACTCGCGCGCCGTCGAGGAAGGAGTGGTTCCTTGGCACGAACCTCCACCAGGCGGGCCACATCCGCCGCAGTCGTGCAGCTGAGCACGCACCAGGAAGGGCCCAAACGATCCTCACTGGCGCAGGAACGGTCGCGCGAGACCAGGCGGAAGCTGGTCAAGGCCGCCCTTGATCTGTGGAGCGAACGGGGCTTCGAGACCGGGATCGACAGCACGACCGCCGAAGAGATCGCCGCCAGGGCCGGCGTCGCCAAGGGAACCTTCTACTTCCACTTCGCGCGGAAGGAACAGGTCCTGCTCGAGATGGGTTGGCTGACGGCGAGGGTCCTGTACGAGGACGCACTCCGCGCCCTGGCCAACGGTCGCTCGCTCGACACGGTCCTCGACGAATTGATGACCAAGCTCGCGCGCCGCATCGAGAAGGGCCCCCGCGCCGCGGTGGGCCGCATGATCCAGGAGTTCCACCGCGCACCGGAGTCCGAGCTCCTGCACGACCAGGAGCACTTCGGGTTCCAGCGGGCGTTCGCGGTCGTGTTCACCCACGCCCAGGATTCCGGCGAGTTGCCGAACGACATCTCCCCCAGAGACCTGGCGGCGATGCTTACGGCTTTGGTCATGGACGGGATCAGGGACTGGACCGTCGACGAACGCGTTGACCTCGGTGCGGTCCTACGTCAGCGCACCGCGCTGTTACTGGCTGGGGCGCGCAACCTGGTGGTCGCCCCGCCCCGCCGTCGTCGCGCGACCTCCTCGGCCCGCCGGGCCTGACCCCGACACACCTCATAATTCGTAGAACGTGCAAATGCGATCGCGGTGCCGCCGCCCTAGCCACGCCCCGGGGACCCCCGTTCTGAGCATCCTGCACGGCTCAGCGCCGTATAGCGGCCAGGCAGAACTCGACGAGGTGCTCCACGTCCTCGTCACTGGGGGGCGACTGCCAGAGGAACTGCTCGAGGCGCCCGAAGGCCACCAGCCATATGGCGGTCGCATCCCGGTCGGGGTCGGGGCTGCCCGCGTCGCGCAGGGCGTCGGCGAGCAAGTTGTCCGTCGCCGGAGAGCTCACGATCTGGCGCACCTCGATCGGCAGCTGCCTGAGGTTGCGCATGGCGGCCCTCGTCTGGCGGGCTATCACCCTGCGCCGCGCCTGGGCGGCCACGCCGGCGATCCACACCCGCACCTTGAGCTCGGGATCATCGACCTTTTCGAGCTGGTGACGTAGATAGCTCTCGAGGCGGTGGACCCCGGCCTCCACGACCGCCGCGATCAGTTCGTCCTTGCCGGCGAAGTGCCGGTAGAACGCCTGGTTGGACAGCCCGGCACGCTCGACGATCTCGGCCACGCGGGGCGCCCGCTCGTCGTCGAGCTCGACCATCAGCTCGAGACCGGCATCGAGGAGGCGCTGGACCTCGTCGACATACGCGCTCTCGCGGGCTGCCAGTGCGCGGCGTGCGGTCCGGGCGGCAACGGGTGAGGGCTCCGAGACGTCCCCATCGTCCACGACTGCTCGCGCCTTCGACGGCCTCGCCATCATCTCGCCCTTCAGCCGGAGTCCGCGGCGGGGAACTGAGTTCTGCCCAAGCGGAACCATACTCTCCAAAGCCGGGATGCAGTTGTTTCGTTCGGACCGGGCCCTCTCACTGGACACTGGCCTACCTCACGACGACAATCGGCATGGACCACTTGAGCGGGAGGGTCTCGTATGAAATTCGTACTGTCCTACACGGTGTCGCCCGGCGGATCAGTCGAGGAACGAGTTTCGGCTGGTGAGGCCGCTCAGAAGTTGCTTGCGAACTGGGCGCCAAGCGATACGGCGACGATCCACCAGTGGGTCCAGCGCTGTGACGGCACCGGCGGCTTCGCCGTGATCGAGAGCGACGACCAAGCTGACCTGTTCCGAGACCTCGCCGTGTGGTCACCGTGGCTGGACTTCGAGGTGGTTCCGGTTCTGGATATCACCGACGCCACCCCCATAACGCAAGAGGCGCTCCAGAGGGTTCGCTCGCTGCTCTAGCTGCCACCTGGCGCATCGGCTCCAATCGCGCCGACGCGGTTCCTCGCGAGCCCGGTGTCGAGCTTCACGACGGGTGGGATCGGGCGCGTGGACGGTGGGCTGCACGTCGGCCAGTGAACGGACCCTTGCGACGTCGCCGAGCGCTGCCCTAACGTGGCGGAACGACGTTCTCGCAAGTGAGAACGTCGTCGGGGAGGAACGGCGATGGCATGGGATTTCGAGACCGAGCCCGAATTCCAGGAAAAGCTGGACTGGGTCGAGACCTTCGTGCGTGAGGAGATCGAGCCGCTCGACCTCGTGCTCGGCAACCCCTACGACAAGAGCGACACCAAGGCGCTCGACATCGTCCGACCTCTCCAGCAGCAGGTGCGCGAGCGCGGATTGTGGGCAGCGCACCTCGGTCCCGAGCTGGGCGGGCAGGGCTACGGCCAACTGAAGCTCGCACTCCTCAACGAGATCCTCGGCCAGTCACGGTGGGCGCCGACGGTCTTCGGGTGCCAGGCGCCCGACACCGGTAACGCCGAGATCCTCGCCCACTTCGGCACTAGCGAGCAGAAGGCTCGCTACCTCGAACCGCTCCTCAATGGCGAGATCTCGTCGACCTACTCGATGACCGAGCCCCATGCCGGCGCCGACCCGACCCTGTTCAAGACGCGCGCCGAGCTCGACGGCGGCGAGTGGGTCATCAACGGAGAGAAGTGGTTCTCGTCGAACGCCCGCTTCGCGAGCTTCCTCATCGTGATGGCGGTCACCAACACTGAGGTCAGCGCCTACCAGGGCATGTCGATGTTCATCGTGCCGGCCGATACGCCGGGGGTGACCATCGTCCGCAACGTCGGGATCGGCACCGAGCCCGAGGGCGAGGGCTCGCACGCCTACATCCGATACGAGAACGTGCGGGTGCCACAGGATCACCTGCTCGGCGAGGAGGGCGGCGCATTCGCCATCGCCCAGACCCGCCTGGGCGGCGGGCGCATCCACCACGGCATGCGGACGGTAGGCCAGTGCCGGCGGGCCTTCGACATGATGTGCGAGCGGGCTCTGTCGCGGCAGACCCGGCAAGGCCCGCTGGCGTCGATGGAGATCGTGCAGGAGCAGATCGCCGACAGCTGGATCGAGCTCGAACAGTTCCGCCTTCTCGTTCTGCGCACGGCCTGGCTGATCGACCGGTACCAGGACTACCGACGCGTCCGGAAGGACATCGCGGCGGTGAAGGCGACGATGCCGAAGGTGCTCACGAACATCGCCCAGCGCGCCCTGCACCTGCACGGCGCGCTCGGGGTGTCCAACGAGATGCCGTTCGTGGGCATGCTCATCGGCGCCGAGAGCCTCGCCCTGGCCGACGGTCCCACCGAGGTGCACAAGGTCACGGTTGCCCGCCAGGTTCTGCGTGAGTACAAGCCCGTCGACGGCCTGTGGCCCAGCGCCCACCTGCCCACCCGCCGCGCCGAGGCCCGGGCGCGCTTCGCCGAGCTCCTCGAGCACGAGGTCGCGAACTCGTAGGAGCTGCCCGGACCAACGGGCTCATCGGCCACCGGTAGGCGTCCGGCGGTGGGCAAACCGGCCGGGGGTGGTGCCGACATGGCGGGTGAAGTGACGGCTGAGGTGGGCCTGGTCGTGGAAGCCGGTCTCGATCGCCACCCTTGCCACGGGCTGGCCGTCGAGAAGGCGGTGCCGGGCGGCGTCGATGCGGCGGCTGATCACGTAGGCGTGCGGTGAGATGCCGTAGGCGCCGGTGAAGCTGCGCACCAGGTGGGTGGGGCTGGCCTCCAGGATCGAACCGGCTGCGTCCAGGGTGACGGTCTCGAACAGGCGGGCGTCGAGCAGCTGGCGCAGTTGGTCCGCCAGGTGTGGATCGTTGCGCGGCTCAGCCCGGGGTTGCCAACCGAGGTGGGTGCGAAGCCGCTCGATCACGGCCGCCAGGGTCGCGTCGCCTCCGAGGAAGTCGTCGCGGGCCTGCAGCAGCCGGTGCAGTCGATCGAGGGTCCGATGGAGCCGGGGATCGTCAATGCGCGGCTGATCGACGGCGGGCCCGATGAGTCGCTCGCTCAGCTCGGCTGTCTCGAGGTAGAGGACCCGCTTGCGGAACCCGTTGTGGTCGGCGGCCTGCCCGTCATGGACCACGTGCGGGGGCAACACCGTCACCGTCCCGGAACCGGAGCCATGCTCGCGGCTGTCGAGGTCGTAGCGGATGGCGCCCTGGTCGACGATGAGCACCGTCCACGTGTCATGGGTGTGCGGCGGGTAGCGGTGCCCGACAAACCGGGCGTGGAAGACCTCGCGGACGCCCGGCAACGCCGGCTGCCAGGCCCATACGTGTTCCGCTGCCGTGGTCGGCGGCACGCGCGAAGAACGTACAAGACCTGGTGGGAGGGCCGGCAGTGAGATATGCGCGTGGGAGACGAGACCAAGATCGCGGTGGTCGTCCGGGACGACCTCGAGACATGGCAGAAGCTCAACGTCACGGCGTTCGTGGCCAGTGGCATGGGGACCTCGGCACCCGAACTGATCGGCCGCCCCTACGAGGACGCGTCCGGGCTGAAGTACCACCCGATGTTCGGGATCCCGGTCCTCGTGTTCGCCGCCGGGGCGCGCGAGCTGCGCCGCGCGTTCGAAAGAGCGAGGGGGCGCGGTCTCGTCATGGCGGTGTACACGGACGAGCTGTTCGCCACCGGCAACGACATCGACAACCGGGCAGCCGTCGCCGCGGTGGCGACCGAGGACCTGAGCCTGGCCGGCTTCGCCGTAGCCGGCGATCGCCGAACGGTCGACAAGGCGCTCGACAAGCTCCGGCTCCACCCGTAGGACCGCGGTGGTCAGTTCTTGGGCAGGTCCCGGAACGGCACGCCCCGGTTGGTGCTTGGCTCGCGCGGTAGGCCCAGCACGCGTTCACCGACGATGTTGCGCTGGATCTGGTCGGACCCGCCATAGATCGGTGGCCCCTGAGCGAAGAGCGCGCCCTCGATCAGCTCGCCGATATCGGCGATGCCCGTCTCCACCCGGGCGGCTGCTACCGCCCGCGGGTCGTAGCCGTGGAGCATCCCCGCCGCCTGCAGCATGGCGAAGGTCAGGTCGCGGCCCAGGCGGATCGCATGGTTCTGCGCCATCTTGGCGAGGTTCGGGAGCCCGGGGAGCTCCCGGCCCGACTCCTGCAGGGCGCGGGCCCGGCGGCCGGTCAGGGCGAGGAGCCGCTCGAACGTGTAGAGCCGGACCAGTCCCTGGCGAACGACTGGATCGGAGTTGCGCCCGACCTCGCGCGCCAGGTCGGCGAGCCGCGGCCAGCCACCCAACCTCGAGGCGACCGACGGCGAGTCGGCATTCGGGGCGACGACGAAGGCGCCGGCGGGAACGTCGAGGTCGCCGGCGATCGGTCCCGGCCTTGCGGTCGTGGTCGCGCCCTCGCCCCCCGAGAGCGCCCGCTCGAAGGCGAGCGTCGTGTTGGCCACCGTCCACCCCTTGCCCTCGCCGCCGATCAGGTCGCCGGCGGGCACGCGGGCGTCGGTGATGAACACCTCGTTGAAGAAGCTGCGGCCGGTCATCTCCCGGAGGGGACGAACCTCGATGCCCGGGCTGGTCCATGCGGATGAGGAAGTAGGAGATCCCGGCGTGCTTGGGCACGTCCACGTTCGTGCGGGCGACCAGCATCGCCTTGTTGGCGACCTGCCCGCCCGACGTCCACACCTTCTGACCGTTGACGACCCAGTCGTCTCCGTCCGCGACCGCGACGGTCTGGAGCCCCGCGAGGTCGGACCCGGCGCTCGGTTCGCTGAACAGTTGGCAGTACCCATCGCTGCCGGTGACCATCCCCGGCAAATGCCGCAACTTCTGGTCGTCGGTGCCGTGGACGATGAGCGTGGGACCCGCCATCCCGGTCGCGAACCCGACCGGGCCGGGGACCGCGCCGAACCGTCGGATCGCCACCGCCACCGCCAGCCCGTCGGCGCGCGACAACCCCCGCCCGTACCACTCACGAGGCCAGTGAGGTTGGGCCCATCCCGCCTCGCCCAGGCGCTGCCACCAGTCGCGCAGCGACAGCTCCGGATCCCAGTTGACCTCGAGCCACTCGGTCAACTCGCCGAGCACGGCGTCGAGGTCACTCGCCGATGTCGCCGTCATGCCTCCTCGTGACTCGACGCAGCCCTCGGGATGCTAGGCGAAGGATGTGGACTCCGCCTAAATGTTGGCGCCCTGGCTCGCGACGCTGGTCGACTCACGGCGCGCATGCTCAGGCCGCACCTCCGTAGCATCGTCACCATGCGACCACAGCCACTCGTCGCGGTACGCGACGTCGAAGCGAGCAGCCGTTGGTACCAGAAGCTCCTCGGCTGCGAGAGCGCGCACGGCGGGCCGGAGTACGAACGTCTCGTCGCGAACGGCACGCTCATCCTCCAGCTCCACAACTGGGAGGTCGACCACCACCACGGCGCAATCGGCGACCCGGACCTGCGGCCGTACGGTAACGGCGTGCTGCTGTGGTTCGAGGTGGACGACTTCGACGCCGCCGTCCAACGGGTTGGCCAGCTGGGCGCCGAGATCGTCCAGGCGCCACACCGCAATCCCCCCGAGGGCGAGCCCGGAGGGCCCGCCCACCGCGAGATCTGGGTCAAGGACCTCGACAGCTACACCGTGGTGGTGGCGAGCCCGGACGGCGAAGCCGCCTGAGCCACACCCGGCCTCCGCCCGGCCTCGCCCGGTCAGTCGGTGGGTCTGTCGATCTGCTCGACCAACTTCCTGGGGGCGAGGGCGCAGTAGCTCTCGATGACGAGCTCGGTGACCTCGTCCCAGTTCACGCCGGCGTCGAGCACCATGCCGACCAGGTTGGTTCCCCACGCGGGCCGGAAGAACGGATCGCCCGCGCTGCGAAGTGCCTCGAGCTCCGGGCCCGACGATCGGAAGGTCATCACGGTGACCGGGCCATCCGCGAAGTCGACGGTGAGGACGTGTGCGAACATCCGGTTGCGGACCCGCCATTGGGTGCCCGCCCAAACCTGCTTCTCGACCGCTTCGGGCAGTCCGAGACACACCGACCTCAGCTCGGCGACCACGGCGACCGGGACGTCCGCGTACTCCGTCGCACCCAGTGCGAGCGACGACGCACGCGCCAAGCGACGAAGCCGGTCCTCGTCAGGCTGATCCACACCCATGCTCCCCGGTCATCCGTCCACCGATGAGTTCGCACTCGCGTCTCCGTCTACAGACAGCGTGGCACGCGATCTCATCGTCACCCAGAACATCACCATCGACTCGGTCATCGATGCCACCGGCGACTGGTTCGCTACCGCCGGTCGAGTGCCAAAGTGACCCGATGGCCGCCGAAGCTGTCGACCTGGTTCATCGGTGAGCCCCGCATGGTGGTGGCCGACGTACGGCAGGTCAGTCCTGGGGCGGTGTTCGGCGCTACCGCGAGCCGGCTGACGCCTGCCAGACGTGACCCGATGGTCACGTCCGCGAAGCGCCCTTCCGACTCACGACGTGGGCACGTTTCACTGCGGTGGAGGAGCCCCGACACTGGCGATCTCGGGCGATGGTCCGTGACCCGTTCGGCAACGTGTTCCAGATCGCACACCGGATCGTGCCTGGCAAGTAGTCCGCGTGTGGCCGTGATCTCGCCGACAGATCAGGATGCCTACCTGGCCAGGCTCGGCCTGGAGGCGGAACCGCCGTCGGTGGAGGGGTTGTTCCGTCTGCACCGTGCCCATGTCGAGCATGTGCCGTACGAGACGCTGTGGATCCACCTCGGGGAGCGCTGGGACATCGGCGTCGGCGAGTCGGTGGCACGGATCGCGACCCGGGGGCGAGGCGGGTACTGCTTCCACCTCAACGGCGCGTTCGGCGCGCTGCTCCGGTCTCTGGGCTACGACGTGGCGCGCCACGTGGGTGGCGTGCACGGTCCCGATGGCCCGAACGTGGCCAGCATGACCAACCACCTCGTGCTGACGGTCCACGGTCTTCCGGCCGACACGAACCCCGACGGGAACTGGTACGTCGATGCCGGCCTCGGCGACGCCCTGCACGAGCCCATTCCCCTGCTGGCCGGCGAATATCGCCAGGGCCCGTTCGCCTTCGTGCTGGACGAGACGCCGGGCGCAATCGGTGACTGGCATCTCACGCACGACCCCGCCGGTGGCTTCGCGGGTATGTCGTGGCGGTCAACGCCCGTCGGGATGGATGCCTTCGCGGACCGCCACGCCTGGCTGTCGACGTCACCGGACTCGGGGTTCGTCAGGGTGCTCACCGCACAGCGGCGTGACGCGACCGGCGTCGACCTGCTGCGCGGTCTGTCACTCAAGCGGATCGGCGATCGGGCGTCCGACGCCACGCTCGCGACCAGGGCCGAGCTGGCCGACGTCCTCGGCAGCCTCTTCGGCCTCGACGTCTCGCCCGTCAGCGACCAGGCGTGGGACGCGCTGTGGGCGAGGGTCCAGGCCACCCACGTGGAATGGGAGTCGGCCCGCCGACCATGACCCCGGTGAAACGGGGACGTCCGTGGCCGCAAGCATCGCTTAGTGTCCCGGTCGTGCAACGCTGGCAGGCCGGCGGCTGGACGATCACCCGGGTCGCCGACCCGGGCTTCGAACTGGTGCTTCCCCAAGACGACGAGACGCGGGCGACCCTGCAGCGATCGCCGTGGCTCCGTCCCAGGTTCGTCACCGATGAGTGGGCGCTGCGCATCGGGTCGAGCGCCATAGTCCTCGCGAACGGCACGTACACGGTGATCGTCGATCCCTGGCTCGCGTTCGATGATGCCGCTCGGTTCACACCGCGCCTGGAGGCGCTCGAGGCGGCCGGGTGGCATGCCGACGACATCGACATCGTGATCAACTCGCACATCGACGGCGTGGGGACCAACGTCGACCCGACGACCGGCGCGCCGACGTTCAGAAATGCGCGCTACCTCGTGCCTGGCATCGAGATGACGGCGCTGGCGGATGGTCATCGGCCCGGCGCCGAAGGGCTCCTCGACGTCGAGCGTGCGGGGCTCCTCGACCGCTACGACGATCGCATCCAGCCCGCGCCTGGTGTCGCCCTCGATCCGCTGCCGGGGCACAACCCGGGTCACTTCGGCGTCTACATCGGTGACCCACCTGCGGCCGTCATCATCGGCCACCTGTTCCTGCACCCGGCACAGATCGCCAATCCCGAGGTCGCCGAGCTCGACCACGACCCTCGAGCAGTCCGGGCGACGAGGCGCGCGCTGCTCGAGCGCTGCCACCGCGAGGACCTGCTGATCATCGCGCCGCTGTTCGAAGCGCCCGGTGGCGGAACCATCATGCGTGACGGCGATCGTTGGCGGCTCGAGCCGGCGGCGTGATCATCCCTCGGGGCGCCCGGTTGGGTCTCGTCCGGGCTGCCTAGCGTGGGGTGATGTCGTCGGGAGAGTTGCGTGTTGTCCAACTGAACGCCGGGTCGTTGCTGGAGCCGGGTTGGAACGAGCGCCGCCACGAGATCGTGGCGTGGCTAGGGCATCTCCGCCCGGACATCGTGTGCTTCCAGGAGATCTGGCAGGACGGAAGCACGCCGAACACTGCGGGCTGGATCGTCGAACAGATGCCCCACGCCGGCTGGCACTGGCACTTCGACGGTCGGCCGTTCGGGGCGCAGGTCTGGCCCGACCCTGCGCTCGTGTTCGGGTCGGCGGTCCTGTCGCGTTGGCCGATCGAGAGCGGCGCATATCACGCCCTCCCGCTCGTCGACGAGGCCGATGCCTTCGTCGCGAGCGTCCCCTGGGAGCTGCTGCACGTGCGGACCGCCGGCCTCGACGTCTTCTCCTGCCACCTCGCCGCCGCGCCGCGGGACAGCCACCATCGCCGCCTCCAGGTGCTGGCGATCGATGAGCTCATCGCCGCGGAACGCGGCGAGCTCGACGCCGCGGTCACCCCGGGCCAGGTTCGGGACGCCATGCCGACGATCCTGTGCGGGGATTTCAACGCCGAGCCCGACAGCGACGAGATCCGCTTCCTCTGCTCCCTGACCGGGCTCGAGGGTCGAACGGCCTTCTATCAGGACGCGTGGCGAGTTGCGGGGGACGGTCCCGGCTACACCCAGGACTGGCGGAGCAACCCGATCGCGGCCGCGCTCAACCTGCACCGCAAGCGCATCGACTACGTGTTCGTCGGGGATCCCTTCCAGCGCCGGGGCGGCGCCGGGCGCATCCTCGGCGCGCAGCTGGCCTTCCACGAGCCGCTCACCGGAACACTCGCCAGCGACCACTCCGGCCTGGTCGTGGACATCGTCTGGCCCGGCCGCCCGGGCTGACCCGCTGAGGGCGCCGGGGCGTCAGCTGTTGACGGCGTTTCCGCTGGCGTCGACGACGAACCAGATTTCGCCGATGCCCTGGCCGTTGGTGTCGCCCGGGGCGGCGTCACTGGCGAAGTGATAGAGCGGCCAATCGTTGTAGGTGACCTGCGCCGAGCCGTCGTCGGGACGGTCTGCGGTGCCGAGGAGGGCCTCGTCGGCGCCGTCGCCCGCGGTGGCGGGGCCCGGCAGCGCGGGCCAGGTTGCGGCGCAGGAATCGACGCACGTGCTGGCGCCCTGGGCGTCGGGCATGAACATGTACAGGGTCATGCCGTCGCCGTCGACGAGGATGGTGCCGAGGTCGGTGTCGGCGGTCGCCACGGTCGATGCGCCCTCGGCGACAGCCTCGGTGGACGTCGTGGTGTCCGCGGGCTCCGTCGTGTCGGCCGCCGTGGTGTCGGTCGTCGAGTCGTCGCATCGTCGCCGCAGGCCGCCAAGCCGAGTAGCCCGAACAGGCCGAGCGTCATCGCTGCCAGCGCGATAGGACGCGATGTGAACCTCATCAGATCCTCCCTGCCTCGAAGATCGGTGCTCGCATGCCAGCGGCATTGCTCACATGACATACCGCCGACACGCACCTAAGGATTCAGCCGTCGCCGACAATCCTTCTGGTCAGCGCTGGTTCCCTCGCGAGTCGATCGACGGAGTCGGAGCTCGCACGGACGGGCTCGTTAGCATCCGGCCCATGCGCGTCGGCATCCACCTCCCGCAGTTCGGCCGGGCCGCCGTCGCCGGCGCGGTGGAACAGGCCGCCCGGCTGGCCGAGGAGCTCGGATTCGACGACGTGTGGGTCAGCGACCACCTGGTCGTACCCAAGGACCAGTCCTACCCGTCGCCATACCTCTACGACCCGCTGATCGCCCTGACGTTCGCCGCAGCCACCACGTCGGCGGTCGGGCTCGGGACGAGCGTGCTGGTCGGGCCGCAGTATCCGAGCCCGCTGGCGCTGGCCAACTCGCTCGCGTCGCTCGACAGCATGAGCCGCGGCCGGCTCACCGTGGGTGTCGGCATCGGGTGGTCCGCGGCCGAGTACGAGGCGCTCCACGCCCCCTTCGACCACCGCGGTGCCCGCCTCGACGAGATCATCGATCTGTTCCGCACGGCCTGGAGCGACGATCCCGCCACGCACGGCGGCCAGTACTACTCCTTCAGTGACATGCGGGTGCTGCCGAAGCCGGCGCACGACATACCCGTCTGGGTGGGCGGACGGAGCGACGGCGCCTTCCGGAGGGCGACCACCAGAGCCGACGGCTTCCACGGCGTCGGCGTAGGGCCGGAGGACGCCAAGGCGCTGGTCGAGCGGATCCGCATGTCCCGGCCCGACGACGCCTTCACGATCTCGCTGCGCGTGCCCTGGGACGGCAACGCCATGGAGCCCGAAGAGATCCGGGCCCAGTGCGAGGCCTACGAAGCGGCGGGTGTCCAACACGTCGTGGCCGCCCCCGAGCGTGGCGATGCCGACGCCTGGTTGGCGGGCATGCGGACCATCGCCTCGGTGCTCGACCTGCCTCCGCGGTGATGCCAAGTCCGTTCTGGTCGTAGTCATGCGGTCATCTGCCGCGCAGCTACGACCAGTTCGTGTCGGTGTCGGTCAGGTCGGGGGCAGCTTCGAGCTGGCCACGCGGCCCAGCTCGTCCTTCAGCACGCGCCGCAGCAGCTTGCCGGTCTCGTTGTAGGGCAGCGCCGGGCGCACATCCACGACTACCGGCGTCCGCGAGGACCGCAGCCGTTCACGTACCCACGCCTGCAGCTCGGCCTCGGTGGTGCTCGCCCCCGGCTCGAACACGACCGCGGCCGCGGCCACCTCGCCCCATTCGTCGTCGTGCACCCCCGTCACCCCTGCCTCGGCCACCGCTGGGTGCTGGAGCAGCACGTCCTCGATCTCGCCGGGCGACATGTTCTCGCCCCCGCGGACGATGACGTCGTCGAGCCGCCCCTCGACGAACAGGAACCCGGCCTCGTCGAGGTGTCCGGAGTCGTTGGTGGGGAACCACCCGTCGGGGGTCAGGATGCTGCGCCCGAGGTACTCGCCGGCGATCTGCTCGCCTCGGACGTGGATCTCGCCGGTCTCGCCAGGCGGGAGGACCGTACCCAGGGGGTCACGGATCTCTAGCTCGAGCGTCGGCAGCGGTCGCCCGACCGATCCGAGCCGAACCCGGACCCCGGGATCGTCGCTGCCGTACGCGGTCCGATGATCGTCGGGACCGAGGACCGCGACGGTGCTGCTGGCCTCGGTGAGGCCGTAGGCATTGACGAACCCGATGTGCGGCAGCCGGTCCATCGCCCGCTCGATCACGGCCAGAGGCATGCGGCCTCCGCCGTAGGACAGGTGCCGGAGGGCGGGGAGGGTGGTGCCGTGCTGGTCCATGGCGTCGAGCAACCTTCCCAGCATCGTCGGCACCACCATGGCGTGGGTCACCGCCTCATCCTCCGCCAGGCGCACCCACTCGTCGGGGTCGAACTGGGGCAGGTACACGATCCGCCGGCCGGCATAGGTCGACGACAGCACGGCCGCCATGCCGGCAACGTGGTAGGGCGGGACGCTCACGAGCGTCGCTTCGTCCTCGCCCGCGCACATGAACTCGACGGTCGAAAGCACGTAGGAGACAAGGTGCCGATGGCGCAGTAGGGCGGCCTTGGGCTCGCCGGTCGTGCCGCTGGTGAACAACCAGATGGCCACCGTGTCCGTATCGACCTCGAGGTCACCGGCACACTCGGCCCGGTCCAGGCGCGCCTCCAGCTCGCCGCGGGCCAGCAGCTCGAGGCCCGGGATGCCCACAATCCGGGCTCGGGCGGCATCGTCGGACACGACGAGCGCCGGTGCCACACGCTCGATCACCGACCGCAGCTGGTCGTCGGCCAGCCGGTAGTTCACGGCGGTGAAGGGGACGCCCGCCAGCGCGCTGGCATAGAGCAGCAGGGGCACCGCCTGGGAGTTCGTGTCAACCAGTCCTACGCGTTGGACACCGCTGGCCCGAACCACGGCTGCCCCGCGCCGCGCACGCTCCAGCAACTGCGCGTAGCTGATGCCGTCGGCCCTGGTACCCACGGAGATGCGGTCGGGCATGCCTTCGGCGGCCAGCTCCAGCAACATGCCGATGTTCAACGTGCGCGCCCCCGCCCCGATCCGGACTGCGGCATTTCAGGAATCCGAAAGGTAGCGACCGAACCAGCGCCAGATCTGCTTCCAACCGTCCTTCGTCGCGTCGACGTTGTAGCTCGGGCGGTCGACCGAGAAGAAGGCGTGGCCCGCTCCGTCGTAGGAATGGAACTCGTGCGTCTTGCCGCGGGCCTGGAGCTCCTGCTCGATCCGGGCAACGTCGTCAGGAGAAGGATTGTGGTCATCGGCACCGAACAGACCCAGCAGCGGGCAGCTGAGATTCGGCGTCAGATCGATGGGTGCCACTGGGCGCGCCGGCGACAGGTCGTCCGGCCCGGCCACCACGCGCCCGCCATAGCAGTCGACCGCGGCGTCCAGTGGCAGCGTGCAGGCCACGACGTATGCCTGGCGCCCACCCGAGCAGTATCCGATGACACCGATCTTGTCGTTGGCGGTCGGCAGCGACCGCAGGTGCTCCACCGCGCCGGCGACGTCGCCGACGCACTGGGCGTCGGGCACCCCGCCGGCCTCGCGGGCCGCGGCGGCGGCATCGGCCGCCTTTGCGCCGGGGGCGTAGCGATGGAACAGGTTCGGACAGACTGCGTTGTAGCCGTAGACCGCGAAGGTTCGAACGATCTCCTTGGTGGCGCGGTCGTAACCGGGCATGTGGTGGATCACAACCACCCCGCCGTACCGGCCCTCGGCGAGCGGGATGGCCTGGTATGCCTCGATCTGGTCGTCGCCGTGGCCCGAGATGGTGATCGTCTCGGCACGGATCGCGTCGCTCATGCCGCGAGTGTAGGCATCTCCCCAACCCCGGACATTTGGTCGCCGCATGAATCTGGTGGCGCGGACGCCAGCGCCGGCGACACCGCCGTCGGTCTGCCCACCGTTACATGGACCTCTTCGGATCGAGCGGCACGGCCGAGGTTCTGGCCATCGAGTCCTGGTGAAACGTGGCCACGAGGGCGCCGTCCTCGGCGAACACCCGGCCGTCTCCGTAGACCCGGCCGGTGGCGGCCTTGGTCGCCTCATGGCGAACGAGCAGCCACTGTGAGACATCGAACCGATCGACGAAGTGCATCGTGTGGGCGATCACGCCCGTGGAGATCGCAACGTGAGCGTCCTCGATGCGCACCCGGTCGCGGTGCGGTCGCATCGCGAGGCCGATGATGTTGCCGCAGGTCGCCCAGCTCAGCACGGCCTGGTTGGCCGCCTGCGAGGCCAGCGGTCGCTCGAAGCGGTGCCATGCCATCTCCACCGGCACGCCACCCACCTCGTGCCGACCGGGCACCGGCCTGAGCTCGGCACCCGGGAACGCCTGGCCGGGCGCCACCTCCAGCTCCGCGGGGACGGGAACGGAGGGCATCTGCGGCTCGTGACGCATGAGGTCCTCGTCGACGACGTTCAGGAGGACGGTGGCGCGGCTGAGCGCCTTCCCCGACTGCGTGGCGGTCACGGTGTCGCTCGCCCACGTGCGACCGGCGAGCAGCGACTCCACCTCTAGCTCGATCGGCTGGGTGTACGTGCCGGCCCGCGCGAACACGGCGTGAATCGACCGCACGTCCTTGGCTCCGCCCACCGCGTGGTCGGACGCCATGATCATCTGTGCGAGCAGCTGGCCGCTGAAGACGACGTCGCGTCCCTCGGCCGACTCCGACGGCTGAGTCACGTGGTAGCGCCGCTCGCCGATCTCGGTCAGCTGCAGTAGCTCCGGCAAGTCGCTCATCGCGGCACGGCCCCGGGGGTCGATGGTCCATCGGCGGCCGATGCTAAACGCTGCGAGAGTTCGACCGGGTCAGATCACGCGTACCGGCGGGGATCACGACGCGGCCGTGATCGCGTCGACCTCCGCGACCTCCTCGGCGGAGAGCTGCCAGGTCACGGCGGTGTTGGCATTCACCTGGGCGACCGTGGTCGCCCCGGCGATGACCGAGGCGACCGTGGGCTTGGCGAGGAGCCACGCAATGGCCAGCTCCAGGATGCTGTGGCCCCGAGCCTCGGCCCAGGCGGTCAGGCGGTCGATCTGGTCGAAGTTGCGCTCGCTCAACATGGCATCGGCGCGGTCCCCCCATGCGGCGAGGCGGGTGCCCTCGGGCGGGGGCTCCCCACGCCGGTACTTGCCGGTCAGCAGCCCGCTGGCGAGCGGGAAGTAGGGGATGTGGGCCAGTCCCAGCCGTTGGCACGTCGGCAGGACGTCCGCCTCGTCGCCACGCTGGAGCAGGTTGTAGTGGTTCTGGACGCTGACGAAACGGACCGCCCCGTCCTTCACCGCCTCGTCGGCGGCCACCAGCTGATCGGCCGAGAAGTTGGAGCACCCGATCTCGCGCACCGCGCCCGCCTGCACCAGCTCGTCGAGGGCGGCCAGCGTGTCGGCGATGGGCGTGTCGGGGTCGGGGCGGTGGATCTGGTAGAGGTCGATGTGGTCGGTGGCCAACTCGCGAAGGCTGCGCTCGACGGCACGGCCGATGTACTCGGGGCGGGCGCCGCCGGGGCGATCGGACCCGAGCGGGCTGCCGAACTTCGTCGCCACGACGACGTCCTCGCGCCGCCCGCCCAGCGCCTTCGCCAGGCGCCGCTCGCTCCGTCCGTAGGCGTCCGCCGTGTCGAAGAAGTTGATCCCGGCATCGAGGGCGGCGTCGACGACCGCGGGTCGAACGGCGTCGCCAGGACTGGGGCGGGCCACGGCCCGAAACCAGCGGGGACCGGCAGCGGCTGGTTCATGAACGTGACTGTCGAGCGTGCGAACGGCGCCCCACCCCCGTGAGGGTGGAGGAACGCCTCCGCCACGAACAACCGCCGGTCGGCCTTGACCGGCCGGCACTCGATGTCGATCAATCCCGACACCGGCGGCGTGGACAGAAGGCGAAGGCGCAGATCGACGGTCGGATTTATGGGGCCGGTCGGGGGATTGCCCGCGACGACGTCGACGGCTGTGGCGAGCAGCCGATCCGGGGGTGGGTCGTGCCCGGCACCCACATCTCGGGCCGGAGCTCCATCCTCCCGTGCATCCGCTCCCCCTCGGGCCAAAGCTCGAGGCCGAGCGCCGCCACGAACCCGGGTGGTTCGGGCGAGCTTCCGACGGAGTCGAAATTGCCGCCGTCACCTGACCCCGTCGACCAGCGTGCCACGTGGCCACCGGCGCCCCGGAAGCCTCACCCGGCACACGACCCCGACCCGGTCCATTCGGGGCACCCTACCGGCCGCTGGATCTCTCGGAGCTGGCGGCCGGTCGTCGTCAGCGGACTGTGCGGAAGAACGAGCGCAGGTCGTCGACGAACAGGTCCGGGACCTCCATCGCCGCGAAGTGCCCGCCCCGGGGCTGGTCCACCCAGTGCGTGACCCGGTAGCGGTGCTCGACCCACGGCCGAGGCATCCGCGTGATCTCGCCCGGGTAGTTGGCGACACCGGTTGGGACGTTGACGCGCTCCCGAGGCAAGGCCGCCCGGCCGGCCCTACGCATCTCGTAGTAGAGCCGTGCCGACGACGTCGCCGTCCGCGTGAACCAGTACAGCGCGATGTTCGTGAGCAACTGGTCCTTGGTGAAGGACCGCTCGACGTGGCCTGCACAGTCGCTCCAGGCGCGGAACTTCTCGACGATCCAGGCCGCCAGCCCGCTCGGTGAGTCGTCGAGGGCGTAGCCCAGCGTCTGCGGCTTGGTGCCCTGGATGGCCGAGTAACCGGTACCGGTCTCCCGGAATGCGGTCATCCGCTCCACGCTGGCCCGCTCCTCGGGATCGAGCTCCCGGGCACGCTCACCGCTCGGCCGGGGAACGGTGACGAAGTTGACGTGCAGGCCCGCCACCCGGTCGGGCGCGAGGTCCGCCATGTTCTGGCTCACGAGCGACCCCCAGTCGCCACCCTGGACGCCATACGCGCGCGTAGCCGAGCCGGTCCATGAGCACCGTGAAGGCCTGGGCCATCCGGCGCGGGTGCCACCCGGGCTCGGACACCGGGCCGGAGAACCCGTATCCCGGCAGCGACGGGGCCACGACGTGGAAGGCGTCGCTGGGATCGGGCGGGTCGGTGAGCGGCCCGAACACGTCGAGGAACTCGACGATCGACCCCGGCCAGCCGTGGCTCAGCACCAGCGGCAGGGCCTGTGCGTGGCGAGAGCGGGCGTGCACGAAGTGGACGCGCTGCCCGTCGACCTCGGTCACGAAGTGGTCGAGCTGGTTGAGCCGGCGTTCCTGCGCCCGCCAGTCGAAGCCCTCGAGCCAGTAGCCGACCAGCTCGCGGAGGTAGGCGAGGTCGGTCCCCTGTTCCCAGCCGGGTTCCGGCGCGGGGCTGGGCCACCGAGTCCCGGCGAGTCGCCGGCGCAGGTCCTCGAGGTCGTCGTCGGCGACGTCCACGTCGAACGGCTCGATCTGCGGTTCTCCGGCCATCACGTAGCGCCTCCCCCCGTCCCGATCCAGCGGCGGATCACGCGCCGGACCGTAGGTGCATAGCTGGACTCAGTCCAAAGACGTCGACCTCGCCATCGGACGTTCATGCCGACTTCGGCCGCCGATCACCCGGCGTCGGTAGCTTGACGGGCGTGACGACGTTCGCCGAGCGCCTGATCCGCTTCGACACCTGCTTCAACTTCCGCGACCTCGGCGGCTACGAGACCGACGACGGCAGGCGGGTGCGCTGGAAGACGCTCTACCGGGCCGACACCCTGCATCGGCTGGACGGTGCGGACCTGCACCTGTTCCTCGACTTGGGCCTGCGATCGATCATCGACCTTCGCTCCCAACACGAGTTGGACGACCACGGGCGCTTCCGGCACGACGGCACGCTCGCGGTGCACCACGTCCCCATGATCGACGTCGTGGGCGGGCCCAGGCGGCCGGTCGAGGCCGCAGCGGACGCGTCGCCCCGGTCGGTGGGCGAGGGCTACATCTCCATGGCCGACGAGGGCGGGCGGGCGATCGGCGACGTTGTCGCCCTGCTGGCCAGGCCCGACGCCCTCCCCGCGGTGTTCCACTGCACTGCCGGTAAGGATCGGACCGGCATCCTGGCCGCAATTGTCCTCAGCGCCATCGGCGTCCGGGATGCAGACATCGTCGACGACTACATGCTGACGGGTGAGTCACGGGCGGCGCGGAACGCCTATCTCCGGGTCCACGAGCCCGAGTACTACGCCTTCCTGGCGAACCTGCCGGCCACCGTCCGCGAGATGCACGCCGATGCCATTCCCACCCTGCTGGCCTGGATGCGCACCCGCCACGGATCGGCTACGGGATTCCTCCTGGCCAACGGCGTGGAGGAGGGCAGCCTCGCGGCGCTGAAGGCCAACCTCCTCGAGGCGTGACCCATCGGCGGGGCGCGGCCTCGCCGTTGCGTCGGTTGGCCGGGCGCTCCCTCCAAAGGGGCCGCCTTCGTGGGACAACCGGCGGGCGGGTCAGGCGGCCTTGGCCACGGGATCGACGCCCATGAGCCCCGCCAGGTTCGCACCCATCACCTTGCGCTTGTCCTCCTCCGGCAGCCCGTCGAGCTCGTCGACGAACGTGACCGGGTCGAACAGACCCTCGGGATGCGGGTAGTCGGACCCGAACACGACGTTGTCGGCCCCGAGCAACCTCACGAGACCGACCGTGTCCTCCTCGTGGAACGGGTGGACGAAGATCGACCGCTTGAACGCCACGATCGGATCCTCGTCGAACAGCTTGGGCGACCGGTCGTAGAGCCTCTCGAGCTTGTGTACCAGCGGCCGCACCCAGGCGCTGCCGTTCTCCACCGGGACGAAGCGGAGGTCCGGAAAGCGGGTCGTGAGCCCGTGCCCGATGATCGAGGCGACGACATCGCTGATGGTGCGGTGGTCGGCGCCGAGGATCGCCGCAAAGGCGGACCGCTTGCGCAGCGAACGGCAGGAACTCGTCGTCGTGACCCTCCCACTCGTTGAGGTAGCGCTGGAACCCGCTGTCGGAGGCGTGCATGCCCACGAGCACGCCCGAAGCCTGGACCCGCTCCCAGAACGGGTCGAACTCCTCGAGCGCGAACGAACGCCGGCGGCCGTTGTAGTCGGGTACGGGGGAGGGCCGGACCAGGATGGCGCGGGCGCCGTGTTCGACCACCCAGTCGAGCTCACGCAGGGCCTCGTCGAGGATGGGCAGCGTGACGATCGGCGTCGGGAAGATGCGGCCCTCGAAGTCGAAGGTCCAGTGCTCGTGCATCCACTGGTTGAGAGCGTGAATGACCGCGTGCGTCGCCTTCGGGTCGTCGGCGAGCCGTTCCTCGATCAGGCTGGCCAAGGTCGGCCACATCATGGCCCGGTCGATGCTGAGCTCGTCCATGAGGACGATGCGGTCCTCGGGGTTGAAGAAGGCGGGGATCGAGGGGATGTACTTGGGCGGAGGCGCCAGCTCGATGTCGCCTTCGCGGGCCCGTGTCTTCGACGACGGGTTCTTCAGCTTGAACTCCAGCTCCTGGGCGCCTGGCGGGGCGACGACATTGAAGGTGGGGTTGGGGATGTACTCACTGATCTTGTTCTTCAGCGCGATCTTGGTCCGGCCATCGACCTCCACGTACTTGACCACGCCCTCGTAGCCCTCCGGCAGGTACTTCGTGAAGGCCTCGGTCGTCTCGTACATGTGGTTGTCGGCGTCGAAGACCAGGTAGTCGATCTTGCGGGACATCGCCACTCCCCCACCGAAGGAACGCCCGGAACGACCCGTACTCTAGCTCGGCCCAATCTGACCGTATCTAGATCCGGGCGACGCGCCTGCCGCGATCGATCCACCGTTCCTGGCGCCGAAGTGGTTGTCCAGCAACCACTCCTGCGCCAGGAAGATCGGCGCTGTTCATGACGCTGCCCGGCTGGAGCGACCGGATCGAACGCTACTTCGTGCCCGACGAGACGTACGCGCTCCGCATCCAACGCAACCACCAGGCGCCGCGCCTGAAGGCTGTCGGGTCCAAGGGCGACGTCGAACACCGCAAGTCGGGTGAGCGGTCGCCCGCCCGATCTGCTGAGCTCTCTCGTCAGTAGTGGAGCTCTCGGGCTAGACGGCGAAGATCCCGTCGACAACCAGTAGCACCGCCGCGACCACCGCCGTCGCTGCCGTCGCCCGCGTCGCCCATCGGAGGGTACGGCCGCTGACGCCGTCCACCCCCACCCGGGTGGCGACGATCGCGACCAGGCCGACCGCGATCGCCAGTGCGAGAGCAACCACGCCCGCACCGCGGTCGGCGTGTGCGCTCAGGGCCAGGAACACGAGGGCCGGGCCTGCGACCAGCGGCACCGCGACGGGCACCAGGGCTGCTCGCCGGCCCGGCAACGCCGGCTCCGGCGAGGGCGCGGGGCGCACGAGCGCGTATGCACCGGCGATGGCCCCCACTGCACCGGCAGCGATCCGGAACGCCGGCGCGCTGACGTCGAGGGCGTCGAGGAGCGGTCCGCTCGCAAGCGAGACGAGGTAGACGGCGAGGCCCCCCGCCGCGGCGCCGATCGCCGCCACCACGGCAATGTCCCGCCGAGACCGATCGCGTCGAGGTACGCCGAGCGCCACCCGGCCGGAGTTCGCGACCGCCACCAGGGCGACGAGCCAGAGCCAGGCCGACGGCGCAGGGCGCGACCGGACCACCGATCCCGTGCCGCCGGCGGCGGAGTCACCGCCACCCGCGGCGTCGACGATGGCGGCGGTCCGCAGCAGGGCGGACAGCGCATGCTGCTGGTCGTCCATGCGCGTTTCGCCGTCGCGGAACCACGCGCCCTGCACCCGTCCGGGCGCCGCCGCGTCACGGGCCTCGGCGGCATCGGACTGCTCGCGGACCGCGAGGCCGGCGATGCACGTTGCCCGCTCGGCCAAGGGGGCGCGCAGGTCGGCTAGGCGGGAGTCCGCCTCCGCCACCCGCCAGAGGCCGGTGAGGCCCTCCCCCACGACCCCGTAACCGCCACCGCGGGGGACGTGCGGGCCCCTGACGACCACGCCCCACGGCCCGAACCGCTGGCTCACCCACCGCACCTGCGAGCCGAACAGGCCCGCTTGGCGCCGCGCGTAGGCCAGCTCGGCGGCGGTCAGCGGCTGATCGGTCCCCCGGTCTTGGAATGCGACGGTCTCCGCCAGCCCGTAGGCGGCCCAGTGGTCGGGGATCGGTGGCCAGAGGTCCTCGTCGACGTCGCGCCTCGTCGCGAGGTATGCGCCGACGCGGGACGCGGCCTCGCCCCAGGGCCCACCGGGGAACAGGCGGTGCAGGCGGGCCAGGGCCCAGTAGGTCTCCCCCGTGTAGTACTTCGAGTACACGCCTGGCAGGGGGCGTCCGGCGCCGACGTCGTAGAAGGCGAGTACCGCACCCGACGGCTCGGTCTGGGCCAGCAGGAACCGGCCGAGCTGGGCCAGCAGCTCGTCGTGGCGATCGTCGCCTGTGTCGGCGCGCCGCTCGGCCAGCCCGGCGACCAGAAGCGCCGTCGTCCCCGACGAGACCTCGCCGCGGTAGCGCGGGGCAGCCCAGTCGTCACGCCGGAACAGCCGGCCGAGCGCCCACGCGGTGCCACGGTCGGCGACCTCCAGCGCACCGGGGATCCCTGCGGAAGCCGCCTGGTAGAGGCCCATGCCTGCCCCCATGTGGCGGACGACGTTGTAGTCGGCGGCGGCCGTATCGCGCTCGGCGTTGTAGAGGTACAGCCAGGTGCCGTCGGCCTCCTGGTTGCGCGTGAACCAGTCGACGGTCTCGGTGGCCGATGCGCGCAGCTCGGCCGCGTCCACGGCCGGGCAGTGCTCGGGCGGGGACAGCACCCCGAAGACGGCGACGGCGACACCCGCGAAGGCGAGCGCGGCGAGCGCCACGCGCACCCATGGCCGGTCCGATCTGCGAGCCATGGTCAGCGTGGGCCGCTGGCGGCAAGGCCCGACCGATCGGCGGCTTCGCCGCCGCGTGCCGGGCCGGATTGATCGGGGGTCGGTGATCGACGCGCCGGACGGTTGGCGGGGAGCGCGAGCGTGGGCAGCGCGAACCACGCCGTCAACGGCAGCCGGCTGAGCACCCGGGCGACCGCCGGTGGACCTGTCGCCACGGAGCCGTCACGGTCGGTGAGCGTGACCGGTGCACCGGAGGGTCCGTCGACGACGCGGAAACGGGCCAGCCAGTCGAGGGCGCCGATCACCGGTGCCAGTCGCCGGTGCCTCGGGTTGGCCGGATCGATCGCGACCACCCGATCGCGCGTCGACGGAACCGCCCAGATGACGAGGGCGGCAATCGCCAGGTACGAGAAGACCTGGACCGAAGCCGAGACCTCGATCGCGAGGTGGAAGCACACCGCCACCCACACCGCCGCGTAGCGGGTGGCCCGCCACCACAGCCCGATGGCGATGAACAGCTCGGTCATCACGATCAACTTGGCGGTGACTGTGTGGAACGAGCGGTCGGCGAGCAGTGAGACCGCCCACCCGGGGAGGGGCGAGGCGTCCAGCCGGTCTCGCACCTGCACGACCCGGTGCCATGTGACGGTGCCGCCGAACCAGTCGGGGTCGATGAGCTTGCTCAGGCCTGACGCGCCGTAGACCACGGCCGCCTCGAACCTCAGCAACCACAGCGGCCACGCAGGGGCGCGGGGGTCGAGTGGCGGATGCCCCCGCCGCTGCCGGATCCACGCATCTACCGAGAGCTCGCGTCCGCACGGGGCGAGCGTCAGCGCCGCCAGCACGATCACGAGATAGGCGCGGTTGCTGTGGACGTGCGTGGTGGACAGGAACAGGTTGTAGGCGACGACGGCGAAGGTCGCGCCCGCCGCCACGCGGGTGCAGAACCCCACCGACATCGCCAGCGCCGCCAGGACGCCGACGGCCAGCAAGATGCCGTACAGGGGACGGGGAAGCTCCGGATACCACGACGCGTAGGGCTCGTAGAACGCGTCGCGATAGATCGTGCCGTTCAGCGCATCGAGGACGAACGGGCGCAGGTGCAGCAGCGTCACCGGCCCGATCAGGATGCGTAGCAACGCCAGGGACCGCATGCTGACCCGCCGCCCCAGAAGTTCGTCCAGGGCTGCGAGCAGGCTCGCCGGCCGAGCGGGTGCGGCCGTGGCGGTCACGTGGCGTCCGGCCGGTCGTCGCTGCGGAGCACCGTCACCTCCGGCCCGTCGGTGTTGTGCCAGGTCGTGACCGTGGCCTCGAGATAGCGGGTCTCGTCGTCGCGGGGTGTGTTGTCGGCGACGTAGTCGAGGGCGGCGTCCAGGAACGCCAGTTGATTGTCGAGCCCGGCGTCCGCGTGGTGGCGGAGCTCCGGGCGGCCCAGGCCGCGCCCGGGCACCAGCTCGTCCCATCGGTACCCGGCCCAGGGTTGGGTGACGGGCACCCGGTCGCCGTCGGTCGTCACCCTGACGATCTCAGCCCGCCAGGTGCTCGACTCGGGGAACATCTGGAACGCGAACTCCTTGTGCGAGGACCAGTAGCCGCGCGCCACCAGCGCCAACTGCACGATCACGACCAGCGCCACCAACAGCCGCCGACCGATGACCCGCGCCCGGGAGTCCACCCCGAGACGATGGCACGGATGCGACCGCCGCGACGACAAGCCGGCCCACCACGGGGATCCGCCACCCGGCGCCACGGATCCGGTATGCCTCGTCCACCAACTTTGGGAGGTCAGATGATCGCTGCGCTGCTCGTCGGCTTGGTCCTGCTGTTCGTCGTCACGTTCCCGGCGACGTGGCTGCTCATGCTGTTCCTCGGGAACATCGGGACCAACGTGTCGTACTGGGGCGCGCTGCCGCTCGGCATCCTCGCGTCGACGCTCATCGGGGCCGCAGGATCCCAGACGGATTACCGGTAGCCCGCGCGCGGCGCGTCACCCCGATCCGCGGCCTGGCGTCGACGGGCACCGCCGGACTCTGTCCAGTGGGCGCCACGGCCCACACGGCCGGCCCGTTCTCGACCCTGTCCTAGGCTCACAACCCGTGGCCCTGTCGGCCACGGGTTGTGAGTGTCTCGAGCGAGGGGATGCAGCGACGCATGGAGGATCTCAGCGGCCGGGTCGCCGTGGTCATCGGCGGGGGAAGCGGCATCGGGCGCGGCATCGCCCTCGGGCTCGCCACCGAGGGATGCGGGTCGTGGTCGCGGACATCGACGCGGGGTCGGCCGAAGGGGTGCGGGACGAGATCGCCGGTGCCGGCGGCACGGCCACCGCGGCGCAGGTCGACGGCACCGATCGGCAGTCGCTCGGTCGCTTGGCCGAGGCGACCGTGGCGGAGCACGGGGCCGTCCACGTGCTGTCCACCAACGTGGGCGTCGTCGCCGACCGCCCGCTCGCCACCACGTCCGAGACCGATTGGGCCTGGATCATCGAGTTCAACCTGCTGTCGGCGGTCCGGGCGGTGGACGTCTTCCTGCCAAGTCTCCGCGCCGCCGGCTCGGCGCACATCGTCATCACCGCCTCACTGGCGGCACTGTTGGCGCCGCCCAGTGTCAGCGGCGTCCACCTCGGCCCCTACACCGCCACCAAGCATGCGCTGCTCGGGTACGCCGAGTCCCTCCGCGGCGAGCTCGCCGGGGAGGGCGTCGGCGTCTCGCTGCTGTGCCCGGGCATGGTGCGCTCGAACCTCGTCGCCACCTCCGCCCGCCACCGTCCGGCACGGCACGGGGGTCCATTGCCGCCGCCCCCGGCCGGCGAACCGCCGGGCACGCTGATGTCGCCCGAGGAGGTCGGCCCGGTGGTGGTCCGGGGGATCAGGTCCGACCGGCTGCACATCCTCACGCATCCCGCGGGCCGGAGACTGGTCGAGGCCCGCCACGCCGCCCTCGTCGAGGACTTCACGTTCTTCGCCGACGGAGGAGCCATGGAGGACCCGAGCGTGAAGCAATGACCGCGCCGACCATGCGGGCGGCAATGTGCCGCGTGCATGGGCCGCCCGAAGCGCTCGTGGTCGAGTCCGTTCCCCGACCCGAGCCCGGGCCTGGGGAGGTGCTCGTGCGGGTCGGCGCCGCCGCGGTCAACTTCCCGGACGTCCTCATCGTCGCCGACGGGTACCAGGTCTCGATGCCGACGCCATTCGTACCCGGCAGCGAGGTTGCGGGCGAGGTCGTGGCCCTCGGCCCTGGTGTCGACACCGCGGCGCCGGGAGACATGGTGTTCGGCGCCACCATGGTTGGCGCCTTCGCCGAGTACGTGGTGATGCCTGCCAATGGCCTCACGGCGATCCCACCGGGGATCGACCTCACCGCCGCAGCCGGGTTCTGGGTCACCTATGCGACCGCCTATCACGCGCTGCGCTCGATAGCCGAGGTCCAACCGGGCGACTGGGTGGTGGTGCTCGGAGCCGCCGGCGGCGTCGGCGTCGCCGCCGTCGACGTGGCGCAGGTGCTCGGTGGCCGGGTGATCGCGGCGGCATCGACCGCGGACAAGCTGGCGCTGTGCCGCGACCGTGGCGCCGAGCACACGGTGAACTACGTCGCTGACGACCTTCGGGACGCCGTCCGGGCGATCATCCCGGAGGGTGCCGATGTCGTGATCGACCCCGTCGGCGGTCCGGCGGCCGAACGGGCGCTCCGCTCCGTCCGCTGGGGCGGACGCTTTGTCACGGTCGGGTTCGCGTCGGGAGAGATCCCGAGGATCCCGCTCAACCTCGTGCTGCTCAAGGGGGCGATCGTCAAGGGTTTCGAGATCCGGACGTTCGGCCTGCACGCCCCCGAGCTCGCGGAACGCGACCGAGCCGAGCTGCTCGATCTCCTCGCGTCCGGGCGCGTCGCTCCCCACATCGACGCCGTGTACCCACTGGCCGACGTCGCCGGCGCGCTGCGCAAGGTGGCGGACCGCCGGTCCGCCGGCAAGGTACTCGTCGACCCGACACGATGAGCGGGCACGGTCCATTTCGGGGTCTAGCCCAGTGCGGCCTTCGCGAGGTTCCGAATGGGGAACCCGGGACCTCGAGCTCGCCGGGGCGGAAGCCATAGCCTCGGGAACCCCTGGAGTACGGAGGCAACCGTGGAGCTCGGGTTCTCGTCGATGAACACACCGGAGGACCCGGCTCCGGACGTGCTCGCCGGTTGGCTCGAGGAGCGCGGCTTCGAGTCGTTCTGGGTCGGCGAGCACCCGCACATCCCGGCGTCGCGCAGGACCCCCTATCCGGCGGGCGGTGACCTGCCGCCGCAATACCTCCGGATGATGGACCCGTTCGTCAGCCTGACGGCCGCGGCCTGCGCCACCGAGCGGTTGCTGATCGGCATCGGAGTGGCGCTCCCGCTGGAGCACGACCTCTTCGACTTCGCCAAGTCGGTGGCCACCCTCGACAGGCTGTCGGGCGGCCGGCTCCAGCTCGGTGTGGGGGTGGGCTGGAACGAGGAGGAGCTCGCCAACCACCGCCCCGACATCCCCTGGTCGCAGCGGTACCGGGCGCTCGCCGAGTGCGTCGGCGCCCTCCGCGCCCTTTGGGGCGAGGACCAGTCCGAGTTCCACGGCCGGTTCTACGACTTCGATCC
Organism: uncultured bacterium; assembly: GCA_963813485.1. Classification (GTDB taxonomy): domain Bacteria; phylum Actinomycetota; class Acidimicrobiia; order Acidimicrobiales; family VFJN01; genus DASQUK01. The sequence continues at coordinate 33,544 of CAWEZE010000024.1, forward strand.
CGTGTGGTCGCATCCGAAGCCGCTGCAGCGACCGCATCCGCCGATCCTCTGCGGAACCGGCCGCAAGCTCGGCACCACCCACGCCGTCGCGTGGGCCGACGCTTGGATGCCCCTGGACATCGCACTGGGCGACGTGACCAAGAAGGTCCGGCGCTTCCGCGAGATCGCGACCGCGGCCGGCCGTGACGACATGCCGATCACGATCGTGGCGTTCGGGGATCCGTCCCCCGACACCTTGCGTCGCTACCGCGACCTCGGCATCCGGCGGGTCGTCGTCGGTGCCGCGCCGAAGGTGGGGGACGACCCGGCAGCCAGGCTGCCGTTCATCGACCGCTACGCAGCGCTCGTCGAGGAGCTCCGGTGAGCGGGACCGTCAGCGGTGGGGCCGGGGGTCCGCATTCTGGATCGCGGCGATCACGTCGTCGCCCACCGGCAGCGGCGCGCACCCGTGGTCGTCCTCGCAGACGAAGTCGAACTGGGGCTCAGCGGCGCTGTGGCAGCCTGCGCAGCTGGTGCCACTGAAGCGATTGACGACCTCGCTGCCACCGCGGGTCACGATCGTGGTGCCGGTGGCGGTGACGTCGAGGGTGAGGAACTCCCAGTCGTTGGAGTCGGGGTCGAACCCCGGCGCCCGCTTGACCATCGCCTCCTGGGGGATGAGCTGGATCACGGTCCCCACCGGATAGGTGCCCCCGTCCACGTCGTTGGCGACCGCCAAGGTGCCGTCGAGGTCGCCCGCCACGTTGTCGACGAAGAACCCGCGCACACGCGTCATGTCGGCCAGCGGCTTGAAGTCGGCGGCGTCGACGACCACGTCCTCGACGGCGGTGGTGTCCGTTGTGCCGGAGGTGTCCTCACCGTCGTCGTCCCCTGACGAGCACCCGACGGCGACAGCGATCACGATCGGGATCGCCACCAGGACGGCATGGGTGAACACCCCGACTCCTCGGTGCGTGCTGCGCATGACCGCACACTAGGAAACTCCGGCACGAACGCGCCCGGAGGGGCCGGCCGATGGCCGCGACCGCCGGCCCGGGCGTAGGTTCGTCCCCATGACAACCGTTGCACTCGTCGTCAAGATGACCGCCAAGCCCGAGACGCAGGACGAGCTCGCCGAGTTCCTCACTGGCGCCGTCGAGCTGGCGAACGCCGAGGAGGGCACCCCGGTGTGGTTCGCTCTGCGAACCGACCCGGCGACGTTCTGGATCGTCGACGCCTTCCCGGGCCAGGCCGAGCGCCAAACGCACCTGGACGGCCCGATCGCCGCTGCCCTGATGGCCAACGCCGACCGCCTGCTCGCCTCGCCGCCGGAGATCAATCCCGCCGACGTCCTGGCCTCGAAGACCCCCTGACGGCCGTTTCCTCAGTCCAGCTCCCGATGCTGGCGGTGGTCGGCGAGCAGGTCCGCAGGGTAGGACCCCGACCATTCCGGATGGTGGGTCCAGTCGGGCTGCTTGGTGCGACGACGGATGTCGAGAGTGACCTCGCCGTCGGCGAGCTCGGTGATCTCGCTGATGAACAGCGGCTCGACCGTGCCCCCCGCCGAGCCGGCGACGGCGTGGGCGGCCGGCTCCTCGGGCCAGCGGTGCAGTATCCGGCCGATCACGGCCTGCTGCTGGCTCGCGAGGTTGCACCGGGCACCATCGGCGATGGTCCGCAGCACCGAGGTGATCGTGTCGAGGTCGGATTCCTCGCCGTCGCCCGCGCACAGGCGCTCCAGCGCCTCCGCCAGCACCAGGCCGTCGCGCTTGCACGGTGTGCACTGGCCGCAGGACTCGACCGCCAGGAACCGGGCCGCGCCAGCGGCGACCGCCGTCATGTCGGTGCCCTCGCAGACCACGATGAGGCTTGCGGTCCCGAGGCCGCTGCCTGCTCGGGCCATGTCCTCGTAGGTCAGGGGGGTGTCGAGCAGCTCCGGGGGCAGAGGCCCGGCCGACACCCCGCAGAGGACCGCCCTGACGACCCTGCTCCGTGACAGGCCGCCGGCAACCTCGTCGATCGCGGCGCGCACGGTGGTCCCGAGGGCGATCTCTCCCACGGCAGGACGGGCGACGTCGCCCGTGACCGTGCTGACGATGGTGCCGGGTGATTGCGCCGTGCCGTGCGTGCGGAACCAGTCGGCGCCTCGCTGGATGATCGCCGGCACGTTGGCGAGGGTCTCGACGTTGTCGACCAGCGCCGGCGGCGCCCCCGTCTCGTGGCCGGGCCCCGCCATCTCGACGTGCGCGGCCAGGCCGCTGCCGCTGTCGACGTCGTCGTCGTGCTCGACCAGCTCCACGACGCCCCGTCGGTACGGCGGGGCGATCCGCGGGAACGGCGCCCGCCCGTCCACGACCTCGAGCAGCGCAGTCTCCTCGCCGAAGAGGTACTCGTCAGGCCCGGTGGCCACCGTCACGTCGACGTCTCCCAGCAGGCCGGCGTCGCGCATCTCGGCGACGGCCGCCTCGACCCGGGCCAGCTCAGCCGTGCCTGAGGCCTTGAGCGCCACCACGACGTCGCTTCCCGTCACGGCGTGGGCGCCGATGAGTGCCCCCTCGATCACCGAGTAGGGGTTGGCTCGCAGGATGGACCGGTCCTTGAACGTCCCGGGCTCGCCCTCGGCGGCGTTCACGACCACGGTGGTCGGGAGGTCGGGCGACAGGTTGCCCGCCACGGTGCGCCACTTCGTGCCCGTGGGAAATCCGGCGCCTCCCCGTCCGCGGAGCCCCGATGCCTCGAGCTCTGCCATCACCGCGTCGGGCTCGACGCTGCGAGCCGACTCGATGCCCTGCCCGCCACCCGCATCCAGATAGGCGCGTAGCGAATCGAAGGGACGCCGGGGAAGCACACGTTCGACGAGGGTCACGGCCCCTTCTTACCCCTGCAGGCCCAACCGCGAGGCATCGCCGTGGCCAGGGGTCACGCTGACTTTCGCGAGGCTCCACTAGTGTGGCGGACACTCAAACGAGCGGGCGTGCTGGGGTGCACGGCGGTGCCCGCGACTCGGTTCCTCGGAGTTGTGGGCCCATGGGCACGTGGCCGCGATCATGGTCGAGCAGGCGCGTGACATCGCTCGCTGCTGCGGCTTTGGGGGCCGCACTGGCGGCGGTGGTCGTGACTCGCCGCCGGTCCAGTTCGTCGCCAGTTCGACCGTTGACCGATTCACCGCCACCCCCGTCAGCGGTGCAGGAGCAGCCCGCAGACGCGTCGGACCGGGAGCGCCGCCTCGCCAGCGCATCCGTGGTCGAGAGTGCGGATCCGGTCGTACCTGATGTGGCGCGGGCCGAGCCCACCACGGTCCCACCAGTCGCCAACGCTGGGGGTGGCCAGTCCCCGGACAGGTCGGTCGGTCAGCCAGGTGGGGACGCGTCGGACACTGGTCCGTCGCCCCTGGGCGGCCGGGGCCGCATCGGGGCCGCGGCCGTGGGGCTGGCTGTCGTGCTTGTCGTAGCCGCAGGTCTCGGGTGGATCGTCCTCGGCGGAGACGACGATCGACCCGAGGCGGCGGGTGTCAGGGCGACGCCCGTCGAGCAGACGACCACCACGGTGATCGACGACCTCTCGGCAGAGGAGGCCTTTGCGCGCGCCGCCGATCGCCTCGTGTCCGGTGGGTCGTTCGGGTATGTCGGAACGACGAGCGCGATCGACGTCAGTCACGTGCGGCCCGGCCTGTGGCTGGCGGTGAACCTGACGGTCGAGGGTCAGGTGGTGACTTCGACGGGGCGCGTCCATGAGATCGCGGTCGACGGCAGTGGCCGCGCCACCGAGACCGTGACGGAGGGGCCGGCCGTCTGGGGACGTCTGGCCACGTCGCGGGAGGGACTGCCCGAGGCCTCCTACCTTTCGATCACCGAAGAAAGCGGTGTGGAGCGCGCCGGCAAGGGCGTTGCCCTGCTGCCGACGTGGCTCGACTCGACCGTCAATCGGCAGGACGCCGGCTCCGATGATCTGGGGAACCGCGTGTTCCGGGCGACCCTGCCGGCCAGCGTGCTGGGCGAGATAGTCGACGGTCGAGCAGCGGGCGACGCCGATGTGGTGCTGACGCTCGACGCGGCCGGTGATCCCGTGCGCGTCGAGGTCGCATCGGTGCCGGCGGGGCCACCCCTGCGGCTCGCTCTCGACCTCATCGGGATCGGGGAGCCCGTTCTCATCGACCTACCTGTGCAATGAACCCGCCGGTGGGAGGCGTCGACGGTTTCCGAGCGCTGCGGCCGGCCCATCCGCGCGCTTCGCGCCATCGGCGCCCGCTCACCGCGCCCGACTGTCAGGCAGGAGCCGGCTCCGCCGGCGTCATCCCCACCGCCTGCCGGACGACCGCCGCCCAGCCGCCGGGGTCGATGCCGAGCCTCGCAAAACGATCCGACGAGTCTTCGAGCAGCGACGCCGCAGCCGCGTCGCCGGCGACCTCGAGCGCCATGGCCCAGCCGAGCCGCACCACCGCCTGCGCGATGCGATCGTCCGTCGCGTCGACCCGGGCACAGAGCTCGGGAAACCGGGCGTCGACGGCGGCGCGCTGACCGCACCGGGCGGCCGCGGCCCCTGCGGCCAGCCCCGCCCACGAGCGGTCGAGGTAGGTCGACCGGTCGTCACCCTCCACCCTCTCGGCTGCGGCGAGCGCGTCGTCGACCCTACCTGCGGCGGCGAGGGCCAGTGCGGTGACGGCCCCGGGGTACCCGACGGCGCTGCGCTCCCCTGTGGCGCGGTCCAGCTCGCGCAGCAGGTCGAGCGCCTCGTCCGGGCGGCCGCGCTGGAGTGCCAGCAAGGCCCGCGATGCGAGGTGCTCGCTGGCGCCTGCGGTGGCAAGGTCGTCGGACGAGATCTGGTCGGGCAGGACGGCCACCGCCGCCATGGCCCGATCGCGGTCGCCGACCTGGACCGCGGCGCTCAGGAGGCCGGTCGCCGAGAACTCCGTGAACCGGGGTGAGTGGCTCGGGAGCAGCGATGCGCGGACCTGTTCCAACACGCCGAAGCCCTCGGCAACCCGCCCGGCGGTCACCAGCGCCCGGCCCAGCGGGAGCCGCGCCTGCACCCGGCCGTAGTCGTCGTCGATGGCGTCGAAGGTGGCCAGCGCCTCCCGGGCCCGCTCGATGGCCGACTCGGCCCGTCCGGTCCACAACCGAATGCTGGCCGTGAGCACCTGTCCCATGCCCACGGCCCAGCGGTCGCCTGCCGCCTCGGCGCCGCTGAAGACCTGCTCGGCCATGGTCTCCGCCTCGTCCGGGTACCCAGAATGGAAGCGCGTGAATGCCAGCAGGCCGAGCGCCCATCCCAGCCCGCCCCGGTCGCCGAGGTCGGCGAAGAGGGCCGCCGATTCGTGGAGGAGGGTCTCCGCGTCGTCGATCCGGCCGGCGACGAAGTGTGCCCACGAGAGGTTCTGTAGCGCCCAGGCAAGGCCGCGCCGGTCGCCCAGCGCGGCGTAGAGCTCCCGGGCCGGCTCCAGGGAGGCGATCGCCGTGTCCGGGTCGTTGCACAACAGGGCCGCGAACCCCCGCACCCGGAGCGCAGTCGCCCGGCCCTCGTCGTCGCCGGCGGCCTCGGCCCGGGCCAGGGCAAGGCCAAGCAGGGCCTCCGCTTCGCCGGACGACCCGCTGCGCAGGGCGGCCTCGGCGACGGCGACGGTCGCCCGCACCGAGGACCGCTCGTCCCTGGCGGCCTCCGCCAGGGTCAGCGCAGCCTCGGCGTCGGCCCGTGCCGGGCCCACCTCGCGTAGCTCCGCGTAGGCCGCTGACCGGGCGAGCAGCAGGGCGATGCGATCGTCGCTGCCGGCCGGACCCGGGGCGGCGTCGGTAAGGCCGCCGTCGAGGGCGTTCAGCGCTTCGGAGTAGAGCCGCGCCGCTCGCCGGGGGGTGTCGGCCTGTGTGGCGCGGTCGCCTGCGGATCGCAACCAACGCACCGCTCGCGCCCCGACGTCGCGCGGGACGCCCGCCGAGCCGCCGAGCTCGGCCGCCAGCGTCGCCGCCCGGCCGTAGTGGTGCGCGATGCGGTCGACGACGGCGTCGTGGTGGGGACGCTCCTCGCGCTCCAGCCACCAGGCGATGCCCGCGTGCACCTTGGCCCGACGTTCCTTGGTCATCGTGCCGTACGTGACCTCGCGCACGACCTCAGACCGAAACTCCCACGACTCGCCCTCGAGGGCGACCAAATCCTTGACCTGCAGCCCCCCGAGCACGCTACGGACCGCGCCGTCGCCGCCGTGGGCCTCCCGGTGCATGGTCGCCAGCCACTCGACGTGGCCGCTGGAACCCAGGACGGCGGCGTCCTCGAGGACGAGGCGCTCCTGCGGCGTGAGGCCATCCAGTCGGGCGGCGACCAGGCCACGCAGCGTGTCGGGCAACTCTGTCGAGCGAGCCTCCTCCAGCCACGACACCAGCTCCTCGAGGAAGAGTGGGTTGCCACCCGCCCTGTCGAGCAGCTCGGCAACCACGGCGTCGTCGAGCGCGACGGTCTTGTCGGCGGCGAGCAGGTGCAACACCTGGGTGGCGGCGTCTCGATCCAGGGGATCGACGTGGACCGTGACCGCGTGGTGCCCACCCTCCGGCGGCGACCAGCGCTCGGCGAGTGCCGGCCGCGCGGTGGCGAGCACGACGATGGGCTGCCGGGCATTGCGCTCCAGCAGATCCTCCACCACGCCCAGCACGGCGCCGTCCGCCCAGTGCAGGTCGGAGAGCACGATCACCAGCGGGCGCTGCCGGGCCACCGCGGCGGCGAGCGTAAGCAGGGCGCCGGTCGCCTCCTCTCGGGCCCGCGCCGCGTCGATCCCCCGGAGGACGTCGAACCCCAGCAGGTGCAGCAGGCCCTCGACGACGCGGTCCGTGTCGTCGCCGGTGCCCATGAAGCGGGAAACCACGGCGCGCACCTTGTCGGTCGCCGCGTCCTGATCGTCGCCGGGCTCGAGGTTGCAGCCGGAGCGCACCGCCTCGGCCAGCGGCCACCAGACGTTGGCCTCGCCGTAGGGGACGCAGCGGCCCTGCAGCACGAGGCCGTCGTGGCACCCGCGCGCCACCTCGGCGACCTGCTCGACGACCCGCGACTTGCCGACGCCGGCGTCGCCGACGAGCAGGAGCAGCGCGGCGCGGCCCTGGCCGACCGCGAGGTCGAGCGCGTGGGAGAGGAGCGCAACCTCGTCGTCACGGCCGACGAGCGGCGCCCGGTGACGGTCGGGGCGGTAGCCGGGTGGTAGGCGAGCGCCCTCGGCCACCCACGCCGACACCGGTGCGTTCCTGCCCTTGGCCACGATCGTGCCGACCGAGCGGTAGGTGACGACCCGGCGGGTGGCCAGGTACGTGGCTTGGCCGACCAGCACCTGGCCGGGCTCGGCCGCGGACTGCAACCGCTGCGCGGTGTTCACCACGTCGCCCATCGCCGTGTAGTCGCCCCCCGCTCGCAGCGAGCCCACCAGCACCTCGCCCGTGTTCACGCCCACGCGGAGGCGCACGTCGACGCCCAGATCTGCCCGGGTTTCGTCGAGCGTGCGATGGAACTGGAGTGCCGCCCGCACTGCCCGCTCGGCGTCGTCCTCGTGGGCGATCGGGGCGCCGAACAGGGCCAAGATCGCATCACCGAGGATCTTGTCGACCTTGCCGCCGAACGCCTCGATGTCCACGACCAGGCGCTCGAAGCAGCGGTCCACGAGCCGCTTGACCTGCTCGGGATCCCGGTCCTCCGAGAGCGCCGTGAAGCCCACGAGGTCGGCGAACAGCACGGTGACCACTCGCCGCTCGTCGCCTCGCGCCTGCAGATCGGTCCCGCAGTTGGGGCAGAACCGACCGCCGTCGGGAACGTCGGCACCACAGCCGGGGCAGATCACGCCGGTCAGTGTACGGAGGGGTGTCAGGACGCCGCCCCAGGCGAACCGCGCCCTGGACCGTCTCCCGGGTCCTCCCGCTAGATGCGCGCGACGACGAGCGCGGCGGCGAGCAGCGGGAGGCCCCAGGACAGGGTCCGCAGCGCCGCTTCGGGCGGGTCGAGCAGAAGCTCCTCGTGGGCCGTGCGCTCGCCGCCCTCCCGCAGGTCGAGCGTGACGTCGACCTGGTTGGTCTGCCGGCGCACGAAGCGGACGCTGCTGCTCAGGCTGCGCTGCGCCCTCGACAGGGCGTACGCGGCCGCGGCGGCGAGCAGAGCCGGCGCCTCGAGCCGTTCGGCCTGCGCGACGTAGGCCGTCAGCACGGGGAAGGCACCCCACGCGGCCGCAAACATGGCGTCGGTGTGGAACCGGCCGTGGAGGAGCTCGAGGTTGTAGGCGGCCACCAGGAACGCACCCACGACCACGAAGGGGACAAGCACGAAGCCGACGCGGGTGACGCCGATGACCCCGATGGCTACGGCGCCGGCGAGGGCAGCCGCCGCGGCCGCGGATAGCACCGCGGACGGGATCGACGTCCGCAAGGGGCGGCCGTTCAGCTCGTCGAGCGCGTGCGCGGCGATCCCCACTGCGAGGAAGAACGCGAGCAGCGTCGCGACGAGACGCTGGGCATCGAGCCGCGGCGCGAGGGCAGCGCCGATGGCCACGTAGGAGAGGTGCCAAGCGGTATACGGCGGATGCAGGAGCGTCCACCAGTCGCCGGCCCGACCGGTCGCCGCGTAGAACGCAGGGCGACGGTCAGCCATCGGAGCGACGCCCCCACATCACCACCCCTCCCCCGAGGCTCATGAGGCGGATGCCGACGTCGGAGATGCCGGCCCGCCGCCAGGCATCGGCGGTCCATGCGTCGGAGTAGCGGTCGTAGTGGGCGGAGATGCTCGGACCGAGGAACCGGCCGACGCGATACCACTCCCTTCCCGCCAACCGTCCCAGGGCGGGCAGGCCCAGGCGCGTGTAGAGCCACCAGGCGCCGCGCAGCAACGGCTGCGATGGGACGTGGAACTCGAGGCTGGCGACGGTACCGCCGGGGCGGACCACGCGGGCGAGCTCGGCGATCGTGGCCGCCGGGTCGGCGACGTAGCGCAACAGGTAGGTGAAGGTCAGCGCATCGAAGGTGGCGTCGGGGAACGGGAGCCGCTCGGCCTGCCCGGACACCAATGAGATCCGCGCCTGCAAGCCCTCCTGCCTGACCGCCGACCGGCCGCGCCGCAGCATCTCCTCGGTGATGTCGATCCCGGTGACCCAAGCGCCCGTCCGGCGGGCGAGCTGGAGGGCCACGCCGGCAGTGCCAGTGGCGACGTCGAGCACAGTCGCCGCCGCATCACCCGGGACGACGCGGTCGACCATGGCCCGGCGCCACCGTCGGTTCTGGCCGAACGACAAGGCCTCGGCGAGCAGGTCGTAGCGCAGGGGCAGGCCCTCGAAGAGCTGCTGCGCGAATGTGGTGGGATCCTGACGCGACCGGGTCAGCACAGGCACCTCGCCATTTCGGGCCGTTTGCCGACTCTACCCACCGAGCCGGTGCCAGCGGGACCTCAGCGAGGGTTCGCTAGTGGGCGCTCGCGGAAGTTCCGTGGATGTATCGCCGAGGCAGATTCGTCGCTGGCGAGGACGCAGGAGGAAGGCGCAGCCAGCGGCTGCGGCGACGACGAGGACGATGTCCAGCGGCGGATCTGGCCGGCGAGACGCCACGATGACTCCGCGAGGGTCCACTAGTGGCCGCGGAGCGGGTTGACGTCGCGGTGATCGGCGCAGGGCCAGCCGGCAGCGTGGCCGGCCTGGTCCTGGCGCGGGCCGGAGCCCGCGTCGCGCTCGTCGACAAGGCGGCGTTCCCGCGGGACAAGGCGTGTGGCGACCTCGTCGGGCCCCGGGGAGTGCGAGTGCTCGACGACCTCGGTGTGCGGCTGGCGGGGACCGAGCGGGTGGGTGACATGCGCGTGGTCGGCCCGACCGGGAGGTCGGTTCGGTTGCCGTGCCGTCCCGGCAAGACCTACCCAGGCCACGGGGTGGCGCTGCCCCGGCTCGCGCTCGACGAGGTGCTCCGCGCCGCTGCGCTCGACGCCGGCTGCGTCGCGCGCACCGCCCGCGCCGGCGCGCCGATCCTCGACGACGGCCGGCTGGCCGGCTTCGAGCTGTCGGATGGATCGAGGCTGCATGCGGATGCGGTGATCGGGGCCGACGGGGCGACGAGCCGGGTGGCGGCGGCGGCCGGACTGATCGACGAGCGCCGGGTGCTGTGGGGGTTCGCGCTCCGCTCCTACATCGACGCACGAGTCGAGCTGCCCACGATCGTGTTGTGGGACGAGGAGCGGTGGCACGGCTTCCCCGGCTATGGCTGGGTCTTCCCCGGCCCCGGGGAGCAGGCCAACCTGGGCGTGGGCGTCGGCGTGCTCGGCGACCGAACCGCCGCCGGCCATGCGGCCCGATCCCTGGGCGCATTCGTCGGGCGTCCTCCACCGCTTCGGGCTGCTCGACCACGATGCGCGCCTCCCCGCCGAGCGGCTCGGCGGCTGGCTCAAGATGGGGATGGTGGGAACGATCCCGGCGCGCGGTCGCGTGCTGCTCGCCGGCGATGCGGCCGGCCTGGTCAACCCGCTCCAGGGCGAGGGGATCTCCGAGGCCCTGGCCAGCGGGCGTGCGGCCGCCGAGGCTGTGCTCGCGTGCCCGGCGGCGCCGGCCGACCACTACCGCTCGTTCCTGGCGCAACGCTATGCGGGCTTCCACGCCGCCAACGCCGCCGTGCAGGGCGCACTCGTGCGGCGGGCCAGGGTCGTCGCCGCGGCCGGCCGGCTCCTCACGGCCCCGGTCGTCGGGCGTGCGATCGCCGGCGGATGGGCCGTCTACTGGAACGAACTGCTCGATGGCGCCATGCCGGGAGGCGCCCGGAACACCGCCGTGCTGGCCACCGCGATCGCACGCGTGGCCACCAGCCGCAGCGGCGTCCGACGCTCCGTCATGAGCGCCGTCGACGGGCGGACGTGAACGGGTTGGGTGCGCCCCGCGCCGTCCCCCGCCGCTTGGTCACGATCCCGACAGGATCGTCACGACCGCCACCGCCTCCTCGCCCGAAATGTGGCCGCCGCTGTTCTGCGCCAGGGCGAGACGGGCGCCGTCGACCTGGCGGGGACCGCATCGGCCACGGAGCTGATCGGCCAGCTCGACGACCTGTGCCAGCCCGGTGGCGCCGACCGGATGGCCCCGGGACAACAGCCCTCCGCTGGGGTTGACCGGGCAACGCCCGCCCAGTCGGGTCACGCCGTCGGCAAGCAGTGCCGGGGCACCACCTGCCTCGCACAGGCCGAGCTGTTCGTACGCCCACAGCTCGGCCGGCGCGGCGGCGTCGTGCACCTCGACGACGTCCAGATCGGTGGGGCGCACGCCGGCGGCCTCGTACGCCGCGGCGGCCGCCCGCCGGACCGCACCGTTGGTCTCGATGTCGCCCGAGCCACCGGACCGCAGCGTGCAGGCGTCGACGCGAACGGCCCCGCGCCGCGTCCCGCGAGCGCGCGTGTTCCTCCGAGCAGACCACGACCGCAGCGGCGCCGTCGGCGACCGGCGAGCACATCAACAGCCGCAGCGGGTCGGCGATCATCCGGCTGCCCAGCACCTGCTCGACCGTGACGTGCTCGCGAAACTGTGCCCGTGGGTTGGACGCGGCGTGCGCACGGTTCTTGACGGCGACCGCGGCGGCGTCGGTGGCCGAACCGCCACCACGGGCGAAGAACCGGCGGGCCGTGGCCGCGTAGACGTCCATCAGCGCCGACTGAACCGCCCCGGCCTCTACGTCCCCGCCGGCGTCGCGCCCGATGCCCAGCAGGTCGCGCTGGACCTGGTCCCGGAGCGCCGGCATGTCGTCGAAGTCGACGGCCGCGCTGAACACGGCCATGGTGCGTCGCTTGTCCGGGTTGGTCAGCTTCTCGGCACCGATGGCCACGACGACGCCCGCAGTGCCGGTTTCCACAGCCATGCACGCGACCTGCAGCGCCGTCGACGCCGATGCGCACGCGTTCTCGACGTTCATGATGGGGATCCCGCCGAACCCGTACCGGTGGAACACGACCTGGCCGCGGATCATCTCCTGTCCGGTCAGCACCCCCTCCCCCGCGTTGGCGAACACCACCATGTCGACGTCGCTCACGCCGAACCCGGCGTCGGCCAGGGCATCGTCCACGGCCGCCGTCGCCAGCGAGCGGACCGTGCTCTCGGGGGCGAATCCGAAGGGGGTCATCCCCGTGCCGACGATGTGCGCGGGCACGTGACGAGCTTACGAGGGCGACGCAATCCCCTGCTGGCCCTGGCTCGGGGTACCTGGCGGCCGGGACGCTACGTTCCCGCGGCGGGTTGGAGAGCACTCGTTCCTTCGTGGATCCTGACACGTTCATCGTCTCGCTCGCGTCGCTGCTCGCGGCGCATATCCTGCCGTTGAACCTCCTGAACGAAGCCGCCGAGGGGCGGCGAGGAGACGCACATACGGCAGTCTGAGATCCGGAGGGTTCGATGGACATAGGAAGCCTGCTCGCAGCGCTCGCACTCGGCCTGGTCTGCGGCGTGATCGGCCGCGCGCTCATCCCCAACGATGCCTTCGAGGCGATGAGCGGGTGGAGGTCCTGGTTGGTCTCGACCGCGCTCGGCTTGCTCGGCGCGCTCGTCGGCTACTGGATCTTCGCCGGCCTGTTCGGCATCGGCGACGAGGACAAGTTCGATTGGGGCGGGATCGTCGGCGCGGTCATCGGCGCAGTCATCGTCGTCGCCGTCGCGTCGTGGGCACTCAAGCGGTACGGAGGGACACGCCGCCTCACCTGATACGGGTGAGCCTTGACAACCCGCAGGTCGCCTAATGTGTCCTGGCCCGACACGACACCGGAGGACCACCATGGCGATCGCTGACGAGATCACCGGACCCGTCGACCTCGTGCTCCTGGGCTTTCCCGGGAACCAGTTCACCGGCGACATCGCCCCGGCGCTCAGAGACCTCGTGTCTTCCGGCACCGTTCGCATCCTCGATCTGGTGTTCATCACCAAGGACGCCGACGGCAACGTTGCCGGCGTCGAGCTATCGGACCTCGGGGAGGCCGGCGCAGCGTTCGAAGATGTAGACGGCGAGATCAACGAGCTGCTCACCGACGAGGACATAGAAGCCGCCGGCGAGGAGCTCGCGCCGGATTCGTCGGCCGCCCTGCTGATGTTCGAGAACACATGGGCAGGGCGCCTGGCCACGGCGATCCGGGAGGCCAACGGCGAGGTCGTCGCCTACGAGCGCATCCCGCGGGACGCGCTGGACGAGTTCCTCGGCGCGATCAGCGACTGACGATCGGCCGAACGACGGACCACGTAGAGGGAGTTAGCTCATGCTCATGAGACGAGGGGTCGGCAGGGTCGGTCGACGCGGCCTGGTCGGCACCGTGGCACGAACCGCCGTGGTCGCCGGCACGGCAACCGCCGTCGCCGGCGGCATGTCCCGCCGGCAGCAGGCGAAGGCACAACAGGCCGCCGACGCGAAGGCCTACCAGGAACAGCAGGAACAGGCGCAATACGCCGCGCAGCAGGCGCCGCCTCCCCCACCGCCGCCAGCGCCGGCACCCGCCAGCAGCACCGACGCCAAGCTCGAACAGCTCACCCAGCTCGGCGAGCTCAAGGCCCAGGGCGTCCTGACCGAGGCCGAGTTCGAAGCCCAGAAGGCCGCCATACTCGGCAGCTGAGCGCCTGTCGCGTCAGGCGCCGCAGGTCTCGAGCGCGACCCGCACGAACGCAGCCGTCACCGGGGACGGATCACCCGCCCGCCAGGCGACGCGGAACTCGTCGTACAGCCCCACCGGGCGCAGGGGGCGGACGACGACATCCGGGCGGCTGCCCGCGCGCTCGGCCTGCCACGAGTTCAGCCAGCCGATCCCGGTGCCGAGCGCCACCAGGTCGAGGACCCGTTCCACCTGGACGGCGGCATGGGGAACCCAGTGCGGGCGGGCGCCCATGTCCGTGCAATACGACTGGATCTCGTCGTGTGCCGTTGGGGCATCCGACCGCTCGACCACGAGCACGGGCTCGCCGTCCAGGTCCTGCGCATGGACCGCGGCCGGCGACTCGGCCAGCCCGTGGTCCGGCGGCACGGCCACGTGATCGACCGGCACCCGGGCGAGCGGCACCGACGCCAACCGGCCAGGGTCGACCACCGGTCCCCGCACGATGCCGACGGCTATCCGGCCGGCGCGGAGGCCGTCGAGGATCAGCAGCGATGTGAGGCCGTCGGGCCGGACGGTGACGTCGGGGTGCTCGGCCCGGAAGGCGCGAAGGGTCCGCATCATGCCGTCCTCGCTGCCGTGGCAGTACCCGACGGTCCAGGTCGCGGGGACGGACGCGAGCTCGGCCGCGGCGGTGTCGAAGCGATCCATGGCGCGCAGGACATCGCGGGCGCCGCTCAGCAGCTGCTCGCCGGCTGCCGTCAGCACGACCTTCCGGCTCGTCCGCTCGAACAGCGGCAACCCGAGCTCGTCCTCGAGCTCGCGGATGCGCTGGGACAGCGGCGGCGCCGAGATGTGGAGCCGGGCGGCCGCCCGCCCGAAGTGCAACTCCTCGGCCACCGCCACGAAGTAGCGCAGGCGACGCAGATCGACCCCCCGGGCCATTGCTCTCCGGTCTTGGCCTACGGCCGGGTCGCTCGGGCTGTCGACGTGTTGTCGTCCGCTCCCACGGCCGCTCGGTCCGGGCTCGCTCTCTCGCCCTCCGGGACGCTCGCTCACGCGCCCGAACGTTATCGGTTGGGACATGATCCGTGTCCCAGACGGACGTGGACTTTGGGTGCCCGCTCGGCGACCGTAGGACCTATGAAGCTGCTCTGGTTTCACCTGATGCCGTACCCGGAGCTGCCCGAGGACTTCAACCGCAAGCACCGCAGCGTCTGGGTCGACGTCGACCCGGGCCTGTTCGAACCCGAGGTCGTCGCCTCCGCCTACGAGCGCTACATCGACCAGCTCGTCCATGCCGAGCAATGCGGCTTCGACGGGATCTGCGTGAACGAGCACCATGGGAACGGCTACGGCCTGATGCCCTCGCCGAACGTGATCGCTTCGATCCTGGCCACCCGCACGTCGCGAGCCGCGATCACCGTCCTCGGCAACTCCATCGCCCTCTACGACCCGCCGGTCCGCGTGGCCGAGGAGATGGCGATGGTCGACCTCCTGTCCCATGGCCGGCTCATCAGTGGCTTCCCGGTCGGCACCGCGATGGACACCGCCTACGCCTACAGCGTGAACCCCGGCATCCTCCGCCGGAAGTACCACGAGGGCGTGGACCTGGTGCTCAAGGCGTGGACTGCCACCGAGCCGTTCGCCTTCAACGGGCGCTTCACGCAGATGCGCTACGTGAACGCGTTGCCCCGCCCGCTCCAGCGGCCCCATCCCCCCATCTGGATCCCGGGCGGCGGCTCGGTCGAGACCTGGGACTACTGCTCCACGCGCGACTACGTCTACGCGGCCCTGTCGTACTACGGCCACCTGATGGCCAAGGAGACCGTGGGCGGCTACTGGCGCCGCGTCGAGGAGAACGGCAAGGACCCCAACCCCTACCGGCTGGCGTTTCTCCAGTTCATCGGCGTCGCCGACACCGACCAGGAGGCGTACAAGCTGTACAAGGAGCCGGCCGAGTACTTCTTCAACCGCTCGCTGCACGTCTACCCCGGCTACGCCGACCCGCCCGGCTATGTCACCGAGGCCTCGGCCCGGGCGCGCTACAAGTCACAGGTCCGAGCCGTGGTCCGGGCCAAGCAGGCCAAGCACGACCTCGCCTGGGACGAGATGGTCGAGAAGGGCTACGTCGTCATCGGCAGCCCCGACACGGTGCGGGAGACGCTGGAGGACGTGGCCCGGACCTTCAACTGCGGCCACCTGCTCACGATGCTGCAGTTCGGCAACATGAGCGACGAGCTCACCCGCCACAACTCGAAGCTTTTCGGGGAGAAGGTCGCGCCCGGGCTGCGGAGCCTGTTCGCCGACGCCGAGGACCGCTGGTGGCCGACCAACGCGGTGCCGGCATGAGCGAGCGTCCGCAATGCAGCGAGAGCGGGAAGCAATGAGCGGCGCCACCGTCGTCTACCTGCCCGGGATCGCCGGCCACCCGGCCAACTCACCTGCGCTCGACGCCCTGGGCGCCGCGGGCTGGGACGTCGTGGTCCCCCGGATCCCGGGTTTCGACGGCCGCTCGGGCTTCCAGCCGCCCGACGACTACCTGAGCTGGCTCGTGGTCGTATGGGACTCGCTCGACGCCGCTGAGGTTCACTTCCCCTGCCCCGTCGTCGGCGCATCGCTCGGGGGCATGCTCGCGGCCGACCTCGCCGTGTTCCGGCCCGAGGCCGTCACCGCGGCCGTGCTGCTGGCCCCGTTCGGCATCTTCGACGAGGCCGAGCCGGGGCTCGACATCTACGCCCTGCCGGCCGCGGAACGGATGAGCCACCTGTTCGCCAAGGGCGTGCCCGATCCGTTCGTCGAGCGCTTCGCCGACCTCGGCCCCGAGGACGGGCCGGTGGCCCGCTACCTGTCCGACGTGGCCGCCGCCAGCCTGTTGTGGCCGCTGGGCGACCGGGGCCACGCCCGCCGCATCCACCGCATCGGCTGCCCGACGCTGGTGCTCTGGGGGGAGCTGGACGAACTGCTCCCCGTCGCCAGGTCGGCGGCGTGGGCGGAGCACGGCCTGCCCGTGGAGGTCGTCGCCGGCGCGGGCCACCTGCTCGAATGGGACGAGCCCGACGGCGTCGCCGGCCGCCTGGTCGAGTTCCTCGCCGATTTCCACGGCGGCACCTGAGGCCCGCACGGGGTCGGCGTCACGCCACCAACGAAGCCGTCATCCGACTGAGGGGGTCCGATGGGTCTGGTCGATCAAGCGGAGTTCCACTTCTTCCATTTCTTCCCGTATACGGACCTGCCGCCCGACCACCGCGAACATCCGTCGCTCTGGGTCGACTTCCCGAATACCAACTACGACCCGAAGACGGGCCACGAGCTCTACAACCGCTACCTGTCGGAGATGCTGCTCGCAGACAAGCTCGGATACGACGGGCTGGTGCTGAACGAGCACCACAACACCCAGTACTCGATGAACCCGGCGCCCAACCTGACCGCGGCCGCGCTCATCCCCCAGACCAAGAGCTGGATCAGCGTCTTCGGCACCCCGCCGAACCTCGGCTACCCCAACCGGCTGGCCGAGGAGTACGCCATGCTCGACGTCATGTCCGGGGGCAGGCTGCGCGTCGCCTTCCCACTGGGTACGGGCATGGAGTACTGGGCCAACGCCGTAAACCCCGCCACCGCCCGTGCCCGGTTCCGCGAGTCGATCGACATCATCCTGCGGTGCTGGACGCAGGACGGCCCCCAGAGCTACGCCGGCGACTTCTACACGTACCGCTACCTGAACCCGTGGCCGAGGCCGATGCAGCAGCCGTACCCCGAGTGCTACATCGTCGGCACCGGCTCCCCCGAGACCATCGAGCTGGCGGCGGAGCTCGGATTCGGGTACTCGGTGGTGTTCATCCCCCGGAC
This sequence comes from uncultured bacterium, assembly GCA_963813485.1. GTDB lineage: Bacteria > Actinomycetota > Acidimicrobiia > Acidimicrobiales > VFJN01 > DASQUK01. Next base: position 50,908 of record CAWEZE010000024.1, read on the forward strand.
GGCGCAGCTCAAGGTGTTCGACCACTTCCGCGAGCGCCTGGCGGCCCACGGTCACGACCCGACCCCCGACAAGGTGGCCATCGGCGTGATGGCCTACGTCGCCGAGACCGACGCGCGCGCCGAGGAGGAGTTCATGCCCCACGTCATGTACTTCTTCGAGAACGCTCTGCGCACGACGCCCCGGTACCTGAACCCACCGGGATACGTGACCGTGCCCGAGTTCCGGAAGCGGATCCAGGCCGCCGACGTGCACGGGTCCGCCAACTGGGACGACCTGGTCGCCATCAACCGGATCGTCGCCGGCACGCCGGAGAAGGTGGCCGACGCGATCGCCGGCTGGATCGAGGAGTCGGGCAGCAGCCGCCTGAACCTCAACCTCACCCTCGGCGACATGCCGAACTGGAAGGTCGTGAAGAACACCACGCTGTTCGCGGAAGAGGTCATCCCGAGGCTTCGTTCGAAGAAGGAGGCGGCATGAGCGAGCGTCCCGAAGGGCGAGAGCGAGCCCAGGGCCCGAGCGGCCCGCCGCCGGAGGCGGCACGAGCGGGAGTCGACGCGTCGGAGCCCGAGCGGCCCGCTGCGAAGCAGCAAGAGCGGGGAGCAATGAGCGCTACCCCCGTGACGACCGTCTCGTTCGAGCGGCTGGACTACGACGTCCACGGGACGTCGACGGCGGTGCTGACGGCGGGCGACCCCGAGGCCCCACCGCTGGTGTTCTTGCACGGGGCAGGCACGTGGCACGGCTGGGGTTTCGCCGAGCCCTGGACCGAGCGGTACCGGGTGCTCATTCCCCACCACCCCGGCTACGGCGATTCGGGCGACCTTGACGGACTGCAAGACGTGCACGACCTGGTCCTTCACTACACCGAGCTGTTCGACCAGCTCGGACTGACAGCTGATGTCAACCTCGTCGGCCTCTCGTTGGGTGGTCTGATCGCCGCCCGGTTCGCGATCGAGCAAAAGCACCGGCTGCGCCGACTGGTGCTGGTCGCACCGGCGGGTCTGCGGGGGCGCGACGTCGCGTTCGACGACGTCTTCTGCATCCCGCCGGAGGAGCTCCTGGCACGCCTGGTGCACCGGATGGCCACGCTCGAGCCGCATCTGCCGGCCGATCCGAACGATGTGGACTTCATCGTCGCCCGCTACCGGGAGATGCGGACCACGGCGATCATGCTGTGGGAGCACCCCTTCGACCGCGTGGTGCCTCGCTGGCTGGGTCGCGTCGATACCGCCACGCTCGTGGTGTGGGGCGAGGAGGACCGGATCGTACCCGTGGAGCTCGCCCGCAGCTGGGTCGAGTTGCTGCCCCGCGGCACCTTGGCGACGTTCCCCGACGCCGGACACCTGGTGCTCGACGAGTCGCCCGAGGCGAGCGCCGCCGTCGCGCGGTTCTGCGGCACGAACGACTGACTCAATCGGAGCATGGCAGAGATGTACGACGGGCTCCTGCTGGACATCGGCGGCGTGATCCTCGACCCCTGGCGGGCGCTGGACGCCTACGCCACGGCCACCGGTGTTCCGGTGCCCGGCCGAGGTCCGATCGACCCGGAGGGCGATCCGCTCTGGAAGGAGAAGCTCTCGGGCACATTGACCCTGAACGGATACTGGGATCGTGTCGCGCGGAGGACCGGCCACGACGACTGGCGGGCGATGTTCCGGGCGATCACCGAGCTAGTGCCCGACGAGCTGTTCGACGAAGAAGCCCTGACCCTCATGCGCGACGCCCGCTCCGCCGGCCGTCGCGTCGGCGTCCTCTCGAACGACGCCTACGCGATCCAGAGTCGGGGATTCTTCGACGCTCGCCCGGCATTCACGGAGTTGGACGCCTTCGTCGACGCGTCGGACATCGGTGTCGGCAAGCCCGAGCCGGACGCCTACCTCGTCGCCGCCGAGGCGCTGGGACTCGCCGCCGCGAGGATCGTGTTCCTCGACGACGCCGAGGAGAACGTCGAGGGTGCCCGTGCCGTCGGGATGCTCGGGATCCAGGTCGACGCCGGCTCGGCAACCGCGGCATTCGACAAGGCCCGCGAGCTGCTCGGCCTGACGTCGTGAATCAGTCGGGTCGGATGGTGTAGCCGCCCTCGGCGATCGCCTGCGTGAGCCTGCGGGCGCCGGCCTTCAGGATGCGCGCATGCCGGGCCTCGTGGTCGCCCACCACCCGGGGGGTGGGACCGACCATGGAGATCGCCGCCACGACGGGACCTTTCGCCGAGTCGCGCACCGGCACCGCCAGGGACGACATCCCGAGTTCAGTCTCGTCGACGCTGCGCGCGTAGCCGCGCTCGCGGATATGTGCCAGCTCGGCAAGGAGGAGCTCGGGCACGACAATGGTGTAGCCGGTGCTCGGCGGCAGGCCGGCGCGCAGTCGGGCCTCTGCCAGTTCCGGGTTGAACGCCGCCAGCACCTTGCCGGCGCTGGACCGGTGCAGCGGTGAGCGGCGCGAGTTGGTCGAGTACCGCAGCGCCCGCTGTCCCTCGACCCGCTCGACGTAGACGACGTCGACCCCGGCCGCCACGCCGACCTGCACGGTCTCCTCCAGGGTGTTGCGCAGCTCGACCAGGAGGGGCAGCGCCTGTTGGCCCACGGCGGTGCGCTCGGTCGCCAGATGCCCGTATTCGACCATGCGGAGCCCGAGGCGGTAGCTGCGGCGCGGGGTCCGGTCGACGAGGCCCCGCCGTGCCAGCACCGCGCAGGTGCGGTGGGCAGTGCTCTTCGCGACGCCGACGCGCCGCGCCAGCTCGCTCAGGCTCAGCTCGTGCGCCTCGGCGAGCGCATCGACGATGTCCAGGGCGATGCCGACCGACTGCAGCGCGGGAGGCGCCGCGGTCCCGTCGGCCTCCTGGTCGTCACGATGGTCGTCACGATTGTCGCCCCGAAGCGCGCTCACCCCGCCAGTGAACCACCGTCCGGCGGTGGGGCGGTGGCGGCGGGCGTCAGTTCGGGACGCGGCCGCCGTTGACCAGCAGCGTCTGGCCCGAGACGAAGGTCGAGTCGTCCGAGAGCAGGTAGCAGAAGGTGCCGAGCAGGTCGTCGGGCCGCATGACGCGGCCCAACGGTGTGCGGCTCGGGTCGTAGCTGCCGAGCACCTGTGATCCCGGCGTCGGCGTGAAGCCAGGGGCGACGCAGTTGACCCGAATGCCGCGCGGCCCGAGCTCGTTGGCCAGTGCTCGGGTCATGGCGATGACCGCGCCCTTCGAGGCCACGTAGTGCACGAAGCCGTGGGAACCGGTCACGGCGGTCTCGGACGCCACGTTCACGATGCTCCCGCCCCGATCGCCCATCGCCGCCGCTGCGGCCCGGGCGCAGAGAAACGACCCCCGCACGTTCACTGCGAACATACGGTCCCACTCGGCCAGGTCGATCTCGTCGTGGGCCTTGCGGGCGACCAGCAGCGCCGCGCAGTTCACCAGCCCGTCGACGTCGCCCGCCTCGGCGAACATCGCCGACACCTGGTCGGCGTCGCTCACGTCGCAGGTCACGTCGGCGCCGACCGTGACATCGGCCGTGATCGCCGTCGCACCGCGGGCGCGGAGCTCGACCGCCAGCGCCGCACCGATCCCGCGGGCGGCGCCGGTGACGACGATGCGCTTGTCCGTGAGGCCGTTCACTCTGGCGTGCCCTCCGCAGCTCGGATGATGCCTGCGAGCGCCGCGTGGATGCCGCCATTGCTCGCGAGCACGTTTGCCAGTCCCGGGCCGAGGTTGACTGGCCCGCCGTCGAGGTCTTCGACGCGGCCGCCGGCCTCGCTGATCAGCAGCGCCCCGGCACCCACGTCCCATGCGAACGTGGCGTCCCGCTCCAGGAACGCGTCGATGCGCCCAGCGGCCACGTATGCGAGGCACAGGGCCGGGGAGCCCACGCAGCGCACCCCGCGGCACTGCCGGCTCAGCGCCACGATGCGCCGGCCGAAGGCGGCGATCGCGTCCGGGTCGTCGGACTGGATGCCGGTGCAGACGAGGGCCCCGCCGGGCGAATCGACCGCCGACACGGCCAGCCTCTCGCCACCCAGCCACGCCCCCCCTCCTCGGGCGGCGGTGAACAGCTCCCCCCGGAACGGATCGAAGATGGCGCCGGCCGCCAGCCCCTCGGCGTCGCGAGCGGCCACCGAGGTGCACGCGAACGGCAGCCCGTGGGCGTAGTTCGACGTGCCGTCGAGGGGGTCGACGAGCCAGGTGACGCCGGGCTCGGCCACCTCACCGGCCTCGTCGTCTGCGTGATCCTCCTCGGCCAGGACGGCGTGGTCCGGGAAGCGCTCGGCGATCACCCCGAGGATCGCTGCCTGCGCGGTCACGTCCGCCCAGGTCACGATCGAGGCACGCTCGCTCTTGAGCTGCACCTGCTTGGGGCGGTGCAGGCCCTCGATCAGGACGGCACCGCCGGCGCGGGCCGCGGCCACTGCCCCGTCCAACAGGTCCGACACGGTCGTCACGGTCGACTTCGCCCGCACCGATCAGCCGACCGCCAGCGCGGCCCAGACGCGCTCCGGGGTCAGCGGCGTCTCCAGGTGGCGGACGCCGAGATGGCCGAGGGCATCGATCACAGCGTTGTACACCGCGGGGATTGCGCCGATGGTGCCCGCCTCGCCGATCCCCTTGGCGCCGAGCTCGTTGACGAAGGTCGGCGTCGCCATGTGCACCAGCTCCAGGGACGGCAGCTCGGTCGCCGAGATCACGGGGTAGTCGGCGAAGTTGGTCGTCAGCGGCTGGCCTTCCTCGTCGTACCGGATGGCCTCGAGCAGAGCCTGGGCGGCACCCTGGGCGATGCCGCCGTGCACCTGGCCCTCGGCCACCACGGGGTTGAGGATCCTGCCGGCGTCGTCGAGGGCGATGATCCGCCGTAGGACGACGAGACCGGTCTCGGTGTCGACCTCGACCACCGCCACGTGGGCGCCGAACGGAAACGTCGGCATCACCGGCAGGTGATCAGCCTCCGCGCACAGTGCTGGGCCGTCTCCAGCCACGAGGTCGGCCCAGCCCACCGCCCGTGCCGGCGCGCCGGCGACGTGGAAGCGGCCGGCCTCGCGGTCGAGCACCACGTCGTCGACCGATGCCTCGAGCAGCTCGGCGGCGGCGCCTCGACCCAGCTCTACCAGCGTGTCGCATGCCTCGGCGATGGCGGCCCCACCGAGCTGCACCGACCGGGAGCTGACGGTCAAGCCGCCCCTGAGGACCCGGTCGGTGTCGCCATGGATCACCTCGACGTCCTCGAGCGCCACGCCCGTCCGGTCGGCCACGATCATCGCCCACGTGGTGTCGTGGCCCTGACCCGTTGGCGTCGAACCGCTCCTCACGCGGATGCGACCGGCATCGACCTCGACGGCCCCGAACTCGCCACCTGCCGGCACCGGCGGTGATCTCGACATAGCTGGCGACGCCGATGCCGAGGGCCATCGGATCACCGGCGTCCCGGCGCCCGCCCTGTTCGGCTCGCAGTGCGTCGTAGTCGGCGGCCCGCAACACCCGTTCCAGCGCCTCCGGGTAGTCGCCCACGTCGTACACCGTCCCGATCCCCGTCGTGTAGCGGTCGTCGAACGGTGCGACGAGGTTGCGGCGCCGGACTTCGGCGGGGTCCATCCCGAGCTCGGCGGCGAACCGGTCGACCATGCGCTCGATCGCGACCGCCGCCTCGGGTCGCCCCGCACCCCTGTAGGCCGTGGTGGACACGGTGTTGGTGACGACCGAGACCCCGCTGAAGCCGGCGTTGGCGATGTCGTACGCACCCGTCGTCATCAGCATCGTCATCGCCGGCAGCCGGGCGCCGAGAACCGGGTACGCGCCGGCGTCCTGCACGACGTCGAGCTGGTAGGCCGTGATGCGCCCGTCCCGTCTGCCGCCCAGCCTGGCGTGCTGGATCTGACCCCGGCCATGGACCATGGCGATCATGTTCTCGGAGCGCGACTCGGTCCAACGGACCGGGCGACCGGCCACCTGGGCGTAGAACCCGAGCGCCGCTTCGTCGGGGAAGGTGCGCGACTTTGCGCCGAACCCGCCGCCCACATCGGGGACGACCACCCGGACGCGCGACGGGTCCAGCCCGTAGACGGCCGCCAGCACGTCGCGGGCGGGATGGGCGCCCTGGCAGGCCGCGTAGTGCACGAGGCGGCCGTCGTCGGTCCAGTACGCAGCCGCCGAGCGGGGTTCGATGGGCGCAGCGGTCAGGCGCTGGTTGACGATCCGCTCCTCGACCACGACCTCGGAGCCGCCGAAGTCCGCCCGCGAGCCAGACGTGAACCGCTGCACCACGTTCGTGCCGACGTCCGGAAACAGCAACTGCTCGTCACGCAGCGCCGCCTCCGGATCGACGACCACGGGGAGCGGCTCGTAATCGACCACCACCAGGTCGGCAGCGTCGCTCCCGCACGCTCGGTCCTCGGCCACGATTGCGACGACCGCCTCACCCACGAACCGCACCACGCCACGAGCGACGAACGGTCGGCGCATGCCCTCGGGGAAGGTGGGGCTGGAGGCCGGGGCCACGCCGAGCTCGGCGAGGTCGTCCCCCGTAAGGACGGCGAGGACACCGGGTGCGGTCTTGGCTCCGGACACGTCGATGCCGGTGATCCGTGCGTGCGCCATCGACGACCGGACGTAGGTCAGCCAAGCCGCGTCCGGGAGCACCACATCTTCGACGTACGTTCCGCCCACGGTCAGGAACCGGGGATCCTCCAGCCGCGCCACCCGGGTGCCCAGGATGCTGCCCAACCGCTCCTCCCCTCGTGCCGCTGCGGCGGCCGCCGGCCTCGACCCTACGGGCTCGACGGTCCAGTGTCAGAATGCCAGGGAACCTGACAACCTCACACTCCGGGAGTGCATCGGTGCACGTCGAGAAGGCCATCGTGTTCGCCGAACGGGAGGGCTTCCGAGCCCTGGAGCTCGACGTCTACCGGCCGAGCACACCCGGCGAGGACCCCGACCGGGCCCGGCCCTTGCTGGTGTACGTCCACGGCGGCGGCTGGCGGGTGAGCCACCGGAGCCGACCGCCCCGCGAGACCCGCGAGTGGTCGTCCGGTGTCTTCGAGCGGCTGACCGGGATGGGGTTCGTCGTCGCGGCTCCGGACTACCGCCTCAGCGGCGAGGCGCTCTTCCCCGCGCAGCTCGACGACACGCTTGAGGCGGTCCGCTGGCTCCACGCGAACGCCGACGACCTCGGCGTGGTCCGGGCGCGGACGTACCTGTGGGGCGCGTCGGCAGGCGGCAACCTGGCGGCGCTCGCGGCGCTCGTCGCCGACGCGTTACCAGTCGCCGGCGTCGTGTGCTGGTACCCGATCACCGACCTGCCCGCGCTCGACCGGGACGCCACCGACAGCTACGAGGCCCACCTGCTGGGTGGCCCCATCGGTCAGAACCTCGACCTGGCCCGGGCCGCAAGTCCGGTGACACACGTGCACGGTGGCGCGCCACCGTTCCTCTTGCAGCACGGCGAGGACGACACCTGGGTGCCTCACGACCAGAGCGTCCGCCTGGCGGATGCCCTGCGTGCCGCGGGCGGGTCGGTCGAGCTCGAGTCCGTCCCGGGCGCGGACCACTTCTTCGGCGGTGCGGGCGACGCCGAGGTCGAGGCGATCTTCCAGCGCGCGCTGGACTTCCTGGTCCGGTTGGACACCGGCTCCCCGGTCCGGGCTGCCACCTGACGACCGAACGAGGGTGCGCGGGCCACGACCGGCGCCAACGTGGCCACGTCACCTACCGGCGCGGGCCCCGACTGTCGCCGCGCCCTCCAATCAGGGCCCGACCAGCGCGAACTCGTCGAGGTCGACGCCGCACACGATCTCGCCGGCGAAGTGCGGGCGCACGCGTGCCTCCCACTCCGCCTCGGTCAGGTCGACGTCACCGGGGACCAGGTGCGACAGCACCAGGGTCCCGACGCCGGCCTGGGTGGCAATCTCACCGACCTGCTCGGGTGTCGAGTGCGAGCTCGCCAGGTGGTTGCGGATGGCCTCGAAGTTGGGCAGCCGACGGAGGCGCTGGGCCAGCCGCTCGACGGCCACCACCTCGTGGACAAGCAGGTCGGCACCCCGCGCCAGTCGGACGACGTTGCCACACGGGCCGGTGTCGCCGGAGAACACGACCGAGCCGTCTGGGGTGTCGAAGCGGAAGCCGAAGGCCGGGAACACCGGAGCGTGCTGCACCAGGATGGCGCTCACCTTCACCCCGTGGTCGTCCTCGGGATAGATGACCACGGGATCCATGTCGGGGGCGGCCGACGTACCGCTGGTGCCGTCGCCGACGCAGCCGAGGTCGATGTCAGGCGCATCCCCGTCCCGGGCGACGCCGATCTCGTGGATCCGTACTGACTCGGTGATGCTGCGGCGGCCCTCGTCGGCGATACGGAGATTGATGTTGTACGCGTGGGCACGCAGGAGGTGATCCACCGTGGCCCGGATGCCGGGAGTCGGCGCATCCGGGAACACCAGGGGGCGCTCCTCGCCGGCCGGATACGCCGGGATCGGGAGTCCTGCGGGGCCGGGGCCGTACACGGCGATCACGTGCGGTGGCCAACTCCCGAGGAGCAGGTTGGCCAGGTCCACGACGTGGTCGGCGTGGAGGTGCGTGACGAACAGGGCCCGGACCAGCGGCCGCTCCGGCCCGAGGTTCGGGTTGAGCGTCAACCCCGCACGCCAGAGCTGGCGGTGGGCGCCCTCGCCGCAGTCCACGAGGTAGGCGGCATCACCGACCACGATTGCGTTGGCATACCCGGAGCGGGTCGCCTTGGGGTTCGACCCGCCCGCCGTCCCCAGGAGGACCAGCCGGTGCGCGGCGTCGGTTCGGCGCGGTGGCCGCCGCTCCGCGAGCACGGCGCGCCAGTCCGGTCTGCGGGGCGTCAACAGGTCCATCGCCGGTGACGGTACTGGGCGCTCGCCTACGTCAGGCACCCTGATGTTTCTGCGCTCTCAACTACAGTGGCCATGGAGTCCCGTCTGTGGGCGGGCAGGTCACAGAGGGGGATCGACAGTGACGACGACGAACGACGAGATCACGTTCCCTGGGCCGGACGAGATCGACGGGTTCTGGGCTCTGGACAAGATGCATGCGCCACGGCCGGTCACCCCGCTGTCGTTCGATCTGGTGGTGCGCACGCTGGCCGAGGGCTTCACCAAAGCGCAGGCCGAGTACGACTGCCCGATCATGGTCAGCACCAAGGAGATCAACCACTACTTCTACGTGGCCTTCCACCCCATCCCCGACGAGGCGGAGATCGCAGACCGGATGACCCGCTACCACGGCAAGCTCGACGCCAAGGTCCCGAGCATCGGCAAGACGTGGGACGAGGAGTGGAAGCCGGAGGTCATCGCCAACAACGTTCCGCTCAAGACCGTCGACTATTCGGGTCTCAGCGACGACGAGCTGATCGCCAAGCTCGACGAGCTGACCGATGAGATGCGTCACCAGTGGTGGATCCACGGCCACATCAACTTCGTGCTGCTGTCCAGCAGCGCGTTCTGTGACCTCTACGACACGATCATGAAGCCCGCCGATCCCACCGAGTCGTACCAGACGCTCCACGGGTTCCAGACGACCTCCGTCGATGCCAGCCGCGGGCTGTGGTCGCTCAGCCGCACGGTGCTCGCCAGCCCGACGCTGAAGGAGCTGTTCGAGACGACGGGGCCCAAGGACATTCCGGGCAAGCTCGACGCCAGCGAGGAGGGCCGGGCGTTCCGCCAGCAGCTCGACGAGTTCCTGTTCGACTACGGCTGGCGCCACGACGCGGTGTACGACCTCGCCGACATACCGTGGCGGGAGAACCCATCGATCCCCCTGGCGAGCATCGCCAACATGATGGAGCTCGACGAGAGCAATGACCCCGAGGTCATCTACCAGCAGAAGGTCGCACGGCGCGAGGAGCTCTTGAACGCAGCCCGCGCCAAGCTGGCCGACGAGCCCGAGACGCTGGCGAAGTTCGACGAGCTCTACGACGCGGCGCGTTACAGCTTCCCGCTCACCGAGGACCACGCCTTCTACATCGACCAGCTCTTCATCAGCGTGTTCCGCCGGTTCGCACTTGCAGTCGGCGAGCGGCTCGTGGCCAAGGGCGTCTTCGACCAGCCCGACGACGTGTTCTTCCTCTACCGGGACGAGGTCGTCGCCGCCCTCGGCGACGGCGGTGATCAGCGGGCGAAGGTCGCCGAGCGGCGAGCCAGCATGGAGGCGGCCAGTCGCGTCACGGCGCCCACCGCGCTCGGAAACCCGCCACCGCCTCCCGAGGTACCCGACCCGTTCATGGACGCGCTGGTCTACCGGCTCCTGGGCATGGTCCCGCCCCAGGAGACCGCCGATCCCGGGGCGCTCAAGGGTGTTGCGGGCTCACAGGGGGTCTACACCGGGACGGCCAGGGTGGTGCGATCGCTGGACGAGGCGACTGCCCTCGAGGACGGCGAGGTCATGGTCTGCGAGATGACCCTGCCGCCCTGGGTGCCGGTGTTCTCGATCGCGGGCGCGATCGTCGCCGACGTCGGTGGCGTGCTGTCGCACACCGCGATCGTGGCGCGCGAGTTCGGCGTCCCCGCCGTGGTCGGCACCGAGGTCGGCACGACGGCCATCAAGACCGGTCAGACGATCACGGTCGACGGCACCAAGGGCTTCGTCTACCTCGACGGCCGCAGTGCCACTGAGGCGGCGACGACCTCAACGGCCTGGTAGGCGCATTCGCCGGCGCGTTCGCCGCCAGTCCGGTGGCGGCTCGGCCACTGCCAGCCGTCACCTCCACATGCTGTGGGCCGATCTGCGGAAGCGGAGCAGATCGCCTGTTTCCCAACGTCGCCGCCCATCTGAGCCCGGCGGCTGCTTCGTGATCGAGGTCTACATTCCCGAGCTTCGGCGCCTTTCCTCGGCGAGACCATCCACCTGTTCGCTCTGACGCGAACGCATTTCGGCTTCGAGGTATACGACCTCGCCCCATATCGGATTCTGGATCTCATGGCACAAATCGCCGGCATGTCATATGGGCGAGCGATGGGCCGGACTGGAACTGCGAGCCCTTCACCACCGACAGCCGCAGCCATGTCCCCGTCTGGGAAAGGGCCCACAGCCCTCACCGAACAATCATGAATTGGGGTTTGATCGCTGCCAATTTTTAGTGCTATAATCGAACGTATGTTGGGGTCAGTTGAGCAGATGGCGTCGAGCCAAACGGCGGCATTGCTGACCGCGGCGATCGACGGCCTACTAGACGTCGACCCTGACACGCTTGGTGACAGCGAGTTGGCCGAGGCAATGGTCGAGCTGCATCGCCAGCAGGCCCGGCTAGCCGCCGCGGTCACTCGGATCACCGCCGCGGCCGACGCCCGGCGGGTGTGGGCCGACGACGGCTCCCGGTCCTGTGGGGCCTGGATGGCGCACCGCTGCCGCCTCCCGATCGGCCCGGCCCGGGCCGAGGTGTGGCTGGGCCGGCGGCTGCGCACCATGCCCGCCGCCGCCGAGGCCTTCGCCGCCGGCGACATCTCGGTGCGGCACGCCATGGTGCTGGCCTCGCTAGCGCGCGGCCGCACCGCCGAGTACTTCGTTCGTGACGAGGCCCTCCTGGTCGACCACGCCCGCACCATGTCGTGGGCCGACTTCGTGCGGGCCATCGAGTACTGGCGTCAGCACGCCGACCCCGACGGTGTCGAGCGCGACGCCGACCATGACGACGCCCTGCGCCGGGTGCACCTGTCACCCGGGATGCGCGGCACCGGGATCCTGGACGGGATGCTGACGCCGCTGGGACATGCGACCGTCGACGCGGCGTTGCGACGGGTCGAGCAGGAGCTGTTCGAGGCGGACTGGGCGGCCGCCCGTGCCGAACACGGCGACGCCGCCACCGCCTGCCATCTGACCCGCACCCCGGCGCAGCGACGGCACGATGCACTCGTGGAACTGGCCCGGCGAGCCGTGGCCGCTCCAGCCGACGGCAAGCGTCCCCGGCCGTTGATCAGCGTGTTCGTGGGCTACGAGACCTTCAAGGGTCGCATCTGCCAGCTCGCCGGCGGAACCGTCGTCAGCCCCGGCACGGTCGCTTCCCTGTTGGACGAGGCGTTGATCGAGCGCGTCGTGTTCGACGGGCCTTCGCGGGTCGTCGACCTGGGCCGGGCCCGCCGGTTCACCGGGGCCGTCCGCCGCGCTCTCGAAGTTCGCGATCAGCGCTGCACACACCGCGGCTGTGAGCAGCCCGCGGAACGCTGCCAGGGCGACCACGTCCATGCCTGGACGGCCGGCGGCACCACGACCGTCGACAACGGCCAGCTGCGCTGCGGTTTCCACAACCGCTGGCGCTGGCAGCATCCCGACGCCGACCCGCCGTCCGAGCCCAGCCCGGGTGTCGACCCGGAACTGCACCGACGAATCGCCTACCTCGAAGATTGGCGGGCTCGACTCCGTGCCACCGTCATCGCCGAGCGGCTGGCCGACGCTTAGCGAGCTGGGCCGGCATCGACCCGGCCCGGGAGCAACCGCTCCAGGACACGTGGATCCGCCGGCCAGGCCTCGAAGAGCACGGCCCGTGGCACCTGACGTGCGGCGTATCTGAACGCCAGCGCGACGACGAGCACGTCGTCGAGTGGGCCGATGATCGGCAGGAACTCCGGGATCAGATCGATCGGCGAGAGAACCCAGAGCAACGCGATGACGACCGCGATGCGTGCCCGCCGCGGGACACGCGGATCCCGCCGGAGCCTTCGCGCCGTTGTCGCGCACGCCGGAAGCACGGTCGCCAGGTCCTTTGCGGCTCCCTCGGGAAGCCGTCGCGCGAGCACGACCATCAGCGCCCACGTGGCGATGAGCACGCCGCCTGCGATCAGAACGAGCCTCAACACGAGCTAGCCAAGCGCCTCCGTCTCACCCGAGGCTAGGGCGGCCACACCGCCGTCGGCACGGCGCGCACCGAAACGACCACGGGCGAGCCCGGGCGCTGACCGCCCGGCGAGGCTGACCGGCCCGTGTTTCGTCAACCCCTGTGTTATTGTCCGGGCGTGCTCAAGGCGATCGGGTACGCCAGGATCTCCAAGGACGACACCCTCGAGGGCCGTGGCGTTGCCCGCCAAATCGATGACATCTCCGCCGTCTGCGACCGCAACGGCTGGGATCTCGGCGAGACGATCGCCGACAACGACATCAGCGCCTCGCGGTACTCCAAGAAGGCGAGGCCGGGGTTCACTCGGTTGCTGACGCTGATCGAGGCCGGTGCCGTCGACCGGGCTGTCGTCTACGACGTCGACCGTTTGCTCCGCCAGCCCCGCCAGCTCGAGGACCTCATCGATCTCTGCGAGAGGCGAAACGGAGCGTTCCAGCTTCATAACGTGAACGGCGAGATGGACCTCATCACCTCGTCGGGCCGGTTCGTCGCCAGGATGCTGGTCGCCAAGGCGGCAATGGAATCTGACGACCTGTCCCGCCGGCTGCGCCGCGCATCGGACCAGCGGGCCGCCGAAGGTAAGCCGCACGGGGCGCGAGCGTTCGGCTATGAGCCCGACGGCATGACGATCCGAGAGTCGGAGGCCGTGCTCTTACGCCAGGCCGCTACCGACGTGCTCGATGGCGCCAGCCTCAACGCGATCGCTCGCCGCTGGAACGCTCTTGGGGTGCTCACCCCGCAACGGTCGAAGCAATGGAACGGCACTGTCGTGAAGGCCGTACTGACCAACCCGCGGCAGGCCGGACTCAGGGTCCACCGCCGCGAGGTCATCGGCTCCGCCGCATGGCCCGCGGTGCTCGACCGGCGGACCCATGACCGGCTCGTGGCCCACCTGACCGCCCCCACGCCGCGGAAGCCATCCCGGCGCCGTGCCTTCACCGGACTCATCCGCTCCGCCGAGACCGAGCTACCTCTACAACCGCGACGTCGTCCGCGGCTACCCGATGTACCGGGCACACAACCTGCCCGGCCGCGAGGCCGGCAACGTCACCATCGCCGCCGAGGCCCTCGAGACCCTGATCCTCGAGGCGTTATTCACCGCCGTCGAGAACGACCGCCTAGGCCAGATCGTGGGGGAGCAGCGAGCCCGCAAGGCCACGGCGCCCGACTTGGCGGCGATCGAGGCCGACCTGCGGGCCCTGGCCGAGGACCACGGCCATGGCCGGATCAGCCGGGCCGAGTGGATGGCCGCCCGCCAGCCGCTCGAGGAACGCCTCACCGCCGCCCAGGCCCTCGTCGCCGCCACCGAACAGCGGGTCATCCTCGCCGCCGTTGACGTCGACCTGCGAGCCACTTGGCCCAGCCTGCCGGTCGACAACCAGCGGGCCATCCTCGCCGCGGTGTTCGATGGCATCTACATCAAGCCGTCGACCCGCCGAGGCGGGCCTGCACCGATGGTCGAAGGGATCGGCCGCATCGACCTCGACCGCGTCGACATCAGGTGGCGGGCATGAAGCGCAGCCGGCTCTACTGCGAGCACTGCCACGAGGGCTGTGGCTGGGCTACCGAGACCGTGCTCGATTTCCGCTCCCGTAATACGGGCAACCAAAGGTGGAATCGAGACCCATTCCAGCTAAGCGACGCGAGCGATCCCGACGGGTGGCCCGTGTATTTCTCGTGCCCCGAATGCGGATATGAGCTCGTGCTCGGCCTGCCACCATGGCCGAAACGTTACCTGGTACCGACGACCGGTGACGGACGCATCACCTTCAACACGGCGACGTAGTAGGGTCATCGGATAACCGAATAGAGCGGTTCCCGCCCGGAGTGGGCGAAATCCGACAGTCGGAATTCTGGGTGCTGCTGGACCTCACGAGGTACAGCTATGTCCAGACTCACCGACGAGCAGCGTCGCCAGGTCTTTCGCGAGATCGGCGAGCGGGCCGGTGAATCCCACCGTCGCCGCGCCGCCGCGGTTCACACCATCGTCAAGGCCACCCGCGCCGCCCAGGGGTTGCCAGAGCACGTCACCGATATTGAGGTTCTCGAGCGTGTCGCCGCCCTCCTCGAAACGGGAGGTGCCCCCGATGGGGAGGCGGCATAACGAGCGGGGTCCGGGCGACCACAGCCCGGACCCCACCAAGATCGCCAGCACGACAACCGGCGGCACCGAGGTTATCCGGCGGGTGCGACGAGGATCGGCACCCTGCGCGGAGATGCGGTTCTGCCGCGACGTGCGGCCGACGCCCGGCCCGACGCTGTACCCGATCGAGCGGCTGCGCTTGGCCCGCGAGATCGAGGCCTTGGCGCGGGGTTACAAGCGTATCGTCGACCTCCCCGAAGAGGCGGCGTGATGGCCGTCGCGAGCGCGTTGCTGTCGAGCGCGTCTGCAGTGTGGGGGACCCCGCAGGGCTTCTTCGACGACCTCCACCGGGAATTCCGGTTCGAGGTCGACGTGTGCGCGTTACCCGACAACGCCAAGTGCCCGCGGTACTTCACTGCGGACGACGACGGGCTCGCTCAGGCATGGGCCCCCGCGGTGTGCTGGATGAACCCGCCGTATGGGCGAGACGTCGGCCGGTGGATGGCCAAGGCGCTCGAGGCATCCCGACGGGGCGCCACCGTCGTCGCCCTCGTGCCGTCCCGCACGGACACTCGCTGGTGGCACGAGAACGCCGTCCGCGGCGAAGTGCGGTTCGTGCCCGGGCGGCTCCGGTTCGGTGGCAGCGACGTCGGGGCACCGTTCCCGTCAGCCGTGGTGGTGTTCCGCCCGACCCTTCGGGGCGTTACGCGCCATGGCCGTATCTGTAACGGCTGCGGGCTGTCCGTGCTGTGGCGCGGCAATGCCAAATACTGCTCAAACGCCTGCCGCCAGCGGGCGTATCGGCAACGCAGGGCCGGCCGGTGAAGCCCCGGACGTGCCCCCATGGCCGCGCCTACGGCCGCGGGCAGCGGTGCCCCTACTGCGCCGCCCGGGTCCGCCGGGGCGAGTACTGGGAGATGCGCCGTTGGCTGGCCGAGCTACGCAAGGAACGCAAACGGTGACGGGCAAGCTGACGCCGCCGTTCGCGGCGGCGCACGAGTCGATTCTCGTGTCGGACCTCGACGACGGCTGCGTCCGCTTGTACCTGTGGCTCGAGATGCGCATCGGTGGCCAGGAGGACTGGGACCGCAGCGTCGTCCAAGCCGCGCACGAGCTCGCATGGCAATCACGCCGTGTGCAAGCGCACGCCGAACACCTCGCCACGGCGCGTCTCATCGCGTTGTGGTACCCCGCTCCGAAGGCCTCACTGAGGATGAAGATCCGTTATCAGCCGGCCCGTGGCGACATCGACGACACCGTGAAGTTGGGACCGCCGACGCCGTTGGCGCAGCCACGTCGACCGACCATCAAAGAGCGAGAGCATACGCGGTCATCGCGTATGCCTAATGAAAGGGAGCGAGAGTCCATGTCCGAGGACTTCAACGATGAGGCATACGCGACGACCGCGTCATCGATGCGCGATGACCGCGTATGCCCCCAAACCGAAGCACCCGCGACGACCGCGTATGCCCCTGTGTCTGCTCTGGAGGAAGGGTATGGGAGTACTCGCGCAACTAAAGAGAACAGCGCCGCCGGCAATCGCCGTGACCCACACCGCATCTACCCGCACGAGGACCCGTCCGTCGGTCATCTCGGCACATGCCGGCTGTGCGGCAAACGGTGGGTGTTCGGCGCCTGTGCCCACGGCGGCGGCAACCTCGAGGAGGTGTCGTGAGCCCGGACCCCCGAGCCCATCGACGCCGAGGAGGTGTACCGGCGGTGCATGGCCGCGCTCACTGCCTGGCGACGACCTCGCGGTCGGCTGATGGGCTCGACGAGCTGCAACGCCTGGCCTCCGATCTGCCGCCCCTCGGCCTACGGGTCGGGGGGCGGCATCGCGACATCAGCTCGACCAGATACCGAGTGCCTCACCCGTTTCTGACCCGACGACCCCGTCGACGACGAGTTGCTCTTGCTCCTGAAACGCGATGACGGCGTCGACGGTCTCTCGGCCATACACGCCGTCCGCGGTGACGGGTAGGCCCACGGCGGCGAGGCGCTCTTGGAGGATGACGACGTCTGGCCCTGAGTCGCCGAGGCTCAACGGACTGGAGATGGTTTCGGTGGTGGGCGCCGCCTCCGCGGTCTCGGTGGCCGATGCGGGTGTGTCATCGTCTCCCGTGACCCAGAAGTAGAAGAGGAGCCCGGCGAGGAGAAGACCCCCCAGCCGTAACCAATCGCGGCGTCTGAAGTAGCGGTAGGTTGCCCTGCGTGCCCCTCTGGCGGCGCCCGCCGTCACGTTGTCCGCGATGCGTCGCGTGCGCGGGCTCGGAACTCCGAACATTCCTGACCCCCTTTGTGCTCGGTGATGCGTAACCGACGACATCGAGGACGAAACGGACGGGCGTCATCGGTCGTCGTCCTCCATCTCTTCGATGAACTTGCGCCAGTGGAAGAGCGCATAAGTGGCGCCGACTGCAAGCGAGACAGCGAGGGCTACGACGATCAGCAAGCCGGTCACCGGTCGCCGCTTTCGTCGGTGGCGTCGGCGAGTGCCCGGCCGTCGCCGACCTTCTCAGTCGCCGGTTCGCGACCTCGTCGCCGCTCGTGCCCGAACACTGTTCATCATCCATCCGACGACAGGGGGGAGGAACCTGCCCGCCAAGTGATGAGGGTGCGCCGACGCCATTACTGGTCGCTTAGCCGAGCCGGCAGCCGCGAGCCGGGGGGTGGCCCCGCGGCCGGCACCCGTGCCCTTGCATCTTGCTAGATACAAACGTACGTTCGTGTCATGCTCGGCAGTTGGCGAGACGGCTTCGAGTACGCCTGGCAGGCACCCGACCCCGAACCCGACGAGGGCCCCGGCCTCACCTGGCGAGAGACCGGCACGAACTACTGGTCCGGCACCTGGGACAGCAAGATCCGGGGCACCGTCACCCGCGACTCCGAAGGCTGGGTGGCCTACCTGCGCCTCGAGGACCCGCCCGGCCTCTCCCCGATCACGACCGTCGGCCGGTTCGCCACCGTCGAGGCGGCGCAGGTGGCAACCGACGAGGTGTGGGCGTCCCGCCGACGGATGACGGTACAGAGCGGCAGTTATGGGCGCCCACTCTGCGGTTGTCTGCTGTCCGAGGTAGCGCTACGCACCACACCCTCGCTCCTCGTAGAGGGCAGACGACTGGTCGGCGGCTGCGAGGATCTCGACAACGACGGCCTCGTCAGTCGGTTGGCTCGGACGATGAACAGCGGCGAGTAGGGGTCTCCGGGCACGACAGCGAGCCAGCACGCTGGACCAGGCATCAGGTCCGGGTAGACGACGAGGTCGAGGCCGTAGCACGTTAGCGCCTCCTCGAGAGCCATGCCTGTCTCGACAACGGCAGTGGGCTGAGAGACGGCGGCGGACTAGTCCGCCGCGACGACCTGGATCGTCGGTAGCGATACGGCGATCTCCGGAATTCGTGGGCTCCAGGATAGAGCACATCGCCGATGCGGCCTGTGGCAAACGACGAGTGGGATGGCAGGACTCTACTGCCGTCGATCCACTCAACGATGGTCTCGTCGTAGCCCTTGTTCCAGAACTGGACGTCCTGATGCTCGGTGACTGATACACACGCGACGGTCGGAGTCTCCTGGAACAGGATGAGCCACGGTTCCGGCCCGTAGAGCGCCTCGCACTCTGCCGTCGGTGCGATGGTCGTGTTGTCGTTCGCGGAGCTGCTGGGCGTCGCTGTGTACTCCGAACTGCCAGAGCAGGAGGAGAGCGAGCGCGGCGAGGATCACTACTCGAACCAGCACGAGCTCAGTTTGCCCGATCTCGTTCCCGCCCGACGTCGAGCTCCAGAGGCAGATCTGGGTGTGTTTCCGTCCCAGATCGAACTATCCGCATTGCCTCGGGAAGCGAGCGGTCATCGGCTGTTGGCGAGCGTGTGCTCGTCCTTCGAATCAGTCGCGCTTCGCGTTCCACGGCAAGCGGCGTAGTTCCTCAGCAAGGGCCTGGACTGCGGACTCTCCAAAGCGACGAGCCCACAAGTGGAGCCACTCCTCGTTGTCCAAAAAGAACTTCCAGTCGCTGATCACCCCCTGCCTCACGAACAGAAACGGCACGGGCGATTGGAATGGTCGGAACCTCAAGTTGTAAATCGCCGTGCCCGCGTTGCCTTCGTAGTACGGCTCGAACAAGATTCCATCGTCCGCATACGACGGAACTGCAAGATGCTGTAGTACGCCATCAAAGACGCCCTGGGCACGATCAGCCGGCAAGTCGGTGAAGACAACGACGATTACCTTGTAGTCAGCATCGTCGCCGCCAGTGGGTTGAGTCTGCAGGAACAGTCTCTTGTAGCCGCTTACGAGCTCGATAACGTCTGGCTCGGCCCGGTCGGCGATCTGCTCAGGAGCGAGCCAAAGGACCTTGCGTTCCAATGACCCAGGCACGAAGGGACAGACGGTCCCAGCGCGACCGAGATCCTCGTGAGGCTTGACGACGAAGGTCTTGATCCAGTCTGCGATGGCGCGAAGCGCAGTTAGATCGCTGTCCGCCAGGTCCCTCGTCTTGCTGGAGTCCTCGAGATCCTCGAGGAGGAAGAGATTCGTCGTCTGCGCCGCCATGGAACCTTCTCCCGAAGAGAGCCGAAGAAAATGGTGTCCCAACGTGGCAGCAACGTCAACGGCTGAGGCCCCCGCGCCCTGCTCGTGGCAGATCCGGACTCAAGTCGTTGTGGCGCCGCGAGGACGGCTGGCGCCACTTCAGCGCGGTCATCGATTGCTATGGCCCTGGATCCTCGGTGGGCCGTCATCGCAGGTGCTGACACCGATTGCTCTGGAGCTCCGCCGCACGCCCCACAGCTAGTTCGGCCCTGGGTACTGCGGCTGCCTCGCCAGGCGACATCGGGCCGGGCTCAAGCCCCTAGTGGTCCGCGCGTCCCTTCGTGGCACCCCGGATCTGGACTGTGAGCTATGACATGCGTGCGCGCGCCGCGACGCTGTCGCGAGTACGGAACGAACTCGTCTGCTGAAAGAGGCCTCAAGTTGGATGCAGCACTCGCCGTGGCCCTATTCGGAAACCTGGTGTTGATCGCGTCCGTCATCGTTCTTGGGCTCCAAGTCCGCAACGGAGTTCGCGCCACGCTCGCCTCGGTATATCAAGCGATGAACGACAACATGCTGCAGATCAATCACCTCTTTATAGATCGACTGCTGTTGCGCCCCTACTTCTACGGCGAGCAAGCACTGACTGATGAAACGCCGGAGGAGCGTGAAAGGATAGAGGCAACCGCCGAGCTGTTCACCAACTTCATCGACAACGTACTTACCCAGATGCCGCTACTACCCAGCAACCTTGCAGACCCGTGGCGAACCTATTTCAGCAGCGTCATCACAAGCAGTCCTGTGCTTTGTGACTTCTGGAAGCGGCGCCGTGGAGTGGTACTCGGAGGAGATGCGAGTCCTCCTGGATCCCCTGATAGTCGGGCCTGAGCAAGCGGCGTCCCATCCCCCTCGCAATAGGAGACACACACCGCCATTGGGGGGTGCTGGCACATAGCCCGGTAACGATGTTGCCTCTGACCTGGATATTCGCGCCTCGTGCCTGGCGCAACGGCGTGCCGGTGGCGCTGAGCTGGGCGTCTGCACGCTGGTCGAGGCCTTGTGGGTCCCCTGCTGCCTGGCGGGTGGGCGGCGCGAGGCGTGTACCGATTGCCCGTTCTGGTGCTCCGCTGCCCGCCCGGAAACGGCCACCGTGTGGGAGACTGGGCGTGTGGGTGATGAGCCCCCGATCCACATCGAGTCCGAGGTCACGACGGCGTGGGACCGAGCGGACACGGGGTACGACGCTCCGGGCCAGGGTGCGTCGGCGAGGCGGGTCGTGCGTGGGCCTGGGCGCTGGGCTCGGCTGGTGGGCGTGGTCGCCGTGGTGGGGCTGCTGGGCGGGGGACTGCTGTGGTGGGCCCGCGACGGCGGGCGAGACGGCGGCGATGAACCTTCATGCGGCGGCATCGGCGGAGACAGGGCCCGGGCCGCTCGTATCGCCTTCTACCCGGCCACGCATCGGCTGTTATCGGCCGGCTCGTTCGCCTACGGGGGCGAGGTGCACGCCGCCCAGCGGAGTCCGCTCCGGCCCGGCGAGTGGATGGCCGGCGATGGCACCGTCGAGGGCGCCGTGGTGCTGGAGCATGGCCTCACCGATGACGTAGCGGTCGATGCCAGTGGGCGGGCGGTAGAGACTGTTACGTCGGGCCCCAAGGTCTGGACCCGCAGCGCATCGACGGTCGATGGCTCGGCACCGCCCCGTGGGCAGTCCGCACCTCGGTCGGCCGGCCACGCCGCTGCTGGGGACGGCCGCCGTTTCCGATCTGCTCTTGTGGCGCGGGACCCCAGACCGGTGGCGCCCGACCCGCGGGGCGGTGCGTCATACGTGCCTCGATGCCCGCAGGCGACCGGCGGGGCCCCTACGCCGATCGACGCCAAAGAGACAGATCCTGTTGGTCACCCTCGACGGGGACGGCAACCTCGCCCGCATCGTCGTCACATCGGCACCCGACGATCCCGAGCTCGCGCTTGACCTTGACATCACGCAAATTGGCGAACCCCAGGCCATCGCCCCCCCGGACAGCGGAACGCCGGCCCGCGTCGAAGAGTCCCCATAGACGAACTGAAAGCGCCAGGGGTGCACCCGGTCAAACTCAGACGGCCCGGTCCCTGACCTCGCCAAAGATTGCCCAGTGAGACTGGCGAGGGCCAGCAGGTGTGGGGTCCACCGGGCTGCTGGTGGGTGTGACTACGGTCGCCGGTTCCAACGAGGCACGCCCCGTTCCGGAGGGTGATCGGGCCGGCTGCGCCAACAGCCTGCTCGTCACGATCTCCTTCCCGGGACGTGCGTGCCACCCCTTGAACCCAGTTGCACAGGAAGGGATGGCAGATGTCCATCGTAGAAGTCACGCGCCCAATCGTCGGGGGAGTGGACACCCACCTCGATGTCCACGTCGCTGCAGCGGTCGACCCGGTGGGTGGCGTGCTCGGTGTCGAGTCGTTGCCCACTACCCCAGCCGGCTATCACGACCTGTCGAGCTGGCTCAGCTCCTTCGGTGCGGTGGAGCGGGTCGGAGTGGAGGGAACCGGCAGCTATGGTGCCGGACTCGCCCGGCACCTGTCCGCATCGGGCATCGTGGTGGTCGAGGTCGACCGGCCGAACCGTCAGGCACGTCGCCGCAACGGCAAGTCCGATGAGCTCGACGCCATCGAAGCCGCAAGAGCCGCCCTGTCGGGCCGGGCCAGCGGTGCTGCGAAGTCAGCCACCGGCAACGTCGAGGCGCTGCGCACGTTGCTGGTTGCCAAGCGCTCCGCCCGGTCGATCCGGATCAAGACCATCGGCCAGCTCCGGCACCTGGTCATCACCGCACCCGATGACCTGCGCGATCGCCTTGGCGTGCTCACAACCAAGGCCCTGATCCGCCAGGCCGCAGCGCTACGTCCCCGGCCAGGCAGCGATCCCATAAGTCACGCGATCAAGACCGCCATCGTCACCCTCGCCCGCCGGGTCCAGGCCATCAACACCGAGATCGCCGCCCTCGACGCCCACATCGACACCCTGGTGCGTGCCACCGCACCCGCTCTGCTCGAGGTCTACGGCGTCGGCTCGGACACCGCCGCCATCTTCCTCACCGCCGCCGGCGACAACCCCGGCCGGATCCGCTCCGAGGCAGCCTGGGCCAAGATCTGTGGCGTCGCCCCGGTTCCTGCCGGGTCGGGCAAGACCAACGGCCGGCACCGCCTCAACCAAGGCGGCAACCGCCAGGCGAACCACGCCCTGTGGCGGGTCGTGCTGACCCGCCTCGGCCAAGGCGAACCCCGCACGGTCGTCTACATGCAACGTCGTCTCGCCGAGGGCCGCACCAAGCCCGAGATCATCCGCGTGCTCAAGCGCTACGTCGCACGTGAGATCTTCCAGCAGATCCCCACCTGAGCACCGGAGCCGCCACCGGGTCACGGTGACGGGACTGGCCCAAGATTGCCCTGACACTCCCCGCGGGAGTCGTCCTCTGAGCGACCTGCCGTCCCGTCACCGCCACCCGCGCCGGACCGCATTGGCCTAATAAGAGCGTGCCCCACGTGGCCCATCACTGGTATGCCAGCACCCCGGCGTTGATCCTTGACAACACATAGGAGCGTCGATCTCGCTGTCCGCGATGATGACCGCTGTGACCGAGCTCCACGGGAACGCGTTCGACCCGCGCCTTCTGCTGCAGCGAAGCGCCGGGCCACGTTGGTGAGGATCCTGCCGATTCATGGTGACCATCCGCACGCTGCCGGCGAGCCCCGAGCGTTGGGACGACATCGTCACCGTGTTCGGTCGACGGGGTGAAGATCCAGGCTGGTGCTGGTGCCAACGGTTCATGGAGGCGCCAATCGATGGCACCACGGTGACCGACAACCGCGACGCATTGCGTCACGAGATCCAATCGGCCTCGGTGCCTCCGGGTGTCCTGGCCTATGTTGATGAGTCACCGGCGGGTTGGGCACGGGTGATGCCCCGCGTCGCGGTACCCCTCGTCCAACGCAACCGGGCGTTGCGCCGCATTCTGGACGACGACGCTGGCGTGTGGTGGATCACCTGCTTTGCCGTGGAGCGGCAGTATCGGTCGATCGGAGTCGCGACCGCCTTGCTCGACGCAGCAGTTGCTCACGCTCGCCATCACGGCGCCACCGCACTCGAGGGCCATCCCGTCGACACCGACGCCCTGACGGCCGACAGGGTGAGCGCCTCCGCATTGTTCACCGGAACGATGCGGACGTTCCTCGCCAGTGGCTTCCACGAGATCGGCCGCACCTACCCAAGTCGGCCCGTCATGCGACGCGATCTCTGAACGCTCTTCCGCCGCAGCCGTCCACGAGGTGCCGGTCGGCGACGGAACACCGCGCCATATCTGCCGCTCTGTACGTCATCCGTCAGCGGGACGCCCACACCTCGTCGGTCGTGCTCTGTGCCTCGTCCAGTGTGGCGAACCGGCCCACGGTCGTGATCGGCGACAGCCCGGGTGGGTCCTCGAGGCGCACGTAGGCGAGCCAGCCGTCGGCTTCGGCGGTGATGGTTCCGTGGAGCTTCCCGTTCCACGACCCTGACCAGTGGCGGGGGTCGAGTTGCCGCCAGGTGAGGCCGGGGCCCTCGTCGGATTCGGGGTCCGGTTGCTGCCAGGCGTACTCGAACCGGTCTCGCCAGTCACCACCCACAGCACGAACATACGTTTGTAGTGGGCGGTGAGGCAAGGGGTTTGCCGACCGCTGTACCCGGCGCCGTGGCGGGTCGGCGGCGTCCACAACAACTGGCGGTCTCTGTCAACCGGCGGGGGTCTGCGGCGTCGATAACGTGTGGTTGGAACGTCGGCTATCCGGGTCAGTTGGCGGAGGACGCGGTGCGCACGTACATCGAGTCCCTAGATATCGAGACAAGGCAAGGCCGCACCAAGGCGACCGTCACCGTGGCGGGCAGCCTCGACCAGGACAGTTCCGCGTCATTCCGCGGATGTGTCGACGAAGCCCTCGGCGCACGCCCGGCATTCGTTACTGTCGACGCCCGCGGTTTGACGTTCGTCGATGCGTCTGGCCTGGGGGCCTTGTTGCGGGCGCGTCATGCGGCCAGTGAGGCAGGCGTGGCGTTCCGAGTCAATGACGCTTCGCCCGTCCTTCGGCACGTGGCCGAGGACGCCGGCTTCGAGGCGCTGCTGCCCGACGAGTGACGCGGCACCCGAGGGAGGCCGGGGAACGCCCGCCATTCCCCGGCACGTCCCTTCCCCGGCTCCTGGGGACGGCTCAGCGGCGGTATGAGCCGTTCACATAGAGATCGCGTCGGCCTCTCCGCGCCGTTACCGGGTGGACACGTGCAATGGCCGGCACGTTGACGGCCGGGGACCAGTGTGGGACGTTGGCGTGGCGCGGGCCGAGTGCCGCTGGCTGGGGGACATATGCCAGACGCCGTGGAGCCCTTCAGCGCTGAGTTGCTGCGCATCGAGGTCCGCTACCGGGGCAGCGATGCCACCATTGTCGTTGAAGGCACGTTCGATACGACCGGTGCCGAGCGGTTCGTGGCGTCCGTCGTCGATGCCTTGGACACCCATCCGGAGGCGATCGTCGTCGACGCCAACGGCCTCACGTTCATCGACTCGTCTGGCCTGACCGCCCTGCTCCGTTCCCGCGCTGCAGCCGGCGTGGATGGCGTGGGCTTCCGAATCAGCGAGCGGTCGCCCGCGCTGCGGCGAGCAATCGACGTTGCCGGCATCGGGGACCTGCTCGCTGACGAGTGAGACGCGCCACCGCCCCCCGACCGTAGGCCGAGGGGCGGCAGTCATCGCCATGCCGGTTCGGTGAACCCGCTGAGCGCCATGATCGTCCCGTCGTTCGGGTGGCGCACCACCTCCCGGAACTGGCCTCGGACCCCGAGGGTGGCGATCGGGCGGGGCGGGTGGACCGGACAGTCGGCGAGGTTGCAGGGCACGAGCTCGAGCGACACGGCGCCGCTGCGACCGCCCTCGCCGGCGTGACGGTCGATCAGTATCCAGCCAACGTTGCGGCACGCACGACAGGTCATAGCCCTCGGCTTTACCCGGACACGCTGGTGCCTCACACCCGATTAGGCCGACGACGGGACGCTAGACGGCCCCCGGTGCTGGGGACCCGGGGACCGTCGTCTTCTGATGGCTACCCAGATCCGCGGGACGTAATCCGGCTGCTAGGCGGAGGGGCAGAACGCGAAGCGGCCCCCGACAGGGATGCCGGGGACCGTCGCTCCGGGATGGTAATGGCTCTACCCGAATAGCTTCCGGGCCAACCGGGCCGTCACGGCTCGGGCTCGTCCAATGGTCGGGCGTGGGCTCGCAGGCGGATCTCGTCGACCATGACCGAGGCCATCGTGAGGGCGTTCCGGCAGGACGCGGGCCCGTTCGGGTGCCAACTGCTCGCAAGCTTTGGCGACCTGGTCGAGCTCGAGGCCGAGCAGCCGACATTGCTCATCGATCCGCGAGAGCAGCAGCTCGAGGGTGGTGGGGGCGACGGTCGGTTCGTCCCCGTGGGATTCTGTATCTGGCACTGGACTTAGCCTCCGGTGTCCGGCCCGCGGGGTGTTCGCGCACCGCCGCGGGCACTGTCGTCTAACAGTGGGTTCCAGCAAACACGTTGGGCACCGCTTGGCCGTGCTAAGCAGGGCCGCCCGCCGCACCGGACTCGTGCACTGGAGACCCCATGAAGGCAATCGTCCAGGATCGGTACGGCCCTCCCGATGTCCTCGAGTTGAGGGACGTCGCCACGCCGGCCCCCGGCGACAGCGAGGTGCTCGTCCGGGTTCACGCCGCCGCGGTCAATGCGCTCGACTGGCATTACATGCGCGGCGACCCCTACGTCGCGCGCCCGAGCATGGGGCTCCGCAGACCCAAGGTGAGGATCCGCGGCCGGGATTTTGCCGGCCGGGTGGAGGCGGTCGGCGAGGGCGTGGACCGGTTCCGCCCGGGCGACGAGGTGTTCGGCGAGGCCGACGGCGCGTTCGCCGAGTACGTGAGCGCCCCGGCCGGCGCCGTGGATCCGAAGCCGGCCAACCTGACGTTCGAGCAGGCGGCCGCGGTACCGGTGGCGGGGAACACCGCCCTCATGGGCCTGCGCGACCTCGCCCAGGTGCGGCCGGGGCAGCGGGTGCTGATCAATGGTGCGTCGGGGGGCGTGGGAACGTTCGCCGTGCAGATCGCCAAGTCGCTCGGTGCGGAGGTCACCGGCGTGTGCAGCGCCAGGAACGCCGACCTGGTCCGGTCGATCGGGGCCGACCACGTCATCGACTACACGTCCGAAGACTTCAGCCGGAACGGGCAGCGCTACGACGTCGTGTTCGACCTGGTGGGGAATCGGTCGCTGACCGACTGCCGGCGGGCGCTGACGCCGGAGGGCACGCTCGTCCTGTCCGGCGGCGGCGTGTCCGAGGGCGGCAGCCTCGTCGGGCCGATGGCTCTCTTCATCAAGGGCATGCTGCTGTCACGCTTCGTCCGTCATCGGTTGGTCCAGTTCACGGAGAAGCCGAGCAGCGAGAACCTGGCGGCCCTGAGGGAGCTCATCGAGTCGGGGGCGGTCGACCCCGG
Organism: uncultured bacterium; assembly: GCA_963813485.1. Classification (GTDB taxonomy): domain Bacteria; phylum Actinomycetota; class Acidimicrobiia; order Acidimicrobiales; family VFJN01; genus DASQUK01. The sequence goes on from CAWEZE010000024.1 coordinate 77,866, forward strand.
TGGTGGACCGGACCTACCCGCTGAGCGACGTGCCCGAGGCCATCCGGTACCTCGAGGTCGAGCACGCCCGAGCGAAGGTCGTCATCACCGTCTGACGGCGCCCTAGTGGGGGCACTAGCCCCACAGCTCCTTGGTGGCCAGGGCCGCCCCCTCGGCCAGGGCCCGGAACTTCGGCCACACCACGGTGGGGTGCACCTCGGGGGAATAGGTGGCGCGGGACGAGAAGCCGCAGTCGGAACCCGCGATCACGTTCTCGCGACCGACCAGCCCGGCGTATTTGACGATGTAGTCGGCGACGAGTTCGGGGTGCTCGACGTAGTTGGTCGCGTGCCCGATCAGGCCGGGGATCAGGATCTTGCCCTCGGGGAGCTTCACGTCCTCCCAGATGTGCCACTCGTGGTAGTGGCGGGGATTCGCCACCTCGAAACTGTGCGCCCCCGCATTGATGGTCAGCATGTAGGGCACCACCTCGACGAGCGGGATGTCGTTCATACGGGGGCCGTGGTTCAGGCCGTAGCAGGTGTGGTGGCGGATCCGTTCAGTGGGGATGTCCCGCAACGCGTGGTTGAGCGCCTCGACGTGCACCCACGCCATGCGCTCACGTTCGTCCTGCTCCATCGTCGGATCGCCCAGCATGTCGATCAGGAACGGATCGTCGATCTGGAGGATGAACCCGGCGTCGACGATCGCCAGGTACTCCTCCCGCATGGCCTCGGCCACGGCCGCGAGGTACTCCTCGTGGCTGGCGTAGTACTCGTTGGCCCCGAAGCCACTCGGGCCGGTGGACGGGATGAACGCCTCCGTCACGTCGTATGGCTCGATGGCCGCTCGGAGGTTGTCGATATCGGTCTGCACCAAGTCCTGGCCGACATAGCTGATCGGGCCCCGGCAGATGATGCGGCGAAGGGGGGTGACGGTCGACGAGTACTTCTTGAAATACTCCGCGTAGTACTCGGGGAAGTCGTCGACCTCCTTCTGCCACGACGGAGCCATCCGCGTCGTCTCCATGTCGGGCTCGAAGCCTCCGAGGCGGTCCTTCACGTAGCCGAGGAAGCTGACCTTGCTCATCTCCCCGTCGGTCACGACGTCGATGCCGTTCTCGACCTGCTGGCGCACCCGGTCGGCCACGGCGTCCCGCACCTGACGGTCGAGGAGCTCGGCGTCGAACGGGCGGCCGTTCTCCCGCTCCTTCATGGTGTCGAGCAGCGCGGTCGGCCGGGCCAGGCTGCCGGCATGCGTGGTCAGGATGCGTTCGGTGCTGCGCTTCATCGGGCTCCCCCTGGTCTCACGGCTCCAACCGGCGTTCAAAGGTGCTGGATACCGACCATAACGAACGCCGGTCGGGTGTAGGCGCCGCTAGTGGGCGCGAGCGTCCACTAGTGCACGCAGGTGATGTACGTCCAGCAGGCCTGGAACTTCGCCCGCCCGTGGAACAGGACGTCCATGGCATGGCGCATCAACGCGAGCCGGTCGGTGACCGCCTCGGGCGACGGCGGCGCACCGTCGATCTTCTCGGTGCCCCCGACCCAGCCGAGCACGGCGTCGTGGTACGTGCGGAGCAGGTCGTACCAGTCGTCGACGCGCGCCTCGATGCTCGCCTCGCGCACCGACTCGACTTTGAGGCCCGCGAGCTCCAGAGTCTCGAGGTAGAAGTCCAGGGGCCGGGGCTGGAGGAACACGCGGTCGCGGTAGGCGGCGTGGGCGGCCATGCGTTCCTGGTTGTCGACGTCGGCGCGGTAGCTGGCGTACGCGGGATCGTTGCGGACGAGGCCCTCGGCGAGGTCACCGACCACCCACACGGTCTCGTCGAGGATCCACTCGTTGCGGCGGGCACGCGGGTTGCGGATGTTGCCGGAGTTGATGAGGACGTGGCCCCCCGGTCGCAGGGCGCGCAGCCACGACGCAACGGTGTCGGCCAGGTCGGGATACAGGTGAATCGCGTTGGTGGAGACGATGGCGTCGACCCGGCGCTCGAGGAGCTCGGGACCGAGTACCTCGTCGAGTCTCTCGAGGCGCTTCTCGGGCTTCAGGAAGCGAAGCAGCCGCAGCCCGACGTCGGGGTCGTCGCGGAACTTCTCCAGCGCCACCCGGAGGAACTTGGGCGAGCTGTCGACGATCACCGCGCCGGCGCGGGCATCGAACATCCGTAGCTTCAGGCGATCGAGCAGGATGCCGGTGCCGCCCGAGTAGTCGACGAGGATGTCGCCGTCGTTCAGCAGGTGGGACAACTCCTCGATCGTGGCGTCGAGGTTTCGGTACCAGCTGTGGTGGTCGACGCTGTCGTAGGCCTCGCCGAACGCGTCGACCGGCTGGCGCGTCCAGTCGTCGTCGGGCACTCGTTCCCAGCCGGCCGGCCAGGCGAAGGCGCGGGGGCGTGGCTTGGCCGGCTGGATCGGGGCCGACACCGCCCGGTGCAGCTCGATGAGCGAGGCCACGTCCTGGGGACGGTGGCGGGCCCAGCCGCAATCGGTGGCCACGCCAAAGTCGTGGACGAAGCGTTGCGCGGCGACGATCCGGGCCCGGGCGCCCAGCTCACCGTCGGACGGGTGGAGCAACCCGAGGTACAGCCGCGTCTCGGGTCGGAGCGCGAGCTGGGCCAGGGTCTCGAAGAACCGCAGGTCGACGCGGTCGCCCGCAACCGGGAGATGGAGCCAGTCGAGCGACCGGCTGAGGCTGAGGGAGAGCGCGTTGGCCACATCGACGAGCGGCTGGGCGTGGTACGGCCGATCCCGGTGGTGCGCTTCGTGGCCGTGACAGAAGTGGTACCCGAGCTGCACGCCCGGTGGGATGCTGCGACCCAGGCGGACCAGCCGCTCGACGATGCCCGATCGCGGGTCACCGAACCACACGGGCATGACTTCGTCGAGCATCGCGAACTCGAAGTTCGTGTCCCATTGGATCGCAAGCTGGTCGTGAGGGATGGCGTCGAAGATCCCGTCCAGCTCGTGGAGCATCCGCTCCTCGTAGAGCGGCTCGATGCGGGCCTGGTCCTCGGGCGCGACGAACGCCGCGATCGGCGCCAGCGGCGTGGGCAGCGAGACCTGGAACCGGCAGTGCGGGGGGATCTGCCCGTCACGCTTGCGCCGAGCGAAGATGCCGTACGACGAGATCGCAGCCTCGGCGTAGCCCAGGTCGTCGAAGCGCAGCGTGTCCAGCGACTCGCCGTCGCGCACCCTCAGGCGCGGCAGCGCCCGATGGGGTTGGTCGCCGGGCGGGCAGACCTCGAACTCGGGGCGGGAGCTCAGCACGGGGTACTGCCAGACGATCCAGTCGGACCGCGGACCGGTCTCGCCGTCCGGGAGCTGCGTGATCCGGTCACCGAGCTCCGCCGCCATCACCTGGAACACCTCTTCGGCGCTGCGTAGCGGGACGCTGCCCACCAGCAGCACTCCTCCCGTGGCCGGACCGCGGCTTGGCTCGAGCATGAGAGGCCCCCTGGCGTTTGGTTTCGACCTGAGTATCCGGGCACCGCGGCGAGCCACAAAGCGCCGCGTTCGCCGCATGCGAACGCTTCCGAGGAAGCCGCTCGCAATCTCAGGCAAGCTGATACCGTTACGCGGCCACGCCTGCGGACGGGGCAGCGAACAGGTAGTGCAGGGGTGCGAGCGGCCTGCGCCGGGGCACCGTGGCAATGACCGGTGGAGGGGGAACCATGAGACGGTCACTGTTGGCCATCGTCGCAATCAGCGGCCTGCTGCTCGCGGCGTGCGGAGACGACGACGACGACTCGGCGGACACTGCGTCCGGCGACACCGATACGACGGAGGAGACGGTCGCGCCGGCAACCGGGAGCGGCAGCAACATCCAGGAATCGGGCCAGTGCGGGGCCGGGACGGGTGAGGAGGCGACCGGTGAACCGATCAAGATCGGCGCCATGGCCACCAACTCGCCGGTCGCCGACTTCACCTGGATCACCGGGATGACGGCCGCCTACTTCGAGTGCGTCAACGACAACGGTGGCATCGACGGCCGCCCGATCCAGTACATCGCCGAGGAGGAGCAGGTCGACCCGACGCAGATCGCGTCGCTGGCCCGCAAGCTCGTCGAGCAGGACCAGGTGCTCGGCATCGTGGGCAGCACGAGCCTCATCGAGTGCAGCGTCAACCGCGACTACTACGCCGAGCAGAACTACTACCTGATCATCGCCGGTGTGTCGCAGGACTGCTTCACCAGCCCGAACTTCTCCGCGGTGAACATGGGCCCGTACTACTCCAGCCTTGGCGGCGCCCAGGCGGCCCTGCGGGCCGGCGCGGAGGGCCGGATGGTCGTCGCCTCGCCCAACCAGCCCGGCTTCGACCTGATCAACCAGGGCGTGGTCGACTTCGCCGAGGAGAACGACCTCGAGGGCGTCAGCATCCTCGAGGATCCGCCGTTCGCCGACCCGGCCGGGTTCGCCCAGCGCCTCGTCCAGGAGGCCGGAGACGGTGGCGGCGTGGTGCTCGACTACACGGGCCCCAACGTGGTCCCGTTGCTCCAGGCGATCGAGCAGCAGGGCCTGGTCGACTCGGTGATCTGGGCCAGCTCGACGCCGCCCAACGACCCGTCGGTGGCCGAGGCGCTCGGGCCCGACTGGAACGACAAGTTCCTGATCAACGCCGAGTTCAACGTGCTCGACTCGGGCCAGCCCGACCAGGACCACATGAACGAGATCCGCGAGCAGTACGCGCCCGACATCAACTCGTCGAGCTTCGCCCAGATGGGCTACCTCGCCGGGCGGGTCGCGACCGACGCGTTGATGGGCATCGAGGGTGACATCACGAAGGAGAGCGTCAACGAGGCGTTCCGGGGCATCACGAACTTCGTGAGTGACATCTGGTGCCTGCCGTGGTACTTCGAGAGTGGCGTCGGCGCCAACGTGTCCAACAACGTGGACCTGACCGTCGTCCCCCGCGATGGCGAGATGGTCCAGACGGAGGAGTGCTTCGAGATCGCGGAGCTGCCCGGCAACAACCTCGCAGAGATCCGCCAAGCCGAGGAGGATCAGGGGCTGAACACCGGCGAAGGGTAGGTGGGCGGCTGAGCCAGCCGCCCACAGCGTTCAGATCCAGGAGATCAGGGTGCTCGGTGAGGAGCCATGCCAGGCCTAGATGACTTCAAGCCGTTTCTCGTACTGGGGTTGGCGCTCGGCGGGGTGTTCGCCATGAACGGGGTGGGCCTCGTCGTCCTGTACCGGGCGACGGGTGTGCTCAACCTCGCCTACGGCGCCATCGCCACCACGGGCGCGCTGATCTCCTGGTCGCTGCTCGGCGGCGTCAACCAGTGGATCGCCTACGCCGCGTGCGTGGCGTTCGCTGGCGCCGTGACGCTGGTCTACGGGCTGGTGTTCGGGCCGCCGTTCGCGGCCCGCGACCCACTGGTGAAGGCGACCGCGACGATCGGGCTGCTGCTCATCCTGTTGGGGGTGATGTTGTGGGTCTGGCCCCCGTCGACCACCCGCACCTACATCCTGCCGACGCGGCTCCACTACTTCGAGATCGCCGACGTGCGGGTGAACTGGACGCAGATCCTGGGGATGATCTTCCCCATCGTGGTCACCGCCGGCACCGCGCGTGTTCCTGCGCGCCACCAAGGTGGGCACGGCGATGCGGGCGCTGGCCAACGACCGCGAGATCACGGCCATGCTCGGCGTGCCGGTCCGCCGGGTGGAGGCCGCAGCCTGGCTGGGGTCGGGGATCGTATGCGGCATCTCGGGGGTGCTGCTCGGTGATCTCGTCGGGCTCGACATCGTCGGGGTGACGTTCCTCGTCATCCCGGCGCTGGCGGCGGCGCTGATCGGCCGGCTCACCTCGCTGTGGGTCACGCTCGCCGCCGGGTTCGTCATCGGCATCGTGCAGTCGTGTCTCACGGCCTTCACGAGGGTCCACATCGGCGCACGGCCGCTCGCCGACTTCCGCACGATCACGCCGTTCGTGCTGGCCATCCTGGCCCTGTTGTTCTTCGCCCGCCGCCGGCCGCTGGTACGGACCTGATCGCGGTGAGTACGGACATCCACGCGGTGGCGGCCGACGAGGTTGTCCCCGCGGCACCGGTCGCCCCCGTCGGCAGGGTCCGACGCCGGCCGCTCAAGGTGGCGATCGTCGTCGGCCTCCTGGCCTTCCTCCTCTTCGGGCTTCCCCCACTGCTCGACAGCTTCTGGATGCTGGTCGTCACCGGGGCGGTGATCTACAGCATGGTGGCGCTCGGCCTCGGCCTACTGATCGGCCGGGTCGGGATGGTGTCGCTGTGCCAGTTCGTCCTGGCGGCGGTGGGAGCCTGGGTGGCGCTGCGCCTCAGCTACGCCACGTCGCTGCCGTTCCCGGTGCTGATCTTGTGCGCCGGGGTCTTCACCGCCGCCGTCGGCACGCTCATCGGGCTGCCCGCGCTGCGCCTCTCGGGCCTCTACCTCGCGCTGATCACCCTGATGGCGGCGGGCGCCATCACGATCGTGCTGCGCGCCCTGCTGTTCCCCAACGGGGGCGGCGGGTTCTTCGGCAACTCGGCCGCGGGCGGTGCATCCTCCCGTATGCCCCGCCCGTCGCTGGCGCAGAGCGACACCGCTTACTTCCGCTACTGCGTCGTGGTGGCCATCGTCATGTTCGTGCTCGCGGCGTGGCACGTCCGGCGCAAGCCCGGGCGGGCGTGGGCCGCGATCCGCCACAGCCAGGCGACCGCCATCTCGGCCGGGGTGAACACCGTCCTGTACAAGCTGTGGGCGTTCGCCCTCGCCTCGTTCATGGCGGGCGTGGCCGGAAGCCTGCTCGCGGCGTCCGCCGGCGGGGTGAGCGTCCAGCAGTTCCCGGTCGAGACATCGGTCACGCTGCTGGCGGTCGTCCTCATGGGGGGCGTCTACAGCCTGTGGGGCGCGGTCGTGGCCGCGTTCCTGCTGCGGATCCTGCCGGCGCTGCTCGACGACTGGGGAGTCTCGACCGAGCTGCTCACGATCCTGTTCGGCATCGGGGTGCTGCAAGTGCTGATGACCGCGCCGGGCGGCCTCGCCGACCAGGTGCCCAAGGACCTGGCGAGCCTGGGCCGGCGCATCGGCCGGGTGTTCTCCCGGCGGGAGACGGCGCCATGATCGAGGTGCGAGGACCTCACCGTCCGCTTCGGGGGCGTCGTGCCGATCGACGCGATGACGCTCGACTTCGCCGCCGGCACCTGCGGCCTGATCGGGCCCAACGGCGCCGGCAAGACGACGTTCTTCAACGTGCTCAGCGGGTTCGTCCGACCGTCCGCGGGCCGGGTCAACGCCTTCGGCGAGGACCTGCTGGCGATCCCCGACTTCAAGCGGCCCCGGTGGGGGCTACGGCGCACCTTCCAGACCGAGCAGGCGATCGCCGAGCTCTCGGTGTTCGACAACGTCCTCCTGGTCCACGAGCACACCGGCGGCGATCGCGCCACGCGCCGCGACGAGGTCTCGGAGGCGATCAGCTTCACCGGGCTCTCCGACGTCGCCCACCGGCTCGTCGGGGGCCTCGGTGCCGCCCAGCGCCGCCTGGTCGAGGTGGCGCGGGCCGTGGTCGGGCGCCCGCGGGTGATCCTGTTCGACGAGCCGGGGGCCGGGCTGCCCGACGAAGAGACCGCGCGGCTGGCCGAGCTGATCCGGCGGATCCCCGAGGAGACGGGCGCCCTCGTCGTCCTCGTCGATCACGACATGAGCCTCGTGTCGGCCTGCTGCGCGACGACCGCCGTGTTGGACTTCGGCAAGCTGATCGCTTCGGGCCCCACGGCCGAGGTTCTCCGCAACCCCCAAGTCGTCCGTGCCTACCTCGGCACGGAGGAGGAGGTATGACGCGCTGATGGCCAGCGTCGACCCGGAGGTCGAGCCGCCCGCGACGCCCGCCGCCACCCTGCGGCTCGACGCGTTGTCGGTGGAGCGCGGCGGCCGCCCGGTGCTGCGCGACGTGTCCTTGGAGGTGCCACCCGGCGAGGTGACTGCACTGCTCGGCCCCAACGGCGCCGGCAAGTCGACGCTCGTCCTCGCGGTCGCGGGCGTACTCCGGCCCAGCTCGGGCCGGGTGCTCCTCGGCGAGCGCGACCTGACTAGGCGCCCACCCGAACGGATCCGCCGGGCCGGGGTGGCGGTGGTGGCGGAGGGACGGCGGGTGCTGAGGGAGCTCAGCATCGCCGACAACCTGCGAGTCGCCACCTATGGGCTCGACGGCGAGCAGGCCGAACAGGGGATCAACTACGCCCTCGAGCTGTTCCCCGAGCTGACCCGCCGCTGGAACACCAGCGCGCTGTTGCTGTCCGGCGGTGAGCAGCAGATGGTCGTGCTCGCACAGGCGCTCGTGTCCCGACCCTCCGTGCTCATCGTGGACGAGCTGTCGCTGGGGCTCGCCCCCTTGGTCGTCAAGCGCCTGGTGCCGACGCTCGCCTCCGTGGCCGCAGCGGGAGTCGGGGTGCTGCTCATCGAGCAGTTCGCCCACGTCGCGCTCGGGCTCGCCAAGAGCGCCTATGTGCTCCAGGGCGGACGCATCCGCCACCACGGGTCGTCCGATGAGCTGAAGGCCAATCCCGATCTCCTCCACTCCGCCTACCTCCTGCGGGTCTAGAGGTGCAAGGGCCTGGCCATGGAGGACCTCGAGGGCAGGGTCGCCGTGATCACCGGAGGTGCGTCGGGCATCGGGCTGGCAATGGCGCAGCGCTTCGCAGCCGAGGGGATGAAGCTGGTGCTGGGCGACATCGAGCGGCCGGTCCTGCAGCGGGCGGGCGAGGCGCTGAGCAGCGGCGGTGTCGACGTGCTCACCGTGCCCACGGACGTGAGTATCGAGGCCGACGTGGCGGCGCTGGCGGCGACCGCGTTCGAGCACTTCGGCGACGTCCACCTGGTCTGCAACAACGCCGGCGTCGGCAGCCGGGGGCTGCCCATCGCCGAGCTGCCGTTGGAGGACTTCGAATGGGTCCTCGCGGTGAACCTCTTCGGCGTCATTCACGGGCTCCGGGCGTTCCTGCCGCACCTGCGGGCCAACGACGCCGGCCACATCGTCAACACGGCGTCGACGTCCGGGCTCTACCACCTGCCACGCATGGGGCCGTACAACGCGTCCAAGGCGGCGGTCGTGGCATTGAGCGAGACGCTGCGCTTCGAGCTCGCGGCCGAGGGCAGCAAGGTCGGGGTGTCGGTGCTCTGCCCGAGCTGGGTTCGAACGAACATCTCCACCGCCGACCGCAACCGGCCGGAGCGCTTCGCCTACAGCCTCGACACCGATCAGATGGCGCAGGTCACGACGTACAAGGCCAGGCGCCGGCAGCTGGCACAGGTGGCCGCCGACCCGGCGGACATCGCCGACCAGGTGTGCAAGGCCGTCAAGGACAACCGCTTCTACATCCTCACCCATCCCGCCAGCCTGGACGTCTTCGACGCCCGGGCGCGGCGCATCCTCGCCGGGGACGACCCGGTGGAACCGCCAGAATGATCGGACAGTGATGGTCCCGCAATCGGACCGGTCGAAGGAGAGCGCATCATGACCGAAAAAGCGCGCGCCGAGCTCTTGGCCGACGTGCTGTCGCGCTACGAGAACTCGCCGAACCCGCGCCTGCGCGAGATCACGGAGGCGGCCATCCGTCACCTGCACGCCTTCGCCGAGGAGGTCAACCTGCAGCGCGACGAATGGTTCGCCGGCATCCAGTTCCTCACGGCCACCGGCCAGAAGTGCGACGAGAACCGCCAGGAGTTCATCCTCCTGTCCGACACGCTGGGCGTGTCCAGCCTGGTCGAGATGCTGACGCACGACGGGATCGAGGGGACCACCGAGAACACCGTGCTCGGACCCTTCTACGTGCCCGGATCCCCCCAGCGCGCCAGGGGCGAGTCGATGCTCGTCGAACCCGACGACGGCGACCGGGTCGTGATCCGAGGCACCGTCACGAACATCGATCACGACCCGATCGCCGGCGCCACCCTGGATTGCTGGCAGAACAGCACTGCGGGCTTCTATGCGGTCCAGCAACCCGACGAGCAGGCGCCCGAGAATCTGCGGGGCATCTACACGTCCGACGCCGACGGCAGCTACGAGATCCGCACCGTGCGGCCGGTGCCCTACCCCATCCCGTCGGACGGGCCGGCCGGCGACCTGCTCAAGGCCCATGGCCGGAACTGGATGCGCGCCGGTCACACCCACATGTGGATCCGGGCCGAGGGCTACAAGGAACTGATCACGCACGTCTTCGACGAGGAGACCGACTACCTGCGCGAGGACGCAGTGTTCGGCGTGCGGGACAGCCTCATCCGGGGCTTCGAGCCGGATGCCGCCGGTGAGCTGGCAACGACGTTCGACGTTGTGCTCGACCGCGCCTGAGGCGCGGCGCACGGGCTGAGACGATGGCGAAGCGATCCGCGGGCACGGCGGCGGCCAAGCGAGCGGCGCGCGCGACGGAGGTCGCCGACGACGGCACCGAGGCGACGTTGCTGTACCTCGTGGGGCGCATCGATCGCGTCGTCCGGCGGGCGATCGGCGCGGTGCTGAGGGCGCAGGGCCTGTCGGTCAACCAGTACACGACGCTGAGCGTGCTCGACCGGCGCAGCGGCCTCTCCAACGCCCAGCTCGCCCGTCGCGCCCTGGTGTCCCCGCAGTCGATGAACGAAGTGCTCCTCACGCTCGAGGAACGGGGGCTCGTTCGCCGTCACGCCCATCCGGACCATGGTCGAATCCTCCAGGCCCGGCTGACCACCAAGGGCCGGTCGCTGCTGGCGCGCTGCGATGCCGAGGTGCACGAGGTCGAAGCTCGCATGGTGACGGGCCTCGGTGACGAGGACCGAAGGGTGCTGCGAAGGGCATTGCTCTGTGGCATCCGTTCCCTGCAGGGCGGGCTCCGGGAATAGCGTTCAGTCGTCAGCCACCGGGGGCGCGGAACAGCTCGGGAGGACGAGTAGTGGATCACCTTCTGCAGGTGCTTTGCCTCAAGGGGCGGGCGACGCACGAGGCACTCGGTGCCGCGGTCCAGGCCGACACGACCGCCGCGATCGCAGAGCTCGAGGCCGCCGGGCTCGTGGAGAGCACGAAGCTCGGCTACCGGGTAACCGAGGTCGGCCGCAGCCGCGCCGATGAGCTCTACTCACACGAGCGAGAACGGGCGGGCCCGGTGATCGACGACGTGTACGGGTCCTTCGTGCCGATCAACGACGAGGTCAAGCAGATCGTCACCGACTGGCAGATGCGGCCCGTCGGCGGCGAGCTCACGATCAACGACCACAGCGACCGCCGCCACGACGAAAGGGTGATCGCCCGGCTGCACCGCACCGATGCGAGGGTGTCGGCCGCCCTCGCCCCCCTATCCGTCGCCCTGAATCGCTTCGACGTGTACCCGCGGCGACTCCGGAGAGCGCTGACGCTCGTCGGCGAGGGGGACCACTCGATGTTGGCGGCACCGCTCAAGGACAGCTACCACACGGTGTGGTTCGAGCTGCACGAGGAACTGATCATCCTGTCGGGTCGCAGCCGCGCCGACGTGGAGGTGTGAACGCCCGCGCCTGGCAACCTCAGAACGGGTAGAGCCGCCCGCCCCGTTCGAGTGTGAGCCAGCGCGTCCTGGTGAACGCCTCGATGGCGGCCTTGCCGCCGTGGCGGCCGAGCCCACTGCTCTTCACGCCGCCGAACGGCGCATTGGGTTCGTCGTACACCGACGTGTCGTTGACGTGAGCCATGCCCGTCTCCAGTCGACGGGCGACCGACAGGCCGCGCTCCTCGTCTGCGGTGATGATGCCCGCCGACAACCCGTACTCGGAGTCGTTGGCCAGCTTGATGGCCTCTTCCTCGCCCGAGACCGCGACCACCGGTGCCACCGGGCCGAATGTCTCCTCGGTCCAGACCGACATGTCGGGGGCGACGCCGTCGAGCACCGTCGGTTCGAAGAACAAGCCGTCGTTGCCGCCCCCGGTGCGCACGGTGGCACCGTCGGCGACGGCGTCGTCGATGTGCCGCCGGATCTTGTCCGCCTGCTTGGCGTTGATGACCGGCCCGATGACGTTGCTGTGGGGGTCGCCGACGCTGAGCTCGGCTGCCTTGGCGACGAACCGCCCGGTGAACTCCTCGGCGACGGCGGCGTCGACGAGGATCCGCTCGGTCGCCATGCAGATCTGGCCGGCGTGCATGAACGAGCCGAAGGTGGCTGCGCCGACGGCGCGGTCGAGGTCGGCGTCGTCGAGAACGATGAGGGCGTCCTTGCCCCCCAGCTCGAGAGCCACCCTCTTGAGATGACGACCGCCCAGCGCGGCGATCTCCCGGCCGACCGCCGTCGAGCCGGTGAAGCTGACCGCCCCGACGGCGGGGTGACCGACGATCACCTCCCCGACGTCGGCCACCCGGTCGCGGGAGCAGGTGACGACGTTGAGGACCCCCGGCGGCAGGCCTGCGGCCTCGAAGATCCTCGCGACGAGCACGCCGCCGGAGAGGGGAGTCTCCTCCGACGGCTTCAGGACCACGGCGTTGCCGACGGCGAGGGCGAACGCGACGGCCCGCATGGACAGCAGCAGCGGGAAGTTCCAGGGTGTGATGACCGAGACGACGCCGACCGGCTCGCGCACGACCATGCTCACCTTGCCGTGATCCGAGGGGATCAGCTCGCCGGCGACCATGTGTGCCGCCGCGGCGGCGGCCTGCGCAGTGCCGACGACGAAGCCGGTCTCGAACATGGCCTTGCCGATCCAGCCCCCACCCTCGTCGACGAGGGCCTCGACCAGCGTGTCCTGCAGGTCGCCGATGGCGCCCATGGCGTCGATGAGGACCTTCCCCCGCTGGTCGTGTGGCAGCGCCGCCCACTCGGGCTGGGCCGCCCGGGCGGCCTCGACGGCGTCGGTCGCCGCATCTGCCCCGCCATCGGCCACCTTGCGCCACACCTCGCCGGTCGCCGGGTTGAAGTCGTCGAAGGTGCCGGCGGCATCACGCCACGCACCGCCGACGAACAGCCGCTCGGTCTCGACTGACATCGGGCCACCCCCCTCTGCGGATTGCTCCAAGGGCGGACGCTATGAGTTGTCCGCATGATTGTCAACAATCGGAACCGGGGTCACGCAGCGCCGAACGTGGTGCGCAGCTCGGCCTTGAGCACCTTGCCGGCGCCGCTGCGAGGCAGCCGGTCGGCGAACACGACCGACCGTGGCAGCTTGAAGCGGGCCAGCCGCCCGTCGAGGTGGTCGAGCAGCGCCTGCTCGTCGAGGACCGCACCGGCACGCCGCACCACGATGGCGCGGCCCACCTCGCCCCAGCGCTCGTCGGGGACGCCGATCACCGCGCACTCGGCCACGTCGGGGTGGCTGTAGATGACGTCCTCGACTTCGGCCGGGTAGATGTTCTCGCCACCGGAGATGATGACGTCCTTCATGCGGTCGACGATCGTGACGTAGCCGTCGTCGTCGACGACGGCCACGTCGCCGGAGCGGAACCACTCGCCGTCCATCACATCGGCGGTGGCGTCGGGGCGGTTCCAGTAGCCACACATCACGTTGGGGCCGGCGACGACCACCTCGCCCTTCTCGCCCGGCTCCACGTCGCGGCCGTCGGGCCGGACCACCCGCACGTCGGTGAAGAACGAAGCCACCCCTGCGGTGCCCGCCTTGTCGGCGGCGCGCTCGGCGCCCAGGAACAAGGCGCCGGGCGACGTCTCGGTCATGCCGTAGCCCTGGAGGAACAAGATGTCTCGATCGAGGTAGGTCCGGATGGTGGACAGGGGCACCGGCGCCCCGCCGCACAGCAGCCGCCGCAGGCTCGACAGGTCGGCGGTGGGAAACGCTGGAAGCTGGGACAGGGCGTTGAACATGGCCGGCACCCCGAACATGACGGTCACTCGATGCTGCTCGATGAGCTCCAGCACCAGCGACGCGTCGAACGCACCCATGAGGACGATCGTGCCGCCCTTCAGGATCATCGGGAGGGAGACCATGTTGAGCGCCGCCACGTGGAAGAGCGGGGCGCACACCAGGGCCACCTCGTCCGAGGCCAGCTCGGTGTCGATGAGCACGTTGAAGCAATTCCACGTGATGTTGCCGTGACTGAGGGTCGCCCCCTTGGGCCGGCCGGTCGTGCCGGACGTGTAGATGATCACGGCGGCGTCGTCGAGCCCGACAGGGGTGTCGATCGGGGCCGGGACATCGCCGCTGCCCGGCGCCCTACCGATCGCCATGTCCTCGTATGCGTGGCCCAGCTCCACCAGGTAGCTGACCGCCGTCGACCCATCGGCCGCCACGGCGGTGGCCGCGTCGGCCATCGCCGCGGCGTGCATGAGCACGGTGGCGCCGCAGTCGGCGGCGATGAAGGTCAGCTCGGGCGCGGTGAGCCGCCAGTTGAGCGGCACGAACACCCCACCCAGGGCGGCCGTGGCGAACAGCGTCTCCAGGAGCGTGGGGTCGTTGGGCCCCAGGTAGGCGACCCGGTCGCCGCGCTCGACGCCGAGGTCGCGGAGCGCGGCCGCCAAGTGGCGGGTGCGGTCGTCGAGCTCTGCGTAGGTGCGGCGGGTGTCGCCGTGCACGAACGCGACGTGTGCCGGTGACAGGCGGCGCCGACGAACCGGCCACGAGCCCAGCCCTTGATCGCGCATCCGCCGATCAACCCGCCGCGCCGGGCATGGCCGTCAGCCGCCCTCGACGGCGCCGACGGGCGCACCACCGGGCCGCAGGACCTCGAGCTGTTCGCGCAGGGCGAAGCGCCGGACCTTGCCCGTGGCCGTCTTGGGGAGTTGGTCGACCACCTCGATGCGGCGGGGACGCTTGAATGCGGCCATCCGGTCGCGGCAGTGCGCGTCGATGCCGGTGGGATCGATTTTGTGCCCGGCACGGGGGACGAGGAAGGCGACGGTGACCTCGAGCCCGTCGACGTCCCGGCCGCCCACCACCGCGGCCTCGAGCACGTCGGGATGCTCGACGAGGACGCTCTCGACCTCGGCGGGCGACACCCAGATGCCACCGGCCTTGATCATGTCGTTGTTCCGGCCGAGGAACGTCCAGTAGCCGTCGACCGACCGGCGGTAGACGTCGCCGGTTACCAGCCACTCCCCCATGAACGCGGCCCGGGTGGCGGCGTCGCGGCACCAGTACCCGGTGGCGAGCGACGGCCCCCGCACCTGGAGGTGCCCTGGCGTGTCGGGTGCAGTGACGTCGCCGCCCGTTTCGTCGACGAGCCGGGCGTCGTAGCCGGGGACCGGTGTGCCACTGGTGCCCGGCCGCTCGGCGCCCTTGGTATTGGACAGGAAGATGTGGAGCGCCTCCGTCGTGCCGATCCCGTCGAGCACAGGGTGGCCGAAGCGGGCGTGGAACCGCCGGTGCAGGTCCGCCGGCAGCGCCTCGCCGGCCGTGACCGTGGATCGCACCGAGGCAAAGGCGTCGTCGGCCGGGCCGGCATCGAGCAGGGCAGCGACGAAGCCGGGGGTGGCGAAGAACAGCGTGGGCCGTTCGTCCCGGACCAGGTCGAGCACGTCGGCCGGCGTCGGGCGCCGGGGGTTGAGCACGGCGCTCGCCCCCACGGAGAGCGGGAAGGTCAGGGAGTTGCCGAGCCCGTAGGCGAAGAACAGCTTCGCCACCGACAGGCAGCGATCGTCGGGCCCGATCTCGAGGACCGCCCGGGCGTATGTCTCGGACGTGGCCTGCAGGCTGGCGTGACGGTGCATCACCCCCTTGGGCGAGCCGGTCGTCCCGGAGCTGTAGAGCCAGAACGCCGGCGAGTCGGGCCCCGTCGGGGCCACCGGCGCCTCGGAGCCGTCGGTGAAGGTAGACCAGCCATGCACGGGGAGCCCACCTGCGGCCACCGGGTCGCCGATCACCACGGCATTGCGGAGCTCCGACGGCCCCGCGGCCATAGCGGCGACGTGCTCGCGGTAGCCGGCCGACACCACGACCGTGCCCGCGCCGGCGTCGGCGACGATCGCCGCCAGCTCGTCGGCGGTAAGCATGGTCGACAGCGGAACGGGGACTGCTCCGGCACGCAGCGCGCCCAGGAACCACGCGGGGAAGGCCAGCTCGTCGTCGATGACCAACGCCACCCGCTCGCCGCGGCGGACGTCCAGCTCGTGCAGGGCATTCTGGGCCCGCCACAGCTCGTCACACAGCTCGGCATAGCTGACCGTGCGGCCCTCGATGCGGTAGGCCGTCCGGTCGCCCCGGCCGAGGTCGAGCTGCCGGTCGAGCAGCCAGGCGGCGGCGTTGTACTGGGTCATGCCTCCCCCTCCCCGTCCGTCAGGCGGGCACGTCACGCCCGCACGTAGTCGTAGTCCACCGGCTTCTGATGGACGCCCGTCGACGGCGCCGCGATCCAGCCCGCCATCTTCCCGGGCTCCTGTACACCGACCATGAGGGACTCGACATGGGCGCGGTCATCGTCAGTGGGCAACCAACCCCTCACACCAGCGGACCACTCGTCCTCGGTGAGCAGCCGGCCGCCGGGGCTCACGTTGTGCGAACCGAACTCGCCGACCGCTCGGTGGAAGCCGGGGTGCGGCAGCACCAGCTCGCACCCGACCCCGGCCAGGGCCCGGTTCCACCGATCGAGCCCTTTGCGGCAGTCGGCCACGTAGTCGTCGCGAAGGGTCTCGTTGAGCGCTGCGAGCGCCGGCGCCTCCCGCTCGCCGACGCGGCCGCCGATCACGCACGGAACGGCGCGGGTGGCGTCGAGCAGCCGGTGGTCGTCGTCGCGCCCCGCCTCCTGGAACCGTCCCTTGAGCCCCGCGGCGTAGTAGTTGGCGGCGTTGGTCGACGTCTCCGCACCGAACAGGTCGAGCGACACGCTGTAGTGCAGGTTGATGTAGCGCTGCAGGGTGGCCACGTCGATCCCGCCGTGGGGCCTGACATCGTCGGTGTCGTGCTGGCGCATCAGCTCCACTGTGCGCTGCACCACGCGCCCCACGCCGGTGGCGCCCACGAACATGTGGTGCGCCTCCTCCTTGAGCATGAAGTCGCAGGTCCGCGCCAGTGGTTCGAAGCCGCTCTCGCGCAGCGAGGCGAGCTGGTACTTCCCGTCGCGGTCCGTGAAGTAGGTGAAGAGGAAGAACGAAAGCCAATCGGGTGTGGGCTCGTTGAACGCCCCCAGGATGCGCGGGTTGTCCTCGTCGCCGGCGTGGCGCTCCAGCATCTCGTCGGCCTCATCACGGCCGTCGCGCCCGAAGTAGCGGTGCAGCAGGTACACCATGGCCCACAGGTGCCGGCCCTCCTCGACGTTGACCTGGAAGAGGTTGCGCAGGTCGTACAGGCTCGGCGACGTTAGGCACAACGCCCGCTGCTGCTCCACCGAGGCCGGCTCGGTGTCGCCCTGGACGACCACCAGCCGGCGCAGGTCGGCGCGGTGCTCGCCGGGCACCTCTTGCCACGCCGGGTCGCCGCGATGGTCGCCGAAGCCGACACGGCGATCGGCCTCCACGTCGGCGAGGAAGATCCCCCAGCGATAGTCGGGCATCTTGACGTAGCCGAAGTTGGCCCAGCCCTCCTGGCCGACGGCGATGGCGGTGCGCAGGTAGACGTCGTGGTCCTGGAAGGCCACCGGTCCGAGCTCCTTCCACCACTCGATGAAGCGGGGCTGCCACGACTCGAGAGCCCGTCTGAGGCGGCGGTCACCGGCGAGATCAACGTTGTTCGGGATCGCGGCGTCGATGTCGACGACGGTCATGAGCGCAGCTCCTGACCGGCCGACCGTGCGACCGCCAGGGAGCCGGGCGGCGATGGGGTCCGGGGGCGCAGCCCCCGAGGTAACACGGTCATGAGCGCAGCTCCTGACCGGCCGACCGTGCGACCGCCAGGGAGCCGGGCGGCGATGGGGTCCGGGGGCGCAGCCCCCGAGGTAACACGGTCATGAGCGCAGCTCCTCAGGTCCGCGCCCGATCGTAGGACGGCCGCGAGCCCGTGCCGAAGCGCCGCAGGGCACCTTCGCTGCCGACGGCGTTGGGGCGTTGGAAGATCCAGTTTTGCCAGGCCGACAACCGGCCGAAGATCTTGGTCTCCATGGTCTCGGGCCCGGCGAAGCGGAGGTTGGCCTCCATGCCGGTCGAGCGCGTCGGGTGAGAAGGCCGCGCGCTCCTCGAGCGTGAGCCGCACCTCGTCGTCCCAGTCGATCTCGTCGGGTGTGAACGTCACCAGGCCGGCGTCGGCGGCCTCGGCTGCGACCAAGTCCTTGCCGATCCGTGCCCGGGCGGCGTCCAGGGCGTCGTCGTCGCCCCAGAACCTGGTGGCGAGCCGGCTGAGCCCGTTGGCGGTGGGGAACCAGCCATCGTTCGCCGGCGTCAGCCGTAGGTGCGGAGCCGGCAGGTCGCTGTCCGGCTGGGTGCCATCGAGCATGAACGACCGATCGGCGCCGAGGACGAGCTCTGCGAGCATCCCGGCGAAGCAGCTACCGGGCTCGACCAGCGCCACCAACGTGCGGGCGGACAGGTCGAGGCGCTTGAGCACGCGGCCCCAGTACAGCCGGATCTCCCGCGCCAGCCAGTCGCCGGACGGCCCGGGGGCCAGCGGTTCCTCCGCGGTCAGGACGTGCGGCCGGATCACCCTCGGTCCGCATCACCCAGGTGCCGATCTCGGGCTCGTCGAACCGCAGCCGCAAGATGGCGTCGTCGAGCTCTCGGGCGACCGACAGCACCCAGGCCGAGGCGCCGGCGGCGAGCAGGTCCGCGGGATCCGACGGCTCTGGCCCGGTCGGCGCGTGGACCGTGATCAACGCGGCGCCCAGTCCCCGGTCGATGCGCACGGACAGCGCGCCGTAGCGCAGCCCGTCACCGTCGATCTCGATCTCGAGCGCCACCAGTGGCACCCCCGGCCCACCATCCGGGCGGTCGGACGCGGCGGCGCGGGCTCGCGCCCGTTCCCGCACCGTGTCGTCGAAACGGCTCCGCGGGACGATGGCGTCGACCAGCCCCCACTCCGCCGCCTGCCGGCCCTTCATGCCCTCGGCCCGAGTGGCGAACACGTCGGCCCGGTCGCGCCGCACGCCCCGCTTGTCGACCAACCGCGTCAGACCGCCAGTACCCGGCAGCACCGCCAGGAGCGGCACCTCGGGCAGCGACACCGCCGAGGATCGGTCGTCGACGAGCAGGATCTCGTCGCACGCCAGGGCCAGCTCGTAGCCACCGCCCGCGGCGGTGCCGTTGACCGCCGCGATCCATGTCTGGCCCGAGCGGGTGGTGGCTTCCTCGATGGCGTTGCGGGTCTCGTTGGTGAACTTGCAGAAGTTCACCTTGTGGCCATGCGTCGACCCCGCCAGCATCTGGATGTTCGCACCCGAGCAGAAGACCTTGTCGAGCCCGCCGGTGAGCACCACCGCCTTGACCTCGGGGTGCTCGAAGCGCAGCCGCTGCACGGCGTCGTACAGCTCGATGTCGACACCGAGGTCGTAGCTGTTGAGCTTGAGCTCGTAGTCGTCGCGCAGGCCGGCATCGGGCGTGACCCGCAGGGTCAGGGTCGCCACCGACCCGTCGAAGGACAGGTCCCAGTGCCGGTACGCGGACGGATCGGTCCGGAACTCGATCGTCTGGCCCGTGCTCACGAGCCCTCCCGGGGGACGTTCGACGCGGACATCATCGCATCCTCGCCCGTGTCGGACATTGTCGCCAATTATGTCGACATCGTGCACACTGGGCGCCGTGCGCGACGGCATCCGCTGCATGGTGATGCGGGGCGGGACGTCCAAGGGCCTCTATTTCCTGGCCGACGACCTGCCCGCGGACGAGGCCAACCGCGACGACCTGCTCCTCCGCATCATGGGATCGCCCGACCCGCGCCAAATCGACGGCATGGGCGGCGCCCACCCGCTGACCAGCAAGGTCGCGGTGGTGGGCCCGGGCAGCGCCGGGGAGGGCGACGTCGACTACCACTTCCTGCAGGTGGTGGTCGACCAGGCCGTGGTCACCGACCGGCAGAACTGCGGGAACCTCCTCGCCGGGGTCGCCCCGTTCGCGCTCGAACGCGGCCTGGTCGACCCCCCCGATGGCGACACCGCAACCGTCCGCATTCACATGGTCAACACGGGCGGCCTGGCCACCGCCACTGTGCCGGTCCACGAGCGACGGCCCCGCTACGACGGCCCTGCGTCCATCTCGGGGGTGCCCGGCACGGCCGCCCCCATCCGGCTGGACTTCGAGGGTGTCGCCGGCTCGTCGTGCGGCGCCCTGCTGCCGACGGGCCGCACCGTGGACGAGGTGTGTGGCCTCGCAGTCACCCTGGTCGACAACGGCATGCCCGTGGTCGTCCTGCGCGCCGGCGACCTCGACGTCACGGGCCACGAGCCGTGCGCCGAGCTCGAGGCGAACGCGGCTCTGCGCGAGATCCTCGAGAAGGTACGCCTGGCCGCCGGGCCGCTCATGAACCTCGGTGACGTGGCAACGACCACGGTGCCCAAGCTGACCCTGGTGTCCGCGCCGCGCGCGGGCGGCGCGATCGCGACCCGCACCTTCATTCCCCACCGCTGCCACGAAGCCATCGGTGTGCTCGGCGCCGTGAGCGTGGCCACCGCTGCGCTGCTGCCCGAAGGCCCCGCGGCGGAGGTCGCGCTGATCGACGGGAGCGACACCGTGTCGGTCGAGCACCCCACCGGCACGTTCGACGCCGCGGTGCAGCTCACGATGGTGGACGGCGAGCCCGTGGTCGAGCGCGCTGGCATCATCCGCACGGCGCGCAAGCTCATGGACGGCGTGGTCTTCCCGAGAGAGTGATGGAGCGCACGATCCCGCCACCGCACCCGGACCCTCACTCGCCCCGGGCGTTCATGCCACCGGCGGGGGCCTGCGACGCCCACTGCCACGTGTTCGGGCCGGCCGACCGGTTCCCCTTCTCCCCCACCCGCAGCTACACGCCGCCCGACGCGGGCATTGATGACTTCGCGCGCCTCCAGGACCGCCTCGGGCTGTCGCGGGCCGTGCTGGTGCAGGCGAGCTGCCACGGCATCGACAACGCCGCACTGCTCGACGCGCTCCGGTGCGGGGGCGGCCGCTACGCGGGGGTGGCCATGATCGACGACACGACCACTGACGCCGAGGTCGCCGAACTGCACGATGCCGGTGTCCGGGGCACGAGGGTCAACTTCGTCGCCCACCTGGGGGGCGCGCCTGACCCTGGTCACCTCGAACGGACGGTGGCGCGGGTGGCGCCGCGGGGTTGGCACGTCGTGCTCCACTTCGACGCCGCCGACCTGCCGACTCACGCCGAGCTGCTCGACCGCCTGCCCTGCCCCTACGTGATCGACCACATGGCACGGATCGACGCCACCGCCGGGCTCGACCAGGAGCCGTTCGGGGCGCTGCTACAGCTGCTCGCCGATGACCGGTGCTGGGTCAAGGTGTCAGGCGCCGAGCGACTGACAGCCGACGGGGCGCCGCCCTACGACGACGTGGTGCCCTACGCCCGGGCGCTCATCGCCGCCGCCCCCGACCGCGTGCTCTGGGGCACCGACTGGCCCCATCCCAACGTGCGGCACATGCCCGACGATGGTGACCTCGTCGATCTGCTGGCCGAATTCGCCCCCGACGAGGCGACGCGCCGCAGCATCCTGGTCGACAACCCGGAACGGCTCTACGACTTCGCCTGAGTGCGACGTCGCTGCGTCAGCCCCATACGTCTCCGGCGACCTCGACGATGAGCTGGAGCTTGGCGACCTCGTCGTCATACGTGAGCTTGTTCCCCTCGACGGTCGACGAGAACCCGCATTGCGGCGACAGGCAAAGCTGTTCTAGGGGCACGTAGCGGGAGGCCTCGTCGATGCGCCGCTTCAGGACGTCCTTGGACTCGAGCGCCGGCCGCTTCGTCGTCACCAGCCCCAGCACCACCTGCTTTCCCGGCGGCACGAAGCGGAGCGGCTCGAATCCGCCCGAGCGCTCGTCGTCGTACTCGAGGAAGAACCCGTCGACCGCGAGCTCGCCGAAGAGCGCCTCGGCCACGAAGTCGTAGCTGCCCTCGGCGGCCCACGACGAGCGGAAGTTCCCCCGGCACATGTGGGTGGTGACGGTCATGCCCTCCGGCTTGTCGGCCAGCGCGGCGTTGATCTGCCGGATGTAGCGCAGGTGCTGGTGATCGGCGTCGTCGCCACGCGCCGCGAGCTGGGCGCGCTGGTCGGGATCGTTGAGGTAGGCGAGGCTGGTGTCGTCGAACTGCAGGTACGTGCAGCCGAGGTCGGCCATCCCCGCCACCTGCTGTGCGTAGGCCGCGCTGAGGTCGTCCCAGAACATCTCCAGGTCGGGGTACACGTCGGGGTCGAGCGCCGCTCGGCCCCCGCGGTAGTGAACCATGCTCGGCGAGGGGATCGTCAGCTTGGGCGTCGCCGTCGTGGCCATCGACGCCAATGCCGTGAAGTCGGCGGCGAAAATGGGCTCGGGCAGCGAGATCCGCTCGTCGACGACCAAGGCGGGCGCCTCGAACGACAGCTCGCCGTGCTCGTCGCGGAACGCGACGGTGAGCTTTTCCTCGCCCGGGTGGAGGCCACCGAGCTGGTAGATGAAGTCCATGTGCCACGCCGCCCGGCGGAATTCTCCGTCGGTGGCGGTCTGCAGGCCGACCTCCTCCTGCATCCTCACCACGTCGGCGATGGCGCGGTCCTCGATCGAGCGTCGCTCTTCGGGGCTGATGCGCCCGGCGGCGGCATCCTCCCTGGCCCGGAGCACCTCCGGCGGGCGCAGCAGGCTCCCGACGTGGTCGGCGCGGAAGGGCGGCCTGGTGCGCTGCGACATGTCCCGTCTCCTGTCTTGTCGGTTGCTGGGTCGGCCACCTGCCCAAGCGGCGATGGGTCAGATGGGCAGGCCGACGTAGTTCTCCGCGAAGGAACGCTGGGCGGACTCCGAGCCGCTCAGGTAGTCGAGCTCGGCCTCCTGGATGCGCCGGTCGAAGTCGCCGCTGCCCGAGAAGCGATGCATCAGGGTCGTGAGCCACCACGAGAAGCGAACGGCCTTCCAGACGCGGGCCAAGGCCCGGTCGGAGTACTCGTCGAGGCCCCTGGACGACCCGCCGTGCACCGCGTCGACGAGGGCGGCAGCCAGGTAATGGACGTCGGAGACCGCCAGGTTGAGGCCCTTGGCGCCCGTGGGCGGGACGACGTGGCCGGCGTCGCCGGCCAGGTAGAGCCGCCCGTGCCGCAGCGGCTCGGCCACGAAGCTGCGAAGCGGCGTCAGCGACTTCTCGATGGACAGGCCAGTCACGAGCCGAGCGGCGACCTCGCCGGGCAGCCGGCCGCGCAGCTCCGCCCAGAACCGCTCGTCCGGCCAGTCGTCGACCCCGTCGTCGATGCCGCACTGCACGTAGTAGCGGCTCAGCATCGAGTGGCGCATCGAGCACAGGGCGAAGCCCCGCTCGCTGTGGGCGTAGATCAACTCCTTGTCGACCGGTGGCGTCTCCGACAGGATGCCGAGCCAGCCGAAGGGATAGACCCGCTCGTAGGTGCGGAGCACCGACGGCGGGATCACCGTGCGGCTCACGCCGTGGGAGCCGTCGCAGCCGGCCACGTGCTCGCAAGCGATGCGATGGCTCGTCCCGTCCTTGACGAAGGTGACGTACGGGGCCGTACCGGTGACGTCGTGGGGGACGACGTCCGCGGCGCGGTCGAAGACCGGCACGCCCATCCCGTCGACGGCGGCGTACAGGTCCTTGGTGACCTGGGTCTGGCCATAGACCATCACGCCCTTGCCGGTGAGGCCCCTGAAGTCGATCCGCACGTGGCGGCCCGAGAAGCTGAGGCCGACGCCGTCGTGGACCGTGCCCTCGCGGTCCATGCGCTCCCCCACGCCCGCCGCGCGCAGCGTCTCGACCGTGCCCCACTCGAGCACCCCCGCTCGCACCCGGGCCAAGACGTGATCACGGCTCTGGCGCTCGAGGATGATCGATTCGATGCCCGCGAGCCCGAGCAACCTGGCAAGCAACAGCCCTGCGGGCCCACCCCCGATGATCACCACCGGCACGTGTGCCGGCACGCCGGGCGGTGCGTTCACAGGGTCTGCTCGAGGCGGTCGAGGGTCTGCATGGTCGGCAGGCACTGCGCGACGCTCGCGACCGGCTCCCTTCCCTCGCGCACGGCCGTGACGAACTCGCGGTCCTGGTTCTCGACTCCGTCCGTCGAGACGCCCACAGCGGACACGTCGATCGGCTTGTCGTAGCCGTCGACCAGGTCGTCGTAGCGGGCAATGTACGTGCCGGTGTCGCCGACGTAGCGGAACGTCGTCCCGAGCGGCCCGTCGTTGTTGAACGACAGGGCCACCGTGCACAGGGCGCCGGACGGGGCCCGCAACCCCACCGTCAGGTCCATGGCGATGCCGAGCTCGGGGTGCGGCGGTCCCTGCTGCGCCCACGCCCCGGCGGGTATCTCGCCGGTCTGGTAGAGGAACAGGTCGACCGTGTGGCACGCGTGGTGCCACAGGAGGTGGTCGGTCCACGAGCGAGGTTGTCCGAGCGCGTTCTTGTTCTCGCGGCGCAAGAACAACGTCGACGCGATCAGGTGCTGCAGCGTCAGCTCGCCCGAGGCGATCCGGCGGTGGACCCATTGGTGGCTCGGATTGAACCGGCGCGTGTGGCACACCATGGCCGTGACCCCGGTGCGCTGCTGGGCGGCGACGACCGCCTCTGCGTCGGCCAGCGAGTCGGCCATCGGGATCTCGATCAGCACGTGCTTGCCGGCGTCCATGACCTCGATGGCCTGTGCGGCATGCACCGGGGTGGGGCTGGCGATGATGGCGGCGTCGACCCCCGGCTCGTCGAGCATCTCCGCCAGGTCGAGCCCATGGCGGGGGATGCCGAACTCGGCGGCGAAGCTGGCCGTGCCGCTCGCGTCACCCCCGGCGAGGCCGATCACCTCGACGTCGTCGATGCGGCGCAGCGCGGCTATGTGCTGGCGGGCGATCGCTCCCTCGCCGGCGACGACGACCCCCATGCGCTGAGCCATGCCCCTCCTCTACGATCGCGTGTTGTGCACAATACTGTTGACGATCTGCCCCGTCATCCGGGATGCCCCGGGGTCTCGGGGCCCGGCGAATCCGCGAACGTCTACAGCCCAGTTGGGAGACTGGCCGGACGATGGTCATCGCCGCGCCCGTAGCCGACCGGCTCCGAGACGACATCCTCCAAGGCGCCTTTCCACCCGGTGAGCGGCTCATCGAGCTCCAGCTCACCGAGCGGTACGGCGTCGGCCGAGCGGCGATCCGCGCGGCGCTGGTCGAGCTCGACGCCGAGGGCCTCGTGCAGCGCGAGGCCAACCGGGGCGCCACCGTTCGCCGCATCAGCGTGGCCGAGGCGGTCGAGATAACCGAAGCCCGGGCCGCGCTCGAAGGCCTCGTCGCCCGGCTCGCCGCCGAACGAGCCACGGAGGTCGAGCGCGACCGCCTCACAGCGCTCGTCGCCGCGATGACCGACGCCGTCGAGCAGGACGACAAGCTGGCCTACTCGAAGCTCAACCGCGACCTGCACGGTTCGCTCTGCCGCATCGCCCGCCACCAGGTCGCTGACGACCTGGTGGCCAACCTGCGGAACCGCGCCGCTCACCACCAGTTCCGGTTGGCTCTGGTGCCGGGCCGTGCGGCCGAGTCGCTGGCCCAACACCGTGCCATCGTCGAAGCGGTGACGTCGGGCGACGGGCCCGCCGCCGAGGCGGCGATGCGCATCCACCTGGCGTCGGTGATCGACGTTCTGCGCCACTGGGAGGCGTTCGACACGCGCGCGTGAACCGGGGTGAGCCGTGCGACTCTCAGCCCGGGAGCGACGGGACGGCCGATGTGTCGGCCGCCACGCTGCGCAGCCGCGCCGCCGTCGCGTTGGTCATGATGGGATCCACGCCCAGGTCCGCCAGCAGCTCGGCGGCCGCCTCCATCTCGTGGACGCGGCGCGCGGCGTGACGCCCGGTCCCGGAGACCAGCCGTCGGACGAGCCCCTCGTCGGCCTCCCTGAGCTGGCCCACGATGTTGTCCCAGGTCTCCGCCGCCAGCCCCGCCGCCTCGGCGGCCTGCATCGACTCGACGACGAGTGCCGTCAATCCCTTGACGACGACGCTGCGCAGCAGCTTCCTGGTGGCTGCCAATCCCGGTTCGTCGCCGGCGTGGTTCACCGGCATGCCGAGCGGCCGCATCGTCGCGATGAATGTCCGGGCGGACGGGCCCGATGCCAACGCCGGCGTGCGCAGGCCCGTGCCGTGCACCGGTGACATGAGCGCCACGTCGGTGAAGCCGACGCCGGCGCCGGCCGCAATCACAGCCAACCTCCGCTGGAGCCGGGGCGACGCCGTGGCCAGGTCCGCGTAGACGGCCCCCTGGGGGATGGCCTCGAGCGCCTGGGTGAGCGCTGCGGTGGCGTCGGCGGCCGCGGTGATGCCGAGCACCAGGTCGGCACCGACCGCCGCCGCCTCGGGGCGACCGTGGCGCACCACGCCGGCCGGGGTCGCCACCTCGGCGGGGTCGTAGCCGTGGACCTCGACCTCCGGGAGCAGGGCCAGGTCGCCGGCGATGAGCGAGCCCGCCTCGCCGAGCCCGAAGACGCAGACCCGCGCCGGCCCCGTCATCCGACGTACTCCACACCCAGCGCCTCGAGCGTGGCGCGCAGGCCGTAGATGTCGACGCCGAGCTCGCCCGCGGCGAGGCGGGCGCGCGTGCCGTCCTCCCTGGCCGCACGCTCGCGAGACCGTTCGAGCGCCCAAGCCGCCTCGTCGCGCGCCACCACCACGACCCCGTCGTCGTCGCCGCACACGACGTCGCCGGGGCGCACCACGACCTGCCCGCCGAGGACGACGGGGACGTTCACCGAGCCGGGGCTGGCCTTCACGGTCCCCTGACAGGACACGTGCTGCGACCACACGGCGAAGCCCATCTGGCGCAGCTCCGCCGTGTCGCGCACGCCGGCGTCGGTGACCAGCGCCCGCACCCCCCGCGCCGTGAGCGAGGAGGCCAGCAGCTCGCCGAACACGCCGTGGGTCGACGGGGCCGTGCTGGTCACCACGAGGACGTCGCCGTCCTGGCACACTTCCACCGCGGCGTGGATCATCAGGTTGTCGCCGGGGTGGCTCGAGACGGTGACGGCGCTACCGGCGAGGCGCGTGCCCTGCTGGATCGGGCGGAGCTGGGGTCCCGCGAACCCGCGGCGCCCGGTGGCCTCGTGCACCGTGGCGGTGCCGAGCGCGCCAAGGCCGTCGACGATGCTGCGGTCGGCGCGTTCGATCGTGCGGACGACGACGTGGCGGGCGGTCATGGGCGCAGCTCGTGGCCGCTCGACCGCGCGAGCGCCTTACGGCGACCCGACGACGATGGGGTGCGGGGGCGCAGCCCCCGAAGATGAACGTTCATGCGGCGACCCCTTCCAGGCGCGGGTAGACGCGGCGGGCGTTGGACTCGAAGATCTTGGTGCGCTCGACCTCGCCCAGCTCGGCGGCGTCGAGGTACCGGCGCGTGTCGTCGTAGTGGTGGCCGGTCTCGGGGTCGATGCCGCGCACCGCGCCGACCATCTCGGAGGCGAACAGGACATTCTCCGCGGGGATCACCGCCAGAAGGCAGTCGATGCCGGCCTGGTGGTACACGCAGGTGTCGAAGAACACATTGCCGAGCAGCAGCTCGTCGAGCGGTGGCTTGCCCATGTCCTGCGCCAGGCCGCGGAACCGGCCCCAGTGGTAGGGGACGGCGCCGCCTCCGTGGGGAATCACGATCCGCAGCTCGGGGAAGTCGGCGAACACGTCGGATGTGAGCAGCTGCATGAACGCCGTCGTGTCCGCGCCGAGGTAGTGCGACCCGGTGGTGTGGAAGTGCGGGTTGCAAGCCGCGCTCACGTGGACCATGGCCGGGACGTGGAGCTCGCACAGTGCCTCGTACAGCGGGTACCAGAACCGGTCGCCGAGCGGTGGGCCGTCCCAGTACCCGCCGGAGGGGTCGGGGTTGACGTTCGCACCCACGAAGCCCATCTCAGCGACGCACCGCCGGAGCTCGCACACCGCCGGCTCGACAGGTGCGCCCGGCGACTGCGGTAGCTGGCACACCGGGGCGAAGTTCTCGGGGTACAGGTCGCAGGCGCGCCGGATCAACTCGTTGCAGTGTTCCGTCCAGAACCGACTCGTGTGGATGTTGCCGATGTGGTGGCCCATCCACGACGCACGCGGCGAGAACAGGGTCAGGTCGGTGCCCCGGTCCCGCTGGAACCGCAGCTGGGCGCCCTCCAGGCTCTCCCGGATCTCGTCGTCGCCGATCGCGACCACGCCCTTCTCGCCGACGTGATCGGGATCGGTGGCCAGGGCCGCCATTTGCGCGTCGCGGAACTCGCCGAGGGGAGGCGGGGCGGTGGTGTAGTGCCCGTGGCAATCGATGATCATCGTGTTCCCGATCACATTGTGAACAATCTTGTCAACAGGTGGATGCTAGTCTGACCGGCGCCCGCCGAGGAGGGAGTGGTTCGTTGCCGGCACCGCGCGACTACGACGACATCCCGGGGACGATCGTGTTCGACGGGCGGCGCAGCCGGAGGGGCTACGGGCTCAACAAGTTCCTGATGTCGCTCAACCAGCCCGCCAACCGCGAGGCGTTCCTCGCCGACGAACGCGCCTACCTCGACCGGTTCACCCTGGACGGCGAGCAGCGGGAGGCGGTGCTGCGCCGCGAATGGCTGCGGCTCCTCGAGCTCGGGGGCAACGTGTACTACACGTACAAGCTGGCCGCCTGCGACGGGATGACCTTTCAGGACCTGGCGGGCGAGCAGACTGGCATGACCGCCGAGGATTTCGCGCAGATGATGCTCGACGGGGGTCGTTCTCCCGAGGGGAACCGCCACCGCGACGAGTGGGACGCCCGCTGATGGCCCGGCTGGTCGGTGGTGTCGGCTGCTCGCACGTGCCGGCGGTCGGGGCGGCGATCGACAAGGCCAACACCGACAAGCCCTACTGGGCGCCCTACTTCGCCAAGCTGGAGCCGGCCCGGGCCTGGATGGCGGAGGTCCGGCCCGACGTCTGCATCGTCGTCTACAACGATCACGCCTCCGCGTTCTCGCTGGAGGTCATCCCCACGTTCGCCCTCGGGCTGGCCGACGAGTTCGCGCCCGCCGACGAGGGCTACGGACCCCGCCCGGTGCCGGTCGTGCAAGGCCATCCCGAACTGGCTTGGCACCTCGCCGAGTCCCTCATCGTCGACGAGTTCGACCTCACCCTCGTCAACGAGATGCCGGTCGACCATGGGCTCACGGTGCCGCTATCGGTCATGTTCGGCCAGCCGGCAGCGTGGCCGACCCGGGTCATCCCGCTCTGCGTCAACGTGGTCCAGTACCCGCCGCCGACCGGGCACCGCTGTTACCGGCTCGGCCAGGCCATCCGCCGGGCCGTCGATGACTTCGAGGGTGACGAGCGGGTGGTCGTGTTCGGCACCGGCGGCATGTCGCACCAACTGCAGGGCGAGCGGGCCGGCCTCATCAACGTCGATTTCGACACCAGGTTTCTCGACGGGCTGGTGGCCGAGCCCGAGGCGATCGCCGGCATCCCCCACGTCGAGTACCTGCGCGAGGCCGGCTCGGAGGGAATCGAGCTCGTGATGTGGCTCGTCATGCGCGGTGCGCTGGGCCCGGACGTACGTGAGGTGTACCGGGCGACGCATGTCCCCACGTCGAACACCCACAACGGCCTGCTCATCCTCGAGGAGGCCTGAAGCCACTCGGTCTCCTACGCGGGGACCGAGTGCGGGCCCGGCCGGGTGGTCAGCCGGTCACCTCGAGGACCATGTTGAAGGGCGTCTCGGCCACGCGGCGCACCGAGGTGAAGCCGGCCGAGGTCGCGATGTCGCGCAGCCTGGCCTCGCCCGCCTGGGCCCCCAGCGCCGAGCCCACATCTTGCGAGAGCGAGTTGGGCGTGCACAGCAGGGTCGAGAACCCGTAGTAGGCGGCACCGACCGGGTTGAGGTTGTCCTCGACGCGATCGCCCGCCATGGGCTCGACGAGAAGGACCGTTCCCCCGGGCTCGAGGGCCGAGCGGGCCTGCGCGCACGCGGCGAGCGGATCGCCCATGTCGTGCAGGCAGTCGAAGAAGCACACGAGGTCGTAGCTGCCCGGGAAGTCCTGCGCCGTCGCGACCTCGAAGCGTGCCCGGTCGCCGACACCCGCGTCGGCCGCACGCTTGCGGGCTGCCGTGATCGAGGGCCCGTGGGCGTCGAAGCCGATGAACGTCGACGACGGGAAGGCCTCGGCCATGAGGATCGTCGACGCGCCGTGGCCGCAGCCCACGTCGGCGACGAGCGCGCCCGCCTCGAGCTTCGCGACCACGCCGTCGAGCGCCGGCAGCCAGGCATCCACGAGGTTGGCCTGGTAGCCAGGGCGGAAGAACCGCTCGCACCCTTCGAACAGGTCGTGGTGATGCTCGCCCCATCCGACGCCCTCGCCCGTGCGGAACGCCGCAGTCAGCCGGTCGGTCGAATGCACCGAAGCCAGTGCGGTCTCGAACGCACCGATCACGCAGGCCGGGCTCGTCTCGTCGGTCAGCGGTACGGCGTGCTCGTCGGGCAGGGAGTAGCGGTCGTCGCCGTCGTAGACCACGTAGCCCGTGGCCGCCTGGGCCGCCAGCCACTCGCGCACGTAGCGCTCGACGGTGCCGGTGTGTTCGGCCAGCTCCGCCGCCGTGAGCGGTCCGGCACCGGCCATGGCCCTGTACAGGCCGAGCCGGTCGCCGAGCACGGTCATGGAGCCGCTGAGCAGCGTGCCGACGTCGGCCACGGCCTTGCCCACGAACTCCATCAGCTTGCCCTCGTCCATGGCTTCACCTCTGCATCTCAGGTCGGTCGTTCGACCGAACAGGATTCGCGCAGAGTTTCCCTTGTGTCAAGGGTTCGATCTGACAATACTCGTTGTGAGACGGTCGACCGACCGACCCCGGCCAAGAGTTCCCGGCGTCTGTGACCGTTCGAGGAGCCGAGGTGACGAAGACCGAACCCGCTGCCGACACGCGATCCGTCATCGTCGAGGCCGCCCGCCAGCGACTCCTCGGCGACGGGCACAGCGGGATCTCCACCCGCAAGGTGGCCGAGACGGCCGGCGTGCCGCTCAGCCAACTCCACTACCACTTCGGGTCGAAGCAGGGCCTGCTGCTGGCGGTGCTCGAGGAGGAGAACCGTCGGCGCCTGGCGCGCCAGACACACATGTACGCGGCCGATCGCCCCCTTTGGCAGCGCTACGAGCAGGCCTGCGACTTCCTCGAGGACGACCTCGACTCGGGCTACGTGCGGGTGCTCCAGGAGATGATCGCCGAGGGCTGGACCAATCCTGCGTTCGCAGCGGCGGTGCGGGACCTGCTGGGCGGCTGGTACGAGCTACTCACGCAGGTGGCAGAGGAGGCGGAGCTGCGGTACGGCCCGCTGGGCCCCTTCACCGCCACCGAAGTGGCCACGCTCATCGGTAACGCATTCCTCGGTTCCGAATCCCTCATCCTCCTGGGGTTCGACCGCGAGGTTCTGCCCGTTCGGGCAGCGCTGCGGCGGATCGGCGTGGTGATCCGCCAGCTGGAGGAACAGCGCTCGACGCGGGAGGGCGACGGTGCGAGCACGACAACCTGACAAGGCCGACTTCGTCGAGCGCGACGGCGTGCCGCTCTACTTCGAGGTGTTCGGCGACGGCAACGCACCGACCGTCCTGCTGCTGCCCACCTGGTCGATCATCCACTCGCGGTTCTGGAAGGCGCAGGTGCCCTACCTGGCGCGCCACCACCGCGTGGTCACGTTCGACGGCCGGGGCAGCGGCCGCTCCGGGCGGCCCGCGGGCGCCCCCGCCTACGCCGACGAGGAGTACGCGGTCGACGCGGTCGCGGTCATGGACGCCACCGGCACGGACAGGGCGGTCCTGGTGGGCCTGTCGTGCGGCGCGACGTGGGGCGTCCACGTGGC
This sequence comes from uncultured bacterium, assembly GCA_963813485.1. GTDB lineage: Bacteria > Actinomycetota > Acidimicrobiia > Acidimicrobiales > VFJN01 > DASQUK01. The sequence continues at coordinate 109,600 of CAWEZE010000024.1, forward strand.
CGCCGGCTGGCCGGATCGCGTGCTGGGGCTGATCGCCATCGGGCCGGCGTGCGGCATCGGGATCGCCGCAACCCGAGCGCGAGGGATTCGCCTGGAACGGCGACCACGACACCACCGAGGGTTGGGCGAAGTACAACCGCCGCTACTGGCTCGAGGGCGACTACGACGACTTCCTGCGGTTCTTCTTCGGCCGCATGTTCGCCGAACCCCACTCCACCAAGCAGATCGAGGACTGCATCGGGTGGGGACGCGAGATCGAACCGGCAACGCTCGTGGACACCACCGCAGGGCGGCTGGGATGCGAGGGTGCCGTGTGCCAGCCCGTCGAGCCCCTGTGTGCCAAGGTCCGCTGCCCGACTCTGGTCGTGCACGGCAGCGAGGACCGGATCCGGACACACGCGGTTGGGGAGCGGCTGGCGGCGTTGACCGGCGGCTCGCTGGTAACCATCGAGGGCGGCGGGCACGGGCCTCAGGCCCGCGACCCCGTGGCCATCAACCGCGCTCATCAAGGAGTTCGTCGACCGGGTGCGGCCCGACCAACCGCCTACGCGGACCCGCTGGACCCGTGCCCTGAGGCGCCCGAAGCGGGCGCTCTACCTGTCGTCACCCATCGGCCTCGGGCACGCGCAGCGCGACGTTGCCATCGCCCAGGAGCTGCGCGGGCACCACCCCGACCTCGCCATCGACTGGCTGGCCCAGCACCCGGTCACCGCTTTGCTCGACGCCGCCGGCGAGCGGATCCACCCTGCGTCGGCCTGGCTGGCGAGCGAGTCGGCGCACGTCGAAGACGAGTGCGCAGAGCACGACCTGCACGCCTTCCAGGCCATCCGCAGGATGGACGAGATCCTCGTGAACAACTTCATGGTGTTCCACGACGTCGTCGAGTCCAACCACTACGACCTGGTCATAGGCGACGAGGCGTGGGACGTCGACTACTTCCTGCACGAGAACCCCGAGCTCAAGCGGTTCGCCTTCGCCTGGATGACCGACTTCGTCGGCTGGCTGCCGATGCCCGACGGGGGTGAGGCGGAGGCCGCACTGACCGCCGACTACAACGCGGAGATGATCGAGCAGCGTGCCCGGTTTCGGCGGCTGCGCGACCGCTCGATCTTCGTGGGCGACCCCGACGACGTCGTGCAGGAGCGCTTCGGTCCCGGGCTGCCGATGATCCGCGACTGGACGGAGGACGAGTTCGACTTCGCGGGCTACGTCACCGGCTTCGACCCGATCGAGCTGGCCGACCGGGAGGCCCTGCGCGCCGAGCTCGGCTACCGGCCGGACGAACGCGTGTGCCTGGTGACGGTCGGCGGGTCGGGGGTCGGCGAGTCGCTCGTGCGTCGCGTCCTCGACGCCGTGCCCACCGTGCGCAGAGCTGTCGACGACCTGCGCTTCGTGGTGGTTGCGGGCCCCCGCCTCGACCCCCGCTCGTTCCCCCGCCGCAAGGGCGTCACGACCCGGCGCTACGTGCCGCAGCTGTACCGGCACCTGGCCGCATGCGATATCGCCATCGTGCAGGGCGGCCTCACCACCTGCATGGAGCTCACCGCCAATCGGCGGCCGTTCGTGTACGTGCCTCTGCGTCACCACTTCGAGCAGAACTTCCACGTGCGGCACCGCCTCGAGCGCTACGGCGCCGGGCGCTGCATGCCGTACGACGAGCTCGACCCCGACGCTCTCGCCGGCGCGATCGTCGGGGAGCTCGACCGCGAGGTCGACTACCGACCGGTCGAGGCCGGTGGGGCGGCACGCGCCGCCGGCCTCATCGCCGAATTGCTCTAGTGGGCTCTCGTGGAATCCCCGCGTCCACTAGAACAGGCTGCGGGCGGCGGCCATGAGGCCGACGATGGTGGCGGGATCGGTGGCGACGTCGGCGCCCATCTCCCGGTAGAGGGCGGCGACGTTGGCGACCAGCCGCTCCGGTTCCCGCAGGTCGCGGTACGGGCCGAGGTCGATGTCCGCGGCCGCCTCGAGTGGGCTCATCCCGGCGTCACAACGAGTGCGCGCCTCGGTGGCGAGGTGCTCGAAGTAGCCCTTGAGGCGGGCGACCGTCTCGAGCGTGGTCACCGGGCCGTGACCGGGCACGACCGTGGTCACCCCTTCGAGTCCGAGGAGCAGGTCGCAGGCCGCGATCCAGTTCGCGATGGGTCCCGCCCACACGATGGGATGGCCGCCATGGAACAGGATGTCGCCCGTGAACACCACGCCCGCATCCGGTACGTGGACGATCACGTCGCCGTCGGTGTGCGCCGGGCCAACCTCGACGAGGTGCACGGGCCTATCGCCGACCGCCAGCTCGAGCTCGCCCGTGAATGTTCGATTGGGCGCCACCAGCTCGATGCCGTCGAAGTCGTAATCGCCGAATATGTCGAGCAGGAACGCGCCGGCCTCGCCCATGTCGGGCGCGGCTCGCATGAGTCCCGCAAGCGCGGCGGGTGGCAACGCGGCCATCTCCGCTGCGCACGCCTGCGAGGCGACGATGTCGGCGCCGGCGATCAGGGCGTTGCCGTAGCAGTGGTCGCCGTTGGCGTGGGTGTTGACGACGGTGGCGATCCGTTGGGCGGCAGGGGTCGCCTTCCGCAGGGCAGACAGCATCTGGTCGGTCAGGTGGAGGTCGAACAGCGTGTCCACCAGCAACGAGCTGGCTCCGTCGTCGCTGGCGACCAGCCCGGCATTCGACAGTCCCCAGCCGCCGTCGGGCTGGAGGTAGGCCCAGACCCCGTCTGCGATCTGGTGGGCTCCCCGGGAGTAGGGCACGTCGGTCGGCGAAGGCATCGCCCGCCATGTTGCAACGGCAAACCCGTCGGGCACCACCATCCACCCTCGCCAATCGCCGACCGCCGGCGGCGAGTACCATCGGCCCGAGGGCGTTGAGAGCAAAAGGTATCCGGGGTGGCGGAGGCCCCCCGGCCTGCGCTCGGCTTCCCTCGTGGAGGCGGACATGAACATGCGCATCACGCGGTCGGTCCAAGCAACCGGACGACTAGACGTCGAGCAACCCGGGCGGTGGTCGTGGCTCACCGCCACCGGCCCGTTCTCGCCGCTGAACGAGCCGGGCAAGCCGGCGCGCTTCGTCTTCGAGCAGATCAGCGACAAGACCTTCCGCGTCCCGGAGGGACTCGGCTTCCAGTACAACCCGCCGGGCGAGGAGGCGATCACCGTCACGCACGACAACCTGCCGTCCACGGACTTCGCCTCGATCCCCCGCTACATGTCGTGGTTCGTGAGCCGCTACGGCCGGCACACGCCGGCGGCGCTGGTGCACGACGAGCTGGTCACCGACGGCATGGAATTCGAGGCGCGCAAGCGTGCCGACCATGTGTTCCTCGAGATGCTGGACGATCTCGACGTGCCCCCGGTGCAGAGCCGCGTCATGTGGACGGCAGTGACCCTTGCGACCCGGTTCCGCGGGCCTGTGGCCGCCAAGGCCGGGGTGGTCCTCTGGGCGGTGCTCGCGGCCATCGGTGTAGGCGCGCTGATCTGGGGGCTGGTGACGCTCAACCCCTGGCTGATCGTCGCCGCGGTCGTCGCCCCCGCCGTCGCCGCCCTGCTGTGGGGCGGCCAGAGCTCGGCAGGGCTGATCGCGGGCTATGCCCTGCCGGTCGTCGCCGTGCCGGCGCTCGCCTCCCTCGGGGGCTACTGGATCTACTGGGCGATCGAGAAGGGCGTGAAGGTCATCCGGCAACGGAAGCCTGAGAACCGGGGAGAGCCGCTCCCCGAACCCACCAGCTACCAGGGCCGGTAGCCCACCGCAGCTCCGCCGGCTGCTCAGCGCCGGCCCCACCCGGTGCGACACCTAGGCTCCGGGGATGGGCACGCACCAGGTGTTCGACGACGGCACCGGGGCCGATGCCGTCGGGCATTTCGTGCGTACCGGTTGGGTGCACGTCCGGCCTGCCGACGGCGAGGCCTGGGCCCACCGGCTTCAGGCGTGGGCCGCCGAGGTGGCGGCATGGCCCGATGGCGGTAGGTGGCTGCACCACCGCGAGCTCACTGCCAAAGGCCCGGCGTTGTGTCGCACGGAGAACATGGTGCCGCACCACGATGGCCTGCGGTCGATGCTGTGCTCGGGTGTGCTGGTCGACGTCGCGGGCGCACTGCTGGGCGAACCCGCCGTGCTCTACAAGGACAAGCTGAACTACAAGCTTCCGGGCGGCGCGGGCTACTCCGCCCACCAGGACGCGCCGGCGTACCGATTCGTCGACGTCCACGTTTCGTGCATGGTGGCCATCGATGACGCCGGCGAAGCGAACGGCTGCCTCGAGGTGGTGTCCGGCGCCCACAACCGAATTTGGCCCACCGACGATGCCGGATGCATCCGGGCCGACGTCGTGGACTCGATGGCGTGGCAGCCGCTGCCGGTGCGCGCCGGCGACGCGCTTTGGTTCCACTCCCGCACGCCGCATCGCAGCGGTCCCAACGCGTCGACCCGGCCACGGCGGGCGTTGTACCCGACATACAACGCCCGCTCGGAGGGCGACCTGCGGGAGGACTACTACCGGCAGAGGGCGGCCGAATTGGCCGCCGTCTCCCCCGCAGGAGATCGGGTGGCCGTGTCGCTCATCGGCGACTTCCAGGGTCGGCCGGTCCGATGACGACCCTCGACGAGGTGATCGACCTCTACGACCGCTGGGGGGCGGAGCACTACGACGAGGAGGTCGGCCAGCTCGACCACGCGCTCCAGACGGCGGCGCTGGCCGCTTCGGACGGCGCCGCCGATCCAGTCGTCGCCGCCGCACTGTTGCACGACGCTGGGCATCTGCTGGCGCTGCGCGGCGGACCGGCAGGGCCCCACGAACGCACGGCGTCAGCATTCCTGGCGAAGCTGTTCCCGGCGTCGGTGACCACCCCGATCGCCCTGCACGTGGCAGCCAAGGGGTACCTGTGTGCCGTCGAGCCCGGCTACCACGCGGGGCTGTCCGTCGGGTCGCAGCGCAGCCTTCGCCGCCAGGGCGGACCGATGGCCGCCGGCGACGTCGCGGCGTTCGAAGCGACGCCGGGTTGGGCCGACGCCGTCGCGCTGCGCCGCTGGGACGACGCCGGCAAGGTCGACGGCCTGGCGGTGCCCGGCCTCGCCAGCTACGAGCCGCTGCTGCGGTCACTGGTGTGCTCCGGGTCCTGACCCTCAACATCTGGAACCTCTCCGGCGAGTGGCGAGCCCGGCGGGAGGCGATCCTGGGCGTGATCCGCCGATGGGCGCCGGATGTGGTGTGCCTGCAGGAGGTGGTGGCGAACGAGCGGGGCAACCAGGCCGAGTGGTTGGCTTCTGCACTCGGCGCCTGGTCGGTGGCGTACGCCGGCGAGCCGCCGGTTGCCGGGACCGCCAGGTTCGGCAACGCCGTGCTGAGCCGCTGGCCGATCGAGACCAACTCGAGCACCCAACTGCCCTACGTGCCGGACGAGCTGGAGGTGCAGCGGGTCGTCGTGCACGCTCGCACCGGGGGCGTCGACGTGTTCTCGACCCACCTCGCCTGGCAACTCCACGACGCCGCCCTCCGCGAGCGCCAGGTACAGGCGGTGGTGCGGTTCGTGTCCGAGCGGGCCGACCCGGCGGCCCCCCTCGGGCCGGTCGTGGCCGGCGACTTCAATGCCGAACCCGACTCGAGTGCCGTCCGCTACCTCTCCGGGCTCGCCCACTCGACGGCGCGAGCGTCTACCTCCAGGACGCTTGGCGCCTGGCCGGCGACGGCGGCCCGGGGATCACCTGGTCGAACCGCAACCCCCACGCCGCCCTCGACCAGGAACCCGACCGGCGCATCGACTACGTCTTCAGCGGCTTTCACGGTCGGAAGGGCGGGGGGCGCCCGGTCGAGTGCCAGGTGGTCGCGGACGAGCCGGCGGACGGCGTCTGGCCCTCCGACCACTTCGGGGTCCTCGCCGTGCTACAGAGCTGAGTCGAGGGAAGCGCATGAGCCGTCCGTCACGCACCGAGACCCAAGCCGAGACACGCGAACGACTGCTCGACGCCGCCGAGCGGGCCTTCGCCGCCGAGGGCTTCGGGGGCGCGAGCCTCGATCGCATCGCCGAGGCGGCCGGGTTCACGCGCGGAGCGGTGTATTCCAACTTCACCGACAAGGCGGACCTGTTCGTCGCCGTCCTCGACCGCCGCCTCGATCGCCGCTACACAGCAGTGGCCGACGAGATGCTGGCCGCACGTGACCCCGACGCGTTCGTCGCCGCGCTGCGCGACCCACACTGGAGGGCGGACGGTCAAGAAGACGCCATGCGGCAGTGGCTGATGCTTCGCGACGAGTTCCGACTCTTTGCCCTCCGCCACCCCGACGCTGCCGAGCGCCTCGCCCGGTACGACCGGCGGCAACGCGACTACTACGTCGAGGCCATCATGCACCTGCTCGGTCAACTCGGCGTCGAGTCACCGACCAACCCGCGACTCGCGGCGGCCATGCTGCTGGCGCTCGACGAAAACCTGATCCGGCAGCACTGGATCGACCCCGACGACGTCTCCGCCACCGCCCTGGCCGACACCGTCGAGTTCCTGCTCGACGCGGCAGTCGCCCTGTCCCGCACCCGCAATCCCGATCCCTGACCTTCATCCGGTGTCAGCCGGCGGAGGTGGACGTCAGGTCAGTTGTGGACGCACATCGGCGTCCCGTGCACCGAGTAGATCTGCCAGGCAATGGCGTACGGAACGCCTTGCCCGATGAGGTACGCGGACCCTCGCGCCCTCTAGTCGAGGAGTCCGGACGTGTAGAACAGGCAGTCGCGACGCGCTTGCTGAACGGTCGTGGTCATCATGACCGGCATGATGTCGGTGATGACGATCACCCGTCCGTCGGGCGTCGTGCCGAACAGCTGGTCGGTCACGTCCCTGCCGGCCATGTCGCTGGCGAGCAGCGGCATCGCAGCGCCCGGGTAGATGTGGCCGATCGTGTGCATCGCGGGCAGCACGCCGAAGTTGTAGGCATCCAGCCCGGGAGCGATCACGAAGTCGGGCTCGCCGTCGGCGGCGTCGAACGAGAAGGCGACTTCGGGACGGACCGTCACGCGGTGCAGGATCTCCACCATGCGCAGGGGGCGAGCGCGCTCGTCGGCGGCGGGCCCGGCAAGGGTTTCGGCCGCGAGAAAGCGGTGGACCACCGCGGAAGCGAACGCGGTCCCCTCGGGAAGGTGGGGTAGCCCGCACTCCACCGAGACCGTCGGACAGGCCGGCGCCAGTGCCTCCATCAGCGTGTGGGCGCGCAGCCGCCAATGGAGCATCGTGTCGGCGCACAGCGACGCGAGCAGGAGGCCCTCGGGGCTCAGCTGCGTGAGGATCGCATAGCAGGGGTTCCTGCCACTGTTGTTGTGCAGGTCGATGGCCGCCTCGAGGTCCGCCGATCGAAGTTCCTCGAGGATGGCGGCCGCTCCTCGTCGCATCCTGGTGGTGGCCGGGCCGACGTCCCAGACGCGATTGAAATCCTCCTGGTCATCGAGGTGACGGTGGGCGTACAGGCCGTCCTGGATCGCGGCGCGGACGTTGCCGATCAGCACCCACAGATCGAACGGGAACCGGTCCCCGCGCCGCAGGAGCTCCACCATCGCCTGGAAGCCCGAGGGCTCGTTGCCGTGCATGAGGCATGCGATCAAGCGTCCCTTGGGCGCGGCGGCGGTGCTGGCGGCCGGGATCCGGATGAGCGCCGGCGTGTCCGCCAACGCGACGAGGACGTCCTCGTCCGATCCCTCCAGGAGCGCCTTGAGGTCCTCGTAGCCGTCGAAGCGGTGGTACAGCCCAGCCATGGCTCGCCAAGATATCGGCTACCGGCGCCTCCCGAGACCAGGCTTTTCAGCCGCCCACGGGCCACGTGTGGACGGGCGTGCTGGCGTACGACCGTTGCCGGTAGATCCGCACCAGCTTCCGGGTGGCATCCTCCCGGCTGAGCCCGTCGTCGACGAGCTTGTGCCATGTTGCTATCTGCCACGCGGCGCCGTTCAGCCCCGACAGGGTGCGCTCAGCGATGATGCCCAGGTAGTAGTCGACATCGCCCGCGTCGACGCCCCAATCGACGAGCCCGTCCCGGGCGATCGGCAACAAGTGCCGCATGATCACCTCGGAAACCGGCACCTGCGCGCCGACGCGCGGCCAGTAGAGGCGGGCTCCCAAACCATCGCGTGCCGCCGTGGAGAAGTTGTCGGCGGCCGCCGCGAAGCTCATCTGCTCCCAGACGTGCGGCCGCGCCTGGGAGGCGAGACCGTGGAGCAGCCCGTAGCAGAAGGCGGCGTTGGCGACGGAGTCCGGGACCGATGGTCCGGCCGGCAGCACACGGTTCTCGATCCTCATGTGCGGACGGCCCCGCACGACCTCGTACACCGGACGGTTCCACCGGTAGATCGTTCCGTTGTGCAGCGTCAGCTCGGGCAACGTGGGCACGGCACCCGCCTCGATCACCGCTGCCGGGTCCTCGTCGTCGCAGATGGGCAGCAGGGCGGGGAAGTAACGGACGTTCTCGTCGAACAGGTCCCATAGACCCTCGCCCTCGTCGAGCCACTTCTCGCCGAACCACACCCGTGGGCGCACGCCCTGCTGCACCAGCTCCTCGGTGCGCGTGTCGATGGCCTGTTCGAACAGCGCGATCCGAGTCTCGTGATGGACTTGCTTGCCGAGGAAGAAGGGCGAGTTCGCCCCGACCGCCACCAAGGGGGCGGACAGCGCCTGGGCGGCGTTCCAGTACAGGCCGAAGTCGTGGGGGTCGACCTGTAGGTGCAGCTGCATCGAGGTGCAGGCGGCCTCGAACAGGATCGACCTGGACTTCGCCTCGACCACCTCGGTGCCCTCGATCTTGATCAGGATGTCCTCGCCCCGAGCGTTGAGGATCATGTTGTTGAGCGCCCGGTAGCGCTCGTTGGCGGACATGAACTCCTCGGTGGCGTCGAGGTCCCTGAGGGTCGGGAGAATGCCGATGATCATCACCTGGGCGTCGAGGTCCTCGGCGACGTCATGCGCGTGATTGAGCGATCGGCGCAGTTCGGTGTCGATCGTGTGGAAGACGTAGCCAGTGAGCAGCCGCGGCTTCACGTCGAACTCGATCGCGAACTGTGCCAGCTCGGTCTGGAAGTCGGCGGACGCCATGCGCTCGAGGAGCTGCGCGTTCAGCGGCACCGGCGACCCATCGGCGTCGGTGATGTAGACCTCCATCTCGACGCCGCAGGTGCGCCGGCCGGTCTCGAAGCTGCCGCTGTCGACGAGCGTCCGTAGCGCCGCGAGGTCCGCCTTGACCTTCTCGCGGAACTGAAGCCGATCGTCGCGAGTGAAATCGGTCGTCTCGATGTCCCGACCCATGGGTCGGCCCTCCCCGACGCCTCAGTTTCAGGACAGTCTACGGGTGTTGGTGAGACCTGGTACCTGGTGCGGGGAGCGGCGCGCCCAACGGTCGACAGGGGCGACGAGCTGCGCTCTTCCCTCGACACCCCGTGCGTGGACGAGTCGGTGCCCCGCCTGTCGGGCGATGCGTGTCGCCGAGAGCGCCACCGATGAGTACTCGGTGGCGGCGTCGTCAAACCGGGCGTGACCACAACAGCGCCAGGAGCGAGCGCGTCGTCATCCTGCAAGTCGGGCGGGCAACGCTGGAGCTCGCGAACCCGGCCCAGCATCGGATGATCGACGACATCGAGGTGGGCCGGCACGTCGCGCCGAAATTGCGGGTGGCATTCGAGGTCGCCGATTCCCGCCGAGCAACCGCCGACCTGGTCGCCGCCGGGGCGACCCTGGTGGCTCCTCCCGTGGAGACACCGTGGCGCTCGCTCAATTCCCGCCTCGACGCCCCCGCCGGCCTGCACATCACGCTGTTCCAGGAGCTCGACCCGTCCGTGGAGTGACGGCGGTCAGGTCGTCGCCGTCCGCAGCGATCGCTCGATGCGCAACAGTGCCTATCCGATGGAGGTCAGGCCTGGCCGGTCTCGAAGCGGCTGACCATCCCGCCGCTGACGGTGAACTGCCACCTGGTCCGCATCGTCCCCCAGGTGTCGTTCCGATATGCCGCCACGAGCGATCGACCGCCATCGGTGGCTGACTCGACGTCGAGGTGGCCGTTGGACGTGAAGATCTCCCGGTCGACCCATTCGACCAGGTTGCGCTCCGAGCCGTCGTCTGACATCGAGGCGTCCGCAGTCAGCAGCGCTAAGAATCCGGCGCGGTCGCCGGCGTTGATCGCATCGATCAGCGACCTGACGACGGGATCGGTCACGTCCTCGATTGGCGACACCATCCCCTGTATAGCGCTCCCATTGCCTGGCCGTCGGCTGGCTCTAGTGCGGATTCCGCTAGCTCCGATCCGTGCCGAGGACGCGGACGACATGATCGGCGTACACCGGTTCGTAGTACTCCGCGAGCAGCTTGGCCACGAGCTCACCGCGGCTGGACACCTCGACCTTGGCGAAGATGGCCGTGATGTGGTCGCGCGCGGTGTGGGGAGAAAGGTGGAGCTCGCGGCGATCTCGGTGGTCCCGGTCGCTCTACATGGAAGTGCCCTTCGCCGTCAGGTCTCGGACTGGGCCTCGGCGAGGAGCACGGGAACGATCTCGGACAGCTCCTCGGGCTCCCAGCGGGCGCCCTTGTCGACCCCGGGGCCCCGCTGCCAGCCGCGGGCCACGCTGATGCGACCGCCGCCCACGAGGAAGACCTGACCGGTCACGCCCCGGGACTCGGGGCTGCCGAGCCACACCACGAGCGGCGCCACATTCTCGGGGGCGCTGCCATCGAACTCGCCGGGCTTGGGTTCCAAGCGTCGGCCCCCGAGGTTCTCGGTCATCCGGGTACGGGCTCCGGGAGCTATGGCGTTGACGGTTACGCCGTAGCGGGCGAGCTCCTGCGCAGCGATGATCGTGAAGGCGGCGATGCCGGCCTTGGCGGCGCCGTAGTTGGTTTGGCCGACATTGCCGAAGATGCCTGACGTGGACGACGTGTTGACGATGCGGGCGTCGACCTGCTCTCCGGCCCGCGACCGCTCCCGCCAGTGCGCCGCCGCGAAGTGCGCGGGCCCGAAGGTGCCCTTGAGGTGCACCTGGATCACGCCGTCCCACTCGTCCTCCGTCATGTTGACGAGCATCCGGTCGCGCAGGATGCCGGCGTTGCTGACGAGCACGTCCAGCCGGCCGTAGGTCTCCACGGCGGTCCGCACGAGGCGCTCTGCGCCCTTCCAGTCGGCCACGTCGTCGCCGTTGGCGACGGCTTCGCCACCGGCCGCCCGGATCTCGTCGACAACCGCGCCGGCCGGGCCGGTGGTCGAGCCCGTGCCGTCGACCTCGGCGCCCAGGTCGTTGACGACGACCTTGCCCCCCTGGCGGGCGAACTCCAGCGCGTGCCCGCGGCCGATGCCTCGACCGGCGCCGGTCACGATCACCACGCGACCGTCGCAGATCCTCGTGGGCTTCTGGGCCTCGCTTCGCTCGGTCATTCCGTCCCTCCGTGCCTGCTGCGCAAGCGGTCACGTAGCAGGCGCTTGTAGATCTTGCCGTTGTCCTGGCGGGGCAGCTCGTCGGTGAACTCCACCGCCTGCGGGCACTTGTAGCGGGCCAGCCGGGCGCGGCAGTGCTCCACCAGCTCGGCCGCCAGCTCCGCGGATTCGCCCAAGCCAGGCTGCAGCTCGACCACCGCCACTACTCGCTCGCCCCATTCCTCGTCGGGCATCCCGATCGTGGCCACGTCTCCGACCGCTGGGTGCTCGAGGAGCACGGCGTCGACCTCGGCCGGGTAGATGTTCACGCCGCCAGAAATGATCAGATTGGCACTGCGGTCGGTCAGGAACAGGTAGCCGTCATGGTCCATGTGGCCCACGTCGCCGAGGGTGAAGTACTCGCCCCGGTAGGTGGACTCCGTCTTCTCGACGTCCTTGAAGTACTCGAACCGACCGACCGCCGGTGCCTTCAGGTAGACGAGGCCCGTCTCGCCGGGTGGTAGCGCATGTCCATCGGCGTCGCCGACCATCACCTGGCCGTCGGCCGGCTTGCCGACGGTGCCGGGTCGGGTGAGCCAGGTCGCGGAGTCGACGAAGCAGCCCGAGCCCTCGGTCGCCGCGTAGTACTCCCACACGACCGGCCCGAGCCACTCGATGATGCGCCGCTTCACCGGCACTGGGCAGGGAGCGGCGCCGTGGAGCACCGAGCGCAGCGTCGAGACGTCGTGGCGTTCCCGCACCTCCGGCGGCAGCGAGAGCAGCCGGTGGAACATCGTCGGCACCATGTGCGTGTGGGTGATCCCGTACGACTCGACCAGGGCCAGTGCCGCCTCGGCGTCCCACCGCTCCATCAGCACGACGCCCACCCCGTGAGCGATCGGTGTCGTGAGCGAGAAGGCGAGCGGCGCGGCGTGGTACAGGGGACCGGTGCAGAGGTGGCGGTCGCCCTCGCGATAGGCGAACAGGTTGATGGCGGTCGGGGGCGGGGTGTCGCGCCGGTGGACACCCTTCGGTCGTCCGGTGGTACCCGAGGTGTACAGCATCGAGGAGCCAAGCACCGGGTCGTCGATGTCGGTGCCGGACTCGCCGGCCAGCTCGTGGTCATAGGACCGGAAGCCCTCGATGTCCCCGCCGACCGCCAGCGCCACCCCACACCCGGGAGCCTGCCGCCAGGCACCCGCGGCGACCGACGCGAGTGAGACGTCGGCCACCAGAGCCTTCGCCTCGCAGTTGTCGACGATGTAGCCCGCCTCGTGGGCGGTCAGGTGCCGAATTGACCGTGGTGAGGCGCCAGCCCGCCCGCTGACAGGCGGCACCCACCTCCGCGAACTCCGCCCGGTTGGTGCACAGCAACGCCACGCCGTCGCCGGCCTGCAGACCCAGTCGCCGCAGGGCGCGGACCACCTGGTTGGCCCGAGCGTTGAGCTCGGCGAAGGTGCGGTCGCCGGTCGGGCCGATGATGGCCGGCAGGTCCGGTCGGCGCCGGGCCCACCACGCCAGGACCATGCCGCGATCGGCGTGCTCCAGGCGTTCGGCGACCTCGGCATCGGCGTCGGTGCTCGTCATCGCTCGCCGCCTGGCGCGGGGTCCTTGGGCGGTCCGAGCACGCGCTCGAAGAGCGGCAAACGGCGGCCGTCCGACAGCGGCTCCCAGGTGACCTTCACCCGATCGCCGACTCGGACCCGGTCGGCGGGCAGCCCACGACGTTCGACAACAGCCGCACCCCCTCGTCCAGCTCGACCAGCGCTACCACGTAGGGCGCCTCCAGCGCCCGGGTATGCGCCTTGTGCCGACGGTGCAGGCGTAGACGACACCGTGGCCCCGGCTCTCGCGCCATTCGAGCGTCGAGCTGAGGATCCGGGGCACGTCTCCCGGGGGTACCAAACTGGATGCTCGCATGCTGTGCACCAGGGCAGCAGCAGCCGTCCCTGGCGGGTGGCGTTCCAGAACGGTGCGGGAAGGGCGTGATCGGCGGCTCGAGTCGGGTCGGTTCGGTTCGCCCCGTCACCCTCGATGGACGCTCGCTCACGACAGTGTTCCTTCCGTGCCGAGCACCAGGGTGGACATCACCGACAGGACCCTGCCGGAGCCGTGGGCCACCGCGATCTCGGCTCCGCCGACCTGGCGGTGATCGGCCTCGCCTCGGAGCTGGCGGACGGCCTCCACGAGCAGGAACATGCCGTACTGGCCGGGATGGGTGTAGGCGAGCCCGCCGCCGTTGGTGTTCATGGGCAGCGGACCGCCGGGGGCGGTGCGCCCGCCCTCTACGAACGACCCGCCCTCGCCCTTGGCGCAGAACCCCAGATCCTCCAGGTGAAGCAGCGCGGTGATCGTGAACCTGTCGTAGAGCCATCAGCACATCGATGTCGCTCGGCTTGACTCCGGCCTGGCGGAAGGCCGCGGCCCCGGACACCGCGCCCGGGGTGACCGTCAGGTCGGGCATGTGGCTGATCATGGCGTGGTCGTGACTGGTGCCCGCCCCGAGCACGTACACCGGTGGCTTGCGGCGCTCGCTGGCCCGCTCGGCGCTGGTCATCACGAAGGCGCCGGCCCCGTCGGTCACCAGGCAGCAGTCGAGCTAGTGCAGCGGTGACGACTGCATCGGCGACGCGAGCACATCCTCCACCGTGATCGGGTCCTGGTAGTGGGCCCGGGGATTCCACTCCGCCCACTCCCGGGTGCTGACCGCGATCTCGGCGAGCTGCTCGGACGTGGTGCCGAACTCGGCCATGTGGCGGCTGGCGGCCAGGGCGTGGGCCCCATCGGCATGCGCAGGCCGAAGGGCAGCTCCCATTCGGCCATCGGGTTCGGCCCGGGCGGTCGCTGGAACTCGCGGCTCCGTCCGTGGCGCCGGTCGCAGCGGGGCGTCGAGGAGTAGACCCCGATCACGACGTCGCACAGGCCGGCCGCGATGGCCGCCGCGGCGTGCTCGACGTGGACCTCGTAGCTCGACCCGCCGGTGGTGGTTGATTCGGTGAACCGCGGGTGGATGCCGAGGTACTGGGCCAGCCCGACCGACGACTGCCCATGGCACATCCCGTCGACGTCGGCCACCGTGAGCCCAGCGTCCTCGAGCGCCTCGCGGATGACCTGCGCCTCCAACGCCCGGCCATGTGCGTCGAGCGTACCAGCGGGCGACACGGCGTCGGCCACTCCCACGATGGCGGCCCTGCCTCGTAGGCTCATCGGCCCACCTCCGCCGTGAAGCCGGGCCCGCCCCCCAGGACGAGTGCCGGTTGACTAAGTAACACGCACTCTTTATTTTCGCGTCATGGCGGTACTCGAAGCAACCGCTGCGTGGCCCTCACCGCGCAATGCTCGCCGACCCGGGAACGGCTGACGATGGGTCGGATCGCGGGAGTGACGCCCGAAGAGACACGGGAGCGATTGCTCAACGAGACCACAGCACGCGGGTGTTCGAGCTCAAGGGCTACGAGGGCGCGACGGTTGCCCAGATCGCCAAGGAGGCCGGGGTCTCGAGCGGCGCCATCTACGCCCACTACTCCACCAAGGCCGAGCTCCTCGTCGACGCCCTCCGCGCCCACAAGGAACGGGCCACGGCGGCGCTCTTCCCGCCCGGCCGCCGGACCAGCGTCGCCGCTCTGTTGGCCGCGCTTCGGCACCACGCGCCTCAGGCACCCGCGACCACGAGGCGACCGCGTTGCTCGCCGAGGCCCTGCCCGCGTCGCGCCGCGACACGGAGCTGGCCCGGTGCTCACCACGGCACTGGGGGACCGGGAGCAGCTGATGATCGCCCTCATCTCGCGGGGGCAGACGGCGGGCGAGCTGACAGACGACGTCTCGCCCGAGTCGGCCGCCCGCTTCGCGCTCATGCTCGGCCTCGGCTCGATGCTCGTCCGGACTCTCCACCTGCCAGATACCGATGCCGCCGACTGGACAGCCTTCATCCACCGCCTCATCGCCGCCTTCACTGAGGAGACCGACCAATGACCCTGCCTACGTGATGAGCGACGAAGCACGTCACGTCGCCTTCGGGGTGCTGTCGCTGCGGGAGCTCTACGAGGGCCTCGACGGCAGGGAGATCCGCGAGCACCAGGAGTTTGCCTTCGAGGCGGCCGTCCGGCTCCGCAACCGCTTCATGGTCCAGGACGTCTGGGAGCGCCTCGGTGCCGATCCCAAGGAGGTCATCGCCTTCCTCAACACACACCCAAATCCGGGCCAGGAGATGTTCCAGACGATGCGGTTCTCGAAGATCGTGCCCAACGTCCGCAAGCTCGGCCTCCTCGACGCCGGCGACGGCTGGCTGCGCACGAAGTTCACCGAGCTGGGCGTCATCCAGTTCGAGGACTGGACCGACACCAGCGAGGAGTACGCCGACCTCGACGCGGTCGCCGCCGACCGGGCGCCCGCGCTACGAGCGCAGGTCGGAGGGACCTGAGATGCGCATCGGGTGGTCGGGATTCGGCACGTCCATCGAACAGGCCGGCGCGGAGTTCCGGGTGAACGCCGGCGCGACGCCGCCGCTATGCCGACGACCGCTAACCGGTCCGAACCGCTCCGCCACCGCCGCGGAGCACGTCGCGGTCGTGGAGCGTCCGTCGGCACCCCGCCGGGCGGTGGCGGGCCGGTCACGATGACCCCGCGGTCGAGCACGCCCATCGCCTCGGCGTCCGGGCCTGCGGGTCGGCCGACGCCGTCGGCGATCAGGGGGCGGAGCGGCGTGTCCTCTTCCGAAAGGGCGGCAGGCGAGTGCCACGACAGCCAGGCGCCGACGGCGGCGACCAGGACTAGCGAGGCCAGGACGACGACAACAGCAACTGGCGTACTCACGATCACCCTGCTTCCCGAGGCGACGCGGCGGCTGTCGGTGGACATGTTGCCCCCCGATGCCTACGGTCATCTTGGCCGACGGCACGTCCGGGCGTCACACGCGGTCCTGTGGAACCCCGACTACGAGATGGCGCGATGTGCCGGGATGTGATGGGGCCGGGTCAAGATCGGAACGACATGAGCGACCAAGGACCAGAGCTACCGCGCTCCCAGTGGCAGGCCCGGCTCGAGGAGCTCACGAAGCAGCACGAAGGCCACGAGGTTGCCATCGAGCTGCTGGACAAAGAGTTCGGTGACGAGTTCGAGGTGGAGATGCTGCCGTTGGCCTCCCTCGAGTTCGACCCGAAGGATGATGTCGTGATCGTCGCCGTCGGCGGCCGCGACGGTCGCTATCCCGTCGTGCTACGCCACATGGTCGAGCATCCGCAGCGCATCGTTGCGGATACCTATGGCGAGGGTCGATTGGCCCTGGACATCGTCGACGGCGATGAAGACCACACCATTGTCACCATTCACGTGCCCGGTGCGATGCGCAGCGTGTGCACCAAGCCATGATCTGTGCCCATGCGGCTCATCCTGCTCGGAGCACCGGGGGCCGGGAAGGGCACTCAGGCGGCGGCGCTCGCCGAGCACTTCGGGGTGCCCCACATCTCGAGCGGGGAGCTGCTCCGCCGCCACGTCGCCGCGGGGGACGGAGTTGGGACGCAAGGTCGCCCGCTATCTCGACCGAGGTGAGCTGGCACCGGACGACCTGGTCGCGGGCGGTTGTGGACGAGGCACTCGCCCGTGGCCGGGACCGGCTACATCCTCGACGGCTTTCCACGCACCCTTTCGCAGGCCCGGGAAGCCGAGGCGCGCCACTGTGCCGGGCTCGCCGACGCGGTGGTGTTCCTCGAGCTCACGGATGACGTGGCGCGGCAACGCATCGCACAGCGCATGGCGACCGGACGACCGGACGACCGTGACCGCGAGGTGGTCGAGCGGCGACTACGCACGTTCCACACCGAGACGGACCCGGTGGTCGACTACTACCGGGATTGCGGCCTTCTGGTGACCGTCGACGCTAACCCCACCGCCCGACGCGGTGACCGCTGCAACCCTGACCGCGCTCCCCGGCATCGCCCAACCCTGAGTTCACGTGTATCGCGGGGCCCGCCAGGCCCGGAGCCGCGCGATGTTCCGGGTGCATGTAGCGCATCCAGCCGCCGGCGGGGGGGGTCATCGCCATCGAACGGCACCGTTGCCACATGGCTCGGCTCCTGGACGGGCTCGACGACCTCGACGGTCTGACGTCGCTCAGCCCGGGCGCCGTCGACGCAGCATGCTGCGGTAGCGGATGTTCTCGGCCATGACGCGGCGGTTGAACGCCCGGATCATCCCGTCGCGTTCCCTGGCCATTTCGTCGGCCGTGATCTCGGAACGGCTGAAGCGCTGGTAGGCCTCCTCGAGCCGGCGGTCGAGCTCAGCCTCGGCCATGCGCAGCTTCTCCAGGGTGCCCCTTCTCCGGCGGGTGACCGTGGCGGCGGCCCTGCTGGCGACGAGTGGACGTGCGGCGTGTCGTCGAGCCGGTTCGGCCGATCTCGCCCTGGGGCACCACCGCCTCGGCTCGAACGAACTGGTCCGCCGCCTTGTTGACCCCGACGCGGACAATCCTGGGCGGCTCGACGCAGCTGCGCTGACACTCATCCGCCATGCAGTAGTCGTAGCCCAGCTCAACCCGGCGGGGATCGACCGGAGTTCCGCAGATACGGCACTTCAAGATGACGGCAACCTCTTCGATAACAGTCCGTGACAGAACCGATCAGGCTATCGGTTTCATCGTGAAACCGAGCACAAACCATGTTTGGAGTCATCTCGATCGGGCACGGCGTGACTGCAGCAGTGACGTAGCATCGACCGGTGATCGACCTGGATTGGGCGCCCGCCGGGGCGTCTCTCGCCTCTGCCCGGGCTGACGACGTGGCGGTTCTGCGCTTCGACCGCCCGGCCAAGCTCAACGCCCTGACGCCGGCGATGCTCCCCGCCATCGCCGCGGGGATCCGCACCCTCGCGACGGATTCGGCGGCGGCGGCGAAAAAGTGCACTGGGAGAGCGCTCTCGGCGGGTGACGACCTCGACGCTACGGCCGACCTGGATCGAGCCGGATTCGAGGCGTTGATCGCGGGCTTTCAGGACATGACGCGAGCCGTGCTGGACGCCGAGGTGCCCGTGGTGGCGGCACTCAACGGCTTGGCGGTCGGGGGCGCCGCCGAGCTGACCCTGGCGTGCGATGCGGGGTCGGCAGTCCCCAGGCGGGCTTCTACTTCCCGGAGAACGGGATCGGCCTCACGATCTCCAACGGCTCGACTTACTTGCTGCCCCGGATCCTGGGAGCGGGGGCCCTGCCGTTGATCCTCGCCGAAGGGCGCGTCAACGCGGCGGAGGCGCTTGGGGCCGGGCTGCTGAACGAGATCGCCGACGACCCGGTGGAGCGGGCAGTCGACATTGTGCGGGCCTGGACCGCCGACGGGCGAGCGACCCGCTGGCACCTGCGGCTGATGCGCCCCGAGCCTGCTGCGGTCGAGGCGGCGATGGCTCGGGAGACCGCCGCGCGATGGAGGTCTTCGATGCCGGCATCGCCACCGCCGGCGCCGCCGCATTTCGTGACCGGCGGCGATGACACCGGGACTTCGACGATCCCCCGACCTGGACTGGACATCGGCGAGCTGGTGGAACGACGCGGCCTGCGAGCACCGCGAGTGGGTGCCGCCGCGCGCCGGCGAAGCCAGACCCTGTCATTCGCCGAGCTGGCGATTCGGGTAGCGGCAGTGCGTTTCCTGCTGGCCGCCCGAAGCCTGCGGCCGGGGGACCGTGTGGCGCTGATGATGCGCAACTCGCTGCGCTACCCCGTGGCCTGGCTCGGGGTCGCGTCCGCCGGCATGGCCGCGGTGCCGGTGAACAGCCGGTCGGGACCGCTCGATGCCCGCTATCTGATCGACCACAGCGGCGCCCGACACGTCATCACCGATGCCACCACCGTGGCAACGGTGAATGCCGCCATCGCCGACATCGACCGGAGCGTGACCGTCGAGGACGCCTCGCAGCCGGATTGGCCGTACCCCCGGCCTGGCGCCGGAGGGCCCCCGCCGATCTGCCGGCCGGCACGCTGGCCGGCGTTCAGTACACGTCGGGAACGACGGGGCTTCCCAAGGGCTGCATGCTCAGCCACCGCTACTGGCAGCAACTCGGCCAGGCCTCCGCCGAGGTGCTCCGTCTCGACGAGTCGAGCGTGCTGCTCACCGCGCAGCCGTTCTCCTACATCGACCCGCTCTGGAACGTCGTGGCGGCGTTGAGGGCCGCGGCCGAGCTGGTGATCCTCGACGGATTCCACCCGTCGACGTTCATGCGTGCGGTCGGTTTCCGACTGGGGCGTGACCGCCTTCTACTGCCTGGCGGCGATGCCGGTGCTCCTGTTGAAGCAGCCGCCGGAAGACCACGAACGCACTCATTGCCTCCGCCGGGTCGGCTGCTCTGCGATCCCTCCCCGGCTCCACGCCGCCCTCGAACAGCGCTGGGGCGTGCCGTGGTACGAGCTGTTCGGGATGACGGAAACCGGGCTCAACCTGGCGGTGCTGGACGATGACCACGACGAGCTGGTCGGCACCGGCAGCCTGGGCAGCGCCATGAGGCACTGC
Organism: uncultured bacterium; assembly: GCA_963813485.1. Taxonomy (GTDB): domain Bacteria; phylum Actinomycetota; class Acidimicrobiia; order Acidimicrobiales; family VFJN01; genus DASQUK01. The sequence goes on from CAWEZE010000024.1 coordinate 129,452, forward strand.
GAGGCCAAGGTGGTGGACCTCGCCGGGATGGAGACGTGCCCCGGGGTGCAGGGCGAGCTGGTGGTGCGCGGCCTCGGACTCATGGACGGCTACTACGAGGACCCCGGGGCGACGGCGGAATTCTTCGCGGGCGGGTGGGCGCACACTGGCGACATCGCGGTACGCGACCCGCGAGGGCCGCTTCACGCTGCGGGGACGCATCAAGGACATGATCCGCCGCGGGGGCGAGCAAACATCGCCGCTGCCGAGGTGGAAGGGGTGCTGGTCAGCCACCCAGCAGTGCTGGAGTGCGCCATCCTGGCCGTGCCGGACGACGACGTCGGCGAGGAGCTGCGCTTTGTCGTGGTGCCCGTCGCAGGTGCTACGCCGTCCTCCAAAGAGCTGCGCGAACACGTCGCCGAGCGGCTGGCCCGGTTCAAGGTTCCCCGCTACTGGGACGTTCGCTCCGATGTCCTTCACCCCTCGCCGAATGTGTCGCCAAGCACCGATCGGCGACCCCCAGGGCGACCTGATCGATCTGGCCGACAGGTGACACCGTCCGACTGGCGTCAGCAGAGGAACATCGGCTCATCGGTTGCGTGCCGGCTATCAACGCGTGACGGGAACGTCAGCTACGGCGCCGGATAATCCAGGATGTACACCGGAGCTCCTATTCGGGTCGTGTCAGCCGCATCGCCCACGCCGTTGACGACGTGGTCGATGGTGCCGGCGCCGAGGTTGACGGTCATGACGTGGTGAAGCCTGACGCCCGGCGTGTCCGGCACCTCGAAGCCGTTCTCGGTGTGGATCGACGGGTTGTTCCGGTTGAAGACGTAGACGCCACCGCCGTTAAGCGTGTGGGTCCGCACACCGTCGCCGACCTTGTAGCCGGCCCACCCTTCGACGCCGCCGTTCATCCAGTCGGCCTGGGTCGGCGGGTCGTAGGGCAGTTCGTTCTGGTACAGGATCGTGGTGCCGTCGTCGCCGTTCCACACGGTGTTGTACTGCTGGAAGTGTTCCACGAACAGTCCGTTCGCGGTCACATGGTCTCCGTTGACGACCACACCGTTGCGGCCGATGTTGGTGTTCCACCGTTCCGTGTCGGTGAATCCCTCGACGCCGTGATCGGCCCGCCAGACCCACGTGTGATCGATGAGCACGTGGTCGGCGTTGACCTCGAGCGCGGTCCCAACCTTGCCGACGTGCGGTCCGCCGACGCGGAAGTACACATCGGACAGTGTGGTCGGGTTCTGAGCCGAACCCTTGCTCCTGCCGTGCCGGCTACCCACCTGCAGCAGGACCGGCGACTCCTCGGGACCGGCGTCGACCGTCACGCCCGCGACGATGACGCCGGGGACGTCGGCGACCTCCAGCGGGGTCGAGCCGTCGACGGCCGTGAGCGTGGCGTGCCCGAGCCCGAGGACCACCGTGTCGCGGCGCTTGATCTCGATGCTGCGGGCAATGTCGTACATCCCCGGCGTGAGCAGCAGGTGTTTGCCACGTGCAAGCTGGTTGTTGATCACCTTCACCGAGTCCGACGGCTTCGCGACGAAGAACGCGCTGATCGGCAGCGTGCGCCCCGGCGTCATGCCATTGGCCCACGACGTGCCGCTGGTCTGAGTCCGGGCGGCGGGTACACGCACGCTGTAATCGCCGTGCTCGTCGATGAACAGGTACGGCTTCTCCCGGCTCACCGGGGTGGTGTCGAGCGTCGTGTACGGCGGGCTGGGGAAGCCGGCGTCATCCGGGGCGCCGACAACACCCGAGAAGACCTGGTTCCACACGCCGTTGGTCCAACCCCCGAGCTCGCTGTTGCGGGTCAGCCACTGTTGCTGCGATCCGTTGAGCGTGTTCGGCAGGCTCGAGTCCGCAATGAAGCCGCCGCTGGCGAACTGCGGGCCGGCGGTGCAGTAGTCCATCAGGGACAGGGTGTTGCCGCTTATGGCCACCCGGCGCATGGACGCCGCCTGCGAGACGGCCCAGAAGTTCGCCGTCGCGCGGCAGCCGTCCTGGCCGGCCGCGTTGACATTGATCGACAGGTTGGACAGGGTGCGCCAGAAGTTGACCAGCGCGACGCAGTTGTCCGGTGCCAGGCAGCGGTTGTAGGTCTCCACCTTGCCGTTGATGACCACGTCGGTGGGTGAGGCGCCCAGGCCGGCGATTTCGGTGTAGTAGCCGACCTTGATCTGCAGCGGATTCTCCGCGGTCCCGTACGTGCCCGGCTCGAACAGGTATGCGAACCGGTCGGTGCCCATCTCGTTGTCGACCTGGGCGGCGTGCGTGGCGTCGAGGATCGCCTGTATCTCGCTCACCGGCATGCTGGGATCGAAGACGGTGACGTTGACCCCGAGGTCGGGACTGTCGTCGGCGCTTTGGGCCGCGGCGGCGGCCGTTCCCGTCAGCGAGACGGCGGCCACCAACACGACCCCGACCGCGGCGGCGCTGACCTGGCTGTGACGATGGATGATCATGCGCTCGTTCGTTCCTCCCTGCGGGACCGGGCGGGGTGCGGTATCGACCGGTAGACGGGTCGAGAGAGCGCTCCCCTCCGTTCGCATCGTGACCCAGGGCGCGGGTTCGATCGGCTCAAACGTACCTCGCGCCGCGGCACGCCAGCGTCGTGAGCGGCTGGCTCGGCTCACGTCGAACTGGTAGGCGTGATCCCGACGGCCGCCGGCAGGTCGTGGACCATCGTCACCCGGGTCGCGTCGAAGCTGAGCAGGCCGCGTAGCGGGAGGCACTCGGGGAGGGGGTCGTCGTAGGACCACGCGACGTCCTCTACGACCACGTCACCGACGACTGCCGTCCAGTACCACGCCGTGCCCTTGTACGGGCAGTAGGTCCTGGTGGAACCGGCGACGAGGAGGTCCATGCGCACCCGTTCGTGGGGCACGTAGAGGCGGGGTTCCAGCGCCGTCTCGTACACCCCCATGGTGTCGCCGGTGTCGACGAGGGGAACGCCGGCAACCTCGACGCGGAGCCGCCGACTGGTGCGTACGCAGTCGACCCGGTGGTAGGGGTTGCGCGGGTGGCCAAGACGCGCTCGTCCTCCTCGTACCACGCCTCGACCGCATCGAACGGCACGCGGACGAAGCCGGTGGCGTCGGGCTCCGGCTCGGCGGCGGCGCCGTGGACGTCTGCGGGCGGGAACGCGTAAGTCGGCGGCTCGCCGGGACGGTGCACAAGCAGCACCCGCTCGCTGTCCACCACCGTGTGGCCGCCCCGGACGCCGCGGACCCGGCGCCGGAAGGGCTCGACGTAGACGACGCCGTCGGGGACGGGTGCGGTGAAACGCCCCGCCGGCTTGCCGCTGAGCGGCCCGCGGCCAGTCGTCAGGCTCACAACGTTGTCCGGTCGTCGATGGTCGTGACCTCGCCAGCGAAGCGGCGCACCATGGCGTCCACCGTGAACGACGCGAGCAAGCCGCCGGCCTCCTCGTGGACCCGGCACTCCGAATGCGTGATGCCGTCGCCGGCGAACGTCGACAGATGGCGGTACAGCATCCAGCGGTCGGCACAGACCTCGCCATGGAGCGAGAGGGCGATGGCGTTGATCGCCGTCGAGAGCGTGCGGTGGGCCTGGTGCTGGCCGATCCCCTGGTGCGGCCGGAGCGCCGCAGCGATCGAAAGGTGCCCGGCGAACTGTGCCAGCAACCCGGCGTGGATGTACGGGTCGTCCGGGACGTCCCGGAACCGCACCCAGGCGTCCAGGATCGGGGGGCCGATCGGTGCGGCCGGGTCGTCCGTGTAGGCACCGTCGACGATGCGGACATCGCGGCCCGTGACGGACATGTCGTACGGCTCGCTCTCGTCGGGGCCGGCCACATCGGGCGGTGCCACCGTGTGACGGATCACGTCCGGCGCGGTGGCGTCGAGCAGCAACGTGCCGGTGGCGCAGCGACGCCCCGCCTGGCTCACCTGCACGGCGACGGTCGTGAAGGTCCGACCGGTGCTCAGCTCATCGAGGTCGAAGCGGAGCGGCTGGCCGGCGTCGCCCGAGCGCGTGAACACCATGTGCGCCGACACGGCCCGGCGTTCGGAGGCGTGGCGGCCGGCGGCCACGATGGCCTGGCCGAGCATCTGGCTCCCCTCGACCACCGGTCGCCGCCAGCTGCTGCGGGCGGCGCTCACATAGGAGCGGTCGCCGTCGGACCGCACATCCAGCAGGTCGACGAGCTGCGACGCATCGCCCCAGGTCGGGAACCGCATGACGGTCGCGTCCCGTGGCGTGCCGCCCTCCACGGCGTCGATCAGCTCGACCTGGACGCGGTCGTGGTCGAACGCCGCCAGGCCCGAGAGCCAACCAACCTCCGGCGACGGCTGCATGAAGCTCCAGAGGACACCTCGCCCGTCGGACGCATCGGTCACTCCCGGCGCGTCCCAGGTGGCACTCGACGCGACCGCTGACTCGGCGACGGTTGAGGCGCCCGCCACCGCGTCGATGCTCCAGAGCCGGGCCGTGCCCTTCACCGGGCAGGTCGTGTGGCGCCGGTCGTCGCGGAACAGCTCGAACCGCACGTCGGCGCCGGGAAGTAAAGCGCGGAGGCCTGCGGTCTCCTCGACCCGCACGGCGCCGGTCGAGTCCGCCACGAGCTGTTCACCCCACCAGGTGTGGGCGCGGAGTGGACACGGAAGGCGCTCCACCACGTGGTCGGTCCGCACGGTCTCCTGGGACGTCTCCGGTCGCACCCCGGCGAAACTAACAGCCGTGTCAGAGAATCGCTCCCGCCGGTTTGAGTACGCCGATCTGGTCCATGCCAGACCCCGCACGAGCAGCACCGTCTCGGTGTGCTGGCCGTGTTGGCGCACCGGTCAGCCCGGCTGCTCGTCGAACTGCGCCGGCGCCGTGCCAGGCTGGCCGCTCCAGTCACGGAGGCCGGCTGTGTCCACCGGTGAGATGCTGCAGACGCGGGCCGAGGTCGCCCGGCCGTTCACCTCGATGCGCTCGAGCCCGAGCCACGACGCCATCGGCGCAGCTCCTCCAGCAGCTCGCCGGCCACGTCGCGTTCGTCGACGCCCGGCTCCCCCCACGCGCTCTGCACGAGCAACGTGGCGTTGGCGCGGTCGGCTTTGAGGTCGACGCGGCCGACCAGCTCGTCGCCGAGCAGGAACGGCAGCACGTAGTAGCCGTACTGGCGCTTCGGCGCCGGCGTGTAGATCTCGATCCGGTAGTGGAAGCCGAACAGCCGCAGCGCGCGCTCGCGGTTCCAGACGACGGGATCGAACGGGCTCAGCAACGCGCGGCGGTGATCCGGCGCGGGGTCGCGTCGGGATGCATGAACGCCGGTTGGCCCATTCCCGCACCTCGACGGGGAGGAGGCGGCCCTCCTCGACGAGCTCGGCGAGCGCCTGCTTGCACCGTCGGCTCATCCGGTGGTAGTCGCTCAGGTCCTTGATCGTGCCGACCCCGTGATACTGGGCGGCGAGCACGAGCAGCTCCTTGCGAGCCTCGTGCTCGGGGAGCGCCGGGCGGGCGAGCGCCTCGGCGGGATCATCCGCTCGGTCAGGTCGTAGACGCGGGCGAAGTCGCGCGTCCGCCGGCGGGCCGTGATACGGCCTTCGTAGAAGAGCGCCTCGAGCGCGATCTTGCCGTCATCGTAGTCCCACCACGTGCCCTTCTTCCCGACCGCGCGTTCAGGTCGCCGGCGACGAGCGGACCGTCGGCGACGACGCACCGTAGACCTCTCGATGTAGTCGGCGCGGCCGCCACCCAGCGGCGGAAGCCCGGCCAGCGATGCGGCTCGCGCATCCGCCAGCGGTGGAGGTGGTGCTGATCGGACGGGACGAGGCTCGCCTCGTGCACCCAGTACTCGAACAGCTCGCCGTCGCGAGTGGCATCGTCGATCAGCGACCGGGGATGCGGGCCGAGCCGGGCGAACAGCGGCAGTTCCTGGCTGCGCACCAGCACGTTGACCGAGTCGATCTGGATCAGGCCGATCCGGTCGAGCACCCGGCGTAGATGGCGCCGGTCGACGCGCCCGGTCGGACGCCGGTCGGTGAATCCCTGCGCGGCGAGGGCGATCCGCTTGGCCTCGGCGTTGGTGAAGGTGACCCTCACCCGTTCGTTCCTTCGCCCGCTGCTATCACCGGATCCTGCTCCTGCCGCGGGGTGAGCCGTTCAGCGTGGCACACCGCACCGGCCCATCACTCGCAGCTGCTCGGGTTGCTCAGCCACCCAGCTCTCCAGGTTCTGAGCCAGGATCGATTGTCGCACTCAATGCAGGGCAGCGAGACTTGCTCCTTGGGTTCGCACGACTCCGGCCTATTGGAGACATTGAACACACACCCATCCCCTGGAACGCCTCCGGGTTCGGAGTGTTCGATCGTCGTCGGCACCGGGATCACGTCCGCGGCGCCCGGTTCGGTCGATGCTCTGCAGCGGGCCGATTACGGTTCGTATGCCTCGTTCAGCGATCCGGACGGCAACGGTTGGCTGCTCCAAGAGATCAAGACGCGTGCTCCCGGACGTTGACCCGACGCGAACTACCGACGAGGAGGACGAATCTGGACATAGCGACGCTGGCGGCGCTGTTGCGGGAGGCGGAGGAGCATCACGGCCAATACGAGGCGACTGCTCCGGCGCACCACTGGTCGGCCTGGTATGCGGCGTACATGACCGCCCGCGAGCAGGGCCGTACCCCGCAGGAGGCGTCTGAGGATGCCGGGCTCTACATGGAGAGACAGCGGGCCGAGCCGGGAGGGTCCTGATGAGCAGCGACTACGACGTCATCGTCCTCGGCGCGGGATCGCCGGGTGAGCACTGTGTCGGTGTGCTGGCTGAGGGTGGCCTGCGTGTGGCTGTGGTCGAGCGTGAGCTCGTGGGGGGCGAGTGTTCCTATTGGGCGTGTATCCCATCGAAGACGTTGCTGCGGCCCGGGGAGGCGGTGCGTGCTGCCCGCGCGCGGCGGCGAACGCCGAGGTCGACGTGGAGGCGGCTCTTGCGTGGCGTGACTTCATGGTCTCGGACTACTCCGACGCCGGACAGGAGCGCTGGCTGGCGGGCCAAGGCATCGAATTGCTGCGTGGCAGCGGTCGGCTCGCCGGACCGGGTGTGGTCGAGGTCGACGGTGTGCGCTACACCGCCGAACACGTCGTGTTGGCCAACGGTGCCGATCCGATCGTGCCGCCCATCCCGGGGCCTGCGTGAGCTCGAGGGTGTCTGGACGAACCGCGAGGTGACCGGCATGAAGGCCGTCCCGCGCCGTCTGGTCGTGCTGGGCGGTGGGCCGGTCGGTGTCGAGATGGCCCAGGCAGTGCGGCGCCTGGGCGGCGAGGTGGCACTCGCCGACATGGCTGAGCATGTGCTGGCCCCGAGCCCGCGCCGCTGGGTGAGGCGCTGGGCGAGGCCCTGCGCCGCGATGGGATCGAGCTCCTCCTCGGTGTGACGGCGACCGCAGCAGGCGGAGGGCGAGGACTACGTCGTGGAGTTCGACAACCACCGCGAACTCCGCGGCGACCGCCTGCTGGTCGCCACCGGCCGGCGCCCTCGTGTCGACGGGCTGGGCCTGGAGACAGTCGGCGTCGAGGCCGACGACCACGGGATCCCCGTCGACGCCCACCTCGCGCGCCGGCGAACGCCTGTGGGCGATCGGCGACGTCAACGGCGTATGGCCGCTAACGACGTCGGCAAGTACGAGGCCGAAGTCGTCGCCGCCAACATTCTCGGCGAACCACGAGAAGCCAACTACCAGGCCGTGCCACGCGTCGTGTTCACCGACCCCCAGGCCGCAGCGGTCGGCGCTGAGGACGCCCAGTTCGCGCCACCGCCCCCTGCCAGGTACCCAAAACCGCCACCTACACACGCGCCTACGCCGAATCCAACGGCTTCCTAACCCTGCTCAGCGATGGCCAACAACTCAGCGGCGCCTACGCACTCGGCCCCGAAGCCGGCGAATGGCTACAACAGGCCACCCTCGCCTTCCACGCCCACGTCTCCCTCGACGTGCTGCGCGACACCATCCAACCCTTCCCCACCTTCTCCGAAATCTACGTCGCCGCCCTCAAGGCCCTCCACGACCAGACCACCGCCACACACCAGCCGGTCGGGGCGGGATCGCCATGACCGAGGCTCGGCGCGTCCGTCGAAACCGCCAAGGAGGGCGCCATGGAATTCCTCGTCGAGTTCGAGGTCAACGTTCCCGACGGAACTCCGGAGTCTGAGGTCAAGGACCGCGAGAACGCCGAGGCCTCCGCGGCAGCCAAGCTGGTGGACGAAGGGCATCTTGTCCGGCTCTGGAAGCGGCCCGTCGGACCGGGCGAGACCGAGATCGTCGGCCTCTACCGAGCCGACAGCGAGACCGAGCTCGACGGCTTGCTGGGCGCCCTGCCGCTCTACGACTGGATGCGTGTCACGGTCACGCCGCTGGAGCCCCATCCCAACGACCCCGCGGCACCCAAGACGACCATCTGAGCAGACTTGTCAACGAGGCCGGGCAGGATCTCGTACTCCATCGGTCGAGCAGCAGCTAAAGGATCCAACCTGGCCACCACCCTCCCAACGACGTCGAACCTCTCGGTTGTCACCACGCCCGTTGTCAAGGCGTAGCAGACCATGGCCTAGCCGGCACGAGACCAGCCATGAGCAATCAGCTTCCTTATCCTCGCCTGACCCAGGTCTACCGATTGGAGGCCCCCCTCGCCCAACCGCTCGATCTCGGCGAGACCGCCCAGGGCCATCGGCGCATCGTGGCCCTGACGGGCGGCACGTTCACCGGTCCTGAGCTCAACGGGAAGCTGCTCCCCGGCGCCAGTGCCGACTGGCAGATCGTCCTGGCGGATGGCACCGCACTCGGCGACATCCGCTACACGCTGCAGACCGACGGCGGTGATCTGCTCTACGTCCAATCGCGAGGTGTGCGCCACGGCCCCGCCGAGGTCCTCGCACGTCTCGGGCGCGGCGAGGACGTCGACGCCAGCGAGTACACGTTCCGCACCTCAACCCAGATCGAGACCGCCGCCCCCGATCTCGACTGGCTGAACAAGGGCGTCTTCATCAGCGTCGCCGGCCGCCAAGCCGGGGGCGTGATCTACGAGACCTACCTCGTCGGATGAGACCGGCGCTGACTCCCGACTACGACTGGCCCCATCGAGTAAAGAAGGGTCGCGGTCATCACCGGCGCATCGCGGCGGCATCGGTGCCGGCCTGGCTGCTGCGGTCCGTGACATCGGTTACGCGGTCGTGGGCACCTTGCTCTCGATGCCCGTCGTGGGACGACGCCCGATCTCCTCGCGGTGGAAGGTGACATCGCGCAAGCCGAGACGGCTCAGCGCGTGGTGGAGCAGACGCTCGATCGGTTCGGGCGGATCGACAGCCTGATCAACATGGCGGGGATCTTCATCGGCAAGCCGTTCACGGAATACACCGCTAATGACTATTTCGCGATCACCGCCGTGAACCTGGCCGGGTTCTTCCACCTCACGCAGCGCGTGATCGGGCAGATGGTCGCTCAGGGGAGCGGCCACGTGGTCAACATCACGGCGAGTCTGGTCGATGACGTGGACAGCGAGAGACCGTCGGCACTCGACGTCCCTCACGAAGGGCGGACTGGCGGCGGTGACCCGCTCGCTGGCGATCGAATACGCATCACGTGGGGTGTGGGTCAACGCAGTCGCCCCCGGGGTCATCAAGACCCCGGTGCACGACCCGACCTCCTACGAAGACATGGTCGGCCTTCACCCCGTCGGCCGAATGGGCGAGATCAGCGACATCGTCGACGCGATCCTGTATCTCGAACAAGCGACGTTCGTCACCGGCGAGACCCTGCACATCGACGGGGGTCAGGCCGCGGGACATTGACGCTTCGAGCGCGAACCGTACGACCTCCAGCAGGAACCGGAGGCCCGGTTCAGGTGACCGATGCCTCGAAGATGCTGACGATCGACTCGTTCAGCGTCGCATCGAAGTCCTCGTCGCTCTGCTGGGCCGAGAGACCCTCCGTAAGCGCCCGAGAGAAGCTCGCGATCACGCCGTGGTTGCGAGCCAGACGGGCATTGGCCTCGGCGCGGCCATAGCCACCCGAGAGGGCGACTACCCGGAGGACCTTCGGGTGCTCGACCAGCGCCGCATAGAAGTCGTCGATCTCCGGCAGAGTCAGCTTGAGCATGACGTATTCGTCGGAGGTGAGCTGACCGAGCTGCTCGAGGATGGCGCCCCTGAGCAACTCCTCCGCCTCAGCCTTCTGTGGGCTGTGGATGTCGATCTCGGGTTCGATGATCGGCACCAGTCCGGCCGCCAGAATCTGCCGTGCGATGTCGAACTGCTGACCGACCACCGACTTCACGCCGGCGTCGTCGGCGAGCCTGATGACCGAGCGCATCTTCGTGCCGAACACACCCTTGTCGGTTGCCCGTGCAAGGAGCGCGTCCAGGTGGGGAATCGCCTTCATGATCTGCACGCCGTCGGCCTCTGCGGCGAGGCCCTTGTCGACCTTCAGGAACGGGACGACCCGTTTCACGTTCCAGAGATACTCGGCGGAGTCGCGCCCGCCGATCTGGCGGTCCATCGTGTTCTCGAAGAGGATGGCGCCGAGGACGCGGTCGCCGTTGAAACTCGGGCTGGTGATGATCCGGGTGCGCATCTCGTGCACGAGCGCGAACATCTCGTCATCCCCCGAGTAGGCGTCTTCCGGAACGCCGTACAGCTCGAGAGCCTTCGGCGTGCTGCCGCCACTCTGGTCCAGGGCGGCTATGAAGCCTCTGTCGAACTTGACCCTGTGGAGGAGCTGTTCGTTCATGAGAGCCGTCCAATCATCGATCGGTGCCGAGCGCGGACGGCGCGGGCAGGACGCGGATAGCCGACGCTATCAATCGAACGGTCCGACCGTCTCCGCCCATTTCGTATGCTGGACGCCTGCACAAGTCGGTATCGGGCCCGTCTCGCCGCCGCCTGGTTCTGCGCCAGAGGATCCAACGGGCGACCAAAAAAAAAAAAAAAAAAAAAAAAAAAAAAAAAAAAAAAAAAAAAAAAAAAAAAAAAAAAAAAAAAAAAAAAAAAAAAAAAAAAAAAAAAAAAAAAAAAAAAAAAAAAAAAAAAAAAAAAAAAAAAAAAAAAAAAAAAAAAAAAAAAAAAAAAAAAAAAAAAAAAAAAAAAAAAAAAAAAAAAAAAAAAAAAAAAAAAAAAAAAAAAAAAAAAAAAAAAAAAAAAAAAAAAAAAAAAAAAAAAAAAAAAAAAAAAAAAAAAAAAAAAAACGGCGCCCGTCCGCCCTGGGCATCAGGCGAGTTCGGATTGGAGGATCTGGGCGGTGGGCCGGCGGGCGGCGAGGCGGGCGGGGATGGTGGTGAGCGCCGCCACCACGAGCACGGTTCCCGGTACTACGGCGAGCAGCTGCCAGAGCGGCGGGTTGGCCCTATCGTCGCCGCCTACGGCGGCTACGAGTGCGAGGCCGCCGACGATGCCCAGGAGGGCGCCGGCGAGCGCCGGTAGCACCTGGGCTGCTGAGAGCCCAGTGCTGACCTGGTGGGGGGTTGCCCCCAGGGCGCGTGCCAGGGCGGAGGAGTGCTTGGCGTCGAGCGCGTTCGCCCAGGTGATGAAGATGGCGTTGACGGCCGCCAGGGCGGCGAGCGTGATCGTGATCACCAGCAGCACCTGGTCCACTCGGTCGTTCGTGATGGTGGACCCCCGGTCCTCGCCGACCTGCGCGTCGACTGCCAGGGCGGCGACGATCCCGCTGACCGTGATCGCGATGCTGGCCACGCCGAGCACGACGCGGCGCGGCCGCCGGGCGGCCACTCGCAGCCCGAGGAGCAGAGGGACAGGCAGTCGCGCCGAGATCGCGATCAGCCAGGCCGTGCGGCGGGGTGCGCGGGCGGAGTCGGCCAGGGCGCGGACGGTGCTGGTCCGTGCGGCGCGGACGGCAGGAACGAAGGTCGCGGCCACCGCGACCCCGAGTGCAACGGCGGCGACCACGCCGACGGTGGACATGGTGAGGGACGGCACACCCGCGCTGCCGAGAAGGCCGGCACCGGGGTCGGTGAGCAAGGGAGCGGTCAGCCATCCGGCCGCCAGCCCAACCGCGGCCGCGAGGAGGGCCACGACCAGGTATTCGGCGAGGAGCAAGGCGGCGACCAGGCTGGGTGTGCCGCCGACCGCCTTGAGCAGTCCGACGCGTCGGGTCTGGTCGGCCATCCGACCGCCGACGAGGACCGCGACGCTGGCCACGGCGAGCAGGCCGAGCAGCCGGCTGCCTATCAGCAGGGCTCGCTGCTCGTTTCGCTCCAGATCGGCGGCGATCTGTTCGCGGATCTCCTGCCACGACTGGAAGTTCTGGCCTGGTGCGTCGGGACCCGTTGGGAGCTCCGCGAGGTGCGCGTTGACGAACGCCGGCGCTTCGGCAGGGTCGTCCAGCTTGAGGTTCAAGACGTAGTTGAGAGGCTCCGCCTTCGGGGCGAGACCGCGGACATCTGTCTGGGTGAGCCAGACCAGGCCGGGATGCTCGGAGTCGACTCGGCGCAGCGCGGCCTCCAGCTCGGGGCTAGGGCCGCCACTGCCCTCCGCGAGCTGGTCGCAGGGGGAAGGTGAAGGGAGCGGGCAGTATTGCAGCGGATTCTCGGCTGTGCCCGGTGGGGACATGGTCAGGTAGGGCGGCATGGCGGCGGTGACGGCCACACCGACGACCTGGAATGAGCGGCTGTTCAGGGTGATCTGATCCCCGGCGTGCACGCCAAGCGCGTCGGCGAAAGCGGCCTCGATCACCACGCCTCCGGCCTGTAGCCAGCTGCCTTGGGTGAGCTTGGGTTGGTCGATCGCGGCCGCTGCGGGGTCGCGTCCTTCTACCTGCGCTGTCGCCAGTTGGCCCTGTGCCTCCAAGACCGCCCCGGTAACCGGGTACGGCCCACTGTGGCCAACGACGCCGGGAGCGTCGGTCAGTGCCTCCAGGCTGGCGCGGTCGGCGGGCTCCGGGCCCGGAGAGACCATGGCGACGACGTCGGGCCCGGCCGTGGCCGCTCGGGTGTTCTGGTAGGGGTCGTTGGCCACGTCGTGCAGGACAAGCCCGAGCGTCAAGGTGGTCGTGGCGGCCGTGATCGCGAGCAAGAGGAGCCCGGCTTCGGCTGGGCGTCGCCGCAGGTCGCGCGCTGCGAGGCGGCCCACGAGCAGGGTGCGACCCATGGGTCAGCCCTCCAGACCGACCAGGGCGCCCAGAGGCCCGGTGGTGCCGCCGGTCAGTCTGGTCTCATCGACGAACGCGCCGTCGCGCATGGAGATCAGCCGATCCGCGGTGGCGGCGATCCGCTCGTCGTGAGTGACGATGACCAGCGTCTGGCCGGCCGTGTGCAGGCTCTCGAACAGCCGCAGGAGGTCCACGGTGGCGGCGCTGTCCAGGTTGCCAGTGGGTTCGTCGGCGAGCACGACCAGCGGTTCGTTGCTCAGCGCCCTGGCGATCGCGACCCGCTGCCGCTGACCGCCGGAGAGAGCCGAAGGCAGGAATCCCGCCCGGTCGGCCAGCCCGACCCGCTCCAGCAATTCCACGGCCCGCCGGCGTGCTGTCCGCACTGAGCGTCCGGCCAGCAGCGCCGACAGCTCCACGTTCTCCACCGCGGTCAACTCCTCCATCAGGTGGAAGGCCTGGAACACGAAACCGACGGCGGTCTGCCGCATCCGGGCGAGGGCCCTCTCCCCGATCCCGTCGATGCGACGCCCAGCCAGCCACACCTCTCCACCCGAGGGCCGGTCCAGGCCGCCAAGCAGGTGCAGCAGCGTGGACTTCCCGCAGCCGCTGGGACCCATCACCGCCACCGTCTCTCCCTGGGCGACAGCGATGTCCACCCCGTCAACCGCCCGCACCAGTCCTTCTTCCTTGCCGTACGCCTTGCGCAACCCACGGGCCCGCAGTACGGGGGTGTTATTGGTATCGCTCACGATCCACTCCTCCGGCCGGTCCAGCTCTGTTCGCATGCCTCCAGCCAGCGCAGGTCCGCCTGCAGCCGCAACACGACGCCCTCCAACAACAGCGCCGCCTCCGAGCCGTCCGGCTCGGCCATCGCGGCGCGCTGGGCGTCGCGCAGCCGCCGAAGCAATTCGCGACGCTGGGTATCCACGATGCTGAGCGGGTCAGCCAGGCCGGCCGCCGCAGCCGCGACCAGCTTGAGGTGGAACTCCGCCAGGTCGGGCTTGGGCCAACCCACCTCGGCCAGCCACTCGGTGACCCGCTGCTGGCCGTCCGGGGTCAGCGCGTACACCTTGCGGTCCGGCCGATCTGTCAGCCCGTCCGCTCGCTCCGACGCCACCAGGCCCGCCTTCTCCAGCCGGGTCAACGTGACATAGACCTGACCGGGGTTCATCGCCTCCCCGAGCGGGCCGAGCGCCTGGCGCAACCGCGCCCGCAACTCGTAGCCGTGCGAGGGCTCCTTGGCCAGCATCGCCAGTACGACTTCCTGCTGCACAGCACTCCGATCTAACGGTTAGCTATAAAGCTAACCGTTATCCCATAGGTGGTCAAGCCCCTAAAGAACGCTGGGCGGAAGGCGTCGACACAGAACGGGGCTCAACCGACACCGAGCGTCATGCCCTCGGCCGAACGACGTCCTCTTGGTGGTCAGCGCCAACGGCGACCAACCCATGGTCGCCCGGCCTGTCAGCCGCGGGGGTAGAGCCAGCGGCGTAGCAGCCGGGTGACCCGCGGCATGACGAGCCAGGTCATGATCGGGACGGTGACGGCGGTCGTGATCGCCAGCCTGGGGACGCGGGAGAGCCCCTCGAGCAGTGGATCCAGGGCGATGACCACGAGGGTGATCAGCGGGAAGATGGTGATCCAGGTGAGTAGTGCCATCTTGTAGGGCGGCGGTGGCGGGGTGGCGGGGCGAACGGGGAGTGTGAACCAGGTCTCGAGCCCGGTCAGGAACTGGGTTCGCATCGGGCCGATGACGTGGGGCTCGGCGCGCTCGAGCCAGGCGGCGCGCTCGTCGGAGTCCAGCCAGGCCCTCAGGTGCGCGCCGGTGTCGAACCGGTAGACGATCCGGTACTCGCCGGCGGCCGCACTCTGGGGGCGGAACACCTCGACGCCCAGGTGCCCCGGAAAGCCGCTCGCCGCCGCATTGATCCCCTCCAGGAACCGCTCGTAGTGGAGCTCGTGGCCGGGCCTGACCCGGCGGGTCACCGTCGTGATCACCGGACCGTCGCTGCCTTCGGGCGGCGAGCTCACGGCCCTCTCGGGTGCGTCCTCGCCGCTCAACCCAGGCCCGTGTCCTTGAAGTGGAGCAGCCGGGCCTTCGTCACGAGAGCGAGGTGAGCCACCTCTGGGTGCCCTCGGTTGAAGGCGTGATGCCTCGGAGATCAAGAGGCCGCGCCGGCGGGCTGGAACAGCTCGATCACGTTGCCGGAGGGGTCCTCGAGCAGGATCTGGGAGCCGCCGGGGCCGATGACGATGTCGTTGCGGAACCGGAGTCCGGCGTCGCGGAGTTGGGCGACCTCGGCGGCGAGGTGGCTGACGATGAGGTGGATGCGATTCCAGCCGCCGGGGCCCGGGATGGTGCCGTCGGGCATGGGTCGTCCCGCGGAGCTGGCCGGTCCGCTGAGGAGCAGCCGCAGGTTGCCGCGGGTGACGTCCGCGAAGGCGGGCGTGGCGCTGCTGCGCAGCTCGAAGTCGAGGTGCTTGGTGTAGAAGTCGATGGCGGTCTGCACGTCGTCGACCATGTAGCGGACGTTCACCATCTCGTCCGGTGTTGTCATGGTGCCTCCCTCTCCCTGGTCACCGCGCCTCGATGGCGCGGGGTGGTGGCCGTTGGCTTGCCGAGCGCGGCGAGGAGGAACCCGACGCGGGTCTCCAGCTCGGCAGCGATGTGTTGGAACGCCGGGTAGGTGGCCTCGTCGTCCTCGCTGGCGGCGGGGTCCGGGATGCTCCAGTGGACGGCCTCGGGGCCGCCGGGGAACTCAGGGCAGACCTCACGCACCCGGTCACACAGTGTGATGACCTTGTCGAAGCGCGTCTCGGCGAACTCGTTCAGGTGCTTCGCGCGCTGACCGGCGATGTCGATGCCGTGTTCCCGCATCACCCGCAGCGTGTTCGGGTGCAGTGGCTTGGGGCGGCTGCCGGCGCTGTACGCGTCGATCGTCCCGCCCGATCGGGCTCGGGCGAGTGCTTCGGCCATCTGAGAACGGGCGCTGTTGCCGGTGCAGAGAAACAACACCCCAACGGTCCCGCCGCCAGGCCGGGGACCCTCTTCGTCCGGCGGCGGGGCGAGGTTCAAGCCAGGATGCAGCGCCGCGCCGGTGGCGGCCAGCAGGCCCCGCACCCGGGCCAGGTCGACCATGTAGTACGCGTCGCGTCCATCGGCCGAGCTACGCCGGGTCGAGACCAGCCTGGCTTCACGCAGCTTGCCGAGGTGATAGGAGACCAGGTTCTGCGGCTGGCCCACCAGGCCGGTCAGCTCGTGCACCATCCGATCGCTGCGAGCCAGTTCGCTCAACAGCCGCCACCGCAGCGGATGTCCGGCCAGCCGCAGAAACCCCGGAGGCGACAGCTTCCCCTCGACTCCCGACGAAGCCATGCCCACAATTTACATCAATCTAGCTCGATGCATCAAGCTCAGTCGATGCTTACTCGAGCACGTGACGGAGACGCCCTTCGGACAATGGCGGCCAACGCCGGCGCGCAGATCTCCACCGTCAAGGCCGGCCACCTGTCGCTGATCAGCCGCCCAAACGCGGTGGCACGCATCATCCAGACCGCCGTCGACGCCACGAACTAGCGCGAGCCAGGGGTCGAACCCGGCGAGCGAAGTCCCTCGGGCCCGAAGAGCCACCTACACGGACGCCCTGGCGTCGCCAGTGCGGCGAACTCGACTTCCACGACCATCAGCCCCATCAGCGACTCCAGGCATGGATCCCCGCGTCGATCGCCACCAACCTGGGCGCGCTCGAGCCCCGGCAGCCGCGCACACCGGCCGCCGCCTGTCGGGGCAACACGCAAGCCGCGGCTACGTCGGCGTGCCCCTGCGCACGGCCAAGCCACCGCGTCGGACACGAGCGAAATGCGTCACAGCCGGAAGTCGCGAACCCGTCCAGCTGTTCAGCACGATGAAGCCATGGTGGGCTCCACCCTCTTGCAGGCTTCTGTGCCTAGTCCCGAACAGTCCGACGGAGGACGATCACGTGACACAGACCCGACCTAACCGCAAAACACCGCCCTACTACCGAGGCCGCACTGCGGCTGCGTGGCGCGCTGCGTTGACGCCCGGCCATGGCGTAAGCCAGCCGCCTGCGCGTCGTTCGCAGAGTTCCTGACAGTCCCCGAACGCCTCAGTTCCCCGGACCCGTCACGGGCCCGTTTGAAGGATCACGGGTGGTCAGGCCGAGTGGGTGCGGCCAGGAGCTTGTCGAGGGTGATGGGCAGGGAGCGGATGCGGCGTCCGGTGGCGTGGTGGACCGCGTTGGCGATGGCGGCTGCCACGCCCAGGATCCCGACCTCGCCGAGGCCTTTGATCCCGATCGGGCTGAACGCGTCGGGCCCGCCGACGAAGGCGACGTCGACGTCGGGCACGTCGGCGTTGACCGGGATGAGGTAGTCGCCGAAGGTCGGGTTGGTGATGCGGCCGTTGGTGGGATCGAAGACCGTCTGCTCGAGCAGTGTCATCCCGATGCCCATGACGGTGGCCCCGATGATCTGGCTGCGCGCGGTCTTCTCGTTGAGGACGCGGCCGCCGTCGACGACTGACACGATCCGGGCGACGCGCAGCAGGCCGAGCTCGGGGTCGATGCGGACCTCGGCGAACCGGGCCGTCAACGCGCCCGCTGGTGCCATTGCGGCTTCGTCGGCGTTCGGGTGCACCTCGCCGATGGCGGTGAGCTCGTCGAGTCCATGGCGGACCAGGATGTCGACGTAGGTTTCGCCGGCCGAGTAGTCGTCGAGGAGGTGGACGCGTCCATCGCCGAGGGCGATCTCGTCGGGATCGTGGCCTCGCAGCGGCGACCGGTCATCGTCGGCGACGATGTCGAGGAACGCTTCCACAAGGTTGGCGGCGGCAGCTTGGATGGCTCCGCCCAGGGAGTTGGCCAGCCCTGATCCCCCGGATTGGGGTGCGGATGGCAGTTCGCTGTCGCCGATCTCGACGTGCACGCGGTCGATGTCGAGGCCGAGCAGCTCGGCCGCCAACTGGGTGGCGATCGTGTAGGTGCCGGTTCCGAGGTCGGTGGCGGCGCTGCGCACCTGGGCGGTGCCGTCGTGCTTGATCGTGACGCTGGCCTGGCAGGGCGCCTGATACCAGTGGTAGACGCCTCCGGCCATCCCGTAGCCGACGAGCCAGTTGCCGTCGTTCATTGATCCGATCTCGGGGTTGCGCGACGCCCACCCGAAGCGTTCGGCGCCGACGCGGTAACAGTCCAAGAGAGCGTTGCTCGACCACGGCAGCCCCGACTGGGGATGGACCTCGGCGTAGTTGCGCAACCTGAGCTCCAGCGGGTCGATGCCGAGCTCGTAGGCCAGCTCGTCGAGCGCAGACTCGAGCGCGAAGTTGCCTTCGGCCGTGCCCGGGGCGCGCATCGAGCCCGGGCCGGGGATGTCGAGCCTCACCTGCCGGTCGTGGGTCGCCAGGTTGGGACAGGCGTAGGCGACGGCGGTGGCCAGGGTGATGGGCTCGGCGTTGCTGCCCTCGGTGGCGAGGGTCGAGGTGCCCTGGTGGTCGATGGCCACCAGGCGGCCCTCCCGGGTGGCTCCGAGCTGCAGGCGCTGTCGGGTCTCGGGGCGGTGGCCGATGGAGGTGAACATCTGGGGCCGGGTCAGCACGAGCTTGACGGGGCGACCCACCACCCAGGCCGCGAGCGCAGTCAGGGTCACATGCGGCCAGACCTGGAGCCCGGCGCCGAACCCGCCTCCGAGGTAGGGCACGAGCACCCGCACGTCGCTATCGGGAAGGCCGAAAGCTGTGGCGAGGCTGGTGCGCACGGTCATCGGCCACTGAGTCGCGTCGTGCACGAGCAGCCGGTTGTCGTCCCAGCGGGCCACGGTGGCGAACAGCCCGAGCGGGTTGTTGGTCTCGGCGGCAATGGTGAAGGTCTCGTCGTAGGCCACCTCGGCGGACGCCAGCGCGGCGTCGACACCACCCCGCTGCGTCTCCATGCCCCAGGGGTTGCGCACCACTGCAGCGCTGGGGTTCTCGATGCCTAGCACCGGGGCTGTCGCCTCGTACTCGACCTCAACGAGCCGAGCCGCGGCGATTGCCTGCTCGTGGCTCTCCGCGACCACGATCGCAACGGTCTGGCCGTGGTGGCGGATGCGCTCGTCCTTCAGCGGGAACGGGGGCGGGGGACCGAACACAGTCCCCGGCCCGTCGGCCAACGCCGGCGCGTTCTCGTGCGTGATCACAGCCAGGACGCCTGGCGCGGCCTCTGCGACTCGGGCGTCGATGCGGCCGATGGCGCCTGCGGCAATGGTGGACTGCACCAGCGCGGCGTGCACCAGGCCTGGGAAGGTGACATCCGAGGGGTACGGGGCGGCGCCGGTCACCTTCAGCGGTCCGTCGATGCGGTCGACCGGATCACCGAGGACCGAGATCACGTCCGCACCTCTGTGACAGTCTCCAGGACCCGGATGATCGTGCGCTTGGCCAGCTCGAGCTTGAACTCGGTGCCGGGGACGGTGAACGGATCACGAAGGGCGGCATCAGCCGCGACCCCGAACGTCTCACGGTCGGCGGAGGCGCCGTCGAGGACCTCCTCGGCCTCGTGCGCCCGCCATGGGATCGTGCCGACGCCGCCGAGGGCGAGGCGCGCCGATGTGATGGTGCCGTCCTCGACGACGACGGCTGCCGCCGCCGAGGTGAGCGCGAACTCGTAGGAGGCCCGGTCGCGGACCTTCAAGTAAGCCGACCGTGTTGCCACCGGCAGCAACGGCAGCTCCACCTGTGTGATGAGCTCGCCGTGCGCCAGCACGTTCTCGACAGCGGGCCGATCGCCCGGGAGGACGTAGAGCTCGGTCAGGGGAACCCGGCGCTGACCATCGACGCCTTGGACGTGAACGACGGCATCGAGCGCAACTAGCGGTATGCACAGGTCGGACGCGTGCACGGCGATGCAGTGCTCGCTGGCCCCGAGGATCGCGTGCATCCGGGCCGGACCGGTGACGGCTGCACAGCCCGACCCCGGCGTGCGCTTGTTGCAGGCCGCGACAGCCGGGTCACGGAAGTAGCGGCAGCGGGTCCGTTGCAGGAGGTTCCCGCCGACCGTCGCCATGTTGCGCAACTGGACGGAGGCACCGAGCAGCAAGGCCTCGCGGACGAACGGCAGCCGCTCGGCCACCGTGGGGTCGGCGGCCAGCTCGGCCATCGTGGTCAGTGCCCCGACCAGGAGCGTGTCCTCGCTGCGGGCGATCCCGCGCATCGGCAGCCGGCCGATGTCGACCAACCGGTCCGACTCGACCACGCCGTCCTTCAGGATCAGGTCGAGCTGCGTGGTGCCGCCAGCCAGGTAGGACGCATCCGGGTCGGCGCTCACGAGCGCCACGGCGCCCGCCACGTCGTCGGGGCACATGTACTCGGGCCCGGCCATCGCTACTCGCCCCGGGCGTCGGCGAGACCGGCGACGTCTCGGATGGCCGCCACGATGTTGGGGTACGCCCCGCATCTGCAGAGGTTGCCGCTCATGGCCTCGCGGATCTCGTCGTCGGAGCCCGCCTGCCCGGCCTCGACGAGCGCGACCGCCGACATGATCTGGCCTGGTGTGCAGAAGCCGCACTGGAGGGCGTCGTGGCGAATGAATGCCGCCTGCATCGGGTGCAGCGCCCCGTCCGGTGCCAACCCCTCGATGGTGGTCACCTCACGGCCGTGGCACTGGGCGGCCAGCATGAGGCACGACAGCATGGGCTTGTCGTCCACCAAGACGGTGCAGGTGCCGCACGCGCCCTGGTCGCAGCCCTTCTTGGTGCCGGTCAGCTCGAGGTGGTCGCGCAGCACGTCGAGCAGCGTCACCCGACTCTCCAGCCCCAGCCGCCGCCAGGTCCGGTTGACACCGATCGTGATCTCGAGCTCCACGTTGGCCCCCCGGTCACGTGCAGCGATGTCGGTCATGCACCGATCGTGCGGCCGATCAGTGGAGGCGAGCCAGCGCCCCCGTCTTCCCTAGGACTCCTAGGGACAGTCTCAGCGAGACGCCGCGACCAGATCGGCCAGGCGACACAATGCCTGCTCGGACGGACTGCCAGGGTCGGCATGGTGGACGATCAAGGTCTGTCCTTCGGCGCCCGTGATCGCGAACCGCTCGACATGGACCTCGAACGAGCCGACCAGCGGATGGTCGATCGTGTGGGTGGGGAAACCGTCGAACTCGACGTCGTGGCGCGCCCACAGGCGCCGGAAGGGCTCGCTGGCCGCAGACAGCTCGTCGACCAGCTCGCCGAGGCGGGGGTCGTCGACGTCGGGACCGGCCATCGCGTGCAGGCGGGCCACGGCGTTGCGGGCGATGTTCGCCCAGCCGCGGTACAGCCGGCGGACCTCGGGATCGAGGAACGTCGCCCGGACCACGTTGACGCCCGAACTGAAGACGGGCGAGACCGCCGTGGCGAGGGCGTTGGCCGCAAGCACATCCATGTAGCGGCTCACGACGAACGCGGGCGTGATCGGCCACGAGGCGATCAGCTGCTCGATCGAGCGCCGTGCCCGCTCGGGCGCCCGACGGCGGACCCGCACTGCGGCCGGCTGCGAGAGCGCATGCAGATGGGCGGTGGCTTCGTCGTCGAGCCGCAGTGCCCGCGCGAGCGCGTCGATCACCTGGGCCGAGGGGTGGTGATCGCGGCCCTGTTCCAGGCGCAGGTAGTAGTCCGAACTGATGCCGGCGAGCATCGCCAGCTCCTCGCGCCGCAGGCCCGGAACGCGCCGACGTCCGACGGGATGAAGGTCGACCTGCTCGGGGCGCACCAGCTCACGACGGGCGCGCAGGTACTGACCGAGTGCCGTGCTCGGCATGCCCCAACGATACGTGCGCCCGCCCAGCCTGTCCCCCGCAGTACGTAGGCTCCGTAATACGTAGCCTCCCCAGAGGTCTGGCTGCCAGCGACGGTTTGGGTCACCGTCCGCCACATGACCCAGACCGACCTCGCACTCCAATCGAGCATCGAGGGCGACGTCTTCTTCCCGGGCGACGACGGGTACGACGGCGCACGGCGGACGTGGAACCTGGCCGCGGACCAGCGGCCGGCCGCCGTCGTGCTCGCCGAGTCCGCCGCCGATGTGGCCCACGCGATCGGGTTTGCACTGGCTCAGGGGCTGCGGATCGCGCCTCAGGGTACGGGCCATGGCTCCATGGCGCTCGAGTCGCTCGAGGGCGCGATGCTGCTCAAGACGTTGCGCATGCGGCGCGTGGACGTCGACCCGACCCGGCACATCGCACGCGTCGAGGCTGGGGCCGAATGGGAGGATGTGACCCTTCCCGCGGGCGAGCACGGCCTGGCTGCACTTGCCGGCACCTCGCCCGACGTGGGCGTGACGGGCTACACGCTCGGCGGCGGGCTCGGCTGGTTGGCCCGCCGCTACGGACTTGCCGCGAACAGCGTGACCGCGGTCGAGATCGTGACCCCGGACGGCCGACTCACACGTGCCGACGGCGACCACGATCCAGACCTGTTCTGGGCGGTCAGAGGCGGGGGTGGCAGCGTCGGCGTGGTGACCGCGCTGGAGATCACCCTGTACCCGATTCGTGAGCTGTACGCAGGAACGCTGTTCTTCCCGATCCAGCGCAGCGCAGAGGTCCTGCACGCCTGGTGCCAGTGGACCGACACGGTGCCCGACGAGGTCACCTCCATCGGCCGCATCCTGCGGCTGCCATCCCTTCCGGAGGTCCCCATGCGCCTCCGTGGCCGGTCCTTCGTGATGGTCGAGGCCGCCATCCTCGGCGACGAGCGAGCGGGCGCCGAGCTGCTCGACCCGCTGCGCGAGCTCGGTCCAGCGGGTGACACGTTCGCGACGATCCCCGCTCCCGCCCTCCAGGAGATCCACATGGATCCCCGGCAGTCGGTGCCTGCCGAGGGCGACGGTGTGCTGCTCGCCGGCGCCCCCACCGGCGCCGTCGACACCCTGGTCGCCATGACCGGGCCCGATGCCGACACGCCGCTGCTGAGCGTCGAGGTCCGGCACCTCGGCGGCGCCTTGGGGCACGAGGTGTCCGGCGCCGGAGCCCTGGCCAAGATCGACGCCGAGTACGCCGTGTTCGCGGTCGGCTTCAGCCCGACACCCGAGCTGAGCGACGCCGTGCGGACCCATGCCAAAGCCCTCAAGGATGCCCTCGCCCCGTGGCGCGCTCGCCATGACTACTACAACTTCGTCGAGACCCCGGCCGGAGCCGACGTCGCGCTCCCGCCCTCCGCCTACCATCGCCTGCAGGGAATCAAGGCCGCCTACGACCCCGAGCAGGTGATCGTCTCGGCCCACCCGGTCCGGCCCGACGGGCGCTGACATGCGCAGGTCCGGCGCCACCGACGACGAGGAGCCGACGCTGGCGTCCACATGGCAGACGGTGGCCGCAACGACGATCGGCGACGAGCTGCTCGAATGGCCTCCGGACCTGTTCGCCCTGACCGACACGGTCCTCGAGAACTCCGAGGCGTATCGCTTCGCCCTCCCCCCGGGGTGGAACGGCCTGGCCGCCGGCCCGCATCGCCCCTGGCATCATGATTGACGACACAAGCCAGCGGCCGAGGACTTACGGTTCTCGGCATGCCGCAACTCGGTTCGGCGGAGCGAACGAAGCTTCCCGACAACGCCTTCGCTTACGTTGATGCCCGCGGCCGCCGGCGGCTACCGATCCATGACGCCAGTCATGTCCGCAACGCCCTGGCGCGCTTCAACCAGGTCGTGTTCGAGGACGACGCCGCCCGCGACCGTGCGCGCAAGCGGCTCCTCAACGCGGCCAAGAGGTTCAAGATCGTGCCCGTCGGGTTCATCACCAACCAGCTCCGGTACGAGCGCGACCTCGGACGCCGGACCGACGAGCCGGTGCGCCTGCCGTCGGGCTTCGTGACGATGCTGCTCACCGACATCGAGGGATCGACGGCCCTGGTCCATCGCCTGGGCGACAACTACGGCGACCTGCTCGAGCACGTCAGGGCCCTTCTACGTGAGACCGCCGTCGGGTATGACGGCCACGTCGTCGAGACGCGCGCCGACGAGTTCTTCGCTGTGTTCGAGCAACCCGCGGCTGCGCTCACCATGGCGTTGGGGGTGCAGCGCGAGCTTCGCACGAGGGCATCCGCCGGTGACGAGGACGTACGCGTCAGGGTCGGAATCCACAGCGGCTACCCGACGCTCGCCAAGGCGAACTACATCGGCATGGCCGTGCACACAGCGGCACGGATCTGCAATGCATCACACGGAGGGCAGATCGTCGTGTCCGGCGACTTTCGCACCGCGATCGGCGCCGCCCTGCCGAACGGCGTGCGCTTGCGGAAGCTCGGCGCGTACGCCCTACGGGGCCTGCCGGACGCTGTCGACCTCTACCAAGTCGCGGCGAACGGGCTCCTCACCCGCTTCCCGCCGCTCAGGATCTCGCATTGAACCTCTCGACGCTGGCAGAGCTCCTCCGCGCAGGGTGACAGGCGGGATGGCCGAATGCGTCCACCTGGTGGTCGGCTGACGTCGACCACGCGGCCAGTGATCGCCGCGACCGCGCGTAGCATGCGAGCACGAAGCACATCGGAATCGTCGCCTGCAGCGCCGAGGGCGCCGCGCTCTGCTACCAACTCGTGTGCCGCGAAGCGCTCCGCCTGGTGGGCAAGAACGACCACCCACGGATCACCCTGGATTCGATCGCGCTCGCCGAGTGGATGCCCTCCTTTGACGCCGAGGACTACGAAGGCGTGGCCCGCATCATCCTCGATTCCACGCAGGCCGTGGCCGCCGCAGGCGCCGAGTTCGCCATCTGCCCTGACAACTCGGCTCATCTTGCCTGGGACTACGTCCAAGCCGAGACGCCAATTCCGTGGCTGCACATCGGTCAGGTCGTCGCTGACGAGGCCCGTCAACGCGGCTATCGCCGCGTCGGTGTGCTCGGAACCCGCTTCACCATGGCCGGTCGGCTGTACCGCGACACCTTGGCGGCTTCGGGGATCGAGGCGATGGCGCCGGAGCGCGATGACTTCGAGATCGTCGACCGCATCATCTTCGAGGAGTTGGTCGACGGTGTCGTGACGGATGCCTCTCGCCAGCAGTATCGGGATGCGATCGCGCGCCTCGGCGAGCGCGGCTGCGACGCGGTCGCATTGGCGTGCACGGAGATCCCGATGTTGGTGGGGCCCGACGATTCGCCGCTGCCGACGCTCGACTCCACTCGGCTACTTGCCGAGGCCGCGCTCCGCGAGGCCGTCGCCTGACCCCCGACACTCCGGAGTGACGACAATGCTCGAGATGCGTGGCGAGTGTGAGCGATGCGGCGCGGAGCTTGCTCATGATGCCGAGGCTCGGATCTGCAGTTACGAGTGCACGTTCTGCGCTGCGTGTGCGTCGGCGCTTGTCGCAACGTGTCCGAATTGTGGTGGAGAGCTGGTGGCCCGGCCACGTCGGGTCACGTAGGGGACTCGGGCGGTCGGCAGACGCTCAGAGCCGCACTCCGGGACAAGTCTTGGGCCGACTGCTCAGCCGAGCGCGCCGCGAGTGGCCGACGCGCGCGCCGGTGGCGCGGAACTCAGAGGCTCCACTCGACCAGCAGCCGCAGCGGTGACCTGAACGTCGTGTTACGCGAAAACGGAATGTCCTGCGGCTCGACCAGCCGCGCGTTCGGCAGTCTGGCAGTGAGCTCCTGCAGCACTACCTGCGCTTCCAGCCGCGCCAGCGGAGCGCCCAGGCAGAAGTGAATCCCCTGCCCGAACGCCAGGTGCTTGCCGACGTTCGGCCGGCACACATCGAGGGTGTCGCCACCAGGAAAGACCGCCTCGTCATGGTTGGACGAACCGAGCAGCAAGAGCACGTTCGCGCCCGCTGGTACATCAACGCCGCCGATCGCCGTCCCCTGCTTGACCTTGCGTTTCGCAGCCAGGACAGGCGTGCAGAAGCGCAGGAGCTCCTCCACCGCATTTGCAATGACGGTCGGGTCATCACACAGCGCTTCCCACTGGTCGCGGTGCCGGAGCAGCTGCAAGAACGACGTCGCGAGTAGCCCGGTGGTGGTCTCGTGACCCGCGGTCAGCTGGCCGAAAACGAGTCCAGCGATCTCGTCTTTGGAAATCGACCGATCCCCGCGCTGATACTCACGTACGAGATCGCTCGGTAGGTCGTCGCCAGGCTGCGCGAAGCGTGAGTCCACCAACTCCTCGCAGTACCGCCAGTAAGCGACGACATTCTCCGCATGCGGCACCTGGTCCGCTTCGGGAAGGTCGCCGAAGTTGAGCTGGACGCGGCTCTGCGCCCACGCCTTCACGTTCGGCACATCGGCCTCGGGGATTCCGAGAAGAAGGAAGATCACCAGTGCCGGCAGGTCATATGCGAGGTCGGCCACCCAGTCGCCGCGGCCCGAGGGGGCCATTCGGTCGATCATGCGCACCGCGATCTCGCGGATCTGGGGCTCGAGTACCGCCGCGCGCCGTGGGGTAAATGCCTTGTTGATGAACGAGCGCAAACGGGTGTGGTCGGGCGGCTGCCGACCAAGGAGTCCTGACTTCACGGTGAGGCCGCTCCCGAGGATGCGCTCGACTGCTGGCGGCCGCGGGCGGAAAGGGCTCTGAGCGTTCTCGGATGAAAACGTAGCCGGATCACGCAGAATTGCGAGGACGTCCTGATAGCGGGGCACAACCCAGTAGTCGAGCTCCGGGCTGTAGAATACGGCCGCTTCAGTACGTGCCCGCTGATAGAAAGCGAAAGGCTCGGCGACGTCGAACGGTTTGAACTCGTCAGCCAGCACCGTCATGGCGAGACGAGTGTACCTCCGGGTACGGCCCCTACACTTTCCGCGTGACGATCGTGCTGGTCCATGGCGTTCCCGAGACAGATGCGATCTGGGACGACTTCCGCGCGCACCTCGGTAGTCACGACGTCATTTCCCTCTCGCCGCCCGGGTTTGGCGCGCCGGTGCCCGACGGCTTCGGTGCAACCAGCGACGATTACGTCGCCTGGCTCACGGCCGAGCTCCAGCGGATCGACGGTCCCATAGACCTCCTCGGCCATGACTGGGGCGGTGGCCACGTCTTCCGCGCGGTATCGGCGCATCCCGAGCTCGTGCGCTCGTGGGCAACCGACCTCGCTGGCTGTCTCGACCCGGACTATGTGTGGCATGACAACGCCCAGACCTGGCAGACCGCAGGCGCTGGCGAGGCTCTCATCGCGCAACGCCTCGCGATGCCGCGCGCAGACCTCGCCAGGGGCTACGTCACGCGCGGGATGTCCGAGACCGCGGCGGCTCGATGCGTCGCCGCCTTCGACGAGACGATGGGCCGCTGCATTCTGGCCTTGTATCGCTCGGCCGCCCAGCCGAGGATGGCGGAATGGGGCGCGGACGTGACAGGCCCCCGCTCGCGGCCAGGCCTAGTCATGATCCCGACCGCGGACAAATACACCGGCGGCGAAGCGCTCGCGCGCTGCACGGCCGAACGGGCAAGCGCCCGGGTCGCCCTACTGACAGGGCTGGGGCATTGGTGGGTGTGCGAGGACCCGCAGCGCGGCGCCGCAGCGTACACGTCGTTCTTAGCGAGCGTCGCCTGATCAGCATGTCTCGAGTCGCCGGGCCCGAGAGATCGGTCCCTGGAGTCGATGGTCTCAGAACCCCCGCCAACGGCCTTGTCCGCGGATCCCCATCAGCTGGCGCGCAAAGACCCGGTGAGCCCTTCAGCGGACGCCGCGAGCTTCAATAGGTACGTGTCCCGACTCGATCACGTCGACCTGTCGCTCCGCCTGTCCCGGGAAGAGGAGGAGGCCCGGCTGGCCGCCGCCGAGCGGCGCCTCCTCCACCTACGGCTGGTGCTGGGTGGGCTGACGGGCGACGGGACACTCGGACCCCCGGTGTGCGTGGTGTTCGAGGGGTGGGATGCCTCGGGCAAGGGCGGTGCGATCAAGCGACTCGTCGGGCGGCTCGACCCCCGGCACGTGCGCGTTGCGCAGTTCGCTGCTCCGACCCATGACGAGAAGCGGCACCACTTCCTGGCTCGCTTCTACGCCCAGCTTCCGGGCTGGGGCGGCATGGCCGTGTTCGATCGATCGTGGTACGGCCGCGTGCTGGTCGAGCGCGTCGACGGGTATGCGAGCGCCGACCAGTGGCGGCGCGGGTTCGACGAGATCGTGCAGTTCGAGCGCTCGCTCGCACTCGAAGGCACGGTGTTGGTCAAGCTCTGGCTGCACATCTCGGCGGCGGAGCAGTTGCGGCGCTTCGAGAGCCGTCGCGACGATCCCCTCAAGAGCTGGAAGCTCACCGAGGAGGACTGGCACAACCGCGCCAAGCGGACGGAGTACGAGGCGGCGGTCGAGGAGATGCTGGAGCGAACCGATCACCACCTCGCCCCGTGGGACCTGGTCGCAGCCGAGAACAAGCGCTACGCCCGGGTGAAGGTGATCCACACCGTCATCGCCCGCATCGAGGAGGGCATGCGCCGGCACGGCATGGAACCACCGCCGCCGAAGGGTGCCGACTTCGATCCAGTGAGCTGACCCGACGACACTTGGGACGATCGACGGCGTCCAGTGCTCGGACGCCGTCAGATCGCGGCGTTGAGGGGTGGGATCCTCGCCAAGTCGGCGTAGTCGTCAGGCCCGAGAGTCAGGCAGCGACAGGGGCCTCGTCTCCGTCGGGCCGATACACAGACACGTCCTCGAGCAGCGACAGGCGGCCCCAGCCCGGGCGATCACCGTCGAAGAGGTCGAGCAACACCACGCCGTCGTCGGTCACGAGCATCGCCTCGGCGGTCCGGCGCTCGCCACGCAACGTGAACTCGATGACATCGCCTTGCTCCACGGTCTGATTGCCGTCCCTCACGTCACTGCCCTCCGCATCACGTTCGTTACGAACGTCAAGGCAGGTTGACCGCGGAACATTCCGACATTCGCCGCGGCGTCGTGGTGACTTTGGGCACGGTGGCGGTCTCCGGCGCTCCGAGTGCCGAACTTCGGCGGCATCCACGGCAGCTCCGGTTTGCCGCCGCTCGTGTGCCTCAGATCGGGCCCACTGGGAGTGGCTCGGTGGCGGGTCGTTGTGTCAATTCGCGGTGGCAGCCGGCGGCATCGGGCTTGATGTGGGCGAACATGCTGCGGCCGTTCCAGCTCGGGAAGGCCCGTACGAGCCATGAGGGACCGTGGAGCTGGATCCGGGAGTCGCGGGTGGCCTCCGCCCAGGAGAGCTGCCCGGCGTGCCACTTCACGAACGCTTCGGCGTCGGCGGTGATGTAGAGGTCCTCGTCCAGACCGGGATACGTCTTGCAGATCTCGACCTCGCCGTGCTCGAGCAGCAGCCAGTACCGCTCGTGGGGCCGGAAGCCGGTGAAGTCCAACCGGATGACCACGCGCTGGTCCGGGAGTCGGTCACGACGGAGCGCGTTGCACATCGACCACAGCGCCACGAACGGATCGAGGTTCTCGGGGGCGATCTCAAGCCAACGAGCTCCCCACTCGCCGAGGGTCTCGCAGACCTTGAACAGATCGTGGCCCGCGCTCGTGAGCTGGTATCGGTGACCGCGCCCGTGAGCCTTCGGTGCCGACTCGACAATGCCGAGGCGTTCGAGCTGCTTGAGCCGCTGCGTGAGCAGGGTGTGGGAGAGTCCGGGCGCCCCCTCGAGGATCTCGCCGAAGGTCTCACAGCCCAGATGCAGGTTGCGGATGATCAACGGCGTCCAACGCTCAGCGAAGATCTCCGCGCCACGGGCGATCGGGCAGTACTGGCCGTAGGTCCTCATGAGCGCAGTGTCCCGCGCCGGCCGACTCTCGTGAAGTCCAGATTCCTTACTTCGAAGTCCAGATCGCTGACTTCTTCTCGGTGCACCTCGATGTTGCGATGAGCCCATCCGGCAGAGGAGGAGCGATGTCAGCACGAACCACGATGCAGATTCCCGGGTTCCGGGGCGATGTGATCGTTCCCGACCACCACGACTACGACGACGCCCGAGCCGTGTGGAACGGCACCGTCGACCGACGACCTCGGCTGATTGCCCGCTGCAGCGGCACCGCGGATGTGGCCGCAGCGGTGCGCTGCGCCCGCGACCGCGATCTCGAGATCGCCGTTCGCGGCGGGGGGCACAACGTCGCCGGCACCGCGGTGTGCGACGGCGGGATGGTGATCGACCTGTCGGCGATGCGCGCCGTCTCGGTCGATCCTGTCGAGCGCACGGCCCTGGTCCAGGGCGGTGCCCTGTGGGGAGATGTCGACCACGAGACACAGGCGCACGGTCTGGCCACCACGGGCGGCATCGTGGGCCACACCGGCGTCGCCGGCCTCAGCCTGGGCGGCGGCATCGGCTGGCTCATGCGAAAGCACGGGCTCACGGTCGACAATCTCGTACAGGCCGAGGTGGTCACCACCGACGGCGAGATCGTGGCCGCGTCGGCCAGCGATCACCCCGACCTGTTCTGGGCCCTCCGAGGCGGAGGCGGGAACTTCGGCATCGTCAGCTCGTTCCGGTTCGCGCTGCACCCGGTCGGCCCCACGGTCATGGCCGGACTGGTGTTCTGGGCGGCCGAGGACACCACCGACGTCCTGCGCTTCTACCGCGAGTTCGTCACCGACGCACCTGACGAGCTCGGGAACGTCGTCCGCCTCGGCACGATCCCGCCGCTGCCGGTTATCGACGAGGACCTGCACTTCCGGCCGGCAATCGCCGTGGGCAGCTGCTACGCCGGACCCGTCGAAGACGGTGAGCGTGCCGTCCGTGCGCTCCGCCAGTTCGGGACCCCTCTCGTGGATCTGGTCGGACCCACCCTGTACGTCGACCATCAAAGCGGCCTCGACGACACCGTCCCCCATGGCTGGCACTACTACTGGAAGGCCACGAACCTCACCCGCCTGTCCGACGAGGTCATCGACATCGTCGCCGCGCACGCCTACGGCGCCACCTCCCCGAGGTCGTACGCCGCAATGTTCCACATGGGTGGCGCAATACCCCGAGCCCCGCGGGACGCCACGGCCTACCCGGGGCGCGATGTGGACCACAACATCATCATCGACGCAGCCTGGCTCCCCGAGCAGGACGACACCGTCAGGGCATCGGAGACCGCGTGGGCCCGAGCATTCCTCGACGCCCTGCAGCCCCACCGCGCCGGCGTCTACGTGAACTTCCTCGACTCCGACGACGACATGAGCCGCGTCCGCGAGGCCTACGGCGACGACACGTACCGGCGGCTCGCCGAGGTGAAGGCCAAATACGATCCCGAGAACGTGTTCCACAACAACAAGAACATCCAGCCCAGCACGCCGGCGCAGTGATCGCTCACCGCATCAACTCGCGTCGCGGACCCCAGACGCGACCGCCCCACAACGCCGGCTCCGGGCGTGCGTCTCACGGGCAGCGCTGGCGTCCGGCCGTCGCTCGGTCTGTCAGCGTGGCCGGTGCTCGGTTCCCTGGCCAGGCGTGATCGTCATGAACCGGACCGGCTCGTGGACGTCCGCGGTATGCCAAACGCCGGAGGGGTTGATCATCGCTTCGCACGGTCCCAGCCCGATGGGCTCGTGCCCGCTGTCGACTTCCTGGATGACCGTCATCGTGCCGGATAGGCAGATCACGACCTCGTCACCGGCGGGGTGCCGTTCCCAGGTGTCCCATGAGCGGCTGCCCTCGAAAACCATCACCATCCGGCCCTCGGCGCCGTCTTCGGAGACGGCGGCGGCGTAGGCCTCCAGCACGCGGCCGTCCCACTCGAAGCCTTCGACGGCCACTGCCCGGGACCCGAGGGCGAGATGAAC
Source organism: uncultured bacterium (assembly GCA_963813485.1). Taxonomy (GTDB): domain Bacteria; phylum Actinomycetota; class Acidimicrobiia; order Acidimicrobiales; family VFJN01; genus DASQUK01. Next base: position 161,213 of record CAWEZE010000024.1, read on the forward strand.
GGGGGTGGCAATGAGGTCGATCGCGCCACGGGGTTCAGTCACGAGCTCCATGCCCCGAAGCGTCGCACGAACGGCGGCCCGAGGTCTTGGACGAAAGGAACCGCCGGAGCCCCGGGCCGCGCACCGTTTGCCCGCTGCGCGCGGCCGCCGGCCGCCAATTCCTCGATACAGAATGCCGGGGTGCGAGATCGGCAGGGCTCCGCTCGTTCGGATGTTCCTCACGAGCCTCGGCCAAGTTTGCGGCTGCTCGAAGCTGCGTGTTTGGTGACAGCGTCTGGGAGCCGGACGTAGTCCTCGGGTAGCCCCTCGACGGCGAGATCCCTTCCGGTCCATCCGCGGTTGGTCGTTGCACCGAAGTAGCGGCGGCGGCAGATGGCCGCCGGAAAGGAGCCGAGAAGATGACGCGAGCACGACTGTTCTGGGCCGGGCTCCTGGCCGCTGCGACCACCGCGGCCTTGGTCGGAGCGCCGGCGATGATCCACGCCGGCATCATTCTGAACGGGATCGACTGAGGAATTGACGATGAGACGACTACGCCTCCTGTGGGCCGTACTGTTCGCCGGTGTGGTGGCTGCGGCAGCGATCGCGACGCCGGCGGTCCTTGCCGGCCTCGCGGCGATTCCAGTCGACTGAGCCGCAGCACGGTGTGCGCGGCGACGCGACCCACGCCGATCGGCGGATCTGCATCGCGGTTACGAAACGCGTGGATCCTCTTCGAAGGACATGTCGCTCGGGCCCGGGGTGAGGTAGAGCTCCTTCACCAATCCGGTGTGGCGGTGTCGATGCCAGTGGCCACGGGGCACGACAAAGACTGACCCGGCGGCGACAGTCGTGATCTCGCTACCTTCGTCGGTCAGTACCTCGATGTCGACGCTTCCCTCAACGACCAGCAGAAGCTCTTCATCGTCCGGGTGCCGCTCCCACGGGGAGATGCCACTGCTTGCCCAGAAGACGCCAATCGTGCCCCGATTGAAGGTAGCGAGCGTTCGGAACTCGACCTCCCCGAGATCACCGAAGGCGTTGCGGATGTCGTAGGCCTCCATCGTCCTCCCATTCATCGCGCGCCCAGATTGCCTGGTGCCGGGCACAGCGCGGTGGTTGTACGCGTCAGGATCAGTCCGCCCGCCACAGTCGAGGAGTACGGCTGGCCCTGTGCCAGTCTGTCCTGTCCGACCTGCTGGACTGCGCAAAGGAATCGTTCTTTCCGTCGCTCGTCGACCGCGCCACCGCGTCGACCAGGCCCCCTCCACAAGGTGGTGATGGAGGCCCACGTGGGGGTGTCGACCCGGTCCGTGGATGATCTGGTCCGTGCCCTCGGGGATGACCCGGGTATCAAGCGCTCGGAGGTTGCGACCAGGCGCCGGGGGCGCGACCGTCGTACCACGGACGCCGGCAACGCAGGAGCGCCGCCCATGTCGTTCACCACCT
>CAWEZE010000025.1:0-35520 GCA_963813485.1 uncultured bacterium
GGCATCGTGAGCTCGATGCGCCCGTAGTCGCCGGACCCGCGGCGACGACTTCACATCGGAGGTTTCCCGCAGATCACCCTCTCGTCGGCGGTGGCCAAGCCAGCCACCGAAGGATGGCGGTCGCTACGTCGCGAACCGGACGATCGTTGTCGATCGTGCACTCCGCCAAGCCAGCGCCGCGCCCGTTCTCGACCCACGCCACCGACTCGGCGAGATCGTCCCGCCGTCCCGCCGTCGGGTCTGCCGCAAGGCGTCGCGTTATCTCGTCGAGCGGCACCGTCAGCTCAACGGTGCGCAGCGGCATCGCCATGGTGGTCACCAAGCCTGCAAGCTCGGCGCGGTCGCGGACCCATCGAGCAAGCACGAAGTAGTGCACGCCGGCGGCGCGATAGTTCGTCATGACGGCGCCGAGGTTGCGCAGCAGCATGGCGTGCTCGCTGGCTCGGTCACCGTCGCCGGCGTTGCACCACGTGAGCCAGTCGAGGTCGAGCGCCGCGTAGGGCACGCCGGCCTCCTCCAAGAGGTCGGCCATCTCGGCAGCAACGGTCGACTTGCCCACGCCGTACAGGCCCGTCAGCAGCACCGCCTCCATGTGCAAAGAGTGCCTGAACCGAGCCCACACCGCGGGACCGCCCCGTTCGTCGCGGCGACTGCGAGCATGTCGGAGTCAGATCGTCAACGCCGGACGGACCTTTCGGTGAAGAGCTCGAGCTGGCGCAGCTCGTCGTGTACGGGCCAGATGAGGACACGCTCAACGCCTGCATCTCGGAAGGCCAAGAGCTCTCCGCGAAGGCGTCCGCCGGACCGACGGGTAGGCGGTCTCGGAGCACCTCTTCGGGCCGGTTGATCGTCGGCACCAGGCGGGCCCGAAAGATCGCGTCGGCTTCGGAGCGACTCTCGGTGATGTAGCACCACATCGTCGCGAGCGGCGGGAACGCCTCTGCGTTCTCGCGTCGACGAGGAAGCCACGGAGCTGCGACCACGCGTCGCGAAACGATCGGGGGTCGTGTTGTAGGCCGAGCCAGCCAGCCGTCGCGAGCCGTGCAGTGCGGCGGAGCCTGGTGGAGCCCAACTCCGATCAGATGGGCGGTCAGCGGTGGGGGGAGCGGTCGAGATCGATCTTGTGGAGTAGAAGGACGACGAACGGCTCCCCACCCTGGTGCCAGGGAGCACGGAGGGCCTGGATCGCTTCGTCGAGGCGCCGCCATCGTTCGGCGAACAGCCCACGGCGGCGTAGTCGCGCTCGACGAGCCGGGCCCCACCGCGACGACCAGGCGCCCGCCCGAAGCCGGTCGATCGGCTCAGGGTCTTGGCGAGCGGAAGGGCCCTCGCACGACCGGCAGCGACACGTCGTGGTGAGGGTCATCTGGCCGGAGTGACCGAGTACGGCGGCGAGTGCCGTGGGCCCGTCCACACGGGACGGCGAACACCAGTGATCGTTCGCCGACACCGCGGCAAAGCCGAGTCGCCTGGCCGCGTCGGCGTAGTCGGCAAGGTGCCTGAGCGTGTGGGGTGCCCACCGAAGTCCATCATGGAAGGTGAACCCGATCCAGCCGCGCCTCAGTAGGCGCCCTGCTGCTCGAACAACCGCGAGGGTTGGCGACGAGCATCTGTCGATCTGGCCCCTAGCGGAGGCGGCAGCACGTCATCGGAGAGGTGCTCGAAGACCCCAATCGGGGAACTGCTCCCGCACGATGGCGTACCTGTCGGAATGGCACAGGGTGTCGTGGGACAGGACCATGCGGTCGACATAGCCGAGCTCGCAGAGCGGGCCACGGTGTCCACCGCTCGTCGAAGGTCGGGAAGCCGTTGCCGTAGAGCCGAACCGATCCATGCCGATGGTGGAGCCCCGGTCCATGAGCTCGCGCAGGTAGTCGAGGTCGGTGCTGTCGCCCGAGTGTCCGATGACGACCCGGCTGAGGTCGAACCTCCTCGGCGAAGACCCGCTGCTGGTGCGAACACGTGCTCGTGCATGAGGGTCGAACCCAGCCGGCCCGTCTCGGCCGGACCACGTACCGTCTCGACCAGCGCCATCGTGCCCTCTCTCCGCGTCTGAACCCCGTTCAGGCCCCGATGCAGGGGTTGCGCAGCTCGCCGATGCCCTCGATGTAGCTCGTCAGCACGTCGCCGGCGTGGAGGAACCTCGGCGGCGTGCGGGCGTAGCCCACCCCCGACGGGGTGCCGGTGAAGATCAGGTCCCCGGGCCAAAGCGTGACGATGTGGGACAGGCGGCTGACGAGCTCGGGCACCGGGAATATGAGGTCGGACGTCCGGGCCTTCTGGACCTCCTCGCCGTTGACGGCGCAGCCCAGCTCCAGGTCGTCCCGGTCCGGTACCTCGTCGACCGTCACGAGTAACGGACCCGTGGGACCGAAACCCGTGAACGATTTGGCGAGCGACCACTGCGCCGGGGGCCGCATCTGCACCGCCCTGTCCGAGATGTCCTGTCCGACCATGAGTCCGGCGACGTGGTCCCAGGCCCGGTCGACGCCGACCCGGCGGGCGGTCACGTCCCAACGCGACCACCAGCTCCACCTCCCAGTCGACGGTTTCGCTGCCGACCGGGATCTCGCTGGTCGGCCCGGCGATGCAGCTGGGGAACTTGGTGAACACGGCCGGCTCCTCGGGCACCTCGCGGGCGCCCTCGGCCACGTGCAGGCGATAGTTCAGGCCCACGCCGAACACCTGGCGCGGCCGCGGCACGGGGGCCAGCAGGGCCGCGCCCGCCACCGGGGCCGCCGGCGCCGAGCCGCCGTCCGCCGAGCGCGCCCACTCGGCCAACGCATCCCATTGATCGAGTGCCGCCACGGGGTCGGCGGGCAGGCGCCCAGCGGACGCCGACTCCACGTCGACCAGTCCGTCACCGACCACCAGTTGCATCCGCCCACCGACGTTGCCGAAGCGCATGGTGTCAACCTAGGGCATGCCCACGACGTTCGGTCCACTGCCGCCCGCCGCCGCCTGGCGGCACCGGGAGGCGCGCGACGGCTTCGAGGTCGTGTTCCTCGAGACCGGCGAGGCCGGCCATCGGCTGCGTGGCTGCACGTCGGCGGTCGAGGACGGCGAGCCGTGGGTCGTCCGCTACGAGATCGCGCTCGACGGCGCATGGCGCACCACCACGGCCCTGGTGGCCGGCCAGTCGCCCAGGGTCGAACACGAGGTGCGCCTCGAGTGCGACGGGTCGGGCCGCTGGCGCGTCGACGGCGTCGCCGCGCCCCACCTGGACGGATGCCTCGACGTCGACCTGGAGTCGTCGTCGTGCACCAACACGCTGCCGATCCACCGCCTGCGGCTGGCGGTGGGTCAGGGGGCCGACGCCCCGGCCGCCTACGTGCGCGCCCTAGACCTCGACGTGGAACGCCTGGAGCAGCGCTACGCCAGGGTCGAGGACGACGGCGCCCGGCAGCGCTTCGACTACGCCGCCCCGGTGTTCGCCTACGAGGGCCGCCTCGTCTACGACGCCGACGGGCTGGTCGTCGACTATCCCGGCATCGCCGTCCGAGTCTTGTGACGGCCTAGTGCTCCACGGCCGGAAGGCCGCCGACGCCGTGGTGACCACCCGATCGCCGTTGCCGCTGTCGCGCAGCGACAGGCGACAGGCGATGCGCCCCCGGCGGCCGCTGATCGCCTCGCCGGCGACGCGGAACGGACCGACCTTGCCGCGCGCGACGAACATGACGTGCCAGTCCTCGATCTGGAGCGCGTCGGTGCCCGCCTCCCGGGACGCGAGCTCCATGGCGGCCGCCTCGAGCACGACGTGGATCGGTCCGAGGTGCAGTGCGGCGTCGGGCGACGACAGCTCGTCGCTCAGCTCCGGGAGCTCCCAGGCGCCGTCTGGCCGGCGGCGGGCGCCGAACACGACGTGGAGGGGCGGCAGGGCCGGCGAGTCCTCGACCGCGATCGGCGGATTGTCGACCGGCTCGAACCCCGGGGGAGGCTCGCCGAGGCTCACGCCCATCCCCTCGGACAGGGCGACCACCCGCTCGGGATCCGCGGCATCGACGATCCGCGACCGGCTGAACCCCATCTGGCGACCGATCCGGATCACCTCGCGGCGCACCTCGATCTCCCGGACGTCGCGGGCGTCGTCGAGGATGTGCAGCGAGGCGATCACCGGATTCGGCACGTACTCGTCGTCGGCCATGCCCCCCGACTCCGGCGAAGCGATGCACAGCGGCGCCGCCATGATCCCACCCGACGAGTTGCGCATGTCGTGGCGCAGGCGCATCGTCTCGCCCCCGGCCCGGTCCAGCGTGGCATTGCTCTTGCCCAGGTAGCGGTAGCTGAGCAGCCCGGTCCAGCGCTGTTCGAAGCGGTCCCAGTACTCCCCGACCGGAGCGTCGCGAATGTCGTCGGGCATCGACAGCCTTCCCTGACCAACCGGTTGGCCGTCGACGGATGCTACTGCGCAGTTCCCTGCCCCACGCCGGTAGCGTCGGCCCGATGCCACTCGTGGGAACGCCCGTGGCCCGGCGCGAGGACCGTCGCCTGCTCACGGGAGATGCCCGGTACATCGCCGATCTCGATTTACCCGGCTGCCTGAGCGTCACGTACGTAACCTCCCCGGTAGCGCACGCGGTCATCCGGACCGTCGACGTCGACGCCGCTCGATCGGCCCCGGGCGTGGTCGACGTCGTGACTGCGGCAGATCTCGACATCGGCCCGCAGCCACAGATCAGCCCGGCCTACCCACCGACCATGGCCCGCCCGTTGCTGGCCGACGGCCGCATGCGGTTCGTGGGCGAGGCGGTGGTGGCCATCGTCAGCGAGACTGACGCGGAGGGCGAGGACGCGGCCGAGCTGGTCGGGATCGACTACGACCCGCTGCCGGCCGTCACCAAGCTCGACGTCGCGGAACGGGGTGAGGTGCTGCTGTTCCCGGAGGCGGGCACCAACGTGGTGACGACGCGGGAGGGCGGCTCGGAGGCGGTTGGGGACACGCTGGCGGGCTGCGACGTGGTCGTGTCCGCCGCGCTGGTCAACCAGCGTCTGGCCCCCTGCCCGCTCGAGGGCCGGGCCGGGGCGTCGCTGTGGGGCGACGACGGGCGACTCGTCCACTGGTCGTCCTGCCAGGGCGCGCATCCGGTGCGGGCGGTGATGGCGGAGGTGCACGGGCTGTCGCCCGATCAGGTCCGTGTCATCGCCCCGGACACCGGTGGCAGCTTCGGCGCCAAGGCCCGGCCGCATCCCGAAGAGATCCTGCTCCCGTGGCTCGCCCGCCGTTCCGGCCGGCCCGTGCGCTGGGTACCGCCTCGCTCGACCGACATGGTCGGCCTGGGACATTCACGCGCCCAGCGCCAGCAGGTCGAGATCGGCGGCGACCGCGACGGCACGATCCGGGCACTGCGCATCCGGATAGACGGCGATGCCGGTTCGTACCCGATGGTCGGACCGCTGCTCGTCGCCAACACCGCGGTGATGTCCGCGGGTGCCTACCGGATCCCCGAGGTGCAGTGGTCGACCCGGGCGTTCGTGACCAACACGACGCCCATCGTCGCCTACCGCGGCGCCGGGCGGCCCGAGGCCGCGAACCTCATCGAACGGGCGATCGACGTGTTCGCCGCCGAGCTCGGCCGCGATCCGGTCGAGGTCCGGCGGGACAACCTGCTGGACGCCGACGACTTTCCCTACGACAGCGCGACGGGCATGCGCCACGACAGTGGCGACTACCAGGCGGCCCTGGACCTCGTGTTGGAAGCGGTCGGCTACGACGACCTGCGGGCGGAGCAGGCCCGCCGTCGGGCGGCCGACGAGCCCCGCCTGCTTGGCGTGGGCCTGGCGACCTTCGTGGATCGGACCGCAGGCGTGCCCGGCACGGAGTACGGCGCCGTCGAGCTGCGGCCCGACGGCACGATCGTGGTCGTCACCGGGTCGACACCGTTCGGTCAGGGCCACCACACGGCGTGGGCGATGCTCGTCGCCGATCGGACCGGGGTGCCGATCGATCGCATCGAGGTGGTGCACGGCGACACCGACGTCGTGCCCCGAGGGGGGCTCACCGGGGGCTCACGATCGGCGCAGAAGGCGGGCGCGGCCGTCGCCGAGGCCACGGCTGCCCTGGTCGAGGACGCCCGCGTGGCGGCGGCGGAACTGCTGGAGGCCACGGCCGTCGACGTGGTCCTCGACACGGACACCGGACGGTTCCACGTGGCCGGCGCACCCGCGGCCCGCGCGGTGGACTGGACCGAGCTCGCCGCCCATCGCGGCGAGGACCGGGCGCTGCAGTGCGAGGCCGACTTCGACGGCGCCGGACCGACGGTTCCCTTCGGCGCCTATGCGGCTGTGGTCGAGGTCGACCGCGACACCGGCGCAGTGGAGCTGCGCCGGTTGGTGACCGTCGACGACGCCGGCACGATCATCAACCCGATGCTGGCGCTGGGACAGATCCACGGCGGGCTGGCGCAGGGCGTCGGCCAGGCCCTGTTCGAGGAGTTCAGCTATGACGACGACGGCAATCCCCAGACGACGAACTTCGCCGACTACGCCTTCCCGTCGGCCGCCGAGCTGCCGTCGTTCGAATGCCGGTTGATGCAGACGCCCTCGCCCAACAATCCGCTCGGCGTCAAGGGCATCGCCGAGTCGGGCACGGTCGGCGCGCCGCCGGCGGTGCAGAACGCGGTGATCGACGCGCTGGCCCACCTCGGGGTGCGCCACATCGACCTTCCCCTCACCCCCGAGCGGGTGTGGCGGGCGATCAACGGCGCGGAGCCGAGGCAATAGGTCCCGCGCCGACCGACGTCACCAGAGCTGGTCGGTGTACGTGTCGGTGCCCACCACGGTGGCCAGGAACGGGGCCGCGAACGTCACGCGCCCGGCTCCGCTCTCGCCGACGCGATCGGCATAGGCGCGGACCCGATCCCAGGACGACGCCGGGTCGCCCTCCAAGAACAGCAGCTGTACCACGCGTTCGGGGCTGCCACCGTCGGTGCCGAGCGCCATCGGCGCGGGCGGTGCACCCTCCGACCGGCCACCCATCGGCATGACCCGCCACGTAGAGCCCAGGGCAACGCCGCCGCCGTCGCCCTCGAACAGGGCCGGGACGGCGTCCGCCGAAAGGCGGGCGACCAACTCGTCCCGGGTCACCCCGTCCGACGGCTCGACCACGACGACGGCGAGCCCCTCGTAGCAGTGGTCGAGCGCCAGCTCGAGCGGCACGCCGTCGGGGTCACGGTGATGGCGGGCCACCAGCGAATACAGGGCCGTGTGCGCGTGCGTCCGCTCGGCGAAGCCTCGCCCGTTGCCATAGAGCCAACGGACCTGCTTTGTCGCCCACGCGAAGTGCTCCGCCTCGTGCCCCTCGTGGACCCAGTAGATGGACAGATACGAGCCGGCGTCCACGGGGTTCGCGAAAGGGCTGTCGGCCGGAAACCGTCGATCCTTCAGGGCCCGGGTTGCGACCCAGCGGCCGCCGGCAAACAGCCACGGACCGATCATGCAGCCGGCGTAGAAGTGATCACGCTCGTACCAGCGGTTGTAGGCGGCCTCGTGGCCTCGATGCGGGTCCACCATCGTGAAGAGCATGCTGCCGACCTTCACGGGATAGTCGTCCATCGGGCGCTCCTTGTCGTCGGTTCGAGTGTTTGTATCGTTCGGCAATGGACACGGTCGTTGCGGACGGTCGCTTCCAGGGCAAGGTGGCCATCGTCACCGGCTCCTCGCTCGACCCGAGCATCGGCCGATCCACCGCCACGCGCCTCGCACGGGAAGGCGCCTCGGTGATCATCAACGGCCGGTCCGAGGATCCACTTCGGGGGGCAGAGCGCGAGCTGCGCGACGCGGGTTTCCAAGTCGTCGCCGTCGCCGGTTCGCTGCAGGACGACGACACGCCGACTCGGCTGGTGGACGCCGCCGTCGACCGCTATGGGCGCCTCGACGCCCTCGTCAACACGGTGGGCGGGACGCGGTTCCAGGGATCGCCCCGGGAGATCGACCGGGCCGCCTACCTGAAGACGGTCGAGCTCAACACGTGGGGCACCATCTCGCTCGTCCAGGAGGCGTTGCGCGGCGGGCTGGCCGACGGGGGCGGCGCGGTCGTCAACGTGTCGAGCGGCACCGTCAACAAGACGACCCCCTCGATGATCGCCTACGCCGCCGCCAAGGCCGCGCTCAACGCCGTGACCCGCACCCTGGCGCGCGACCTCGGTCCGTTGGGCGTGCGAGTGAATGCGGTGGCGCCCGGGCTGACCAAGACCTCGGGTACCCGATCGATGTGGGAGGCGGACGACGGCGCCGCCGCCGGGCGAAACCTCGTGCTCGGGCGCCTCACGACCGCGGACGACATCGCCAACGCCTGCGTCTTCTTGCTGTCCGACGAAGCGGCCTCCATCACCGGGGTCGTGATCGACGTCGATGGCGGCAACCACCTGCAGGGCGGTGGCTGGACGCCGATGGGCTGATCCGGCCCGCCTACCCAACGGCGACAGGGTCATGGGCGGAGATGTCCAACGCGGATACTAGGCCGTGTCGATGGCGGCGGCCGACTGGAGGCCGAGGTCCTCGATCGCCTGGTCGCGCAGCTTGTACTTCTGGACCTTGCCGGTGACCGTCATCGGGAACTCGTCGACGAAGCGCACGTAGGCGGGCACCTTGTAGTGGGCGATCGTGCCCCGGCAGAACTCCCGGACCTCGTCCTCGGTCACGGTGGCGCCCGGCTGCCGGCGGATGGCGGCGAGGAGCTGCTCGCCGTACTTCGCGTCGGGCACGCCCACCACTTGCACATCGAGCACAGCCGGGTGGGTGTAGAGAAACTCCTCGATCTCGCGCGGGTAGATGTTCTCGCCGCCGCGGATGACCATGTCCTTGGACCGGCCGACGATGTTGACGTAGCCGTCCTCGTCCATCACCGCCAGGTCGCCCGTGTGCATCCAGCCGTCGCCGTCGATGGCCTCGGCCGTGCGCTCGGCGTCGTTCCAGTAGCCCGTCATCACCGAGTAGCCCCGCGTGCACAGCTCCCCGGTCTCGCCCCGCTCGGCCGTCGCGTCGGGCTCGTCGACGGCGACGATGCGCACCTCGACATGGGGATGGACCCGCCCGACCGTCGCCGTGCGGTGGTGCAGCGAGTCGTCCGGCAGGGTCTGGGTGGACACCGGCGACGTCTCGGTCATGCCGTAGCAGATGGTCACCTCGCCCATGTGCATGCGGTCGATGCACGCCTTCATCACCTCGACCGGGCACGGCGAGCCGGCCATCACCCCCGTGCGCAGCGACGTGAGGTCGAACGAGTCGAAGTCCGGGTGGCCGAGCTCGGCGACGAACATCGTCGGCACGCCGTAGAGAGCGGTGCAGCGCTCGGCCTCGACCGCGGCCAGGACCGCCCCCGGCTCGAACGCGTCGGCCGGGATCACCATCGTGGCGCCGTGGGTGGAGCAGCCGAGGTTGCCCATGACCATGCCGAAGCAGTGATAGAAGGGAACGGGGATGCAGAGGCGGTCGTCCGCTGTGAACTGCTGCAGCTCGGCCACGAAGTAGCCGTTGTTGAGGATGTTGCGGTGGGTGAGCGTGGCGCCCTTGGGGAAGCCGGTCGTCCCGGACGTGTACTGGATGTTGATCGGGTCGTCGGCGGCCAGCGCGGCCCGCCGCCCGTCGAGCGCGCTGGTCGGGACGCCGGCGGCATTGGTGACGAGGTTCTCCCACTCGGGCGACCACAGGAAGATCGCCTGCTCGAGCGCGGCCCGCTCGGCGCGCACCTCGTCCACCATCGCCCGGTAGTCGCTGGTCTTGAACTCGGGCGCGGCTACGAGCACCCGGCAGCCGGACTGGTCGAGCGCGTAGGCCAGCTCGTAGGACCGGTAAGCCGGGTTGACGTTCACGAGGATCACGCCGATCTCGGCCGTGGCGTACTGGAGCAGAGTCCACTCGGCATGATTGGGGCTCCACAGCCCGAGCCGGTCGCCCTTCTCCAGGCCCAGTCCGAGCAGCCCGCGCGCCAGGGTCTCGACCCGCTCGGCCAACTCGGCGTAGGTCCAGCGGATCTGCTGGTGCGCCGAGACGAGCGCCTCGTTCGCCCCGTACGCCGCCACGGTCCGAGCCAGGTTCGCCCCGATCGTCTCGTCGAGGATGGGCACGTCCACGGGCCCTGAGTCGATGGCGAGCATGGGCATCACCTCCTGGTCAGGGCCGATCTTGCCAAAGCGTCGTCCCGGCACTCAGTCCGATGCCGGAAGGGGCTTGGCTTCCTTGACCTGCAGGGGCTGATCACCGACCGACAGTGACCCGTCTCCGGGCTTGGTGCACAGCACCTCCAGGGTCTGGTCGGCGTCGACGTAGCGCTTGCCCAGCAGGGTGCCACCGGCGTGATCGGGCGACGGCGTCGCCTCGGCGTCAACGTCGGCGCCCAGCGGGACCATCGGATGGCCGCCGCACCGCAGGTCGACGGGCCCTGCCGGCGGCTTCACCACGACCACCTCGGTGGCGTCGACGGCGCTGCGCAGCCGGGACCCTGGGCGCAGCTCCAAATGGTCCATCACCCACTCCCCTCCTTGGAACGTTCGGTGGTCAGTCTCGCTCCGCGCGACCCAGGTTTGCCTCGCTTCCCGCTCTTGGCGCCTTCGGCGCCGCGCCGCTCGGGCCACTGCGGCGCTATTCGCGCCGCCTCGGGGACGCCATGATGTTGCGGCGGACGTCGCGGAACGCCACGTCCCGATCTGCGGCGTACTCGCGGGGCATGCCCAAGATGCGCTCGCTGATGATGTTGCGTGCCATCTCCGTGCTGCCCCCACCGAGGCAGGACGACTGACGCTTGATGTAGCCGATGCCGTAGCGGCCGTCTGCGTCCCCGTCCCAGACGACCGCCTCGTCGCCGGCGATCTCCAGCGCGATGGTGGCGCGTTCGACGGCGGCGGTCCCCGCGTAGAGCCGCACCAACGATCCGGCGGGGCCCGGGAAGTAGCCCGTCTCCAGGCCCTTGCGCACGCGTTCGACGAGCTGGCCATGCACGATGGAGAGCGCCTCGGCCTGGCCGATCAAGCGCCGGACCAGGGGATCGTCGCCCTTCCCGCGGGCCTTTGCCAGCTCGACGAGCTCATCGCGGGCGGCCTCGCCGCCGCCGGCCATTCGGCCACTGGTGTACGGCGAGGCACCGCCCACGCTGGCGCGTTCGTGGAACAGCAGGCGTGTCGCCACCGTCCAGCCGTCGTCGACCTGGCCGAGCACGTTCTCGGCGGGGATCACGGCGTCGTCGAAGAACTCCTCGCAGAACTCCTCGGTGCCGTCGACCATCTTGATCTGGTTGACCGTGATGCCCGGGTGGTGGATCGGGACGATGAACATCGTCAGGCCGCGGTGCTTGGGCACGTCCCAGTTGGTGCGGGCCAGGCAGAGCGCGAAGTCGGAGCGGAAGGCGTATGTGCTCCAGATCTTCGAGCCGTTGAGCAGGAAGACGTCGCCGTCGCGGCTGGCCCGGGTGAGCGCGCCCGCCATGTCGGACCCGCCCGAGGGCTCGGACATGAACTGGACCCACAGCTCGTCGCCGCGGATGAACGCCGGGATGTAGCGGTGTTTCTGGTCCTCGGTCCCGAACTCGAGGATGGTGGGGCCGCAGATCGACAGCGTGGGCACGCTGAACAGCACGGGTAGCTCGTAGCCCCCTGACTCCTGGTCGAACACCCGCTGGTACTCGATGGACAGGCCTTGGCCGCCGTACTCCTGCGGATAGCAGATGCCCGCGAACCCGCCGTCGTACAGGCGACGCTGGAGCTCGCGGGCCCGGCTGGCGCGATCGTCGTCGTCGCGCAACGGGTTCCAGTCCGCGCCCGGTTCCAGCTTGGGCATGTTGTCGGCGAGCCAGGCGCGCACACGCTGGCGGTAGGCGTCGAGCTCCTCGCGCCGTGCGGTAGGGCTGGCGGCGGTGGTGTCGACCATGGGGCTCCCTCGTCCTCGTCCTACAGCCCGGCAGCGGCGGCCAGGCGCTCGCGGTGCTCGTCGGGCGTGCCGTAAAGGGCCCGGCCGAGCGTCACCCGGCGCAGGTACAGATGGATGTCGTGCTCCCAGGTCACGCCGATACCACCGTGGATCTGCACACAATCCTGGACCAGTTCGGGGACGCGATCGCCGACGTACACCTTGGCGGCGCTGACCAGCCGCGCGGCGTGGGCGGCGTGGGCGCTGCCAGTGCCGTTCCCGTTGGCCGCGCCGTCGACCGCCCGGGCCGCGCCTCCCACGGAGGCGTGTGTGGCCTCGAGCCACAGCTTCATGTCGGCGAAGCGATGCTTCAGGGCCTGGTACGACGCGAGCTGGCGGCCGAACGAATAGCGGTCGAAGGCGTACCCAACGGTGAACTCCAGGACCCGGTCGGCGGCGCCCGCCATCTGCGCGCATTCGAGGGTGGCGCCGATCTGCAGCTGGCGTTCGATGTCGGCCGTCGCATCGCCGACGCCGAGCCGGGCCGTGCTGGGCACGGCCACTTCGTCGAACCGGACCTGCCCGAACCGCCGCACCAGGTCGAGGCCGTTCATCGGGGTCACCGTCAGGCCCGGGGCATCGTGCGGGACGAGGAACTGGACGAGCGCCTCGTCGCCCCCGTCCGATCGGGCGCTGACCACGAACCAGTCGGCCTCGCCCGCGGCCTCGACCATCGCCTTGGTCCCCACGAGCACGAACCCGTCGCCGCTGGGCCGCGCCGCGAGCTCGACGTCGTTCGGCCGCCAGCCGCGGCCGGGCTCGTTGAAGCACCAGGTTGCGACGAGGTCACCGTTCACGATGCCGGGCAGCACCTCTGCCTGCTGCTCGGGGGTCCCCGAGGCGGCCAGGGCTGCGGCCACGACGTTGCTGGGATGCAGCGGACCCGGCGCCACCACGCGCCCGAACTCCTCGGCGACGATCGCCAGGTCGGCCAAGCCGCCGCCCGAGAGCGTGCCGCCGCCGTGCTCCTCGGGCACCAGGAACGCCGTCCAGCCCAGCTCCGCACCCCGGCGCCACCAGCCACGGTCGAAGCCTGCGGGGTCGTCGGCGAGCTCCCGCACCTTGGTCAACGGCGCCTCGCCCTCCAGGAACCGCCTGGTCGTCTCCTGGAAGAAGCTCTGCTCCGGGTTGAGCGTCAGGTCCAAGGTCTCGCCCCTCCGTGGGGAGCCAGGGTCTCGATCACGTCGGCGCCGAAGGCGGCCAGCGTCTCCGGGTCGGCGAAGTCCGAGAACCAGGTGTAGAAGCGTTGCACGCCACGATCATGCAGCGCAGTGAAGTGGTCGACCAGCTGGGCGGCATCGCCGATGACGAGCCCGTCCCCGTAGATGCCGAAGCGCCGCTGCGCCAGCTCGGTGACGCGGTCGCGCTCGGCCTCGTTGGGCACGAACGCCACCAGCTTCTGGATCGACACCCTGGCGCCGCCCGCCGCCGGCCGCAGCTCCTCCAGGCGCTCGAGGGCGTAGATCGGCAGGTTCCACCAGTCTGCGTACCGGGCCACCAGCGCCAGCGTCTTGCGGCCCGCGCCCCCGATGAGGAGCGGGATCCTCGCCAGGGGCGCCGGTTGCTGGCGGCCGCCCTTCACCCGGTGGAACTCGCCCTCGAAGTCGACGGTCTCACCGCTCCACAGCGCAGTCATGACCTCGAGGCTTTCGGCGAGCCGGCGCGCCCGGGCACTTGGGGCGGTATCGCCGATCCCGAACGCGTCGAGCTCGTCCGGCACCGAACCCCAGCCGATGCCGAGCTCGAAGCGGCCGCCGGAGGCGTGGTCGATCGTCACCGCCTGCTTCGCGAGCACCGCCGGATGGCGTAGCGAGTCGCACAGGACCAGGTGGCCGACAACCAGCCTCTCTGTGTGTGGCGGCCAGCCACGCGGCAGTGATCATCGCCTCGTGCATCGGCTGGTCCTCGGCCATGGGTGGCGCCAGGTGGTCCATGAGGGCGATGCCGCGGAAACCGGCGGTCTCGGCCGCCCGAGCCTTCTCGACCAGCACGTCGAGGCCCATGCGCATCTGCGGTAGGAAGATGTGGAATTCCGGTGTGGAGCCGCTCATTGGCTCGTCTCCGGCTCAGCAATGAGCGATCGCCGCTTCGCGGCGAGCAACGCACCGTCCTCACGGTTCGCTCGCACTCCGTGCTCCCTCACAAGGGCAGCTCCTCGGCGATGGCCGGCCACTCCGGCCCCCGCTCCTCGCGGAAGGCGGCGAGACCCTCAGCGGCATCGGGCCGCGCCGCGAGCCAGGCGAACGCCTCCAGCTCCTCCTTGCGCGCCGCCATTCGGTCGGCGCCGTCGAGATAGCGGTAGAAGAGCCGCTTGGTCAGCGCCACCGCCGTGGGCGACGTGTTGATGGCGATGTCGAGTGCGAGCTCCAGCGTCGTGTCGACGACTTCGGCTGCGGGAACCGCCCGGCTGACGACACCGAGCTGCGCCGCTTCCGTGCCACTGAAGGTCCGGCCGGTCAGCAACAGCTCGAGGGCGCGTGATGCGCCCACGAGCCGGGCGAGCAACCACAGGGAGTTGCCTTCGGGCAGCAGCCCCCGGCGCGTGAACACCAGGCCCAGCTTGGCGTCGTCGGCCGCAATCCGGATGTCCCACATGAGCGGATAGGTCAGGCCCATGCCCACGGCGACGCCGTTGATGGCGGCCAGGATGGGCGTCCGCATCTCCCAGGGGCGCATGTCCAGGGCGGAGCGTCGTGGCGCCGCACCGTCCGCCCCGGCGTCGCCGGTTCTCTCGCCGAACCCGCCATCGAGGTCCGCGCCCGCGCAGAATGCCCGGCCCGCTCCGGTGACCACGACGGCACGCACCGCCTCGTCGGCCTCGAACGCCCCCAGGGCGTCGAGCAGGTCGTCGGTCATCTGGCGGTTGAAGGCGTTGAGCCGTTCGGGGCGGTTCAGTGTGACCAGCGCGACGCCTCGGTCGAGCTCGACCAGCAGCGTCTCGTAGGTCGTGCGGGCCGCCGACATCACCCCCCTCTCACGCTGGTCTCGCTGCCAATCGCATCGCCCGACGTACTTGACAACCCCGTCTCTCGGTCCGCTTGCGCCTGGATACCACAGATCTTGGACGATGCCCAAGTTCTGGCAGGTCAGGGCGGCGGCGGTGCGCGTCGGGCCCCGTTCCTAGAACGGGCTGGTCAGGCCGCTGCAGAAGGCGCAGACTGGAGCGGCAGAGGCCTGGCGATCCCTTGGGAGCGTCTCATGTTCCGTTCCGGCCCTCGAGTCCCAGAGCTGATCCCGGAGCTGTCCCGGGGCAAGCACCGGAGCCCGCGCAAGGGCGCGTGCTTCATGGAGATGGTGTCGTACCTGGCCGGTGAGCCGTGGAGCGACCACCCGGCGTGCACGCACCCACTCCTCGCCGCGCTCGCCCGCCTGGTCAATGACCACACGTCAGACGCCGGCCGGCGGTACCTGGTCGAGCTGGTCCCATCGGTGATCGGCCTGACCAGCACCGATCCGCAGGTGGACGTGCGGATCGCGCTACGGGCGGCGATCACCGCGTTGCCGGTCGTCTCCGAGGAGCGGCAACGGGTGCTCGCGGTGGCCGTGCTCGCCGCCGAGCAGGTGCGGTGCGACCTCGACGGGCGACCGGTCGACGAGCTCGGCGAGCCGAGCCGCAGGGCGCTGGCGCAAGTTCCAAACGCCGCGGAATGGGCCCGGAGCTTCCACCGCGACATGAGGACCACGGCCAAGGGGTTCCACCGGCACGGGGCGCCCAACACCGTCCGCCACGCCGTTGTGGGCATCGCACATGCGTGCATCCCGGACCCCGACGCGATGCTGCGGGACCTCCTCGTCGGCGCCATCGAGGACTGCGCCCTGCGGGCACCCAGCCCGGAGCCCCGGCGCCCGCAGGTCCGGTCCCGAGCGGTTCCGGGTGACCCGCCTGGGACTATTGCCCGCCTGACGGTCAGCTGACGAGGCTCGGCCTCGGGGCCGAACGTCGCCGCCGCCGCCGGCCCGTGGCGACCTCGCTCGTGTAGTGACGCTCGACGAAGTGCGGCCACGGGACCATCGACAGCACGGCCAACCCTGCGCCGGCGACCGCCAGCGCGATGAGCCACCAGCGCTCCGCAGCCAGCCGCCCGGCGCCGAGATCGGGCTCGAGCGCCCCCACCCCCGCGGCCATCGCCGCCGAGATGGAGACGAACACCGCCAGGCCGGGGGCGCCCGCCAGACCTGCGATCACCAGCAACAAGCCGACGCCGGCCTCGATCGTCGCCAGCAACGGGGTGTGGCGGATGCCCGCCACCTCCTCGGCCGGGCTGAACCACGTCTCGTTGATGCCCGTGCGCACGACCGCCGCGGCGCCGAGGACCGCCAAGGCGGCGCCGGCCAGCAGCACCAGCGCGCTGCCGAGGTTCCAGCGGCTCTGGACAAGGTCCCAGCGCTCCAGCCTCGGCTCCTCGAGCACGTCGCGCTCCGGCTTCTCGTCGTGGGTCCCGAGCGCGGCGAGAAACTCGGGCTCCCCGGCCGGCTCGCTCAGCAGCTGCTCGGCACGAACGTCGTCCGCCCTTACGGCATGGTGGCCGTGCGACCAACGCATGAGGGCACCTCCCCAATCGGCATCCCGTTGCTGGCGATGGCTACCCAGCGCCGAGGCCGGCGAAACCGCCGGTAGCTGCGCTACGTCCGGATGCCTGTCGACGCCACTGCGGACCAGCCGGCCGGGCAACGCGCCCGTGGGCTCTCCGCTGCGGTACGTGACCTCGCCGGCGGCGATGGTGGCGACATAGCCGTCGGCCCGCTGCACCAGTCGCCGGCCCCCCGCCGGCAGGTCGTAGACCACCTCCGGCGTGCGGAGCCGCAGCCGCCCGAAGTCGATGACGTTCAGGTCGGCGCGCAGGCCCACCTGCACCCGACCGCGGTCGTGGAGCCCGTAGGCGTCCGCGGTGTCGGCCGTCTGCGCCTTGACCAACCAGGGCAGCTCCAGGCGGGGACCGCGGACGCGATCGCGGCCCCAGTGGGCGAGCAGGGTGGTAGGGAAGCTGCCGTCGCAGATCGTGCCGACGTGGGCGCCGCCGTCGGCCAGCCCGATGATCGTGTTGGGGTGGGTGATCAGCTCGCGCTGCGCCTCGAGGTCGCCGGCCTCGTAGTTGAAGATCGGGAAGTAGACGAAGCCGGTGCCGCCGTCGGTGGCCATGAGGTCGCAGAGCACCTCGACCGGGTGCCGGCCCTGCCGTTCGGCGATCGCGGCCACGCTCACCTCGGGCGCCGGTTCGTATTCGGGAGGGTCGCCGAGTGGGTAGAAGCGCTCGTAGCTGCCGAATACGTGGCGCGGCTCGCCGGTGGCCTCGATCAGCCGGAGGCGGACGTCGGGATCCATGAGCGCCGCCAGCCGGGCGGCCCGGTCGCCACTCCGATATGGCGCCCAGACGGGGTTGAGGATGAAGGGATCGAGCG
Source organism: uncultured bacterium (assembly GCA_963813485.1). Classification (GTDB taxonomy): domain Bacteria; phylum Actinomycetota; class Acidimicrobiia; order Acidimicrobiales; family VFJN01; genus DASQUK01. The sequence goes on from CAWEZE010000025.1 coordinate 17,299, forward strand.
TCGTGTCGAGGCCGAACAGGACGCCGATCGGGCGCACCGCGACCTGGGCCTGCACCGGTAGCCCGCTGCCGGCGGCCACGGCGATGCGGTCGAGCACCTTGCGGTACCCGCCCCGCTTGTTCTGGTTGAGCGAGATGAAGGTCCGGCGTGCCGGTCTCGGCCGCTACGCGGGCGAACACGTCGAACTCGCCGTCGAGATCCTCGAAGTCGGAGACGACCTCGAACGCACCCCGGCCGGTCTCGCGCATCGCCCTGGCGATCCCGATCAGCTCCGCACCGGCCGCGCCGAACGTCGGCGTTCGATCGCCGCTGCTGGTGCGATGGTTGAGCGTCCTCGAGGTCGAGAACCCGAACGCGCCCGCCGCGACCCCGTCGCGGACCAGGCGTCCCATCTCCACGATCTCCTCGGGCGTGGCTGCCTCCCGGGCCGCGCCCCGCTCACCCATGACGAAGAGCCGCACGGCGCCGTGGGGTACGAGGGCGCAGACGTCGACATCGCGTGGTCGCCGGTCGAGCGCTCCGAGATACTCGTCGAAGCTCTCCCACTCCCAGCTGATGCCCTCGTGCAGGGCCGCGCCCGGGATGTCCTCGACCCCCTCCATCAACTGGATCAGTCGCTCGTGGTCCCCCACCCGGACCGGAGCGAAGCCGACGCCGCAGTTGCCCATGACGACCGTCGTCACGCCGTGCCACGACGAGGGTGCGAGCTGGCTGTCCCAGGTCGCCTGGCCGTCATAGTGGGCGTGGACGTCCACGAACCCGGGCGTGACCAGCGCGCCGTCGGCGTCGACCTCCTGTGTCGCGCCGGCGCTGACCCGACCGATCTCGGTGATCACGCCCCCGTCGACCGCGACGTCGGCCGAGAACGGCTCGCCCCCGCGCCCGTCGACGATCGTTCCTCCCCGGACAACCAGGTCGTGCATGCCACCATCGTCGCGCGAGCCGACCTGACCCGGCCCCGGATCTCCTCGTCAGGCGACGTCGGTGGCGGCGTGTGCGGCCCAGCTGGCGTACATCTGCGCGTAGCGGCCGCGCCTGCCGACCAGCTGGGGGTGGGAGCCGACCTCGACGATGCGGCCCCGGGCCCTTCGGTCTGCCAACCGTTTGACAGTTACGCTGTCGACCTGCTCGTAAGGCGACCCGCGGAGCCGGGGCCATATCCAGCCAAGGAGGAGCTGTGACCTCCCGCAGGGCGAACTTCCCCATCTTCGATTCCGACAACCACCTCTACGAGACCAGGGACGCGCTCACGAAGTACCTCCCCGAGTCGCAGCAGGGGGCCATCGACTACGTCGACGTCCACGGCCGGACGAAGATCGTCGTGCGCGGCCAGATCAGCGACTACATCCCCAACCCCACGTTCGACCGTGTGGGCCGCCCTGGGGCCCAGGAGGAGTACTTCAAGCAGGGGAACCCGGACGGGAGGTCACAGCGGGAGATCATCGGGCGCGGGATCGACTGCCCGCCGGGGTTCCGTGAGGCCCCGGCTCGGCTCGAGATCATGGACGAGCAAGGCGTCGACTACGCGCTGATGCTGCCCACGCTCGCCAGCCTCGTCGAGGAGCGGATGAAGGACGACCCCGAGCTGTGTGCCGACGCCATCCACGCGCTGAACCAGTGGATGACCGAGGCGTGGCCCTTCGTGTTCGAGGGCCGCATCTTCTCCACGCCGATCGTCACGCCGGGCCTCCTCGACCGGGCCATGGACGAGCTCGAGTGGCTCCTCGACCGGGGCGCCCGCGTGGTGTTGATGCGCCCCGCCCCGGCATGGGGCTACCAGGGGCCCCGGTCGTTCGCCTTGCCCGAGTTCGACCCCTACTGGGAGCGGATCCAGGAGAGCGGCACGCTCGTCGTGCTCCACGCGTCCGACACCGGCTACGTGCGCTACTCCAACGAGTGGGAGGGGTGCACACGGAGGCGCAGGCGTTCGCCCAGCCGTCGCCCTTCGCACACACCGTGCAGACGCGTCACCGCGACATCGAGGACGCCGTCACCTCGGTCATCTGCCATGGGGTGCTGTGGCGGTTCCCCGAGGTGCGGATCGCGCTCATCGAGAACGGTGCCGGCTGGGTGCCGAACCTGCTGGAGCACCTGGACCACTGTTATTCGCAGATGCCGCAGGCCTACGAGGCGAAGCCCTCGGACACGTTCAAGCGGAACATCTGGATGCATCCGTTCCACGAGGAGGACCCGCGCCAGCTGGTCGAGCTGCTGGGTGCCGACCACGTGATCTTCGGATCGGACTTCCCTCACGTCGAAGGTCTGGCCGATCCGCTCTCCTACCTCGACGAGCTCGAAGGGCTCGCCGAGGACGATCTGCGCAAGATCATGGGTGGCAACATGATGAACCTGCTCGGCGTCCAGGCGAGGGTGGCCGCCTGACACCGGCGGGCGGCGAGGGGGACATGAACACGGAACCCATCTCCTATGGGTCACGCATTCGGCAGCTGGGCCAGGACCGTGCGGATCAGACCGCCATCGTCTACGTCGCCGATGACGGTGCGGAACGCCTCGTCCCGTGGTCCGAGCTCGACGCCCGCTCGACCCAGATAGCCCGGGGTTTGGCGGCCAGGGGGCTCGGTGAGGGCGACCGCATGGGGATCAAGCTCCACAACTGTCCCGAGCACATCTTCACGACCTTCGCCGGCTGGAAGCTGGGTGCCGTCGTGGTGCCGGTCCGCTGGGACCTGCCGGGCTGGGAGCTCGAGCGCGTCCGCGCTGTGCTCGACCCCAAGCTCGTGGTCGAGCCCGACGACACCGAGCTGCTGGAGGGCAGCCTGTCGGCGTCGACCGATCCGCTGCCGGAGGTCACCCCGCCGCACTCGTCGGGCATCCTCAGCTCGGGGTCGACGGGCACCCCCAAGGTCATCCTCCGCAAGAGCCCCGGTGTCTACAACCCCGAGGGCTCGCCCAACGCCCTGCTCGAGGCCTACGGGCCACTGTCCGACCCCCAACTCGTCCTCGTGCCGGCGCCGCTGTACCACAACAACGGCTTCATGCACACCGCCAACCTGCTGGCGGGCGATCGGCTGTTGCTGCTGCAGCGGTTCAACGCCGCGCGGCTCCTCGACGCCATCGAGCGGCACCGGGTGACCGGCTTCGTCGCCACGACGATCATGCTCCAGCGCATCGCCCGCGAGCCCGGCGGCGGGGAGCGTGACCTGTCGAGCATCGAGTGGGTCATGCACGGGGCCGCCCCACTGCCCGAATGGCTGGCCCGCTCGTGGATCGACCTCGTCGGGCCCACGCACTTCTTCGTGTGCTACGGCTCGAGCGAGGGCGCCGGCGCAACGTTCGCCCGGGGTGACGAGTACCTCGATCATCCCGGGACCGTGGGACGGGGTGCGATCGGCACCGAGCTGCGGATCCTCGACGACGAGAGTAACGAGCTGCCCCCCGGCGAGGTCGGCGGCATCTACATGCGCCAGCCCCAGGGCGTGATGTCCGAGTACGTGGGCGACGTGGCGCCGATCCCCGTGACCGGCGACGGCTTCGCCACCGTCGGCGACCTCGGCCATGTCGATGCCGACGGCTACCTGTACCTCGCCGACCGGCGGGTCGACTTGATCGTGACCGGGGGCGCCAACGTGTTCCCGGCGGAGGTCGAGAGCGCGCTGAGCGAGCACCCGGGCGTCAGCGACGTCGTCGTGATCGGGCTCGCCGACGAGGAGTGGGGACGCCGCGTACACGCCGTCGTGCAACCCGCGGATCCGGCCACCCCGGTGCCGGCCGACGAGCTGATCGCCTGGTGCAGGGCGCGGCTGTCGCCCTACAAGGTGCCGAAGTCGATCGAGCTGGTCGACGCCATCCCCCGAAGCGAGGCGGGCAAGCTCAACCGCGCCGTCCTCGTCGCCGAGCGCGAGCCGGGTTGATGGCGCTGCCCGACGAGTTCCACGAGCTGGCCCGCAAGGTCAACAACTGGGGCCGCTGGGGAGCGGACGACGAGCTGGGCACGTTGAACCTCATCACCCCCGACGTGGTGCGCGGTGCGGCGGGGCTGGTCCGGCACGGCAAGGTCTTCTCCCTGGCGCTGCCGCTGGGCCCTGACGGCCCGCAGATCGGCGCCATCCCGGGCCGGCTGAACCCGCTGCGCACGATGCTCATGGTGAACCGCCCGGTCTTCGACCCCGAAGGGTTCTGCGCCAGCGACGACATCGTGGTCATGGGCCTGCAGGCGGCCACCCATTGGGACGCCCTGGCCCACGCGTCCTATCTCGGGCGGATCTACAACGGCCATCCCATCGAGAGCCTCACCGAGGCCGGCGCCGCCAAGTGCGGCATCGCCAACGCCGGCCGGCTGGTCAGCCGCGGCGTCCTCCTCGACGTGGCCCGGGCCAAGGGGGTCGAGCGGCTCGACGTTCCCTACGCCATCACCGGCGAGGATCTCGACGCCGCCTGCGAGTTGGGCAAGGTGACCGCCGGCCCCGGCGACGTCGTCCTGGTGCGGACAGGGATGATGCAGTTGCTCAAGGCTGGCGACAAGCAGGGCTACCACGGCGGGACCGGCCCGTCGTTCTGGTCGGTCGAATGGTTCCGCGACCACGACGTGGCCGCGGTCGCCACCGACAACATCACCTTCGAGTATCTGGACATGGACAGGCACCCCGATCTCCTGCTCGTGGTGCACCTGCTCCACCTGGTCGAGATGGGGCTGACCCAGGGGCAGAACTTCGACCTCGAGGCCCTGGCCGACGACTGCGCCGACGACGGCGTCTACGAGTTCCTCTTCGAAGGCTCGGCCGAGCCCTTCGTCAACGGCCTCGGCTCCCCGGTCAACCCGATCGTCGTGAAGTGACGCGTCGCGTCGGGTCGGCGGCGCGTACGAATCCCAGCTGCCTGCGATCCACCGCCACGACGCACGATGACCGTCCGCAGTGGTCAGTCTCCCTTCCCACAGCGAAACAGGGGTGAATCGTTATTATTCAACCAGATGGTTGACAACGGCGGGAACGCACGTGTAGCTTCTTCTTCAACCAATCAGTTGAGCAAGGAGTCGTCCGTGGTCGACGACCAGCTGTCCCGAGTCTTCGCCGCCCTCGCCGATCCGACGAGGCGCGACATGGTGGCCCGCCTCGCCGTGTGCGACGCCACCGTCGGGGAGCTGGCCGAGCCCTACGACGTCTCCGTCCAGGCGGTGTCCAAGCACATCAAGGTGCTCGCCGGTGCCGGCCTGGTGAGCCGGAGTAGGGACGCCCAGCGGCGACCGTGCCATCTCGAGGCAGAGGTCTTCGACCTTATGACGAAGTGGATCGAGCGATACCGCCAACAGGCCCAGGAGCGCTACGAGCGCCTGGACGCCGTCCTCGCCGAGATGCGGGGCGACGAACAACCCACCCACCCCCCACACCCACAGCAAGGAGCAGCGTCATGAACGCAACCAGCAACCGCCACCAGGTCTCGATCGAGGCCGACCCGACCCTGCCGATCATCCGCATGACCCGTGACTTCGACGCCACACCGACGCAGCTGATGCGGGCCCACACCGATCCCGCGCTGTTTGCCCGCTGGGTCGGTCCGAACGGGATGGAGACCAAGATCCTCGACTGGGACGCCACCACGGGCGGCCGCTGGCGGTACGTCGCCGGGCGCGACGGCGAGGAATACGGCTTCCATGGCTGCTTCCACGAGGTCGGCGAGGACCGAATCGTCCAGACCTTCACGTTCGATGGTCAGCCCGAAGGCGTCGCCCTTGAGACACTGAGTTTCGAGGACCTCGGCGACGGCCGCACCCGGCTGCACGCCCAGTCGCTCGTCGACAGCTTCGAGGACCGCGACCAGTGGCTGGCCAGCGGCATGGAGACCGGCGTCGAGGAGGGCTACGCCAAGCTCGACGCCCTCGTCGCCGAGCTGTGATGGGCAGCGCCGACGAGCACCGGCGCATCGCCGGCGAGTTCACGGCGACGGTCGAGGGCATCGCTCCGGCGGCGTGGGACCACCCTGCGCCGCCGGAAGGCTGGGTTGCCCGCGACGTCGTCCGCCACCTCGTCGACTGGTTCCCGGCGTTCCTCCAGGAGGCGACCGGGATCACGCTGCCCGCCGGTCCCTCGGTAGACGACGACCCGGTCGGCGCCTGGCGCACCCAGACCGACGCCGTGCAGGCACTGCTCGACGACCCGGCCACCGCCGAGCGCGAATACGACCTCCCGCACCTCGGGAGGATGCCGCTCGGGCAGGCCATCGACATGATCTACACCGGCGACGTGTTCCTCCACCGCTGGGACCTCGCCCGGGCCACCGGACAGGACGAGACGCTGGACCCGGACAAGTGCGCCGAGATGCTCGAGGGCATGCTGCCGATGGACGATGCGCTGCGCCAGAGCGGACACTACGGGCCACGCGTCGACGTACCCGACGACGCCGACACCCAGACCAAGCTGCTGGCGTTCATCGGCCGCACCCCGTAGACGCGTCGGTCACAGCCGGCGGAGGCACCAGCCTCCGCATCGAGGTGTAGGCGGTGTCGTTGTCGTTCGAACGCCGGCTTGCCGTCACCTCGTTCCGTTCGTCCAAGACCCGACGTCGGGTGCCTCATAGCGTGTAGCCATGGCTCATCCCCGGATGTACCAGGACGACGACCCGTACCTGGCTGACGTGCGCAAGGTGTTCCTCGAGTTCCCCGAAGCGGTCGAGGTCGAGGCATGGGGGCGACCGACGTTTCGCGCCGGCAAGAAGATCTTCGGCGTCTTCTCCGGTACCGACGAGCGTCCCTGGGGCCTCATCTTCAAGCCGGACAGCGACGAACGGGCCTCGCTGCTCGCGGACGAGCGGTTCTACTCGCCGCCGTACTTCGGCCCGAGCGGCTGGCTCGCCCTCGATCTCGAGGCCGGCCCGGTCGACTGGGATGAGGTCCGCGAGCTCGCCGATGCCTCGTATCGCCTGGTTGCCCTGAAACGCATGCTCAGAGCCCTGGAGGCGTGAACCGGCAGCCGGCGCTCGCAGGGCCCAGCCGCCGCTGCTCGATAGCCACCGGTAGCAAGGTTCGCCGCGTCCGCCAATGCGCTTGCCCTGGGACGCGACGCCGCCGCGCCGCTTCCCGACCACCACCCGCCACGTCCCGGAGCCGGGGTCAACGCCGGCCGTAGGCCGCCCGCAGGGCGTGGCCTTGACGCCGGCGGAGCCCGTGGCACTACCCCCCGTCGCCCACGACCGAGCGCGTCGCCGCCACCAGCTCCTCCAACCCCCACCGCTCCCCCGCCGCCCGGACGACCCGCTCGCTGTTCGGTGGTCGGATGATCGTCAGCTCGTCCTTCGTCATCGTGAAGAGGCGCCCGGACAGTCGCCGGCCCTCGGGTGTCGCCAGGAACACCGTGATGAGTGCCACGTCCTCCGGCTGCGGCATGGACGACCGCATGGCCTCGACGTGCTCGTCTGGCAGGCCCATGTCCGTGAGGCTGTCCACGAACGCCAGCGCCGGGACGGTGGCGGTCAGTGGCGGCGCCACCCCGTTCACGCTGATGCCGAACGGCGCCAGCTCCCCCGCCAGCGAGCGCATCAGGCCGTAGATCCCGCCCTTCGCCACCCCGTACGGGGCGAGCGTCGCGGTCCCGACGTAGAACGCCGCCGAGCAGACGTTCACGATGACGCCACCGCCTCCCTGTCCGCGCATGGCCCGTCCGGCCGCGACCGAGCAGTGGATCGACCCGAACAGGTGGGTCCGCAGCGTGAACTCCCAGTCCTCGGGCTCGAGGTCCAACACCGGACCCCTGCGGTCGGCACCGGCGTTGGTGATCATCACGTCGATGCGCCCGAAGTGATCGACGCCCGTCGCCACGATCCGCTCGGCGCCCGACGGCTCGCCGACCGTGTCGTGGCTCGCGACCGCCTCGCAGCCCAGCGCGCCGATCTCGTCGACGACCGACGCCGCCGACGACGCATCGAGGTCGTTCACGACGACGCGGGCGCCCTCGCGTGCGTAGGCCAAGGCGTAGGCGCGGCCCAGGCCCCGGCCGGCGCCGGTGATCACGGCCACCTGGCCGTCCAGCACGCCGCCCGTCACTGTTGCGCCGCGGCCTCGCGGAACCGGGTCGTGCGATGCACGGGATCCGTGTCGATCTTGGGGATCACGTGCTCGCCGATGAGCCGGATCGTCTCGAGCGTGTCCTCGTGGCGGGCCGAGCCGGTCCCGAAGACCAGCTGGTCGCAACCCGCCTCCTCCCACCGCCGGCACTGCTCCAGCGCGTGGTCCGGGTCGCCGATGATGCCGCCCCGCTCGCGAGCGGTAGGGATGTCGTCGGGGGTGGCATCGCGCATCAGCTCGGGCCAGACCGGGATCTCCGGTGGGTGGGGGAACGTGTCGTGGTAGCGGTACACGTTGCTGGCCAGGTAGCTGTTGTGCGGCCGGGTGGCCGCCTCGACCGCCTTGTGGCCGTCCTCGGCGACGAAGGCCCCGGTCGTCACCATGATGTTGTCGTTGACGAAGGCCCCGACGGGCTCGGGCTCCTTGATCGCCTTCTTGTAGGCCTTCATCACCGGTTCGAGCTCCTGGATCGAGCCCACCGAGAAGCCGAGCACCCCGAGCCCCCGCCGCGCCGCCATCTCGTAGCTGCTCACGTTGCCTGCGGCGTACCACATGGCGGGGTGCGGCTTCTTCCAGGGTTTCGGCAGGACCTTGCGCGGCGGCAATGTCCAGTACTTGCCCTCGTAGCCCTCGTACTCGTCTTGGAGCCACATCTTGGGGAACTCCGCGATGACGTCCTCCCAGATCTCCCGGGTCTTGCTCAGGTCGGTCATTCCCGGCAGGAACGCGAGGATCTCGTGGCTGCCGGCGCCGCGCCCGGTGCCGAACTCGAATCGGCCGCCCGACAGGTGGTCGAGCATCGCCACCTTCTCCGCCACCTTGGCCGGGTGGTTGACCTGGGGCAGGGGGTTGAAGATGCCCGAACCCAGGTGGATCCGCTCGGTCGCCCGGGCCAGGTACGCGAGGGCCACGTCGTTCGCCGACATGTGGGAGTACTCGTCCAGGAAGTGGTGCTCGGTGGCCCACACGTACTTGAACCCCGCCTTGTCGGCGGCGATGACGCACTCGATGTCGTGCATCAGGGCGGTGTGCTCGGCATCCGGATCTGCCTCGCGCCGGTAGCTCGGTACGAATCCCTGGATGAAGATGCCGAACTCCATGAATCACACTTTCTGTTGTGAGGGTCAGGTCAGGGTCAGGACGCCGCGGTTCAGCTTGCCCGCCTCGAGGTCGGCGAGGGCCTGCTCGATGTCCCCGAGGTCGTAGGTCTGGCTGACCATCTCGTCGAGCATGAACCGTCCATCCAGGTAGAAGCGGGTGATGAGCGGGACGTCGTGGTGGGGCCTGGTCTGGCCGTAGCGGCACCCGAGGATCGACTTGTCGTTGTAGAGGTTGCCGACCACGAAGCTGGCCTCGGTCCCGAGCTTGGGCACGCCCAGCAGCACGCACGATCCCCCGGTTCCGAGCATGTCGATCGCCTGGCGGATCAGCGCCGGGTGCCCCACGCATTCGAAGGCGTAGTCGACGCCCGCGGGGACGAGCTGCTTGACGGCCGCCACGGTGTCGTCGACGGCCGACGCGTCGATGAAGTCGGTCGCACCGAACTGCCGGGCCACGGCCTCCTTGAGCGGATTGGCGTCGACGACGACGATCCGCCCCGCCGACGCCAGGCGGGCGCCCTGGATCACCGACTGACCGATCCCGCCGGCCCCGATGACCGCGACCGTCTCGCCGGGCTGGACCTTGGCGCGGTTGAGCACCGCGCCTGCGCCGGTGACGACGGCGCAGCCGATCAGGCTGGCGGCATCGAGCGGGACCGCCGGGTCGATGACCACAGCCTGGTGCTCGTGCACCACGGTGCGCTCCGAGAACACGCCGAGGTTGGCGAACGCCGGCACTTCCCGGCCGCCGGTGGTGAACCGGGTGTCGGTCCAGCCGAAGGGCTTGCGGCAGTGCGTCGGCAGACCGCGATCGCAGGCGTCGCACTGCCCGCAGTTGCCCAGCGTGACCAGTACGACGTGGTCGCCGGGCTTCACCCCGGTGACCGCGGCGCCGACCTCCTCCACCACCCCGGCGCCCTCGTGTCCGAGGACGATGGGCGGCGGCATGGGAATGGTCCCGTTGATGACAGAGACGTCGCTGTGGCAGAGCCCGGCGCGGTGGATGCGCACCTTGACCTCGCGCAGGCCGGTCGCCCTCACCTCGACGTCGTCGCGCACCTCGAGCTCGCCGGTCCAGACGATGGCTCTCATGAGGTTTCTCCTTCAGCCGGGCCAGACGATGCTCTGCAGCTCGCTGTAGGCGTGCAGCGCGAACGACCCACCGTCGCGTCCGATGCCGCTCTTGCGGAACCCGCCGAACGGCGTCTCGGGGTTGCGGGCCAGCGTGTTGAGGCCGACGTTGCCGGCTCGCAGGCGCTGCGCGACGCGCAGGCCCTTGGCCGTGTCACGGCTCCACACGTAGTCGTAGAGGCCGTAGTCGCTGTCGTTGGCGATGGCGATGCCCTCCTCTTCGTCGTCGAAGGGGATGGCGACGACCACGGGCCCGAATATCTCCTCGCGGGCCGCCGTCATGCCGTTGTGGCACCCGGCGATGAGAGTCGGAGGCCAGTAGAACCCACGCCCGGAGTCTGGGCGGGTACCACCCGCGACGAGCGCGCCGCCCTCGTCGACGCCGGACCGCACGTAGCCCTCGATGCGGTCGCGCTGCGCGGCGCTGATGACCGGGCCGACCACGGTGTCGGGATCGAGGGGGTCGCCCACCTTGAGGACCGTGGCGATCCGCGCCAGCTTCTCCACCACCTGGTCGTAGACGCCACGTTGGGCGATCAACCGGGTGGGCGCCGTGCAGATCTGGCCCGCGTGGAAGGCAAACGTGCTGGCGGTGCCCTGGGCGGCGGCGTCGATATCCGCGTCGTCGAACACCAGGCTGGCGCCCTTGCCGCCGAGCTCGAACAGCACGCGCTTCATGTCGCGGGCGGCCGCTTCGCCGATCTTCAGCCCGATCGCGGTGCTGCCGGTGAAGCTGATCATGTCGACCTGCGGGGCGGCGACGAGCGCCTCGGCCGACTCGGGTGTTGACCCGACCACCAGGTTGACGACTCCGGGCGGGAAGCCGGCCTCGTGGAACGCCTCGACCATCTTGATGATCCCGAGCGGATCCTGGTGCGCCGGCTTGATGACCACCGTGTTCCCCATGGCCAGTGCGGGGCCGATCTTTCCCATGACGTTGGTCATCGGCACGTTGTACGACGTGATGCAGACCACGACGCCGACCGGCAGCCGGACGGCCATGGCATTCACGAGCCCGCCGCCGGTGGACGACGGCCCGCCGCCAGGGTTGGGCGCCGGCGCCAGGGGGATCTCGCGGGACTCGAGGGCGCCGCGGGCATAGCGGCGCAGGCGGGCCACCGCCATCGGGACCTGGGCCGTCCGCGCCATCTGCACCGTGGAGCCGGTCTCGGCCTGCACCAGCGGGATGAGCTCCGGGATCCGTTGCTGGAGGAGGTCGGCGGCCCGATCGAGGAGCCGCGCCCGATCCTCCGGGCTGACCTGCGACCAGTCCGGGAACGCCTCGGCGGCGGCGCCGGCGGCCTGGCGGGCATCGTCGGCCGTGGCTTCTGGGGCTAGGCCGACGATCTCCTCGGTGGCGGGGTTGACGACCTCGTAGGTGCCCTTCGAGCCGTCGACGCGGTCGCCGCCGATCCACAGGGAATAACGCTCCTGGGCGGTGGTCGCATTGACTGCTCGGGTCTGTGCCACCCGTTCCGCTCCCCGTTGTGCGTCAGCCGGCCGCACGAGCAGCATGGCACACGACCTGACACCTGTGTTTCGAGCAGGGTCGACCGCGCTACCCCCCGCCGTCGACCAGCGGGGCCACATCGCGGCCGAAGGCGGCGATCTGGTCGATGTGCTCCTCGCTGCTGCGCGAGGGGATCCGGACTGCGACGTGGTTCACGCCCAGCGCCACCAGGTCGCGCACCGCCCCGGCGATCCTTTCGGGGTCACCGGTGACGGTCCACCGGGGCACGTCGAACGACGGCTCGCCTACGTAGAGGTTGACGCCGCCACCGATGGCGAACGGCCCCTCCCGCCCGGCCTCGTTGCGCAGCCGCCGCAGCGTGGCGATGGCCATGGCCATGCCGCCCTCGGGCGGTCCCTGCGGTAGCCAGCCGTCGCCCAGCCGGGCGGCCCTACGCAGGGCCGCAGCCGACGATCCGCCCACCCAGATGGGCGGGCCGCCGGCCTGCACGGGACGCGGTCGTTGGCCGACCTCGCCGCCGCCCCATTCGTCGGACAGGGCGGCGCGGATGGCCACGACCGCCTCGTCGGTGATCCGGCCGCGCTGGACGAATGGCACGCCCAGCGCGTCGAACTCGCCCTCGACGTGCCCGGCCCCCACGCCGAGGATGGCCCGGCCGCCGGACAGGGCGTCGAGGGTGGCGAACGCCTTGGCCGTCTGCAGCGGGTGGCGGTAGGCGACGACGTAGACGTGCGACAGCAGCCGCACCTTTCCGGTGAAGCCGGCGAGCCAGCCCAGCGTGGCAACCGTGTCGTACCACGTCGTCGTCATCGTGGGCGCCCGCTCCCTGGGGATGGCGACGTGGTCGCACACCGACACCGAGTAGAAGCCGTTGGCGTCGCAGGCCCGGGCCACCGCCGCCAGCTCCGCGGGCCCGGCCGCCGGCTCCCAGGGCTGGGCGACGAGCGTGGATTGGGCCTGCACCGGTAGCTGCATCGTGAAGCCGAGCAGGGACGTCGAGTCGGTCACGGATCCCCTCCGTTGCATGACGAGACTACGTTGTCAGGAAACCGGCCGCTCCCGGGCCGAGTCGGCCTGACATGATCGCGGGTAACGACCGCACAGGGGTATTCGCCCTGGTCAGCGACCTGCGGTGTCGGCTCGTGACACAACGGTGACACGCCGCGCCGTGGACGTTCTCGATGGCGTCACGGATGCGGTCCTCGTCGGCCGGCCACAGGTGGCTGTAGGCGTCGAGGGTTTCGGAGGCGTTGGCGTGCCCGAGCGCGACTGGAGCTTTGATGCTGCACCTGCGGCGATCAGCACGACGCGAAATGGTGCCGCAGGTCGTGGAACGAAACACCGTGGCAAGACGGCCGCGGTCCGGGCGCTGCGGATGGCTTCACCAACGCGGTGCGCCGCCACGGCTCACCACGGCTGGTCGTGAAGACCAGCGTCCTCACCGGACGGGTATTGGGCGAGGTGGGCAGCCAACACCTCGAGAGTCACCGCCGCCAACGGAACAGTCCGATGCGACGCCTTCGTCTTCGGTGGCCCGAACTGTGGCTCGCTGCCGGGGCAAGTGGACCATCTGCCGGTAGACATGAACCTCGCGCAGCAAATCGACCCGGCCGACTGTGAGCCCCAACACCTCGCCCTGCCGCAACCCGCTGCCGGCTGCGAACAACACCGCGGCCCGCACCAGAACATGGGCCAAGCCAACCGGCACGTACGCCGTGATGAAACGGCCCCCCAGAAACGTCTGGGGGGCCGTTCCGCCCGGTCAAAGCAACCAGGAGTTAGGGGTTGCAGGTGTTCGGCACCACGTTATCCGGGACCACTCCGGCCTGGAGCGCCTGGACGCCGTCGCCAAGCCCTGGGCGAGAGTTCGGATCTTGAGCGAAGCCGACGACCCCACCCCCGAACGCCCCGGGGACAGGCTGGTTCGTTGCCAGGGCGGAGATGCTCTCGCCGTAGCAGCCCTGGATTGCCGGCTCGGCCGCACCCGCAACTCCGGTGTTCAATCCGAGAGCCGCCAATAGTGAAATCGATAGCACGATAAATAATCGCTTCAACGCCCGCCTCCTTATTGTGCGGCGACACCCACCGTGGCGCCGGCTCGGGCACGCTAGGCCCCGAACCTTGAGAGATGCTGAAGCGGTCCTGGTCGCTGGGACGGGCCTCCTCGACGAACCGGAGCCGTGAGCCGGGGGCACCCGAACGTGAATTGCGAGTTTCTGCCTAAGCGAGGTTCCCCCACGGTGTGGCCCGAGCCACCGAGCCGGCGGCCCGCCGGCGGGGGGAATCCATCCGGCGGGCCGTCTCGCGTCTACGCCCTCAAATCACCTGGGTTATTTCGACCAGAACCTGTCCCGCATGTCACCCTCGGGTGACACCATGTGAGCTTGTGAATAGGTCGAGCTGAACCACCCACCGCCGGTTCGGCTGACTGCTGGCCCCCAGACGATTCCCCACGTCTGGGGGTCGGCACTATCGGGCTCGTCACTCGTCGGTCAGCAGATCCTCGACCCCAGTCATCTCAGCTAGCTGCCGAAGCCAGGGCGACGGCTCACTGACACGGAACGCCACACCTGCGTCAGTGGCAGCAGCACGGGCATGCAGTAGGGCCTTCAGGCCAGATGAATCGATGAATGTCAGGCCGTGGGCGTCAACGAGGAGCGATCTCGGGTGGGTCGCAAGCGCCTCGTTGACGCACGACCGGAACCTGTCGGTACCGGTCATGTCGAACTCGCCTTGAAGAGCGATGCCGGCGCCGCCGTAGGCGTACAACACATCGCCTACGGAGGGTTCCACGTAACCCGACACACGACCCCCACCTGCCCATTGCACCCCCCGGGTGCACGCCCAACCGTCGCACACCGGCCCTACCCGGTCAATCGCCCTCCACCGACGGCTGGCTCGTCTACGTGCGCCTCGAGGAATGCCCGGCCTCTCACCCATCACCACCGTGGGCCGGCTACGACGCGGTCGTAGCCGGCGCAGCTGGCGACCGACGAGGTGTGGGCGTCCCGGCGCCCTAAGCCGTGGCCGCGCTCAACTCCTTCGCTGCGGCCTCGACCTCTAGCGCGGGTGCCCCGCTCCGCTGGCGGCTCGGCGCCGTTCAGCCGACAATGGACCGGGGAGAAGAAGGCGCGATGAACCTGGAACTGCTGGTCCCGGCAATCATCCTGGCTCCATGCGCCGTGTTCGGACTCGCGATGTTGCCGGGGATCTGGACCGCGAGGGCGGACCGTCCGACGCCGAGTACGCGTCGACGCCGGTCGTTCCGCGACGCCCGGCAGGAGGCGTACGCACGGAGCCTGCCGTTGGCCATCCTCGCGCTCACCGCGCTCGTCCTGTCGATGGGCGCGGTGGTGGTCCAGCAGGCCACCAGCGGGACGCTGTCCGACGGGGCCGGGCGGTTCGGGCTGTGGGCGTTCATCGCGTTCGTAGCATGCACGCTGCTGGCCATCTCGGTCACGCTGTTCAACGTTCCCAAGTTCGTCGTTCCGCCGGCCACGCGGGACGAGCTCGGAGCTGTCGAGCTGTGGTGGCGCAGCCGCCGCAGCGGGCGACGAGCCGGCAGCGGTAAGCGATCGCGCAACGCGACCAGAAGGACCGCTTGCCGGCCACTACATCGCCGACCACGCCGAAACACCCCCCATGCGATAGTGGACCGGACCTGCCCCGGGGACCAGGACGAGGCATAGACCGCAACCGATGAGGTCTGGGCGTCCACATCGAGATAGCCGAACCTGCTTCCTCAGCAAGCTGGCCGGTACCGAGTGTGACCGCCGCCGGGTTATTCGCACGCACCCCATCATTCTTGAATCGTTTCCGCGCCTCCGCCTTCGGGTAAGGCTGCGGTTGTGGCCTGCGGCCGGACCCCCGGTGCGCGGCCCGAATCCATTCCCGGGTGGTGGCTGGGTCCCGGCCGGATCCGGCCGCAGGGGTGGGTCAACGGTGCATCATTCCGCCTACCGCGGGCGGTCTGAGTTCGCCTGAAACCCGGGATCACGGGCTGCCAGCGATGCCGACGGTACAGATCGCCGAGGTGCGAGATCAGGCAGATCGGTATCGGCGGCGGAGCGTTGCTGCTGCCGAGTTGATCGAAGGCACCGTTGCGATGACCCCTTGAGACCGCAGCCGTTCGGTGCGGACATTCGGAGCGCTGTCGCTGCTCGATGAGAGCCACTTCGCGGCCCGTGGGGACAGGCGGGTGCCACAGCGACGCCGGATTCGAGCTGACGGGAGTACCGACGTCCGGGATCGACGCCGACGACGCGGCGAGACGGCGACAGCGGGTCGATCCCGGCTGATACGCAGAGGTGGTTACTCAGGCAGCAGACAGGTGCCCTTGTCGAGGAAGAACTCGGCGCCGTTGCTATTGAAGTGACCGGTCTGGGCGACACGGTCGACGACTCCGCCGCCTTGGCTCACGATGTTGAGGTAGGCGGTGAAGGTGTCCTGGGACGATCCCTGGTTGGCGTTCGACGTGTCCCCGAACCACACCGCCCCGCTGAGCCGATACGTGTTCCCCTCGGCGTCGACGAGCTTGACTCCTTGTGGTGTAAGGGTGCCGGTGAAGTTCGTGTTCCCATTCGGCGTCTCACCGGAGTGGAACACCGACTTCAGGGTTCCCGAGACGACGGTGTAGGTGTTCTCGGTGCACTCGAAGACGTCGCCCACGACGCTGTCTTCGAAATGCTCCGCCGGTGCCGCTGCGACGGGCACCGCCAAGGCGACTGCGCTTCCCGCGGCCACCGTCGCCGTGGCAGCGAGACGCGTCCAACCACGAACTGACCTGATCATGGGTCCTCCCGCTCTTTCTGAGCCGGCTTGCCGCCCGATGCGGGCCGGCGTCCTAATCGTAGACAGCAGGGGAGCGCGGCCGGGAACAGCTGACGCTACGTCGATCGGCGACACGAGCGCGGCCAAATAGGTATCCAATGATCTCGCGAGCGCACATAGTTGGCGTTCTGTCACCGCCAACCCTGCCACAACGAGGGTGAGACCCGCCCATCCCGGCGGTGACACACAGAGACACACAGGGACATGTCTTTGCAGGTAGACTGAGTGTCGCAACCTGGGTCGTAGGTAACTGCGTACGGGTGACATGATCGCGGGTCATGGCAGTCCAACGCTTCCCGATCGAGCTCGGGCACATCATGATGTTCGCCCGCAGTGTCGGCGACCCGAACCCGATCTACGCCGACGAGGAGTACGCCGCCAGCAGCGAAGTCGGCCATGTCATCGCACCCCCCACATTCGTTCAGGCGGGCGCCCAGTTCGATCCCGACTGGCCGCTGCGGCCCAAGATCGGCGAGCCGTGGTTCGGCTCGGGGCGAAATCCCACCGGCACGCCGCGCCCGGATGACGGCGGGGGCGGGGGCGCGGAGGGGGCGGAGGGGGCATGGCGCGGGGGCTCCACGCCGAGCAGCACTTCGAGTACCACCGGCACCTGCGACCCGGCGACGTGTTGCGGGCCGAGACCCGGCCGGGCAAGACCTGGGAGAAGGAGGGTCGGCGCGCCGGGAAGCTCGTGTTCAGCGAGACGATCACGGACTACCGAGATCAGAACGACGAGCTCGTCATCACCGCCCGGAGCGTCGGGGTACGCACCGAGCGGGCCCCGGAAGCCGCGGCCACCGCAGCGTCAGAGGAGTCACAGTGACGCTCCAGGCGAGCGCGCTGAAGGTCGGCGACGTACACAGCGAGGTGGTGGTCGACGACCTCACCCGGACCCAGATCGTGCAGTACTCCGGGGCGTCGGGTGACTACAACCCGCTCCACAGCGACGAGATCTTCGCGACGCAGGTTGCCGGGTTCCCGGGAATCTTCGCCCACGGGATGCTGACGATGGGGCTGACCGGCAAGATGGTCACCAACTACGTCGGCGACGGCCGGCTGCGCTCGTTCGGCGGACGGTTCCGGGCGCAGGTTTGGCCGGGCGACACGTTGACGGCGAAGGCCGAGGTCGTCGACATCCGCAACGACGAGAACGAGGTCGGTGTCGTCGAGCTCCGGATCAAGACCACCAACCAGGACGGGGTCGAGGTGTTCGCCGGCCAGGCGACCGCCACCGTCGACTAGCGGCCAAGCGCGCGTCGTCGTAAATGAGCCCACCGATGGAGCCATGGGAGCTGCTGGCCCGCGAGAGCATCCGAGACCTCGTCACGCGGTACAACTCCAACGGCGACAGCGGCCGGATCGCTCAGGTCCTCGAGCTGTTTGCCCCCGACGCGACCATGGAGATCACCGGCGAGGGCGGCGAGACCCGGACGTACCGGGGCGTCGAGGAGATCGAGACGATCTTCACCGGTGCGATCGAGACGTTTCGGGCCGCGGCCGACACGCACGCCCAGCCCCGGTATGTGCGCCACTGCGTCACCACACATCAGATCGACCTCGGGGATCGGCAGCACGCGAAGGGCCGCTGCTACTTCTTCGTGATCCGCGCCAACGGCCTCGACCATTGGGGGCGGTATGTCGACGAGTACGAAGAGCGCCACGGCCGCTGGCGG
>CAWEZE010000026.1:0-51787 GCA_963813485.1 uncultured bacterium
TAGCCATCGGGGACATCCCTGATTGTGAGGGTGCGGTCTGATCCCGATGATGGGGCCATGGATGTCCCACCCCAGGCGCCGCCGCGGCCGGATCAGCCGTCTTCAGGCCCCGGGCGCGGCGGCTGGTCCGTGAGCCCGACGATCGCAAGATCGCCGGCGTCTGCGCCGGACTCGCCGACCGCCTTGGCGTCGACGTCTCGCTGGTGCGCGTGGGCGCCGTCGTCCTCGCAGTCTTCACGCCGGTGGGCCTCATCGCCTATCTGGTCGCGTGGGCCGTCGTCCCCGAACGTCGGCCGGACGAGCCACGTGTGGTGGCACCGCCCGCCGACCTGCCCCACCTCGGCCGGATCCCGCTGTGGCTGCTCATCGTCGGTGGTGTCCTCCTCGCCGGGGCGCTCCGCGACAATTCCTGGTGGTCGTGGTGGCCCAACGGTCCGGTCCTCGCACTGGCACTGGTCGGCCTCGGCATCTGGCTCCTCGTCCGCAACGACGACGAGGGCCCGCCGAGCCCCGGCGGTTCGCCCGGCTCCGGACCCCTTGAGGGCACTGGACCCAGCAATTCGGACACGCTCGGCGGTCGTGACACTACACTGGATGCTGGTCTCGCTGAGCCCCTCGATCCGAGCGAGGGCGCCGGGCCGCCGGGCGAGTTCTCTCCCCCGGTTTCGCCTTGGTGGTCCGGCGCCGAGACCGACCCTCCAACCAGTGCCGCGAGGCCAGTCGTTCCCCTCGCAGCGCGCGAGCGCCCACACCGGTCGCACGTCGCCTTGGCCTTCGTCGGCCTGCTTCTGATCGCCACCGGCCTGGCGTGGCTGCTGCACGTGCTCGACATCGCCACCCTGTCGCTGCTTGACGGCCTCGCGGCCGGACTGGTGATCGTGGGCCTGGGGCTCGTGGTCGCGGCGTGGCGCGGCCGGGCCTGGTCGCTGGTGGTTCTCGGGGTCCTGTTCGCGTCGACCATCGCCATGGCCGAGGTAATCGATGTGCCGTTCGACGCCGGCGCCGGAGATCGGCGCGTGGTCGTCGATACCCGGGGCGAGCTGGCCGATACCCACGAGCTGTTCGCGGGCGGGCTGACGCTCGACCTGCGCCGGGCCCCGCTGACCGACGGCACCAGCACGATGAAGGCCGCCGTCGGCATGGGCACGCTGCGCGTGATCGTCCCCAGCGACGCCAGCGTCGAGGTCGACGCCAAGGTCAAGGCCGGCAACATCGACGGCGACCTGGCTCCCTCCCCCGACGAGGGCGGGGTCGACTTGCACGAGACGTTCCACGCGGGCCCACGCCAGCGAGTGCCCGACCTCCGCCTCGACCTGCGGGTGGGCGTCGGCGAGGTGGAGGTCGACCGTGCCTAGGCACCGCTTCGACCCCGTGGCACTCGTCTTCGGAGCGGTGTTCGTCGCCGCCGGCCTGATCGTCCTGGCGGGCGGCGAGCTGATCGACGAGGGCCGGGCGCTGGTCCCGGCCGGGCTGATCGCCCTGGGTGTCGCACTGCTGGTCCACGTGACCCGGCGGGCCCGCCCGTCGGCCCCGGCCGGGGCCGGGGCCCAGACCGCGCCACCGGTCGTCAGCGACAGGGACCTCGACGCGCTGTTCGCCCCGGTCGACGACGCCCTCGCCGACTGGGACAGGACGTACGCCGGCGCCGACCCGAGCGCGACCAGAGCCAGCGCGACCGGAACCACCGCAACCGACCCCACCGAGACCGACACCACCCCGACCGATCCGACGGACGTCGACGCCACCGAGACCGACACCACCCCGACCGATCCGACGGACGTCGACGCCACCGAGACCGACACCACCCCGACCGATCCCGACCGACGTCGACGCCACCGAGACCGACGCCACCCCGACCGATCCGACGGACGTCGACGTCACCGAGGTCGTCGACCCGACGGAGCGATACCCGCGGTCCGAACCGGAATGAGCGAGGGCGTCAGCTCGCCAGCACGGCCCGGGCCACCAGGTCGGTGCCGAACGCCGTGAGGATCGCCAGGTACAACAGTCCCGTCGCCGCCATCACGGCCGAGTAGTAGCGCTCACGCAGGGCGGCGCGGGTCACGATCACGAGCCCGATCGTGGTCACCGCGCAGGCCACCCAGAACCAGCCGAGCGTGCCGCCGTAACCGTCGTCGATGCTGCCGCTCAGCACCGACCCCATGCCCGTCGGCCACAGCAGGGCGACCACCTCGAACGGCCAGATGATGCCCGTCCAGCGGACCATCTCCAGCAGCGGCCCCCGGGTCAGCCCCGGCTGCACGAGGTACCAGTGGCCCAGAAGCATGCCGTCGGAGATCGATCCCAGGAACGCCGCCCCCACCAGCACCCGCACCACCGACAGCAGCGCCGGGTCGCCGGCGGCGATGCCGGCCGCCACCAGTCCCGGGATCCCGACCACTGGCGCGATCAGGTCGAGCCAGGGCGGGAACTCGGCGGCGTCCGCATCCGGGCCATCGCTGCGCCGGTCGATCCCGGTCATGGCGGCCACCCGAGCGGAGCGCCGCTCGATCCGCTCCCGCTCCCCCGCCACGCCGGCCTTGCGCCGCACGACCGAGACCGTCAGCGCCACGCCCGCGGCGATGGCAACGGCCAGCGACGACGCCTCGCGCACCGGCACCGGGTCGATCCACACGCCCACGACGAGCGCCCCCAGCGCCATCACGCCGTAGACGCTGCGCAGCAGCCAGCCGTAGCCGATGCCGACCTGGCGCCGGCGGGTCGTGACCCACAGGAAGAGGAGCCCGCCCACCGCCCACTGCAGCAGCACGGTGGCGGCGTCGAGGCGGATCACGTGGAGAAGGTATGGGTCGGTCGCAGACCGACGCCATCAGGGGCGGCGGGTGGGGGTCGGGCCGGAGGGTAGGAACGGGGTGCGTCATTGAAGAAAAAGCGGTGCACAGGCCCCAAGGATCTTCAAAGACGGGTCAGGCGTCGACGAGCGCCAGCCCATGGTCGGCTCGGTTGAGCTCGTCGGGACCGGCCTCGGTGGCCACGACGATGTCCTCCAGGCGCAGCCCGAATCGGCCGGGCACGTAGATGCCGGGCTCGATCGAGAAGGCATGCCCGGGAGCCAGGGGCGCGGCGTTGCCCGCCACGATGTATGGGTCCTCGTGCGCCTCGACGCCGATGCCGTGGCCGGTGCGGTGGATGAACCGGTCGCCGTAGCCGGCCTCAGCGATCATGCGCCGGGCCGTCGCGTCGACCTCCTCGCACGGGGTGCCGACCGTGGCGGCGGCGGCCGCCGCCCGCTGGGCCTCGTGCAGCACCGCGTAGGCCTCCGCCACCTCGGCAGTCGGCTCGCCCACCTGCACGCAGCGGGTGATGTCGCTGCAGTAGCCCACGCCCTCGCCGTCGAGCATGGTGCCACCGAAGTCGCACAGCACCACGTCGCCCGGCCGGATCACCCGGTCGGCCGCCTCGTGATGGGGGCTGGCAGCGTTCTCGCCGGCGGCCACGATGGCGAAGTTCACGTGCTGGTGGCCCTCGGCCACGATGCGCCGGCCGAGGTCCGCGGACACGTCGGCCTCGGTGCGCCCGACCAACGGGATGGCGCCCGCCTGCAGGTCGGCGGCGACGCGATCGACGGCCTCGGCGGCCCGACGCAGGGCCTCGACCTCGGCCTTGTCCTTGACCGCCCTCAGCGGTCCGAGGACCGTGCTGGCCGTGACGAACCGCGCCGCCGGCAACGCAGCCTGGAGAGCGAGCACGAAGCGCGCCCACGTCTGGTCGCCGACCGCCAACGTGGCGGCCCCGCCGACCAGCTCGGCGACGACGGCGATCGGATCGTCGGTCTCCTCCCAGGTGCGCAACGTGAACACCTCTGGTCGCTCGGCCACCCGCGGCGCCTCGAGCCGCGGGACCACCAGCGTGGCGTCGCCGTCCCGGGGCAGCACCAGCATGGTGAGCCGCTCGAGGGGCATGGCCGTGTAGCCGGTGAGGTACGGCAGGTCGGGCCCGACCGACAGCAGCAACACGTCGACGCCGAGCTCGGCCATGCACCTGCGGGTCCGGTCGGCACGTTCACTGAGCATGCGAACCATCGTATGGGTGCACCTCTGCCCGCCGGCCCGGCGAGCCGCGGCCACTCAGTGAGTCCCGGCCACCGCTAGGCCGCCCGCAGCGGCCGCTCCTGCGGCTTGGCGGGCGTGATAGCTGGAACGCGTCAGCGGGCTCGACTCGACGTGGGGGATCCCCATCGCCTCGCCCACCTCGCGGTAGCGGTCGAACGTCGCCGGCTCGACCCACCGGGCCACCGGCAGGTGGTGGGTGGTGGGCCGGAGGTACTGGCCGATGGTCACGATGTCGATGCCGACGGCCCGGAGGTCGGCCAGCGTCGCCACCACCTCGTCGTCGGACTCGCCCATCCCCACGATGAGGCCGGACTTGGTCACCAGCCCGGCCTCCTTGGCCCCGGCCAGCACCGCCAGGCTCCGGGCATAGCCGGCCGACGGGCGCACCGCGCGCTGCAGGCGGGGAACGGTCTCGACGTTGTGGTTGAACACATCTGGTCCGGCCTCCACGATCGTGGCCAGGGACGCCTCGTCGCCCTTGCAGTCGGGGACCAGCACCTCGACCTGCACTCCCGGCGTGCGCCGCCGGATGGCGCGGATCGTCTCGGCGAAGGCCGCCGCACCCCCGTCGTCCAGGTCGTCCCGGGCCACGGCGGTCACCACGGCGAAGCCCAGTCCCATCCGCTCGACGGCCTCCGCGACACGCTCGGGCTCGGAGGCGTCGAGCGGTTCGGGGTGCCGGGTATCGACCAGGCAGAACCCGCACGCCCGCGTGCAGCGCTCGCCGTTGATCATGAAGGTCGCCGTGCCGTCGGCCCAGCACTCGAAGATGTTGGGGCAGCCGGCCTCCTCGCACACGGTGACCAGTCCCAGGTCGCGCATCGTGTGCTTGAGCCGTAGGTAGCCGGGAGCGGTGCGGAATGTCGACCGCAACCAGGGTGGCTTGCGGGTGGCGATCTGAAGTCCCTCGGTGACGCCCGCCTGCGTCAGTCGACCCCGGAGCCGGACGGGCACGGTCTCGCCCGGGCCCTCCCCTCGGCTGAAGGCGGACAGGTCGCGGGGCGAGTGACGCCAGACGACGTCCTGGCGATCGGCGTCGGCCCCTTTGCCCCAGAGCACCGCCGCCCGCGCGGCGACGGTGTCGACGACCTCACGCATGCCGACGTCGATGCCCTCGTCGGCCAGCGACGTCACCTGCTTGTCGGGGATCCCGCACGGCACGATGTAGCCCCAATAACGCATGTCGGGAGCGACGTTGAGGGCGAAGCCGTGCATCGAGCGCCCCCGGGTGAGGCGCACGCCGATGGCGGCGATCTTGCGAGGGTTGCGCGCCGTCGGGATCGACCCAGACGCCCGGGTACTCCGGGAGCCGGCCGACGTTCGGCAGCCCGAGGTCCGCCAGCGCGTCGATCAGCAACTGCTCGACCGACCGCACGTAGGCGACGGTGTCCGCCATCCCATACTTGTCGCCGCCCCGCTTGGCCGGCAGCGAAACGATCGGGTAGCCCACGAGCTGGCCGGGACCGTGGTACGTGACGTCGCCGCCCCGGTCGCTGCGGACCAGCTCGGCGCCCACGTCGGCCGGCGGGACCAGGATGTGGCGCATGTCGGCCCGCTTGCCGAGCGTGTACACGTGGGGATGCTCCAGCAGGAGCAGGTGATCGTCGGACGAAGACGCGTGCATCCCCCGCTGCAGCGCCCACGCCTCCCGGTAAGGCACCCGTCCGAGCCAACGGATCCGCAGCGTCATCGTTCCCCGCTCTTGCTGCTCCGCAGCGGGCCGCTCGGGCCTCGCTCGCTCTCTCGCCCTTCGGGACGCTCGCTCATGTCTCAGGCGAGCTCGGGCGCCCAGTCGCGGGTCTCGATGATCTCCTTGATCTCCCGCAGGAACGAGGCGGCATAGGCACCGTCGAACGCCCGGTGGTCCCAGGTGAGCGTGATGTTCCCCACCGAATGGATGGCGATCCCCTCGGTGCCGTCGGGCAGGTCGACGACGACCGGCCGTCGCTTCACCCCGTCGGTGGAGACGATCGCCACCTGCGGCTGGTTGATGATCGGCAGCGTCATGGTGGTGCCGAACGGGCCGGGGTTGGTGATGGTGAACGTGCCGCCAGCGATGTCGTCGGGCCCGAGTTGCTTGGCCCGCGCCCGGCGCGCCAGGTCGCTGATCTCGCGGGCGAGCGCCCGCATCCGCTTGCCGTCGGCGTCGTGGACGACGGGCACCATCAGCCCCTTGAAGTCGAGGTCGACGGCGATGCCGAGGTTGACGTAGTTGTGCACGATCAGCTCGTTCTCGCCGAAGCTGGCGTTCACCTCCGGGTACTCCCGGATGGCGTCGACCACCGCCCGGCTGATGAACGGGAGGTACGTGAGGCTGAAGCCCTCGGCCGCCTTGAACGCCTCGCGCTCGGTGGACCGCACCCGCTCGACGCCCTCGAAGTCCACCTCGATCGACGCGTACACGTGCGCCGAGGTCTGCTTCGAGCGGGTCATGTGCTCGGCGGTGCGCCGCCGGATGTTGGTGTGGGCGATGGTGGTGTCGCGCTCTCCGGCCCGTGCCGCCGGCTGGGCGGTCGGTGCGGTGGGCGCTGGAGCCGGGGCCGCCGCCGGCTGAGCCGGCGCCGGTTGGGGCGGGGCCTCCGGCTGGGCGGGAGCCGCGGGCGCTGCCGCAACCGCGCCGCCCTGGTCGAGGACCGAAAGCACGTCGTTGCGCGTGATGCGCCCGCCCGGGCCCGTGCCCACGATGGCGGCCGGGTCGAGGTTGTTCTCGGAGATGAGGCGGCGCACGACCGGTGAGAGCAACCGCCCGTTGCTCGCCGGTGCACCCTCGGCGGTCGGCGCCCGGGGAGCGGCGGTGGGTGCCTCGGGGGCAGCGGCCGCCGGGGCGGGCTGCGCCTCGGTAGGTTCCTGGCGCAGTTCTGGTTGCTGAGCAACCGATTCGGCGCCAGGAACCGGCGCCGGCTCGGCATCGGCGGGCGCCTCGGGCTGCTGCTCCACCGGGGCTTCGGGCTCCGCCGGCGCCTCGGCCGGGGGTTGCTCGGCGGTCGAGGCCTGCTCGGTGCCCTCGCCCCCGCCGGCGGGGGCGTCGCCGATGCGGGCCAGCACGACGCCGACGTCGACGGTCTCGCCCTCCGGCACCAGGATCTCGGACAGCACGCCGGTCATCGGCGACGGCACCTCGGAGTCGACCTTGTCGGTCGACACCTCGAACAGCGGCTCGTCCTCGGCGACCTGCTCGCCGACCTGCTTGAACCATTTGGTGATCGTGCCCTCGGTGACCGTCTCACCGAGTTGCGGCATCTGGATGTCGGCCATCAGTCCTCTCGATCAATGAAGCCGGCGGCCGGTCATGTCGAGCACGGTGTCGCCGAACGCCTCGGACAGCGTGGGATGCGGCTGGATGAACTGGGCCACCTCGTCGATGGTCGCCTCCCAGTTGACCGCCAGGTAGCCCTGGCCCAGCTGCTCTGTCACCCATGGCCCGACCATGTGCACGCCGAGGATCTGGCCCGCCCGCCCGTCGGGGCCCTTGGCGGCGATGACCTTCACCAGCCCCTCCTTTTCGCCGATGATCTTGGCCCGGCTGTTGGCGCTGTAGCGGTGCTTGGAGGCGACCACGTCGAATCCGGCCTCCTTGGCCGACTCCTCGGTGTGCCCGGCGAAGGCAACCTCGGGCTGGCAGTAGATACCCCACGGGACCCGCCCGTAGTCGATGGGCACCGCGGGCTCACCGAGGATGTCGGTGATGGCGACGATCGCCTCCGCGAAGCCGACGTGTGCCAGCTGGGGCGTGTCGATGCAGTCGCCGATCGACCACACCCGCTGCTCGCCCGTGCGGCACAGCTCGTCGACGACGACGAAGCCGCGGTCGTCGATCTGCACACCGGTGCCGTCGAGGCCGAGGTCGGCGGTGGCGGGCTTGCGGCCGACCGACACCACGACCACGTCGGTCTTGATCGGATCGCCGCCCTCGACGTTCACGACCGTGCCGCCGTCCACGGCTCGTGGCCGGTGACCTTGACGCCGGTGCGGACCTCCATCCCCCGCTTCTTGAACGACCGCTCGACGACCTGCGCCGCGTCCTTGTCGACGCCGGGCAGGATCTTCGGCAGGATCTCGAGCACGGTCACCTGGCTGCCCATGTCGGACAGCATCGAGGCGAACTCGCAGCCGATCGCCCCGCCGCCGATGATGACGGCGGTTCCCGGCACCTCCGGTATCGACAGCAACTCGTCGGACGTCATGACGATCTTGCCGTCGATGTCGAAGCCGGGGATGGTGCGGACCTCGGACCCGGCGGCGATGATCACGGCGTCACCGGTGACCTCGATGTCGCCCGCTCCCTCGGCCGCTCGGGCCGGGTCACCCGACTCGCCTCCGGAGATCGAGACCCGTCGACCCTCGTGGAGCCGCCCGTGGCCGTTGTAGATCGTGACCTTCCGGCCCTCGAGCAACGTCGTCACGCCGCCCACGAGCTCGTCGACGACCGCCTGCTTGCGTTGCATCGTGACCGACCAGTCGACCTGGGGCTCACCGGCGTTGACGCCGAACGCGGCCGCTTCGCGCACGGTTCGGTAGACGTGCGCGGTCTCGAGCAGCTCCTTCGCGGGGATGCAGCCGACGTTGAGGCAGGTGCCACCGATCCAGCGCTTCTCGACCAGGGCCATGTTGAGCCCGGCGCTGGCGCCGTAGAGCGCCGCTGCGTAGCCGCCGGGACCGCCGCCAATGACGACGACATCGAAATGATCGGCCGTGGGAACCACCTCCAGGATCGAGTGGTGGGCCGTACGCCGTGACTCTACCGGCCCGATCCCGCCCGTTGACCTGGCCCGGCTGGGCCCCGTAGCCGACGCCCTAGAGCACGAGGGCGACCTGGATGGCGAAGGCCACCAGGATGGCGAGGCCGCAGATGAGGGCCGCGAGGATCAGGCGCCGGGTGCTCATGAACGGCCACCAGGCTAGGGAGTCGGGACGTCCGCGACGAAGGCGCCACAGAGTGGTATCCGGGTTGCCGACGGTCGCCGTCGGGCTACGGTGCGCGCCGCATGCCCGCGCCCGCCAAACTCACGGACGCCTACGCACGCCGCCTCGAAGACCTGCTTGCCGAGCTGGGCTCCAGGCATGGGGTCCCGGGGGCGGTGTGCGGAGTGCTGTCGGGCGACCAGACGACCGTCGCCACGTGGGGCGTTGCCAACAAGGCCACGGGTGTCGAGGTCACGCCCGACACGCTCTTCCAGCTCGGCTCGCTCAGCAAGCTGTACACCACCACGCTGCTACTGCAGGCGCAGGCGGCGGGGCTCGTGTCGCTCGACGAGCCCGTGCGCGCGCAGCTGCAGGAGTTCTCGGTGGCGGACCCCGGGCGCCACCATCGAGATCACCCTGCGGCACCTGGTCACCCACGCGAGCGGCATCGAGGGCGACCACCTGGTCGACACCGGCTGGAACGACGACGCCCTGCAGCGCTACGTGGCCACCCTCGCCGGCCTCGGCCAGATCCATCCACCCGAGGAGACCTACAGCTTCTGCAATACGGGCTTCGGGGTGGCGGGCCGCCTGCTCGAGGTGGCCACCGGCGATCACTTCGACCGGGTCCTCCGGCGCCGGCTGGCGCGACCGCTCGGCTGCCACGCGACGCTCACGCTGCCCCAGCACGTACTGCTGCACCGGGTGGCCGCCGGCCACGTCCATGCGCCGGGCGGCGCCCCAGCCCTCCAGCAGCGCTGGTCGCTCGCCCGTTCCAACGGTCCGATGGGCGGCGTGATGGCGCCCGCCGCGGAGTTGCTGACCTTCGCCCGGCTGCATGTCGAAGAGGGACGGGGCCCCGACGGCACCGACCTGCTGGTACCGGCGGCGATCGCGGAGATGCAGGAGCCCCAGGTGGAGTCCCCACTCCCCGGCGAGGAGCAGGCACTGGGCTGGACGGTCCGCCGCTGGGGCCCGCTGGTCTGCCTGGGCCAGGATGCCGACACCATCGGCCAGAGGGCGTTCCTGAGGGTGGTACCCGAGCGCCGCTTCGCGCTGTGCGTCCTGACCAACAGCCCGCCCGGGGCGGCGCTGGCCCGGGAGCTGATCCTCAGCGTTGCGGCCGACCTGCTCGACGTGGACGCCTCTCCCGCGTCGCCCGCTGCCTCGGCACCGCCGGACCCCGAGAGACTCCGCGGCAGCTATGAGCGGCTGCACCAACGGGTGGACGTGACCCTGGATGCCGCCGGCGGCAGCCTCGTCGCCAGCACGGAGCCGTCTGGGGTGCTCGGTGACCTCGGCATCGAGCCGATGCACCTCGAGCTCCGGCCGCTGGATCCCGAGGCCGGCACCTTCCTGGCGCTCGACCCCCGCACGGGTGTCGACGATGTTGTCGTGTTCGCCTGGTCGCGCGACGCCGACGCATCCGGCATCTACGTCGACGGCCGCCTCCACCGCCGCCTCGGCTGACCCTGCGCGTCACACGCCGGTGAGGATGGATTGCACCTCGTCGATGCTGTCGGCGGTCACCAGCACCAGCACCTCGTCGCCGGGCAGCAGCCGCGTGTCACCTCGGGGGACCACGACGCGGTCGTTGCGGAGCACCGCCACAACCGTCGAGTCACGCGGGAAATCGAGCCCCACGACCTCGCGGTTGGCCGCCGGGCTCTCGCTGGCCAGCGTCACCTCGATGAGGCTGGCACGGCCGCCCTCGAACGACAGGAGGCGCACGAGCGACCCGACGCTCACGGCCTCCTCCACCAGCGCGGTCAGCAGGTGCGGGGTCGACACCGCCACGTCGACACCCCAGTTCTCGTTGAACAGCCATTCGTTCTTGGGGTTGTTGACCCTGGCCACGACCCGCGGGACGGCGAACTCCTGCTTGGCCAGCAGGCTGATGACCAGGTTGTCCTCGTCGTCCCCGGTGACCGCGGCCACCACGTCGGCGTCGGCCAGCCCGATGCCGCGGAGGCTGTCGACCTCGCATGCGTCGGCCACGTGCCACGTGGCCCCCGCCGGGTAGCCGGTCGAGCTCATGCGCGTGACGTGGTCGCCATCCTGCTCGATGATGTGCACCTCGTGGCCGGCCCGCTGCAGCTCGTCGGCGATGAAGCTGCCGACGGCACCGCCCCCCGCGATGACGACCTTCACTTGTGAACGCTCCCGCTGCTGTCCGCTCCGCCCAGGTGCTCGTCGATCTCGGACACGTGCCCGATGGCGACGGCGAGGTAGACGAGGTCGCCGTCCTGTGTGACGAGGTCGGGCGTGGCGATCTGGGCGGTGCCCATGCGGGCTACGGCCACGGCCCGGGCCACGCCCGGGATCTCGATCTCGCTCAGCGGGCGGCCGGCCCAGCTCGGGGCCACCTCCCGCTCCACCAGCACGACACCCGCGCTGGGATCGATCCAGTCGCTCTCCTCGGCCTCGGGGATCAGCCGCCGCACCACCCGGTCGATCGTCCACTGGACCGTGGCGATCGTCGGGATCCCGAGGCGCTCGTAGATGACCGCCCGCCGGGGGTCGTAGATACGGGCGACGACCCGCTCGATGCCGAACGTCTCGCGGGCCACGCGGGCGGTGAGGATGTTGGAGTTGTCGCCACTGGTCACGGCCGCCACGGCGTCGGCATCGTGGATGCCCGCCTCCTCCAGCCGCTCACGATCGAAGCCGACGCCGACGACCTGCTTGCCCGCGAAGCCGCTGTGCAGCCGCCTGAACGCCCGGGGGTCCTTGTCGATAATGGCGATCGAGTGGCCCTTGTCCTCGATGATGCGGGCGAGTCCCGAACCCACCCGCCCACAGCCCACGATCACCACGTGCATGGCCGGCGAAACTACCGCACCGCCCGGAGAACTCCTCCAATGACGGAGCCCCCCCGGCGCCGTGAGCGCACCTCTTGCGCCAGGTTCACCTTGTAAGGCATCCTTACCAGTCCATGCGTAGGCCCGTTTCTGAGCTGGAGCAGGAGGGCACGACGGCCCGATGATCGTCTGTCACTGCCAGGTCGTGTCCGACAAGACGATCCGAGCCGAGATCGAGTCCGGGGCCTGCACCGTGGGCGACGTGGCTCGTCGCTGCGGTGCCGGCGCCTGCTGCGGCGCCTGCCGGCCCACGATCGGCGCGCTCCTCACCGTGCACGCGCCGTTCCCGGCGGCCGAATCCGCTCAACCTGCGGCCTAGTGTCCCGTCACTAGGCGGTCACCCGGCACTCCGGCGAGGGTCCACTAGCCTCCCGGGCTGTCGTCGGCCGTTCGGAGGCACACCCAGATGCATGCGCCCCCCGAGATCATCGAGCTGCTCAACGACGTGCTCACAGCCGAGCTCACGGCGGTCAACCAGTACTTCGGGCACGCCAAGATGCAGGCGAACTGGGGTTACCTCCGCCTGGCCGAGCACGCCCAGAACGAGTCGATGGACGAGATGCGCCACGCCGACGAGCTGATCGAGCGCATCCTCTACCTGGAGGGCATGCCCAACCTGCAGCGCCTCGGCTCGGTGCGGCTGGGGGAAGACCCGGTCGAGCAGCTCCGCCTCGACCTCGAGCTCGAACGTGAGGCAGTGGCCCGCTTCAACCGGGGCATCGCGCTGGCGGTCCAGCACGGTGACAACGGCACCCGTCACCTCCTGGAGGAGATGCTCACGTCCGAGGAGGGCCACGTCGACTGGCTGGAAACACAACTCGGACTGGTCGAATCGCTGGGTGAGCAGCTCTACCTCAGCGAGCAGCTACACACCTGAACGATCGCGCAACAGGTCGCGGATCTCGGTGAGCAGCGCGGCCTCGTCGGACAGCTCGGCGGGATCGGGCTCCTCGCCTCGGCGCCTGCGCTCGTTGAGCATGTTGACGGGCTTCACGATGAAGAAGAACACCGCAGCCGCGATGAACAGGAACTGGATGACTGCGTTGATCACCTCGCCGTACTCGAAAGTGCTGTCGTTGATCGTGAAGTCGAGGTTGCTGAAGTCGTTGCCCCCGATCATGCCGATCAGCGGCGTGATCAGCCCCGCCACGACGGCGTTGACGATGGCGACGACGGCGAGGCCGATGACGACGGCGACGGCCAGGTCGATGACGTTGCCTCGGGAGATGAACTCCTTGAACTCCTTGTACACATCGGTCACCGCTGGGTCCTCCCCGGGGTTGGGTGACGGCTGAGTCGACGCCGTACCGTACCCAGCCACCAACGGCCCAGGGAGGGTTCAGTGGAGGTCGCGATAACGGGCGCCGGCGGGCTGATCGGATCCGCGCTGGCCCGCTCGCTGCGGGCCGACGGCCACGTCGTGCGGCCCCTCGTCCGGCCGGCAGCGAACGGTCGCCAGAGCGCGGCCGGCGCCATCCGCTGGGATCCGGCGGCGGGCACGATCGAGTCGGACGCCCTCGACGGGATCGACGCCGTCGTGCACCTCGCCGGCGCCGGGATCGGCGACAAGCGCTGGTCGCCGGCGCGCAAGCGAGAGATCCGCGAGAGCCGGGTGCGGGGCACCGACCTCCTCGCCCGCACGTTGGCCGGGCTTTCCCGCCCGCCCGCCGTGTTCGTCTCCGGCTCGGCCGTCGGCTACTACGGCGACCGAGGCGACGAAGAGCTCACCGAGCAGTCCGCACCGGGGGCGGATTTCCTCGCCGAGGTGGTGCAGGCGTGGGAGGCGGCCGCCCAGCCGGCGGTGGACGCCGGCATCCGCACCGTGTTCCTGCGCAATGGGGTCGTCCTCGCCGCCGACGGCGGCATGCTGCCGCGGCTGGTGACGCTGTTCCGCTTCTTCGTCGGCGGACGCCTGGGCACGGGCCGCCAGTGGATGAGCTGGGTCTCGATCGACGACGAGGTCGGGCGTCATCCGGTTCTTGTTCGACCGCGCCGACGTCTCGGGAGCGGTCAACGTGACCGGTCCGGCCCCGGCGACCAATGCCGAGTTCACCAAGGCCCTGGGCGCGGCGCTCCACCGCCCCACGGTCGTGCCCGTGCCGGCCTTCGGTCCCCGCCTGGTCCTCGGCCGGGAGATGGCCGACGAGCTCCTGTTCGTCAGCCAGCGGGCCGTGCCCGCCGCGCTCACCGCCGCCGGCTACGAATTCGCGCACCCCGACGTGGCGACCGCCCTGCGCGCCATGCTCGGCAATCGACCGTGAGCCGACCCGATCCCGGCACGGCCACCGGTCGGCCGGGCGTGGCGGCGTTCGACTTCGATGGCACCCTCACCCGGCGCGACACGCTGGTGCCATTCCTCCGCCGGGCCTGCGGCACTTGGCCGATCGTTCGGGCCGCCATCGCCGCACGCCGTGCGCGGGGGCGCGACGCGTTCAAGGTGGCACTCGTCGGTCGAGCTGTTCCGGGGATGGCCGGCGGAGCGCCTCGACTCGCTGGGGCGCGCCTATGTGCCTACGCTGCTCGCCGCCCTGCGCCCCGGGACCCCGGAGCGGCTGGACTGGCACCGCCGGAGGGGCCACGCCGTCGTGATCGTCTCGGCCTCGCTCGGCGCCTACCTCCGACCGCTCGCCGACCGCCTCGGGCTCGACGGGGCCCTGGCGGTGGAGCTGGTGGCGGACGCCGCGGGCACGCTCACCGGCGAGGTGGTGGGCGGCCTCAACAACCGGGGCCCGGAGAAGGTGGCCCGGCTCGAAGGCCTGGCTCGATGCCCGGTTCGGCCCCGCGGACCGGAGGTCGAGCTGTGGGCCTACGGCGACTCGCCGGGAGATGCCGAGCTGCTGGCGATCGCCGACCATCCGACCTGGGTCGGGCGGCCTGCTCGCCCTCGACCCCAACCGACATGAAGCCGCGGGCTACTTCGGCTGCATCCGCACGCCGCCGTCGACCCTGATCACCTCGGCGTTCATGTAGCTGTTGGAGAGCAGCTCGGTCGCCATACTGGCGAACTCGTCGGCGGTGCCGAGGCGGTCGGGGAACAACACGTCGCGCTTGAGCTTCTCCTTGAACTGCTCGCTGGCCTCGCCCTCGCCGTAGATGGGCGTGTCGATGAGGCCCGGGGCGATGCAGTTGAGCCGAATACCGACCACCGAGAGGTCGCGGGCGACGGGCAGGGTGATCCCGACGACGCCACCCTTCGAGGCCGAGTAGCTGGCCTGGCCGATCTGGCCGTCGAACGCGGCCACCGAGGCCACGGTCACGATGGCGCCCCGCTCGCCGTCGGCCAGCGGCTCGGTCTGTGACATGGCGGTCGCAGCCAGGCGGATGCAGTCGAACGTGCCGATCAGGTTGATCTCGACGATCCTGCGGAAGAGGCCGAGGTCGTGGGCGGACTCGTACCGCCCGTCCTTGCCGATCGTGCGGGTGGCGGCGCCGGTGCCCGCGGCCGTCACCAGGGCTCGCAGCGGGCCGAGCTCCTTGGCGGCATCGACCGTGACCATGATCTGTTCGGTCTGGGTCACGTCGCAGGGAACGAACAGGCCGTCGATCTCCTTGGCGAGGCTGTCACCCTTGTCCTGTTGGCGGTCGAGGTCGGCGATGACCACCTTGGCGCCGCGCCCGGCGAGCGCCCGTGCGGTGGCGGCGCCGAGGCCCGAGGCGCCACCGGTGACGATGGCTGAGATCCCGTTCAGCTGCATCCCACGGACTGTATTGACTACCCGGTCAAGCGGGCGAACCGTGCCCGCTCAGGAGCGGGCGTCGCCGCCGAAGTAGCGCTGGACGAGTCAGGCGGTGGGCGTTCACACCACGCCGCGCGCCGCCCGGCGGCGCGTCGACAGGGCGTCGACGAGCACGGCGGCGAGCAGGACCAGGCCGGTGATCACGAACCTCGTGCCGGTAGCCAGGTTGAGCAGCCCCATGCCGTTCTCGATTCCGATGATCACCAGCGCGCCGAGTAGGGCCGAGACGACGCGACCTCGCCCCCCGAACAGGCTGGTGCCACCGATGACGGCGGCAGCGATGACGTTCAGCAGCAGGTTGCCACCGCCGGTGTTGGTGGCCACCGACCGCAGGCGCGAAGCGAGGATGATCCCGCCGAGGCCCGCCATGAACCCGGCGATCATGAACACGGCGATCCGCACGCGGTCGACGTTGATGCCGGCCCGGCGAGCGGCCTCGGCGCTGCCGCCCACCGCGTAGACGTGCCGCCCGAACCGCGTCCGGGACGCAATGAACGACCAGAACACGAACAGGAGCAGCATCAACACGGTCACCTGCGGCACGCCTCGGTCCTTGTTGGCGTACCAGACCGCGGTGAACGCGACGGCGGCGAGGCCGACCACCTGGAGAGCGATCACGACGGCCGGCTTGGCGTCCAGGCCGCGGGCCCGGCGCGAGCGCGCCGTCAGGGCCTGCGACAGTGCGTAGCCGGCCACGCCGACGGCGCCCACCACCCAGCCTGCAGCATCGCTGAGGAAGTTGTTGGCTATGCCCACGACCGTGTCGTCCTGGATGCGGATGGTGCCGGATGTCGAGTACTCCGTCGTGAGGATCAGCACCACCCCGGACCAGATCAGCAACCCCGCCAGGGTGACCACGAACGACGGCACGCCCGCCTTGGTGATCACCAGCGCCTGCAGCAGTCCGATCAGGGTGGTCACGACCACTCCAACGGTGACGGCGGCCCACCAGGGCCAGTCGGACGCATCCGGCCGCAGCAGTAGCGTCATCGTGACGCCCCCCACCGCGCTGACGAACGCGACCGACAGGTCGATCTCGCCGATCAGCAGAACGAACACCACCCCGATGGCGATCGTGGCGGTGGCGGCCATCTGCAGGAGCAGGTTGGTGAAGTTGCGCTCGGTGAAGAACGTATCGTCGAGCGTGCCGAAGACGAGGCCGATCACGACCAGCCCCACGACGATAGGGAGCGAGCCGAGCTCGCCGGCGCGCACCCCCTGCCACCAGCGTCGCACATACCCGCCGAACGTCTCGGCCGGCGCCTCGAGCACGGGCTGCGTCGCGGCCGGCAGCGGCTCCTCAGGGGTCACGACGGGCGCGCGGCGTCCGTACCCGCGTGCGACTCGGTGCGAGGATCGATCGTCATGGCTCGGATACCCCGGCGTCGGCCATTCCCGGAACGTGGTCGATCGTGCCGGCCGTGATCGCCTGGACCACCTCCTGCTGGTTTGTCTCCGCCCGGTTCAGCACGGCCACACGTTGCCCGAGGCGCAGGACCGTGATCCGGTCGGCGACCTCGAACACGTCGTGGAGGTTGTGCGAGACGATGACCACCCCCAGGTCGCGGTCCGCCAGGCGACGCACCAGGTCGAGCACCTGACGCGTCTGCGCGACGCCGAGCGCGGCCGTCGGCTCGTCGAGGATGAGCAGCTTCGAGTTCCACATGACCGACTTGGCGACGGCGACGGCCTGCCGCTGGCCACCCGACAGGCCGGCCACCGTCTGGCGCACCGACCCGAGCGAGGTCACCGACAGGCCCTCGAGCGTCTCCTCAGCGGCGTGCTCCATGCTCGACTCGTCGAGCACGAAGCCCCGTGTGCGTTCGCGGCCGAGGAACATGTTGGCCGTGACATCGAGGTTGTCCGCCAGCGCCAGGTCCTGGTAGACGACCTCGATGCCCAGCCGAGCGGCGTCCCTCGGGCCGTGGATGTCGACGGGCTCGCCCTGGAAGCGGACCTTCCCCTCGTCGAAGGGGTAGATCCCGACGGCACACTTGACGAGCGTCGACTTGCCGGCCCCGTTGTCGCCGACGAGCGCCATCACCTCCCCGGCGTTGACCTCGAAGTCGACGCGGTACAGGGCCTGTACCGCGCCGAATGCCTTCGAGACCCCCTCGCACTCCAGGAGAGGGATTACCGTCACGAGTTCTGCTGGCAGAACTCGGTGCTGGCGACGTCGCCGCTACAGAGCTCCTCGACCGTGCGGAAATCGTCCGCGATCACGGTGTCGGCCACGTTGTCGACGGTCACCCCGATCGGTACGAGCGCCACGTAGGGCACGACCCCGTCACCCTCGGCGGAGTCGGCCGGCTGGCCGTCTTCGGCAGTGATGCCGATGACCGACACGTCGGAACCTCCGGACGCCAGCTGCGACTCGTACGACTCGGCGGCGTCGATGATGTCGTCGCCGGACCGGAGTGCCAGCGCGATCGCAGCGGCGACGCCGGCCTCGTCCTGGATCGGCTTGTAGACGCTCACCGTCTGCTTGCCGAGCAGCACGTTCTGGATGCCGGCCTGGGTGGCGTCCTGCCCGCTCAGGGGAACGGGACCGATACCCGCGGCCTCGAGCGCGTTGATCACCGAGTTGGCCAGGCCGTCGTTGGCCGCGAACACGGCGTCGACGCCGTTGTTGTTGTCGACCAGGATCTGCTCCATCAGCGTCTGGGCCTCGGCGTTGTCCCAGCCCGGGACGAACTGGTCGGCGACCACCTCCCAGTCGCCGGCGTCGACCCGTTCCTGGACGGTCTCGTCGTAGCCCTGCTTGAACAGGAACGAGTTGTTGTCCTCCTCGCCGCCGTTGAGCTCGACGACCCGGGCGGGAGCGAGGTTGAGCGCGTCGATGGCGGGCTCGACGGCCTCGGCCATGGCCGCACCCACCGCCACGTTGTCGAAGCTCACGTAGGCGTCGCCACCGGAGCCGCCGGTGTTGAACCGGTCGTACTCGACCACCGCGACCCCTTCATCCTTCGCCTGGTCGATGATGGTGGCGCCCGAGCCGGTGTCGAGGCTGGTGAGGACGATCACGCTGGCGCCGTCGGCGATGGCCTGCTCGGCCTGCGACTGCTGCGTGGCGGCGTCGCCCTCGGCGTTGACGATCGTGAAGTCGTCGCCCTCCGAGAGCCCGGCGGCCTCGAACGCCTCGGTGAAGAACGGCGCGTCTTCCTGCTCCCAGCGGTCCGACGACGCGGTGTCCGGCAGGAGCACCCAGATGCTGCCCTCGTCGCCGCCGCCGTCCGATGCCGCTTGGCCGCCGTCATCGTCGTCGTCACCACAGGCGGCGGCGATCAGGCCGAGGACGGCCAGCACCGCGAATAGCCGCCAGGTGCGCTTCTTTACGGACATATGTTCCCCCTCATGTCGCCCTCCAACGCGGGACGGTACGACGGTGGCCGCGAACAGAACGCAAACGTTGTGCTGTCGACGTGAACGAACCGTGAAGGACCGCCCGTTTTGGTCAGTCTGCCACGAACCGGTAGCCCGACCGCGGCTCCGTGATGAACAGGGGCGGTCCGTCGGGATCCTCGAGCTTGGCGCGCAGGCGGGCCATGTAGACGCGTGTGTACTCGGTCTGCGTCTCGTAGCCATGGCCCCAGACCCGGCGCAGGAGCGTCGCATGCGTCAACAGCACGCCGGGGTTGGTGGCGAACTCGCGGAGCAGCGCGAACTCCGTCGGCGTGAGATGGACGAGGCTCCCTGCCTTCGTGACCTTGCTCGCGGCCACATCGATCTCCACGTCGCCCGCTCTCACCAGCGTCGGCGCCGTGGGCGCCAGCGGCGCCGGCCGGCTGCGGCGGAGCGTGGCGTTGATGCGGGCGAGCAGCTCCTCGATGCCGAACGGCTTGGTCATGTAGTCGTCGGCGCCGAGGTTGAGGGCCCGCACCTTGTCCGTCTCCGCCCGTCGCGCCGACAGCACGATGATCCCCACCGACGACCGCTCGCGCAGCTCACGGCACAGCTCGAAGCCATCGATGCCCGGCAGCATGAGGTCGAGGAGCACGGCGTCGGGCTCGTTGGCCTCGAGCATGGCGACGGCGTCCAGGCCGTCCTTCGACACGACGACGTCGTGCGCCCGGGCAATGAGGTTGGACCTGACGAGGTCGACGATGTTCTGGTCGTCCTCGACGAGCAGAACGGTCGTCCGATCAGATGCCATCGGGCCCCTTGGCTGCGTCCACCAGGGTCCACGAAGCATCCACGCGGGCCTCGGGCGAGTCGGTGGGCGGCTCACACGGGAGCGTGACGACGAAGCAGGCGCCGCGGCCGGCCGGCACCGCCTCCAGCCTCCCTCCGTGGGCCTCGACGATCCCCTTGGCGATCGGCAGGCCCAGCCCGGCGCCGGCACGGTCGGCGCGGCCTCGCACGCGGGGCTCGAAGATGCGGCCCAGCAGGGCGGGCGGGATACCGGGACCCTGATCGGCGACCTCGGCCTCGACGGTGCCCCGGCTCGCCCCCCGCCGCAGGGTGACGTCGATGCCGTCGGGCGAACCCCCATGGGCGACGGCGTTCTCGAGCAGGTTGACGAACACCTGCTCCAACCGGTCGTGATCGCCCCACATCGGCTCGAGGTCGGCGTCGGCGTGCACCGGGATCGTCGAGCCGTCGGCCACCAGGCGAACCGCGGCCTCGACGACCAGCCGGAGGTCGCACCAGTGGCGCTGGAGGCGCAGGACGCCGGACTCGATCGCGGTGGAGTCGAGCAGGTCCCCCACGAGCCGCCCGAGGCGCGCCCCCTCGCTGGCGATCGACCGCAGGAATCGGTCGGTCGACGCCGCGTCCCACGTGAGGTCGGGCTGGAGCAGCGTCGAGGCGTAGCCCTGGATGGCGGTGAGCGGCGTGCGGAGCTCGTGGCTGAGCGACGACAGGAGCTCCCGCTGGATGGCCTGTGACCGGCGCAGCGCGGCGGCCTCCCGCCGGGTGTGCTCGAGCGCCTCGCCCTCGATGGCCAAGGCGACGGACCGGGTTGCGTCGTCCAGCAGTTCGAGCGTGTCGCCGGCCGCAGCATCGCCGGCCGGCAGGTGGGCCACGAGCACCGCCCGGCCCTCGGGATGCCGGAGCGCGACCGCCGCCAGGTCGGGCTCGACGAACTGCGCCTGCCCGTCGGCTCCCTCGGCGAGGACGCACCGGGCCGCGTCCCGGAACCGGAGCTCCATCGCCACGGGGTCACCCTCGCCGCTGTCGTGCATGACCCTCGGCTCCAGCGCGCCGTCCTTCTCGATCAGCACGGCCACGCCGCCCGCCCCCAGAGCCCGGCTCAGCGCGAGCAACGACGCGCCCAGCCCGCCGACCACCCGATCGGGGGTGGCCACCACGGTCTCGAGCATCGTCCGCAGCGACTCCAGGACCCGGTTGCGGCGCGAGACCTCGGTCAGCAGCCGTTCGCGCTCGATGGCCGACGCCACGTAGCCGAGGTAGAGCCGCGCCAGCTCGAGCTGCGCCGGCTCGGGTCGGCCGACCGACGTGGCGAAACCGGTCACGGTGCCGAGCACGCCGTGCGTTCCGACGATCGGCGCCGCCCACTCGCTGCGGATGCCCGACGCCGCCGCCGCTCGGCGGTAACCATCCGGGGCCGGGTGCGCCGCGAGGTCCTCGACCACCACGGCCTCGGCCTCGGCGGCGGCCAACCCCGCGCATCCCCCCGCCACGCCCAGCGGCAGGCGGTCGTTGACCGCGAGGAGGGGTGCGCGCAGCCCGACGGCGGCGCTGCGGCGCAGGACCGGATCGGCGCCGTCGGGCGACTCGAGCAGGTGCACGCAGAGCATCTCCTGGTCGAGCGCCGCCGCCATCGCGGACACGATCAGCGGCAACGACGCTGCGGGCTCGACGTCGGAGAGCTGGTCGACCAGGCTCCGGAGCCGCTGGAGCTGGCGCCGGGCCATCGAGTCCATCTCGATGCCCGACATCAGCGCCACGATGTCGTCGCGGT
Organism: uncultured bacterium; assembly: GCA_963813485.1. Lineage (GTDB taxonomy): Bacteria > Actinomycetota > Acidimicrobiia > Acidimicrobiales > VFJN01 > DASQUK01. Next base: position 21,497 of record CAWEZE010000026.1, read on the forward strand.
GCACCTCGAGCGGCGAGACGTCGGCCACGACGCGGCCGTCGCGGAGGACGACGACCCGGTCGGCCAGCGCGAATACCTGGTCGAGGTCGTGGGTCACCAGCAGGATGCCGGCCCCCGCGTCGCGGCACTGCCGGATCACGCCCTGCACCCGCAGCGTCTCCGCGACGCCCAGCGCGGCGGTCGGCTCGTCCAGCAGCAGGAGCCGGGGCTCGGACATGAGCGCACGCCCGAGCGCCACGAGTTGGCGCTGGCCCCGGGACAGCCCCCGCACCGGCCGGTCCAGCGGCAGCGTCTCGGCCCCGACCCGCCGGAGCACCGACGCCGCGCCCTCGCGCATGTCGCTCTCGGCGATGAACCAACGACCCGGCTCGCGGCCGAGGAACACGTTGGCGACGACGTCGAGCTCCTCGCACAGCCCGTGGTCCTGCCAGAGCACCTCGATCCCGGCCTGGCGCACCTGGTCCGGGCGTCGAGGGCAGCGGGGCGCCGTCGACCCAGGCCTCGCCCTCCTCGGGCTCGAGGATGCGGGCCAGGCAGGCGACCAGCGACGACTTGCCCGCGCCGTTCTCCCCCACCAGGGCGACCACCTCGCCCGCGCCGACCCGCAGGGACACGTCGCGCAGCACCGTGAGGCGGCCGAAGCGCTTGGTGATCCCCCGCGCGTCGAGGCGTGGCACCGCGGCACGCGGAGGCCGCTGTCGCACCGCACTGGCCTGCGTCACCCGCACCCTCCGTCGACGTCGATCGGGCTGTACCGCTAGTTTGGCCCGCCAAGGCGGCGGGAGGAGGTGCCGGCCATGGCAGACAGCTACACGCCCACCCCCGGCGACCATTTCACGTTCGGACTGTGGACCGTCGGCAACCGCGGTCGCGATCCGTTCGGCCACGAGGTCCGCCCGCCGCTCGATCCGGTCGACGCCGTCCACCGCCTCGCCGAGCTGGGCGCCTACGGGGTGAACTTCCACGACGACGACCTGGTGCCGCCGGGCTCGTCGTCGACCGAGCGGGAAGAGATCCTCAAGCGCTTCCGGCGCGCCCTCGACGAGACCGGCATGCGGGTGCCGATGGCGACCACCAACCTGTTCTCCCGCCCGGTGTTCAAGGAGGGTGCGTTCACGGCCAACGATCCCGCGGTCCGGCGTTTCGCGATCGTCAAGACGCTCGACGCCATCGAGCTCGGCGCCGAGCTGGGGGCGACCACCTTCGTGATGTGGGGCGGGCGGGAGGGCGTCGAGGCCGACGCCGCCAAGGACGTGCGCGCCGCCCTCGATCGCTACGCCGAGGCGGTCAACGTCTGCTGCGCCCACGTGCGCGACCGCGGCTACGAGATGCGGTTCGCCATCGAGCCCAAGCCCAACGAGCCGCGGGGTGACCTGTTCCTGCCCACCGTCGGGCACGCGCTCGCCTTCGTCGGTGAGCTCGAGTGGCCCGACATGGTCGGGCTCAACCCCGAGTTCGCCCACGAGACCATGTCGGGCCTGTCGTTCCACCACGCCGTGGCCCAGTGCCTCTGGCAGGGCAAGCTCTTCCACATCGACCTCAATGCCCAGCGCATCGGCAAGTTCGACCAGGACTTCCGCTTCGGCAGCGAGGGGATCCGCGACGCCTTCTACCTTGTGAGGCTGCTGGAGGAGTCGGGCTGGGACGGCATGCGGCACTTCGACGCCCACGCCTACCGCACTGAGGACACCGACGGTGTGTGGGAGTTCGCCCGAGGCTGCATGCGCACCTACCTCATCCTGCGCGCCGCGGCGCAGCGCTTCGCCGCCGACGCGGACATCCAGGAGGCGCTCCGCGTCGCCCAGGCCGACCGGTTGAGCGAGCCGTCGCTGCCCGGCGGTCCGACACCCGAGGCGATTGCCGGGCTCCGCACCGAGGTGGCCGGCTACGACGAGGACGCGCTGGCGGCCCGCGGCTACGGCCACGAGCGCCTGGATCAGCTCGTGACCGAACTGCTCCTCGGCGCCCGCTAGCACCGGCCGCCCTGCCTGCCGGTTCACGTGGCGCTCGTCCTGGGGGTCGACAGCTCGACGCAGGCCACGAAGCTCGAGCTGCGGGACGCGACGACCGGGCGCCTCGAGGCGTCGGCGCGAGCGCCCCACCCGACAGTGCACCCGCCGCGCAGCGAACAGGACCCGGGAGCGTGGTGGTCCGCACTGGGCCGAGCCGGGGCGGATCTGGGGCTCCGTCGTCCGATCGCGGCGCTGGCGATCGGCGGCCAGCAGCACGGGATGGTCGTGCTGGACGCGGACGGGTCGGTCGTGCGGCCGGCGAAGCTGTGGAACGACACGGAGTCGGCCCCGGACGCCGCCGCCCTGGTCGAGCGGCTCGGCGCCGAGGCGTGGAGCCGGGCGGTCGGGCTCGTCCCGCTGGCGTCGTACACCGTCACCAAGCTGGCGTGGCTGCGACGCTGCGAGCCCGGCTCGTGGAGCCGCCTGTCAAAGGTCGTCCTGCCCCACGACTGGCTCAACCTGCGGTGCACCGGCTCGGCCGCCACCGATCGCGGCGACGCCTCGGGCACGGGCTACTGGTCCGCCGCCACGGGCGAGTGGCGGACCGACCTGCTCGCACTCGTCGACGACGACCGGGACTGGGCACACTGCCTCCCCGAGGTCAGGGCGCCGACCGAGGCGGTCGGACCCCTGGTGGGCGAGGCCCGCGACCTCTTCGGCTCAGCCACCGTGGGGCCGGGGACGGGCGACAACATGGCGGCCGCCCTCGGGCTCGGCCTCGCCCCTGGCGACGTGACCGTCTCGGTCGGCACGTCGGGCACCGTCTACGCCGTGAGCGACACGCCGGTGGCCGACCCCTCCGGGGCCGTGGCCGGCTTCGCCGACGCGACCGGTCGCTTCCTGCCGCTCGTGTGCACACTGAACGCAGCCAAGGTCCTCGACACGGTCGCCTCGCTGCTCGGCGTCGACCACGGCGGGCTCGACGACCTGGCGCTGCGGGCGCCGGCGGGCGCCCACGGGCTGACACTGCTTCCCTACCTCGACGGCGAACGGACGCCGAACCGCCCGGACGCCAGCGGGATCCTCTCGGGCCTGCGGACGTCGCACGATCGGGCCGACCTCGCGCGAGCCGCCGTCGAGGGCGTCGTGCATGGGCTCCTCGACGGGCTCGACGCGTTGGCGGCCCAGGGGGTCACCCTCGACGGCAGGCTCGTGTTGACCGGCGGCGGCGCCCGGTCACGCGCCGTCCGGCGGGTGCTCGCCGATCTCACCGGCCGCGCCGTGGAGGTGCACGCCGACGCCGAGATGGTGGCGAGGGGCGCCGCCGTCCAGGCGGCCGCCACGCTGGCGGACGCTGACCCGTCCGAGGTCGCCCACGCCTGGCGGCCCGATCCCGACGCCATCGACGAACCCGGCACCGACATCGACCGGGAGGCGCTGCGGGCCGCCTACCACGAACTGCGAGATCGGGCCCCGTAGATCTGTCTCCGAACCGGCCTGCGCCGCTACGGCTCGGGGCCCGATTCGAGCGCGGCGGTCCATTCGTCGAGGTCGGCATCGGGCTGCAGCACGACCATCACGAACCGGACCGGGCGCTTGCGGTCGTTGCCGTAGGCGTGGGGCCGGTCGGCGTGAAACAGCGCCGCGCCCCCGGCCGGCACCGCATGGGCGACACCGTCGACCTCGAGCGTGAGGTTTCCGTCGACGACGTGGAGCATCTCCCGGGTGCCCTCGACGTGCGCCTCGGAGGCATGCCGGTCGCCGGGGGCCAGCGTCCAGCGCCACAGCTCGGTGTGGTGCCTCTCGTCCGAGCCCACGAGCAGGTCACCGGCGCTGCCCTCCAGCCCGGCCCAGAGCCGGGCGGTCTCCGCCGGCTGGACCACGCGGACGGTAGGTGCCTCGTGCAGCTCGACCAGCGCCGCCAGCGACACGCCCAGCGTCTCGGCGATCTTGCACATCGTTCCCAGGCTGGGATTGGTGCGGGCCCCCTCGACATGGACCAGCATCCCCTTGCTCACCCCACTGCGGGAGGCGAGCTGGTCGAGGCTCCAGCCGCGGTCGGTGCGAAGGCGCCGGGTGTTGCGGGCAACGGCGGCGGCCACCGCCGTGGGATCGGGCATGTGGTGCATCGTACCGACCGAATGGTGCACCATACTGACCGATGACCTAGAGTGCACCGGGCGGTCGGTGTGGTGCACCAGTCGACACCGTCGCGTCGACCGCACCGGAAGGTCCCCGCTCCGATGGCCGCACTCCTCGCCCTCACCGCTGCCGCCGCCTACGGGGTCGGCGACTTCCTCGGTGGCATGGCCGCGCGCCGGGAGCCGTCGACCGCGGTCGTGCTGTGGTCGCACGTGGTCGGGCTCGTGATGCTCCTGCTGGCAGCACCGGCGCTCGGTGGCGAGGCCACCCCGCGGGCATTGGCCGTCGGCGCGGTCGCCGGCCTGTTCGGCGGGGCGGGCGTGGCCCTGTTCTACCGGGGGCTGTCGCTGGGATCGATGAGCGTGGTGGCCCCTATCGCCGCCCTGTTGTCGGCGGCGGTGCCGGTGATGGCCGGGCTGGGCTCCGGTGAGCGACCGCCGGTGGCGGCGGTCGCCGGCATCGGCATAGCGCTGGTGGCGGTCACCATGGTGTCGAGGGAACAGCCCGAGAAGCATGGCCAGCGGGCGCTGCGGCTCCAGCCGCTCCTGCTCGCCATCGGGGCCGGCGTCGCCTTCGGACTGTTCTTCGTCGCGATCGACCGGGCCGGCAGCGACGCAGGGATCTGGCCGCTCGTGGGGGCGCGGGTGGCGTCGGTGTCGCTGTTCGCCGCCCTGGGCGCCGCCCGATTGACCGCGGCCGCGCCGCCGCGGGCCGCACTGGGCGCCGCCCTGGGCTGTGGGCTGCTCGACGCCGCCGCCAACGTGCTGTACGTGCTCGCGCTGTCGCACGGCCTGCTGTCGGTCGTCTCGGTTCTGGCCGCCCTCTACCCGGCCGGCACCGTGCTGCTGGCCCGCTACGTGCTCGGCGAGCGGCTGACCGGCGTGCAGCGGACCGGGCTAGCTGTCGCCGGCCTGGCGGCGGTGCTGATCGCCGCGTAGCGGGCGGCCGTCACTCTGCGGTGACGGGGGCTCCGAAGGCGTGAAGCGGTAGAGCCGTTCGGCATTGCCGCGGAGGATCTTGTACTGCACGTCGTCGGGCAGGCCGTGGAGCCGCTCTCGGGCCAGCTTGATCGAGTGCGGCCACGTCGTGTCGGAATGCGGATAGTCGGTCTCGATCATCACGTTGTCCTCGCCGACCACGTCGAGCATGCGCAGCCCGGTCATGTCGTCGATGAAGCACCCGTAGAAGTGCCTGCGGTAGTCCTCGTAGACGTCGATGGCATGGACGTCGACGCCGCGGTTGATCGCGTGGGCGCCCTCGGCGGAACCCTGGTACTGCAGTCCCTTGGCCACCCAGTGCTTCTGGGTGTTGAGCACCTGGTTGGCACGCTCGAGGAACCACGGGATCCACCCGATCGAGCCTTCGGACAGGGCGATCTTGGTGCCCGGGAACCGCTGGAGCATGCCGCTGAAGATCCACGAGAGCATGCATCCCGCGGGACGGATCGCCCCCATCGACATGTTGGCCATGAACGGCGAGTTCGACGCGACCTTGTACATGGTCGACGACGAGCCGATGTGGATGGACAGCACCTGCTCGTTGTCCTGCGCGGCGGCGACGACGGGATCCCAGTAACCGCCGGGGTCGTGGATGGTGGGCAGGCCGAGCGGCTCGAAGTTCTCGGAGAAGCAGAAGGAGTGCGAGCCCTTGGCCGCTGTGCGCTCGATCTCATCGACGGCAAGCTGCGGATCCCACAGCGGGATGATCGTCAGCGGGATGTACCGCCCCGGCGCGGTGGCGCACCACTCGTCGAGCATCCAGTCGTTGTAGGCCCGGACGCACAGGAGGGCGAGCTCCTTGTCCTTGGCCTCCCAGAACAGCTGCCCGCAGAAGCGGGGGATCGACGGGAAGTTCAACGACGCCAGGATCCCGGCCTCGTCCATGTCGGCGAGCCGGGCCTGCGGGTCGTAGCAACCCGGGCGCATCTCGCTGTAGGGAAAGCCCTCGACGGTGATGTCCTCGGGCCGGCGGCCGGCGACCGCACCCAACCCACCGGTGATCGTCCTGCGGTCCTCGTAGACCCAGAACTCCTGGCCGTCGGCCTCGGTGACGATCCGGGGTGCGACGTCGTGGTACTTCCTGGGTAACCGGTCGAGCCAGACCCTCGGCGGCTCGATCACGTGGTCGTCGACCGACACGATCCAGTCGAGGTCGAGCGCGGTCTGACCACCCATGTCGTGCACCCCTCGTCGGCCGGCGTTCAAACGCACGGTAGTTTCCGCCGAGTGGAGCTCCACCACGGCCTCGTCCAAGGGCGTCGTGATCGCCATCGAGCGGTCGCTCTCTGACTCGGGTTGCCTAACCCGTCGGTTCGGACGTGTACGCCACCACCCCGCCCATGCTCGGCGCCGCCTGGCACGCCAGCCCCACGTCCGCCCTGGACCGCTGCCGATCGCCGGCCCGGCGCGAGAGCTGCAGGTAGCACTCGAGCATCTGGGGCACGCCGTGCATGCGGCCGTTACCCAAGGCGCCACCACCCGACAGGACGGGCAGCCCGGTGGCGGTGCGGATGCCCCCGTCCCGGACGAAGCGGTGGGCCTCGCCCCGTTCGCAATAGCCGAGCGCCTCGAGCCAGAAGTACACGAAGGGCGAGAACCCGTCGTAGACCTGCGGCACGTCGACGTCCTCGCGGCGCAACCCCGTGTTGTCCCACAGCACCCGCGCCATCTCGCGACCGCCGTCGATGAGGTCGTCGAGCGACCATGCGTTGACGCCGTTGGCCGGGCGCCGGTGACCCTGGGCATAGCCGGCGACGTAGACGGGCCGGTGCGGCAGGTCGCCGGCACGCGCGGCGCTGGTGAGCACGAAGGCCCCTACGCCCGTGACCGGAATGTCGCAGTCGAGCACGGACATCGGTTCGGCGATCATCCGGGCGCCGAGATAGTCGTCCACGGTGATCGGCTCGTCGTGCCAGTGCGACCACGGGATGGCGGCGCCGCTGGTGCGGGCCTCCACGACCACCTCGGCCATGTCCTGGCGGGTGGCGCCGTACCGCTGCATGTACTCCATGTAAGGGAGGGCCATCTGCATCGGCGGCCCCCAGAAGCCCTGCGGCGCCACCCACTGCGCCGTCCCCTCGGCCCGGGTCATGGGGTTTTCGTGGTAGCCGCCGGCGGGATTGAACATGGCCCGGTGCAACACCACGTAATCGGCGGCCCCGCTGGCGATCGCCTCGGTGGCCAGGATCACGGCGCCCGGCAGCTGGCCGATTCCCTGGAAGCCGCAGATCCACCGGGGCTGAACCCGCAGCTGCTCGACCAGCCAGGCGGCGCTGACGATGTGGACGCCGTCGACGAGCGCGCGGCCGCCGCTGGACGGGAACAGTGTGCCGGTCGTGAAGCCATCGATCTGGTCCTTGGTCAGCCCGGCGTCCGCGATCGCCCGCAGGCAGGTCTCGACGGTGACCGCCCCGAGCGGCAGCTCGCTGCGCCGCACGATCGGGCTGTGCGCGTAGCCGACGATCGCCACCTTGCCGCGGGCCTCGAACCGCGGGCCGCTCACGCCTGCTCCGGGGCCGGCACGAAGTGGGGCACGGCGATGCCCGTGGCAACGTCGTCGAACGCCACCTCGACCGGCGTACCTATGGCGAGGTCCCCGGGTCGCACGCCGACGAGTCGGGCAACCATGCGCAACCCCTGCTGCTCCTCCAGCTCCACCTCGGCCACGACGTAGGGGACGTCGGCGGCGAAGGCGGGGAGGAAGGCCTGGTGCACGACCGTCCAGCTCGTTACCCGGCCCTGGCCGCTCACGGGCTCGTAGCGGAACGACGGCGCCGGCGACAGGCAGTTGCTGCACGCGATGTTGGGCGGATACGCGTACCAGCCGCAGTTGGTGCAGCGCTGGATGGCCAGCACGTGTGACGCCGCCGCCGCCCAGAATCCCTCGGACTCCGCGTCTGGCACAGGGACCGGCTTGGTAGCCACTACGTGCCGGACGACGAGGGCCGGCTCCGGGGCATGCCCAGGAAGTGCTCGGCGATGATGTTGCGGTGCACGTCGGTGGTGCCGCCGTAGATGGCGGTGCCCTGGGCGAAGCGGTGGGCGTACTCGAACCAGCCGCTGGCCACGGCGCCGTCCTCGCCGTGCGGCAGCAGGCCGGGCGGGCCAACCAGATCGAGCATCTCGACGGCGTCGCGGATGAACAACTCGACGCCGACGATCCTGCCCATGGGCCCCGGCGTCATCTTGGCCAGCTCGACGTTGGCGGCGATCCGGGCCAGGCGCCGCCGGACGATCGGGTCGTCGGCCGGACGTGTGCCACCGCGCTCGCCCGGCGCACACGCCCATTCCTCCAGCCGGTCCATGGCCTCGAAGTACACGCCCATGTACAGGCGGTTCTCGCCGGGGGACTCCTCGAGCGGGGCCGGTCCCGATTCGTCCATGCCGTGCTCGGCGTTGAGCGCGCCGGTGAGCACCCGCCAGCCGTTGTCCACGGCTCCGAGGCGCCAACGGTCGGAGACCCGCACGTCGTCGTAATAGACCATGTTGGTGCGCTCGCCGCCGAGCGTGTGCACCGGCCCGATCTCCACACCCGGGGCGTCGAGGGGGACCAGGAACATGGTGATGCCCTTGTGCTTGGGGACGTCCGGGTTGGTCCGGGTGACGAGGAGCGTGTACTGGCAGTTGTGCGCGCCGGTGGTGAACATCTTCTGGCCGTTGATCACCCACTCGTCGCCGTCGCGCACTGCCCGGGTCTTGACGTTGGCCAGGTCGGATCCGGCGTCGGGCTCGGTGTAGCCAAGACACATCCGGACCTCGCCCCGGGCGGCCGCCGGGAGCACCTCGGCCCTGACGTCGTCCCGCGCCCACTCGCGCACCGCCGCGGTGACCAGCCGGGTCGTCCCCCGCGTGATCGAGGGCTCGTGCCGCCGGGTGAGCTCCCGCTCGAGGATGCTGGCGTGGAGCTCCGACAGGCCGGCGCCGCCCTCCTCCGCCGGCCAGGTCGGGAAGATCCAGCCCCGCCGGCCGAGGGCGAGGTGGAGCTCGAGGTTCATGCCGTCACCGGTGCGCCACTCGGCGTCGCGCACCTCGTCTGTCAGGTGCTCGTCGAGGAACCGGCACACCTCGTCCCGGAACCGCTGGGCCTCGTGGTCGAGCTCGATCAGGCCGAAGTCCACGGCAACCGTCCCCTCAGGCGGTCGACGCGGCCGGCCCGTAGCGGGCCGCGGCGATGGTGTCGAGCTCGTACGCCGGATCGCCGGCGACGAGGGTCCACCCCTTCGCGCGACGGAAGAACAGGTGCATGTCGGACTCCACGGTGAACCCCAGCCCGCCCTGCACGTGGACGCCCACGGTCGGCGCCTTCGTCGCGGTCTCGACCGCGTTCAGATATGCGATCGGGATCAGGTCGCGCGCCTCGTCGGGCTCGTTGTCGGCGAACCAGGCGGCCTTCCACACCAGCCGGCGGGTGCCGGTGACCGCCATGGCCACGTCGACCAGCGGGTGGGACACCGCCTGGAAGGTGGCGATCGGGACACCGAACGCCACGCGGTTGGTGGCGAAGCCGACGGCCCGCCGGAGGGCGGCGTCGGCCAGCCCGACGAGGGCCGCCGCCATCAGCAGCTTCCATTCGGCGACGGCCCCTTCGAAGAGCCGAGCGGCCTCCGGTCCGGATGCCAACACGCGGCGGTCCGCTCCCGGATCGTCCAGGTCCCAGCGCGCCAGTGGCGTCGAACCGTGGTTGGCGACCGCCCGCGGCGGCTCGTCTCGTGCGACCAGCACCAGATCGTCGCCGGCCAGCCCGATCACCCCGTCGGCGATGGCACCGGCCGGAACGAGCTGGGCTCGTCCGTCTCGGTTGGGATGCAAGGCCACTGTCGCAAGGCGGTTTCCATCGATGGCGTCGCCGACCCACGCGTCGCCGCAGCGCGCCAGCAGGCGTGCGGACACCACCGCCTCGACCAGGGGAACCGGTGCGAGGAACGCACCCTGCTGCTCGGCGACGAGGACCAGCTCGGTCAGGCCGGCCCCGTCCCCGCCCGCCGCCTCGGGGACCCCCATGGCCACGATCCGCATGTCGAGGAGCTGGCGCCAGACCTTCTCGTCGTACCCGGGGAGATCGGCCGCCGCCGCGGCCTCGACGCGCTCGATCGGGCAGCTGCGCTCGAATGCGGTCCGAAAGGCGCTCCGGACGGCCCCCTGCTCCTCGTTGAGCGAGAAGTCGGCTCGTCGCAGCGTCATGTCCTTCCCCGGCCGGTCGCGCCGTCCTGTCGGGCGGCGACCATGCGGGCGAAGCCCTCCTGCCACGGCACGTTGGCGCGGCCCACCAGCTCGTGCATCCGGGTGAGGTCGACCGTCACGCTCTCGATGGTTTGATCCGTGGGCCGGAACGTCGCCTCCAGCCCCGTGAGCTCTCCGAGGTAGGTGCACCAGTCCTCGATGCTCACGGCGTCCTCGCCGCCCCAGTTGACCACCGTCGCCGGCACCGCCGCCGCGGCCAGCATGGCGGGGACCATCGCGATGATGTCGTCCTCGTGGATCGGGTTGTAGACGCTAGGGGCGTCGCGGTGGACCGGGATCGGCACACCGCCCCTGATCATGTCGGCGTGAATCGCAGGCCAGCCCCCGTTGTCCCCGTAGGGCACGCTCAGGCGGGCGATCGTCGTAGGGATGGCGAGCCGGCGGGCCAGGCTGCGGGCCATCGCCTCGGCGGCGATCTTGGAGATGCTGTAGGTCGCCATGAACGGCCACACGCGATGGTTGTCGCCGAGCGGGTCGCCCTCGGCGAAGACCCGGTGGCCGTCGGGCTGGTAGACCGCCGTCGACGAGCAGTGCAGGAAGGCCCGCATCCCCCGGCAGTGGTGCATGAGCGCGGCGACGCCGCCGGCGTTGCCGTCGAGGTCCCGCTCCCAGTCGTTGGTCTTCATGACCGAGAAGTTGAGGACATAGCCGAAGTCGGACGGGACGCCGTTCAGGTCGCCGTCGACCAGGTCGACAGCCACGCACGTCACACCGGCCGACTCGAGGGTTCGGCGGGCGGCGTGGTCGCTGAACCGGGCCGCGGCCCAGACCTCGTTGTGGCCGGCCAGTGCCAACGTCAGCGGCAGCGCGACCTGCCCGGTGGCGCCTGCGACCAGCACCTTCTCCCCCTGCAACATGGGCCCCGAGGCTACTGTCAAACGGATGTTTGACGGGTACCGCATCCTCGAGCTCGGCACCTGGGTGCTGGTGCCGGCGGCGGCCACCGTCCTGGCCGATTTCGGCGCCGACGTCATCAAGATCGAGCACCCCCTGCGTGGCGACCCGCAGCGCGGCCTCAGCACCGGCGGCGTCACGCCCAACCTCGACGGCGTGAGCATCGCCATGGAGCAGACCAACCGCGGCAAGCGCAGCGTCGGGCTCGACGTGGGCGTTGCCGAGGGCCGTGAGGTCCTCTACGAGCTGGCGTCGCGGAGCGACGTCTTCATGACCAGCTTCCTGCCCGCCGCCCGCCAGAGGCTGCAGATCGACGTCGAGCACATCCGCGCCCGCAACCCGGACATCGTCTACGTACGCGCCGACGCCCTGGGACCGAGGGGCCCCGAGGCCGGCAAGCCGGGCTACGACTCGGCGGTGTTCTTCGGTCGGGCCGGCATCCTCGACTCGCTCGACCCCGGCGGCGTGCGGCTGCCGCCCACGCTGCCGGGCTTCGGCGACAAGACGGGGGCCATGAACATCGCGTTCGGCGTCGCCGCCGCGCTCCTCAAGCGGGAGCGCACCGGCGAGCCGTCGGTGGTCGACGTGTCCCTGCTGGGCTCAGCGATCTGGGTCAACTCCAGCTCGATCGCCTACTCCGCGGCCATCGGCGCCGACTTCACCCACCTGCAGCGCCGCAACACCAACCCGATCGCCGGCACGTACCGGACCGCCGACGGTCGCTGGATCGGCCTCACCATGTTGGAGTCGGATCGCTGGTGGCCCGATCTGTGCCACCACCTGGACCGCGACGACCTAGCTGGCGGACCCGCGCTTCGTCGACGCACAGGCCCGCACCGACAACAGCGCGTCGTGTGTGGAGGAGCTCGCCGCGACCTTCGCGTCCGCGCCCCTCGACGAGTGGCGACGCCGGTTGGCGACGCTGCGGGCCCCGTGGGAGGTGGTGCAGAACCAGCTCGAAGTGCTGGACGATCCCCAGGCCCGAGAGAACGGCTACGTCACCGAGGTCGACCACCCGGCCGGCCGCCGGATCACCGTGGTCCGGGCGCCGGTCCAGTTCGACGAGGCCCTCACGGCGCTCGGCACGGCGCCCGAGCCCGGCGCCCACACCGAAGAGGTGCTCCTCGAGATCGGCCACGACTGGGACGACATCGCCCGCTACCAGGAGCAGGGCGCGATCGCCTGAGCCGTCAGCTGGCAGCCGAGGTCTCCGTCCCGGCCGTGTCGCGGCCCGAGCGCAGCACCGTCCCCGGCAGGGCGCCGGTGGGCTCGCCGTCGACGATCGTCTCCCGGCCGTTGACGAGCACCCGCACCACCCCGAGGGGATCGGCGAGCAGCCGCTTGCTCTCGCCCGGCAGGTCGAACGCGATCCGGGCCGGCGTGGCGTCGACGGTGGCCGGGTCGAACACCACGACGTCGGCGCGGTAGCCGGGCGCCAGCCGCCCGCGGTCCCGCAGGCCGAACAGCCGGGCCGGCGCGTCGGTCATCAGGTGCACCGCCCGCTCGAGGGGCATCAACTGGCGGCCGCGCAGGCAGTCGGCGACGAAGCGGGTCGGATACGGCGAGCCCAGCATGCGGTCGAGGTGGGCACCGGCGTCGGACCCGCCCAGCAACACGTCCTCGTGGTCCCACACCGTGCGCCGCAGCTCCCAATCGGCGTCGCCGTCGCCGGCCGGGATGGGCCACAGGACCGTCCTCAGGTCGTCGTTGACCACGATGTCGACGATGGTGGCGAACGGATCCTCGCCCCTCTCCGCGGCGATGTCCCCGACCTTGCGGTTGCGATACCGCTCGTTGGCCTCGGAGTACACGTCGCCGATCAGGTAGTTGGCGAAGTCGGCGAGCCGGCGCAGCGGCGACGATTCCGCCTTCTCCATCATCTCGGCCCGCACCGCCGGGTCCTCGAGGCGGCGGATCTTCTCGGGCACGTCGACCGCCAGGACGTCGCGCCAGCCAGGGAGCAGCCAGAGCGCGCAGAACGTGAGGAAGCTCATGTTGTTGTCGGCGAAGATCGGCATGGTCAGGGCCACGACCCGGCCGCCCAGCTCGTTCGCCCGGGTCGACGCCCGGAGCTGGTGGTCGATCTTGCCGGGATCGTCGGCGGCCACGGTCAGGACGTTCCAGTTGAGCGGTCGACGGGCTGCGCCGCTCATGCGGGCCAGCAGCTCGATCTCCTCGTCGCTGAACCGGCTGAGGCAGCCCTGCACGATGGCCTCGAGCGAGGTGCCCTCGAACTCGGCGACGACCGCGCAGAGGGCCAGGACCTCGTCCTCGGAGGCGTGGCGGCTCGGCACCGGCTCGCCGTCACCGTCGACGTGCGTGGTCGACCGGGTGGTCGACAGACCCAGCCCGCCGGCGGCAAGCGACTGCCGCAAGAGCCCGCTGATCTGCTCCACCTCGGCGGGCGTGGATTCCCGCCCGAAGTCCTCACCCAGCACGTAGCGGCGGAGCGCGCAATGGCCGACCATGAACCCGGCGTTCACCGCCAGCGAACCGTCCAGGCCGGCGAGGTATTCGCCGAAGGTCTCCCACTTCCACGGCAGCCCCTGCTCGAGCGCCACGAGAGGCATCCCCTCGACCTGGGCCATCATCTTGCGGGTGTAGTCGGCGTCGCTCTCCCGCAGCGGCGCCAAGGTGAAGCCGCAGTTGCCGCCGATGATGCTGGTGACGCCGTGCCAGCTCGACGGTGTCGCCAGCGGATCCCAGTAGAGCTGGGCGTCGTAGTGGGTGTGGGGGTCGACGAACCCCGGCGTCACCACCAGGTCGGTGGCGTCGATCGTCTGCGCCGCCTGCTCGTCAAGCCGGCCGGGCTCTGCGACGGCGACGATGCGGCCGTCCTTGATGCCGACGTCGGCACGACGCCCCGGCGAGGTAGGCGAGCCGTCGACGACCGTCCCTCCGGTGATGGCGTGATCGAGCATCAGATCCTCCGTCGCGACCTACCGATCGTTTGGGAATGTACTTGCGGGCACCCGCGAGCCGCATCTCACGCCGCAGTGGTGACCGCCGGCGCTCGGCTGGAGGTGGCCGGCGCAGCCGCGTCGCTGCCAATTCGGCGATCCTGGAACAGATGACCGCCGCGACCGGTTCATCGCTGGCATGGATCGCCCGGGCGCAGTCGACTCCGCTCGCAGCACCCGCCAGTCCGTCCGGACAACCATCCGCGGCAACCTTGGAACGCGGTGCTCGGTCGTGAGCTGATCATCGATCCCCGCGCCAGCTCACAACAGACCCTCCCACCTCGGACGAGTATCGGGGATCAGGGCTGGACGACGACCCAGCCGCGGCGTTGAAGCTCGGCTGCCAGCTGCTCGGCCGGCATACGGCGCAGCACCTGCTCGGCGGCCGACACCCGAGCGTTCGGGGGCCCGGGTGCGGCGGGCTCGCCCAACGACTCGGTCTCCTGGAGTTGGGCGATGAACGCCGCCGCTTCGTCGCGCGTGAACTTGCCGGCCGCCTGGCGCTGGGTGAACCCCATCGGCCCGCGGGCGTCGCGAAAGTCGGTGTGTCCGGCGTCCTGCAGCAGCGTGAGCAGCTCCTGCACCTCGCGCCGCGACGCCGGCGGCCCTGCCTGCTGTCCGAATGCCATGCCTCCAGTCTCCCCGCCCCGCCACGCACTCCCGGGGATGGGCCCGACCCTCAGCCAAGGCCTTCCATGAGGCGGCGGGCGGAGCGGACCAACCCTTCCTTCCAGCCGCGATCCGCCATGAGCGACGAACCTTAGCTGAATATTTCTAGAAACAGATTACCGGTTTCCCGGCTATCCGGGCTAGGATCGGGTCACAACCCCGAGGGCTCGCCGGTCGTCGACCGCCAGCTGCTCGAGGGAGACCGAAAGGATCTGTCATGTTGATGCGATTCGAGCCGTTCCGGGAGATCGACCGGATGGCCGAGGAGATGCTCAGCGAACGCCGCGTTCGCCAGATCCCAGTGGACGCGTACCGGCAGGGCAACGAGTTCAAGGTTCATCTCGACCTCCCCGGCGTCGATTTCCGTTTCATTGAGCTCACCGTCGAGAAGGACCTCCTCACCGTGCGGGCGACGCGGGCCTGGGTCCGGGCCGAAGGCGATCAGATCCAGATCGCGGAGCGACCCCAGGGCGACTTCAGCCGTCAGTTGTTCCTCGGGGAGGGTCTGGACCGTGACCACATCACCGCCACCTACGAGAACGGCGTGCTCACGCTCACCATCCCCGTAGCCGACGAGGCCAAGCCCCGCAAGGTCGAGATCACCCACGCAGGAGACGTGGTTCAGGCCGTCACCGCAGCCTCCATCGCCGAGTAAGCCAGCGGTCAGTTGACCCAGCGAGACGGCTCCCTGCGGGGCCGTCTCGCTGCATATCTGAACACCGAGCGGCGGGTCTGTCCCAGCGGCGCGATTCATCGGAGGCGGATTGAGATGTCCCTGGGCGCGGTGACGGAGTACCCGTCGAACCACGAGTTCGAGCCGGCGCCGACATAGCGCCTCCGCACAGATCGCCGGGCGGTTGCGCGTCGTCCGGGCCGAACTATGAACGCCTGCGGTCCGATGTCATGCGGTTGATGGATCCCGGCCCGTGTAAGCGAGAAGCCGGTCCTGGGCGGACGCCGTCGGAGGGACGACGACTTCCGGTTTGAAGACACCCTTGCGCTGGTCTTCGGTGAAGCGGCCATGGATCATCTCGTACGCCGCCTCGGGCAGGCCGTCCGGCATCGTCGCGTCTTGCCCGGTGGACTTGGCCAGATCCCAGCCGTGGAGAAGCTGCTCGCTGAACGCGATGCCGAGCGAGGGGCCGGTCCTTTCGATGACCCCTGGCTTCTCGAACGTGTTCAGCGTCGCCGCGCGAGCGCGCTCGAAGTCAGCGACGGGATCGTCGCTGATGATCTCGGGCGGCGTAGGCGATGGTGGCGCGACGTCTTCACCGCGCGCCGCCGCAACGAAGTACCTCTGCGTTTCGAGCATGTGGTTCATCAGGGTGCGGGCATCCCAGTCGTCGCACGGCGTCGCATCATCAAGCTCTGTGGCTGCGACCGTCACCTTGGACCCAGTCCACTCGCTCGCACGCCGATACAGATCCAGCAGGTCATAGTCCATGGCTTTCCTCCTGTCTGGCGGTACCCGGAGCCATACCCACAGCGCGCTTGGCTACTACAAGTCGGCCAACCGAGGTTCGCGGCGATGACCCCGAAGGAGCCGGGCTCACGTGTGGTGGAGCTCGCGCAGGCTCGCGGGCGTCGATGGCGCTCATCGCGTTCTGCGCGATCTTCTACGCCGGCCCTGCTGAGGATCTCCGCCACTCGTACCGCCGGTTCTACGCTCAGCGGGCCGTCGCGGGGTTGCGCACTGCCGCGATGCGTTGCACCGCGGCTGGCCGCGGATGGTCGGCGACCAGATCCTCAAAGGCCACGACGCGCAGCTCACCGTGGACCACGTCGAGCAGTTCTCCGGGTCGAAGGAGGAACTCCGGCCGTGTCGGCCGCCCGAAGCGTTCATTTCCAACCGCGAACGTCTCGTAGATCAATGCACCTGCGGAGGCGACCGCCGAGACCAGCTGATCCAGGATGGGCCGGTACAGGTAGTTCGTGACGACCACCCCTGCGAATCGTCGATCGCTCAGCGGGAACGGTTCACCGTCCTCGAGGTCGACCTCGACGACTTCGAGTCGATCGTGTTCCCGGATGTCATCGAGACCGGAGACGTCTCGATCGACGGCGACGACGTCATAGCCGCGATCCAAGAACAAACGGGTGTGACGACCGGCGCCGCTCGCGACGTCGAGCACCTGACCAGTGGGAGGGATCATCGATGCGAAGCGGACGACCCAAGGTGATGGGTCGTGAGCCTCCTCGTTGCGGCTCATAGGTCGCCGCTTCACCCCAGCGCGTCCAACACCTTGGCGAGGTCGTCGGTGACTGCGCGGAGATGCCGCGGATCGTCGCTCGTCCGCTCGCGACGCCGGAGCTCCTGGCCGAGGGCCAGGATCAGCTCCCGGTAGGTGGCCGCTCGATCGGGGTCGGTCTTGCGCAGGCTGCGAGCGGCTGGCACGGCTTCTCGTGTCAGGGTGGCGAGAACGGTGAACGCCTCGCGGGCGGTGAGCCCGCCGTCGAGCGCCTTCGTTGCGGTCTGAATGACCTGTTCGACTACGACGCGCACACGGCGACTGTACGAGCGTCGTCCGCTGTGGACGTCTCCTCCCGTCCGGGCTGGGCCAACGGGGGAACTGAGGACATGGCGGTGTTCCCTTGCACGTCGTTGACGGCCGCCCAGTCCTGGCAATCGGTATCGCGATGGCCGGGCTCGGCTTTTGCCGTATGACGCGGACTCCAGTCGCTTCAGGTGGTGACCGCGAAGAGTCGCCACGCGGCGGGTAGGCCTTTGAGTTCGTGCTCGCCGCGGTCGTCGAAAGTCGTGCCCGAACCTGCCACCAGATCGACGACGGTCCGCGACACGAGCACCTCACCAGGCTGTGCGGTTTCGCACACACGGCATGCGAGGTGGACGGCGATGCCCGCCAGCTCGGTGCCGCGTCGTTCGACTTCACCGGTGTGGATCCCCACTCGGACATCGAGGCCGATCTGGCGGGCCGCGTCGCGGATCGCGGTCCCACAACGGATCGCGCGGGCGGGGCCGTCGAACGTGGCGAGTATGCCGTCACCAGTGAGCCTCTCTTGGTGGCCCGAGAACCGCGCCAGTTGTCGGCGAACGGCCTCGTCGTGAAGGTCGAGCACCGTACGCCAGGCCTGGTCGCCGACTGCGGCGAGCTGGTCGGTGGAGCCGACGACGTCGGTGAACACCAAGGTGGTGAGCATCCGAGTGTGATCGACGGCGACGCGGGTGCCGGTCAGGAACTCTTCGATCTCGTCGACGACGGCAGGACCCACCGCCGAACCCAAGAACACGGCGTTGTCGGCGCCGGGAAGTTCCACCAGCCGGGCGTTGGGGATGTGTTGGGCGAGATACCGGCCCTGCTCGATGGAAACGATGCGATTCTCGACCGTGTGCAAGACAAGTGTCGGGGCACTGATGGCTGGCAGGACCGCTCGTACGTCGGTCGCATACAGGCCACGGAAAATGGCGCCCACGACGGCGGGAGACATCGACTGACGTTCACCGCGAGCGAGATCCCGCAGTCGCTCGTCGTCCACCGGAACATCGGGCATGATTCCCCGAAGGAAGCGTCCGCTGCCCCAGGATCGCTCGACGGACTCGACGAACCGCTCGTACTCCTCGGACATCACAGCGGCGTCGGAGTCCTCGGATACGGCCATCGCCGCGAACGAGTTGATCAGAATCAATGCGCGGGTCCGTTCAGGACGGGTCGCCGCATACAGCGCCGCCACCGGCCCAGCCAAGGCCTCTCCAAGCAGCACGACACGTTCCAGTCCCGCGGCCGTCACCACCGCGTGCAAATCGTCCGTCCAACCCTCCAACGTCGGCAGGTCACCCAACGACACCGGATCCGAAAGCCCCGTCCCCCGCGCGTCGTACGACACGACCGTCGCGAACGACGACAAGCGCTCACGCAACAGCCCGTGCACCCGCGATTCGAGACTCTCGGCATCCTGGTTCGACATCCACGCCGCAACCCGCACGATCACGTGCGGCCCACCCGCGCGAACGCTGAACGCCAGCCTGGCGTCCCCACTCATCGCGTACTGGACATCGACCCCGGTGCCCACGACCACATCGTCGCGCCCTG
This sequence comes from uncultured bacterium, assembly GCA_963813485.1. Taxonomy (GTDB): domain Bacteria; phylum Actinomycetota; class Acidimicrobiia; order Acidimicrobiales; family VFJN01; genus DASQUK01. Next base: position 40,402 of record CAWEZE010000026.1, read on the forward strand.
TCGACGAGCAAGCCACGCCGACGCTACGCAAGACGCGCTGCCGCGCCATATCTGCCGCTATGCGCTCGCAGGTGAGCGCCGGATCGGGCAATCTCTATTGGTACGGACGTCGGTACTGGTTGTCCGGTCCGGCCAACGATGGAGGACACGACGACGGTGCTCCGCAACCCGGATCATGTAACCATCGCGGTGGCGAACGCTGCGACCGCGATCGAGTTCTTCGAGCTGCTTGGCTTCCGGAAGCAACACGTCGCGACGATCGATCGTGGTCTCCCTGCGCAATACATGGGCATGCCGGACATGAAGGCTGAGCACATCACACTCGCACTCGAAGGATCCGAGCCTCGCTTCGAGATCCAGTTGCTCGAGTTCGATCCAAGGCCGCCGGATGATCCGGGTGAGCACCCGACGAATCGGCGGCGACGGGGCTACAACCACCTTGCGTTCCGCGTCGACGACATCGAGACGGTCACCACCCACCTGGTCGCCAACGGGGTGAAGATGCTCAGCGATGAGATGGACTACATCAAGCGGCGGCTCCGACTCTTCGAAGGTCCCGAGGGGATCACCCTCGAGCTGGTGCAGTGGGTCGACTCAAACACCGACCAGGGGTGAAGTCCGCCATCTGCTGCTGGTAGCGCAGATCTGCCTGATCTCGCGCCGCGTCGTTCTGCGCTCACGATCGGGCAGGCGGCATGCGCTCGGTTCGAGCAATATGCGCTGGTGTTCGGCTGGTCGCGTGCGACGTGCTAGGCATGACGTCGGCCCTAGCCGCGCCATCGTGCCGGCCGCTAGCGTCGCGGCCAGCCGCAACAATGGGAGGGCGCCATGAAGCTCACGCGTGTGGCGAGCCGCCTGCTCAGTGTCGGCGCGATCTGCATGGCCACCATCGGCCTGGCCACGGTCGCACCGGCGGTCGCGGAGGACTTCGTTCCGGGGTCGGCTGGCCTGGGCGATCCGTTCTTCCCGAACGCCGGCAACGGCGGCTACGACGTGACGCACTACGCGTTGACGTTGTCGTACGAGCCATCCACGAACCAGCTGACGGGCACCGCCGTGATCACGGCGAGCGCCACGCAGAACCTCTCGAGCTTCAACCTCGATCTGCGGGGCTTCTCGATCTCGCGCTTGCTCGTCAGCGGCGACGACGCGGCATTCACCCGCAATGGTGAGCACGAGCTCGTGATCACGCCTCGGGCCGGCCTGAGAGCCGGCACGGTGTTCACGGTGGTGATCGACTACGCCGGCACGCCCGCCGTGGTCACTGACCCCGATCAATCGATCGAGGGCTGGGTCCCGACCGATGATGGCGCCTTCGTGGTCGGCGAGCCGCAGGGGTCACCGGCTTGGTACCCGGTGAACGACAACCCGCGCGACAAGGCAACGTTCGACTTCAGCATCACCGTGCCGGCCGGGCTCACGGCGATGGCGAATGGAGTCCTCGTTTCCAATCAGACGGCCGCTGGTAGAACGACCTGGGTCTGGCAAGAGACCGATCCGATGGCCCCGTATCTCGCAACGGCGACACTCGGCCGGTTCGACCTGACCATCTCGACCACCTCGGCGGGAATTCCGACGTACGTCGCCGTGGATCCACAGCTTCCAAAGGGCCAGGTGCTGGGCAAGCTTCCGGCGGCGGTCGACTTCTTCACATCGATCTACGGGCCGTATCCGTTCAACGCCGTCGGTGCGGTCGTCGACAGCGCCAAGGACGTCGGCTACTCACTCGAAACGCAAACAAAGCCGGTGTTCGACCGGATGCCGGACGAGGCGACGCTCGTTCACGAGATCTCCCACATGTGGTACGGCGATTCGGTGACCCTGACAACGTGGCCCGACATATGGCTGCACGAAGGCTTCGCCACCTGGTCAGAATGGATCTGGAGCGAGTACCAGGGCAACAAGTCGGCGGCGCAGTGGTTCAAGCAGCTGTACAACACCCCGGCGCAGGACACCGCCTTCTGGACGCCTCCGCCCGGCGACCCTGGTACACCCGTCTTCATGTTCAACGGCACGATCTACTACCGCGGGGCGATGACCCTCGAAGCGTTACGGGAGAAGATCGGGGACGACACCTTCTTCACGGTGCTGCGCGACTGGGCCACGCTGAATCGCTACGGCAACGTGACAACAGCCCAGTTCATCGATCTCGCCGAGCAGCGCAGCGGGATAGACCTGACGCACTTCTTCGACGTCTGGCTGTACCAACCCGACAAGCCCACCGCCTGGTAGACGAGATAAGTCGTACACCGAGCGACGCGAACGAGGCGCGGGTTGGTCCATGCCGACCTGCACCTGGGCAACGTCTTGGACCACCACGGCCAGGCCCGCGCCCGCTGGACTTCGACGACGCCGCCTAGGGCCACTACGCGCTGGACTTTGCGGTCACCGTCGACAGCGTCCCCGAGCCGCAGCATCCCGTGCTGCTCGAGGGCTACCAAGCAGTCCGCCTGCTACCGGACGGCTACCGGGGGCCATATCCCGGCAGCGAGGATCGGAGCCCGGACGGCATCATGCGCTCGTTAGCCGGCGGTCGGGCAGACTGGGGCGTCGTAGATTCACTGTCGAACGGCCCGGCGATAACGCGCAGACCGAAGCGCCAACAGATCTTGATCCACAGGTCAAGGTGGACGCGGGCGCAGACGGCTGGCTGGGGGGCAACCTGCTGACCCGATGGGAAAGACCGATGGCTGTGCGATACCAGCTAGTAATCGACTGCACCGATCCGGATCTGCTTGCCCGCTTCTGGGCTGCGGCTTTGGGATATGAGCTTGAGCCACCCCCATCTGGCTTCGCCACCTGGGACGACTGGCGGCGCGACCTAGGACTTCGTGAGGCCGAAGTGGGAATCGGCGCGGACTGCATCATCGATCCGGATGGCGGCGGACCTCGTATCTGGTTCCAGGTGGTGCCGGAGAGCAAGACAGTCAAGAACCGGCTCCACCTCGACGTTCACGTCAGCGGCGGGCGGGCGATTCCGATCGCAACCCGCAGGCAGCGAGTCGACGCCGAGGCAGGACGGCTGTCGGATCTCGGTGCCACAATGATCGGCGACTTGAGCGAGGAAGGCATCGATCACTACGCGGTAGCGATGAAAGACCCAGAGGGCAACGAGTTCGACATCAACTGACGGCAGCCACTCCCAGCGTGATGTCAGCACCGAACGGCAGCGCGAAGACACTGAGCCGGGCATCGTGAGCTCGATGCGCCCGTAGTCGCCGGACCCGCGGCGACGACTTCAAATCGGCTCTACGCGACCAAGCGTGGTTGGCGGCCTCTGATTCGTGCGACGGGTGGAGTGTGCCATTCGACGCCGCAGTGGAGCAGGAGCCGGAGGCGGTAGTTCTCGAAGTTGCGGAAGCCGTGGCCGACCCGTTTGATCTTCTTGATCAGCAGGTTCATGGCCTCGGTTGGTCCGTTGGACAGGCCGGTGCGGTGCCAGCCCAAGATCTCGGGTTCCCAGCGGCGCACCGTCGTGGCGAGGCGGCGGAGCTCGACGACGTCGGCGGTGCGGCAATGGGTGTAGAAGCGCTCGAGCCGCCGGCGAGCCCGCCGCTGGGAAGTCGTGGCGTAGACCTCGCGGAGCAGTTCCTTGGCGAGGTAGGCGGCGCCGACCTCGCCGGCCGGGTCGCCGACGTTCAGGCCGGTCTGGATGCGAGCCCAGCCTCGTTCGGTGAGCCGCTCATGGGCGACGAGAAGCTGGCGGCGGATCCGATAGAGCGGGTCGGCTTTGCGGCCCCGATGCCCAAGAGTCTCCTGCTGCACGCGGCGGCGGACCTCGTCGAGGGCCGCGTTGGCCAGGCGCATGGCGTGGAAGTGATCCACCACCAGCTCGGCGTGCGGCAGCCCGTCGGCTGAGCCCGCGGGCGTAACCGGCGTAGGGATCCAAGGTCACCGCGTCGATGGCCGCCCGCCACGGCGCCGGGCGAGCAGCCAGCCACCCGGAAACCCCCTGCGCGGTGCGGCCTGGGACCACATCCAGGAGACGGTGGCGGTCCAAGTCGACGAAGCCGGTGACCAACAGCGTCGGGTGCTCGGCGGTGGCAGCGAGGAACGAATGCTCATCTACCCCCAGCGCCCGGGGAGCGCCGAGCCGGGACAGATGATCGACCCGTGGGCGGCCGTGGTCGCGCACCGCGGCCATGGCAGTGTGCCAGCCAACCCCGAAGTCACGGGCCACCTGCGCCACAGAGTGCCCCGCCTCACCCACGAGACGGCAGATCTCGGCTCGGGCCCGCTCGGTCAACGCCGCCCGCGGCGCGATGTCGTCGACCTCCTCGGACCACGTGCCCACCGCGCAATCCGGGTCCGGGCAACGCCACAGGCGCTTGGCCCACACCAGCACCACCGGCCGATCGGCCATCGGCAGATCCCGCACCTTCAGCCGCCTGCGGCCGTGGCCCACCGCCCGCGTGCCACACCCCTCGCAGCCCACCACGCCGAAAGTCGTCTCCACCATCAGCCACAGCTCCCGGCCCACCACAAGCTGGGCGCCGACCACGAACTCCGGCATCCCCAGCAGCACGGTCGCGCCATCGCTACGTTGCCTCATGTCAGGGGCCTCCTGTTCTGCAACTCGGACAAGTCGCAGAATCACGAGGCCCTTGACCGCGCTGGTGGACCCCTATCCAACGGCGCCCCTCACGACACGACCCCACGCTTCATCGCGTAGAGCCTTCAAATCGGAGGTTTCCCGCCGATCACCCTCTCGTCGGCGGCGGCCAAGCCAGCCACCGAAGGATGGCGGTCGCGACGTCGCGAACCGGACGATCGTTGTCGATCGTGCACTCCGCCAAGCCAGCGCCGCGCCCGTTCTCGACCCACGCCACCGACTCGGCGAGATCGTCCCGCCGTCCCGCCGTCGGGTCTGCCGCAAGGCGCCGCGTGATCTCGTCGAGCGGCACCGTCAGCTCAACGGTGCGCAGCGGCATCGCCATGGTGGTCACCAAGCCTGCAAGCTCGGCGCGGTCGCGGACCCATCGAGCAAGCACGAAGTAGTGCACGCCGGCGGCGCGATAGTTCGTCATGACGGCGCCGAGGTTGCGGAGCAGCATGGCGTGCTCGCTGGCTCGGTCACCGTCGCCGGCGTTGCACCACGTGAGCCAGTCGAGGTCGAGCGCCGCGTAGGGCACGCCGGCCACCTCCAAGAGGTCGGCCATCTCGGCAGCGACCGTCGACTTGCCCACGCCGTACAGGCCCGTCAGCAGCACCGCCTCCATGTGCAAAGAGTGCCTGAACCGAGCCCACACCGCGGGACCGCCTCGTTCGTCGCGGCCCGTACTTGCCGATGCATGTCGCGAGTCAGATCGTCAACGCCGGACGGACCTTTTCGGTGAAGAGCTCGAGCTGGCGCAGCTCGTCGTGTACGGGCCAGATGAGGACACGCTGTACGCCTGCATCTCGAAAGGCCATGAGCTTCTCCGCGAAGGCGTCCGCCGGACCGACGGGTAGGCGGTCTCGGAGCACCTCTTCGGGCCGGTTGATCGTCGGCACCAGGCGGGCCCGAAAGATCGCGTCGGCTTCGGAGCGACTCTCGGTGATGTAGCACCACATCGTCGCGAGCGCGTTCGGGAACGCCTCTGCGTCTCTGCCGCGTTCGACGAGGAAGCCACGGAGCTGCGACCACGCGTCCGCGAAACGGTCGGGGGTCGTGTTGTAGGCCGAGGCCAGCCAGCCGTCGCCGAGCCGTGCAGTGCGGCGGAGCCCTGCGGGGGAGCCCCAGCTCCCGATCCAGATGGGCGGTCCAGCCGGCTGGGCGGGAGCCGGTCGCAGATCGATCCCTTCCGTTGAGTAGAAGCGGCCGACGAACGGCTCCCCATCCTGGCTCCAGAGAGCACGGAGGGCGTGGATCGCTTCGTCGAGGCGCCGCCATCGTTCGGCGAAGTCGATGCCCACGGCGGCGTAGTCGCGCTCTGACGAGCCGGGCCCCACCGCGACGACCAGGCGCCCGCCCGACAGCCGGTCGATCGCGCTCAGGGTCTTGGCGAGCGGAACGGGCCCTCGCACGACCGGCAGCGACACGGTCGTGGTGAGGGTCATCTGGCCGGAGTGACCGAGTACGGCGGCGAGTGCCGTGGGCCCGTCCAACCACGGGACGGCGAACACCACGTGATCGTTCGCCGACACCGCGGCAAAGCCGAGTCGCCTGGCCGCGTCGGCGTAGTCGGCAAGGTGCCTGAGCGTGTAGGGGTGCCCACCAAAGTCCATCAATGGAAGGTGAACCCCGAAATCCACGCCCCGCCGCCTCAGTAGGCGCCCTGCTGCTCGAACAACCGCCGAGGGTTGGCGACGAGCATCTGTTCGATCTGTGCCTCCTCGACGCCCCGCTGACGGAGGGCCGGCAGCACGTCATCGGAGAGGTGCTTGAAGACCCAATCGGGGAACTGCTCCCGCACGATGGCGTACCTGTCGGAATGGCACAAGGTGTCGTGGGACAGGACCATGCGGTCGACATAGCCGAGCTCGCAGAGCCGGGCCACGGTGTCCACCCGCTCGTCGAAGGTCGGGAACCCGTTGCCGTAGAGCCCGAACCGATCCATGCCGATGGTTGAGCCCCGGTCCATGAGCTCGCGCAGGTAGTCGAGGTCGGTGCTGTCGCCCGAGTGTCCGATGACGACCCGGCTGAGGTCGACACCTTCCTCCGCGAACACCCGCTGCTGGTCGCGGAGGATGAACACGTGCTCGTGCATGAGGGTCGAACCCAGCCGGCCCGTCTCGACCGGACCACGTACCGTCTCGACCAGCGCCATCGTGCCCTCCCCCGGGTCCGAACCCCAGTTCAGGCCCCGATGCAGGGGTTGCGCAGCTCGCCGATGCCCTCGATGTAGCTCGTCAGCACGTCGCCGGCATGGAGGAACCTCGGCGGCGTGCGGGCGTAGCCCACCCCCGACGGGGTGCCGGTGAAGATCAGGTCCCCGGGCCACAGCGTGACGATGTGGGACAGGCGGCTGACGAGCTCGGGCACCGGGAATATGAGGTCGGACGTCCGAGCCTTCTGGACCTCCTCGCCGTTGACGGAGCAGCCCAGCTCCAGGTCGTCCCGGTCCGGTACCTCGTCGACCGTCGCCAGTAACGGACCGGTGGGACCGAAGCCGCTGAACGATTTGGCGAGGGACCACTGCGCCGGGGGCCGCATCTGCACCGCCCTGTCCGAGATGTCCTGGCCGACCATGAGTCCGGCGACGTGGTCCCAGGCCCGGTCGACGCCGACTCTGTGGGCGGTCCGTCCCAACGCCACCACGAGTTCCACCTCCCAGTCGACGGTCTCGCTGCCGACGGGGATCTCACTGGTCGGCCCGCCGATGCAGCTGGGGAACTTTGTGAACACGGCCGGCTCCTCGGGCACCTCTCGGGCGCCCTCCGCCACGTGGAGGCGGTAGTTCAGCCCCACGCCGAACACCTGGCGAGGCCGGGGCACGGGGGCCAGCAGCGTGGCGCCCGACACCGGGGTCGCCGGCGTCGAACCGCCGTCGGCCGAGCGCGCCCACTCGACCAGCGCATCCCACTGTTCGAGTGCGGCCACCGGGTCGGCGGCTAGGCGCCCGGCCGATGCCGACTCCACGTCGACCAGGCCGTCACCGACCACCAGTTGCATCCGACCACCGACGTTGCCGAAGCGCATGATGTCAACCTAGGGCATGCCCACGACGTTCGGTCCGGTGCGACCCGCCGCCGCCTGGCGGCACCGGGAGGCGCGCGACGGCTTCGAGGTCGTGTTCCTCGAGACCGGCGAGGCCGGCCACCGGCTACGTGGCTGCACGTCGGCGGTCGAGGACGGCGAGCCGTGGGTCGTCCGCTACGAGATCGCGCTCGACGGCGCATGGCGCACCACCACGGCCCTGGTGGCCGGCCAGTCGCCCAGGGTCGAACACGAGGTGCGCCTCGAGTGCGACGGGTCGGGCCGCTGGCACGTCGACGGCGTCGCCGCGCCCCACCTGGACGGATGCCTGGACGTCGACCTGGAGTCGTCGTCGTGCACCAACACTCTGCCGATCCACCGCCTGCGGCTGGCGGTGGGTCGGGGGCCGACGCCCCGGCCGCCTACGTGCGCGCCTGGACCTCGACGTGGAACGCCTGGAGCAGCGCTACGCCCGGGTCGAGGACGACGGCGCCCGGCAGCGCTTCGACTATGCCGCCCCGGTGTTCGCCTACGAGGGCCGCCTCGTCTACGACGCCGACGGGCTGGTCGTCGACTATCCCGGCATCGCCGTCCGCGTCTTGTGACGGCCTAGTGTCCCAGCACCCGGTCGGAAGGCCGCCGACGCCGTGGTGACCACCCGATCGCCGTTGCCGCTGTCGCGCAGCGACAGGCGACAGGCGATGCGCCCCCGGCGGCCGCTGATCGCCTCGCCGGTGATGCGGAACGGACCGACCTTGCCGCGCGCGACGAACATGACGTGCCAGTCCTCGATCTGGAGCACGTCGGTGCCGGTCTCCCGGGACGCGAGCTCCATGGCGGCCGCCTCGAGCACGACGTGGATCGGTCCGAGGTGCAGTGCGGCGTCGGGCGAGGACAGCTCGTCGCTCAGCTCCGGGAGCTCCCAGGCGCCGTCGGGCCGGCGGCGGGCGCCGAACACGACGTGGAGCGGCGGCAGGGTCGGCGAGTCCTCGACCGCGATCGGCGGATTGTCGACCGGCTCGAACCCCGGGGGCGGCTGGCCGAGGCTCACCCCCATCCCCTCGGACAGGGCGACCACCCGCTGGGGATCCGCGGCATCGACGATCTGCGACCGGCTGAACCCCATCTGGCGGCCGATCCGAATCACCTCGCGGCGCACCTCGATCTCCGGACGTCGCGGGCGTCGTCGAGGATGGCAGCGAGGCGATCACCGGATTCGGCACGTACCGTCGTCGGCCATGCCCCCCGACTCCGGGGAAGCGATGCACAGCGGCGCCGCCATGATCCCACCGACGCGTTACGCATGTCGTGGCGCAGGCGCATCGTCTCGCCCCCGGCCCGGTCCAGCGTGGCATGGCTCTTGCCCAGGTAGCGGTAGCTGAGCACCCGGTCCAGCGCTGTTCGAAGCGGTCCCAGTACTCCCCGACCGGAGCGTCGCGAATGTCGTCGGGCATCGACAGCCTTCCCTGACCAACCGGTTGGTCGTCGGCGGATGCTACTGCGCAGTTCCTTGCCCGATGCCGGTAGCGTCGGCCCGATGCCACTCGTGGGAACGCCCGTGGCCCGACGCGAGGATCGTCGCCTGCTCACTGGCGACACCCGGTACGTCGCCGATCTCGACCTGCCCGGGTGCCTGAGCGTCACGTACGTGACCTCCCCGGTGGCGCACGCGGACATCCGGTCCGTGGACGTCGACGCCGCTCGATCGGCCCCGGGCGTGGTCGACGTGGTGACCGCGGCCGACCTCGACATCGGCCCGCTGCCCAGGTCAGCCCCGCCTACCCATCCACCATGGCCCGCCCGTTGCTGGCCGACGGCCGGGTGCGGTTCGTGGGCGAGCCGGTGGTGGCCATCGTCGGCGAGACGATGCGGCGGGCGAGGACGCGGCCGAGCTGGTGGAGATCGACTACGACCCCTGCCGGCCGTCACCAAGCTCGACGTCGCGGACCGTGGTGAGGTGCTGCTGTTCCCCGAAGCGGGCACCAACGTGGTGACGACGCGGAGGGTGGCTCGGAGACGGTTGGGGACACGCTCGCGGACTGCGACGTGGTCGTGTCGGCCGCGCTGGTCAACCAGCGTCTGGCCCCGTGCCCGCTCGAGGGGCGGGCCGGGGCGTCGCTGTGGGGCGAGGACGGGCGCCTCGTCCACTGGTCGTCCTGCCAGGGCGCGCATCCGGTGCGGGCCTGTGGCGAGTGCACGGGCTGTCGACCGACAGGTCCGGGTCATCACCCCCGACATCGGTGGCAGCTTCGGCGCCAAGGCCCGGCCCTACCCCGAGGAGATGCTGCTCCCCTGGCTCGCCCGCCGCTCCGGGCGGCCGGTGCGCTGGGTGCCGCCCCGATCGACCGACATGGTCGGCCTCGGCCATTCGCGGGCCCAGCGCCAGCAGGTCGGGATCGGCGGCGACCGCGACGGCACGATGCGGGCACTGCGCATCCGGATCGACGGCGATGCCGGCTCCTACCCGATGGTCGGACCGCTGCTGGTCGCCAACACGGCGGTGATGTCCGCGGGCGCCTACCGCATCCCCCAGGTCCAATGGTCGACCCGAGCGTTCGTGACCAACACGACGCCCATCGTCGCCTACCGCGGCGCCGGCCGGCCCGAGGCCGCGGCCCTCATCGAACGGGCGATCGACCTGTTCGCCGCCGAGATCGGCATGGATCCCCTCGAGGTCCGGCGGCGCAACCTGCTGGGCGCCGACGACTTCCCGTACGACAGCCCGACCGGCGTGCGCCACGACAGCGGCGACTACCAGGCGGCCCTCGACATCGCGGTCGACGCCGTCGGCTACGACGACGTGCGGGCGGAGCAGGCCCGCCGCCGGGCGGCGGGCGATCCCAGGCTGCTCGGCATCGGCCTGGCGACCTTCATCGACCGCACCGCCGGGGTGCCCGGCACCGAGTACGGCGCCGTCGAGCTGCGGCCCGACGGCAGGATCATGGTCGTCACCGGGTCGTCGCCCTTCGGTCAGGGCCACTACACGGCCTGGGCGATGCTCGTCGCCGATCGGACCGGCGTCCCGATCGATCGCATCGAGGTGGTGCACGGCGACACCGACGTCGTCCCCCGGGGCGGGATCACCGGTGGGTCACGCTCGGCGCAGAAGGCGGGCGCGGCCGTGGCCGAGGCCCGGCCGCCCTCGTCGAGGGCCAGGTGGCGCCGGCCGACCTGCTGGAGGCGGCCGTCGACGTGGTGCTCGACACCGACACCGGCCGCTTCCACGTGGCCGGCGCGCCGGCCCGCGCGGTCGGCTGGGCCGAGCTCGCCGGCCAGCGCGGCCGAGGACCGGGTCGCTGCAGTGCGAGACCGACTTCGACGGCGAGGGACCGACGGTGCCCTTCGGCGCCTACGCGGCCGTGGTCGAGGTCGACGCCGACACCGGCCAGTCGAGCTGCGCCGGATGGTGACCGTCGACGACGCCGGCACGATCATCAACCCGATGCTCGCCCTCGGCCAGGTCCACGGCGGGCTGGCCCAGGGCATCGCCCAGGCGCTGTTCGAGGAGTTCAGCTACGACGAGGACGGCAACCCGCTGACGGCAAGCTTCGCCGACTACTCCTTCCCGTCGGCCGCCGACCTGCCGTCGTTCGAGTGCCGGCTGATGCAGACGCCGTCGCCCAACAACCCGCTCGGCATCAAGGGCATCGCCGAGTCGGGGACGATCGGCGGCGCCGCCGGCCGTGCAGAACGCGGTCGTCGACGCGCTGGCCCACCTCGGCGTGCGCCACATCGACCTGCCCCTCACCCCCGAGCGGGTGTGGCGGG
>CAWEZE010000027.1:0-64615 GCA_963813485.1 uncultured bacterium
ACGGCGACCTCCTCGAGGCGCCGACGTTTGGACTTCTGCGGGAAGGGACTCAGTCGGACGGCGGCGGGATCGGCGGATCCGATGACGCCGGCCGGGACGCGCGAGTGGCCGCGCTGGCTCCGGCGTCGGGAACCCGCGGCGGCTCGGCGCCATCGCCGCCCGTCCCGTTGCTGTTGTTGCCACCCAGCAGGTCGGCCACTGCGGTGAGCGATCCGGCGATGCCGGCAAGCTCGGTGGGCACCACGATCTTGGTGGCCCGCCCGTCGGCCATGGCGCGGAGGGCCTCGAGGTACTTGATGGTGAGCAGCGGGGTGTCGGGGGCGCCTTCGTGGATCGCGCCGTAGACCGACAGGATGGCCCCGGCCTCGCCCTCGGCGACGGTCTCCTGGCGGAACTTCTCGGCCTCCGCCACCCGCTGGATGGCCTCCGCCTCGCCCTCGGCCCGCAGGATGCGCTGCTGCTTGTCGCCCTCGGACCGCAACACCACGGCCTGCCGGTCGCCCTCGGCGCGGGTGATGGCCGCCTGCCGCTCGCCCTCGGCCGACGTCACGACGGCCCGGCGGGTGCGCTCGGCCTTCATCTGCTCGTGCATCGCGTGCATGACGTCGGCAGGCGGCTCGATCCGTTGGATCTCGACCCGGGCCACCCGGACGCCCCACTTGTCGGTGGCGTCGTCGAGGATCTCCCGCAGCTCGGTGTTGATCTTCTCGCGGGATGTCAGCGCCTCGTCGAGCTGCATGTCGCCGATCAGGTTGCGGAGGTTCGTCTGCGCCAGCTTGGTCACGGCCAGCATGAAGTTGGCGACGTTGTAGACCAGGCGCTGCGGCTCGGTGGGCTCGTAGTAGATGACGGCGTCCACCGAGACCACGACGTTGTCCTCGGTGATGACCTCTTGGGGCGGCACATCGACGACCTGCTCCCGCATGTCCACCGGCCGGAGCATCTGGTAGAAGGGCGCGATGAGGTGGAGGCCGGGGTCAACGGTCTCCTTGTACTTGCCGAGCTGCTCGACCAGGCCCTTCTGGTACGGGCGAACGATGCGCACCCCCGCCGCCACGTAGACGATGACGATGACGGCGAAGACGATCAGCAGGACGGTCAGTGCCGTCACGACGACACCTCCTTGGTCGTGAACGTCATTGCTCGAGCTCCCCGGTGGGTGACGGAAGCTGGTCGACGGCGGCGACGATCACCCTGGTCCCCTGCACGTCGGCGACCCGGACGGCGGTGCCGATGGGGATCCCCGATCCGTCGGTCGACTGCGCCCGCCATTCCTCCCGGTCGACCCGCACGAGCCCGACGTCCCCTCCGGCGGGGATCTCACGAAGCACGACCGCCGCATGCCCAAGCAGGCGCCGCGAGCCGATGCCGGTGTCGTCGACCGACCGGTTCAGGCGGCGCGCCACCGGGCGCAGCGCCGCGAAGACCGCCAAGGACACGCCCACGAAGGCCAGCCACTCGATCACGACGTCGACGTCGAGGAATGCCAGCACCGTGGCAACGAGGGCACCGATGGCGAAGGGCAGCATGAAGAACGACCCGGGGCTCGTCAACTCGCCGATGGCGAACACCGCCGTGGCGATGATCCAGACCCAGCGCCAGTCCTCGGGGCTGTCCATGTTGGTTTGCCTTGTGCGCTCCGCGTAGCCGGAACGGGGAACCGATGTCCCCTGTACCCAGGGAATCTATCCCGCCCCTGGACTCGACGTGTGCTGCACCGCTCGGTCGGTTCGGGCGCGGTTCGGCGACGGTAGCGTGACCGGCGATGAGCGAGCGTCCCGAACTCCGCCTGTTGACGGTTCACGCGCATCCCGACGACGAGGCGTCGAAGGGTGCCGGCACCGTCGCCCGCTACCACGCCGAGGGTGTGCGCACGGTGCTGGTGACGTGCACCGGCGGCGAAGCCGGCGACATCCTCAACCCAGCCATGAACCGTCCCGAGGTGGCAGCCGACCTTCCGGCGGTCCGGCGCCGCGAGCTGGCGCGGGCGGCCGAGATCATCGGCTACGACGAGGTGGTCCTGCTCGGCTACCGCGACTCGGGCATGCCCGACACCGAGCCCAACAAGCATCCCGACGCCTTCGCCAACGCGCCGCTCGACGAGGCAGTCGGGCGGCTGGTCGCCGTCATCCGCCGGGAGCGGCCGCAGGTGATCGTCACCTATCCCGACGACCAGAGCGGCTATCCGCATCCCGACCACCTGCGGGTCCACGACATCTCCGTGCCGGCGTTCGAGCGCGCCGGTGACCCGGACGCTTATCGCGATGCCGGCGAGCCCTGGCAGCCGCTCAAGCTCTACTACTCGGTGTGGTCGCGCCGGCGCATCGAGGCCATGCACCGGCGCTTCGTCGAGCTCGGGCTCGAATCGCCGTTCCCTCCCGAGTGGTTCGAGCGTGAGTCCCAGGACAATCGCATCACCACGACGATCGACATCGCCGGCTTCAATGACGTGCGGTTCGACGCCCTGCTGGCGCACGAAACCCAGGTCGACCCCACGTCCCCGTTCTGGTTCGGCTTGCCGCGGGACGAGCAGGCGGCGATCCACCGGTTCGACGACTACATCCTCGCCCGCAGCCTGGTCGACACCGAGAAGCCCGAATCCGACATGTTCGCCGGCATCCGCAGCCGGGTAGGCCGGCAGGCGTAGGCGAGCCTCGGAGCCCTCGGGTAGGCCGTGGGAGGGGTCGGCTTTCTGGGCGCTGAATGGCTGGCGCTGGCGCGCGAGCTGTTCGGCAGCCTGGCGCCGGCCCCGGGGGCGACGGCACGGATCCAGCGCGTGGTCACGGGCGCACCGGACGGCGACGTGTTGTTCACGCTCACGTTCGAGGACGGGCGGCTGCTGGATGCGGCGCTTGTCGCGGGCCACGAACCGGATCCCGACGCCGAGCTCACGATCACCACGACGTACGCGGACACGCTGCTGTTGGCGTCCGGAGACCTCGACCTCAACGTCGCGGTCATGCAGGGACGGGCCAAGGTTGCGGGGTCCATGGGCGCACTGCTGGCGATCCTGCCCGTCACCCGGAGCCGGGAGTTCCGGGCCGCCCAGGCTGCGCTGCACGAGCGCACGGCCGCCCCCGGGTGACGCCCGGCGGCTACCCGTTCCGCTGGAGGTCGCGCAGCTCGCGGTAGCCGATGAGGCTGGCGCCGGCGCGCTCCAGCATGGTCCGCAGGCTGCGGTCGGTGACCACCAGGTCGTGGTCGTCGACCCGGGCCGCCCAATCGGTCGTCAGCGCTCGGAGCTCGGGAGAATCGACGGCCGGATGGACGTAGACCTCGGTCACGCCCGGTTGGAGCTCATGCACGGCCCGCTCGATGTCGCGGCGGCTGCCGACCCCGCCGCGGACGTAGACGAAGTGGTCCGGGAAAACCGCGCCTTCCTCCTCGGCGAGCTTCCGGAAGGGAAAGCCGATCGTGCGCTCGGTGGAGGCCCCCGACAGGCGGATGGGCAGGCCGAACTCCAGGGCCAGGTCGAGGTAGATGTCGAAGAACTCGGCCTTGAGCTGGAGGGTGCCCATGTGGCTGTCCAGGTGGCTCACGTCGAACCCCCAGAGGATCGCCCGTTCGACCTGCGCCCGCAGCTCCCGTCGGGCCTCGTCGAGGTCGGCGTGGTCCCAGAGGTCTCGCTGGGTGCGGGGGAAGCCACCGTCCCCGTCCAGCAGCGAGGGGGCATGGGTGATTGGCCCCCAGCGATAGAGGTCGTGCTCGGCGTTGAGCGTGAGGTGCACGCCGACGTCCTCGCCCCGGTAGCGCGCCGCGGCTTCACGCGCCCACGGGCAGGGGACCATCAACGAGGCGCTGGTGGCGACGCCGTCGCGCAGCGCCTCGTAGACGCCCACGTTGGCGGCGTGGCACGAACCCAGGTCGTCGCAGTTGATGATGAGCACCCGGTCGTCGGGGCCGTAGCCGAGCCGTTCGGCGAGCGTGGCCATCGGACCGAGGCTATCGCTGCTCTTCTCGGTACCTCAGCCGAGGGGCACGTCCGCGCTGCCGCATGCCGTCCAGAGTCCCGCGCCCGCGACGCGGGCCTCGCGCGCCGCCCGCTCGAAGTCGGCCCGGTGCGCGGTGTTCGGCGGATAGGCGAGCGGCTCGGCGAAGCCGCCGGTCAGCTGGGCGAGGTTCAGGAACAGGTCGTCGCGGGCGCGGTAGGCGTAGGCGAGCAACCGGTCGTACTGGTCACGCGCCTCGACGTCACGCTCCAGCCGGAGCGCCGTGCCGGGTGGCGCCAGGTCGGCGAGGTGGTGCGACGCCTCGGCCCCGAAGCACTCGTCGGGGCGGTCGGGGGCAACGGTCTCGGGCGTGTCGATGCCGATGAGGCGCACGTGTTCGGCGCCGCCGGCGAGGTCGACCACCAGCGTGTCACCGTCGATCACCTCCACGACGGTGGCCGTGCCCGGGCGGCCCTGGGTGCCGGACCGGCGCGGGGACACCTGGAACATCACCGCCGCGGCCACGACGGTGGCGCCGACGACCGCCACCAGCAGCGCGGGTGCGCCGGGGCGGGGGGTTGCACTCGTGGACAAAGCGGGACTCCCGAGGTCGACGGCGTCGGTTGGTGGCGGCCGACGGCCGCGATCCGAGGGGATCCCGTAGGGAGGCGAGGCGGAAGGGTGGGGGGTGGGCCGGGGCCGCTAGGAGCCGAGCGGATAGGGCGGTTCGTGCAGCGACGCGTGGGAATTTGGCGGTCGACTACCAGCTCAACAGCTTGGCTCCCGGCAGCGCTGACCACCGTGAGCCAGCGGACGTGCCTATCCGCTCAGTCCTTAGGAGCGCTCGATGATCGTGCCCGTGCCCAAGCCGCCGCCACAGCACATCGTGATGAGCGCCGCGGATCCGTCGGTGCGCTCGAGCTCGTGGACCGCCTTGGTCATGAGGAACGCCCCGGTTGCCCCCAGCGGGTGGCCGAGTGCGATGGCGCCCCCGTTGGGGTTGGTGCGGTCGAGGTCGGCACCCAGCTCGCGCTGCCACGCCAGCACCACCGAGGCGAAGGCCTCGTTGATCTCGACCAGGTCGATGTCGGCGAGCGCCATGCCGGTGCGGGCCAGCAGCCTCTGTGTGGCGTCGATCGGCCCGGTGAGCATGAGGATCGGATCCACCCCGACGAGGCAGGTGTCGACGATCCGTGCCCGTGCCCGCAGCCCCAGCTCGGCGGCCTTGTCGGCGGTCATCATGAGGAGCGCGGCGGCACCGTCGCTGATCTGGGACGAGCTGCCGGCAGTGTGGACCCCGTCGGGTCGAGCCACCGGCTTGAGTCCGGCGAGCGCCTCCAGGCTGGTGTCGCGCAGGCCCTCGTCCCGGGTGACCTGGTGGGTCGTGCCCGTCGGCTTGCCCTCGTCGTCGACATCGGGGGCGTCGACCGTGACCACCTGGGTGTCGAACCGGCCCTCGGCCCAGGCCTGGGCCGCCCGCTGCTGGGACAGCAGCCCGAATTCGTCGGTGTCGGTACGCGTGACGCCCCACTTGTCGGCGATGCGTTCGGCGCCTTCGAACTGGGACGTGAACTCGTAGCGCGGGAAGTAGGTCTTGGGGATCGGCACGCCCAGGCCGAGCTTCTTGGACGAGTTGGACCCGATCGGCACCCGGGACATCAGCTCGACCCCGCACGCGATGGCGACGTCGGCGACACCGGACGCCACCAGGCTGGTCGCCACATTGGTCGCCTGCTGGGACGAGCCGCACTGGGTGTCGACGGTGGTGGCGGCGGTGCCGAGCGGGAGGCCGGCGCTCAGCCACGCGGTACGCGTGATGTTGAACGACTGCTCGCCCACCTGGCTCACGCATCCACCAACGACCTGCTCGACCTCTGCGGGATCGATGCCAGACCGACCGATGACCTCGCTCAGGGCGGCGCCGAGGAGGTCTGCCGGATGAACGGTGGACAGTCCGCCGTTGCGGCGCCCGACGGGCGTGCGCACGGCCTCGACGATGACGACGTCAGCCATGGCCCCACGCTACTGGACCCCCCGGCGACCGCCCTGAAGGCCGCACCATCGGTCACCAGTGACGATCGCGGCTGATCGCCTCGAGGATCAGCAACAGGAGTACCGCTCCGACGAAGGCCACGAACACCGAGCCGATGTCGAAGTCGTCCATCATGTCGCTGTCGCTATCGGTCGCCAATCGGAACAGCCCGCCGCCGATGACACCCCCGAGAATGCCGACGACGATCGTGACCAGGCAGCCGCGCCGCTGGGCACCGGTGACCCACCGGGCCAGCGTGCCTGCGATGAACCCCACGACGATCCAACCGAGGACGGTCACCGACGCCGCACGCTACCGCCCGGCCGCTCACGCCGCCGGACGATCGCGGGCTCCGGGCAGTGCGCCTCCTCGGCTCGCGGGCCCCGGCCCAGCCGAAACCTGGCCCCGCCGGCGTGCCTGCGTGAGCGCGGCCCGGGCGTCGCCCAGGCCCTTGCGGCCGATCGCGCGGGTCTCGTCGTCGAGCCGCCAGGGATGTGGGCGGTGGGGACGTGGAGCTGCTGATCAGGGTGAGTTGCTTCGTCATGGCCTCAGTATCCCGAGGGGGTGTGACAATTTGGGCCCGTCGTCCATGGAGGCGCCATTGACCACTTCGAACATCACCATCCGCCCGCTCACGGCCACCGACCTCGACCGCTTCGTGGCGCTGGAGGGGCCTTCCTACGGTCCACCAGGTCGTGACTTCCTCGCCACCGCCGCCGCGAACCACTATCGACCGCATTGGACATGGGTGGCCGAGCGCGACGGCCGGGTCGTGGCTCGGGCCGCGTGGTGGGGTGCGCCCGATGACGAGTACCCCATAGCGCTCGATTGGTTCGATCTCGCCGGCGCAACCGATCGCGTCGCGGTCGGGGCGGAGCTGTTGCGGGTCGCCAGCGAACATGTACGTACCGACGGCGGCGGCTTCCCGGAGTACCACCTGTTCCTGCCGGCCGACTGGCACGATCGGCCGGATGTCCGCCAGGCCGTCGACGAGCGGACCGATGCCGCCGGCCGGGCTGGCCTGCGGCCGTTCGTCGAGCGATTGCGGATCGAGTGGTTGGCGGCATCGGGCGTCCCGCCGACTGACGACCGGCTGATGTTCGCACCGGCGGGCGACGAGGCCGAGGTGCTCGACGTCCTCGAGCGCATCAACGTCGGAACCCTCGACGCCTACGCCAGCCGTGACATCGAGCGCCACGGAGCCGCGGCCGCGGCGCGGATACAGCTCGAGGACGTGGGCTGGATGCCCGCACCCCGGGAGTGGTGGCGGCTGGCCTACACCGCCGGTGGCGCGCTCGTGGGCGTGGTCATGCCGTCGCGCAACTACGAAGCGTTCGTCATCGCCTACATCGGTGTCGTCCCCGAGCAGCGGGGCCACGGCCACGTCGGTGGGCTTCTGGCCGAGGCGACCGCATTCCTGGTCGGCCAGGGGGCCGAACGGATCGTGGCCGACACCGACACCGGCAACCGCCCGATGGCGGCTGCGTTCGAGCGTGCCGGCTACCGCGTGACCGCACGCCGGATCGTGATGACCTGAACCCAGACGCATCCGGGTCGGGGATTCAGACCGGTGCCCCCGGAGCAACCAGCGGCCATGGCCGCTCGCGCTCGATCAGGAGCGCCAGATCCAGTAGCAGGGCGTCGTCGTGGTGTCGGCCGATCAGCTGCATCCCGACCGGCAAGCCGTCCACGGTCCCGGCCGGTACGGAGATGGCCGGGTTGCCGACGATGTTGGCCGGGATCGTCAGGAGGCCGTTGTTCTCGGGGCCTACCGTCACATTGCCCACACGGGTGCTGATGCCGATGTCCGCGGGAAAGGCAACGTCGGGGTTGGTGGCGCAGACGACGACATCGACCTCGTCGAACACGTCGGCCATGCGTTCGTTGGCCTCGGTGCGCTGCGCTTCCACCTTGCCGGCGATGTCCAGGTTGAACATCTGATCCGCCAGGTCGAGCCCGAAGGCCATCTCCAGCGTCATGTCGTCCTTGCAGGCCGGCCAGAGACCGGTGAGCGCGCGGCGCAGCTGGGACACGTTGGCCATCGCCCACTCGAAGCCGAGACCCGGAAGGCGCACGGGCACGTCAACGATCCGCAGCCCGGCGTCGCTCGCCAACGCCTCGCCCGCCTCCCGCACCACGGCCTCGACCTCCGGACGGACCACCGCGTTCCCCAGATCGGGCACGATCGCCACGCGCAACCCGGCGGGAGCGTGCGTGCCCAGGTCACGCTCCCAGCCGTCGATGCGGGGCAGGCTGTAGGGGTCGCGCGCGTCGTAGCCGGAGCAGACGTCGAACCAGCGGGCGACGTCCCGGATGGAGCGGGCCACGCAGCCGACCACAACCGTGAGGGGTGCGATCTCGGTGAGGGGACCCCGGGGGATGCGGCCGGCGGTGCCCTTCATCCCTACCAGGCCGCAGAAGCCCGCAGGGATGCGAATCGAGCCGCCGCCGTCGCTGCCCGTGGCGATGGGCAGGAGGCCGCCGGCCACCGCGGCGGCGGATCCGCCCGACGAGCCCCCGGCCGTGCGCCCGATCTGCCACGGGTTGTGGGTCACCCCGTGGAGCTTGGTGACGCTCACGTTGAGCCCGCCGAACTCGCTGGCGGTCGTCTGCCCGACCTTGACGGCCCCGGCGCCCTCCAGGCGGCGCACCATGGTGGTGGTGTGGTCGGCCACGCGGTCGGCGAACACCAGGCTGCCTTCGGCCTAGGGCCAGCCCTCGACCGGTTCCAGCTCCTTGACGCCGATGGGCACGCCGCCGAGCGGCCGCGACACGTCGGCCTCTGCGGCGGCGGCGCGCGCACCCTCCATGTCGACGTGGCACAGCGCGTCGAGCGCGCTGCGTCCGATCGCGGCCAGGACGAGCTCGACCTCTTCCTCGGGGTTGCGCTCGCCGGAGCGGAAGGCATCGACCAGTGAGCAGGCATCTCCTTGCCAGGGGGTGTCTGTCATGGCTGGGCAGTTTGGCACCTACAGTCGCTTCGATGGATGCCCGCAAGTGGCTCGGACTCGAACCGACGCACAACCCCATGCGCTGGGTCCTGCCGGTCACGCCCGGTATCTCCACCGCGGCGCCCTTCCTGTTCGGTGGGTGTGCGCTCGGCGCTGCCATCGCGGCCATGGAACACACCGGCCAGCGCCCGGTCATCTGGGCGAGCGCGCAGTACCTCTCCTACGCCCGGCCGCCGTCGATTCTCGACATCGACGTGACCCTGGCGGCGACGGGGAAGCACGTCACGCAGGCCCGCGTGGTGGGCCATGTGGGCGACACCGAGATCCTCACGGTCAACGCCGCCCTGGGCACCCGCGGCCACCAGGCCGAGAACGTCTGGGTGACCAGGCCGGAAGCGCCCCGCCCCGACGACTGCCCGGTCCGTCCGCCCCGGCTGTCGACCGGCGAGTCGATCCACGATCGCATCGACGTCCGGCTGGCGCGCGCCCGCCCCTGGGAGGACGTCGACGGCCATCCCGCACCCGAGGGGCGGTCGTCGGTGTGGGCGCGCATGCCCGACCTGCTGGACCTGTCGTCGGGTGCCAGCCTGGCGATCCTCGGCGACTACGTGCCCTTCGGCATCAGCCAGGCGCTCGGGCTCGCTGGGGGCGGGAACAGCAGCCTCGACAACACACTGCGGGTGTATCGGCTGGTGCCGACGGAATGGGTGCTCCTCGACATCCGCATCGATGCCGTCGCCCACGGGTTCGGACATGGCGTCGTCCACATCTGGGCCGAGGACGGGACCCTGCTGGCCACGGCCAGCCAGTCGACCATCGTCCGGGTCGGCGGCGAACGACGCGTGTGACAGCATCCGGTCATGCAGCGCTATGGCATGACCATTCCCTTCGACAGCGTTCCCTTGCACGAGCAACGCGACTGGATCGTGGAGCTGGCCGACCTCGGGTACACCGATGTCTGGTCGTCGGAGGCCAACGGGGCCGATGCCTTCACGCCGCTGGCGCTGGCCTCGGTCTGGGCACCATCCCTACGCCTGGGCACCGCCATCGTCCCGGCGTTCACCCGGGGACCGGGCTGCCTGGCGCAGAGCGTGGGGTCGCTCGCGCAGGCGGCGCCGGGCCGGTTCGCGCTGGGGGTGGGCACGTCGTCCGATGTCATCGTCGAGGGCTGGAACAGCATCCCGTTCGAGCAGCCCTACCAGCGCACCCGCGACATGGTGCGCTTCCTGCGTCAAGCCCTGACCGGCGAGAAGGTGACGGCCGAGTACGAGACGTTCTCGGTGCGAGGCTTCAAGCTGGGCGTGGTGCCGCTGGAGCCGGTGCCGATCCTGGTGGCCGCCCTCCGGGAAGGCATGCTGCGGCTGGCCGGCCGCGAGGGCGACGGCGCCATCGTCAACTGGCTGTCGGCCGAAGACGTGGCCACGGTGGCGCCCATCGTGCGCGGTGCGGCCGAGGGGACGACCGGCGCGTCCGATGATGCGGTCCCCGAGATCGCGGCCCGCATCTTCGTGGCCGCGAGCGACGACGCCGACACGGTGCGGGGCATGGGACGCTTCGCGATCGCCGCCTACCTCAACGTGCCCGTGTACGCCGCGTTCCACGAGTGGCTGGGGCGAGGCGACCAACTCGGAGACATGTGGCGGTTGTGGAAGGAGGGCGACCGCAAGGGGGCGCTGGGCGCCATCCCTGACGAGGTCGTGGACGAGCTGATCGTGTGGGGCAAGCCCGAGCAGTGCCGCGAGCACATCCAGCGCTATGTCGACAACGGCGTGTCCACGCCCGCGCTGGCACTGCTGCCGTTCGGTTACGACCAGCGGCAGGCGATCCGCGACCTAGCGCCTCGCTGACGCATTAGCGCGCTTCGGGGTCGCCGTGGGCGTGGGGCTGGCGGCGCTGGCCGAGCTTGCGCTCCGCCGTTTCGGCATCTTCGGGAAGCCGGCGCCCGAGGTGATCGCCACCGAAGACGATCTGGCGGCCTGAGCGCGCGTCAGCTAGGCCCCAGCCATCGAGCGGACGAGTGCGTGCTCGACCAGCGTGACGAGCACGGGCACGACCGAGCGGCCTTCGCGGGCGTCGCAAGCCACCAGCGGTACGTCCGGTGCGAGGGCCAATGCGTCGCGGACCGACTCCAGCGGGTGCCGCGGGGCGTCGTCGAACAGGTTGATGGCGACGACGAACGGCACCTGCCTGTCCTCGAAGAAGTCGATGGCCGCGAACCCGTCGGCGATGCGGCGGGTGTCGATCAGGACGATGGCGCCCGCCGCGCCCCGGGCTATGTCGTCCCACATGAACCAGAACCGATCCTGGCCCGGGGTACCGAACACGTAGAGGACCATGCCTTCGTCGATGGTCCGGCGCCCGAAGTCGAGGGCGACGGTGGTGGTGGACTTGCCCCGCACGGCCGACAGGTCGTCGATGCCCACCGAGAGATCGGTCATCGCCGCCTCGGTGCTCAGCGCCGCGATCTCGGAGGCGGCCCCGACGAACGTGGTCTTGCCGGCGCCGAAACCGCCGGCGATCACGATCTTCACCGGGATCGGTGCCTCGACGGCAGGGTCCGGATATGCGCTCATGCCTGCGCCTTCAGTCCATGGAGGAGGCGCTCGAGGATCTCGCGATGCGGTCGGCCGCTGTCGGTGACGCTGGGCCGGTGAACGGCGAGGTAGCCGCCGCTATGCAGGTCGGACACCAGCACCGCCGCCACGCCGAGGGGCACGCCGAGGTGCGCCGCGATCTCGGCCACCGATACCGGGCGACCGCACAGGTCCACGATCTGCCCCTGCTCGAAGCGCAGTTGCGGGCGCGCCGTGCGGCCGTCGCTCGTGACTACGACCATCGTCTCCCAGGGCAGGTCGCGCCCGTCCGGCTGGGTGCGACCCTGGGTCAGGGCGTAGAACGGCACCAGCCGGGGGTCGTCGGGGAACACGTTCATCGCGGGGGCATGACCTGGCCGTCGGCCCGGAGCGCGGGCGTCAGCACCTGCCCGATGCGGGTGACCAGCAGGCTCATCTCGTAGCCGATGAGGCCGATGTCGCAATCGGTGCCGCACATCAACGCCAGGGCGGACCCGTCGCCGATGGTGGTGACGAACAGGTAGCCGCGGGTCAGCTCGACGATCACCTGTTGGACCGCGCCGGCATCCAGGCAACGAGCCGCGCCGGCCGTGAGGCTGGCGAGCCCCGACGTGACTGCGGCCAGCTGGTCGGCGGTGTCGCGGGCGAGCCGGTGAGAGTGGGCGAGGACCAGACCGTCGGTCGTCACGACCAGGGCGTTGCTCACGCCGGGGATGCGGTCGACGAAGCTGTTGATCAGCCAGTCGAGCTCTCCACCGTCGTGGGCGTTGTTCACGGACCATCCTCTTCGGGGTGGGTCTCGATGTCGACCGGAGGCGCGGCGGCGGCCGCAGCCCGCCCTGCCCGCTGGTTGGCCTGGAAGCGCGACAGCATCGAACCGGCCTGCGCGCCGGGTCGCCAGTCGGCCGGCGTGGTGCCGCCCGCGGCGAGCGGGCCCGTACCGTCGCCGCCGGACATCTTGCGCAGCGAGGGGGCCAGGCTGGCGCCCGGCACTCGGCGGACGAGGCCGTCGGCGGTCACCGGCGACGAGGTGGCGCTGACGGTTGTGGGATCGGGCGTGGCGATCGGTGGTGCAGGCTGCGCGGACGGAGCCGCGAACGGCGGTGCAGGCTGCGCGTACGGAGGCACAGGCTCCGGGAACGGTGGTGCAGGCTGCGCGTACGGAGGCACAGGCTCCGGGAACGGTGGTGCAGGCTGCGCGTACGGAGGCACAGGCTCCGGGAACGGTGGTGCAGGCTGCGCGTACGGAGGCACAGGCTCCGGGAACGGTGGTGCAGGCTGCGCGTCGGTGGCACAGGCTCCGGGAACGGTGGGCAGGCTGCGTAGGACGGCCAGGCGATCCGGGACGCCGGCCGGCTCGGCAACGGCGACCGCCGTCTGGGGGGCGAGGGACGACCTGTCCAGGTTGTGGTGCTGGACGACCCAGGGGCCGCCGTCATATCCCCCGGCTCCGGCGAGCGCGGACGACGCGAAGGCCGGCGACGTCACTTCGGGGGCCGGCAGCCGACGTTCGCTGACGACGTCCTGCGGCAGCGTCACCAGGGCGGTGACCCCGCCGCCCGGCGTGTGCGCCAAGCTCACGCGTAGCCCGAGGCGAACGGCCAGCCGACCAACGACGTGGAAGCCCAACGTCGAGCGACGGGGGTCCACGTCCGGCGGGTTGGCGAGCAGTTCGTTGGCCGCCTGCATGTGCTCGTCGGACACGCCGATGCCCGTGTCCTCGATGCTGAGCAGGAACGTCCGCCCTTCGCCGGGCACCAGATGGGTCCGCACCCGGACCCCCGAGGTCGGTGGCGAGAACATGGTGGCGTTCTCGATCAGCTCTGCCAGCAGGTGGGAGAGGTCGGCCACCACCCGGCCCGACACCTCGAGGTAGTCGCTCACCAGCACCTCGACCCGCGGATAGTCCTCGACTTCCGCAGCGGCGGCGCGAACCACCTCGGACAGCGGAACCGGCCGTCCCCACAGACGCGGCGGTTCGTCGCCCGACAGCACCAGCAGTGACTCGGCGTTGCGCCGGATGCGGGTGGCGAGGTGGTCGAGCTGGAACAGGTCGGACAGGGCCTCGGGCTTGTTCTCCTGCTGCTCGAGCTCGGAGATGAGCGCCAGTTGCCGGTCGAGCAGCGACTGGTTGCGCCGGGCGAGGTTGACGAAGAGTTCCGAGATCGACTGACGCTGGGCCGCCTGGGCCTGGACCGCCCCGAGCTCCGATTCCGCCAGGTCGGACGCCAGCCGGGCGCTGCGGTGCTGCTCGATCTCGGTGTTCTTCCAGAAGATGATGACGCCGATGCAAGCCGCCAGCACCGCCACACCATGGATCGCCGCCCAGCTCCACGGGCGGTTCTGCGCCGCGTCATGGTTGAACATGAGGTCGGCCGCGATGCTGCTGCCGACTCCGTGGGACAGCACCGTGAACATCACGTCCCAGAGGAATGGCACCCAGTCCTGGTAGAGGGCGATCAGGCCGATGAGGATGAAGAAGTGGAAGTGCGCCTCGATCGTTCCGCCCGACAGGTGGACCAACACGGACGAACAGAACACCAGGCCTGCGGTGACGAAGAACGCCGCCAGACGGCGATTGCGCGCCATCCGCGCGAAGACGAGGCAGAACGCGGGGATCGCGATCTCGAGGGCGGAATGGCGCACGCCGTAGCCCTGCCAAACGCCGAAGGCGAACAACGCCGGCAGATGCAGCCCCAGGATCCAGCAGATCAGCAGGTGGCGCCGGCGGAACGACTCTTCGTCGAGCGTGTTGCCCCGGGGGAGGTAGTCGAGCATGGTGCGGATGGCCCGGCGGATCGGACCCCGCCGGCGGCCGTTCTCGGTCAGCGACGACCTGAGATGCATGGGCGTGCCCCTGGCGTCGCGGCCGTCATCGCGAGCGTCGGGGTGGGTGGTACCAGAAGCACGCGAACCATTGGTATGACCGCTCCGTCGTGCTGGACCAGCCGGATCGCCCCAGACCCGATCCTTCATAGGGTCCCAATTCTTAACACAACAGGTGGGCGGAACATCCATCCCTAAGCACGTTCAGCGTTCTCCGCGGGGGTTCAAGCTGGGCGTTGCGCACATCCGTTCCCATGAATTCGGCCGATGCGCTACGCAACGTGGTGATAGCAGTACGATGTCGCCCAGGTTGCGGACGTCGGAATTGGCGATGGGCGGGGTCGTAGTGTCGGCGCCATGAGCCGCGGCGCACTCGAGGTGACGGACAAGCTTTGGACCGGCGAGATCTCGGTGGAGCAGGTGCATCCCGTGGCGGTCAACAGTGACCTCGACGAGGTCGCACCCGGCGTCGCCTTCATCACGGCGTTCGGCAACGTGACGGGCGTCGTCGCCGACGGGGCACTGGTGTTGGTGGACACGGGGAGCCAGTTCCTGGCCCGCGCCAACTTCGACAAGATGCGGGTCTGGACCGACCTTCCGCTGGCGGCGGCGCTATACACGCACGGGCACATCGATCACGTCTTCGGTCTCGGGCCCTACGAGGACGAGGCTGACGCCGCGGGTCGTCACCGGCCGCGGGTGGTGGCCCACGAGTTGGTGTCGGACCGATTCGACCGGTACCGCCTCACCGCCGGCTACAACGCGGTGATCAACGCGCGGCAGTTCAAGGTCCCGGGCCTGCAGTGGCCCACGGAGTACCGCTACCCCGACGAGACCTACGTTCAGAGGCACGACGTCGAGGTGGGGGACGAGCGCTTCGAGCTGCACCATGGCCGGGGTGAGACCGATGACCACACGTGGATCTGGATGCCCGAGCGGAACGCGGTCTGCACGGGCGACCTGTTCATCTGGGCGTCGCCCAACTGCGGGAATCCCCAGAAGGTGCAGCGCTACCCGCGGGACTGGGCGGTCGCGCTACGCGAGATGGTGGCGCTCGAGCCTGAGTTGCTACTGCCCGGGCACGGCTGGCCCATCGCCGGTGCCGAGCGGGTGCGACAGGCGCTCACCGAGACGGCGGACCTGCTCGACAGCCTGGTCGATCAGACGCTCGAGCTGATGAACGCCGGCGCGCGCCTCGACGACATCGTGCACACGGTGCGAGCACCGGCAGACCTCCTCGAGCGCCCCTACCTCCGGCCCGTCTACGACGAGCCCGAGTTCGTGGTGCGGACCGTGTGGCGCCTCTACGGCGGCTGGTACGACGGCAACCCGGCCCACCTGAAGCCCGCCCCGGAGCGCGAGCTGGCCGGGGAGCTGGCGGCGCTCGTGGGTGGGGCGGCACGGTTGGCGGACCGTGCGGCCGAGTTGGCGGCGGCCGGGGAACCGCGCCTGGCGGGGCACCTGGCCGAGCTCGCCGCGCAGGCGGCGCCCGACGACGCGGGCGTTCACCGGGTGCGGGCCGAGGTGTTCAGCGCCCGGTCGGCCGAGGAGCTGTCGACGATGTCGAAGGGCGTGTTCTCCTGGGCCGCCGACGAGTCCCAGGCCCGCCTCGCCGAGATGGGCGACTGACCCCGGTCAGCCGATAGCGACGGCGGCCGCTGCCCGAAGGTGGGCCGTGAGCTCGTTCAGTGAGGTGCGGGCGTTGAGCCCGCTGGTCGACGGCATGACGTACACGGGCACTCCGGCCAAGCCCTCGGGTTGCGGACCCGGCTGCGCCCGCCGGTCCACGGCCGCTCGCCATCCGGCCAACCCGACGAAGCAGACGCCGCCCGGTCGGAGCCAGCGCACGAGCCGCTCGACGCGGGCCAGCCCGGTCCGGTACTCCGCGGTCGTCAGCTCGTCGGCGGCCACCGTGGCCCGTTTGACGAGGTCGGTCATGCCGATGCCGTGATGGCGGAGCGCGTGGTCGGGATCGCGGTCGACCGTCACGAGCCCGGCCGTCAGCGCCGCAGGCCAGAACCGGTTCCCGGGCCGGGCGAAGCCCACCCCGGCGTCGGCGGCGTAGAGGCTCGGGTTGAGCCCGCAGATCAGCAGGCGCATGCCCGACCCCACGGTGTCGGGAAGCGTCCGGGCCCGCCGCGCCCGGGCCACCACCTCGCCCTGCGCCGACGCCCGGTCGGTGGCCACCAGGCCGAGTTCGTCGGGCTCGAAGCCGGCACCGACGAGCAGATCGTGCAGCCGGTCGTCGTCTGACCCGGACCGATCGCGTCTGTCAGTGGCGCAGACTGCGACCTGCAAGACGCCCCCGACCGGTAGAGCCCGGTGCAGCTCGGCGAGCGCCAAGGGCAGGCACTCGGGGGCCACGTCCTGGAGGCACCGTTCGCTGTGCTCGTCGGCGGGGTCGTCTGTGGCCCGGTCCACGCAGAGAGACGCTAGGGCGGATGTAGGCCGGGCCCCGAGGCAATACGGTCCGCCGAACAGAACCCGAGGCATTGCGGTCCGGCCCCCGGTTGTCCTGCCCCCGGACCCCATTGCCTCAAGTCCGTGAGCGGACCGTATTGCCTCGGCGCGGACCGGCGGCGAGTCCCCGAATCAGTGGGCCCGAGGCCTGCCGGCGTCGGGCTTGGCGTAGTCGCACACGCCGTCGGGGAAGATCTGCTCGAGGCGGGCCTTCTCGGCGGCGGTCGGCCGCCAGTCGCCATAGAGGCCCTTGCGGATCGCCCGGTCGACCGACTGCACCTGGCACTTCCACACGCCGCCCTCGTACGGCCCACCCGCCTGCCGCCGAGACGACGAGTAGATCGGGAAGTGCTGGGTGCAGGCACCGCCCGGGCGATCGTCGAGCACGCCGTCCCAGACGCGCCGGCCCGAGGCGATGAGGTTGCCGTTCGTGTCGAAGCAGGAGTCGACCGCCCGCTCCGGCTTGTTGCGGGCCACGCTGCGCTCGGGGTGGGCCGCGATGTTCGCCATCCACTCGTCGATCACCTCGAACGCCAGCGGCGTCTGGTCGAACGCCCGGGCGGGCCGGGCGTCGGTGAACCAGATCACCTGGTTGGACGCGTCGCCGTCGGCGTTGAGCATGCGCTGGCGGGTGGCAAAGGACTGGTGCGAGTGGTGCATGTCCAGCTCGTCCTCGAGGTAGTGCCGCCAGTCGATGATCGGAATGTCGATGTCGCCCTGGAACTCCATGCCCGACGTGTAGGCGGCCCGCATCGCGTCGGGGTTGCCCTCGCGCCGAAGTGCGGGCGTGGTGCCGCCGTCGGGGCTGAGGTTCATGTTGCGGGAGCTCCAGGGGTCGAAGTTCTGGGGGCTGAACGCCCCCTGGAACGGGAAGCCCTCGGGAACCATGTCCGCGGAGTTCTTCCAGCTCCCGACCTGCGCGTTCAGGTCCAGGAAGTCGGCGGGCGTGATCACGCCGTCGACCAACGCCTGCAGGCCGTACTGCACGCCGACGTTGTCCCACGGCACTCGAGCGAATCCGTCGTCGCCCCGCCCGTAGATGTTCACCGTGTCGCCCCAGTGGGTCCACTCGACCCCGGCGGTGCCCTGCGCCAGCTTGTCGATGTCGTTGACGTTGGTGAATGTCGGGTTGAGCGTCAACGGAGTGAGCCCGAACCAGCTGGCCCGGCATTCGGTGAGCGCGGGCGCCGGCGACGCGGGATCGCGGTCCATGACCTGGAAGCCGAGGAGGCCGTACAACCCGTAAAGACCGTTCCACTGGTCGATCTCGCCCTGGGAGAGGTTCTTCGGCGAGTTGGTGGCGTTGAGCCCCATGACGGCCTGGCGGACCTCCGGGTCCTTCCAGCGGGGGTTGGCGCGCCCGCTCACGTCGAAGTAGTGCTCCAGCAGCTCACAGTCGCCGACGTGGATCGTCTGGGTGACCATGTCTGAGTAGGAGTACTGGGGGATGGCGGCGTCGATCAGCCCCGGATGGTTCTGGGCATAGACGTACTGCTGGATGGCGCCGCCCGATCCGCCTACGGCCACGGTGTAGTCGGGCACGCCGTGGCCCTCGACGGTGTGCTCCTTCAGCATGAGCGCGGTCTCGCCCCCGACTTGCAGGTTGTAGTGCGTGCTGGTGCGAGTGCCGCTCGACCACATCACGCCGTAGCCCTTGCCGAGGAGGTCGGTCGGCAGCATCGACCCGGTGCTGGTAGTGCCCTGGAAGTGGCCGATGCCCACGCCTCCGTCGAAGCTGAAGACCAGGCGACGGTTCCACAGCGAGTCGTCGGGCGCTGCCGGGTCCGCCTCACCGGCGGGGGCCAGCATGGCGACGCTGTAGATGAAGCGGTTGATGGTGCCGCGCTCCCAGCGGACGATGAACGGCGCCGTCTGGCCGTCGAGCGTCGTGACCGTGGCGATGTCGGCGGGCAGCGGTCCAGCGGGATCGTCGAGCCAGCGGAACTGCCCATCGGTGGTCCCGTACACGTAGCCGATGCTGGTGTCGGCGGCACAGTCCTTGCTCCAGCCGACGATCTGCGCCGCAGCGGTGGGGTAGCCCCGTCCGTCCTGCGGGTAGGCACCCTGCGCGTCCTCGGCGGCGACGGGAATGCCGATCCGATCCTGGTTGTCGACCAGCGGCTGCCCCAGCAGTGGCCGCCCGTCGAAGCGCGCGCGGGCGGTGGTGCAGACGAAGGGCTGCTGCTGCGGGCCCGAGAAGATCGGACCGCCGACAGGATGGTTGGTGAGCGTGAGCCGGGCCCGGGGGGCGCGGCGCTTACCGTCCTCGGCGCTGACCGTGAGCGAGTTGTCGCCGTTCTCGAGCCCCTCGACCAGCCCGACCAGTGTGCGGCCGGCGCCGGCGCTGAATGCGGCGGTGACATCGCTGTTGCCGAGCTTGACGATCACGTCGGCGGGCGCCACCTTGCGCGGCACCACGATCTGCACCAGGGCATCCCCACCGGACACCTGATCGGCGCGTCCCGACAACACCGTGATCTCGAACCGATTCGGGTTGTGGCCCCGGGATGCGGTCGCCGACCCGGTCGTCGCGCCGGCCGGCACCACGGTGGCGGCCGCGACGGCGATGACCAAGGCTGCGAGCGCGATTGCGCCTGCCTTGAATCCCCGCATCTGCTCTCCCCCTACTGACGGATGCGTCAGAAAGCGACGGTATCAGTCCCCGCGTGGCGGAGCCTCGGTGCCGACCCGGCGGGCCCCCGACATCAGGGCCGCGCTGAGCCGGCGCATACCGGCCAGCCAGCGGTCCCGGTCCGCAGCCCGGCGCTGTTCGTACGTGGCCACCGCGGGGTGGGGGAGGATCAGGAAGCGCTCGTCACGGATGCCGGCAACCACGCTGTCCGCCACCCGCTCGGGGGACAGGATGCCCGCCACGGCGGCGGCCTGGGCCTCGGGACGCGGGGCGCCGAGATCCTCGGAGCTCCCGGCGTCCTCGACTGCGGAGCCTGCGCCGCCCCGCAGCATGGCGGTGTCGACCGCCATCGGGCACACGCACGACACCTTGATGCCCAGGTCGCCGTAGGTGATGGCCAGCCACTCGGCGAGTGCCACCGCCGCATGCTTGGTGACGGAGTACGGGGCGTCACCGGGCTGGCTCAGCAGCCCGGCCGCGGATGCCGTCGACAGCAGGTAGCCACCGCCGCGTTCGAGCATGAGGGGGATCATCACGCGGGCCGCGTACAGGTGGGCGAGAACGTTGACCGACCAGACCGACTCCCACACGGTGTCGGGCGCCTCGATGCCGCCGAAGCCGAGGATGCCCGCGTTGGAGGCAAAGAGGTCGATGGGGCCGATCTCGGCCTCGGTGCGCTCCACGACCGCCTCGATGTCGGCCTCCACGGTGACGTCGGCGGTGAGCGCCGTTCCCCGGGTCCCGAGCGTCTCTGCGGTGGCCAGCGCGCCGTCGGCGTCCTTGTCCACGAGCACCACCGCCCTTGCGCCCTCGGCGGCGAAGCGCTGGCACAGTGCCTGACCGATCCCGCTCGCGGCGCCGGTCACGACGCAGATCCGGTCACGCAGCTCCATGCATCAACCCTTCCCGATGGCCGCCCGAATGGTGGCATCGGCCGAGGCTCGCCGGTCGCGCCCCCAGGGTAGGGGCATGAGGACCGGCACCTCGACGCCGGCGTCGACGTAGGACTGCATCGTGGCGTGGACCATGTCGGCGTCGCCCATGACGTCGATCGCGTCGACCATGCGTTCGCTCACTGCGCCCACGGCGCCCTCGCGGTCCCCGGCGGCGAACCGCTCCCGAATCTCGGCCACCTCGTCGGCGAACCCGGCCCGTGCGAAGTTGCGGGCGTAGCTGTCCACCACGGCATACGAGTACAGGTCGCGCCGCGCGAGCTCGATGGCCTCGTCGCGCTCGCACACGCCTGCGTGCACGTAGGCGTAGATGGCGCACGTGCCCTCCGCTCCCCCGCCGCTCGGGCCGCGCCACCCTTGCGCACCTGCTCGACCGACCAGGGAACGTGGGAGGCCGGGAGGTAGTTGAGCAGCACCCCGTCGGCCACCTCACCGGCCAGGCGCAACATCGCCGGGTTGAGTGCGCCGATCACGATCTTCGGGGGTGCGGGCCGCCCGATCGGACCCCGAGCCGGAAGCCCTTGACCTGGTAGAAGTCGCCGGCGAAATCGACCTTTTCACCGGACAGGCAGGCGCGGAGCAGGGTGACGTACTCGCGCACCCGAGCCACCGGCCGGTCACCGTAGGGGACACTGTGCCAACGCTGCGTGACCACGGGCGACGAGATGCCGATGCCGAGCAGGACATCCCGCTCCGGCCCCAGGGCCTGCAGGGTGGCTCCGGCCATCGCCACCACCATGGGCGTGCGCAGCTGGAGGGCCAGGACGCCGGTCCCGAGATCGAGGCTCGGGGCGGCGGTGCGGACGGCGCCGAGCAGCGAGAACGCTTCGGGCCCGGTGGTTTCGGCGGTCCAGAAGCTCCGGTAACCGAGCTCGGCGGCCGTCCGTGCGGTCGAGACCGCCAGGTCGGGGCCCAAGCTCATGAGCGATGCGAAGGTGACACCGGCCTCGTCCATTCCCATGGCCGGCCCAACCTAGTAGCCGCCGCGCGCCGGCCGTGTGGGCACATACCATCGACCCCCTATGGATCTGACGGAGGCCGAGGGGCGCGTGCTCGGATGCCTCATCGAGCGGGAGGCGGTCGCCCCCGAGGCGTACCCGGTCACGCTCAACGACCTGCGCCTTGCCTGCAACCAGACCAGCGGACGGATTCCTGTGGTCGCCTACGACGACCGCACGGTCGAGGACACACTGCTGGCGCTCAAGTCCAAGGGTCTGGCGCGGTTCGTTCTGGCGCGCGCCCCGGGGGAGCGGACCACCCGTTACCGGCACCGCGCCGACGAGCGCTGGCGCCTGGGACGGGGGGATCTGGCGGTGCTGGCGACCCTGCTGCTGCACGGCGTCCAGACCGTGTCCGAGGTGCGGGAGCGAGCCCGGCGGCTGGCGCCGTTCGCCGACCCGGCCGACGTCGACGCCGTGCTCGACATGCTGGCCGCCCGGACCCCGACGCCGTTCGCAGCCCGCCTGGAGGGCGACGGGGCGGGCGGGGAGACCCGGTGGGTCGAGGTCCTCACCGCGCCCTTCCCGCGGCTGCGCACCGGCGAGTCTGGGGTCGGCAGCGTGCCGGTCGAAGGCGTGCCGCCGTCGTATGCCGACCTGTCCACCCGGGTCGCTGAGCTGGAGAAGCGTTTGGCGGATGTCCTCGAGCGACCGAGCACGTCAACCCCCCCGGGCGCGGATCCACCCCAGGCGCCCGATGGCCGTCCGGCCTACCGCTCGAGCGACTGGCGCGCCGATCCGGCGCTGCCCCCACCGCCCCCGCCACCGGGGGTGGGCGGCAACCACCTGGCCACCCTTCCCCAGCTCACCGTGGCCGAGGACAGCGCCGGCCTCGAGGAGCGCATACGCGACATCGAGCGCCGCCTGACGCGCATCGAGGCCGAGCTGGCGGCCCTGCGCTAGTGGATCGTCGCCGACGGCGGCTTCGCGAACCCTCTCCCGTGTGACCGATTCACCGCTCGCTGTCGTCGCCGAGTGTCCAGTGACCGGTATGGTGGGCGGCAATGACCGAGACCCATACGCTCGATGAGGCGATCAGCGAGGCCTTGGCCGTGATCGACAAGGGCCTGGGCGATCTCCTCCACCGTGAGCTGGTGTCCTCAACCGAGGTGGCCGACCTGCTGCTCGACGTGCGGACGCTCCTCGCCAACCCCGGTTCGGGCAGCGACGAGCGGGACGACTTCGACGTCCCGGTGCCGGGCTGAGGGTTTCGCTACCCTGCGCCGCCGCGTGATGGCGGCGGTCTGACGACAGACTCTTCAGCGCTTCAGCGAGGTGTGCTTGAACTCGTTGAGCTCGGGGAACTCGGCCAACAGCGCCACCACGCGTTCGATGGTCCGGGTCGCCAGCTCGGCGTCGCCTCGGGGGCGCTCCATGAGCCGCACGAATACGGCCCCCTCGCCTTGGATGAAGGTCGGGACACCCCACACCTCGTGATCCTCGGCCGCGGCGGTGTGCTCGACGCGGACGCGCTCGAGCGGCTGTCCGCCGTCGATCTCCGCGAACACCTTGTCGGCATCGACGTCCGTACGGGCGAGTACGCCGCGCACCTCGTCGGGGTCCTCCAGGTGCTTGCCCTGGTCGTGCCGCAGTGCGAACAGTGCCTCGTGGGTATCGAGGAACCGGTCGGGGAACTGGTCCCGCACCACCACGGCCGCCTGCATGGCTAGCAGCCCGGAGTCGTCCTGTGGACGGGTCCATATGTCAGGCTCGCCCTCGGCGACGTGGACCTGCGCCAATGAGAACGGCACGAATCGGACGGTCCACGGGGCGCCGGCGCGGAGCGCCTCGATGATGTGCTCGTGCGCGTTGCGCGCGAACGGGCAGCGGTAGTCCCAAGTCACGGCGAAGTCGGTCATCGGGTGGGTCAACGGGTCGGCGCGCCAACTCATTCCGGATGGGCGGAAGGAAGGGGCCACACGCGGCGCGCGAGGCGGGCGAGCACCACGCCGAGGATCGCGCCCGCCACCACGTCCGAGGGGTGATGGATCTTCACGTACACGCGACTGCCGGCCACCACCGCACCGATCGCGTAGTAGAGCGGCCACAGGGGGTCGCCCTGGCTCAGCACGCCGGCGGCGGTCATGGCCGCGGAGGCGTGGCCCGAGGGAAAGCTCGACGTGCGCGGGCGGCGCAGGCGCAGCGGCCGCGCCTGCTCCCAGGCTGGCCGGTGGCGCCTGAACAGGCTCTTCACGGGGCCGTTCACCAGCGCCGACTCCGCGCCGAGGATCGCGGCGACCCGCACGGCGTGGATGAGGCGGCGATCGGGGGCCAGCGCCCGACCGGTGTTGACCAGGTGCCACACGAGGCTGAAGTCACCGAGCTCCGAGGCGGCGTACATCAGCCGGTCCACGTGTGGGTGACCACGGAAGCGGTCGATGCGTTCGTCGATGGCGCCGTCGAAGCGGCCGATGGCCCGGGTGATGTCGTTGAGGGGGCCCGACATCGGGACAGTCGCCGCGTCAGGCGAGCTCGAGTGCCGGCTGCGGCTCCGCCTCGGCCTCCGTGCGCTCGTCCAGGGCCCGGGCGGCGGCGGGGTCGCCGCCGAAGGCCGGGCAGTAGGCCCGGAAGGAGCACCACTCGCACAGCCGGGAGGGCTGGGGCCGGAAGTCCTCGCGATCGCAGGCGCGCTCGACCGCCTGCCACACGGCTCCGAGCGTGCGCCGGGTGCCGCGGGTCGAGCGATCGCTCGGCTCGGTGATGATGGCCAGCGGGTCGCGCAGGAACAGCAGCTGCACCCGGGTCGGTCGCCGGCCCAGCAGCTCCTCGCACAGCAGCGAGTAGATGTGGACGCCGGAGAGGCGTTTGCGCTCGTACTGGGTCGATGGCGCAGCACCGGTCTTGTAGTCGGTGACCACGAGGCCGCCGTCGGCGTCGAGCTCGAGGCGGTCGATGATCCCCCGCAGGGGCAGGCCGTCGACCTCGGCGGTGAGCATCAGCTCGAGGCCGATCGCTCGCACGGTGCGAGGATCCTCGAGGCGGAAATAGTTGCGCACCAGCTGCGCAGCCTCGTTGTGGAACGCGACCTCGTCGTCGCCGCTCAGCTCGAGACCGACGTATTCGGGGTCGTCGCGCAGCTCGACGGTGGCGTCGGCCAGGCAGGCCAGCGCAGCGTCGACCGTGCGCCCGGCGGGCGGCAACAGGTGGAGGCGCTCGAGGGCGGCGTGGACCAGCGTGCCCCGGGTGGCCGCCGGCGACGGAGGTTCGGGCAGCCGGTCGATCACCGAGAACCGGAAGGCGAGCGCGCAGTCGGTGAACGACGAAACCTTCGACGGGCTCAGCGATCGAGGCACCGGAAACGCCATGCCGCTGACAGTAGGCGCGGGGTGTGACACCAACGGCGGACCCTCACGGCGCGGTGCGATCACCTCAGCCGAGGACGAGGTCGGCCCCGATGGCGGCGGCGATGCCGGCCGGGTCCTCCATCGGTCCGAAGTGCGTCAGCTGGGGGAACCGTTCGAGACGTCCGTGGGGGAGCGCGTCGGCGATGAGCGGCGCCACCTTTGCGGGACCACCCCCGTCGACGCTGGCCGCGACCGTGACGGGGATCCGCACCTCGGCCAAGCGGTCGAACGTGCCGGCATCAGCGCCGTTCTCGAACACGAGGGCCTCCACCTCCGGCGGGCACTTGAGCTCGACGGCGCGGTCGCCGTCGGCGGTGTGGCATGCGCGCAGCCCATGGTCCACGTAGACCCGCAACGCGGCGGGATCGAGGGAGTCGAGCGGCGGCTTGGCGGCGAAGTTGGCGTAGGCGGCCTCGCGATCCGGGAACCAGCGACGGCGCCGTCGGGCCGCGGCGGCGATCGGGTTGGCGGCGGACACGCCCTTGGTTCTGGGGAACACGATGGGCTCGTACAGCCAGAGCCCCGCAAACGTCCCTGGCCGGCGCATCTCGGCCGCCAACAGCGCGGCACCGCCCATGGAATGGCCGACCGCTTTCACGTCCGTGGTCCCCAGATGGTCGATGACGGCGAGCACGTCGTCGACCATGCGGTCCCAGGCGAAGTCCATGGTCGCGGGCACCGAGCTGTCGCCGTGGCCCCGGAAGTCAACTGCCCAGCTGTGTGCCATCTCCGCCAGGTGCGCGGCCACCGGAGCCCAGATCATCCCGTGGAACCCGGTGGGGTGGCAGAACAGGAGCGGCGGACCATCGCCGCCGAGGTCGATGAGCGCAAGCGTGACGCCGTCGGTCGAGCGCACCTGCTGGATGGCGGGCATGCCGCAATGCTGGCAGTGGCCCTGGGCCGGGGCCCAACCGGCGTGCCCGGCCGGTGGCGATAGGGTCGGCGCGATGCCGGAGCTGGTCGACGTCGAGGCGGTGCTGGCCGCCAACCGGGGTTTCTACGAGGCGTTCGAGGCCCGGGATCTGGACGCAATGTCCGACGTGTGGGTGCACGACGACGAGGTGGTGTGCACGCATCCGGGGTGGAAGACCCTGCACGGCTGGGGCGCCGTGGCCGGGTCCTGGTTCGCCCTGTTCGGCGGGCCGCAGCACCTGCAGTTCATCCTCACCGACGAGCGCGTGCATCTGGCCGGCGAGCTCGCGTGGGTGACCGTCGACGAGAACCTGATCGGGGAGCAGGTGGGCGGGACGGTGGCAGCGGTCAACATGTTCCGGCGC
Source organism: uncultured bacterium (assembly GCA_963813485.1). Classification (GTDB taxonomy): domain Bacteria; phylum Actinomycetota; class Acidimicrobiia; order Acidimicrobiales; family VFJN01; genus DASQUK01. The sequence goes on from CAWEZE010000027.1 coordinate 25,976, forward strand.
ATCGACGGCCGCTGGCGCATGGTGCTGCACCACGGCTCACCCGTGGCACCCAGTGCTCCCGGGTAACCTGCAGGGCGAGTGCAAGAAACCGCTGTACCTGCCGTACGTGCCGTGCCCGCCGACGGACGCGCCGCTCGGGCCCTGCGCACGCGCGAGGCCATCGTCGATGCCTGCATCGCGCTGGTCGAGGAGGGCGACCTGCGGCCGACCGCCCCCAGGATCGCCGAGCGCGCCGGCGTCTCGGTCCGCTCGGTGTTCCAGCACTTCGACGACCTCCCGTCGCTGCACATCGCGGTCACGGAGAGCATCGCCGAGCGCATGGCCGCGCTGGTCGTCCCCATCGATGCGACGCTGCCGCTCGACGACCGGATCGCCCGCTTCATCGAGCAGCGGTCCAACCTGCTCGAGGCGATGACGCCGTTCCGGGTGGCGGCTGGCGTCCACGGTCCGTTCGCCCCCGAGATCCGGCGGGCGATGCGCGCCGGGTCCGCCTTCCTGCGCGCCGAGGTGGAGCAGGTGTTCGCGCCGGAGTTGGCCCGCGTCCCGGCGTCCGTCCGTGCCGACGTGGCCGAAGCGCTGGCGACGGCCTCGTCGTGGGCAACCTGGGAAACGCTGCGCACCGAGTGGGACGACGAACCTGCACGCGCCCGCGCCGTGCTCGCCCGACTGGTCCGGGCCGTCCTGGCATCCGGCGGCACGTAACCTGCCCGGCCGTGTCGACAGAGGGGCATACCTGCATTCGGCCCTCCGAGACTCCTGGGGCCAGAAGGTCACGGCTGGCGTTGGCCGCCGTCATGGTGGGCGCCGGCGTCACGCATTTCGTCGCCCCGGAGGCCTACGAGCGCATCGTGCCTCGATGGGTGGGTGACAGCCGGCGCGTGGTGCTGGTGAGCGGGGCGGCTGAGATCGTGTGCGGCGGGCTGTTGTCGAGCCGTCGCACGGGGAGGGTCGGCGGCGGGCTCACCGCCGCGCTGCTGGTCGCGGTGTTCCCCGCCAACGTGCAGATGGCGCTCGACGCGGGGACCGAGCATCAAGCCGTTCCGGACATGCCGGTGGGCCGGTTCCGGCTGGTGGCCGTCGCCCGGTTGCCGCTCCAGCTTCCCCTCATCAGGTGGGCGCTCCGGGTCGCCAGAAGCCACTGAATTCGAGATTGCGTCGCATCTGGGCCAATTCTGGCTGCCCCGCTTAGCGCATTTGCTAGATCGCGCGGAGGTGGATCTGGGGAGCCTCGGGGTCGACGTTGTGGTGGTCGATTTCGAGCAACTAGTCGAGAGGCCGGACGCAGTCGTGGCCGAGATCGTTGACCAGTTCGATCTTCCGCGAGTTGCTCATGGTCCTTTGACGCTTAGTCACCGCACGCAGCGCGTGCTGCATCCGCCAATCGATGCTTTGGGGGTGGATGAGCGCATGCTGAAGCAACTGCTAGGTGATCATATCGGTGGACGATTTCTTCTACCGTGATTGAGATTGAACGCCTAGGCGCGAGATCGGCAGTTCGGCGCTACCTGCACCCGGGGGCGTGGGGCGCCGAGCCCGCCAGTGGAGTGGTGTCGACGTACTTGATCTCGTAGAGGCGCTCGGCGAACTTCCACCCGTCGGGGGTGCACGCGTAGCGGTCGTGATACACGGCGTAGTTCAGGTGTGAGCTGCCCTCGCGGAAGCGCCCGAACTCTGCGAGGTATGCACGGCCGGTCGCGGTGTCGCCCTCGACCTGGATGGTGCCGGGGTGCGTGGTTTGCACGAAGTAGTCCCACAGACCCTGGCCTTGCTCGACCGCGGCGCGGATCTCCTCCCGGCCGAGGAATTCCTTGTTGATGTGGGGCCATCGCATCGCGCCGTCCTCTGTGAACAGCGACGCGAAGCGCTCGTAGTCGCGCATCATCGCTGCGTCCGTGTATTCGCCGCGCAGCGCCTCGATCTCGACGCGATCAGCGATGGCCTGAAGGTCGCTCATCGTCTCGCCCCTTTCTCTGTTTTGCTCGGCGCGGTCGGCCGAGTGGTTCTCGTCGTGTGGTGTGGGTTTGGATGCCTTGCGGGTCGCCGCGAACTCGCCCAGACCCGTTCGGCATTGGCAGAACCCGCTCCGTTCGCAGCTCGGCGACCTCGCGGCGGAGCCGCCGCAACTCCTCGAACTCCGAGGGACTCATTGCCAGCGGATCTGCCTGGCGGGCCTCTTCGGCCAGATGATCAGCGACCCAGTTACGCAACGTCGTCTCGTTCACACCCAATCGACGAGCCACCGACGCACGCGAATCATCACTCGACAACGCCAACGCCACCGCCTCTCGCCTGAAGTCCTCCGGGTACTTCGACGGACCCCCCATCCTGGACCCCTTCCCCTGGCCCTCACGCCAGAATCCGGTGATGTTCACCCAGGAGCACCCCCGCCGCGGCGAGTGTGGCCCGGCGATCCTGAGCGAGTCGAGGGTCCTGGCGGCGTTGCCGGCGACTGCGTGCTCAGATCGATGGGATAGCACCGCCATCAACCGGGATCAGCGCGCCCGTTATGAAGGACGCGGCCGGGGAGAGCAGGAACGCGGCAGCTCGCCCGAACCGAGCCGTTTGTGAAGCTCAAAGAAGAAGTAGCCCTCAGAGCAGACGAGGTGCTGCTCGCCGATGTTGAGCTAACAGCCGACGCACAAGGGGTCGTCGTATCCTCCGGCGTGGGCGTCGCTACCTGGGCGCCAGAACAGGAGCCTCGCATGCCACACGGTGCAGTCGCCGGCGAGTACGTGACACCTTGTTCGGCCTTCTACGACCAGGGCCGCTTCGGCCGGCTGTTCCCCGGCCTTCCGCCGTTCGCCTCCGACACACCTCTCGTGCGCGATGCCCTCACCGAGCTCGGCGCTTCGGGCGGCCCGATGGACGCCGCCGACGACCTCTCGGACCCGATCACGCTCATCACCGATCCGGCCAAGAGCGTGAACAACCCCGACAACCCCGACAGCACCGCGGGCTTCACGTTCTTCGGGCAGTTCCTCGATCACGACATGACGTTCGACCCGACATCTACCCTCGCCCGCCGCCAGGACCCCGAGGCGCTGCGCAACTTCCGCATCCCTGCTCTCGATCTCGACAGTCTCTACGGCAGCGGTCCGATCGCATCTCCGCACCTGTTCGACCAGACCGTCGACGGCGGCGCCACAACGCTGCTCGTGGAGACCAACCCCGGATCCGGCGTGGTGTCGATCGACGGCACCGACCGCTTCGACCAGCCGCGCAACAGCCAGGGGGTCGCACTCATCGGTGATCCCCGCAACGACGAGAACCTCGTCGTCTCCCAGTTCCACCTTGCCCTGATCCGCTTCCACAACCGCGTCGTCGCCGACGTGCAGCGCGGAACTCGGCCCTGGGGTCACACCGCAAGAGATCTTCGCCGAAGCGCAACGAGTCGTCCGGTGGCACTACCAATGGCTCGTGCTGCACGAGTTCCTCCCCCGCACCGTGGGCGACGAGTTGACCAACGACGTGCTGGAGAATGGCCCGAAGCACTACCGCTGGCGCAACGACCCGTTCATCCCGGTCGAGTTCGCGGTCGCCGCCTACCGCTTCGGCCATTCACAGGTCCGGCCGAGTTACCGGGCCAACTTCGGCACCAGCGCCACGGACCCCGCGCAGCAGTTCTTTGGGCTCCTCTTCGATCCGACGCTGCCCGCCGGGCCGGACCCGGATGACCTCCGGGGCGGGCGGCGGGCGCCACGCCGGTTCATCGACTGGCAGACGTTCTTCGACTTCGGGGACGGACGGGTGCGGCGCAACAAGATCATCGATACAAGGCTGTCGACCGTCCTGTTCGCCCTGATGGGGCAGGCCGTCGGCGAACCCACCTCGCTAGCCACTCGCAACCTGCTCCGCAGCCTCACCCTGCAGGTACCGTCCGGACAACGAGTGGCCAACGCGATGGAGGTCCCTGCGCTCGCCGACGCCGATCTTGTCGACCTGGCGCCGTTCGAGCTCCAGAACCGGACGCCACTGTGGTTCTACGTCCTGCGCGAGGCGCACGTGGTGGCCGACGGGAAGCACCTCGGGCCCGTGGGTGGCCGCATTGTGGCAGAGGTCCTCGTCGGGCTGATCGGCGGCGCCCGGTTCTCCTACCTGCGCCAGGATCCCGACTGGACGCCGACCTACGGCACGGGCGACGAGTTCACCGTGCCTGATCTGCTCCAGGCGGCGGGCGTCGTCGCGCCGCTGTAGCAGTCACGATCCGGGCTGCGGGTGCCCCCAGAGACGTCGACGGAGCGCGTCCCATACCCGACGGAACAAGCTCCGCCGCCCTTGCGAGAGATCGACGCTTGGAGCTGGTTGTCGATTGCCGCGGAACGAAGCAGATCTGGCGTGGCAAGGATCCCCCACGGACGCGTCGGCGCCCACGACGGCCGGGCGTGTCGGACTCGCTCATCTCAACCGTGGGTCGGCCCTGAACGTGGTGGACGCCTGCCGTGTTCGGGCCACGAACTCACCCCAACCGGGTGGAGCCTTCGCGACGATGAACGTGTCAAGTGCGATTCCAGAGACACGAACGAGGGGGACACGATGGTCCTTGCCGACATCGGGTTGGGCCAGCTGATCTGGACGACGTTCTTTCTTTTCATACTGGCCGCGTTGGTCTGGGTCTTCATCGTCGTCGTGAGAGACCTGTTCCGCAACCCCGAGCTGTCGGGATGGGCCAAGGCGGGCTGGTTGGTGGCGCTTATCCTTGTCCCGCTGCTCGGATCGATCGTGTACATCATCGTGCGGGGCCTATGGATGGGGCCGGCCGTGGGGACGGCCGAAGATGCGGCGGCGCGGGCGCAGCTCACCCGAACCGAGTTCGAACGCTATGACCGCGGCATCGCCGATTCGACGGAAACCGGGCCCGGTGGACCGACGTAACCCGGCTGGTAGAGCAACGGAACAACGGCACGATCACTGATGCTGAGGTCCGCGACGATGAAGGCGCCGGCCACGGACGGTACCGCGACAACGCCGTAGTGACGGACACTCCGCGGCGACGGATCGTTGCCCCTACACGGCAGATCGGGGTGCCGACCGATGAGGTGTGGGCGTCGGGCCTAACCCGCGCATACGCTGCCGATCGCCGAGGAGTGCCACGGCCATCGCCGTGACGGGATCACCGGGACAGTTCCTATGGACAAGCTGAAGCTGTATGCGGTGGTGATGGGCATCGGGGCGGTGATTGGGATCACGGTCGCTGAGATCTGGCGTCGAAAGATGCGTCACGACAGTTACCTGAACTATTTGCCGCCTCCCCGCGACCGCGATGGCGCACCGACCGACAGCGACCGCTCCGGTGGACGAATGCGTGAAGTGGCCAACCGGGTGTGGTCGCCCGTCGCCGCATCTGCCAAGAGCGACTGGGCGCGCCTACGACGCATCCGCGCTGGCGCGCCCAGACCCAGCATCGGCGCCCCAGCCCCACCCGAGGAGCAGCCAGATGCTCCCGTGCCTCCCGTTTCGCCGACCTGAGAACTCAGGTCCGCGTTCGGCGACCTCGGTGGCACCTGCGCGGGCTAAAGGCCACTCCGGCTGAGCGACCTGCAGTCTGAACTACGAGCGCATAGTGCCCGCTCCGGGCGGCCGCCGCCCGTCGGATCGTCAGCACCGAACAACGTGGCGCGAGAGCGGCAGTTAGGTGCGCTTCGAGTCGTCTACTTCACACACGCGCCATCGACACGCCAGACACCGGGCTGATCACCCGTACCGCGATCTCCGAGTACCCCTGCGGCTCGGCGACCGCCGTCCGGGGGTGATAGGCGTGCTCCAGACGCTCGCCACCCGCAGCCCAGTCGGCGGGATCGCCTCCTCGCGACCTGACCCAGGCGGACATCGCGTCGTTTGGCGTGGAGCCGCTGGTTTGAGTGATCAGTCCGACATCGGCGCAGTCGAGGCAACAATCGTTTGACCGCCGGGCTACGTCGTCTTGACGACGAGGACCGAGCAGTCCGCCTTGTGCGTCACTGCATTCGGGACGCTGCCGAGCACGCGGCGCTGCATGCCCTTGTTGCCCACGACGAGGATGTCGGCGCCGCACTGCTTCGCAAGGCGGACGAGCACGTCGGCGGGGTTGCCCTCCTCGGCGAGCGCCCGGCAGCGAACGCCCTCCTGCCGGAGCCGCGCCTCCGTCCGCGCGACCACCTCGCGCTGCCGTGACGAGGAGCTCGTCGCCCATTCCAGCTCGGGGTCACCGCCGTGGCCCGGGCCCTTGTCGTCCGGGTGCTTGTAGGCGGAGAGCAGGACCAGCTCCGCCTCGAACCGCCGCGCGACCTCGGCCGCCATCTTCACGGCCTCAGCGGCTGTGGCGGACCCATCGACACCGACGGCGACGGTCGTGACCATTGAGGGCGTGAGTATCTCCGGTCCGCGCGCGAATGTCCACCTTCTGACGGAACCGTCTGCGGCTGGACCGTATGGCCCGTCGTCCAGACATCTCAGGCGCCTTTCCCGGCGGCCATCTGCCGCCGCCGCTACTTCGGTGCCACCACCGACAGCGGATGGCCTGCGTTGAGGTCAATACGATCGCCTTCTGGGCACCCGACGAAGGGGGTCAGGAATGAACTGGGTAATCGTGCTCATCGGCATCGCGATCGTGGTCTACGTGTTCGGAGTTCCGAGTGCGCACACACGACGCGTCGCGGACCACGCGGCGGCGGGCGCCGCCGGAGGGTCACGCAGGGCAACCAACCGCTACTTCAGACGCCGCGATTGGGCCTGGCGGGTGGTTGGTGTCCTCGCCGTGCTCATCTTCCTCTTCTGGATCTTCGGAGACGATGACACATCCGCGCCGGCCACCGAGACCGCGGAGGCCGCGTCCGCCACCGAAACCGCGGAGGCCGCGTCCACCACCGAGACCATCTCCAGTCCGTTGAGCTTCGGCGACTCAGGGCCAGACGTCGTCATTCTCCAAGAGCGCCTTGCCGCCGTGGGCCTACCCGTCACCGTGGACGGCGTGTATGGCCAGGAGACCGCCGATGCCGTCAGCGCGTTTCAGGAGCGAGAACAACTCACCGTCGACGGAGTCGTCGCGTCAGAGACGGGTGAGGCCCTCAGTATCTGGTCGGGCTGATGTCGGCCACTGTCAGATCTCGCCGGGTGCTTCGTCGTGTCGTTGGTCGCCGGTCACGGTTCCGGTTCGTCCAGCGGGCGGGCATGGGCCCGCAGGCGGATCTCGTCGACCATCACTGATCACATGGTGATGGCGTTGCGGCAGGACCGGGCCCGTTCCGGGTGAAGCTGCTCGGTCACGGTCCGCACCTGTCGACCAGCTTGGTCAGCTGGCCGGTCAGGTCGTCGATTTTCGCTAGGAGCATGTCGCGTACCTTGGGGTCCGGCATGGAGCGTCTACCTCCGTGTCCGGCCCCGGGAGGTGTGCGCCTCGCCGGGGCACTGCCCATCTGACAGCTACTTGAGAGAACACACCCTGGGCGGCGGCGCGCGCCGAGCACGGTGACGCTGCTACTGCCTGCCATCTGACCCGCTCGCCCGCCCAGCGCCGCCACGATGCCTTGGTGGAGATGGCTCGTCGAGCGATCACCGCACCGGCCGACGGCAAGCGGCCCCGGCCGCTGGTCAGCGTGCTAGTGGGCTACGAAACGTTTCGGGACCGGATCTGTGAGCTCGCCGACGGGACTGTGCTTGGGCCGGGCACCGTCGCGACGCTGTTGCACGACGCGTTGATCGAACGGGTGGTGTTCGACGGACCGTCGCGGGTCATCGACGTGGGCCGGGCCCGCCGGTTCACCGGTGCCGTGCGCCGGGCTCTCGAGGTTCTCGACCGGGGCTGCACCCACGGTGGTTGCGACATGCCCGTCGAGCGCTGGCAGGGCGACCACGTCCAACCCTGGTCCGAGGCGGCCCCACGAACGTCGACAACGGACAACTCCGCTGTGGTCACCACAACCGCTGGCGCTGGGATCACGATGACGGTGACCCTCCGCCTGCCACTCCCCAACGGCCCCCACCCGGCGCCGATATCGAAAGACGCAAGGCATGGCTCGAAGGGTGGCGCGCCCGACTCCGGGCCAGCAGGCTCGCCGAGCCCGTTGAGGAGCCGAGCGGATAGGGCGGTTCGTGCAGCCTACGCGTGGGAATTTGGTGGTCGACGGCCAGCTCCACGGCTCGGCTCCCCGGGAACACTGACAGCCATGAGCCAAGAGGACCTGCCTATCCGCTCAGGTCCTAAAGGCCGACGCACCCGACGGATGAATGGCACGTCCACGTCGACCGTGCGCCGTTGGCAGGCGGCTACTCCGCGTCGTCCTCGGCGAGGATGGCGTAGAGCTTGCGGCGGGTCTCGGCGAGCACCTCGAGGGCTCGGGCGCGCTGCTCGTCGGATCCCGAGAACCCGACCTGGCCGACCGCGTTCATGACTCCGAACGACGCCTTGCGGAACTCGGACACCGTCGACAGCGTGCCGTCGTCGGCGTACTGAGCCCAGGGTGGGGTCTCCGTCGCCTTCGCCGCTTCCTCGCGGCCAGCATCGGTGAGCGTGAACCGCTTGCGGCCCTCGCTCTGCTCGCTGGTGATCAGGCCCTCGTCCTCCAGCAGCTGCAGCGTCGGATAGACGGAGCCGGGGCTGGGGCGCCAGATGCCACCAGTGCGTTCGTCGAGCTCCTGGATCATCTCGTAGCCGTGCATCGGGCGCTCGCTCAGCAGGGCCAGCAGCGCGGCCCGGACGTCGCCGCGGTTCCGGCGCCCGCGACCCCGACCGCCCGACCGGCCGCCACGGCCTCGGGGGTCGAAGTCGAACGCGAAGTGCCCGGGGAAGGGGGCCATCCAGGGGCCGAAGTGGTGGCCGAACGTTCGATCTCTCATCGTCACTCCTATCGATCGATTGTCGATGGGTTGACGATATATCGCTAAGCGGGGAGATCCACCCTTCAACTCAGGGATTTGAGGGCGATCCGCAGTTCGTCGTTCATGCTCGCCGGTACCTCGTAGCCCTCCTCGTCCCGGATCTCGTCAAAGCGATCACGCACGGTCTCGGCCGTCAGCTTCGGGTCGACGATGCCCTTGGTGACCCCCAGAAACACCCGTGCCACCCGGCCGCCGCCCAGCGTGTAGAGCTCGCCGGTCACGGGGCAGTCCTCGTGGGCCAGGAAGACCACGAGCGGCGTGATCGACTCCGGTAGCAGCTTGTCTGCGATCGGGCCGAGCAGGTCCTCGGTCATCCGGGTCTTGGCCACCGGGGCGATGGCGTTGACCTTGATGTTGTTCTTGGCCCCCTCGACGGCGAGCACCCGGGTGAGGCCGACGAGACCCATCTTGGCGGCGCCGTAGTTTGTCTGGCCGAAGTTGCCGAACACGCCGGCCCCAGAGCTGGTGTTGACGATGCGGCCGTAGTTCTGCGCCCGCATGTGCTCCCAGGCCGGCTGGGTGACGTGGAATGCACCCCGCAGGTGGACGTCCAGGACCGGATTGACGTTGTCGGGACCCATGTTCTTGAACGATGCGTCCCGCAGGATGCCGGCGTTGTTGATCACGATGTCGACGCGACCGAAGCGGTCCAGCGCCGTCTGCACGATTGCCCGGCCGCCCTCCGGGGTGGCCACCGAGTCGTAGTTGGCCACGGCGTCGCCGCCCGCCGCCGTGATCTCGTCGACCACGGCCTGCGCGGCGGTGGTGCCGCTACCGGTGCCGTCGACCGAGCCACCGAGGTCGTTGGCCACGACGAGGGCGCCACGGCTGGCCAGTTCGAGCGCGTGGGAACGTCCCAAGCCCCCGCCGGCGCCCGTGATTATCGCGACCTTGCCATCGAATCCGAGATCAGCCATGGCGGAGGAGCGTAGAGGTGTGTTCCGCGGGGCCCCGAATTGATCGCTGCCCTACGGAAGGCGTCGTCGGACGGAACCAGGCGAAAGCGCATCAGGTCCCGACGGCCAGGTAGCGGATGCGTTCGGCGATGTGCACGGCATGGTCCCCGAGGCGCTCGTAGAACCGCGCCACGAGGATCGCCTGCAGGGCGTCGGGAAGCGCGATGTCGGACTTCCCCAGGTCCTCGACCAACTGGTCATGGAGGCTGTCGATGCGGTCGTCGGCGGTGTCGAGGCGCTCGGCGGCCTCGGCGTCGCGCTCGGCCCACGCATCTGCTGCGCCCTGCCACATCTCGACACAGGTGGTGCCCAGCTGCTCCAGCAGTCCCCGTACGGTGGGAGTGAGGCGGAGGGCCAGCCCCGTGGCGGCCCGCTGGGCGATGTGCTCGGCGAGATCCCCACTACGTTCCAGCTCGGGCACGATTCGCAGCACGGACACCAGGTAGCGCATGTCGCGTGCCATCGGCGCCTGCATGACCAGCTCACGCTCGGCCACCTGCTCCAGGTCGGCCTCCAGGCGGTCGACCAGCGCGTCGCGACCTGCTAGCCGGCGGGCCATCTCGGTGTCGCTGGCGAGCAGGGACTCGGAGGCCGCCGCCACGCCCTCCGTCACGAGCGCGAACAGGCGGATGACCCTGGCGTCTATGTCTTCGAGCTCCTGGCGGAACCGCTTGCGCAGCTCGCCGCGTGGGCTCGTACTCGGACACGGCCGCACCGTACCGCTCGTCCCCGCGGAGGTCACATTGGTCAATCCGCTGGTCACCGACCGGCTACCCGGCGGCTGAGTTGTCGATTGCGTACGCCCGCAGGCGCTTGTAATCGACCTTGCCATTGGGCGCCCGGCCGATGGTGTCGATGACGAAAACCCGCTTGGGCGCCTTGTAGACGGCCAGCTTGGACCGGACGTGGTCGATGACGGCGTCGGGCTGGACGTCGGCGCCGTCGACGACCTCGACCAGCGCGGTGACCGCTTCGCCGAAGCGATCGTCGGGGATGCCGACGGCCACCGCATCGCGGATGCCGGGGTACGTCTTGAGCGCTTCCTCGACCTCCTCCGGGAAGACCTTCTCGCCCGCGGTGTTGATGACCACGGAACCCCGACCCAGCAGCGTCAGGCTGCCGTCGGCCTCCACCTGGGCGTAGTCGCCGGGACAGGAGTACCGCCGACCCTCGAACTCGATGAACGTCGCTGCCGTCTTCTCCGGATCCTTGTAGTACCCGACCGGCTGGTGGCCGCCGACTGCCACGCGGCCGATCTCGCCCGACCCCGGCTCCACGCGGCGGCCGTCGTCCGTGATCACGATCGTGTCCTCGCCCAGCATGAACTTCGCCGTGTCGCTGGCCGTGGTTCCCGAGGAGATCGATTGACCCATGCCGATGGCTTCGGACGACGAGAAGGCGTCGACCAGCAGCATGTTGGGGTGGTGCCTGAGCAGCCCCTGCTTGACGGGTTCGCTGAACATCACTCCCGACGAGGCGACCAGGAACAGGCTGGCGAGGTCCCATCGTCGGGGGTTCTCGTCCAGGGCCTTGAGCATGGGCTTGCCGAAGGCGTCTCCGACGATGGCGATCTGGTTGACCCGCTCGCGCTCGATGGTGTCGAACATCTCCTCGATGTCGAAGCGGCGCGACGTGAGCGTCACCGTGCTCCCGCCCAGCGCTAGGCAGATCAGCTGCGTGTACAGGCCCGTGCCGTGCATGAGGGGGCAGGCCGGGAGGCCGACGGGCCCCACGTCCTTGACTTGATCACGCACGATCGCCGGGTCGGCTTCGGAGTCCTTGTAGACCGGGTTCACCTGTGACACCAGGTTGCGGAAGAGGTCGTCCTGCCGCCACATGACGCCCTTGGGCATCCCGGTGGTCCCGCCGGTGTAGAGCATGACCAGGTGGTCGCCGTCGTGTCCCCACGGCCCGGCCGCTCCCTCCGGGTGCGACGTGGCCGCCTCCTCGTAGGCGATCGCCCAGCTGGGACGGGGACCGCTGCCGTCGTCGACCCACAGCCACGTCGTCACCCGGCGCACCCGCTCGCGGATGCGCTCGATCGTGTCGGCGAAGGCGCCGTGGAACACGATCGCCACGCAGTCGGCGTTGTCCCACAGGTAGACGAGCTCGTCGTCCTGGTAGCGGTAGTTCGTGTTGATCGGGACCAGCCCGGCCTTGAATGTCGCGAACATCGACTCGATGTATTCGGGGCAGTTGTAGAGGTATTGCGCCACCTTGTCCTGCTCGCCGACGCCGGCGTCGAGCAGTGTCTGCGCCACGCCGTTGGCCCGGCGGTCGAACTCGCCCCAGGTGATTCGCCGCTCGCCCTGGATCTGGCAGGGAGCGTCCGGGAGCTGCTGGGCGATGACCTCCCAGACATCCGCGAAGTTCCAGCCTGACATCGATGCGCTCCTGGGGGGATCGGCGGCTCGTCGGAGGGTAGCGGCTGGTCCAGAGGTGCCCCACCCCACGTAGGGTCGTCACGTGGACTTCGAACTTCCGGCCGACGACGACCCGCGCCGGGTCGAGGTGCGGGCGTGGCTGGACGAGCATCCGACACCGTCGGGCCGCGAGCTGGCCGCGGCCGGGCTCGTCGCGCCCCATTGGCCGAAGCCCTACGGGCTGGATGCCGATCCGGTCCACCAGCTGGTCATCGACGAAGAGTTGCGGCGGGCGGGTGTCGCCCGACCCGCCAACCCCGTGGGCATCGGCTGGGCCGGTCCGACCCTGCTCCACGCGGGCACCGATGCGCAGATGGAGCGCTACCTGCCGCCGCTGCTGTCGGGTGAGGAGATCTGGTGCCAGCTCTTCAGCGAGCCCGGCGCCGGCTCGGACCTGGCGTCGCTCACCACCCGCGCGGTGCGGGATGGCGACGAGTGGGTCGTCACCGGCGAGAAGGTCTGGACCTCGCTCGCCCACGAGGCCCGCTTCGGGATCCTCATCGCACGGACCGATCCCGACGCGCCCAAGCACCGCGGCATCTCGTACTTCGTGTGCGCCATGGACGCGCCGGGCGTGACCATTCGTCCCATCGTCGAGATGACGGGCGCCCACATGTTCAACGAGGTCTTCCTCGACGACGTGCGCCTGCCGGCGGACAGCCTGGTCGGGGAGGTGGGCCGGGGATGGGAGCTGGCGAAGGTGACGCTGGCCAACGAGCGGGTGTCCTTGTCGACGGGCGGTGGGTTGTGGGGTCGGGGGCCGGCCGCGGAGGACCTGCTCGCCATCGTGCGGTCCCGTGGACCGGTTGCGGATCCGATGCTGCGTGACCGCATCGTCCGCCTGCACATCGAGGGCGAACTGCTGCGCCTGATCCGCCTGCGGACGGTGAGCGCCCAGATTCGGGGCGAGCCACCCGGACCCGAGGCGTCGGTCCGCAAGGTGCTGGCCGACGAGCATGGCCAGCGCCTTTTCAGGTTGGCCAAGGACCTGGCGGGGGCGGCCGGGATGCTCACCGACCACGGACCGCTCGGTGTCCCGGTCGACCTCTGGCACTACGGATTCCTGTTTGCTCCGGCCCTGACCGTGGGGGGCGGAACCAGCGAGATCCAGCGCAACATCATCGGCGAACGGGCGCTGGGCCTCCCGCACGACTGACCGGAGGGATCAGGCGGCGGCAGGTTCGACGCCGGTGCCGACGTGGGTGGTCGATGCTGGTTGCGGCTGTGAGGCTCGTCCCAGGGCGCGCATCTGGCGTGCCGTCCATGCGGACGCGAGGCCGGTTGCCAGACCGCCCAGGACGAGGGCGACCCGGACGTCGGTCAGTTCGGCCACCGCGCCGATGATGGGGCTCCCGATCGGGGTCGATCCCAGGAACACCACCGTGAGCAGCGCCAGCACCCGGCCGCGCATCGGCGGCGCCGCCCGCAGCTGAACCACGGTGTTGGCGCCCGAGATCAGCAACACGTTGCAGTAGCCCACCGCCAGCGTCGCCAGAACCGCCAACGGCAGGGTCGGCGCGGCCGCGAGGGCCACGGTCGCGAGCGCCAGTCCGGCACCGGACCGCACCAGGAAGCCCAGGCCCACCGAGCTACGTCGCGCCACCACCAGCGCCCCGACGACCGAGCCGAGGCTGAGTGTGGCGAAGAGCATGGTGAACGTGGACGCCGTCCCGTGGAAGGTCCGCTCGGCCAGCAACGGCAGGGTCACGGGGTAGTTGAACGCCATCGTGCCGACCACGGCCATGAGGATGATGGGAAGCCGCAGCTCCGGCGTCCGCCACAGGTAACGCAGCCCCTCCCGGAGCTGGCCCTTGGCCTTGGCGACCCGGGGTGACGACCGGAACCGCGCCCGGTTCATGCGCAGCAGCGCCACGATCACCGCCACGTAGGTCACGGCGTTCACCACGAAGCACACGCCGGCGCCGGGCCCGGCGATGAGCACGCCCGCCAGGGTGGGACCCACCACCCGCGACCCGGTCATCAGCGCACTGTTCAACCCCACGGCGTTGGGGACGTCGGTCTCGGGCACCAGCTCGACCACCAGCGCCCGGCGCGACGGGTTGTCGAAGGCGTTGATGATCCCGAAGACGAGTGACAGCCCGAACAGCGCGCCCACGGTGATGCGGCCGCTCAGCGTGAGCACCGACAGCGTGGTCGCCAGGGCCAGGAACGCCGACTGGGTGCAGATCATCAGCCGGTGGCGGTCGACGCGGTCGGCGATCACGCCCGCCCAGGCGCCGAGCACCAGGATGGGCAGGAACTCCGCCGCGGTCACCAGGCCCAGGGCGACGCCGCTGCCGGTGAGGTCGAAGACCAGCCAGGTGATCGCCACCGACTGCATCCACGTTCCGGCCTGGCTGATGAGCTGGCCCCCGAAGAACAGGCGGAAGTTCCGGCTGGCGAACGAACGGAACGTGACGTGACTTGCGAGCCTCAGGCGCTCGCTCACGTGTGAGTCCCGACCCCGGCCAGCTCCTCGAGCGCGTCGATGGCGTCGTGGAGGCGCCGTACGGCGTCGGGCCCGAGCTCCTCGAGCCGGACGGCGAGGAAGGCGTTGCGCCGCGCCCGGCTGTGCTCGAGCCGTCGGCGTCCTTCGCGCGTTGTCGATACCCGGGTGATGCGGCGGTCTGTCGGGTCGACGGTCCGATCGACCAGACCTTCCTCCTCGAGTCGTGCGATCACCTTGGTGATCGTGGGCGGCGTCACGTGCTCGGCGGTCGCCAGGTCGCCGAGGGTCATCGGGCCCTGGAGGTCGATGGTGCCCAGCGCCGACTGCTGAGACGGCGAGAGGCCGGCGTCGGCCTCCTGTCGCAGGCGACGATGGAGCCGAGCCGACGCCAGTCGCAGACGCCCGGCCAGCTCGGTGATCTCGTAGTCGCGGGTGGTTGGACGAGCCATCACTTCACCAAGCTAATTAGCCAGGCGAACTATTCCAAGCCGTTTCGGGAGATTCGGGTGATCGCCCGCCGATTTGGCAGGATCATGGGCATATGGCGAAGGCCGCGTTGGACGGGTTCAGACGCAACGAGTGGGTGAAGAACATCGACGACCTGCCGCGCGTACCGGCCGGCACCAAGGGACGCGTCTATCTGGTCGACGGCTTCGCCTGGACCCGGTATCGGGTGCTGTTCGACAACGGCGTCGACATCGGCTCGCTAGACGCTGCGGTGCTCGCCCGCCCCGCGACTTCGCTTCGGCCCTGGAGCGGCGCGAGCAGGCAGCGATTGCCGCCGAGGCGGCCCGTGAAGAGGCCGAGGTGGCCGACGAGGAGGGCGCTGCGCCCGCCGACGAGGACAAGACCGTGAACGGTGTGTCGGTGCCGGCGCACCTGCTCGACCGTTCGCGGCGGGCGCGCGAGCGCTTGGCCGCGGCCTAGGGGACCGGGAATGAAGCTCAGCATGCCCCTCAGCTACGCAGGCGGGTTCAAGGAGTCGGCCGCCCAGGCTGCGGAGCTCGACGCAACAGGGCTCGACATGGTGTGGGTGGCGGAGGCCTACGGCTTCGACGGGGTGAGCCTCATGGGCTACCTGGCGGCCGTGACCGAGCGCCTCGAGATCGGCGCCGCCATCCTGCCCATCTACACCCGCACGCCGACCCTGCTCGCCATGACTGCCGCCGGGATCGACGCCCTGTCCGACGGCCGCTGCGTGCTGGGCCTGGGCGCCTCCGGTCCGCAGGTCATCGAGGGCTGGCACGGCGTCCCCTATACCGAGCCGGTGAGCCGCACTCGGGAGATCATCGAGATCTGCCGGAAGGTCTGGACCCGGGAACGGCTCACCCACGACGGCCGCTCGTACACGCTCCCGCTCCCGCCCGACCGGGGCACCGGTCTGGGCAAGCCGCTCAAGCTGATCACCACGCCGGTCCGGGAGCGCGTGCCGATCTACGTCGCGTCGCTCGGTCCCCGCAACGTCCAGATGACGGCCGAGATCGCCGACGGCTGGTTGCCGATCTTCTACCTGCCGGAGAAGGTCGGCGAGGTGTGGGGACCGGACCTCGCCGCGGGTGCGGCGAAGCGGCCACCCGAGCTGGGGCCACTCGAGATCGTGGCCGGGGGCCTGCTGGCCGTGGGCGACGACGCCGCCGGCATGCGCGACCTGGCCCGGCCCATGCTGGCGCTCTACGTCGGCGGCATGGGCGCCAGGGGCCACAACTTCTACAACGACCTGGCCCGGCGGTTCGGCTACGAGGCCGAGGCCGAGAAGATCCAGGATCTCTACCTCGACGGGCAGAAGGACGAGGCCGCCGCGGCCGTCCCGCCCGGCCTCCTGGAGGCCGCCACCATCTGCGGCCCCGAGGGCTACGTCCGGGACCGGATCGCCGCGTACAAGGACACGGGCGTCACAGTGCTCAACGTGACGCCAATCGGGCCCGACGTCCCGGCGCTGGTCGGCCGGCTGAAGGAGTGGATTGGCGACTGACGTAGAGCCCGGCTTCGACACCCTCGACCCCCGCACGGGCGAGGTGCTGGCCCACCTGCCCGAGCACGGGCCGGCGGAGGTGGCCGCCGCCGTCGCCCGGGCCCGCGAGGCGTTCGGCCGGTGGAGCGCCCTGGGCTTCGAGCAGCGCATCGACCACGTGCTGGCGGTGCGAGATCTGCTGATCGACCGGATCGACCAGGTCGTCGACGTCATATGCGGCGAGACCGGCAAGCTCGAGCCCGAGGCCCTCAGTGCCGAGGTGCTGGCCACGTGCGAGCTGATCGAGCACTACCGCAAGCACGGGGCCAAGGCGCTCCGCTCGGAGAAGGTCCCCGTGGGATCGCTGCTGCCGCACAAGCGGGCCTGGCGCAGCTACGAGCCGATGGGCGTCGTGGGCGTGATCTCGCCGTGGAACTATCCGCTCACGTTGGCCATGACGCCGGTGGTATCGGCCCTGCTGGCCGGGAACACCGTGGTGCTCAAGCCCTCAGAGGTCACCCCACTGGTGGGCCTGGAGATCGGCAAGCTGTTCGCCGAGATCGGCCCCCATCCGGACATCGTCCAGGTCGTGACCGGGGGCGGTCGCACCGGCGACGCCCTGGTCCGCGCGGGCGTGCAGAAGGTCGCGTTCACCGGCTCGGTGCGCACCGGCAAGCTGGTGATGGCGGCGGCCGCCGAGACCCTCACGCCGGTGCTGCTCGAGCTCGGCGGCAAGGATCCGATGATCGTGTGCGACGACGCCGACATCGAGCGCGCGGCCTCCGGGGCGGTGTGGGGTGCGTTCATGAACTCCGGTCAGACCTGCATGTCGGTCGAGCGGGTGTACGTCGAAGACACCGTCTACGACCGCTTCGTCGACCTCGTGGTGGACCGGACCAAGGCCGTCCGACAGGGTCGCGGCCCCGGGCACGACATCGGGTCGATGAGCTTTGGCCCCCAGGTCGACACGGTCGAGCGCCACGTTGCCGACGCCGAGGCCAAGGGCGCCAAGGTCCTGACCGGCGGTCGCCGGATCCCGGGCCGGGCGGGGCTGTGGTACGAGCCGACCGTCCTGGTGGACGTCGACCATTCGATGGAGATCATGCGCGACGAGACCTTCGGCCCCGTCCTGCCGATCATGCGGGTGCGCGACGACGAGGAGGCCGTGCGCCTGGCCAACGACTCCCGCTACGGCCTCAACAGCTCTGTGTGGTCGGCCGACGACCAGCGGGCCGAGCAGATCGCCCGGGCCATCGAGGCCGGCAACGTCTGCATCAACGACTGCATGGTGAGCTACGCCGTGGCCGGCCTGCCGTTCGGCGGGGTGAAGGAGTCGGGCATAGGCCGCATCCACGGCGTCGAGGGGCTACGGGCGTTCTGCAACACCAAGTCGGTGCTGGCCAGCCGGTTCGACCTGCGCCGCGAGCTCCAATGGTTCCCGCTGCCGGGCTGGGTCACCGGCTCGCTGCGCCGCATCGTGCGCCTGCGCTACCGCCGCGGCCTGCGCGCCAAGCTGCAGCGCTAGCGCACAGCCCTAGGGGCGGATCTTCGTCAGGACCGCCGCGGCCTCGTCGACGATCTGGTGGACCAGGTCGCCGGCGGGCACCAAAGCGTCGATCGACCCGACGCCCTGACCGGCCGGGAAGAACTCGCGGTCGGGATCCACGTCGGGAGTGGTCTCGTCGCCGCCGAGGTGGTTGGCGCCGTCCCGGATCGACTGCAGCACCTGGGCCGGGAACCGTTGGACCTCCCGTCCGCCGTCCTCGTATTCGTGCGTGTAGCTGTTGGCGATCACCCGGCAGGTCTTGCCCGTGTAGGCCTTGGTGACCACCGTGTCGTCCTCGTGGCTTCGCAGCAGCGTCTCCTTGTAGCCGCGCACGCCACGGGCCTCGGGCGTGGCGATGAATCGGGTGCCGATCCACACGCCGTCGGCCCCCAGGGCCAGGGCCGCCGCCAGCCCCCGCCCGTCGACGATGCCGCCCGCCGCCACCACGGGAACCCGCTCGCCGACGGCGTCGACGACCTGGGGGACCAGCGCCATGGTGGCGACCCGGCCGGTGTGGCCACCGGCCTCGGTGCCCTGAGCCACCACGATGTCGCAGCCGGCCTCGACCGCGGCCACCGCGTGGCGGACCTTGCCGCACATGTTGACCACGAGCAGGCCGTGGCGGTGGCACTGATCGATGACGTCGCGCGGCACGCCCAGGCCAGCCACGAAGGCGCTGGCTCCGCCGCGGATGACATCGTCGACCTTGCCCTCGAGGCCCTGCGGGAGGGCGGTGAGCAGGTCGACCCCGAAGGGCCTGGACGTGGCTTCGCGCACCGCAGCGATCTCGCCCCGCATCTCCTCGTCGCCCATGGTGGACGCGCCCATGCAGCCGAAGCCGCCGGCCTCGGACACGGCGGCCACCAGGCGGTGATAGGACACCCCACCCATGCCAGCGAGCATCACCGGGTGCTGGATCTGCAGGGCGTCGGTGAGCCGGGTACGGAGCATGCGAGGATGCTGGTCAAACCTTGACCGCCGGGTCAAGTGCGGCCGGATCCGGCAGGAACGCGCATCCGGCGCACCCAGGGGGTGGCGGGTGCGCCGGATGGTGGTGGCTACGACCGCCGCCGGGTAGCCACCGTGCAAGCTCGGGCAGGTGCTGGTGGAGGGGGAGCACCGACACCGAGCACTGCAGCGGCACCCTAAGGGGAAACGGTGGCGGTGCGGTGAGTCCGAGATGAACGTTCGGTGTCGCGGTTCGAAAGATCTGATGGCCGGCGGCTACCGGACTGACCCGGATCCCGTCTCGCCGGTCAGTCGGGGAGGTCCTCGCCCGAGAGCGGCTTTTGCGCGGTGCGGCACGAGGGAGGCGGGAACCACGACAACAGAGGTACGCGCCCGGTCCGCTGAACATGCCTCGATCCCACCGGCGCGGCGTGGCCAAGACGGCGCGGGGATAGTCCTCGAACAGCCAGCGGGCGAAGTTTCGCCGGGTCCAACCGGTGACGCCCGCCAGCCGCAGCCCCGCGCGCACGCCCCGGCGGTGGCGGATCGCCCGGATGAGCAGCGTCGACATGCGGTGGTCGGCCACCAGCGCCCGGCGCACGGCCCGGCGATACCGCGCCGTGACCACGCCCGGCGGCTCGCGGTCGATGCCGTCTATGCCGTGGGTGCCGGCGATGGCCTCGGCGGCCAGGATGCCGCTCAGCAGCGCCTGCCCGATGCCCTCACCGGTGAGCCGATCGCTGGCCGCGGCGGCGTCACCCACGAACAGCGTGCGCCGTCCGGTGAGCACCGCCTCGTCGATCCGGGCCGGGATGGGCCAGGCCCGGTGTGGTGCCTCGGGCTCGGCGCCGTCGCCCAGCACCCGACGGATATGGGGCCGATCGAGCAGGTCACGCCAGATGGCGGCCATGTCCTGGACGCGCTCGACCCGCCCGCCCCTGACGATGCCGAAGCCGACGTTGGCCCGGCCCCCCGGCAGTGGGAACGACCACGCGTAGCCGGGCAGGAGATCGGGCTCGAACCACACGAACAGCTCGCGTGCGGCTCGCGGACCGACGCCCACGAAGTACTGGCGAAAGGCGTGCCATTCACCCCGGTACCCGGGCGCGGCCAGGCCCAGGTGCTTGCGGGTGGGCGACCACATGCCGTCGGCGGCCACGCCGTAGGCCGCGGTCAGCTCGCCCACACCGTCGACCCGGATCGCGACGTGCTCGTCGTGCTCCCGCGCCCCCACACAGGCGTGTCCGTCGAGGATCTTGACGCCGGCGGCGCGGGCCTCGTCGAGCAGCGCGGCGTCGAGGTCGGCCCGGCGGGCCACCGCCGCGTACGTGCCCCGGCCCCGGGGGAGCGGAAAGGTCACCTCGGGCCCCGCCGGCCCCCGCACGACCACGTCGTCCACGCGTTGCCACGAGGCGACCCGACCGGGCTCGAGTCCCAGGTCCTCCAGGAGGCGTAGCGCACCGGTCGTGATCCCGTCGCCGCAGACCTTGTCGCGGGGGAATCGTGCCCGGTCGACCAGCGTCACGTCCCGCCCGGCGCGCGCCAGGCCGATCGCCGCCGCCGACCCCGCGGGCCCTCCTCCGATCACGATGACGTCGGCGGCGAGCACCCGCCAACGCTACGTGGTCAGCAGGGCTGATCCGGTCCGGGGCGGTACGTGGCAGTGAAGGTGTCGGTGACGGGATCCTTGTCGGGGTAGCTGATCCGGCGCGTGGTGGTGACCACGCGGCAGCTGCCGGACGCCGACTCGGCGATCCCCACCTGTTCGCCGCGGGCGTACGGGCTCGACCACATGGTCACGGTGACGCTGGTGTCCGTGTACGAGGTGTCGACGAGGATGCCGTAGGGCGTGTCGTTTACGAACGACAGGTTCGGTGCGGGGTACCCCATGGTGGCCTCACGGCCGCGCGGGTACCGGGTGAAGTACTCGGAGTGCGCCTGGTAGGTGGTGATGTCGAGGCCGCAGAAGTAGGCGGCGTTGAAGGTGGTGGTGGCGAATTGGGACACGCCGCCCCCCACCTCGTCGACGTGCTTGCCGTCCCGGATGGCGCCCGCCACCACGAACCCCTTGTCGACGGTGCGCTCCCCGACGACGTCGTTCATCGAGAACGTCTTGCCCGGCATCACCAGGGTGCCGTCGACGATGTCGGCGATGCGGTGGATGTTGGTGACCCGCGGCTCACCGGGGTTGTAGTAGGTGGTGAACCCGGGACCGGCCGTTGTGGGCGCCCCGTTCCGCCAGGCGTTGTTGCCGCAGACCGGCTGTTTCACACCAAGGCCCTGGGCAGCCTCGGTGGTGAGGGTGGGTTCGGTCACAGTCGCCTCGAGCTCGGCGCCCGGCTGGCCGTCGCTCAGCGCCTTCCAGACTCGCTCGGCACTGTCGGTGCCGCAGCAGGCAACGCCCTGCTGGGACGGAACGACCGTTGGGCCGTTGGCGCCGAGGACGATCCGGGCGTTCTCCGGGGGGGCGACGATGTCGGCGAAGACATCCGGCAGCGCTTTGTCGACCGCCGCCTTGTTGATGGCCAACCCGAGCTTGCCGCCCTCGGCGGTGGGCCCGATCCACGTGCGCAGCGGCCCGGCCGGCACGGTCGTGGTCGTACCCGCCGCCGTGAGTTGCAGGCCGTTGGCGGTCATCTGGTTGGCCCGGTCGGCCAGCTCCTGAGCTTGCTCGTCGGTGAAGTTGGGGGCGACCGGGGCCGAGCCGATCTCGACCTCGATCGCACCGGTCCGTGACTCGGCGGCCGCCTCGGGCAGTTCGTCGATCAGCGTTTCGGTGTCGAGCCCGTGGCCAGGGACGCCCGGCACCGCGGCCCAACCCTGCTGGCCCAGCGTGATGGTGGGGTCGCGTGGGACGGTGAGGTCGGCGCCCTGCAACTCCACCATCTTCGCGGTCGCGGTCGGACCGCTGACGGTGTACTGGACCTCGACGTCGCGGGGCGTGAAGAACGACCGGAGCCAGGAGAACGGCTGCATGAACAGGGGATCGCCACGACCGACGTCGAGCGCGGCCTCGGATGTCGCCTGTTCGTCGAGGGCCAGCCCGATCTCCCCAGCGGTGGTCTCGTAGATCTGGTCGCCGCTGGTGATCCGCACCGGTCGGGCCGCCACCTCCTCGGCGATGCTGCTCATCACCTCGGGGAGCGATGCCTCGCCCAGGCCACCGACGGGTCGGCCGGCCACCTCGACGTTGCGTCGCACCTGCCCGGACAGGGCGGCCGCGTCGATCGCCCAGGCGCCGAGCAGGAGCACCAGCGCGAACACCGGCAGCGCCGCGAGCGCCAGCGCCCAACGCGGTGGCCCACCGTCGCGACCGTCGGTCGATGGCGATTGGCGGAAGTGGCTGCCAGTGGATGGCTCTTCGTCGACGCCGGCGCGGCCGTTGCCGCCGGACGCGTGCCGTGACTCGGCAGGCAGGGGGCCGGCGATCCGGGGGTTCGGGCCGGTGGTCCGGCCCTCCGCGGCGGCGGCTCCGCCGAGGACCAAGGTCCGGTCGCCATTGCCGCCGGGGCGCTCGGTGGCGTCTCCGTTGCCGGAGGCCTTGTCGTCGGCCCCGCTGTCGGCTCCGTGGGCCGGCAGGTCGAAAATCGGCGGCGCCTCGGTGGTCGAGTCGCTCGGGGACGGACTGCCGGTGGTCGGGTCGCCCGGGGGCGGTCCGTCGGCCGTTGGTTCGCCGTTCGAGGGCTCGTCGCTGGTGGGTTGGAGGGCTCGGCGTTCGAGGGCTCGTCGCTGGTGGGTTGGGCGGGCTCGGCGCTGGAGGGCTCGTCGCTGGTGGGTTGGGCGGGCTCGGCGCTGGTGGGCTCGTCGCTGGTGCGCTGGGCGGGCTCGGCGTTGGAGGGCTCGGCGTTGGAGGGCTCGGCGTTGCCGGGCTCGTCGCCGCTGGTCGGCTCCGGGGACGGCGGCGCCTCCGCGGGCGCGTCGGCGCGCCCCGGTGCCTGGAGTTCGTCTCTGGGCGCCCCAGCACCCGCCCGGCGAGGCGCGGGCGCGGCCTCATTCCCGTCCACAGGACACCACCCTGCCACGTCGGGCGGCGTGGTTCTAACCGTCCCTTGACCACACCCCGCGCGAAACGGGGATCTGTTACAGGATCGTCATGGGCGAGCGGTGGGCGGGTCGGTGTCGTCGTCGAGCTCGCGCGGATGGTCGGATGCGACGTGATCCTCGAGCTCGTTGCGCGACCCGAACCGCAGCTCGCAGTAGGGGCACTGGCGTACGTCAGTCACGCCGTCCAGTGTCGCGCTGCTACGTTCCCAGCGGTTGAGAATCAGGCGGCAAAGCCGAAAGGGGACGTGGTCGATGGGCATCTGTGACGATCGAGTCGCGATCGTGACCGGGGCGGGCCGGGGCATCGGGCGCGAGCACGCGCTGCTGCTCGCAGCGCAGGGGGCCAGGGTGGTCGTCAACGACCTCGGTGGCGCGATCGACGGAACCGGCAGCGACGCCGGCCCCGCCCACGAGGTGGTCGACGAGATCACTACGCAGGGTGGTCAAGCGGTCGCCAATACCGACGACGTCAGCGACTTCGCCGGCGCCGAGAAGCTCATCGGCTCGGCCATAGAGGCGTTCGGGCGCCTCGACGTCCTCATCAACAACGCCGGCATTCTGCGCGACCGCATGCTCGTCAACATGAGCGAGGCCGAGTGGGACGCCGTCATCAGGGTTCACCTCAAGGGCACGTTCGGTCCGTCGCACTTCGCCGCCAACCACTGGCGCGAACGTTCCAAGGCCGGCGACGAGGTCGACGCCAGGATCATCAACACCTCGTCACCGTCAGGCATCTACGGCAACGTCGGTCAGACCAACTACGGCGCGGCCAAGGCCGGGATCGCCGCGTTCACGATCATCACCGCCAAGGAGCTGGCCCGCTATGGCGTCACCGTCAACGCCGTCGCCCCGGCGGCCCTGACGCGGATGACCGCTGACCTGGGCATGGGCCAGCTGCCCGACGAGGGCAAAGAGGAGATGGCTCCTCACCACATCGCGCCGATCGTGTGCTGGCTGGCCAGCCCGCTGTCCGCGGGTGTCACCGGCAGGGTGTTCGACGTCAGCGGCAGGCTGATCTCCGTGTCCGAGGGCTGGCACCGGGGCCCGTCGATCGAGAAGCCCGATGCGGACCCCGAGGTCCTCGGCCACGCCATCGCGGACCTGGTGGCCCAGGCCCGGCCCAACGCCAACATGTTCGGCTACGACGAGACCTGAGGAGGCCCGCATGCCCATCAACCACGACGCCGTCGGCACGAGGTCCGAGCCGGCCCGCCACTCTTGGACCTCGAAGGACTGCCTGCTCTACGCGGTCGGGGTGGGCGCCGGCGCCGACGACCCGTCCCAGGAACTGGCCTTCACCACCGAGAACAGCCAGGCCGTCGACCAGCGTGCGCTCCCCACCATGGCGGTGGTCCTCGGCGTCGGCGGCGGGGCCTTCGGCGCCCTCGGCGACTTCAACCCGGCGATGCTGGTCCACGGCGAGCAGTCGATCTCGCTGGCGCGTGAGATCCCAGTCGCTGGCGAGATCGAGTCGATCACCGAGATCGTGGGCATCTACGACAAGGGCTCGGGGGCACTGGTGGTCGTCGAGTCGACGTCGACCCTGGTGGGCGACGGCGAACCGCTCTTCACCAACCGCTCGGGCCTGTTCATACGGGGCGAGGGCGGCTGGGGCGGCGACCGCGGTCCGTCGTCGACCTTCGCCGTGCCCGACCAGGCGCCCGACCACGAGGTCACGTATCCGACGCGCATCGACCAGGCGCTGACATACAGGCTGTCGGGCGATCGCAACCCGCTGCACTCCGACCCCAAGTTCGCGGCGATGGCCGGCTTTCCGCGGCCGATCCTCCACGGGCTGTGCACCTACGGGTTCACCGGCCGGGCATTGCTGCACACCCTGTGCGGCGGCGACCCCGCGCGCTTCCGATCCATGAGCGGCCGCTTCTCCAGCCCCGTGTTCCCGGGCGAGGCGCTGACCGTGCGGATGTGGCGCGAGGGCGAGGGCAAGGCGTTGTTCCAGACCATGGGGCCCGACGGACGGGTTGTCCTCGACGCTGGTTCCGTCGGGTTCGACGCCGCCTAGAACAGGCGCAGGGCGTCGGGCTCGATGCCCCTCAGCACGTCGTAGTCGACCTCGACGCACGCGATCTCACGCTGGGCCGCCAGCACCCGGGCCTGCGGCTTGATCTGCTGGGCGACGAACACGCCGCGCACCGGGCGCAGCAGGGGGTCGCGCTCGAGGAACTCGAGGTAGCGGGCCAGCTGCTCGACGCCGTCGATCTCCCCGCGGCGCTTGATCTCGATGGCGACGGCGTTGCCGTCGGCGTCACGGCACAGCAGGTCGACCGGGCCGATGTCGGTCGGGTACTCCCGGCGGACGAGGCGTAGCCCGGGCGCGATGGCACCGCAGTTGGCGGCTAGCAGCTCCTGCAGGTGGGACTCGACGCCGTCCTTCCACAGCCCGGGGTCGACACCCAGGTCGTGGTTCGTATCGGACACGACCTCGTGGAGCGTGATCGTGAGCGTCTCGCCCTTGGGGGAGCGGACCGTCCAGACCACCTGGCCCTCGCCGTCGATCGACTCGGTGACCGTGTTGGGTGCGTTCATCCAGTTGAGCGGCTTGTAGGCACCGCCGTCGGCGTGAACCGCCACGCAGCCGTCGGCCTTGACCATGATGAGCCTGGGGGCCTGGGGCAGGTGGGCCTCGAGCCGGCCCGCGTAGTCGACGGAGCAGCGGGCCACGAGCAGGCGCATCGCCGGCGAGGCTAGACGTCGACTGGTGGACTAGTGCCTGGTCCGCCGTTGCGCGAGGTTCCGCCGGATGGTCTCGCGACGCCGTTGCAGCTGGCGGTGCGTCAGACCTTCGTTGTCGCCGGCGATGCCGAAGCTGGCCTTGACGCCGGTCATGTCGAGCTCGATGGCGCGGGGGTCGATGCCGACGTCCGCGGCGATGCGGTCGCCGTGGTGGGTGGCGAAGTAGATCGAGATGCTCGCGATCTCGGCGAAGATGTCGAGGTCGGGCGCCAGGCGGGCGATGGCTCCGTCGAGGAACACGAGGTTCTTGACGAACAGCATCAGCTCCTTGGGAAAGCGGGCGCCGATGCCCAGCAGCGCCTTCATCACCTGCTGGATCTCCGCCACCAGCTGCTCACCCGACATGGTCGTGGGGTCGACCGGCGGTTGGTCGAGGTGGAGCTCGCGCACCACCCGTTCCAGGTCGGCGTCGGGCGGCAACGCTCCCAGGTCGCGCAGGGCGGCCAGCTGCGCCAGGACGTCGTTGCCGGCGCCGCCCATGAGCAGCCGCAGGAACGCCTGGCGCCGGACCTCGTCGAGCCGGCCGGTGATGCCGAAGTCGAGCAGCGCCGTGCGTCCGTCCGGCTGGACGAACAGGTTCCCCCCGTGGAGGTCGCCGTGGAAGATCCCCTTGAGGATCGCCCCCTCGAGCGTGGCGATCATGCCGGTTCGGATCACCGCCTCGGTGTCGACCCCAGCGCCGCGCATGCCGACCACGTCGTCGAAGCGGAAGCCGTCGAGACGCTCCATGACCAGCACCCGGCGGGTGACCAGCTCCGGGTGGGGCCTCGGCACGACGTAACCCCGCTGACCCAGCTCGGCGAAGGTGCGGGCCAGGTCCACCATGTTCTCGGCCTCGAGCCGGAAGTCGAGCTCCTCGGCAATCGTCTGCGCGAACAGCTCCACCAGTGCCGGCGGGTTCGCCAGCGCCGTGACCGGAATGCGGCCCACCAGCTTGGGCGCCAGCCAGGCCATGACCCGCAGGTCGTCGCGCACGAGCCGGGCGACCGTGGGCCGCTGGACCTTGACCACCACCTTCTCGCCGGTCCGCAGGGTCGCGGCGTGGACCTGGGCGATGGAGGCGGCCGCAAGCGGGCTGCGGTCGATCCAACGAAACGTCTCGTCCAGCGGCCGGCCCAGGTCCTCCTCGATGACCTGGCGCACGATACGGAACGGCTCGGCCGGCACCCGGTCGCGGCACAGCTTGAACTCGTCCACCAGCTCGGCAGGGAAGATGCCCTCGCCCGACGAGATGATCTGCCCCAGCTTGATGTACGTGGGCCCGAGGCGCTCCGCGGCCACGCGCAGGCGGCGGGAGATCCCGGCCCGGCGGATCTCCGGCGCGCCCGATCGCCTCTCCCGCAACGCCCACAGCGCCAAGGCGGCGCCCAGCCGGCGGGTGACGGTGATTACGCGGCGCCCGGGCGGCCATCGCCTCGGGCGGGTGAGTCTGGGTACCTCGGCCACCACCCGAGCCCGCAGGTCGCCGAGGCCCCGCCGCCAGGCCAGGGCGGCGGGGTCGTCGAGTGTCCACGGCGGGGTGTCGCTGAAGCTGCCGGCGTCGAGGTCGGTCGGGGCCACCCGGTGAGGCACAGGGTGAGTCTGACCGGCGCCCACGGGAATGGCACCTCAGGGCCGCACGTGGCCGTCCGTGACGGGGACGCCCTCGGCCCGGAGCCTCCTGGCGTGCTCGACCTCGTGCCCGGGGACCAGCCGGCCGGTGGAGGTCACCACCCGCCACCACGGCAGGTCCAGGTCGCTGGTGGCCAGGATGCGTCCGACGGCGCGGGCCCGTCCCGGGTAGCCGGCCTCGGCGGCGACCTCGCCGTAGGTCACGACGTCACCGGGACCGAGCGAGGTGAGCACGGCCACCACCGCCTCCTCGAAGGGCGTCATGAGCGAGCGTGGCGCGAGCGGCCCGCCGCGGAGCAGCAACAGCGTGGCGCATTGTCCGACACCGCGAGCAACCTAGAGTTCCGCGCATGCGGACGCTGACGCCCGAGGAACTCGCGAGCCACGCCGACCGCATCGCCGAGCAGGGCTGGACCGTGGTCGAGGACGCCATCGAGCCGGACCTGGTCGACGAGCTGACGGAGGCGCTCGACCGGCTGGAGCGCGACCTGATGGTCGCGCCCGCCGAGAACGCGTTCGAGGGGACCCGCACAGTGCGCATCTACAACCTGTTGGTGCACGGCGACGTGTTCGCGCGGGTGCCCGTCCACGCCAACGTGCTCCCACTCGTGGAACGTGTGCTCGACCCCGGTTGCCTGCTGTCGTCGTTGTCGTCGATCGCGATCGGCCCCGACGAGACCCCGCAGCCGATCCACTCCGACGACCAGCTCATCCCGATTCCCAAGCCCCACCCGCCAGTCGTGTGCAACTCGATGTGGGCGCTGACCGACTTCACCGAGGCAAATGGCGCCACGCGACTCGTGCCGGGGACGCACCTCGGGCCATCACCCGACTTCGGCCGGGAATACGACTCGATCCCGGCCGAGATGGCGCGGGGGAGCGTGCTGGTGTGGAACGGGAGCCTTTGGCACGGCGGCGGCGCCAACGCCACGGACCGACGGCGCGTCGGGCTGGCGTGCAACTACTGCGCCGGCTACATACGCCAGCAGGAGAACCAACAGCTCGGCATCCCCCGCGATATCGCCCGGCGCTTCGACGAGCGCCTCCAGCGCCTCTGCGGCTACGGCATCTACAGCGGCCTCATCGGGCACGTCGACAAGCACGACCCGATCGAGCTCCTGAGGGACGGCGACGGCGCGGAGATGGTCTGGGACCAGATCTGACCCTCGCGTCCCCTGTCCCTCAGCGGCCCGCCGCCATGATCACTCGTTCGGCCAGCTCGGGCCGGCAGATCAGCAGGTCGGGGAGGTACGGGTCCGGCCGGTTGTACACCAGCGGCGTCCCGTCCAGGCGCGACGCGTGCAGGCCCGCGGCGCGGGCCACGGCCACCGGGGCCGCCGAGTCCCACTCGTGCTGGCCCCCACTGTGGGCGTAGACCTCGGCCTCGCCCAGGACCACCGCCATGGCCTTGGCGCCTGCTGAACCGAGCGTGACCAGCTCGCCACCGAGCGCCTCGGCGATCAGCGTCGCCTCCGCCGGGGGGCGACTGCGGCTCACCACCACCCGGACCGGCCCCGTCCACACGCCGGGCGGAGGAGGAGGCGTGGCGGTGGTCAGGGTCAGGCCCCGGGCGGGCAGGGCGACGGCGCCCGCTACCGGGTCACCGCCGGCGACCAGCGCCACGTGCACGGCCCAGTCGGTCCGGGGAACCTCGCTGAACTCACGGGTCCCGTCCAGGGGATCGACGATCCACACCCGCTCGGCAGCGAGCCGGGCCGAGTCGTGGAGCCCCTCCTCGGACAGGACGGCGTCGTCTGGACGCAGCTCTCCCAGGCGGCGCACCAGGAGCTCGTGAGCGGCCCGATCGCCCTCGGCCCCGAGCGCCTTGCCGTCCACGCCGTCACCGGTGAGGCGGGCACGCAGGTCGACCAGCATGTCGCCGGCCTCGGCGGCGAGCCGGGCGGCAATCACGTGATCGTCGGTGCCGATGACGGGCATGCTGTCTCCTGGATACCAGATCCGACGAAATTGCTTACCAAACAGGTCGCATTTAGCCTGACGCAGTTATGTCCACGAGCGCCCCGACGCAGCCCGACTACGAGTTGACGCACCTCCAGGCGCTGGAGGCGGAGGCGATTCACATCATCCGTGAGGTGGCGGCCGAGTTCGAGCGTCCGGTGATGCTGTTCTCGGGGGGCAAGGACTCCGCGGTGATGTTGCACCTGGCGGTCAAGGCGTTCGCACCGGCCCGGCTGCCGTTCCCGGTGATGCACGTGGACACCGGCCACAACTTTCCCGAGGTGATCGAGTTCCGCGACCGGCGAGTGGCCGAGCTCGGCGCTCGCCTGGTCGTGGCCAGCGTCCAGGACGCCATCGACGCCGGCAAGGTGGCCGAGGAGACCGGTCCCCGGGCCAGCCGCAACCGCATCCAGACCGTCCCGCTGCTGGAGGCCATCGAGTCGCACGGCTTCGACGCCGTGTTCGGCGGTGCCCGGCGCGACGAGGAGAAGGCCCGGGCCAAGGAGCGGGTCTTCAGCTTCCGCGATGACTTCGGCCAATGGGATCCGAAGAACCAGCGGCCGGAGCTCTGGAACCTCTACAACGGGCGGCACCGCAAGGGCGAGCACATCCGTGTGTTCCCGCTGTCGAACTGGACCGAGCTCGACATCTGGCAGTACGTCGCCGCCGAGGACGTGGAGCTGCCGTCGATCTACTTCGCCCACGCCCGCCGCGTGTTCCAGCGCGACGGCATGTGGCTCGCGGAGTCGCCGTGGGTCACGCTGCTCGACGGCGAGGAGGTCGAGGAGCGCACGGTGCGGTTCCGCACCGTCGGCGATGCCACCTGCACCGGCGCCATCGAATCGGCGGCCGCCACTCTGGAGGCGATCATCGAGGAGACCGCGGTCACGCGCATCACCGAGCGGGGTGCCACCCGGGCCGACGATCGCATCAGCGAGGCCGGCATGGAGGACCGCAAGCGCGAGGGCTACTTCTAGTGGGGGCCCACTGACATGGAGCTGTTGCGGTTCGCCACCGCGGGGTCGGTGGACGACGGCAAGTCGACGCTCATCGGCCGGCTGCTCTACGACTCCAAGGCGATCTTCGAGGACCAGCTCGAGGCGGTCGAACGCACCAGCCTCGCCCGCGGCGACGCCTACACGGACCTGGCGCTGCTCACCGACGGCCTGCGGGCCGAGCGGGAGCAGGGCATCACCATCGACGTCGCCTACCGCTACTTCGCCACGCCCAAGCGGAAGTTCATCATCGCCGACACCCCTGGGCACATCCAGTACACGCGCAACATGGTCACCGGCGCGTCCACGGCCGACCTGGCGCTGGTGCTCATCGACGCCCGCAGGGGCGTGCTCGAGCAGTCGCGCCGCCACGCCTTCCTGGCCACGTTGCTGGGGATCCCCCACCTGGTGGTGTGCGTCAACAAGATGGACCTGGTCGGCTGGTCGCAAGAGCGCTTCGAGGAGATCAAGGCCGAGTTCCGAAGCTTCGCCATGCGACTCGACGTGCACGACCTGTCGTTCATCCCCATCTCGGCACTGCACGGCGACAACGTCGTGGAGCGCTCGGCGAACATGGACTGGTACGAGGGGACGTCGCTGCTGCACCACCTCGAAGAGACCCACATCGCCAGCGACCGCAACCTGATCGACGCCCGCTTCCCCGTGCAGTACGTGGTGCGCCCGCAGGACCAGGTCAACCACGACCTGCACGACTATCGGGGCTACGCCGGCACGGTTGCCGGCGGGGTGCTGAAGCCGGGCGACGAGGTGGTGGTACTGCCCTCGGGCCTCACGACGACGATCGCCGCCATCGACAGCGCCGACGGCGCGGTGGCGGAGGCGTTCGCCCCCATGGCGGTGACGGTCCGGCTGGCCGACGACGTCGACGTGTCCCGTGGCGACATGATCTGCCGTGTCCGCAACCGCCCCCACGTGGGCCAGGACCTCGAGGCCATGCTGTGCTGGCTGACCCAGGACGGCGACCTGCGCGCCGGCGCCAAGCTCGCCATCAAGCACACCACGCGCTGGGGCCGGGCGCTGGTGAAGGACCTGCAGTACCGCCTCGACATCAACACGCTGCACCGCGACGAACAGGCGGGCACGCTGGCGCTCAACGAGATCGGGCGGGTGAGCCTGCGCACGACGGTGCCGCTGTTCTTCGACGAGTACCGCCGCAACCGCGCCACGGGCAGCTTCATCCTCGTCGACGAGGCGAGCAACAACACGGTGGGCGCCGGCATCATCATCGGTCCCACCGGGGTCGCGTGACGCCGGACGTCGTCTGGCACGCCGGATCGGTGGCCCGGACCGACCGACCGTCGGCGGGCACGACGGTTTGGTTCACCGGCCTGTCGGGCTCGGGCAAATCGACCGTGGCGGCGGAGGTCGAGCGCTCGCTGGTGGCCGCCGGTCGGCCCGCGTACCTGCTCGACGGCGACAACCTGCGGCACGGGTTGAATGCCGACCTCGGGTTCTCCGCCGCCGATCGCACCGAGAACATCCGGCGGGTGGGCGAGGTGGCGCGGCTGTTCGCCGACGCCGGGGTGGTGGCGCTCGTGCCGGTCATCAGCCCCTATCGGGCCGACCGCGACCGGGCCCGGGCCATCCACGAGGCGGTCGGGCTCCGGTTCGTCGAGGTGTTCGTCGACACACCGCTGGCGCTGTGCGAGTCCCGCGACCCCAAGGGCCTCTACGCCAAGGCCCGGGCGGGCGAGATCGTCGGCTTCACCGGGGTCGACGATCCCTACGAGGTCCCCGAGCACCCCGACCTCCGGCTCACGCCCGCAGACGGCGATCCTCCGGCCCAGGCGGCATTGGTCCTGGACGAGTTGGACGGGCGCTGACGCTCAGGATGGTCCGGGACGGTAGGTGCCGAAGCACCAGACGTTCCCCTCCGGATCCCGGGCCGCGTAGTCGCGTGAGCCGTATTCCTGGTCGGTGAGCCCCATGACGATCTCGGCACCGGCGGCCACAGCCCGGTCGTGGTGGGCGTCGGGGTCGTCGAGACCGACGTAGACGGCCGTGGGCCCCAGATCGAAGGGGCTGTCGTTGGAGGACGCAGTCACACCGAATCCGAAGTAGCAGCCGCCGAACTCGAGCTCGACATAGGCGATCTCACCGTCGGGTCCCTTGTGTACCGCCTGCTCACGGAAGCCGAACGCATCGGTGAGGAACCCGAGCGCCTTCTCGGGGTCGCGGTAGTGCAGGACCGGCTGGATGATGACGCTGGTTTCTTGTGCCATGGCGCCGACGGTATGACGGCGCGGCGGCCGCCGTCTTGGACGAATGTGACGTCGGTCGGGGAGCGTCACCCAGCGGGGCTTTATCGCACCAGCGGCTTGTACTTGATGCGGTGGGGTTGATCCGCCTCGGCGCCCAGTTGCTTGCGGCGCCAGGCCTCGTACTCGCTGAAGTTGCCCTCGAACCAGCGCACCTGGCTGTCGCCCTCGAACGCCAGGATGTGCGTGGCGATGCGGTCGAGGAACCAGCGATCGTGGCTGATGACCACCGCGCACCCGGGGAACGCGTCGAGCGCGTCCTCCAGCGCCCGGAGGGTGTCCACATCGAGGTCGTTGGTTGGCTCGTCGAGCAGCAGGACGTTGCCGCCCCGGCGCAGCACCTTTGCGAGGTGCACCCGGTTGCGTTCGCCGCCCGAGAGCACGCCCACCGGCTTCTGCTGGTCGGAGCCCCGGAAGTTGAAGGACGCCACGTAGGCCCGACCGTTGACCTCGCGACCGCCGACCTTCAGCAGGTCGTGGCCGCCGGTGATCTCCTCGTACACGGTGTTCTCGGCGCCGAGGGTGTCGCGGGACTGGTCCACGTAGGCGAGCTCGACCGACGACCCGATCGTGATCGTGCCGCGGTCGGGGCCCTCGGCACCGGTGAGCATGCGGAACAACGTGGTCTTGCCTGCGCCGTTGGGCCCGATGATCCCGACGATGCCGGCCGGTGGTAGCGAGAACGACAGGGCGTCGATCAGCAGCCGGTCGCTATAGCCCTTGGATAGGCCGTCGACCTCGATGACCTGGTCACCGAGGTGGGGACCCGGCGGGATATGGATCTGCAGCGTGTCGGGCCCTCGATCGACACGCTCGGCCTCGGCCTGCAACTTCTCGTAGGCGGCGAGCCGGGCCTTGCCCTTGGCCTGGCGGGCCTTGGGCGCCATCCTGACCCACTCGAGCTCGCGCTCCAGGGTTCGCTTGCGGGCACTGTCGGCCTTTTCTTCCTGCTCGAGGCGCGCCCGCTTCTGCTCCAGCCAGCCGGTGTAGTTGCCCTCGAACGGGTAGCCGCGGCCCCGGTCCAGCTCCAGGATCCAACCCGCCACGTTGTCGAGGAAGTAGCGGTCGTGCGTGATGGCGACGACGGTGCCGTGGTAGTCCCGGAGGAAGCGCTCCAGCCACGCGACCGACTCGGCGTCGAGATGGTTGGTGGGCTCGTCGAGCAGGAGCAGGTCGGGGCGGGACAGCAGGAGCCGGCAGAGCGCCACACGGCGTCGCTCGCCCCCGGAGAGCGTGGTCACGTCGGCGTCCCCGGCCGGTAGCCGCAGGGCGTCCATGGCGACCTCGACGGTGCGCTGGAGGTCCCAGGCACCGGCGGCATCGATCCTGGCCTCGAGGTCGGCCTGCCGGGCGCCGAGCTTCTCGTAGTCGGCGTCGGGGTCGGCCCAGCCGGCCATGACCTCGTCGTACTCGGCGAGCAGCGCCGCCACCTGCCCGACGCCGTCCATCACGTTGGCCTGCACGTCCTTGGTGGCGTCGAGCTGCGGCTCCTGCTCCAGCATCCCCACCGAGAACCCGGGCGTGAGCCGGGCCTCGCCGGTATACCCGTCGTCGACGCCGGCCATGATCCGCAGCAGCGACGACTTCCCGGCTCCATTCGGCCCGAGCACGCCGATCTTGGCTCCCGGGTAGAAGGCCAGGGTGATGTCCTTGAGCACCTCCTTGTCGGGAGGGTGGAAGCGACTCACCCTGCGCATCGTGAAGATGAACTGCGCGCTCATGGTGCGCGCCGACGGTACCGGCTCGGCCGATCAGGCCCGAATCGGGCTCAGGCCGTCCGGATGGACTGGATCTGGTCCAGGTGCACCACCACGTCGTCGTCGTCGACGACGAACCAGGCGCTGTCCTTCACGCAGGACAGCAGCCGGCCGCGCCAGAGCGTGGCGGGCGTGCGGACGATCACGTCGATGCCCAGCAGGGGACGGAGCGTTTGGGGGGTCAGGGGAGGGCGGTCGACTGCGATGCTCGGGCGCATGCTGACCTCCTGCACGGGGAGTTGAACCCGGGTTTACACGTGCCTGTTCGTCGCCGGGTGGATACCTGGATGACCGGAGTCGAGATTGCGGGCTCGCCGGTACCATCGATGACCGTGGGTGACGTACCGCAAGCGACCAACTCGACCACCACACTCGGGCCCAACGCCTGGCTGGTCGACGAGATGTACGAGCAGTACCTCGACGATCCCGCCTCGGTGAGCGAGAGCTGGCGAGACTTCTTCGCCGACTACAAGCGTGACGTCGATCAGCAGGCCTCGGGGGCCAACGTCGTCACCAGCCCACCCACGCCGACCACGTCGCCGACCGCGGCCGCGCCGGCGGCCGCACCCGCGACCGCACCCACGACCGCCAATGGGGCCCAGCCGCTGCCCAAGGCGCCGAGTCCCCCTGCGGCGACCCCCGCCCCCACCGCCGAGGAGGCGCCCGGCGAGCCGCTACGCGGTGCCGCCGCCCGCATCGTCCAGAACATGACGGCGAGCCTCGACGTGCCCACCGCCACCGGCTTCCGTGACGTGCCGGCAAAGCTGCTCGAGGTCAACCGCCGGATCGCCAACGGCTACCTCGGCCGCACCCGCGGCGGGAAGGTCAGCTTCACGCACATCATCGGCTATGCGGTCGTGCGGGCGATCGCCGACACCATGCCGGTGATGCGCTCGACGTACACGACCGACGCCGACGGCAAGCCGCGGGTCGTCCGCCACGAGCACGTGAACCTGGGGCTCGCAGTCGACGTCGAGAAGTCCGACGGCAGCCGGACGCTGCTGGTACCGGTCATCCCCGAAGCCGACACGCTGGACTTCCGTGGCTTCTTGGGTTCGTACGAGGAGGTGATCCGCAAGGTCCGGTCCAACAAGCTCAGCCCCGACGACTTCGCCGGGGTCAACGTCACCCTCACGAACCCGGGGACGATCGGCACCGTGCAGTCGGTGCCGCGGCTCATGCCCAATCAGGGGGTGATCGTGGGCGTCGGCGCCATCGACTACCCCGCCGAGTGGCGGGGCGCCGATCCCGTCCTGTTGGCCGAGCTCGGTGCCTCCAAGGTCGTCACGGTCACGTCCACCTATGACCACCGGATCATCCAGGGCGCCGAGTCGGGCCTGTTCCTCAAGCGCATCGAGGAGCTGCTGCTGGGGGCCGACGGCTTCTACGACGATCTCTTCCAGAGCCTCGGCGTGCCCTACGAGGCGGTGAAGTGGCGGCGCGACGTCAATCCCATCGACCGCGAGCAGACGATGCTCGAGAAGCAGATGGCGGTGGCGACGCTGATCCGCGTGTACCGGGTGCGCGGACACCTCATCGCCGACCTCGACCCGCTGCGGTGGAAAGAGCCCCGGATGGCCCCCGAGCTCGACCCCGCCACCTACGGGCTCACGATCTGGGACCTCGACCGCGAGTTCCTGACCGGTGGGCTGGCAGGGCAGGACAAGCTGGCGCTCAGCGAGATCCTGCGGGTGCTGCGCGACGCCTACTGCCGGACGTCGGGCGTCGAGTACATGCACATCCAGGACCTCGACGAGCAGCACTGGATCCAGGAGCACGTCGAATCGGCCACCGCGGTCGACTTCGACACGGAGGACCAGCGCCACATCCTCGGCCGGCTCAACGCCGCCGAGGCGTTCGAGAAGTTCCTCGGCACCAAGTGGGTGGGCCAGAAGCGCTTCAGCCTCGAGGGCGGCGAGAGCCTCATCCCCGTGCTGGACGCCATCCTCGAACAGGCGGCCGACGACGGGCTCGACGGGGCGGTCATGGGCATGTCGCACCGCGGCCGGCTCAACGTGCTCGCCAACATCGTCGGCAAGTCCTACGAGCAGATCTTCAAGGACTTCGAGGGCAT
Source organism: uncultured bacterium (assembly GCA_963813485.1). Classification (GTDB taxonomy): domain Bacteria; phylum Actinomycetota; class Acidimicrobiia; order Acidimicrobiales; family VFJN01; genus DASQUK01. Next base: position 62,575 of record CAWEZE010000027.1, read on the forward strand.
CCCCGACCCCACGGCCGTCCAGGGCTCGGGAGATGTCAAGTACCACCTCGGCCAGGCCGGCAAGTTCCAGAGCCGCGCCGGCAAGGAGATCCCGGTCGAGGTGGCCGCCAACCCCAGCCACCTCGAGGCCGTCGACCCGGTGGTCGAGGGCATGGTGCGGGCCCGGCAGGACCAGATCAACGACCCCGAGGGTTTCTCGGTCCTGCCCATCCTCATGCACGGCGATGCCGCCTTCGCCGGACAGGGCGTGGTGGCCGAGACCATCAACATGAGCGACATCAAGGGCTACCGCGTGGGCGGCACGATCCACATCATCGTGAACAACCAGATCGGGTTCACGACCACGCCCGAGGCGGCCCGGTCGGGGTTCTACGCCAGCGACGTCGGCAAGATCGTGCAGGCACCGATCTTCCACGTGAACGGCGACGATCCCGAGGCCTGCGTGCGCGTGGCGCGCCTCGCCTACGCCTACCGGCAACGCTTCCACAAGGACGTGGTGATCGACCTCGTCTGCTACCGGCGCCACGGGCACAACGAGGGCGACGATCCCAGCTACACGCAGCCGCTGATGTACGCCAAGATCGACCAGCGGCGCTCGGTGCGGAAGCTCTACACCGAGTCGCTCGTCAAGCGGGGCCAGATGTCCCTGGAGGAAGCGGAGCAGGCGCTGGACGACTTCCGGCAGCGGCTCCAGCAGGCGCTGGACGAGACCCGCCAATCGGCCCCTCCCGCCAATCTGCTGGCCGCCGAGCCCCCGCCTCCGGTCGGCGTGCTGCCGCACATCGAGACCGGCGTGGATCGTGCGGTTCTCGATCGCATCTACGAACGGATGAGCCACTGGCCGGACGATTTCCACGTCCACCCCAAGCTGGCCAAGCAGTTCGAGACGCGGGACAAGATGGTGCGGGACCAGGGTGAGGTCGACTGGGCCACCGCCGAGGCGCTCGCGTTCGGGTCGCTGCTGCTCGAGGGCACCGACATCCGCATGGCCGGGCAGGACTCGCGGCGCGGCACCTTCAGCCAGCGCCACGCCGTGCTGGTCGACCAGACCGACGGCCACGAGTGGGCGCCGTTGGCGCACATCGCGCCTGCGCAAGGCAAGTTCTGGATCTACGACTCGCTCCTGTCGGAGTATGCGGCGCTGGGGTTCGAGTACGGCTACTCGGTGGCCAACAAGGAGGCGCTGGTGTGCTGGGAGGCGCAGTTCGGCGACTTCGTCAACGGTGCCGGCCCGATCCTCGACCAGTACCTGGTGGCGGCCGAGGACAAGTGGGACCAGGTCTCCGGCCTGGTTCTCCTGCTGCCGCACGGCTACGAGGGCCAGGGCGCCGAGCACTCGTCGGCCCGCCTCGAGCGGTTCCTCACCCTGGCGGCCGAGGACAACATCCAGGTCGCCAACGCCTCGACCGCCGGCCAGTACTTCCACCTGCTGCGGCGTCAGGCGCGGCGGGACGTGCGCAAGCCGTTGGTGATCTTCACGCCGAAGTCGCTGCTGCGGGCACGACCGGCGCGGTCCAAGATCGACGAGCTGACGCGGGGCAGCTTCGAAGAGGTGCTCGACGACCCGTTCGTGTCAGACGCCGACGCCGGTACCGTGCGGCGGGTGGTGCTGTGCTCGGGCAAGATCGCCCACGAGGCCATGGCCGAGCGGACCACGCGTGGGGCCCCGGTGGCGGTGGTGCGCGTGGAGCAGCTCTACCCCTGGCCCTACGACCGGCTCGACGAGGTGGTGTCGAGGTATCCGAACGCCCGCCAGATCGTCTGGCTCCAGGAGGAGCCGTCCAACATGGGCGCGTGGGCCTTCGCCCAGGACCGCCTGGCGGAGCGGCTGGGTGACAACCACGAGATCATTCGCGTGAGCCGCCACGAGTCCGGCAGCCCGGCCACCGGCTCCCACACGATCCACGTGCAGGAGCAGCAAGCCCTCATCGACGCTGCGCTGTCGGTCGATTAGGCGCGCTTTGGTCCGCAGCGTCGCGTTGCCGGCCGCCCTGTCAGCCCATGCCGCTCGAGGTGCCGGGTCGAAGCCGATCCGCGGCAA
>CAWEZE010000028.1:0-12210 GCA_963813485.1 uncultured bacterium
GCACCCCCAACGGGGTTCGAACCCGTGTCTCCACCTTGAGAGGGTGGTGTCCTAGGCCGCTAGACGATGGGGGCGTGTAGGGAACGAGACAGGATACCGCGGGGAGCGAGCTCCCAAACGCCTAGCCGGACTGTCAGGCCGGGCCCGGGCCGACCCGTTCGCCGGGATCGCGGTCGGGGATACGCCAGTCGATGGGGTCTCGGCCGGCCTCGACCAGGGCGGCGTTGGCCCGCGAGAACGGCCTGCTCCCGAAGAAGCCGTTGGCGGCCGACAGCGGCGACGGGTGCGCCGACTCGATGACGACGTGGCGGGTGGTGTCGATCAGCGTTCGCTTCCGACGAGCCGATGCGCCCCAGAGGATGAAGACAACACGCTCCGGCTTGTCGTTGACCGCTCGCAGCACCTCGTCGGTGAAGACCTCCCAGCCCTTGCCCTGGTGCGATGCCGCCCGGCCCTGGCGGACCGTCAGCGACGCGTTGAGCAGCAACACACCTTGGCGCGCCCAGTGGTCGAGGCACCCGTGGGTCGGCGGCGGGATGCCCAGGTCGGCCTCGAGCTCCTTGAAGATGTTCTGGAGCGACGGGGGCGGCGGTATCCCCCGGCGCACCGAGAAGCACAGGCCGTGAGCCTGCCGGGGGCCGTGGTACGGGTCCTGACCCAGGATCACGGCCTTGACGTCGGTGTACGGCGTCAGGTGCAGGGCAGCGAAGACCTCGTCGGGTGGCGGGTAGACCGTGCCCCGCCCCCGCTCGGCGGCGACGAACTGCTGAAGGTCGATCCAGTAGGGCTTGGCGAACTCCCCCCGCAGGACAGGGTTCCAGTCTGTCTTCACCCGCCCATCGTGCCAGCCCCGATCGCCGGTTGCGGGCGATCACGCGGTGGAGGCTGGCAGACTCCCGACCGTGTCCGACGACATCCTGGCCCGGCTCCGCAAGGTGTGTCTCGCGCTGCCCGAGGTGACGGAACGTCTCAGCCACGGCTCGCCCACTTGGTTCGTGCGCGGCAAGAAGACGCTCGCAACGTATGTCGACAATCACCACGGCGACGGCCGCCTGGCCATTTGGTGTCCCGCCCCGCCCGGCGTCCAGGGTGCCCTCGTCACCGAAGAGCCCGACAGGTTCTTCGTACCGGCCTACGTCGGGCACCGGGGATGGCTCGGCGTCCGGCTCGACCGCGACCTGGACTGGGACGAGGTGGGCGGCATCGTCGAGGATGCCTACCGGCTCGTGGCACCCAAGACGCTCGCCGCCGAGCTGGACGCCCCCGATCCGGGATAGCCGTGCGAGCGCGGCGTGGACGCTTGACTGCGCCGCTCGTGAGCACGATCTGCGGGACCGGTGCGCTGACCTACCCCTGAACGGCGGCCATGTCCATGTAGATGAACGACCACTGGTGACCGTCGAGGTCACGGAAACCGCGCATGTACATGAACCCGTCGTCCTGCGGTCCGCCCAGCGCTTGCGCACCGGCCGCGAGGGCCTTGTCGACGAGGTCGTCGACCTCCTCGCGACTGTCCGCCGACAGGCCCACGATCACCTCTCTGCTCGTGGACGTGTCACTGATGTCCTGCGGCGCGATGAAGCCCTTGAAGAACGGCTCGACCGCCAGCATGACGGAGGCATCGTCGCTGATGATCATGCGGGTGGCGCTGTCGTCGGTGAACTGTTCGTCGAACGAGAACCCGATTCGGGTGAAGAACTCCGTCGCCTTCGCCAGATCCTTCACGGGCAGGTTGATGAACGTCATTCGGGACACGGGGTCTCCCTTCACGTGGTGCTGACACGCTCCTTGATGCGACTCGTCTCCCGGTAGGACGGACGCCGGCGGCGAGACTCATCGCGACCAGAGGAACGGTCAGTCGCGTCGGTCCTCGCGGCGCTCCTTGCGCCTTCGGTGACGTCGCAGCACGCCCAACCCCAACCACACGAGCGCCCCGACGAGCGCGGAGACGAGGGTGAGCAACCAGACCGGCCAGGTGAACTCCCAAGCCAGGAACTTGACGGTTACGTCTTCGGTGTTCTGGGCCATGAAGATGGCCAGCACCGCCACGCCGGAGAGCGATGCGATCGCCCCGCCCCCGAGTCGCGCACGCTGTTGTGCCTCCTCGGTTCTCGTGCCGTCATCGCCGCTCTGCTGAGCCATGAATACCTCTCCTTCCCGGCGAGCATGGCGTTGCCATGGCCCGACGTTCCCTGACGATCTTGTCCTGCGGTGTTCCGGCACTGGCGGATGGCCACCGAGGCTGCCGGCCGATCCGATGTCATTGTGCACGCATGCCTAGCGGCAGGCGGGTTCCCTGGGGCACCAATCGCTCGGTACCGGTGATCTGGCGGACGGCGTCGCCGTGGACCAGCGCGGTCGAGTTGTCACAGCCACCGGCCACTCGGCTTTGGTAGTTCACCTGTACCGCTACCGGCGTCACAACCCGTCCCTGCGTGGTGATGGCCCGGAAACCCGACCAGCGGGCCGCCACGGGGGGTGCGTCGCAACGGGCAAACACCTCCGACCACACCATCAGCGCGCTGAGCCGATCACCGCCGGCCGCCAGCCTGCGAACCCGCACGCCGTCTACGGTTCCCGACCAGCCGCCCTCGGCGGCAGGCCCGATCTTGAGCGTGTGGGGCTCGCCGGGCTCCCACCACAGGTCGCGCGTGTTGGGGTTGCCGGTGGCGCTGGGCAGGGGCGATGCCGAGCCATCGAGGGTCTCCCCGTTGCGCCCGTAGCCGCCCCAATTCACCGCCCGTGAGCCCGGGTGCGACTGGTGCCATTGCAGCCCGAGATGGCCACCGCCATGGCGCTGGCCGGCGCCGTCGACAAAGGAGACTTGGAGCGCCCAGAAGTACAGGTCGGGCACGACCGGCGCGGCTTCGACCACCAGCTCGACCGAAGCGGCCGTCACGGCGTCGGTGCCGGCGGGCAGCTCCCAGAACAGGTGAAGCGACGAGGCGCGGTTCTGCGACACCGGGTAGCCCGCGACGCGAGGTGCGGCGCCGCCCGGCCGCAGCGACCGGGCCATCCGTGACCAGGCGCCTCCCACATGGCCAGCCTCCCACGACTGGTACCGAGCACCGGCCATGCCGCTGAAACCGCCAGGGCCATCACCTAGCCTCTTGGGCCGCAGGACGGGAGGGAGCCGAGAATGCTTGGCGACGATGGCGGCGGAGCGCGTCCTCGGGTGAGACCGGCCCGGGTGCCTCGACCCCCGGTGGAGGATCCGACGCTCGGAGTGAAGGTCGAGGTCGATCGAACGGGCCGCCCGGCCAACCGCTTGGTCACGATCGGCGACTCGATCACCCAGGGGTTCATGAGCGCAGCAATCTTCCGGACGGATCTTTCGTGGCCGAGCATGGTTGCGTTCGAGCTCGGCCTGCGACCGGGCGCGGGCTTCCGATACCCGGTGTACGAGCCGCCGACCGGTCCCGGTGGCCTCCCCTTCGACCTCGAGCGTGCGATCCGCGGCCTCGAGGAGGTCGTCGGGGAACGGCTTGACTGGTATGAAGCCATCCGCGCGTTGCGCTGGGTGCAGTCCTACATGGACAACATCGAGGACTACTGGGAGCGGGGCGACGGCCGGAACGTCTCGACGACGACCGCGCCGTACCACAACCTCGCGGTCTACGGTGCCGACGTCCTCGACGTCCTGTTGCTCGACGCCGATCGCATCGCGAAGCGGCTCGACGAGAAAGCCCGGGACGACCCCTTCGCCCAAGTGGTCGACAGACACAACGACCGGGCTTGGCAGGTCGTCCTCGAGAGCTGCCGAGGCGCCGATCGCAGGGCCCGCACGGTGCTCGACGCGGCGCGCGTGATGGGCGACGAGGGACTGGAAGGTGGCGGAGCCGGCCCGGGCATCGAGACGCTGGTGGTGATGCTGGGGGCGAACAATGCCTTGGGCGCGGTGATCCGCCTCGACGCACGGTGGACGGCCGGCGATTACCTCACCCAGAGCCCGCGCAGGCGCCTCGACAGCAAGGGTGCGTACAACGTGTGGCAGCCACCGCACTTCGCCGACGAATGGGCGCTGCTGGTGAAGGCGGTGAAGTCGATCAAGGCCCGGCATGTCGTCGTCGCAACCGTGCCCCAGGTGACGATCGCCCCGATCGCGCGCGGCTGGCGCGGAAAGGTGTACCGGGGTTCTCGCTTCTTTCCGTACTACATCCGGCCGTGGATCAACGATGCCGACTTCGACGTCGACCGCGATCAGCATCTGACCGAGTCGGATGCCCGCCAGATCGACTCGGCGATCGACGCTTACAACGCGACGATCATCGGGTCCGTGAGGGCCGCGCGCAGAGAGGGCCGCGACTGGTACCTGTTCGACCTGGGCGGGCTGCTCGACAGCCTGGCAACCCGGCGGTACGTGGAGGACCCGGCGGCCCGGCCTGCCTGGTGGAAGCCGTACGAGCTGCCACCGGAGCTGAAGGCGCTGACGCCGATCCCGAACACCGGGTTCTTCCGGTCAGGCCCTGACGGCCGCACAGACGGTGGCCTCTTCTCGCTCGACGGTGTCCATCCGACCACGATCGGCTACGGCATCATCGCCCGTGAGCTGATCAGGATCATGAACGACCACGCCGGCGTCCCGTTCTTCACACAAGACGGGGCCGTCCGCGCGCCGGAGTCCGTCGGGGTGGACTTCGCGCGCGTGCTCGCCTCGGACAGCCTCCTCAGCCGTCCGCCGCGGGCGCTCTCATCGACACTCGGTCTCATCGGATGGCTCGACGAGACCGTCGACTGGGTCAACCGGGTCCTGCCGTTCCGCTGAGCCGGTCACGTTTCGCATCTCGGTACCTACACGTTCAGCAGTTCCCGTGATCCGCACGGTCGCGTTGGGTAGGCGCCGAATCGCGTCAGGCTGATCAGACGGGATGATGCCGCCACGCACCTCGTCTCCCGTGGCTCGGGGGGGAGGACTCGAACCCCCAATGACAGGGCCAGAACCTGCTGTGTTACCGATTACACCACCCCCGAAGGCGGAGCGTCACCCTACCCGGCGGGCGCCGCGAGCCGCACCTCAGTCCTCGACCTGCGCATCGAGATTGACGAGACGGCGGAAGCCGATGATGCGGCCCACGGCCACGGCCGCGGTCTCCTCGACGTAGTCCCGCACCGAACCGCCGTTGCCGGAGGGTGACACCGACGCGTCGAGGCCCAGCTCGTCGGCGATCGCCTGGACGCGCAGCGCGTGGTAGCCGTCGGTCACCAACACGACGTGGGTCATCCCTTCGTCGCGCAGGATGCGGGCCGCGGCCGCCAGCGATTCCCACGAGTTGGTGCCCTGCACCTCGCGCAGCAGGTCGGCGTCGGGAACGCCCGCCTCCAGCAGGTACTCGGCGCTGGCAGTGGCCTCGGTGCAGCGGTCGCCCTCCTGCCGCCCTCCCGTGACCACGATCGTCCCCGCCATGCCCCTCTCGTACAGCTCGAACGCATGGTCCAGCCGCTCCTGGAGGACCGGCGACGGCCGGCAGTCGTACTGCGCCGCGCCCAAGACCACGATGGCCTCGGCGGACCGGTCGCCGTCGCGGCGGCTCGCCAACCACACCTGGGCGAAGGTGACCGCCACGTATCCAACGAGCAGTGTGCCCACCAACAACAGGCCCCGCCACAGGTACCGCCGCCGACGGCGCGAACCCCCTGTGCGGCGGTTCCCGGCGGGCTTCCCCTCGGCCGGCCGGAGCGTGGAGGTCACGGGATCAGAGCTTCCCCCGCGCCGCTCGGAGCCGGTCGAGGGTGCGCTCACGCCCCAGCACCGCCAGCGACTCGTACAGGGGCGGGCCGACGGATCGACCCGTCACCGCCACGCGCACGGGGGCCTGAGCCCGGCGCATGTCCACCGCGCCCTCCGCCTTGACGAAGCCGGCCGACCGGGCCGCCGCCTCCAGCGCGGCCTCGATCGCATCGGCATCCCAGTTGCATTGCGACAGCTCGGCGATGGCGGCATCGAGCATGGCCGCCGCCCGCTCCCCCAGCTTGACCACACCCTTGTCCCACGATGCCTCGTCGATGTCGCCCTCGATCGACTCGAGCCGCAGGAAGTCGACCATGGGCTCCACCTCGGTGAGCAGCCGCACCCGCTCCTGCACCAACGAGGCGATCGGCCGCAGCACCTCCTCGGTGGCATCACCGTGGACGAAGAACGGCCGCGCCCGATCGACGAAGGTCTCGGCGTCGAGCGCCCGGATGTACTCAGCGTTGAAGTGCTGCAGCTTGCGTACGTCGAAGAACGCCGGCGACTGCGTCACGTCGGACAGGCGGAACAGCTCGACGATCTCGGCCAGCGGCCGGATCTCGACGCCGTCGGGCGGTCCCCAGCCCAGCGTCGCCAGGTAGTTGACCATCGCCTCGGGCAGGTAGCCCTCGTCACGGAAGTCGGCAACCGACACCGAGTCGCGGCGCTTGGACAGCTTCCTGCGCTGCTCGTTGACGAGCACCGGTAGATGGGCGAACGTCGGCTCGTAGCCGAGCCCCAGCGCATCGGCGATGAGCAGGTACTTGGGGGTGCCGTTGACGTGCTCCTCGCCGCGCACCACATGGGTGATGCCCATATCGGCGTCGTCGACGATGTTGGCCAGCAGGAACGTCGGGGTGCCGTTGGAGCGCAGCAGCACGAAGTCCTCGAGCTTGGCATTGTCGAACGTGACCTTGCCGCGCACGAGGTCGTCGAAGCCGGTGGCTCCCTCGTCGGGCGTGCGAAACCGCAGCGCGGTAGAGGGCCCGCGCTCGAGGTCACGGCCGCGGCAGAAGCCGTCGTATCCGGGTGGGCCGCCCCGCTCCCGAGCCCGGGCCTGCACCTGCTCGGAGGTGCAGTCGCACCAGTACGCCCGCCCCGCCGCCAGGAGTGTCTCGGCCGCCGCCGTGTAGAGCTCGAAGCGGTCGGACTGGTGGACGGGCTCTCCGTCCCACCCCAAGCCGAGCCACTCGATCATCTCGAAGATGTTGTCGATGAGCTCGGGGCGGTTGCGCTCGACGTCGGTGTCCTCGATGCGCAGCAACATCTCGCCGCCCTCGCGGCGGGCGACCAGCCAGTTGAACAGCACGGCGCGCGCACCGCCCACGTGCAGGTAGCCCGTGGGCGAGGGCGCGAACCGGAGACGTGGCGACGGCGACATCGGTCGCTCCAGGCTACCGGTCACCAGGAAGGCGGTCGTGGCGCGGCCGGTGACGCCGCGCCGGACTCCAGGGTCAAGAGCCGGACTGCGTCGGTCCGCTCGCAGTGTCGTCGGGGCCACCGCTCGACGGCGGCGTGTACGACGTGGACGGCGGAGTCGACGGGCTCGACGGTGGCGCCTCGGGCGCCGACGCGGGTTCCGACGAAGGCGCTGTGCTGGGCGCCTCGGTCGCCGACGACGGCGGGGCGGACGACGGCGCCGTCGCGGCATCGCTCGATCCCGCGCCGGCCGCCGGGGCCGGCCCGAGCCCGAGCTCGGCTCGCAGGTCGTCGAGGGCCGAGTTGGCGCTCGCCAGGTCGACCTCACGCTCGAGCTCGGCCATGGCGCCCTCCGGCGTCTCGGCGGTGAGCTCGGTCTTGGCCATCGCCTCGGCCATGCGGTCCTGGATCTTGTCCTCGATCTCCTTCAGCGACGGCGCCTCCCCACCGACGGAGGCGTCGATGGATGCCATGGCCTTGTTGACCGACTCCTGCATCTTGGCCTGCTCGAGCTGGCCGAGCATCTCCATCCGCTTCGCCGCGATCTCCTCGAGGCGCATGGCATTGTCGTGCACGGCCTGCTTGGCGTGTTCTGCCTGCTGGTCGGCGACCGTGAGCTGTTGCTGCATAGAGTCGAGGTTCTTCTGGGAGGCCTGGAGGCGCATCGCGATCGACTGTGCCGCCCCGTTCCACTTCTCGGCGTCGGCGGTGTTGCCGGCCTTCATGGCGGCGTCGGACTTCAGGAGCGCCTGACGGGCGAGCTCCTTGGCCTCACCGACTTCCTTCGCCATCTCCTCGACCTCGTCGGCGACGCGCGTCCGGTGGGCGATGACCTTGGCCGCCTCGTTGCGGAGGCTCTGGTCGTTCTCGCGCGCCTCGTTGATCGCGGCCTCGATCTCGATCTGGGGATCCATGGCCTCCTTGGACTTCACGCCGAACCACGTCTTGATGTAGTTCCACCAACGTCTCAACACGGCTCATCCCTTTCTTTGGTTCACGGCTAGCGGCGACGACCCATCCCCCGGTCACGACTGCGTCCGCTCGGCGTGACCACCCGGCCCCCGCTCCTGCCGCCACCGAACGTCCCACCGGACGATCGCGAGCTCGACGGCGACGGCGGCAGCCCGCCGGCCCATTGGCCGAAGACATCGTCGTCCATAGGAGGACGGGTCTCGGGCTGCGCCATGCCCCGCCGCGACAGCATGGCCATCGCGGCCATGGCGGCCGCCGTGATCCAGGGGCTCATGTCCGGCTTGCGGTACTCCGGCTCGGCTCGTGGTGCCTCCATCCCCTCGGGGAGCTGGCCCGCGGGCGTCCCGGCCGGCGCCGCGGCCACCACCGGCTCCGGGAACAGTGGCTCGGGCTCCGGTTCCGGCGGCGCCGGTTGGCCGGCGAGGAGCGCCCGGGTGGTGTCCATGTGCCAACTCGCCTTGACCACCTGGCGGTAGGCGGCTTCGAGCTCGGGGCGGGTGTCGGCCTCCTCGAGCAGCTCCTGTGTCTCGGTGAACAGCCGGGCCCCCTGGCTGAACGCCGCACGCGCGTCGGCGGGCGCGTCGGGCAGATCGGTCTTGTCGGCCAACTCGAGCAGGTCGTTGGCGACCTTGTCGACGGCGCTGCGGACCTTGTTCTCCGCGGCGCCGATCTCCTCGGCCGACATGGCCGTGGCGCGCTCCCGCCGTTTGCGCGCCGATCGCCACATCACCCACAACAGAACCAGGGGGATGGCGATGACCAGTAGCAGGAGCAGCCAAGGGGCCCCGCCGCCGCCACGCGGGTCGGCGGTGACGCCACCGGCGTCTGCTCCCAGCGCCTCCGCCGCGGCGCCGGTGGCCGAGGCGAGCGAGCCGCCCGAATTGATCCGGTCGGCCGCAGCCTGCTCGGCGTTGGCGATCTCCTCGGGGGTATCGAGGTTCGACGACAGCGCCACCTCGTTCGGGGTCCACACCAGCACCCGGCCCTGGCCGCCCAGGCCCTGGCGCACCCGGTCGGCGAAGTCGCGACCGGTGTCGAAGTTCTCGATGGGCTCGGCGAGGACGACGACCTTGAAGTACCCATCGTGGCTCTGCAGCTGGGCGGCGGTGGCGTCGAGCTGGTCGAGCTCCGCGCTCGACAGCGCTCCCTCTTCGAAGGTGACGTCGTGGTCGCGCAGGTCGTCGACTGCGGGATCGACCTGCTGGGCCGACGCGGCTGCCGGGCCCAGCGTGCCCCATGCCGTGATCGCGACCAGCGCTACGCCAAGCCGACGCACAGCCACCTCCGGGTGACGACCGCTCGTGGCTGCGAGTCTACGTATCGAAGTGCGGAAGGCTAGGGGAACTCAGAGAGCCGTCGAGGATGCGCCGAACGACGAGATGTGATCGAGCAGCAGCCGGTTGAGCCGGTCGGGGGCCTGCTCTGCGATCCAGTGACTGACGCCCTCGATCACGGCGAAGTGGTACGGCCCCTCGACATAGTGCGCGGTCGCCTCGGCGGCCTCGGTGCCCAGCGCCACGTCTTCGGTCGACCACACGTACAGGGTGGGTGTCGTGATCGGGCCGAGCCCTTCGGCATCCGCGACCGACGCGGCGCGGTACCAGTTGAGGGCCGCGCCCAGCGCCTGCGGGGTGCCGAGCGCCTCGAGGTACGGCCCTTCCCGACCCTCCGGCATGCCGCTCCCGGCGAACAGCAGGCGGAAGACGGCGGCGTCGTTCTCGAGCATGCGGTCCTGCGCATCGACCTGGCGGAAGAACGTCATGTACCCGGACCGCTCGGCCTGGTCTCCCCCGAGGTCGCCGCTATAGGCCCGCCGCATCGCCTCGGGATGGGGGGTCGAGACCACGGCCAGCGTGTGCAGCCGGTCGGGATGGTGGCCGGCGACCTGCCACGCCACCGCTCCGCCCCAGTCGTGTCCTACCAGGTGGAACTGCTCGGCCCCGAGCGCGTCGGCGAACCCGATGACGTCGCCCACCAGCTCGGGCATGGCGTAAGCGGCGAGCTCGGTCGGCCGCGCCCGCGGCGAGTAGCCCCGCTGGTCGGGAGCAACCGCCCGGTAGCCGGCGGCGGCGAGCGCCGTGATCTGGTCGCGCCACGACGCCGATGTCTGGGGGAAGCCGTGCAACAGCAGCACGAGCTCGGCGTCCTCGGGACCGTCGGCGAGGGCGTCGAAGCTGTGCGGGCCGACGGCGATCTCGGTCATGACCATCGCCACCCCTTCATCTTTGCGCCTGCGGCATCCAGCTCGCGGGCCTCGCGGGCGCGGTCGAGCAGAAAGTCGACGGTGGGCGACCACCATGACAGCGCCTCGGCGATGGGCCGCCCGTTGAGCAGCTCGCGCCCCTCGATCGCCGCCTGCGCGAGTGCGGGGCCGATCCACGCGTACTTGGCCGCCATCGTGGCCGACATCGCCAGTCGCACGGTGGCGTCCGATCCGGACCAGCCGGCATCCCGCAGCCCGGCTGCGTAGCCGTCGGCGACCACGTGGTACAGCGCGCCCAGGTCCTCGGGCCCCACGTGGAAGTCGAGCACGGCGTCCGGCACGAGGTTGCCGGCGTCCTCGCCGAGAGCGCCGATGCCGACGAACGACCAGTCGATCACGGCGGTCGTTCCGTGCCCGCCGTCGAACAGGTTGGCGGGGTGGAAGTCGAAGTGGCTGAGCGTGGCCGGCATGCGGTCGAGCACGGCGAGGAAGCGCCCGCGATCGGCGCGCATTGCTTGGAGGGCCGCGATCGGAGGATCCGGGAACCGGTCGGCGAGGAGCGGGCGCCGCCACGAGGCCCGATCGGTGGGGACCGTCAACCGGCGGAGTGGCTGGTCGAGATAGCTGCGCAACCACCGGCGGCTCAACCATCGTTCGTCGGGAAGTGGGCGTCCCGTGAAGTACTCGCCCTGCGCCTGGCCCAGGTGGCGGGCTGCCGGGTGGTAGCGGTCGACGGTCCACGACGATGCCGGCTCGCCCCGGAGGTCCTCGAGCCAGAGCGCGACCGCTGCCGTCGCCGCGGTCTGCGACGAGGTCGCAGCGCGGCGCTCGGAGCCCACCCCCGAGCCCGTCGAGCAGGCCGGACCGGTAGGCGTCGGCCTCGCGGCGCCAGTAGTACCAGTGCGAATCGCGTTCCCCCGACCGCCAGTTTGGGCTGCCGGCGGCTGGCGCGTGGGCCAGCAGCTTCACTACCTCGGAGCGGTCGGCGATCCGGATGCGCCACAGCCCTGCCGTCGCCGACGCCACGGCGGCGTGCGGCAGCGGTTCGATCGTCAGGGGACCGACGCCGCCGTCGCCGAACACGGCGTTCACCTCGTCCGCCGGGACGGCGGCGTGTTGCGTCACCTAGACGGCGAGGAGGGATCGCCAGTCGGCGCGATGCCGCTCCACGATCTCGTCCGGGGTGAGCCGCAGCACGTCCTCGGGAACCAGGTCGACGATGCGGCGCTGCTCGGGATAGTGATGGGGGTTGGCGACCTCGGCGAACAGCGGCTGGCGGTAGGCGATCAAGTCGGGCGGCGCATCCCCCAGGAACCCCCAGATGGTCAGCGCGGCCGTGAGGTCGTGCACCACCGGGGCCCGGCCGAACAGCGACGCGCGCTTGAGCGCGACCCCGATGCAGCCGACCAGTGCGTCCTGTTCGTTCTCGTCGTGCGCGAGCTGCAGGTGACCCTCGAACCATCGGGCCAACACGTAGACGTAGCCCTGGTCGGGTCCGGGGGCACCGAGCCCCTCCCCCGTGGGCTGGTGCCACGGCTCGTCGCCGGGTCGCACCGGTCGCCACGACTCCGGCCGCCGCGGTGGCGACTCGTAGTTCCGGACGTGCCTGATCGCCGGCTCGGGAACGTACTCAGGCGCGGCCACGGGCCCGAACGTTAGGCGCAATGCATTGCGGGGACGAACAGCTGCCCCCTGGCGCCCGGGCCCCGAGGCAATACGGTCCGCCGAAGAGAACCCGAGGCATTGCGGTCCGGCCCCCGGTCCCTACTGCCTCGAGAACGTCGGAGCGGTCCCTATTGCCTCCGGGTGCGTCCGCGGTGCGGCCGGACCGTCGACGCCGCCCTTGAGCAGGCCGTAGACCAGCGAGTCGACCAGCGCCTGCCAGGAG
>CAWEZE010000029.1:0-162652 GCA_963813485.1 uncultured bacterium
GTCCTAGGCCGCTAGACGATAGGGGGCGTGTAGCGAACGGGACAGGATATCCGGCGGGGCTGGCCTCCCCAAACATCTACTGGTCGGGGATGCGCCAGTGATGGGCTCGCGGCCTGCCTCGACGAGGGCGGCGTTGGCCCGTGAGAACGGCCGGCTGCCGAAGAAGCCGTTGGCGGCGGACAGCGGCGACGGGTGCGCCGATTCGATGACGACGTGACGGGTCGTGTCGATCAACGTTCCGTTTCCGGCGAGCCGACACGCCCCCAGAGGATGAAGACAACCCGCTCCTGCTTGTCGTTGACCACTCGCAGCACCTCGTCCGTGAAGACCTCCCAGCCCTTGCCCTGGTGTGACGCCGCTCGGGCCTGCCGGACCGTCAGCGACGCGTTGAGCAGCAGCACGCCTCGCGCGCCCAGTTGTCGAGGCATCCGTGGCTGGGCGGCGGATGCCCAGATCGGCCTCGAGCTCCTTGAAGATGTTCTGCAACGACGGTGGCGGTGGTATTCCCCGCCGCACCGAGAAGCACAGGCCGTGCGCCTGCCGCGGGCCGTGGTACGGGTCCTGCCCCAGGATCACGGCCTTGACCTCGGCGTACGGGGTCAGGTGCGGCACGGCGAAGACCTCGTCGGGCGGGGGGTAGACCGTGCCTCGCCCCCGCTCGGCGGCGACGAACTGCTGGAGCTCGCTCCAGTAGGGCTCGGCGAACTCCCCCCGCAGGACGGGGTTCCAATCAGTCTCACCCGCCCATCGTGCCAGCCCAGATCGCAGCTTGCGGGCGATCCCCGCTGGCATGGCTAGCAAACTCGCGACCGTGTCCGACGACATCCTCACGCGGCTCCGGGAGGTGTGCCTCGCACTGCCCGAGGTGACGGAACGTCTCAGCCACGGCTCGCCCACCTGGTTCGTACCCGGCAAGAAGACGGTCGCGACCTACGTCGACAACCACCACGGCGACGGCCGCCTGGCCATCTGGTGCCCGGCCCCGCCCGGCCTGCAGGGTGCCCTCGTGACCGAGGAGCCGGACCGTTTCTTCGTGCCGGCCTACGTCGGTCACCGGGGCTGGCTCGGCGTCCGCCTCGACCGCGAGCTGGAATGGGACGAGGTAGCCGGCATCGTCGAGGACGCGTATCGGTTGGTGGCCCCCAAGAAGCTCGTCACCGAGCTCGACCGCGAGCCCGGATGACCGAATGTGCGGCGGCGGGACATCGCCGCGGTTCAGTCCCGTCGGTCCTCGCGTCGGTACTTACGCCGCCGGTGGCGTCGCAGCACGCCCACGCCGAACCACACGAGCGCCCCCACGAGTGCGGCAAAGAGGGTGAGCAACCAGACGGGCCATGTGAAGTCCCAGAACAGGAACTTGACCGTCACGTCATCGGTGTTCTGGGCCATGAAGGTACCCAGCGCCGCCACGCCGGAGATCGATGCGATGGCCCCACCCCCAGTCGCGCACCTTCCTCCTCGGCCTCGATGCTCGTGCCGTCATCGTCGCTTCGCTGGACCATGAAGCCCTCCGCTTACCAGCATGGTGTGATCCACAGAGTCTGCTCGGTGGCCAGCAAGAGCCGTGGCATTGGTCCCTGATGCGCCACCGCCATGCGCGGTGCCAAGGCCCGCACGAGACCACTAGCCTCGTCGGGCGGCGGTACAGAGGGAGCCGAGCATGCTTGGCGACGATGGTGGCGGAGCACGTCCGCGGGTGAGGCGTGCGCGGGGGCCTCGACCCCCGGTCGAGGATCCGACGCTGGGCGTGGAGGTCGAGCTCGATCGGACCGGCCGCCCGGCCAACCGCCTGGTCACGATCGGCGACTCGATCACGCAGGGGTTCATGAGCGCGGCGGTGTTCCGTACGGATCTGTCCTGGCCGAGCATGGTCGCGTTCGAGCTGGGCCTGCGCCTGGGCGCGGGGTTCCGGTATCCCGTGTACGAGCAACCGACCGGCCCGGGCGGCCTTCCGTTCGACCTGGAGCGTGCGCTGCGCAGTCTCGAGGCGGTTGTCGGGGACAGGCTCGACTGGTACGAGGCGGTCCGCGCACTGCGGTGGGCGCGGTCCTACATGGACGCCATCGAGGACTATTGGGAGCGCGGCGAGGGCCGTGATGTCCCGCCCACGGCGGCGCCCTACCACAACCTCGCGGTCTACGGTGCCGACGTCCTCGACGTCCTGCTGCTCGATGCGGACCGCATCGCGAAGCGGCTCGAGCGCAGGCCCCGCGACGACCCGTTCGCGCAGGTCGTCGAAGGGCACAACGACCGGGCCTGGCGTGTCGTTCTGGAGAGTTGCCGCGGGCCCAATGGCAAGGCCGGCACCGTGCTCGACGCGGCCCGAGCGATGGGCGACGAGGGCCTGGAGGGCGGGGGTTCCGGCCCGGGGATCGAGACGCTGGTGGTCATGCTCGGGGCGAACAACGCGCTGGGCACAGTGGTCCACCTCGACGCGCGGTGGACGCCGCCGGACTACCTCGACCGGAGCCCACGCAGGCGCCTCGACAGCAAGAGTGCCTACAACGTGTGGCGGCCAGCGCATTTTGCCGATGAATGGGGGCTGCTGGTCAAGGCACTGAAGTCGATCGACGCCCGGCACGTCATCGTCGCGACCGTGCCGCAAGTGACGATCGCCCCGATCGCTCGCGGCTGGCGCGGGAAGGTGTATCGAGGGTCACGTTTCTTCCCGTACTACATCCGGCCGTGGATCAACGACGCCGACTTCGACGTCGACAGGGATCAGCATCTGACGGAGTCGGAAGCCCGGCAGATCGACTCGGCGATCGACGCCTACAACGCGACGATCATCGCGTCGGTGCGGGCGGCCCGCCGGGAGGGCCGCAACTGGTACCTGTTCGACCTGGGCGGGCTGCTCGACAGCCTGGCGTCCAAGCGCTACGTGGAGGATCCCGCGGCGCGGCCTAGGTGGTGGAAGCCGTACGACCTGCCTCCGGAGCTGACGGCACTGACTCCGATCCCCGACACGAGGTTCTTCCAGGCCGGCCCCGGGGGGCGCACCGATGGTGGCCTGTTCTCCCTCGACGGCGTCCATCCGACCACGATCGGCTACGGCATCGTCGCCCGCGAACTGGTCAGGATCATGAACGACCACGCACGCGTCCCGTTCTTCACGCAGGATGGGGCCTTTCGCACACCCGCGTCCGTCGATGTGGACTTCGCACGGGTGCTTGCCTCCGACACGCTCATCGCCCGCCCGCCACGAGCGTTCTCATCGACCCTCGCTCTGCTCGGATGGCTGGACGAGACGGTCGACTTGATCGACCGGGTCTTCCCGTTCCCCTGACGTACAGCGCCTACCGCTCGAGGTAGGACTCCTCGAGGTCGAGCTCCCGTTCGAGGCGGTGCATCACCTCGTTGCTGATGTCCCCGGCGTTCCGGAGCTCGACGATCGCCTGCCGCTCGGCTCGCCAGAGGCGCCGGAGGACCTGCTCGCGGACCTCGGACGCGTCCTCGTAGCCGTCGTCCTCGATCTTGCCGGCGCGGGCCGCGAACCGGCGCTTGCGTTGCTCGTAGTACTGGCGGGCGCGGTCGAGGGGCTCGTCGTCTGCCCAGCCTTCGTCCGCCAGGACTTCGAGCTCGGTGAGCGCCGCCTTGCTCGCCGCCAGGCGGGCAAGGAGCTCTTCGTGCTCCTCGTCGCGCCCGTCCGCGGCCACACCGAGCCGCCGGATCAGCGCCGGCAGCGTCAACCCCTGGCCCACGACCGTGACCAGCACCACCGCGAACGTGACGAACACGATCAGGTTCCGCCCGGGCAGCTGGGCGCCCGCATCGGTCTCCAGCGGCAGGGCCAGCGCCGTGGCCAGCGACACGGCCCCGCGCAGCCCGCTCCAGGCGATCACGACCCGCTCGGAAACGCCCACCCTGCGCTCCCGTTGCCGGGGACGCCGGTCGAGCGCCCGCACGATGTAGGGGACGGTGAACACCCAGGCGAAGCGGGCGCCGATCACGGCGACGGACACGAGCGCGGCGTACCCCAGCAGCTCCGACAGCGGCTGCCCGGTCAGGTCGTCGAGCACGACCGGCAGCTGTAGCCCGATGAGCACGAACAGCGTGGCGTTGAGCAGGAAGGTCAGCACGTCCCAAACCGCGGACACCTGGAGGCGGGTCGACGGCGAGGCCAGCTCGGGCGCCCGCCAACCGAGGTACAGGCCGGCTGTCACCACGGACAGCACGCCGGAGACGTGGAGATGCTCGGCGGGCAGGAAGGCGGCGTAGCCGGTGATCAAGCTGATCGTGATCTCGGTCTGCGGATCATCGAGACGCCGTCGGATCTCGCCGATCACGTATCCCACTGCCAGGCCCAGCGCCACACCGCCGGCGGCGGCCAGCAGGAACTCGAGGCTGGCGTCGAGCAGCGAGAACGTCCCCTCGACCGCCGCCACGACGGCGACGCGGTACGCGATCAGGGCGGCCGCGTCGTTGACCAGGCTCTCGCCCTCGACCAGGTTGACGATGCGGCGGGGGGCGCCCAGCCGGCGCATGATGGCCGTCGCCGCGACCGGGTCCGTGGGCGAGACGATCGCCCCCAGGGCGAATGCCATGGGCCACGGCAGGTCGAGCACCAGATGCCCCGGCACCGCCACCAGCACCGTCGTGACCAGCACGAGCCCAACCGACGTGAGCGACAGGGCGCGGGCATATCCCCGCAGGGCGTGCATCTCCGAGAAGAACGCCGCGACGTACAACAACGGCGGCAGGAAGACGACCAGTACCAGGTCGGGATCGAGCTCGACCTCGGGCAGGCCGGGCACGAACCCCAGTGCCAGCCCACCAAGGACGAGGACGATCGGGTACGGGACGCCGATGCGGCTGGCAACCGCGTTGAGGATGGCCACCGACACCAGGACCCCGGCGAGGACGACGTCGAAGCCTTCCACGCCCGAAAGTCTGGCCTCGGCACGGATGCGCTTGACGATGGTCGTCGGGCACCCCGCGACGGGGCGGATTGTCTGTCCCACCGGGAGGCCCTGACGGCTGCTCGAGCACGGGTTGCCTCGGCGCCTGAATCCGAAGGCGCGGGCCGGTGCGGCGTGGCAGCCTGACCCGATGTCGCATCTGACCGTTGAGAACGTCGGGTACGTGAGGGTGCTGCGGCTCGATCGCCCGGAACGAAAGAACGCGCTCACGTCGTCACTGGGCTGGGGCATCGTGAGGGCGATCGGCGACGCCAACGCGGATGACAACGTCCGGGTCGTGGCGCTGACCGGCAATGGCGACGCCTTCTGTTCTGGCCTGGACCTGGGTGGTGGCGATGACGCGCCGGTCGAGACTGGGCTGTCGGACCAACAGCGGATGCTCGACGAGAAGGGCTGGGTCGGGCGGTTTCTTCTCGCGCTGCGGTTCGAGACCGACAAGCCGGTGGTTGCCGGGATCAACGGGGCGGCGGTGGGCGCGGGTCTCTCCCTGGCGTTGGCCGCCGACATTCGGATTGCAGCGGACACGGCGCGCCTGCACCCCGGGTACCTGCGGGCAGGTACGTCGCCCGACGGCGGCCTCACCTGGTCCCTGCCAACCCTCGTCGGCCACGAGAACGCACTGCGCTTCCTGCTCGAGTCCCGCTTCGTAGATGCCGACGAGGCGCTTCGCCGCGGACTCGTGTCGGAGGTCGTCCCCGCCGATCAGCTCGATGAGCGGCTACTGGAGTTCTGCGAAGCCGTCGCCGCCCAAGCACCGCTCGCGGTGCGGCGCACGAAGCACCTGGTCGCCAGAACACCACTGATCACCGACGTCGACGGGCGCATGACCGATGAGATCCGCAACGCGCTTGCAGGTCTCGGCAGCGAGGATGGACAGGAGGCCGTGCAGGCGATCATCGAGAAGCGCAGGCCAGAGTTCCGTGGGCGTTGAAGTGACGGATCGGGTCGCTCGGCAGCAGGCTGCGATCGACGAGCTCCTCGATCTGCTCCGCCATGAGCGGCGAGGAGACACGTGGGTTGGGCGGACACCCGACTGGTACGGGCCCGTGGTCTTCGGGGGAATCGGGCTGGCCCTCACCATCAGCGCAGCGTGTCGTGACGCCCCGGTGGGAAGCCGGCTCCACTCGCTCCACGCCTACTTCCTCCGACCTGTGCAGGGCGGACAAGAGATCGCGTTCCGCAGCGAGGTCGTGAAGGCGGGACGCGCGTTCAACCTGCACCGCGTCACGGCGTCGCAGCGCGCCAAACCGGTCATCACGATGGATTGTTCGTTCACCACCGACACCGACGGCTACGTGTACGACCTCTCCGGGATCCCCACGGACGTGCCCCTCCCCGGCGACCTCCCCGAACCCGATGACACCCCGGACGAGGTTGGGCCATGGGATGAGCGTTGGCTCGGTCCCAGTCGCCTGCGACCCGACGGCACCCGCGAGGCGACACACCGCCACTGGTTCCGCCTACCTCGAACGCTCGACGACGACCCGCACCTGCACACGGCGCTGCTCGGCTATGCAACCGACTGGACAGGCGTCGGTGGGCGGCCCCACTACCTCGAGGGCGACACCACCGGCATGATCAGTCTCGACCACGCGGCCTGGTTCCACCGCGCCGCCCGCGTCGACGAGTGGCTCCTCCAAGACGTGCAGAGCCTCGTCAACGCCGGAGGCCGCGGGACGCTGCGCGGCGTGATCCGGAACCCGCAGGGCCTGATCGTCGCGTCCATGACCCAGGAGATGCTCCTCCGGCCCATCACCCCCCGACCGTGACGCAACGAACCCCCAGGTCTGCTGACCTGGGGGTTCGTTGCGTCAATCGTGCTCGGGGGGGAGGACTCGAACCCCCAATGACAGGGCCAGAACCTGCTGTGTTACCGATTACACCACCCCCGAAGGCGGACCGACACCCTACCCGGCCAGCGCGGACGATCGCACCAGCGATCGCCCGCCACCGACCCGTCGTCGCGACCCGAGACTGGGTCCGGGGCGCCGATGAGTCGCGGCGGCTCGCGTCGTCATATGTGACGTCTGCCAAATCACCCACGCCGAAGGGACGGTGCACCCGATGCCGAAACTCACCTCCTGCCTCTGGTTCGACACCGAAGGCGAGGACGCCGCCAACTTCTACGTCTCGGTCTTCCCCAACTCCCGCATCGTCAACGTGTCCCGCTACGGGGACGCCGGCCCGCGACCCTCGGGCTCGGTCATGACCGTCGACTTCGAGCTGGACGGGCACCCGTTCATGGCGCTCAACGGCGGCCCGGAGTTCACGTTCAACGAGGCGGTCTCCTTCGTCGTCGACTGCGCCGACCAGGACGAGGTCGACCACTACTGGACGAGGCTGAGCGAGGGCGGCGAGGAAGGCCCGTGCGGTTGGCTCAAGGACCGCTTCGGGCTGTCCTGGCAGGTCGTTCCGGCCGCCCTCGGCGAGCTCGCCAGCGATCCCGACCCCGCCAAGTCTCAGGCCGTCATCAAGGCGATGCTCGGCATGCGCAAGCTCGTCGTCGCCGAGCTGCAGGCGGCCTATGACGCTGCCTGACCCCGGGCGCCGTCAGCCCGGGGCCTGCGGCTCGAGGTCGACCAGGCGCCGGAAGCCGATGATGCGTCCCACGGCTACGGCGGCCGTCTCCTCGGCGTAGTCGCGCACGGACCCGCGGTTGCCGCTCGGCGACACCGAGGCGTCGAGGCCCAACTCGTCGGCGATGGCCTTGACCCGGAGGGCGTGGTAGCCGTCGGTGACGAGCACGACATCGGTCATCCCCTGGTCGCGCAGGATGCGGGCCGACGCCGCCAGCGACTCCCACGTGCTGGTGCCCTGGACCTCGCGCAGCACGTCGGCGTCGGGGACACCCGCCTGCAGCAGGTAGTCGGCGCTCGCGCTGGCCTCGGTGCAGCGGTCGCCCTCCTGCTTGCCCCCGGTCACGACGATGGTTCCGGCGGTGCCCCCCTCGTAGAGCTCGAGCGCGTGGTCAAGACGCTCCTCCAGAACGGGCGACGGCCGGCAGTCGTACTGCGCCGCCCCCAGCACCACGATGGCCTCGGCCGACCGGGCGCCGTCGCGCCGGCTCGCCAGCCACACCTGGACGAACGTCACCCCGACGTAGGCGACGAGCAGCGCGCCGACCAGGAGCAGGCCCCGCCACAGATAACGCCGGCGGCGCGAACGCCCGGTGGGGCGGTTCCCGGCGCGCTTCCCCTCGCGCGCCCGGAGCGTGAATGTCACGGGATCAGAGCTTCCCCCGCGCCGCTCGGAGCCGGTCGAGGGTGCGCTCACGCCCCAGCACCGCCAGCGACTCGTACAAGGGTGGGCCGACCGATCGGCCCGTGACCGCCACTCGCACCGGAGCCTGGGCCCGGCGCATGTCGACAGAGCCATCGGGCTTGACGAAGCCGGCGGACCGGGCCGCGGCGTCCAGCGCCGCCTCGATCGCAGCGGCATTCCACTCGCACAGCGACAGCTCGGTGACGGCGGCATCGAACATGGCCGCCGCCCGCTCCCCCAGCTTCACGACGCCCTTCTCCCACGATGCCTCGTCGATGGCGTCGTCGATCGACTCGAGCCGGAGAAAGTCGACCATCGGCTCTACCTCCGTCAGCAGCCGCACCCGCTCCTGCACCAACGGGGCGATCGGTCGCAGGACCTGCTCCGTGGCATCACCGTGGACGAAGAACGGCCGGGCCCGGGCCACGAAGGCCTCGCCGTCGAGCGCGCGGATGTACTCGGCGTTGAAGTGCTGCAGCTTGCGCACGTCGAAGAACGCCGGCGACTGCGTCACGTCGGACAGGCGGAACAGCTCGACGATCTCGGCCAGCGGCCGGATCTCCACGCCGTCCGGCGGCCCCCAGCCCAGGGTGGCGAGGTAGTTGACCATCGCCTCGGGCAGGTACCCCTCGTCACGGAACTCGGCCACCGACACCGAGTCGCGCCGCTTGGACAGCTTCTTGCGCTGCTCGTTGACCAGGACCGGAAGGTGGGCGAACACGGGGCGGTATCCCAGGCCCAGCGCCTCGGCGATCAGTAGGTACTTGGGCGTGCCGTTGACGTGCTCCTCGCCCCGCACCACGTGGGTGATGCCCATGTCGGCGTCGTCAACGATGTTGGCGAGCAGGAAGGTCGGGGTGCCGTTCGACCGCAACAGCACGAAGTCCTCGAGCTTGGCATTCTCGAACGTGACCTGGCCGCGCACGAGGTCGTCGAAGCCGGTGGCCCCCTCGTCGGGCGTGCGGAACCG
This sequence comes from uncultured bacterium, assembly GCA_963813485.1. Lineage (GTDB taxonomy): Bacteria > Actinomycetota > Acidimicrobiia > Acidimicrobiales > VFJN01 > DASQUK01. The sequence goes on from CAWEZE010000029.1 coordinate 9,151, forward strand.
GAGTGCCGTCGAGGGTCCCCGCTCGAGCCCCCGGTCACGGCAGAATCCGTCGTAGCCGGGCGGCCCACCCCGCTCGCGAGCCCTCGCCTGCACCTGCTCGGGGGTGCAGTCGCACCAATAGGCCCGCCCTTCGGCCAGGAGCTTCTCGGCTGCCGCCGTGTACATGTCGAAGCGCTCGGACTGGCGAACTGGGTCCCCGTCCCACCCCAGGCCGAGCCATTCGATCATCTCGAAGATGTTGTCGGTGAGCTCGGGGCGGTTGCGCTCGACGTCGGTGTCCTCGATGCGGAGCAACATCACGCCGCCCTCGCGGCGGGCGACGAGCCAGTTGAACAGCGCCGCGCGCGCGCCGCCCACGTGCAGGTAGCCCGTGGGTGAGGGCGCGAACCGGAGACGTGGCGTTGGCGACATTGGCCGCCCAGGCTACCGGCCGGTGGGATGGCGGTCGCGGCGCGGCGGCGCCGCGAGACGTGGTCAGGGAGCCGCCGAGGATGCGCCGAACGACGAGATGTGATCGAGCAGCAGCTGGTTGAGCCGGTCGGGGGCCTGCTCCGCGATCCAGTGACTGACGCCCTCGATCACGGCGAAGTGGTACGGCCCCTCGACATAGTGCGCGGTCGCCTCGGCGGCCTCGGTGCCCAGCGCCACGTCTTCGGTCGACCACACGTACAGGGTGGGGGTCGTGATCGGGCCGAGCCCTTCGGCATCGGCGACCGACGCGGCGCGGTACCAGTTGAGGGCCGCACCCAGCGCCTGCGGGGTGCCCAGCGCCTCGAGGTACGGCCGTTCCCGACCCTCCGGCATGCCGCTCCCGGCGAACAGCAGGCGGAAGACGGCGGCGTCGTTCTCGAGCATGCGGTCCTGCGAATCGGGCTGGCGGAAGAACGTCATGTACCCGGACCGCTCGGCCTGGTCGCCCCCGAGGTCGCCGCGATAGGCCCGCCGCATCGCCTCGGGATGGGGGGTCGAGACCACGGCCAGCGTGTGCAGCCGGTCGGGATGGCGGCCGGCGACCTGCCACGCCACCGCCCCGCCCCAGTCGTGCCCGACGAGGTGGAACCGCTCGGCCCCGAGCGCGTCGGCGAACCCGATGACGTCGCCCACCAGCTCGGGCATGGCGTAGGCGGCGAGCTCGGTCGGCCGCGCCCGCGGCGAGTAGCCCCGCTGGTCGGGAGCGACCGCCCGGTACCCGGCGGCGGCGAGCGCCGTGATCTGGTCGCGCCACGACGCCGACGTCTGCGGGAAGCCGTGCAGCAGCAGCACGAGCTCGGCGTCCTCGGGACCGTCGGCGAGGGCGTCGAAGGTGTGCGGGCCGACGGCGATCTCGGTCATGTCCATCGCCACCCCCTCATCTTTGCGCCTGGGCATCCAGCTCGCGGGCCTCGCGGGCGCGGTCGAGCAGAAAGTCGACGGTCGGCGACCACCACGACAGCGCCTCGGCGATGGGCCGCCCGTTGAGCAGCTCGCGTCCCTCGATCGCCGCCTGCGCGAGTGCGGGCCCGATCCACGCGTACTTGGCCGCCATCGTGGCCGACATCGCCAGTCGCACGGTGGCGTCCGATCCGGACCAGCCGGCATCCCGCAGCCCGGCTGCGTAGCCGTCGGCGACCGCGTCGTACAGCGCGCCCAGGTCCTCGGGACCCACGTGGAAGTCGAGCACGGCGTCCGGCACGAGGTTGCCGGCGTCCTCGCCGAGGGCGCCGATGCCGACGAACGACCAGTCGATCACCGCGGTCGTTCCGTGCCCGCCGTCGAACAGGTTGGCGGGGTGGAAGTCGAAGTGGCAGAGCGTGGTCGGCATGCGGTCGAGCACGGCGAGGAAGCGCCCGCGATCGGCGCGCATGGCCTGGAGGGCCGCGATCGGAGGATCCGGGAACCGGTCGGCGAGGAGCGGGCGCCGCCACAGCGCCCGATCGGTGGGGACCGTCAACCGGCGGAGTGGCTGGTCGAGATAGCTGCGCAACCACCGGCGGCTCAGCCATGGTTCGTCGGGAGAGCGGGCGCCCGGTGATGTACTCGCCCTGCGCCTGGCCCAGGTGGCGGGCTGCCGGGTGGTAGCGGTCGACGGTCCACGACGATGCCGGATCGCCCCGCAGGTCCTCGAGCCAGAGCGCAACCGCGCCGTCGCCGCGGTCTGCGACGAGGTCGCAGACGCGGCGCTCGGAGCCCACCCCCGAGCCCGTCGAGCAGGCCGGACCGGTAGGCGTCGGCCTCGCGGCGCCAGTAGTACCAGTGCGAATCCGTCTCCCCCGACCGCCAGTTTGGGCTGCCGGCGGCCGGCGCGTGGGCCAGCAGCTTCACGACCTCGGAGCGGTCGGCGATCCGGATGCGCCACAGCCCCGCCGTCGCCGACGCCACGGCGGCGTGCGGCAGCGGTTCGATCGTCAGGGGACCGACGCCGCCGTCGCCGAAGACGGCGTTCACCTCGTCCGCCGGGACGGCGGCGTGTTGCGTCACCTAGACGGCGAGGAGGGATCGCCAGTCGGCGCGATGCCGCTCGACGATCTCGTCCGGGGTGAGCCGCAGCACGTCCTCGGGAACCAGGTCGACGATGCGGCGCTGCTCGGGATAGTGATGGGGGTTGGCGACCTCGGCGAACAGCGGCTGGCGGTAGGCGATCAAGTCGGGCGGCGCATCCCCCAGGAACCCCCAGATGGTCAGCGCGGCCGTGAGGTCGTGCACCACCGGGGCCCGGCCGAACAGCGACGCGCGCTTGAGCGCGACCCCGATGCAGCCGACCAGTGCGTCCTGTTCGTTCTCGTCGTGCGCGAGCTGCAGGTGACCCTCGAACCATCGGGCCAACACGTAGACGTAGCCCTGGTCGGGTCCGGGGGCACCGAGCCGCTCCCCCGTGGGCTGGTGCCACGGCTCGTCGCCGGGTCGCACCGGTCGCCACGACTCCGGCCGCCGCGGTGGCGACTCGTAGTTCCGGACGTGCCTGATCGCCGGCTCGGGAACGTACTCAGGCGCGGCCACGGGCCCGAACGTTAGGCGCAATGCATTGCGGGGACGAACAGCTGCCCCCTGGCGCCCGGGCCCCGAGGCAATACGGTCCGCCGAAAGAACCCGAGGCATTGCGGTCCGGCCCCCGGTCCCTACTGCCTCGAGAACGTCGGAGCGGTCCCTATTGCCTCCGGGTGCGTCCGCGGTGCGGCCGGACCGTCGACGCCGCCCTTGAGCAGGCCGTAGACCAGCGAGTCGACCAGCGCCTGCCAGGAGGCCTCGATGACGTTCTCGCTGACGCCGATGGTCGACCAGGTGCGGTCGCCATCGGCCGAGTCGATGAGCACCCGTACGACCGCGCCGGTGGCGGCCGCGCCCTCGAGCACGCGCACCTTGAAGTCCGTCAGGTGGATCCGGTCCAGCTGTGGGTAGCGGTCGGTCAGCACCGACCGCAGGGCCGCGTCCAGGGCGTTGACCGGTCCGTTGCCCTCGCCGACCGCCACCAGGCGTTCGTCGCCCACCCACACCTTGACCGTGGCCTCGGTGTCGATCATCGACTCGCCGTCCTCGATGGGCGCGCCGCCCCGCACGGCGTTGCGGTGGTAGGTGGTGATGCGGTAGCCCTCGAGCTGGAAGTAGGGCTGGCGCCATCCGCCGGCCTCCCGCATGAGCAGTTCGAGGGAGGCGTCGGCGGCCTCGAACTGGTAGCCGTCGGCCTCGAGGTGCTTGAGGCGGTCGGACAGCTCGGCTGCCCCCCGCCCGTCGAGGTCGACGCCGAACTCCTTGGCCTTGAGCGCCATGCCCGATCGCCCGCCGAGGTCGGACACCAACACACGCGTGTGGTTGCCCACCAGCGCGGGATCGACGTGTTCGTAGCTGGCACCACCGACCTTGCCAAGCGCCGACGTGTGCAGCCCGCCCTTGTGGGCGAACGCCGAGGCACCGACATAGGGATCGGCCGAGTGCGGCGGCAGGTTGACGAGCTCGGCGACGTGCCGGCTGACCGCCGTGAGCCGGTCGAGGCGCGAGTCGGGCAGGCAGCGCAAGCCCATTTTGAGCTGCAGGTTGGGGATGCAGGTCATGAGGTTGGCGTTGCCGGTCCGCTCGCCGTAGCCGTTGACCGTCCCCTGCAGGTGTGTCGCCCCGGCGACGACCGCAGCCACGGAATTGGCGACCGCACAGCCGCTGTCGTTCTGCGTGTGGATCCCGATCTGCCGCTCGGTGCCGAAGTAGGCCACCACCTCACCCACGATGCGCTGAACCTCGTGCGGCAGCGAACCGCCGTTGGTGTCGCACAGCACGAGCACCTCGGCCCCCTCGGTGGCCGCCGCCTCCAACACCCGCAAGCCGAACTCGGGGTTGGCCTTGTAGCCGTCGAAGAAGTGCTCGGCATCGAAGAACACCCGCAGGCCCTGGGCGCGCAGGAACCGCACCGACTCGCCCACCATCGCGACACCCTCGTCGAGGCTGGTGCCGAGCGCCTCGGTCACGTGGAAGTCCCAGCTCTTGCCCACGATGCAGGCCGTCGACACGCCGCTCTCGACCAGCGCCGTCAGCGTGGGGTCGACGTCCACCTTCCCCGCCGGCCGGCGGGTCGAGCCGAAGGCCACCAGCGTGGCGGAGTCGAGGCGCAGGTCGCGCGGCGCCCGGCGGAAGAACTCGGCGTCACGGGGATTGGCCTGGGGGTAGCCGCCCTCGATCCAGCGGACCCCCAGCCAGTCGAGCTGCTCGGCCACCCGCAGCTTGTCCTCCACGGACAGCGAGATTCCCTCGAACTGAGCCCCGTCCCGCAGGGTCGTGTCGAAGATGTCGACGGCAGCGCGCTCGTCCGTGGCCGCGCCGGCGGTCGGTGCGTCAGCGGACATGCTCGACCCAGTCCTTGTACCTGTCGACCTGGCCCCGTACCACGCGGCCGTACTCCTCGCCGATCGCCAGGGTCATGGGACCCGGGCAAGGCAGCTCGCGGTCGTCCACCGAAAGAACCGACGACACCTCGGCCGCGGTGCCGCACACGAACATCTCCTCGGCGATGTAGAGGTCGCTGCGCGACAGGTCGCCGAGCTCGACGTCGAACCCCAGGTCGCGGGCTATGGCCATGACCGTGCTCTGGGTGATGCCCTCGAGGGCACCGGCTGACAGCGGCGGGCTGATGAGCTTGCCGTGCCGGGCGACGAACACGTTCTCACCGGTGCACTCGGACACGAAGCCGGCGCGGTTGAGCAGCAAGGCCTCGTCGTAGCCGGCCTTGAGCGCCTCGACCTTTGCAAGCGAGCTGTTCACGTAGTTGCCGGTCGTCTTGGCGGCTGGCGGCATGATGTTGTGATCGTGCCGGGCCCATGACGAGATCTTCATGCGGACGCCCTTGGTCAGGGCGTCATCGCCCAGGTATGCGCCCCAGGGCCAACAGGCGACGGCCACGTCGACCGAGCAGGGCAGGGTGTTGAGCCCCATCTCGCCGTAGCCGTAGTAGGCGATGGGACGGACGTAGCACGAGGGCAGGCCCGTCGAGCGGACGGTGTCCTTGACCGCCTGCACCATCTCGTCCACCGAGTACGGCAGGGGCATCATCAGGATCCGGGCCGACTGGTCCATGCGCCGCATGTGGTCGGTGAGGCGGAACACCGCCGGGCCGTCGTCGGTCTCGTAGGCGCGGATGCCTTCGAAGACGCCCATGCCGTAGTGGAGTGTGTGCGTGAGGATGTGGATCTTGGCGTCGTCCCACGGGATCAGCTCGCCGTTGAACCAGATCTTCTCGGTGGGCGTGATGGGCATGGTGCTGGGATCCCCTTGTGTTGAGGTCAGACGCGACCGGCGATGGCGTCGCCGATCTGGGACGTGGTTCCGGTGAGCGCCGACGGGTCGGCGCAGGCCTTGCGGATGCGGGCGGCGGCGTCGGCCTCACCCAGGAAGTCGAGCATCATGGCCGCCGACAGCACGGCGGCCACCGGGTTGGCCTTGGCTTGCCCGGCGATGTCGGGCGCCGAGCCATGCACGGGCTCGAACATCGAGGGACCGGTGCGCGCCGGATTGAGGTTGCCGGAGGCGGCGAACCCGATGCCGCCCGAGACCGCCCCGGCGAGGTCGGTGAGGATGTCGCCGAACAGGTTGTCGGTGACGATCACGTCGTAGCGCGCCGGATCCTGCACGAAGTAGATGCACGCGGCGTCGACGTGGTTGTAGGCGGTGCCGACGTCCGGGTGCCCGGCGGCCACCTCGCTGAACACGCGCTGCCAGAGGTCGCCGGCGAACGTGAGCACATTGGTCTTGTGGACCAGCGTGACGTGCTTGCGGGGGCGTTGGCTAGCCAGCTCGAATGCGTAGCGCACGCAGCGCTCGACGCCCATGCGGGTGTTGACCGACCCCTGTGTGGCCACCTCGTGCGGTGTGCCCTTGCGCAGGACCCCACCCTCGCCGACGTAGGGGCCCTCGGTGTTCTCCCGGATGACGACGATGTCGATGCCCCCGTCGGCATCGAGGAATGGCCGCTGGTTGATGTAGAGGTCGAGGTCGAACCGCATCTTGAGCAGCAGTCCCCGCTCGATCACGCCGGGCGGGACATCGGGGGTGCCGACGGCGCCGAGCAGCAACGCGTCCAGCCCGCGCCACTCGTCGAGCACGCTGTCGGGCAGGATCGTGCCGTCGCGCAGGTAGCGGGCCCCGCCGAGGTCGTAGTCCACCGTCTCGAGCGTGACACCGGTGGCCCCGACGACCTTGAGGGCCTCGGCGATGACCTCGGGGCCGATGCCGTCCCCGCCGATGACTGCGATTCGGTGGCTCACTGCTTCTCCGAGTGGGTGGATCCGGGCCGATAAATGACAAACCGCCCACCGAGGTGGACGGTCGGGAGCGCACGTCGACGGCCGACGCGCGCTACACGATGATGATTACCGATGCGGCGAGGGGACGCACGGCGGCAAGTGTTCACCGAAGCGCCAAGCGGCGTCAACCGCGATGGCGAACGGCGGGCGGTTGGCCGTTGGCCGACCTGTCGCGAGGTCCTAGCCTGGTGCGTCTATGGCACAGACCCACCACCTCTCGCAGGCTGCGTATGACCGCCTCAAGGCGGAGTACGAGGACCTGACGACGCTCGGACGGGTCGAGATCGCTCGCAAGATCGAGGCGGCCCGGGAGCTCGGCGACCTCTCCGAGAACGGTGACTACCACGCCGCCAAGGAGGAGCAGGGCAAGATGGAGGGCCGCATCCGCCAGCTCTCCGCGATGCTCGAGAACGCCGAGATCGTCCAGGGCGACAACGGTGAGCACGTGTCGCACGGTTCGGTGGTCGCCATCCGCTACGCCGGCGACGACGAGGTCGAGCGTTACCTCATCGGTTCGATCGAGGAACGCCACGACGACCTGGAGGTGATCAGCCCGTCGTCGCCTCTGGGTGTGGCGCTCATCGGCTCCGGACCGGGTGACTCGGTGAGCTTCACTGCCCCCACTGGGGCCGAGCTCCAGGTCGAGATCGTCTCGGTCGACTGAGGGTTCTTCGGGGTCACCGCCCGTGCTGGCGACGTCCATCAAGCGCGGAGGGGCCGGGCGTCAGGCGATCAGGCCGTACTCGATGGCAGTGGCGGCGTAGGTGACGCCGGCGGGGGCGACGGCGATGGCGAGTCCGAGCACGGCCAGCACGCCGGCGGCGACGAGTCCGAGGGTCTTGCGCATCTTCGATCTCCGATGATTGGGCCATGCCGGCGGGCTGTCCGCGGCAGGACGGGGGTTTGACACCCTCGGTTCGGAACCATCTCCCGCCGCGGATGGAGCAAACGACCGGGATCATCCGAGCTGTCACCCTTCCGGGCTCACGACACCTCGCGCAGTGTGCCGGTGTCGGCGGCAGCCTGGTCCTTCACGTCGTCGTGTCCGACCGTCACGCGCTCGGGAGCCGGAATGAAAGCACATCGAGCCGGCGCCACACGTAGCGGACCGTCGGCACCGAGCTGCCGGCGCCGTCGTCGGCAAGCGCCCGGTCTGCGGCGCAACCCCCGAGGGCGTCGTAGAACGCTGCGCGTCCACGTCGACGGCGCGCCAACCGGGTCAGGCCCCGGACGGCAGGTAGGCGCTCGGATCGGCGGCGAACGCACGCAGGCAGCCCGTCCCGCAGAACCAGTAGCGCGTGCCCCCGTGGTCGAGGTGCAGGGCGGTGTCGTCGGCGACCACCGACATGCCGCACACCAGGTCGGTGACGACCTCGGGTGGTGCCGTCGGCTCCGCCGCTGCCGTGGTGGCCGCTGTCTGCGGCCCGGCCATGCCCGAGGGGCGCGGGCGCCGGGCGACGATCTCGGCCAGGATCGACAGCGCCACTTCTCGCGGCGTGCGGGCACCGATGTCGAGCCCCGCGGGGGTGTGCACCGAGGCCCGCTGGGCGTCATCGAGCTCCAGCGCGGCCACGACGGCCTCGCCCCGTTTGCGGCTGGCCACCAGACCCACGTACGGGCACGCCCGCACGCACGGCCGCCTCCAGGAGCGGCTCCTCGTCGCGCCCGTGGGACGCCACGACCACCGCGGCCGGCGGGGCGCCCGCCTCCCCACCGACTGCGTCGCGCGCGCCTTCCAGGACCTCGAAGCCCACGCGCTCGGCCAGCCCGGCCAGGGCGGCGGCGATCGGCGACTCGCCGTGGACGGCGATGGTCGGCGCGGGGATCACGGGCTCCAGGAAGATCTCCAGGGTCCCGCCCGAGAGGCACGGGTTGACGACGGTCAACGTGCCTTCGTGCTCCGACGCGCCCGGGTCACCGGCGTCGCCCGAGGGGGAGATGCGCAGCAGCAGCGACTCACCGGAGTCGAGCAACGACAGGCCCTGCGCCCGCACCGTCGACTCCGCGCACGCTCCCCCGACGAAGCCCTCGATCGTGCCGTCGGGCAAGACCACCGCCTCGTCGCCCGGCTTGGCCGACGTCGGCCGCTCGGCGCGCACCACCCGGGCGTGCACGAACGGGACCCGATCCCGCCGCAACTCGGCAGCCCGGGCCTCGACGTCGGGGTTCACGTTATGGCGAGGTCGGTACGCGCCGGCCGTCCCTGCATGGCGAGCCACACCTGCGCCGGCGTGAGCGGCATGTCGGCGTGCCGTACACCGAACGGCTTCAGCGCGTCGATCACGGCGTTGACCACCGCGGGCGGCGACCCGACCGTGGCGGACTCGCCGACACCCTTGCAGCCGAGGGGATGGTGGGGCGACGGCGTCACCGTCTCGCCCAGCTCCCAGGTGGGGCACTCCAGCGCCGTCGGCAGCAGGTAGTCCATGAACGACCCGCCCAGGCAGTTGCCGTCCTCGTCGAAGGCGATTGCCTGCATGAGCGCCATGCCCACGCCGTCGGCAAGGCCCCCGTGGATCTGGCCCTCGACGATCATGGGGTTGATGCGCGGGCCGCAGTCGTCCACCGCCACGAACCGCCGCACCTTCACCTGCCCGGTCCCGGGGTCGACGTCGACCACGCAGACGTACGCACCGAACGGGTAGGTCAGGTTGGGCGGGTTGTAGACGGCGCTGGCGTCGAGGTGGCCCTCCACTCCCTCGGGCAGCTCCAGGCTGCTGTGCGCCAGGAGCGCCACCTCCTGGATCGTCTTGCCGTGCGTCGGGTCGCCCTTGACCTGCCAGCGGCCGAGCTCCCACTCGAGGTCGGAGGGATCGCATTCCAGCGCCGCAGCGGTGACGATGCGGGCCTTGTCGCGCACCCGCCGGGCAACGACGGCGGCGGCGGCACCAGATACGGGCGTGGAGCGTGACCCGTAGGTCCCGAGCCCGAACGGGGTCTGGTCGGTGTCGCCGTGGACGACCTCGATGTCCTCGGGCGGGATGCCGAGCTGGCTGGACACGATCTGGGCGTACGTCGTCTCGTGGCCCTGGCCCTGGGTCTGCACGCTCAGCCGGACCACTGCCTTGCCGGTGGGGTGCACCCGCAGCTCGCAGCCGTCGGCCATGCCCAGGCCGAGGATGTCCATGTGCTTGCGGGGTCCGGCGCCCACGCCCTCGGTGAAGAAGCTGAGGCCGATCCCCATCAGCTCGCCCCTGTCCCGGCGCTCGGCCTGCTCTCGGCGCAGCTCGTCGTAGCCGACCAGCTCGAGGGCGAGCTCGAGGGCCCGCGGGTAGTCACCGGAGTCGTACTCCCAGCCCGTGTGGGTGGTGTACGGGAACTGCTCGGGCTGGAGCAGGTTGCGCTTCCGGAGCTCGCCGGGGTCCATGTCCAGCTCCGCCGCCAAGATGTCGACCATGCGCTCGACGAGGTACACCGCCTCGGTGATCCGGAACGAGCAGGCATACGCGACGCCGCCCGGCGCCTTGTTGGTATAGACGCCCGTGACCTTGCAGTGGGCCGCCTGCAGGTCGTAGCTGCCGGTGAAGATGTTGAAGAACCCGGCCGGGAACTTCGTCGGCTGGGCCGTGCCGTTGAACGCCCCGTGGTCGGCGATGACGTCGACCCGCAGGCCGAGCATCTTGCCGTCGCGGGTGGCGGCGAATTCGCCGCGCATGTGGTAGTCGCGGGCGAACCCGGTCGTCATCAGGTTCTCGGACCGGTCCTCCACCCACTTGACCGGCTTGTGCGTGACGATCGAGCCGACGACCGCCAGCACGTAGCCCGGGTAGATGGGCACCTTGTTGCCGAACCCGCCGCCGATGTCGGGCGAGATGACCTGGATCTTGTGCTCGGGCAGCCCCGCCACCAGCGCGTAGACGGTGCGGTGGGCGTGGGGCGCCTGGCTGGTGATCCAGGCGGTGAGCTTGCCCGTGACCGGGTCCATGTGCGCCACCGAGCCGCAGGTCTCCAGCGGGGCGGGATGCGAGCGCGGGTAGATCATGTCCTGGGTCACGACCACGTCGGCATCGGCGAAGACCTGGTCGCAGCGGGCGGCGTCACCCGACTCCCAGTCGAAGATGTGGTTGTCGGCCTTGTCCTCGATGTCGTCGCGGATGACGGGCGCGCCCTCGTCGAGCGCCCGGCGGGCGTCGACGACCGGGTCGAGCGGCTCGTAGTCCACCTCGATGAGCTCGAGCGCGTCGCGGGCCGCGTAGCGGTCCTCGGCGACGACGAACGCCACCTCCTGGCCCTGGAACCGCACCTTGTCGGTCGCGAGCACAGCCTGGACGTCCTGGGACAGCGTGGGCATCCACGCCAGGTTCAGCCCCTCCAGGATGGCGCCGGTGATGACCGCCTTGACCTTGGGATGCGCCTCGGCTGCCGAGGTGTCGATGGAGTTGATGCGGGCGTGCGCGTAGGGGCTCCGCAGGATGGCGGCGTGCAGCATGCCCGGCAGCTGGATGTCGTCGATGTAGTTGCCCTTGCCCCTGAGGAAGCGAGCGTCCTCCTTGCGGAGCATCCGCCCGAACCCGATGGGGTTGCCCGGCATCGCTGAGCGGCACGGAGGGCGCGCTCTCGGTCGTCGTCATGCCGACACCTCCTCGGACACCGTGTCGCCCGGCGCCGCACTGTCGTCAGCGGCGCCGGGCTCCACGGCCTCCCCCAGACCGTCAGGGTGTTCCGCCGCCCAGCGAATCGCCCGCACGACGTTCTCGTAGCCCGTGCAGCGGCAGAACTGCCCCGAGATCGCCTCGCGGATGTCCGCGTCCGCGGGATCGGGATCGTGATCGAGCAACCAGCGGGCGGTCATCAGCATCCCCGGGGTGCAAAAGCCGCACTGCAAGCCATGGCACTGCATGAATCCCTGCTGGATCGGATCGAGCTCGCCGTCGCTCTCGAGGTCCTCGACCGTGCGGATCGTGCGCCCGCCGGCCATGGCCGCGAGCACGGTGCAGCTCTTTACCGGCTCGCCGTCCATCCACAGCACGCAGGTGCCGCAGTTGGAGGTGTCACAACCCCAGTGGGTGCCGGTCAGCCCCAGGTGATCGCGTACGAAGTGCACCAGCAACAGCCGGGGCTCGATGTCGCGGGTCACTTCCTCGCCGTTGACGGTCATCGTCACCTGCATGGTCAGCCTCCTTCGGCTTCGCCGCGCGCCCGGGCCACCGACCGGCGCAACGCCCGCAGGGTGAGCTCTCGGGCCAGGTGGCGCTTGTAGTCGGCCGGTCCACGCTGGTCGGCGGCCGGGTTGCATGCCTCGGCGGCGGCGCCGGCGGCGGCCGCCAGGTTCTCCTCGCTGGCTTCCTGGCCCCTGAGCACGTCCTCGGCGTCCGGGGCGCAGAAGTGCGGTGCCCCCAGCGCCGTGAGCCCGATGCCCACGTCGCTGACGGTGTCGCCGTCCAGGGTCACGAAGGCTCCGGCGGCGGCGATCGCCCAGTCGCCGACCCGCCGCTCCACCTTCTCGTAGGCGCTGCCGGCGCCCGGCCGGATCGGCACCCGCACCTCGGTGAGGATCTCCGCCGGCTCCAGCACCGTCTCGTACGGCCCGGTGTGGAACTCGCGGACGGGGACGCTCCTGTCTCCGCCCGTGGAACGGACGACCATCTCGGCGCGGAGCGCTGCGCCCACCGCCGCCAGGTCCTCCGATGGGTCCGCCTGGCAGAAGGAGCCCCCGATGGTCCCCCGGTTGCGGACGATCGGATCGGCGATGACCCGCTCGGCGTCGTGGAAGATGGCGTAGTGCTCGCCCAGAACGGGCGACGCCAGCAGCTCGGCGTGGCGGGTCATGCCTCCGATGGCGATCGTGTCGCCGTCGACGCGTATGTACGACAGGTCGGTCAGGTCGTTGATGTCGACGAGCACCTCCGGCCGCGCCAGCCGCAGCTTCATCATCGGCAGCAGGCTGTGGCCGCCGGCGACGAGGCGCGCTTCGGGCCCATGGCGTTCGAGCAGCGCCAGCGCGTCGTCGACGCTGCCGGCCCGCTCGTATTCGAACGGTGCAGGCGTCTGCATCCTTCTTCCCCCTCCGCGGCGGACAGCGGTCCGCACCTCGGGACCGCGGGCCGAGTGTGCGCCGCACGTCGGCCCCTGTCCACAGGCGCCTAACCGATTGGTTATCGCGACACTACGGTGCGGGGCCATGAGCGAGCGCCCCGCAGGGCGAGTGAGCGAGCCCGGCCCGAGCGGCCGTGGGAGCGGGCGAGCAACGCGTCGGAGCCCGAGCGGCCTGCTGCGGAGCCGCAAGAGCAGGAAGCAATGACGCTGACCCAGCTCGAGGCCTTCGTGCTGGTGGCCCGGCTCGGGTCGGTCAAGGCCGCGGCGCGCGTCCTCGGAGTCAGCGAGCCGGCGGTGTCGGGCGCGCTGGCCGCGTTGCGCCACCACCTTGGCGACCACCTCGTCGAGCGCACGCCCGGCGGCATGGACCTGACGCCCGGCGGCCAGCGCCTGGTCCCGATCGCCTCGCAGATGGTGAACCTGGCCGTCGAAGCCGAGGACGCGATCCGCCGGGCCCAGGGCGCACCCGAGCTGTTGCGGGTGGTCGCCACCAGCACCGTGGCGGAGTACGTGGCCCGCCCGCTGCTCAATGCGTTCACGTCGCGCCATGGCCCGGTCGAGGCCACGCTCGGGGTCACCACCGCCGCCGAGATGCCGGTGCTGCTGACGGAACGCCTCGCCGACGTGGGGCTGGGACCGTCCCTCACCGACCTCGAGGCCACGCCCATGATGCGCTACCGCCTCGTGGTCGTGGCCGGCAAGCGTCACGCCCTCACCCGAGCAGCCCACGTCGGGCGGCAGTCTCTCGCCGGCCAGGATTGGCTCGTGGACGCCAGCGGAGCCGATCCCGCCAGCGAGATCGGCATGCTGCTGAGCCGCCTCCGCGTCCCCGACAGCCGAATCCGGGTGTTCCCCAGCCTGGGCGCGGCGTGGGCGGCCGCCGCCGACGGCGAGGGCGTGGCGCCGGGCGTCGCACACCTCGTGGCCAGCGACGTCGAGCGCGGTCGGCTGGCCGTTCTGCCGGTCGCCGGCACGCCGCTCGACGTCCTGTGGCACGTCAACACCCTGGGCGCCGACCGGCGCTCGCCGATGGCCACCAGGCTCCGGCGATTTCTCGACACGCCGCACGCCATGCAGGCGATGCACCGGGCCGACGGCAGCGTGCCGGTGTCGCGCTTCCGGCCCCCCGTCTACGTCACGCTCTGGAGCTGACGCTATTAAGGAGCCGAGCGAATAGGGCGGTTCGTGCAGCCGACGCGTGGGAATTTGGCGGTCGACTACCAGCTCAACAGCTTGGCTCCCCGGCAGCGCTGACCACCGTGAACCAAGAGGACGTGCCTATCCGCTCAGGTCCTACGACACGAGACCAGAGCACTAGGGGGAGCCATGCGGGTTCCATTGACGATCACCGACCACTTGGAGCGCGCCGCGCTCGTCTACCCCGACCGCATCGGTGTGGTGGACGAGCCCGACCAGCCGGCCCCGTCGTGGGGTTCGCTCACCTACCGGCGGGTGGCCGAGCTGGCCCGGGCCCAGGCGGCCGCCCTCGACGCCCTCGGCGTGGGTCGGGGCGAGCGGGTGGCCGTCGTGTCGCACAACGCCGCGAGGTTGCTCGTGTCCTTCTTCGGCGTGAGCGCCTGGGGCCGGGTGCTGGTACCGGTCAACTTCCGCCTCAACGCGGAGGAGATCGGCTACATAGTCGAGCACTCCGGGGCGTCGGTCCTGCTGGTCGACCCCGAGCTCGACGAGGCCCTGGCGGGCATCGACTGCAAGCACCGCTACGTCCTGGGTGCGGAGACCGACGCCGTGCTTTGGCCCGCCGACGCCGGCGACCCCGAACCCTGGGACGACCCCGACGAGGACGCCACCGCCACCATCAACTACACCAGCGGCACCACCGCTCGGCCCAAGGGCGTGCAGATGACCCATCGCAACCTGTGGGTCAACGCGGCGGTGTTCGGCTGGCAGACGGGGGTCAGCGACCGCGACGTCTACCTGCACACCCTGCCCATGTTCCACTGCAACGGCTGGGGCATGCCGTTCGCGCTGGCAGGCATGGGCGCCAGCCAGGTGGCGCTGCGCAAGGTCGACGGCACCGAGATCCTGCGGCGGGTCGAGCGGCACGGGGTGACACTCCTCTGCGGGGCGCCGGCGGTGGTGGCCGCGATCCTCGACAGCGCCACGCGCTGGGACGGCGAGGTGCCGGGTCGCGACCGCGTGCGCATGGTGGTGGCGGGTGCCCCGCCGCCCACCCGCACGATCGAGCGGATGGAAACGGAGTTGGGCTGGGAGTTCATCCAGCTCTACGGCCTCACCGAGACCTCGCCGGTGCTCACCATCAACCGCCGCCGTGCCGAGTGGGACGACCTCACACCCGCCGAGCGGGCAACCCGGCTGGGGCGGGCGGGTGCGCCCACCCTCGGCGTGCGGCTGCAGGCCAGCGACGACGGTGAGGTGCTCGCCCGTTCGAACGTCGTGTTCGACGGTTACTGGAACCAACCGGACGCCACCGCCGCCGCCCTGGAAGACGGCTGGTTCCACACCGGCGACGGCGGCACGATCGACGTCGACTCGGATGGCACCTATCTCGCCATCTCGGACCGCAAGAAGGACGTGATCATCTCCGGCGGCGAGAACGTGTCGTCCATCGAGGTCGAGGACGTGCTGCACTCGCATCCGGCGGTGGCCGAGGTGGCGGTGATCGGCGTGCCGGACGAGCGCTGGGGCGAGACGATCAAGGCCCTGGTGGTGCCGGTCGCCGATGCGGATGTCGACGAGGCGGCGCTGATCGCCCATTGCCGCGAACACCTGGCGCACTTCAAGTGCCCGACCTCGGTGGAGATACGCGACGCACTGCCCCGCACGGCCACCGGCAAGCTGCAGAAGTTCAAGCTCCGGGCGCCGTACTGGGAGGGCCGGGTTCGCCAGGTGAACTGACGAGCGCGTTCAGGCGAGGCTGCGGGAGATCCGGCTGGCGGCGTCGGCCACGGCGGCGCCGTAGCGGCGGCCCGGGGCGCGGGTCGTCCGGTCGACCGGGCCGCTGACGCTCACGGCAGCCACCACCCGACCCGCCGGGTCCACCACTGGTGCGCTCACGGACGCCACGCCCGCTTGGCGCTCCTCCACGCTCTCGGTCCAGCCGGAGGCGGCACCGTCGCGGAGCACCCTCCCGGCGGACCCGCGGTCGAGCGGCAGGCGGGCGCCCACCGGGACGATCGTGCGCAGCTCGTGCGGCGCCTCCAGCGACTCGATGCAGACGCGCACGTCGCGGTCGCGCACGTAGAGCTGCACCGACTCGCCGGTCTGCTCCTGCAGCCAGGCGAGTGCCGGGCGCGCGTCGAGCCAGCCGGGCACGGCCTCGGCGGCGGCGTGGCCGAGCCCGATGAGGCGCAGTCCCAGCGTGAACCGCCCGTCCTCGTCCCGCCGTACCAATCCGTGGGCCTCGAGCGCGACCGCCAGGCGATGGGCGGTGGCCCGGGACAGGCCGGTCGCCACCACCAGGTCGGCCAACGACTGCGGGCCGCGTTCGAGCGCTGCCAGCACGCCAACCGCCTTGTCCACGACCCCGACACCACTTATGCTGTTCACTTCCTGAGAACTCTATCTCGATATGTGAGACGAAGGCCATGACGAGCTCGACAGCCCCAGGGCCCCGGACGCTGAGCCAGAAGGTCTGGGACCGCCACCTCGTCCGGTCGACGAGCCCCAACGACCCCGACCTGCTCTACATCGACCTCCACCTCGTGCACGAGGTGACGTCGGCGCAGGCGTTCGACGGGCTCCGCCTGGCCGGGCGCCGCGTCCGCCGCCCCGACCTCACCGTGGCCACGATGGACCACAACGTGCCGACCGAGGGCATCGACCAACCGATCGCCGATCCGATCTCCGCCAAGCAGATGCAGGTGCTGCGCGCGAACTGCGACGAGTTCGGCATCACCTGCCATGGCATCGGCGAGCCGGGCCAGGGAATCGTCCACATCATCGGCCCCGAGCAGGGACTCACCCAGCCCGGCATGACCATCGTCTGCGGCGACAGCCACACATCGACCCACGGAGCGTTCGGGGCTCTGGCGTTCGGGATCGGGACCAGCGAGGTCGAACACGTGCTGGCCACCCAGACCTTGCCGCAACAGCGGCCCGGCACCATGGCCGTGACCGTCGAGGGCTCACTGCCGGCCGGTGCGACCGCCAAGGACGTGATCCTCGCCATCATCGGCCGCATCGGCACGGGCGGCGGCATCGGCTCGATCATCGAGTACCGGGGCTCCGCGATTCGCAGCCTGTCGATGGAGGGTCGCATGACCGTGTGCAACATGTCCATCGAGGCCGGCGCCAAAGCGGGACTCGTCGCGCCCGACGACACGACGTTCGCTTACCTCGAGGGTCGCCGTCATGCACCGGCCGGCGCCGCCTGGGAGCGGGCCGTCGACCACTGGCGCACGCTTGCCACCGACGACGGCGCCGCCTTCGACAAGGACGTGGGCCTCGACGCCGCCGACGTCGTTCCTCATGTCACCTGGGGCACAAACCCCGGGCAGGTGGCGCCGATCACAGGTCGGGTGCCCGACCCGGACACCTTCGCCGACGCGTCCGAGCGGGACGCCGCCCGCCGGGCACTCGAGTACATGGGCCTGGCGGCCGGCACGCCCCTGTACGACGTGGTCGTCGACACCGTGTTCATCGGGTCGTGCACCAACGGCCGGATCGAGGACCTGCGGGCGGTGGCCGCCGTCGCCGAGGGCCGTAAGGTCGCCCCCGGGGTGCGGACTCTCGTGGTGCCGGGGTCCCATGCCGTCAAGGCCGAGGCCGAGGCCGAGGGCATCGACAAGGTGTTGGTGGCGGCCGGCTTCGACTGGCGCGAGCCCGGCTGCTCGATGTGCCTGGCCATGAACCCCGACAAGCTCGCACCCGGCGAGCGCTGCGCCTCCACGAGCAATCGCAACTTCGAGGGCCGCCAGGGCCGGGGAGGGCGCACCCACTTGGTCTCCCCCGCCGTCGCGGCCGCCACCGCGATCGCCGGCACGTTGGCCACCCCGGACGACCTGGAAGGTCGAGCGCGCTCATGAACCCGGTCCGCATCGTGCAGGGCACCGCCGTCCCGCTCGACCGCTCCGACGTGGACACCGACCAGATCATCCCCGCCGAGTGGCTGAAGCGGGTCGAGCGGACGGGTTTCGGCCGCGGCCTGTTCGCGACGTGGCGTGACGACCGCAGCTTCGTGCTCAACGACGAGCGCTTTGCTGGGGCCACGATCCTCGTGGCAGGGCCCAACTTCGGCACCGGGTCGTCTCGGGAGCACGCGGTGTGGGCCCTCATGGACTACGGCTTCGCCGCCGTCGTGAGCACGCGGTTCGGCGACATCTTCCGCAACAACGCCACGAAGAACGGGCTCGTACCGGTGGTCGTTCCGCCCGACGTCGGCGAGGCGCTGCTGCGCGCGGTCGAGGCGGATCCCGGGCTCGAGCTCACGATCGATGTCGAGCGTCGCACTCTGTCTGCCGCCGGCACGCTCGACATCGAGTGCGCGTTTCCGCTCGACGACGCCACCCGTGAGCGCTTCGTCGAGGGCCTCGACGACATCGCGATCACACTGCGCTACTCGGCGGCCATCGACGACTACGAGACGTGCCGGCCCGACTGGATGCCGACCGTCGGTTGAAGGGCGCTCCTATCCCCCGGCGACGACCCGCTTCAGGCGAGCCAGCGACGAGGCGGTCGGCGTAGTCAGACGATCGTGCGACGAAGCGGTGGCGGCCTCGTGCACGAGCACGACGGTGGTCCCGGCGGGCGTGCTCGACACCTTCACGTCGTCGACAAGCGCCTCCATCAGTGCCAGACCTCGATGATCGACGGCCTGGGGCGACGGCATGCGGACGTGCTCCGGCGGCACGAAGCCCCGGCCGAGATCGCTGACCGTCAGCGTGCAGACACCGGCCGCCACCTGGACCGTGACGGAGAATGTGCGACCGGCGGCGTGCAGGATGGCGTTGTTGCATGCTTCTGCCACCGCCTGCACGAGACTCTCGGCGGCGTCTGGCGGCACGCCCGCGGACCGCAAGGCGTGGTCGACGAAGGCGCGGGCCGCCGGCACAGCCGCCGGGTCTCGCCGCAAACTCGTGCTGGTCCGAACGTCCACCGCCGGTCGCCGTACCCCCGCGTTTCCTGGGCCAAACGCTACGTTTCGTAGTGGCGACCACTCACTGGGCACCTTGCGAGCGCCTCGGCGGTCCCTGTGCACGGCGACGTAGTGTCGTGGACGCCCTTGTCGACCCCGATCGCGTGTAGGTGGCGCATGAACTCTCTCCGACCGGTGCAGCTCACCGCCCCCGCCGAGCGCCGCTCGGTCCGGCTCGCCCGCCTTGTGGCGAGCGGTGTTGGCGCCGAGGCGGGCCTCAGCATCGACGACACCGAAGACCTTCGCATCGCGGTCAGCGAACTGGTCGCGCTCCTGGTCGACGGCGTCGAGGATCCCCGGCGATCGATCCAGGTCACGTACCTCAGCGCGCCCGGCGAGGTGACCGTGGAAGGCGAGGGCGAGGCCGGTCCGGCGGCGTCCGAGTCGACCGGGGCGCCCGGGCCGTCCGAGTCGGATGCGCGTCCTGCGGTCGACGACCTGGCCCTCGAGATCCTGCGCGTGGTCGTCGACGTCCACGTGTTCGAGGCCGACGAGGCCGGTCGCCGCTTCCGAGTGGTGAAGCGCGCCCGTCCCGCATGACCCACCTCCGCGAGCCTGACGATCCCGACGAGGTCCTCGACCAGCGTTTTCGCGACTTCCGTGACAACCACGAGAGGTCCGTCCGCAACGAGCTGGTCGAGGCCCACCGAGGATTGGCGGCGCGCATCGCCAACGATTACCGCGGCCGCGGCGTCGAGCTCGACGACCTGGTGCAGATCGCCATGCTGGGGATCCTCAAGGCAGTCGAGCGGTTCGATCCCGACCGGGGCATCCCGTTCTCGTCCTTCGCCAGTCGCACCGTCAACGGCGAGATCAAGCGCTACTTCCGCGACCGTACGTGGGCGGTCCGCCCACCGCGCAGCACGCAGGAGCGCCACCTCGACCTCCGCCGGGCCACCGCCACCATGTCGGCGACTCTGGGTCGGCCGCCGACGGTCAACGAGCTGGCGGCCGAGTTGGAGATCTCCGAGGACGAGGTGCTCGAAGGCATGGAGGCCGGCGCCGCCTACCGAGCGGCGAGCCTGGACGCCCGGCGCCCCGGTGACGAGGAGGGGACGTCGCTCGCCGAGCGGCTGCCCGGCACCGAGCCACCCAGCCGACCCGTGGAGCTGCGCTTGTTGGTCGGCCAGCTGCTCGACACGCTGCCGCCGCGGGAGGCCGAGATCGTACGCCTGCGGTTCTACGACGAGCTGACCCAGAGCGAGATCGCCGAGCGCCTGGGCATCAGCCAGATGCACGTGTCGCGGCTCATCCGCCGCTGCCTACTCGAGCTCCGCGAGACGCTGGACCGTTAGCTCTCGACGGCGAGCAAGTCGTCGAGGCGGGTGATGGCGAACAGGCGCTGCACCTGTGGGGGAACGGCCCGGACCGAGAACTGCCCACCGTGGGATTCGGCGTGCCGGTGCAGGGCCACGAGCGCCCCCAGCCCGCTGGAGTCCACGAAACCCACACCCGACAGGTCGAGCACCAGTGAGTCGTGGCCGGCGTCGACCAGCCCGGCGAGCTCGCGCTTCACACTCTCGGAGGTCACGATGTCGAGGTCACCCGCCAGCCGGGCCGCGGCGATGCGACCAGACTGTTCGACGATCTCGAGGCTTGCCTGCTCACTCACAGATCTCTCCTGGATCTAGCCACCCGGCTGCGGGACCGGGCCCCGGCGGGACACTAGTGGACCCTCTATCAGAGCCAGTCCGCGAGCGTCGGGAGCCCCGGGGCGCGCAGCCAAGCGTCGAACAGCTCGCGCAGGTCGCGGCGGGCGACCTGCGCGGCGAGCGCCTCGAAATCTGCCGACGTGGCCGACGCTCCGCCGTAGCGGTCGACCCAGGTGCGCAACAACTCGAAGAACGCGTCGTCGCCCAACTCGTGCCGGAGCACGTGCAGGGTGAGCGCGCCCCGCACGTACACGGTGGTGCGGAACAGCCGGTCCGCCCCGGGATCTGCGGGCGGCACGTCGAGCCCCGGGGTGCGAGCAGACGCGAGCGCGATCGCGTCGACGGTGCCGTCGCCTCGGTGCTCGGACCAGAGCCACTGGGCGTAGGTGGCGAAGCCCTCGTTGAGCCAGATGTCCCGCCAGCTTCCGAGACTGACCTGGTCGCCGAACCACTGGTGCGCCAGCTCGTGGGCGACGAAGGGCTCCGCCACCACGTCGCTCCCGAACAGCGACAAGGTCTGCGTCTCGAGGGCAAAGCCCAGGTCCTCGTCGACGACCACGGCGCCGTAGGTCGCGAAGGGGAACGGCCCGAACAGGTCGTCGAAGAAGTCGATCATCTCGCCCTGCGGTTCGAAGGCGGCACGCACACCATCCCCCGCATCGGCGTCGTACACGTTGCGGATCGGAAGCCCGGCCGGGCCCGCCAGCTCCTCGAAGCGGAGGTTGCCGACCACCACCTGCACCAGATAGGTGGCCATGGGATCCCGGGCGTCGAAGACCCAGGTCTCGGTTCCGACGCTGTCGTCGGAGATCGTCTCCCGCAACAACCCGTTGGCGGCCACGTCCAGGTCGTCGGGGACCGTCACCCGGATCTCGTAGGTGGCCTTGTCGGTCGGGTGGTCGTTGGAGGGGAAGAAGGTGGCGGCGCCGTTGGGCTCCGATGCCACGTAGACCTCGCGCCCGTCGGTGATCCAACCCGGCTCGAGCGGTGCAGGCCCGGCGGTGGGCTCCGGCCTGCCGTCGTAGCGGACGACGGTCGTGAACGTCGCCTCCGCCCGCAGCGTACGGGCGGGTGTCACGACGAGCTCGTGATCGTCGGTGCGTTCCCAACGAGCCAGGTTGTCGTCGACCTCGACCGCGGTGACATCCAGCCCGATCAGGTCGAGAGAGAAGCTGGCCAGCGCCTCGGTGGCGACGGCGCGGATGGTGGTGGTGCCTTGGAGGTGCTGACGTGTCGGGTCCCAGGTGAACGCGAGCACGTAGTGGTCGACGTCGTAGCCGCCGTTGCCGGCGTCGGGGAAGTAGGGATCGCCGACGCCGTGGGCCCCTGCCCGCCCGGCTGGCGCCTCGGTGGTGGTCGTCGTGCTTGTGGTGGCAGCGACCGAGGGCGAGCTCGAACCGTCCCCCGGGGCGATCACCGAGGCCGCCACCACCGTCGCGATGGACAGCGAAACTCCGACGGCAACGATCAGGCGGCGGCGGTCCACGCAGGCCGCAGGATGGCACAACGGGCGGCCGGATCAGCGCGGCGCAGCCCATCGCCTCGGGAGCGACCGCCCTCCCGTCGACGATCGGTTGGAGATCGCCGGCGGGAGGGACCCGTCACGGGTGCCCGGCCCAGGCCCGAGGCACCTGCTCGGCGTTCGGTGCGGTCATTGAGCGTCCGAACCTTAACCGGGCGTGACATCGGTTACACATGACAATGTGGTGACGAGCGCGCGCTACGTGGTCGTGTCGTCGGCGAGCGCCCGGTGCGTCACCGATGCCGGTTGACGGCCGACACCACCGCTCGGAACGACGCCGTAGTGATGCTCTCGTCCAGGCCAATGCCCCAACGCACCGTCCCGTCCGAGCTCTGGGTCTCGACGTAGGCGACGGCGGTGGCATCGGATCCGGCCCCGACAGCGTGCTCGCTGTAGTCGACGACGTCGATGTCCACATCGAGATCGGCCCTGAGCGCGGCGACGAAGGCGGCGATCGGCCCGTTGCCTGCACCGCTCACGGTGCGGTGCTGGCCGTCCACCACCAATTGCGCCACGACCCTCGAACCATCCTCACCGGTCGTGGACTCATGCGAGACGAGCCGCACAGGTGCGTCGTCGGCGAGGTACTCCGCCACGAAGGCGTCCCACATCTGCACCGGCGTGATCTCGGTGCCGGTGTCCTCGGTGATGCCCTGGATCGTCTTGGAGAACTCGATCTGCAGGCGTCGGGGCAGGTCGAGGCCGTGCTCTGCCTGCATGATGTAGGCGACGCCGCCCTTGCCGGACTGGCTGTTGACCCGGATCACCGCCTCGTAGGTGCGGCCCACGTGCTTCGGGTCGATCGGGAGGTAGGGCACCCCCCATTCCTCGTAGTCGTCACCCAGGGCGGCGAAGCCCTTCTTGATGGCGTCCTGGTGGCTGCCGGAGAAGGCGGTGTACACGAGATCGCCGACGTAGGGGTGCCGAGGATGCACCGGCAGTCGGTTGCAGTACTCGGCGACTCGGCGCAGGGCGTCGATGTCGCCGATGTCGAGCTCGGGATCGACGCCCTGGCTGAACAGGTTCATCGCCAGCGTGACGATGTCGACGTTGCCCGTGCGCTCGCCATTGCCGAACAGGCAGCCCTCCACGCGGTCGGCGCCCGCCATCACGCCGAACTCGGCCGCGGCGACGGCCGTCCCCCGATCGTTGTGGGGATGGAGCGACAGCACCACCCGGTCGCGGTGGGGAACGTGGCGGTGGAAGTACTCGATTACGTCGCCGTAGATGTTGGGCGTGTACATCTCCACAGTGGCCGGCAGGTTGAAGATGATGCGCTTGTCGAGCTCGGGCTCGATCACGTCCATGACCGCCGAACAGATCTCGACCACGTACTCGATCTCCGTGCCCGTGAAGCTCTCGGGCGAGTACTCGTAGCGGACCTGGGTTCGGGGCACCGTGTCCTCGAGCTTGCGGGCCAAGCGGGCGGCGTCGGTGGCGATCTGGGTGATGCCGTCGTAGTCGAGCCCGAACACCACCCGGCGCTGCAGTATCGACGTCGAGTTGTAGAAGTGGACGATTGCCTTGTGGGCGCCCTTGATCGACTCGTAGGTCCGCTCGATCAGCGCGGGCCGGCACTGGGTCAGCACCTGGATGGTGACGTCGTCAGGAACCAGGTCCTCCTCGATGAGCTGGCGCACGAAGTCGAAGTCGGGCTGGCTGGCCGACGGGAACCCGACCTCGATCTCCTTGAACCCCATCTGCACGAGGGCGTCGAACATGCGCCGCTTGCGCGCCGGGTCCATCGGATCGATGAGCGCCTGGTTGCCGTCTCGCAGATCGACGGCGCACCACTGGGGGGCCTTCTCGATGCGCCGGTTGGGCCAGGATCGGTCGGAGAGCGCGAGGGGTAGGGGGAGGAACGGCCGGTACTTCTCGAAGGGCATCTTCTTCGGGGTCACGGGTCGGGGGGGCATCGTCTCTCTCCCTCAGTGGTCACGAAAACTGAAAAGCCCCCTGGCCCGGTGGGCGCAGGAGGCGGGACGAGCACCTATGTGCGGTGCTCGTCTCAAGTAAGAAGCAGGCCGGCGGTGTGCAGGCGCATCGAAGCCATGCTGCCGGAGCCCGGCGCCCGACGTCAAGGCGAGAATCGGCATGGTCGCGGGTGATCCCGTCCGGGGAGGGTCGCCGAGGGTTAGCCTCGGGAACCGTGAGTCGCCGACTGTTCCGCCTGGGTCTCCTGGTGCTGCTCGCGGCCGCGGTCCAGGCGCTGCTCCGCTTCCTGCGGCAGCGGCCGACGCCCGAGCCCGCGCCGCACCGTCCTGCATCGGGACCCGAACCCGAGCCCACGACACCGCCTGTCGCCAAGGACGCCGCGACACAGAAGGCGCCGGCCGCCACCGCGGCGACAGCCAAGGCGACATCGGCCGAGGTAGCGACGCCAAAGGCACCGACGGCAAAGGCGACGCCGGCAAAGGCACCGACGGCAAAGACGACGCCGGCGAAGGCCGCGACGGCGAAAGCGACGACGGCGAAAGCGGCGACGGCGAAGAAGGCGGCCGCGGGCAAGGCGCCAGCCAAGAACGTGCCTGCAAAGAAGGCGGCGACCAAGAAGGCGACTCGACCCGGGTCAGCCAAGAAGGCGCCTGCGAAGACGGCGGGGACCAAGAAGGCTTCGGCCAAGAAGGGGGCGTCCCCCTCCGGCGAGCCCGGCAGCGACGGCGACAGCGCCGGCGCGGGCTGACCCGCCACCACCCGCCGGGCCGGTGCTGGGTGAGGTGCCGTCTTAGGAGCCGAGCGGATAGGGCGGTTCGTGCAGCCTACGCGGGGGAATTTGGCGGTCGACCACCAGCTCAACAGCTCGGGTCCCCGGCAGCGCTGACCACCGTGAGCCAAGAGGACGTGCCTATCCGCTCAGGCCCTTAGCTGAGGGCGTGCACCGAGACGACGCCGTCGCCGGCCCGGATGGCGTCCTGGACCTCGGGCGGCACCGCCACGTCGGTGGCGATCACCTGGAGGGCCGCCTCGCCCCGGTCCGACCGTCCGAGGTGCATGTCGTCGATGTTGACCCCGGCATCGGCCAGCACCCCGGCCACGAAGGCGATCATGCCCGGGCGGTCGTCATTGCGCACGACCAGCATGTTCTTGGCCGGTGGCAAGTCGATCGTGTGGCCGTCCAGCATGACGATCCGGGGCTCTGCCCGCAGGCCGACCAGGGTGCCACCGATGGCATGGTCGCCGCCCCGGATGGTCACCAGGTTCACGTAGTCGTGGGCGGTGGCCGTCGACGTGTCCCGCACCTCGACACCCCGATCGCTGGCGATGCGCGGCGCGTTCACGTACGAGACCGGTTCGTCGGTCACCCGTCCGAACACGCCCTTGAGCACCGAGAGGGTGAGGATGCGGGTGTCGTAGTCGGCGAGCTGGCCCGCGTACTCGACCTCGAGGACCTCGGGCACGCGGTCGGCCAGGCCGCCGTAGAGCTCGCCCAGGCGCTCGGCCAGAGGAAGGAACGGCCGGACGGTCTCCGAGGCCTCGGCGGCGCTCACGTTCACCGCGAATGGCACGAACTCGTCGCCCAGGGCCAGCGCCACCTGCTCGGCGATCGTGTCGCCGGCCTTGTCCTGCGCTTCGCGAGTGCTGGCGCCGAGGTGAGGCGTGACCACCACCTGCGGCAGGCCGAACAGTGGGGACTCGGTGGTCGGCTCGGCTGCGAACACGTCCAGCGCCGCTCCCCCCACCCGGCCAGCGCGGATGGCCTCGGCCAGGGCCGCCTCGTCGACGATGCCGCCCCGGGCAACGTTGACGATGCGGATCCCCGGCTTGGCCAGCGCCAGCAGGTCCTTGCCGATCAGGCCCGCAGTCTCGGGGGTCTTGGCCACGTGCAGGGTGACGAAGTCGGCAATTTGGACGAGGCGCTCGAGGGGTAGCAGCTCCACGGAGAGCTGGCGAGCCCGCTCGGCCGACACGAACGGGTCGTACGCAACCAGCCGCATGCCGAACGCCAGCGCTCGCTGGGCCACGAGCTTGCCGATGCGGCCGAGACCGACGATGCCGAGGGTCTTGTCGGCGAGCTCGACGCCCTCCCACTTCGTGCGCTCCCAGCGCCCCTCGCTGAGCGCCCGATGGGCCTGGGGGATGTTGCGGGCTTGGGCCAGGAGCAGGGCCATCGTGTGCTCGGCAGCCGAGAGGATGTTGGACTGCGGTGCGTTGACCACCATGACGCCCCGCTGCGTGGCGGCCTCGACGTCGACGTTGTCGAGGCCGATGCCAGCCCGGCCCACGACCACGAGATCGGTGCCGGCTTCGAGGACCTCCCGGGTCACCTGGGTAGCCGACCGGATGATCAGCGCCGCGGCGCCCGGGATCACCTCGACCAGCTCGTCGGGGGCCAAGCCGAGTCGGACGTCCACGACATGGCCGGCATCACGCAGCTGCTGGAGGCCGCCGTCGGCAATCTTCTCGGTGACGAGGATGCGCGCCATAGCGCGAACACCCTAGTCAGAGCACTGACCGGGACTTCAGTCCGCGGTGGCCGGGTCGGGGCCTGCCTCTCGGAGCGGGGAGGCGAGGCGATGCAGAGGCGAGGCGGTCCCCCGACGCCGTTGTCGGGGGGACCGTCGCTCGCCGTGTTCCTACCCGAAGGTCGGCGGACTAGCCCTCCTCGTCCTCCACGCCGTTGCCGATCAGCGAGCGGGCGGCATCCATCTTCGAGAGCGCCCGGTCGGCGACCGGCGGGTTGTCGAGGTCAAGCGCCTCGAGGCAGTGGCGGGCGAAGAACACGACGCCGCGCATCCGCTCGTCCCCCTGGATCTGCTCCCACCGGTCGTGGGTGATGTGGACGGCGGCGGCGAGGCTGTCGGCGACGTGATCGAGTGCCTCCTGCTGGGATTGCTCTGCCATGGGGATTGGCTCCTCCTGCGGTCCAGCCCGGTCGTGGGGCGCGGGATCGATCCTCCCCGGCCGCATGCCTTGACCACGCGCAACCGTCCCAGCCGTACCCCATAGACCGCGCGGAAGCCCGCAGCCGTTACGGGACGGCTGTCGGGTCAGAGGTTTTCGACCGTGACGGGCTCGATGCCTTCGTCCTCGGGCAGGTCGAAGCCGAAGACCTGGCCGTAGAACGACAGCTCGGCGTCGAGTGCGCGGCGGATGTTGGCCGCTTGGCGGAACCCGTGTTGTTCGCCCTCGAAGGTCAGGTAGGCAACCGGCACCCCCTTGCGGCGCAGTGCGTCGACGATCATCTCGGCCTGGTTGGGCGGCACGACCTCGTCCTCGAGGCCCTGGAGCACGATCAGCGGACGGTCGATCCCCTCGACGTGGTGGATCGGCGAGCGCTCGACGTAGAGGTCGCGCCTCTCCGGATACGGCCCGATCAGGCCGTCGAGGTACCGGCTCTCGAACTTGTGGGTCTCGGTCGCCAGCGCCTCGAGATCGGCGACGCCGAAGTGGCTGGCGCCGGCGGCGAACGTGTCACGGAACGCCAGGGCGGCCAGGGTCGTGTAGCCACCTGCCGAGCCGCCGCGGATGGCCAGTCGGTCGGGATCGACCCGCCCCTGGTCGGCCAACCACCGGGCGGCGGCCACGCAGTCGTCGAGATCGATGATGCCCCAGTTGTCGTCGAGCTGGCGGAGGTAGTCGCGGCCGTAGCCGGTCGAGCCGCCGTAGTTGACGTCGACCACCGCCAAGCCCCGGCTGGTCCAGTACTGGATGCCCAACTGGAGCATCGGCCTGGCCGCCGCCGTCGGACCGCCGTGGATGAACACGAGCAGCGGCGGCCTGTCGCCGTCGCCCGATCCCGGCGCGTCCGGGTTGGTCGGCGGATAGAAGAGGGCGTGGGCGGTGCGACCGCCGCTGGTGGGGAAGTCAATGGGCTCGGGCACCGAGAACCAGGACGGGTCGAGGCCCAGGTCGCGGGGAGGGCGAAGGACCTCGGGTGCGCCGGCCTCGGCCCCGCCCGGCTCGTCGCGCGCCGGCAGCAGCGGCACGCGCACCACGGCGGGCTCGGCGACCGCCGAAGCGCCGATGAAGACCACTCCGTCCCCCACTGCCTCCAGTGAGGAGATGGCCGTGTAGGGCACGTCGAGGTCGCCGGCTGGGCGCGCCGTGCTTCCCGCTCCTGCATCTTCGCTGCGGGCCGCTCGGGCCCCGGCCTCGCCTACCGGCTCGGCCTCAGGTCCGTCTGGCGACTGCACGGCCAGGTGGTCGACGCCGCCGAGCTTGTAGGCGAACGCGACCCTCCCATCGTCCAGGAAGGCGTAGCGCGACTGACCGAACTCCCATTGCGGCACACCGATCTCCGCCTCCATCTGGACCCGGGGCTCGACCTCGCCGCCACCCTCATCCGGGACCCAGCGGTAGAGGTTGCCCCAGCCGGTGCGGTCGGAAACGAACCACAGCGATCCGTCCCGGTGCCAGCGGGGCTGGAACACCGACTCGCCATCGCCTTCGCCCCCGGGGGCACGGTGGGGCCGGCCGGCCACCACCACCGGAGTGGCGAGCTGCGGCCCGGCGGCGGTCCACTCGACCTGCGCCACCATCAGCTCGGTGCCGTCCCACGGCATGTCGGGGTGGTTCCACTGCAGCCAGCACAGTCGGGCGGCGTCGGGCGAGAACCGGGGGTTGGAGACGAAGTCGGGCCCGCTGACCAGCGAACGGGGCTCGACCTCGCCGCTGCCGTCGAGCAGCACGATCTCGTTGACGACCTCGGCGGGTCCCGCCCCCGACGCGTGGTGCTCGCGCACGACAACGATCCAGCGACCCGACGCGTCGACCTCCCCATCGGCCCACCGGTCGCCACGCGGCACCTCGGGCTCGGGGGTCACCGGGACGGGCATGGCCCGCCCCGTCAGGCGGTACAGGCGCTGGTCCTCCCAGTTCGCGAACCAGAGGCTGTGACCACGCGCCCACCACGCGCCCCCGCCGTACTCGTGGACGGCTGTGCGGGCATTGAAGCCCGCTGGCAGGAGGTCGACGGCCGGCCCGTCGCCACGCTTGTGGACGACCTGCGTGCGGCCGCCCTCCTCGGGACGGAGCTCGGACCACCAGACGCTGTCGCCTTCGACCGCGACGGCGCCGAGCAACGCCGCCGCCCGGACGACGAGCTCCGACGTGACGGGGGTGGTCCACGAGCCGTAGGACGTCATGGGCCGATCTTGCCGCGGGATCGGTGGTCGGAGGATCACGGCCAAAGGCGCCTTCGAGGTCGTGATACTCGGTGAAGCGGCGCAAGACGATGTCGATCGAGTTTTGCCAGTCCTGCGCGTCCGCGTCCGTGATGTAGGCGAAGACGCCGCGCTTGGACGCCTGCTTGACGAAGTCGGGATCGGGCCCGTGGATGAGCGCGATCACGGGACAGGTCGATTCGTGCACGATTTGCTCGACGAGTTCGAGCGTGTGCTCAGGGTTCTCGCCGAGGCCGACGAGGGCGACGTCCGGACGTTCCCGCGCCGTTACCCCTCCCACGTCCTCGACCTGAATCTCGCGCGCGACCACCTCGTGCCCCAGGGCGGCGACAGCCCGCGCAACAGCCGCCAGGCGATCCGAGCGCTCGTTTGCGATCAACACGCGTAGATGCTCGGTCTGACGATGACTCACGCTGCGCCCTCGGACTCACGCTGCGCCCTCGCCGTCGAGTCTAGACGTCGCGGTCCGCTTTGCGTGCCGTGTTATGGTGCCTTTAGTCCGACCCGCACCCCCCGGCGGACGTCCTTCCGGCTCCGACCCTTGGCTGGCATGGCGCGTGACCCCGATGGCCGCGCGGAATGCACAAGCCAAGGAGTCGAAAATGACCGAGACCACCACGTTTCCGGCGGAGCGCGGCGCGGCCGAAAGCCAGACGATCCGCTCGTTCACGATCGAGGTCCCCGAGGCGGATCTCGACGACCTGCGTGCGCGCATCGTGGCCACGCGCTGGCCCGAGAACGAGACCGTCGAGGATTTTTCGCAGGGCGTGCAACTCGCCTTCGATTCAAGCGCTCGCGCGGTATTGGGCGACCGAGTACGACTGGCGCAAATGCGAGGCGCAGGCTGAACGCCTTGCCGCAGTTCATCACCGAGATCGACGGGTTGGACATCCACTTCATTCACGTCCGCTCGAAACATGAAGATGCGATGCCGCTCATCGTCACCCACGGCTGGCCCGGCTCGCCCATCGAGCAGACTGAAGATCATCGATCCACTGACTAACCCCACGGCTCACGGCGCCAGCGCGTCGGACGCCTTCCACTTGGTGATCCCGTCGATGGCCGGGCTACGGGTTTTCAGGCAAGCCCACGACGCCCGGTTGGGACCCCGCTCGCATGGCGCGGGCGTGGGTGGAGCTGATGAAGCGCCTCGGGTACAGCCGATTCGCGGCGCAAGGCGGTGATTGGGGTGGGTTCGTCACGAACGTGATGGCTGAACAGGCGCCTCCGGAGTTGATCGGCATCCATGTGAACTTCTCCGGTGCCGCGCCCCCTGACGTTGCCCGGGCGCTCCAGTTTGGCGAACCGCCGCCGGCCGGTCTCTCGGCTGAGGAGCAGCGGGCATACGACCAGATGGCGTTCCTTTACCAGCACGTCCCGTACGCAACTGCATGATGGCCGCACACCCGCAAACCCTGTACGGGTTGGCGGACTCACCCGTCGCCCTTGCCGCCTGGATGATCGACCACGACGTGGCCAGCTACGGGCACATCGCGAAACTCTTTGTTGACGAGCCACGTCGCCCGCGGCAGGATCGCTACGTGGCCTCCGCGAGCAGGTCGCCGATGCGGCGGCAGCCCTCGCCGAGGTCGTCGTCGCCG
The DNA here is from genome assembly GCA_963813485.1 of uncultured bacterium. GTDB lineage: Bacteria > Actinomycetota > Acidimicrobiia > Acidimicrobiales > VFJN01 > DASQUK01. The sequence continues at coordinate 39,962 of CAWEZE010000029.1, forward strand.
AGGGCGAACGACAGGCGGGCATAGCCGGGAGCGTCGAAGGCCTCGCCGGGCACCGTCGCCACCTTGGCCTGGTCGAGCAGGACCTCGCACAGCTCGACGGTGCTGCCGGGCACCCGTCCGCGGATGCTGCGACCCACGTAGGCCGAAAGATTGGGGAAGGCGTAGAACGCACCCTGGGGTTCGAGCACGTGGACATCGGGGATGCCCGCCAGCAGGCGGTGCATGGTGCGTCCCCGGCGTTCGAAGGCCGTGCGCATCTCGGCGGCGGCGTCGAGGTCGCCACCCACCGCCGCCAGAGCCGCGACCTGGGACACGTTGGCGACGTTGGACGTCGCGTGCGACTGCAGGTTGGAAGCAGCCTTGATCACATCGAGCGGCCCGATCATCCAGCCCACGCGCCAGCCGGTCATGGCGTAGGTCTTGGCGACGCCGTTGACGACGACGCACCGTTCGGCCAGTTCGGGCACGAGGGTGGGCATCGACGTGAAGACGTGGTCGCCGTAGGTCAGGTGCTCGTAGATCTCGTCGGTGACGACCCAGATCCCCCGGTCCCGCGCCCAGCGGCCGATGGCCTCGACCTCGGCCGGCGGGTAGACGACGCCGGTGGGGTTGGACGGTGACACGAACATGAGCGCCTTGGTGCGGTCGGTGACGGCCGCGTCGAGCTGGTCGAGCGTTACCCGGAACCCCGTTGCCTCGTCGGTGGGCAGCACCACCGGCACGCCCCCGGCCAGGCGGATGGGCTCGGGGTACGTGGTCCAGAACGGCGCCGGTAGGAGCACCTCGTCGCCGGGATCGAGCAGGGTTGCGAACGTGTTGTACACGGCGTGCTTGCCGCCGTTGGTGACCAGCACCTGCGCCGCCTGGACGTCGTAGCCGGAGTCGCGCTTGGTCTTGGCGGCTATGGCCTCGCGCAGCTCGGGCAGTCCCGCCGCCGGCGTGTACTTGTGGTTGCGGGGATTGCGGCAGGCCGCGGCGGCAGCCTCGACGATGTGCGCGGGCGTCGGGAAGTCGGGCTCGCCGGCGCCGAAGCCGATGACCGGCTCACCCGCGGCCTTGAGCGCCTTGGCCTTGGCGTCGACGGCGAGCGTGGCTGACTCGGTGATGGCGGCGACCCTGGAGGAAATGCGGCTCGTGGAAGGCGTGGACGGCAACGCGTTGGCTCCTTGTCTCGGACCGCCGCGATAGTGGCACGCGCCAGCGCTGTTCGCCCCGTCATATCCCGTTGCGCCGAGTGTGCCCGGACACGGCGCCGAAGTGGGCGGTCGTGCCGTGTTACAACCCCGGGATGACCGTACGTTGGGGTATCGCGGGGCCTGGTGGGATCGCCGAGCGGTTCGCAGAGGGGATGGAGCTCGTGGCGGACGGCGAGATCGCCGCCGTCGCATCGCGGTCGCGCAACCGCGCCGACGCCTTCGCCGACCGTCACGACATCCGGCAGCGGTACGGCAGCTATGGCGACCTCGCGGCTGATCCCGATGTGGACGTCGTGTACGTCGCGACGCCGCACTCGCGACACGAGCAGGACACGCTCACCTACCTGGCCGCGGGAAAGCACGTTCTGTGTGAGAAGCCGTTCGCGCTCAATGCCGCGCAGGCCCGCCGCATGGCCGAGGCCGCCCGGGCCGGCGGCCTCTTCCTCATGGAAGCGATGTGGACCCGCTTCCTGCCGGCGTATCGCCGCCTGCGCGAGCTCCTCGACGATGGGCGCATCGGGGAACCGCTTGTGGTGGAGGCCGACTTCGGCTTCCGGGTCCCCGTGAACCCCGAGCATCGCCTGTTCGACCTGGCGCTCGGTGGCGGCGCGCTGCTCGACCTCGGGATCTACCCGGTCCAGCTGTGCGCATTCGTGCTCGGGACGCCGGAGCGGGTGCTCGCCGACGGCGTCATCGGTGAGACGGGCGCCGACGAGATCGTCACAGGCCTGCTGCACAGTGGCGGGCGGCTCGGCGTGGTCAAGGCGGCAACGCGCGTCGCGCTCTCCTGTACCGCCCGCATCTCCGGCAGCGACGGCTGGATCGGCCTACCGGCGCCCATGCACAGCCCGACGGCGCTGACCATCGGCGGCCCGGGCGCCACCGGCGGCACCGGCGGCATAGAGCGGGTCGACGCCGCCTTCGAAGGCGTCGGCCTGCGCTTCCAGGTCGAGGAGGTCCACCGCTGCCTGGCAGCCGGCCAGACCGAGAGCCCGGTGATGCCGCTCGACGAGTCCATCGCCCTCCTCGGCGTGCTCGACGACATGCGAGCGCAGCTCGGCGTCGTCTATCCGGGCGAGTGATGTCCAACGACATCACGCTGGTGCCCACGGCTACGTGTTCGTCGACGGGGCCGGCAAGCCGCCGCCTCCACAGCTCGGCCACCTGTTCCGGCAAGGGCAAGCCCGGCGGTCATGCCCGGGTGCTCCTGCCCTGCTCAGAGTGGATGCGGGCGGACGACGCTGTGCGATAGTGGCACACGATGACCCCCTCCATCCCGGACATGAGGATCCCCGTCGATCTGCTCCCCCGCGACGGCCGATTCGGGTCGGGCCCGTCCAAGGTGCGCCCGGAGGAGGTCGAGGCCCTGGCCGCCAGCGGCACCACCTACCTGGGCACCAGCCACCGGCAGGGCACGGTGCGCTTCATGGTGGCGGCGCTGCGCAACGGCATCGCGGAGCTGCTGTCACTGCCCGATGGCTATGAGGTCGCCCTCGGCAACGGCGGCACTACCGCCTTCTGGGACGCGGCCACCTTTGGGCTGATCGACCAGCGCAGCCAGCACCTGAGCTACGGCGAGTTCTCCTCCAAGTTCGCCGCCTGCGCCGCCGCGGCGCCGCACCTCGGCGACCCCGAGATCATCGAGTCGGCGCCCGGAACGGTCCCCACCCCGAAGGCCAACCCCGACGTGGACACGTACTGCTTCACCCACAACGAGACCTCGACCGGGGTCGCCGTCGCACCGGTGCGGCCCGAGGGCGCCGAGGGTCTCGTGCTGGTGGACGCGACGTCCGCCGCCGGAGGGTTGCGCTTCGACGCCTCTCAGGTGGACGCCTACTACTTCGCCCCCCAGAAGGCACTGGCATCGGACGGCGGCCTGTGGCTGGCCGCCCTGTCGCCGGCGGCCGTCGAGCGGATCGAGCGGATCTCGGCCGGCGACCGCTGGGTACCGGCCTTCCTCGACCTCGGCATCGCCCTGGACAACAGCCGCAAGGACCAGACGTACAACACGCCGGCCCTGGCGACCATCTTCCTGGCCGTGCAGCAGGTCGAGTGGGTCCTGCACAACGGTGGCCTGCCCTTCGCCACCGGGCGCTGCGACCGTTCGGCGCAGATCCTCTACGGCTGGGCGGAATCCCGGGACTACGCCACACCGTTCGTGACCGACCCCGCAATCCGCAGCCACGTAGTCGCCACCATCGACCTCGATGACGAGATACCGGCCGCCACGGTGAGCGGCGTGCTCCGCCAGAACCTCGTCGTCGATACCGAGAGCTACCGCAAGCTGGGGCGCAACCAGCTACGGATCGCGATGTTCCCCGCCATCGACCCCGAGGACATCGAGGCGCTCACCCACTGCATCGACTACGTGGTCGAGCGGCTCACCTGATCCCGGCGCGGCGGCCGGACCCTACGGCCCCGCCGTGACGGCCCTCCCCCCGGGTGCCGAAGCGCTGGCATTCTGGGGCGCATGCGCTTTTCGATCTGGCCGTCGGCCAACCAGCCGTGGAGCGAGATCCTGGCCGCCGCCAGCTACGCCGAGGCCACGGGGTGGGACGGTGCGTGGATCGCCGATCACTTCATGCCCAACGCCGACGGCCCGTTCCCGCTCGAGACCCCGACGCTCGAGGCCGGGTCCCTGGTGGCCGCGCTGGCCGCCGCCGTGCCGCGGCTGCGGATCGGCACCCTGGTCCTCGGCAACACGTACCGCCACCCTGCAGTGGTCGCCAACATCGCGGTCACCGTCGACCACGTGAGCGGCGGCCGGTTCACGCTCGGCGTCGGCGCTGGCTGGCAGGAGAACGAGCACGCCGCCTACGGCATCGAGCTGCCGCCGGTCGGCGCCCGCATCGACCGCTTCGCCGAGGCGATCGAAGTGATCCATCGCCTGCTTCGCACCGGACGCACCACGTTCAAGGGCCGCTACTACGAGATCACCGACGCCCTCTGCGAACCCAAGCCCGTCCAGGAACCGTTGCCGATACTGGTCGGCGGGAGCGGCGACCGGATGCTGGGCGTCGCCGCCCGCTGGGCCGACGCCTGGAACACCTGGGGGCAGCCCGATCACATCGCCGAGCGCTCGGCGGCCCTGACCCGCGCCTGTGAGCGGGTGGGCCGCGAACCGGACGCCATCGCCCGGACGGCGCAGGCACTGGTCTTCATGGCCGACGACGGTGCGGACGCCGACATGATCGCCAGGGTCGAGGGACTGGTCGAGCGGGCCCCCATGCCAGCGATCGGGGGAACCGTGGAGCAGCTCCGTGACGTGGTCGCTGCCTACGCCCAGGCCGGCCTCGACGAGCTGATCGTCCCGGATCGGTCGCTCGGCCAGGGCACGGCCAAGCTCGAACGCATGGACCGGTTCATCGACGAGGTTGCCCCCGCGTTCCGCTAGTGGGCGCTCGCGGAAGTTCCGTGGATGTAGAATCTGGCCGGCTAGACGCCACGATGACTTCCGCGAGGGTCCGCTAGCGCTGGCCAGTGGGCGCCTATCGGGCGGCGCGCTGCACCTTTCGCCAGACATCCCGGTAGGCCTCGATGCCGTCGAACGCCAGCCACCGCTCCGGTCCGGCCGCGATCGCCACACGTTCGGGCACCGTGCCCCAGACCCGCTCGCCGGCGTCGTCCCAATCGGCCAGCGCATCCTGGTAGTCACGCGTGAACGTGCGCGCCGAGCAGATCACGAGGCCGGCCGGGGTTCTCTCGGGCACCATGTCGAGCACGGCCTGCGCGCGGTCCGGCTCGATCCCCCCAACTCGGGTGGGCACGACCACGACAGAGGCCCGGTCGACTGCCTTGCCGATCAGCTTCTCCTGTCCCGGCGGCGTGTCGACAATCGCGACGTCGTCGGGTCCGAGCTTGTCGAGCGCCTTGTTCAACAGGCGCTCGGTGGGTGCCTCCACGACGTCGAGCCGCTGCAGGCGCTCGTCCGTGGCTTCCTCGACCCATTCGGCGGCGCTTGCCTGTGAGTCGGCGTCGATCAGCGCAACGCCGTGTCGGTTGGAGGCCGCAGCCAGGGCGGCCAAGTAGACGGACGTGGTGGTCTTGCCCACGCCGCCCTTGAGCGCAGCGGAGACGACGATCACAGCCGTTCCCTCCCGGGACGATCGGGTGATTCGAAACCCCAGCCGGGGTCGCTGGCCAGCCTAACCCGAAGCACAGTTAGGCTCGCCGGGCGATCATCGTCGGTTTCGAGGGGGATGAGGATGCCGAACCTGGCCGAGGTCCGAGCCCAGCTCACGGGGCCGGGAGGACCGTTCGAGGTCGTCACCGAGGACGTGCTGGGCCGTCTCATGCAGGTCTACAAGAACCGCATGAGGTCGCTGCGAGCGATCCCGGAGGCCGCGATCGGGCGGGGCGACGACACCTTCCTCGTCTACGGCGACCGTAGCTACGGCTTCCGCGACTTCGTCGAGCAGACCAACGGGCTGGCCCGCGCCCTCGCCGACCGGTGCGGCATCGGGCCGGGCGACCGCGTGGCGGTCCTCAGCCAGAACAACCCGGAGTGGTGCCTCACGTTCTGGGCCACGGTGTCGACGGGCGCCATCCTCGTGGGGCTCAACGGCTGGTGGAAGGCCGACGAGATCCTGTACGGCCTGCAGGACTCAGGGGCGAAGGTGCTGGTCGCCGACGCCAAGCGGTTCGAGCGCGTCTCGGACCGGCTGAGCGAGGCGCCGGACCTCACCCACGTGCTACTGATCGACGCCGGCCCCGACGACTTCCCCATGGCGGCGGCGTCGGGCGTGAAGCTGCAACGGTTCGACGAGCTGGACGTGGAGCCCTCCGACGGGTTCCCGGACATGCCCATCGCGGAGGATGACGCCGCGGTCATCTTCTACACGTCGGGCACCACCGGGAAGCCCAAGGGGGCCATATCGACGCACCGGTCGATGATCGCCAACCTGCAGAACACGCTGTTCTCCACCATGGCGGGGGCCATGGCCAACCCCGAGGCCGGGTCCGCGCTGGCGTCCAGCGGAGCGCCGACCGTGTCGCTGCTGACGTCGCCGCTGTTCCACGTGTCGGGCTGCCACTCCAACCTGGTCGTCGGCCTGCTGGCGGGCGTCAGGCTCGTGATCCCCGAGGGCCGGTTCGACCCCGTCCAAGTGCTGCGCCTCATCGCCGATCACCGCGTCACCGTGTGGGCCACGGTGCCCACGATGGTGTGGCGGGTGTGCGAGCACCCGGCCCGCGCCGACTACGACACGTCCAGCGTCACGACGGTGGCGTTCGGCGGTTCGCCGTCGGCCGACGAGCTGCAGCGCAAGGTGGCCGAGACGTTCCCCAACGTGCGTTCGACCTCGAACGCCTACGGGCTCACCGAGACATCGTCGGTGGCGACGGTCATCAGCGGTTCCGACGCCAAGCGAAAGCCGCACTCGGTGGGTCCGCCGGTGCCGACCGTGGAGCTGCGCATCATGGATGCCGGCGGCCGCGTGCTGGGCGTGGGCGAGACCGGCGAGGTGTGCGTCCGGGGCCCGATCCTGATGAAGGGCTACTGGAACAAGCCCGAGGCCACGGCCGAGGCCATCGACGGAGACGGGTTCCTCCACACCGGGGACATCGGCCACGTCGATGACGAGGGCTACCTCACCATCACCGACCGCAAGAAGGACATGATCATCCGCGGCGGCGAGAACATCTACTGCGTCGAGATCGAGAACCGGCTCGTCGAACACCCCGCGATCGCCGACGCCGCGGTCATCGGTGTACCCCACCCCGAGCTGGGCGAAGAGGTCAAGGCCGTCGTGCAGGTGGAGCCCGGTACCGAGGGTGAGTCGCCGACCGCCGACGACGTCCGCCGCTGGGTCGCCGCCGAGTTGGCCGACTTCAAGGTGCCGGCCCACGTGGAGCTGCGCACCGAGCCGCTGCCCCGCAATGCCTCGGGCAAGCTGCTCAAGAACGTGCTGCGGGGCGAGGGCGAGGTCAGCTTCGTCGAGACGATGTGAGCCCGGCTCGTACTGACCGACCACCGTTCCCAACCGCCGCAAGCCGTCACATCCGAACGCCGGAACCGTCGCCGTGGTGCTAGGACACACTGCCTCATGACAGATTCCGCTCCCCGCCTGGGCTCCCTGGTCCCCCTCCCCCCGCAACCTGCGGGCGTGCCGTGGCCAACCGACGGCTGGCCCAGCGCTGATGCCCCGGCCGCCACGGCCGGCCGGCTGTCGGCGCTGCTCGACGAGATCACGGGCGACACCGCCCGATTCGGCACCACCTACGCCGTCGCCGTCGTCCAGGGCGGGACGCTGCTCGCCGAGCGCTACGGCAACGAGCTCGAGCACTGGGACGGCCCCAACGAGCCGGTCGGCCCCACCACCCAGCTGCTGTCGTGGTCGATGGCGAAGTCGGTCCTCCACGCGGCCGTGGGCGTCCTGGTGGGTGAGGGACGGCTGACGGTCGACGGTCCCGCGCCGGTCCCCGAGTGGGCCGACGCGGCCGATCCCCGCCACGCCATCACCCTGGACAACCTGCTCACCATCCGCGACGGCCTCGACTTTGCCGAGGACTACGAGGACATCGAGAGCTCGGACGTCATTCGCATGCTGTTCGGCGACGCCCAGGACGACATGGCCCACTTCGCCGCCGACCACCCGCTCGCCCATGAGCCGGGCACTGTCTTCAACTACTCGTCCGGCACCTCGCTCATCGTGTCGGGCATCGTGGCCCGGACGGTCGGGGCCGGCGCCCCGTACGAGCAGTTCCTGCGCGACTGCCTGTTCGAGCCGATGGGCATGCGATCGACCCGAGCCCGCTTCGACGCGGCCGGCACGTTCGTGGGCTCGTCGTTCCTGTACGCCACCGCGCAGGACTTTCTGCGCTTCGGGTTGCTGTACCTGCGCGACGGCGTGTGGGACGGCCGGCGGCTGCTACCGGAGGGCTGGGTCGACCATGGGCGCCGGGCCCGGTCCCGCGACGAGGAGGGCGACCGCTGGCACGGCGCCCACTGGTGGTCTGTCGGCGACGAGCTCGGGACCTTCACCGCCAACGGCTACGAGGGCCAGTCACTCATGATCTGCCCGCCGCTGGACCTGATCGTGGTGCGGCTCGGCAAGTCGCCGGACGACACTCACGACCCCGAGCTGCGGGCTTGGCGGGCCCGAATGGTCGAAGCGTTCCGCGCCGGCTCCTAGAGGCTGCGCCGGGTCGCAGCCGGGGCCCGAGCGGCCCGCTGCGAAGCAGCATGAGCGGGAAAACGCGTAGAGCCGGCGCCTCCTGGCGCCGGCTCCTAGCCTCGGTTCCATGCCCTACGCACGCATGGACGAGGCAGAGTGGCGAGCATTCCTGCGGTCGCCGGCCCGCCCGGGGGTCCTTGCCACCGCCCGCAGGGATGCGCGGCCGCACGCGGCACCCGTCTGGTACGACCTCGACGACGACGGCACGATCGTCTTCACCACCGGCGCCGACACCGTGAAGGGCCGCACCATCCGCCGCACGGGGAAGGTGGTGCTGTGCGTGCAGGACGACCGGCCCCCGTTCTCGTTCGTGGTCATCGACGGCGACGCCACCTGGAGCGAGGACCTCGATCAGCTCCGCTACTGGGCCGCCCGCCTGGGCGGCCGCTACATGGGCCCAGACCGGGCCGAGGAGTACGGCGCCCGCAACGCCGTACCCGGCGAGCTCCTCATCCGGGTGACGCCCACGCACGTAGTGGCCGTGCGCGACATCGCGGACTGAGGGTCAGGCGCCGCCGGACGCGTCCTCGAACCGCTGCTTCCCCGCCGAGATCCAGGGCATCATCCCCCGGAGCTCGGCACCCACCTTCTCGATCGGGTGGTCCCGGCCGGCCTGGCGGAGCGCCGAGAAGTTGGGGCGGCCCGACTCGGACTCGGCGATCCACTCCTCGGCGAAGCTGCCCGTCTGGATCTCGTCGAGGATGGCGCGCATCTCGGCCCGCACCGCGTCGTTGATCACCCGGGGCCCGCGCGTGAGGTCGCCGTACTCGGCGGTGTCGCTCACCGAGTAGCGCATGCCGGCGATGCCCTGTTCGTACATGAGGTCGACGATGAGCTTCAGCTCGTGGAGGCACTCGAAGTACGCGGACTCGGGCTGGTAGCCGGCCTCCACCAGCGTCTCGAAGCCGGCCTGCACGAGAGCGGTGAGCCCGCCGCACAGCACCACCTGCTCGCCGAACAGGTCGGTCTCGGTCTCCTCCTCGAACGTGGTCTCGAGCACGCCGGCACGGGCGCCGCCGATGGCGTCGGCGTAGGCCAAAGCCAGGCCGTGGGCATGGCCGGAGGCGTCCTGTGCGACCGCGATCAGGCAGGGCACGCCGCCGCCCTCGGTGTAGGTGCGGCGTACCAGGTGGCCGGGGCCCTTGGGGGCGACCAGGGCGACGTCGACGCCTGCCGGCGCCTCCACCTGGCCGAAGCGCACGCTGAACCCGTGGGCCACGAACAGCGCGTCGCCGTCGGCGAGGTGGGGGGCGATGTGCTCGGTGAAGATCGCCTTGTGCTCGGTATCGGGACCCAGGAGCATCACCACGTCGGACTCGGCTACCGCATCGGCGATCGAGCGGACGGTGAGCCCGGCCGCCTCGGCCTTGGCCTTCGACGACGAGCCGTCGCGCAGGCCGACGCGCACGTCGATGCCCGAATCCTTGAGGTTGAGGGCATGGGCATGGCCCTGCGAGCCGTAGCCGATCACCGCCACCCTGCGGTCGGCGATCAGTGACCGGTCGGCGTCCTTCTCGTAGTACACGTTGGCCATCGGGGGTTCCTCTTTCGGATCAAGGTCGTTCTGTCAGGCCTGCGGTCCAATGCGGTACGTGAGATCTGACAGCAGCGTTGGGATCAAGGATCATGCGGTGCGGCGCACCGGGCGGAGGTTGGGGGCGAGGTGCTCCAGCTTGGGCAGCGCCACGCGGCCGGTCCGCTGCAGCTCGACGATGCCGTACGGGCGCAGCAGGTCCTCGAGGTCGTCGAGACGGCCGGGCTCACCGTCGAGGCTGACCGTCAACTCGTCGTGGCCCACGTCGACGATGCGGCCGTCGAACAGCCCGACCAGCTCGATCACCTGGCTGCGGCCGGTGGCGTCGGACCGCACGGTGGCGAGCATGAGTTCGCGCTCGACCGAGTCGCGGGGGTCGAGCTCCGAGATCTTGACGACGTTGATGAGCTTGAACAGCTGCTTGGTGATCTGCTCCAGCGACGCGGACTCGACATCGACGACGATCGTGATGCGGCTGAAGCGCTCGTCGTCGGTGGGCGCCACCGCCAGCGAGTAGATGTTGTAGCCCCGGCGGGCGAACAGGCCCGAGACCCGGGCCAGCACGCCGGCCTTGTTCTCCACCAGCACCACCAGGGTGTGGTGGCGGAAGTCGGCGCCGGGTAGCGACGGCGAAGCCATTTAGCGCCCTCCTTCGCCCTGCGACGGGTCGACGATGATGTCGTCGTTGGACTTGCCGGCCGGGACCATCGGATACACCTTCTCGCGGCTGTCGGTGCGGAAATCGATCACCACCGGCCGGTCGTCGATCTCGTTGGCCTTCTGGATGGCGGCGTCGACCTCCTCCGGCGACTCGACGCGCATGCCCACGCAGCCCATGGCCTCGGCCCACAGCTTGTAGTCCGGTAGGTCGGGCGACAGGTACACCTCGCTGTAGCGCTCGTCGTAGAACATCTCCTGCCACTGGCGGACCATGCCCAGGTACGCGTTGTTGAGGATCGCAACCTTGATCGGGATGCGCTCGGCGGTCGCCGTCACCAGCTCCTGGGCGGTCATCTGGAAGCAGCCGTCGCCATCCACGGCCCACACCGTGCGGTCGGGCCGGCCGACCTTGGCACCGATCGCCGCCGGCACCGCGAAGCCCATCGTGCCGAGCCCGCCGGAGTTGACCCACGTGTAGGGGTGGTTGAAGCGCCAATACTGGCTGGTCCACATCTGGTGCTGGCCGACGCCGGCGGCGACGATCGCGTCGTCGGGCGTGTTGTCGCGCAGCCGCTCCAGCACGAACTGGGGCTTTAGCGCCTCGCCCGGCTCCGACTGCTGGTAGGTGAGCGGGTAGGTCTCCCGCCAGCCCGAGATCGTCTGCTTCCAGGCCGAGCGGTCGAGGAACGCCGCCCCGCCGTCGAGCAGGCCGCGCACCGCCACCAGCAGCTCCTCGATGACCAGCCGGCAGTCCCCCACGATGGGGACGTCAGGGCGGCGCACCTTGCCGAGCTCGGCCGGGTCGACGTCGACGTGGATCACCTTGGCGCCGGGGGCGAATCCGTCGACCTTGCCGGTCACGCGGTCGTCGAACCGACTGCCGAGGGCGATCAGCAGGTCGCTCTGCTGCATCGACGTGACCGCCGTGTAGTTGCCGTGCATGCCCGGCATGCCGAGGCACAGCGGGTGGTCGTCGGGGAAGGCACCCCGGGCCATGAGCGTGGTCACCACATGGATGTCGCACAGCTCGGCGAGCTCCCGGAGCGCCTCGGCGGCACGGGCCTTGAGGATGCCACCGCCCGCGTAGATGACGGGCCGGGTGGCCTCGAGGATCAGCTCGGCCGCCTGGCGGATCATCTTCGGATGGCCCTTGGTGGTCGGCCGGTAACCGGGCAGGCTCGCCACCACGTCGTCGTCGCTGGGCCAGTACCACTCCATGGCCGAGCGGGGGTTCTGGGGGTCGACGATGTCCTTGGGGACGTCGATGAGCACCGGGCCGGGGCGCCCGGTGGTGGCGAGGTGGAAGGCCTGCCGGACCATGAGCGGGATGTCCTGCGCCTGTGTGATCAGCTCGTTGTGCTTGGTCACCGAGCGGGTGATGCCGACCGTGTCGCACTCCTGGAAGGCGTCTGTGCCGATCGCGGCGAACGGCACCTGGCCGGTGATGCACACCATGGGGACCGAGTCCATGTAGGCGTCGCACAGCGGGGTGACGACGTTGGTCGCCGCCGGCCCCGAGGTCACCATGCACACGCCCGGCCGCCCCGTGGCATGGGCGAAGCCCTCGGCCATGTGTCCCGCGCCCTGCTCGTGGCGCACGAGGATGTGGCGGATCGGACTGTCGATGATCGGGTCGTAGACCGGGAGGATTGCGCCGCCCGGCAGGCCGAACATGACTTCGACGCCCTCCATCTCGAGGGCCTTGATCAACGCTTGTCCGCCGTTGAGCTGCATGGCGGTGTGCTCCTGTCCGGGGTGGCGAGTGGTTGGCGGAGGTCGACGAAAACTGAAACGACCTCCCGGTGGGAGGTCGTGAGAGCGCACGCGGGTTGGGCCGGCGTGCGCTACGTGAGAATTACGAGGAGGCGGTACGCGTGCATCAGCGGGTCAGCTTCGCACGGGGCACAGATCCAGGGCAAGGCGGATCACCGACGCCCACCGGCACCGCGGCGCTAGGCGGGATCGCGGACCTCCTCGTCGGCACCCACCAGGCGGGTCGTCGGCGTCGTCGAGACCTCCCCGTGGGCCGCGAGCTCGCGGAGGGCCGCCACGGGATCGGGGTCACCGAACAGCTCCAGGTCGGCGTAGTCGGGGTCTCGCCCCGTGGCGTCGACCACCCACCAGGACGCCTCGAGCGCGATCCCGTCGGGGTCGGTGAAGTAGATCGAGCGCATGATCTGATGGTCGACCACCTCGGTTACCTCGCAACCGTGCTCCTTCAGCCGGCGCTGCAGTGCCTCGAGGGCGTGCTCGTCGGGCACGTTGAAGGACAGGTGGTCGAACTGAACGGCGCGCCGGTCGGGCACGCCCGCAGGCTTGGCGAACGGCTCGATCTCGGCGTCCCGATACTCGAAGAAGGCGACGGTCAGCTCGGGCCCGAACTCGAAGAAGTAGTGCCGGAACGCGGGCGTGCCGATCGTGGCGACGAGCTTGGCGCCGAGCACGCCCTGGTAGAAGCGAACCGTCCGGTCCATGTCGGTCGTGATGAGGGCGAGGTGGTTGATCCCCCGCCACCGGGGCTGCTCGGTCGACGCCATGTCCTACAGGCTAGGACCGGCGTCAGGCTTCGGTGATGGCGCCGCGCTCCGCGCCCGAGGCGAGGCGCGGCGTACTTGGCGAGGACCCCAGACGTGTAGCGAGGCTCGGGGAGCTTCCATGCGGCGCGGCGGCGCGCCAGCTCGGCGGTGTCCACGGCCAGGTCGATCGCCTTGGAGGGGACGTCGACGACGATGCGGTCGCCGTCGGCGACCAGCGCGATGGGACCGCCCTCGGTGGCCTCGGGGGCCACGTGGCCGACGCAGAACCCGTGGGTGCCGCCGGAGAAGCGGCCGTCGGTCACGAGGGCGCAGTCGCTCCCGCGGCCCGCGCCCTTCATGGCACCGGTGACCGCCAGCATCTCGCGCATCCCCGGGCCGCCCTTGGGCCCCTCGTAGCGGATGACCACCACCGTGCCCGGCTCGATCGAACCGGCCAGGATGGCGTCCATCGCCCCGTCCTCGCCGTCGAACACCCGGGCGATGCCCTCGAACCGGTCGGTGGTGATGCCGGCCACCTTGACCACGGCCCCCTTGGGAGCCAGCGAGCCGGTGAGCACGGCGATGCCGCCGATCGCGTGGATGGGGTCGCCGAGGGGATGGATCACGTCGCCGTCGGGCCCGGGCGGATCGACCTCCGCCAGGTTCTCTGCCATCGTGCGGCCAGTGACCGTGAGGCAGTCGCCGTCCAGTAGCCCGGCCTCCAGCAAGTGCCGCATCACCACCGGCACGCCCCCGATCCGATCGACGTCGGTCATGTGGTACCGACCGGCGGGTTTGGTGTCGGCGATGTGCGGCACCCGGGCCGCCACCCGGTTGAAGTCGTCGAGCGCCAGGTCCACGCGCGCCTCGGCGGCGATGGCGAGCAGGTGGAGCACTGCGTTGGTGGATCCGCCCAGCGCCATCACTACGGCGATGGCGTTCTCGAACGCCTGCTTCGTCAGGATCTGGCGGGGACGGATGCCGGCCTCCAGCAGCCGCACCACCGCCTGGCCCGACGCGTACGCCACGTCGTCGCGGCGGCGGTCGACGGCGGGCGCCGAAGCCGAGCCCGGCAGCGACATCCCCAGGGCCTCTGCCACCGACGCCATCGTGTTCGCGGTGAACATGCCGGCGCACGACCCCTCGGTGGGGCAGGCGTTGCGCTCGATGGCCTCGAGGCCGGCAGCATCGAGGCTGCCGACGGCGTGCGCACCCACGGCCTCGAACACGCTGATGATGTCGAGCGCCTGCCCGTTGTGATGGCCGGGCAGGATCGACCCGCCGTAGACGAACACCGACGGCACATTGAGCCGGGCCGCCCCCATGAGCATGCCGGGCAGCGACTTGTCGCATCCGGCGAACGTGACCAGCGCGTCCAGCCGCTCGGCGTGCATCACCGTCTCGACCGAGTCGGCGATGACCTCCCGCGAGACAAGCGATGCCCGCATCCCCTCGTGGCCCATCGAGATGCCGTCGGACACGGCGATGGTCGTGAACTCGATGGGGAACCCACCGGCTGCCCGCACCCCCTCCTTGGACCGCTTGGCCAGCCGGTCGAGCGGCATGTTGCAGGGCGTGACCTCGTTCCACGAGGAGCAGACGCCCACCTGCGGCTTGTCCCAGTCGTCGTCGGTCATGCCGATGGCCCGCAGCATGGCCCTGGCCGGCGCCCGCTCGAACCCGTCGGTGACCTCCCGGCTGCGGTGCTTGATGTCGACGCGGGACTCGCTCTCTCGCCCTCCGGGACGCTCGCTCATGGGGCGAAGAGTAGGCCCGTGGTCATGGCGGGCCGCCAGTTACCTCACGACGTCACGACGCCGGCGCGCATCTCGGCGGCACTCACCCCACGGGTGGACTCGATGATGCGGATCGTGGCCCGGGTGAGCGGCACCAGGTTGCCGCGATCGATCTTGTCGAGCGTGTCCATGGCGTCGAACAGGTAGAAGGGCGCGGTCAGGAAGTTCATCACCGGCACACCCTCGCGGTGGTAGAACGCACCGTCGGTCGGCGGCTGTTCGCCGAACGCGTCGGGCGCGAGGATCATCGACCGGCCGAGCTCCTCGGTCTCGAGGGCGTCGGCGACGGCCGCCTCCAGCGAAGGGATGCGGGTCGTGAAGAACCACCGCGGCACTGGCTGTCCGGTCGGAACGACGTCGCCGTCCCGCTCGGCGAACTCGAGCGCGGCGTGCTCGAGGTGGACCTCCAGCACCACCTGCGCCAGCTCGGCCCGGTGCGTCTCGATGTACCCGCGCAGGCCGGCGCCACCCGACATGTGGCCGCCCTGCAGCAGGAACACGAGCCGGTGCGGCCGGCGCTCGACCGGCTGGGCGGCCCAGTAGGTGGCCTGCGCCAGCACGAGGGAGATGCCGCTGCCGTCCTCGACCGCCGACGCCCAGGGTCCGTCGTGGTGGGAGCCGATCATGACCGTCTCGTCGTCGGCACCGTCCAGCTCGCCCACCACGTTGTGCGACTCGACCTCCTCCCGCTCGGAGGTGACGGTCAGCCGTAGCCGCACCGGGCCGCGAGCCAGCTGGTCGCGCAGCCAGGCCCCGTCGGTGCCGTTCACCCACACGCCGGGAATCGGCCGCGCGATGGCGTCGTAGGGCACGAAGTAGTCGAACGAGTTGCCCGGGTAGTCGGTGAGGGTGCCGATGAACGCCGCCGCGCCGGCATCGATCGACGGCTCCATGACCTCCTGGAACTGGGCACCGAACGGCACGATGTGCTGTGCGCCGGTCAGGCTGCCGTCGGGATCGACGATCCGACCTGCGGGGTCGGCCGGTGCGCTGCCGGCCGTGGCCAGCAGGTCCGCGGGAATGCGGATCAGTGGCATGTCGAACAGCGACGCCTTGTCCCGCACGCTGCCGGGACTGGCCGGGTCGAAGGCGGACACCTCGGCCTCGAGCCCTTCGACCGGGGCCGAGAACGGCACGGGGAAGCAGTCGATGTTGGTCGTCTCGCCGTCGGGGCCGATGACCTCGAGCGACCAGTCCGTCGGCTCCCAGCGGGTGACGGTGATGGGCTCCAGCCTGACGTTGTCGAGCCCGATGCTGCGGAACCGGTCGGCGATCCATCCCTCGGCCCATTCGTCGGCCGGATAGCCGGGCCGCCGGATCCCCTGGTCGAAGACCTCGCTGATCCAGCCGAAGATCGTCCCCTCGGTGGGCACGTCGCTCAGGTTCACCACGCCGTCGGCTGACATCTCGTCCCTCTTTGGGTCATCGGTTGCGTCGTCGCTGCCGGGGTCGCCGTCGGACGACGAGCAGGCGGCGCCCCCGAGGACCACGGCGCCGGCCGTGGCGCCGGAGCGGATCAGGAACGCGCGGCGCGTCCAATTCGTGGCCATCCGTCGCATGGGCGTCGGCACACTAGCGGGGTGGCCCGCAGCCAGACGCTTTGGCGCCGGCCGCCGGCCCGCAGCCCGCTCGACCGGGAGATCGCCCGGTTGGCCGTTCCGGCGTTCGGCGCGCTCATCGCCGAACCCCTCTACGTCCTCACCGACACCGCCGTCGTCGGCCACCTGGGCACCCCTCAGTTGGCCGGGCTGGCGGTGGCCTCGACCGTGCTGCTGACGCTGTATACCGTCTTCATCTTCCTGGCCTACGGGACCACCGCGGCCGTGAGCAGGCTGCTGGGGGCGGGCGACGAGCGGGAGGCGGCCCACCAGGCGGTCCAGTCGATGTGGCTGGCGCTGCTCATCGCTGGCGTGTTGCCCCTGATGGGAGGGGGGGCCGGCGACATGAGGTTCCTGGCGTGGGCGATGATCATCGCCGCGGCCGTGTTCATCCCGGCGGCGTTGCTGGTGCTCGCCCTCGACGCCGGCATCGGCTGGCTATGGGCCTCGCTGGGACTGCTGATGGCGACGAGGGCATCGATGCTGCTGGCTCGGTTCACCTCTGACCGCTGGATCGTTCTCGGTGCGCGCCGCTGACGGGGACGCGCTCGCACCCGCAGGTCTAAATTCCGGGGATCACCGACTCGGGGGTGACCATGACCACGCTTTTGATGATCGGCACGCGCAAGGGGCTCTTCCTCGCCCGCAGCGACGACCGCGTGTCCTGGTCGCTGGACGGGCCGCACTTCTCGATGAACTCCGTCTATGCCACCGCGATCGACCCCCGCCCGGCCGCCTCGAACGGATCGGTGCGCCTGCTGGCGGGTGGGGACAGCGAGCACTGGGGCCCGTCGGTGTTCCGCTCGGACGACTACGGTGCGTCCTGGCAGGAGACCGAGGGTGGCGCGATCCGCTTCCCGACCGAGACCGGCGGAGCCCTGGTGCGGACGTGGCAGCTCCGTCCCGCAGGAGCCGACCAGCCGGGCCTGGTGTGGGCCGGTGTCGAGCCCGGAGCGCTGTTCCGCTCCGACGACGGCGGCGAGACGTTCTCGCTGGTGGAGAGCCTGTGGGACCACCCGCACCGGGAGCGGTGGATGCCGGGCGGGGGCGGTCTGTGCCTGCACACGATCGTCCCGCATGCCACCGACCCCGATCGCATGCTCGTCGGCGTCTCGGCCGCGGGCGTGTACCGAACCGACGACGGGGGCAAGTCGTGGGAGGCCTCCAACACGGGGATCGACGCCTGGCGGGCGCCCGACCAGCACCCCGAGTTCGGCCAGTGCGTCCACAAGTTCGCCGGCCAGGCCGACCGACCTGACCAGCTGTTCCTCCAGAACCACGGGGGCGTCTACCGCAGCGACGACTTCGGGGCCACGTGGAGCGCCATCGACGAGGACCTGCCGGCCGACTTCGGCTTCCCGGTGGCCGCACACCCGCACCGGGCGGGCACTGCGTACGTCTATCCCCTGGTCAAGGACGAGCACCGGATGCCACCCGAGGACCGCTGCCGCATCTACCGCACCACCGACGCCGGTGAGAGTTGGGAGCCGCTCGCCGCCGGGCTGCCCCACGAGCGCGTCTATGTGAGCGTGCTGCGCGACGCGCTCTGCACCGACGATGCCGATCCCGTCGGCGTTTACTTCGGGACCCGCTCCGGTGAGGTGTTCGCCAGCGCCGACGAGGGGGCGTCGTGGACGTCGATCGTCCGCCATCTGCCCGACGTGCTGGTGGTGAGGGCGGCCGAGCTGCCGTGACCTCGGGAGGTACCGTCCATCTGCGGGTGCCGGCCAGCCTGCGGACATACACGGGAGGGAGCTCGGCGGTCGACGTCGACCTCACCGAGCTCGGCGACAAGCCGACGGTTCGAGCCCTGCTCGACCACCTCGCGGTCGCGCATCCCGACCTCGAGCGCCGGATACGCGACGAGCAAGGGCGCCTCCGCCGCCACGTCAACCTGTTCCTGGGGAACGACAACGTCCGCGACCTGTCCGAGCAGGACACGACGCTGGCCGCCGGGGTCGAGGTGGCGGTCATGCCGGCGGTGTCCGGCGGCTGATCGGGCGGCGCCTCAGAAGTCGGTCGAGCAGTACGGCGCCCGGTCGGGCCGGAACATGCCGTCGGCGCGCGTCGCCGCCCCCGGCGTGCGCTCGTCGACCAGGCCCGCCCGCCAGAGCGTGGACCAGGACACGCCGCCCAGCACCAGGCTGCCCAGATCGGCGACGCCAACCACCAAGTCGGGCTCCGCATCGCTGCGCCGGCAGGCGGCACCCTCCCGACCGCCCTCGAGCCGGAACCGCCCGCCCAGTGCCGGGCGGACCGGATCGATCACCTCCAGCACGCATGCGCCCTCGGCGGCGTAGCGCCGGCCGGCCAGGCAGGCCGCGACGTCGAACGGCCTCAACCACAGGTGATCGACCTCTCGCGTCACCTGCAGGGCCCGGGGATTGGCGAGGCGCCAGCGGAACGGCAGGTCGAGTGGCGCCGCGGCCCATCCGACCGTGGCGACCAGATCGACGCCCAGGACGAACCGCAGCAGCGCAGCCACGATGCCGTCGTCGACTGCCGCGATGGACTCGACGCTCAGCTCGTGGGGGAGGGGTCGCCCGCTCCCCCATCCCTGCTTGACCCGGTAGGTGACGAACCCGTCGGGAACCCCGGCGGCGTCGTCGTGCACCGCGACGAAGCGGGCGCTGGCCCCGTCACGGTCCTCCTCGAAGTCGAGTGCCAGCATCTCCCACCAGGCGGCGGGCCGCCGCACCTCGCCCGGCATGTGGGTCCAGTACCGCTCCCACACCGCCGGCAGCACCGGACGGGCCTCGGCGTCGGACATCAAGCGCATGCGGCTCCCGCCGTGGGCGGCCGCGGTCGGGTCGCCTCGGTCCCCGGTCAGCGGCTCGATCTCGGCGCCGCCGGACCGGTCGATCGACAACGACTGGAGCCGCGTGGCCACGCCGTACCCGAAGCGCCGGTAGATGCCGCCCTCACTGGCCGTCAACCCCGCGATCGGTTCGCCCCGGTCGAGCGCCTGGTCGTGCACGGCCTCCATGAGCGTGCGCAGGATCCCCCGCCGCCGGTAGGCCGGCGACACGCCCACCTCGGTCACGCCGGCGAGGGGCAACGTCCCACCACCGGGTAGCGCCAGGGCCATCGAGAAGCTGGCCGCAGTGCCGGCGAGCACCTCGCCGTCGTCGACCACGAACACCCGGTCCGGCTCGGTCACCAGCCCGGCCTGCTTGCGGTAGTTCTCGGTTGCCCGCGGGCCCACGGCGAACGCCAGCGCCGTGAGGTCGATGGTCGCCTGCAGCTCGCCGGGCTCGATCAGCCTCGCCTTCCAGGTCACGACCGACCACCTCTCACCCGATCGCGAACTGGTCGTAGCCGTGCGGCAGATGACCGTCGAGCTACGACCAGAATGACATGCGGTTCATGCGCCAGCTTCCGCACGCCGGCGCAGCAGGGCCGTCACGGCCTTGCCGTCCGCCCGGCGATCGGTGGCCTCCATGACCTCACCGACGAAGAAGCCGATGAGCTTGGCCTCCCCCTCCAGGAAGCGCGTCCACTGGTCCGGATTGGCGGCCACCACCCTGTCCACCGCGGCGGCCAGTTCGTCCGCGTCCATGGCCTCGTAGCCCTTCGCCTTGGCGATGGCGGCGGGATCGTCGCCGCTGGCAACCATCTCGGCCAGCACGTCCTTGGCCTGGGTGGCGGTGAGCTCGCCCGCGGTCTCCATGGAGACCAGCGCGGCCAGGCTGGCGGGGTCCAATGCCTCGGCTCCCTCGACGGCCAGGTTGTGCTCCACGTGGGTGAGCACCCGCGCCGGGTCACCGCCGGCCGCGATCGCCGCGAGGGCCAGGCCGTCGAGTCGGCGCTCGACGGCGATGGCGACGGCGGCGACATTCGACGCCACCCCGGAGGCGTCGGCCAGCGCGGAGCGGCGCTCGGCGGGCAGGACGGGGAGCTCGGCGTCGACGCGCGCGATCCACTCGTCGCCGGGGTCGAGCGGGACGAGGTCGGGCTCCGGGAAGTAGCGGTAGTCCTCCGCCTCCTCCTTGATTCGCAGCGTGCCGGTCCGGCCCTCGTCCTCGTTCCAGTGGCGGGTCTCCTGCCGCACGGCCTCACCGGACTCGATGAGACCGACCTGGCGTCGGGCCTCGTACTCAATGGCCCGACCCAGGGACCGCAGCGAGTTGAGGTTCTTGATCTCGCAGCGGGTGCCGAACGGATCGCCGGGGCGGTGGACGGAGACGTTGGCGTCGACCCGCAGCGACCCTTCCTCCATCTTGGCGTCGGACACGCCGGTGGCGAGCAGGATGGCCCGTAGCTCGGACACGTAGGCCCGGGCGTCGTCGGCCGAGCGCAGGTCGGGCTTGGACACGATCTCGAGCAGCGGGACGCCGGCCCGGTTGTAGTCGACGAGGCTGTAGCCGGCGTCGTGGATGCGACCTCCGCCGCCGACGTGGGTGGACTTGCCGGTGTCCTCCTCGATGTGCGCCCGCTCGATCCCCACCATCGATCCGGATTGCGGTAGCTCCAGCCGGCCCTCGACGTTGATGGGCAGGTCGTACTGGCTGATCTGGTAGTTCTTGGGCATGTCCGGATAGAAGTAGTTCTTCCGGGCGAAGACCGACCTGCGCACCTCGCAGTGCAGCGCGCGACCGAGGCGCATCGCCAGTGTGACCGCCTGCTCGTTGAGGACCGGCAACGAGCCGGGCAGGCCGAGACACACGGGGCACACGTTGGTGTTGGGCTCGTCGCCGAAGCGGTTGGGGCACCCGCAGAACAGCTTGGTCCGGGTGGCCAGCTCGGCGTGGACCTCGAGCCCGATGATGGTCTCCCACTCGGTGGCGGTGGTGCTGGTGGTGCTCACGCCTCGGCCATCCCACGCGGCGCCGCCGCCTCGACCGCCGCCGCGGCCCGGAACATCGTCGCCTCGCCCAGCGCCGGCGCCATCACCTGCACCCCTACCGGCAGGCCGTCGTCACCGGTGCCGAAGGGGACCGAGACGGCCGGGTGTCCGGACAGGTTCGAGGGAATCGTGCACACGTCGTTCAGGTACATGGTCAGCGGGTCGGCCGTCTTGGCCCCGAACGGGAACGCGGTGGACGGCGCGGTGGGTCCGACGAGCACGTCGAAGCGCTCGTAGGCCGCGTCCAGGTCACGGATGATGAGCGTGCGCACGCGCTGCGCCTTGCCGTAGAAGGCGTCGTAGTAGCCCGCCGACAGCGCGTAGGTGCCGAGCATGATGCGCCGCTCCACCTCGGCGCCGAACCCCGCCGTCCGGGTGCGGTCGTACATCTCGCCGGTCGTGGGCGCGTCCACCCGCAGCCCGAAGCGCACCCCGTCGTAACGGGCCAGGTTGCTCGACGCCTCGGCCGGGTTGATGAGGTAATAGGCCGTCAGGCCGTAGACGACGGCCGGCACGGAGACCTCGTCGACCTTGGCCCCCGCCTCCTCCAAGGCGTCGATCGCCTGGCGCACCCGGGCCATCACGTCGGGCTGGATGCCCTCGGCCTCACACAGCTCGGTCACCACGCCCACCCGCAGTCCTGCGACACCCTCGCCGAGGGCGGCAGCCACATCCGGCACGGACTCGGGGATCGACGTGGCGTCGAGCGGATCTTGCCCCGCGATGGCCTGGTAGAGCGCAGCGGCGTCGGCGACGGTGCGGCTGAGCGGTCCGATCTGGTCGAGCGAGCTGGCGAATGCCACCAGCCCGTAGCGCGAGACCCGGCCGTAGGTGGGCTTCATTCCCACGACGCCGCAGAGCGCCGCAGGTTGGCGGATCGACCCGCCGGTGTCGGAGCCGAGCCCCAGGGCCGCGAAGCCCGCGGCAACCGCGGCCGCGGAGCCGCCCGACGACCCGCCCGGAACCCTGCTCGTGTCGTGCGGGTTGCGGGTAGGGCCGAACGCGGAGTTCTCGGTGGAGCTACCCATGGCGAACTCGTCGAGGTTGGTCTTGCCGATCACGATGGCGCCGGCATCGGCCAGTCTCTCGACCACGGTGGCGTCATACGGTGGCCGCCACCCCTCGAGGATCCGAGACGAGCAGGTGGTGGGGATGCCGGAGGTGCAGATGTTGTCCTTGAGGGCGATCGGCACGCCCGCCAGCGGGCCCGGATCCTCCCCCGCCGCCACCCGACGGTCGACGGCGAGAGCCGCCCGACGGGCCTCGTCGGCCAGCACCAGGTTGAAGGCGTGGATCTCGCCGTCACCGGCCTCGATGGCGGCAAGGTGTTCTTCGACGACGTCGGCCGCCCGGCGCTCACCGGCGCGGACGGCGGCCGCGATGTCGAGGGCGGTGGCGGTCGATGCCGTCACGGGGCGTCCCCCAGCACCGGTGGGACGCGGAACTGACCGTCCTCGGTGGCGGGCGCGCCGGCCAGTGCGGCCTCGCGGTCGAGGCACGGGCGCTCCTCGTCCGGGCGCACGACGTTGACGAGCGGATAGGGATGCGCGGTCGGGGGCACGTCATCCACGTCGAGCGCCTCGACGTCGCGGGCGTGGTCGAGGACCTTGCCGAGCTGCTCGGTGAACGTGTCGATCTCCTCGTCGGTGAGCAGGAGCCGGGCCAGCCGCGCCACGTGCGCGACCTCGTCGCGGGTGATCTGCGCCATGCGGGGCATCGTAGGCGGGCCCCGTCCGAACCCGGCGAGGCAATACGGTCAGCCGCTGGCGCTCCCCGTGACCCGCCCCGCGAACTCGACCGCCCGCTCGAAGATGAGTTCCTTGTCGTAGTCGAGCGTGGCGACGTGGTAGCTGCGTTCCAGGGTGATCCGCTCGACAGGGCCCGAGACCCGCTCGGCCACGATGTCGCTGTTGTGGGGGTCGACCACATGGTCCTGCGGGCTGGTCATGAGCAGGACCGGGCACGTGATCTTGGCCAGGTCGTCGACCGTCTCGGCGGCGGCGTCCGCGAGGCTGAGCAGCGGTCGCAGAGGCGTGACGTCGTACGCCTTCTCGCGACCGGCCGGGTCGGCCACGTCACCGCCGATGGCGGGGATGCGGTCGATGCCGCCGTCGACCATCTGGCGGATCCCGTCGACCATCTCGGCGCCCATCTCCACCGCCGGATTGACACACACCAGGCCTGCGATCTCGGGGTGCCGGGCGGCCAGCCACAGCGTGAGCGATCCGCCCATCGACAGGCCGGCCACCACCACCCTGTCCACCCGCGCCGCCAGGTCCTCGTACGCCGCCTCGACCGCGGCGGACCAGTCGGCCCAGCCGGTGTCGACCAGGTCGTCGACCGAGGTGCCATGCCCGGGCAGCAGCGGCAGCTCGACCGCGTACCCGGCGCCGTGCAGGGCCTCCGCCAGACCCCGCAGAGACTGCGGATTGCCGGTGAAGCCGTGGATGACCAGCGCCCCGTGAGGTCCGCCCGGCGCCGACCACGGCTCGCACCCGGGGATGATCTCCTTGCCGTCCCGCGTGTTTGCCATGGCCGTAGACCCTAAGGCGGTCAGGCGTCGGTCGTCAGACCGACACCTACGAGGGTCGCCGGGCCCGGCGGGCCTGGATTGACCCCTGGGTCAAGGCTGGCAACACTGTCGCTCGCGATGTCCGACCGCCAACTCACCACCCAAGGGGCCGAACGTAAGCAGCAGCTCCTCGACGCTGCCGCCCGCCTCTTCGCCGAGCAGGGCTACGCCTCCACGCGCGTGGTCGACATCGTCGACGCCGCCGGTGTCGCCAAGGGCCTCTTCTACTGGTACTTCGAGAACAAGGAGGCCCTGTTCCGCGAGCTGGCCGCCGAGATGCGGCGGCGCCTCCGCCGCCAGCAGGCTGCGGCCATCGACGACCGCGCCGCGGCACTCACCCGCCTGCTGCAGGGGTCGGTCGCCAGCGTCCACTTCATGGCCGAGAACGCGCCGTTCTTCTCGCTGCTCGAGGTGGAGGGACACACCGTGTCGGACGTGCTGCGCCAGGGGACCGAGCAGCACGTCCGCGACGTGACCACCCTCATCGTGGCGGGCCAGGGCGACGGCACCGTGACCGACGACGACCCGGCGGAGCTGCTGGCGCTGTCGGTGGTCGGGACCGTCGGCCAGTTCGGCCACTTCCACCGGACGCATCGGGTCGAGCTCTCCCTCGACGAGCTGTCGGGTTACGTCGCCCGCATGGTCGCTCGCATGCTGGCGGCCGACGAGCACACCGCTCGGGCATCCCTCGCCGCGCTGGGCAACCGCGCCGACGCGCCGGCGGCCACCGTCTGATCGCCGCCGCGGCCCAATGTGCCCTGTGAGGCGGCCCTCGCTAGCCTTGCCCGGTCATTCCGCTAGCACGAGGTTTCGCCCTCCATGATCCGTAGTCGAGGCCTAGTCGCGCTCGCCGCCGTTGCCGCGCTGTCGCTCTCGGCGTGCACCAACAACGACGCCGACGCCGGCGACGTGGTCGACGCCATGACCGATGCCGGGCTCCCGGACGACCAAGCCGACTGCATGGGTCAGGAGTTCGACCAAGCGTTCGACCAGGACCAGATGAACGACCTCGCCGCCGCCGACGATCCCCAGGACTTCCCATCGGGAACCAAGCCGACCGTCGACTCCATCATCGAGGACTGCACCGGAGAGTCCGTGCCGGGCTCCGAAGGGACGGAGTCCGGTGGCCAGGACGGCGAGTCGGAGACCACCACCACGACGGCGGCCGAGGGCAACTAGCGCGGGGACGACGCCTCCGACGCTTGCACGACGGCTGCAAACACCCGCGCTAGCATGCGGCAGCTTTTCGAGCCGACCAGGGAGGATCGCCTCGTGCCTTACAAGTTCCTGTCGGATGAGTGGATGGATGCGGCCCGGAAGATCCGGGAAGAGGTGGATGCGCCGACGACCGCCCCCCAGCCTGTGAAGATGAACTTCGTCATCACCGAGGTCCCGTTCGGGGAAGGCACGGTCGAGGCGCACATGGACACGACGAGCGGTTCGGTCGAGCTCGAGCTGGGTCATGTCGACGCCGCCGACGTCACCGCGACCCTCGACTACGACACCGCTAAGGCGATGATGGTCGACGCCAACCCCCAGGCCGGCATGCAGGCCTTCATGGCGGGAAAAATCAAGCTCCAGGGCGACATGACCAAGGCCCTGGCCCTGCAGTCGGGTCCTCCCAACCCTGACCTGACGGCCAAGATCCAGGCGATCACCGAGTAACGCACGCCCCGAAAACGGAGTGTGCCGAGCCGGCTGGGGCGGCAGCCTCATCGCGGCGGCTGGGGAACACCGCGTCCGGCATACCGCCCCAACGGGCCCGGCACGCTCTGTAGTTGTTAGTTTACTCGCTGCTAGTGTCTGGCAACCAAAAAGGTGTCGAAAAAACCTTCAAGTATGAAGTGATGCTTGAGTCGCAGGAGAGACGACCCCAGGCGGGAGGGGGTCTCCCGTCTGGTGGAAGCGTCCCCCAACCGGGGCCTCAGGTCAAGGCCCAGTTCTCGTGTGGTTCGCTGTGGTTTCGTGTGAGCGTCACCCATCCGAAGCCATGACCAGGTCGATGGCCGTGCCCGGATCGACCTCGGTGTCGATCAGCGGCACGGTTTCCTGCACCTGACCGTCGCCCGGGCCGAACACCATGCCGACGTTCAGGTCCGCGTCCTCCAGCGTCGCCCGAGCGTCCTCGAGCGTCGCGCCCTCGACGTCGGGCACGGTGACCCGGCCGCCGGCGACGACAACGAGCACCGTCGTTCCCTGATCGACCTCCTCGCCCTCGTCGGGGTCGGTGCGGATGACCTCCCCCTCCTCGCGGCTGCCCCTTGCCGGGCGGAAGTCGAGCTCGACCTCGAGACCCAGTGCCTCCAGCTCGGCCACCGCATCCTGGTACTGCTCGCCCTCGAGGTCGGGGATCTCGGGCTCGTCCCGCCCCGCCGACACTATGAGCGGCACCGACGATCCCCGAGGCGCCTGGCCCGCCACGTCCTCACCGAGCGCGATCACGATGCCGGCGTCGACCTCGTCGCTCGGCTGCCGCTGGACGTCGGCCTGGAGGCCTGCGGTTGCGAGCCGGGCCTCGGCGTCCTCCTGGCTCAGGCCGACGAGATCCTGCGGGACCGACACCAGTGGCGGGCCCAGCGAGACGTGCAGTGTCAGCGTCTCGCCCTCGCGGAGCGCCGAACCGGGCTCCGGCACCGTACGAACGATCTCGCCCTCCTGGGTGCCGTCGTAGTAGTCGCGCCGGGTGACGATGTCCCAGCCGTTGCCTCCGATCATGTCGAGCGCCTGGTCCTGCTGGGCGCCGACGAGCTGCTCGGGCACCGCGTGGGAGGGCACCTGCGAGTCGATGTAGACCCACGATCCGACCACCCCGATGGCCACCGCGACGGCGACCACCAGGGCACCCAGCATGAGACGCCGGGCACTGCGATCGCCGGCGGATAGCGCCGGGGTACCGGCAGGCGGCGTGTGCGGCGGGCCGGCCGGCGGGGGCGGAAGGCCGGGGGGCGGCGGGAGCACGGTTGTCGAGGTGGCGTCGGTGGCGGACACACCGGTCCCGGTCATCGCCGCGGACAGGTCCGACGCTCCCACGAGCGACATGCCGGCAAGGCCGGCGGGCCCGGTGCCCGCCTCTCCCACGTGGACACCCACCACTTCGCTGCCCACGGCCGTGCCCGACGCCACCACCAGGGCGCTCGCCGCGCCCGCCTTGCCGGATCCGGCGCCGTTGCCGCGTGCATACACCTCCGGACGCACGAGCGTGCCGTCACGCGTGTCCTCCGGGACCGCGCCGTTGACGCTCGGCGGGGCCAACCGGAGGGGCGAGGGGCGGGCCAGCTGCTCGGCGGCGGCGACGAGCCCGGCCCCGAACGCAGCGGCGTCGGGCCGCTTGCCGGCATCGATGCAGCCGGCCTGCGTGAGGATGGCGGTGAGTGCCCCCATCACCTCCGGCACCACCAAGGGGTGTTCCAGCCGGGCCATCAGCGTGCCGATGGTGGTGTCGGCGCTGAACGGCACCGTCCCGGTCACGGCCTCGACCAGCACGAGTGCCAGCGAGTAGATGTCGCTGGCACCGTTGACCGACTCGCCGCGGGCCTGCTCCGGGGAGGCGTAGCGGGCGGTGCCCAGCATGGCGCCGGTGGGCTCGGTCCAGCCGGCCTCGGCGATGGCACGTGCCAGGCCGAAGTCGGCCACGCGCAACCGGCTGTCGTCGCCGAACAACAGGTTTGCGGGCTTGACGTCGCGGTGGACGAAGCCCTGTCGGTGGGCGTGGTCGAGGGCCCGTGCCGTCTCCAGCCCGACGAGGAGTGCCTGCGCCGTGGTCAGCCGGTGGCCGGCGTCGAGCATCGAGCGCAGGCTGCCGCCGCCGAGGAACTCGGTGACGAGATACGGGGAGTCCTCGTCGCCGCTCCAGTCGAACACCGCCAGGATGTGCGGGTGGCTCAAAGCGGCGGCGGCGCGCGCCTCCGCTCGAAAGCGGCGCAGGAACAACCCGTCGTCGGCGAGGGCCGGGTGCAGCACCTTGACCGCCACGCGGCGGCGCAGGCGGACGTCGTCTGCCAGGTAGACATGCGCCGACGCTCCGGATCCGACCGCCGAGAGAAGTCTGTAGCGCCCACCCAGCACACGACCGATCTGGTCGGTCATGCGGGTCATGGCCACAAGGTGAAGAGTACGGTCGGTTGCAGGCCGACGCCATCAGGAGCTACGCGTCAGCGGTAGGTCGACGCGGCTACGGGGCTGGCGGGTGGGGGACGGGCGGAGGCTCCTGCGGGCCGATCACAGCTGGTTGGCGTCGGTTACCGCCCGGCAGACCCGTCGTGCGACGATGGCCACCCCAATGGCCAGCACCTCCACCTCTCCCTACAGCACGCGCTTCAAGGTCGTTGCCGTGATCGTGCTGGCGCTGGCGATCGGGGCGTTCGTGGCCGCGTACCTCGCCACCAGCGACGAAGGCGACGACGAGCTGGGGCGGTCGGGCAACGCGATCGGCACCGAGTTCGTCGAGCAGCGCATCCCGGCGCCCGACAGCCAGGTGCCGCAGCAGTCGACCGTCGGCATCGACCTGGTGTCCGGCTGGGAGGGCACGCTGCAGCTCAACAACGTCGAGATCCCCATGGACCAGCTGACGCTGACCCCCGAGCTGGCGCGGATCGAGTTCACCCCCGGCGAGGGCAAGGTGGTCGAGGAGCTGCAGGCCGGGCGCAACTGCATCACCGCCATCGTGTGGCCGATCGCGGAGGGACGGGACGCGGCCCGCCAGGTTCCCTGGTGCTTCACCGTGGTGTGAATTTCGAGACGGGAGGGCGAACCCTCCCCCGTCGACCGCCCCCCACGCCTCCAGCCACCGAGCCCAGCGTCGCAGCGCCCTCAGATGGGGAGCTCGCCGGTTTCCAGCAGCTGGCGGAAGCCCGCCTCGTCGAGGACCGGCACACCCAGCTCCTCGGCCTTGCTGAGCTTCGACGCCCCCGGCCCCTCGCCCACCACGACCGCCGTCGTCTTCCCGGACACGCTGCCGGGCGACTTGCCACCTCGGGCCTTGATGGCCGCCTCGGCCTCCTCGCGGGTGAAGCCCTCGAGCGTGCCGGTCACGACCACGGCCCGGCCGGCCAGCGTCTTGGTCCCGCCGTTGCCGCCGCCACGGGCCGCCGATCCGGCGAGGTTGAGCCCGGCAGCCCGCAGCCGCTCGATCAGCTCACGGTTGGCGGGGTCGGCGAACCACGCGTGCACGGACTCGGCGATGACCTCGCCAACCCCCTCGGCCGCCGCGAGCTCCTCCACCGACCCGCCCATGATGCGATCCAGGTCGCCGAACGCAGCCACGAGCGCCTCGGCGCCGGCAGGTCCGAGGTGCCGGATGTTGAGGCCGACGAGCAGACGCTCCACGGGCCTGGACCGTGACGCGTCGATCGAGCCACGCAGGTTGGACGTCGACAGGGCGCCCATGCGCTCCAGCTTCTCGACCCGCTCCCAGTCGAGGTCGTAGAGGTCGGCGACGCTCTGCACCATGCCCTCGCCTATGAGCTGCGCGATCCGCTTGGTGCCGAGCGCGTCGATGTCGAGGGCGCCGCGGCCGGCGAAGTGCTCGATGGCTCCCTGGCGCTGGTAGGGACATTCCGGGTGGATGCAGCGGTGCTCCGCCTCGCCTTCGGGACGCACGAGGTGGGAGCCGATCGGGCACGGGCATTCGGTAGGGAAGGTCCATGGCTCCAGCCCATCGGGCCGCTCGGCGACCACGGCCCCGACCACCTCGGGAATGACGTCGCCGGCGCGCCGGACGATCACCTTGTCGCCGGGCCGGACGTCCTTGGCCCTCACCTGATCCTCGTTGTGGAGGGTGGCCTGGCCCACCGTGACGCCGCCGACGAACACGGGCTCGAGCACGGCGTAGGGCGTGGCCCGTCCGGTGCGGCCGATCGAGACGAGGATGTCGTTGAGGCGCGTCGTGCGCTCCTCGGGTGGAAACTTGTAGGCCAGCGCCCAGCGGGGTGCCTTGCTGGTGGATCCGAGTAGCTCGCGGCGGGCCAGGTCGTCGACCTTGACCACCACCCCGTCGATCTCGTAGTCGAGGTCGTGGCGGTGCTCCTGCCAGTGGTGGCCGTACTCCAGCACCTCGTCGGGGCCGTTCACACGGCGGATCTCGGGGTTGACCGGGAAGCCGAGCCCCGACATCCACTCGAGGGTCTCGTGATGGCTGGAGAGCCCGGGGCCCCCGTCGAGCTCGCCGAGCTGGTAGGTCCACAGCGACAGCTCCCGGCTGGCCGTCACCTTGGGGTCCTTCTGGCGGAGCGCCCCGGCCGCGGCGTTGCGGGGATTCACGAAGGGCCGGGCGCCGGCCTCCATCTGGCGCTCGTTGAGCGCCCGGAACGCCGACAGGGGCATGTACACCTCGCCCCGCACCTCGAGCACGGCGGGCGCCCCCTTCCCCAGGCGCTGGGGCACCTGGTCGAGCGTCCGGACGTTCTCGGTGACGTCCTCGCCGGTGCGCCCGTCGCCGCGCGTGGCGGCCCGCACGTAGCGGCCGTCCTCGTAGCGGATCGAGATGGCGAGCCCGTCGATCTTCAGCTCGCAGACGTAGCCGACGTCCTCGCTACCGGACATGTTCTCCGCTCTTGCAGCTTCGCTGCGGGCCGCTCGGGCCCCGGGTGCGCCCGTCGACGCACCCTCAGGGCCGCCGTCGCCTGCCGAGAGGGCGCACCCGCCAGTCGCCGGTGCAGTCGCTCGACCCAGGCTCGCAGCTCGGCTTCGTCGAAGGCGTTGTCAAGGCTCATCATCGGCACGCCGTGCACCACCGGGGCGAACAGCGTGGTGAGCGGTGCGCCGCCGACCTGCTGGGTCGGCGAGTCGGGCGTGATCAGCTCGGGGAACTCCTCCTCGAGCGCCCGCAGCCGGCGCACCAGCTCGTCGTATTCGGCGTCGCTGATGATGGGGTCGTCGAGCTCGTGGTACCGCCGGTTGTGCTCCCGCATCTCCGTCCGCAGCGCCTCGGCTCGCTCCTCGATCTCCCGGTCAGCCATGACCGGGAGAGTACCGACGCGCCCGCCGGGCTACGCGCCGACGTCGAGGCCGGCGTCGAGCGCTTCGGCCTCGATGCGATGTGCCAAGTGGCCGGCCAACTCGAGCACCCGGTCGGCTTGGAGCGGGTCGAGCTCGGCGAGCCCGCAGGCGGGCGTCACCATCCCCTGCTGGAGCAGGAGCAGCGGATCGCAGCCACCGTCGATGAGCGCGTCCCACTCGCCCATGAGCCGGCGCCAGAGGATCTCGGCGCTCTCGCCGAGGGGCCGGTCGGTGGGCACGGCGCCCCAGGCGATCCATCCGCCCCGCTCCAGGAACCCGGCGAACGCCCCGGCATGATCACGGGCGCCCGCGTCGACCGGCAGCGACAGGACCTGCGGGCCGGCCTGGAGGACGGCCTGCCAGTCGGCCCGGCCGCAGCAGTGCAGACCGGCGATGGCGTGCCCCTCGGTCGACGCCAGCGCCGAGGACACGAGGTCCAGCGTGTCGTCGACGGGCCAGGGGAACCCGGGCTCGAGCGCCGCCGTCAACCCGGGCTCGTCGAGGAACACGACCGTGGTCGCTCCGGGCGCGGCGCGGCGGGCCGCCGCCACCACCTCGCGGGTGCGCGCCTCGACCGCCTTGGCGGCCACTGCGAAGGCGCGCTCGGGGGACGCACCCACGGCGTGCAGGGCCAGGCCCAGGGTCACCGGCCCGGTCAGCTGGACCTTGAACGGCGCCACGCGGCCGGCGGCGGCATCGAGGAAGACACGGAGCCCGACGTACGGCTCGGCGTCGAGCGCCGAGTCGCTGAGCGGCAGATCGGGGTCGATGACCGACTCGTCGACCAGCAGCGAACCGTCGGGCAGGACTCCCACTCCCGCGATGCCCCAGGCCGCCTGCGGGATCATGCCCTCCACGGGCGACCGCCGCGGCAGGGACGGCGCCGCCGGCAGCCGGGGCTGGCGGTCG
The DNA here is from genome assembly GCA_963813485.1 of uncultured bacterium. Classification (GTDB taxonomy): domain Bacteria; phylum Actinomycetota; class Acidimicrobiia; order Acidimicrobiales; family VFJN01; genus DASQUK01. The sequence goes on from CAWEZE010000029.1 coordinate 71,760, forward strand.
AGCGCGAACTCGGCGGCCTCATGGGGATCCTCGTGCGGGAGACTGCCGATGCCGGTCGCCAGGCCGATCGGGAGCAGGACCTCCCTCATGCCGTTCCTCGCTGACAGCTCTTCGGCCGCCGTGGCACGCTCTCGGTCACCTCACCCCCCACTCGGCTACACGTCCCGCCTGGAATAGCCAGCCGACGCCACCATCGGCAAATCTCCCGGCCCGTGGGATCCCTCGGCGCATGGCCGGCACGTGTCATCTGGCTCGTCCTCCCGGTCGTGCTGGGCCCGGCCCTGGGCGATGCGCTGGACGACGCCAGCCATCCCGTCCAGGTGGTCGCCAGCATCGGCCTGTGGGTCGGGTGGGCCGCGGTGCTGGTGGCGACGCTGGTGCCGACGACCGTGAGCCTGACCGCTCTCCGGGTCGCGGCACCGGCAGCGGTCGTGGCCGCCGTAGCCGCCATCGTGGCGGACGGGGCGTCGGCCGCCACGGTGGTCGGTCTGGTGGGCGCACTCCTGGCCGCCCTCGTCGCGTTCTGGCCGGGCACGGGCGAGGCCTTCGTGGCCGGCTCGTCGTACGGCGACGAGCGGCGGATGCCGCTGAGGGTTCCCGGTCCACTGCTCGCCGGGCCGCTGGTCCTGGTGTGGGCCGTCGCGGCCGCGGGCGTAGCGGCCGGTCCCCTGCTGCTGGCGGCCGGGCAATGGGCGGCGGGCGCCGCGGTCCTGGTGGTCGGACTCCCGGCTGCGGGCGTGGCGGTCCGGTCGCTGCACACGCTGGCGCGGCGCTGGCTGGTGTTCGTACCCAACGGCGTGGTGGTGCACGACCCCTTGGCGCTGGCGGAGCCGGTGCTGCTGCTGCGGGCCGACGTGCGCTCGTTCGGGCCGGCGCCGGCGGACACCGCGGCGCTGGACCTGACGCGGGGTGCCCTGGGCCTGGCGCTTGAGGTCACGCTCGCGCCGCCCGTGTCGGTGGTGCTGGCGGCCGGCGGGCGCCACCGCGTGAGCGAGGCGACGACCGCGGGAGCGCTGCTGGTCTCGCCCACCCGACCCGGAGCGGTTCTCGCCGAGGCCCGCCGTCGCCGGCTGGCGTGACGGCGACGCTGTCAGCCGGCGCCCGTCGAGCGGATGCCGGCGAGGACCGTGTCGACGACCGTCGCGACCACGGCGTCGTCGGGCGGGTTGTCGGCTATCAGGACGCGGAAGTACACCAGGCCGCCCAGCAGATCGAGGACCAGCTCGACATCGGTCGCGTCAGGCAGCTCGCCGCGGGCCACGCCCCGGCGGATTGCCGTGAACGCCGGCTTTCGGCGGTCGTGGACGAAGGCGGCCAACACCTCGCGCATCTCGGGATTGACTGCGGCCTCGGCCACGACCGCGGGCATGATCTTGCCGGCCAACGTGTCGCGCATCTTCCTGGCCAACTCGCCCAGCATCGCGACGAGGTCGTCGCGCACCGAGCCCGTGTCCGGGTCGGCGACCTGGAGGCCGAGGCGATGGTGCCCGGTGTCCAGCAGCAGGGCTCCCCGGGATCGCCAGCGGCGGTAGATGGTCGCCTTGCCGCAGCCGGCCCGCGCGGCCACCTCGTCGACCGTGAAGCGGGCCGGGCCGACTTCGGCCAGGACCTCGAGGGCGGCATCGAGGATCGCCTCGTCGGCCCGGGCGTCGCGCGGACGCCCCGGCCGGCGTAAAAGGGCTTCGTCCCTGTCGGCCAGGAGATCGCCGGCTCCGGGCGCAGCGGCGACTGGCTCGACGCCTGTCACCGCGGCTCCGGATCGCGGGAAGGCGCCATGACCGGCGGGGCTTCGGTGACCCGGTCGGTCCGCTCCCAGTCGGGCGTGCCCGCGGGTCCAGCGGGAGCGTCAGGCCGACGGCCGTCGCCGACCACGGCGGAGGCGTCGGTTCGATGGCCATCGCCGGCCGCCGCAACGGCGATCGACTCGTGGTCCCGGGCCCGGGCGGGAAGGAACAGCGCCACGATCACTGCCCCGAGCGCCAGGGCGGCGGCCCCGATGATGAACGCCGTGCTCATGCCGTCGGCGAAGCCGCGGGAGGCGACGTCCGCGAGCATGCGTCCGGGCTCGCCGCCGATCTCGCTCGCGGCCCGTATGGCGGCGCCGATCTGGTCGTGGATGGCGGCGGCCTGCTCGGACGACACCGGGAACCCGCTGAGGGCGTCGGTCACCCGTGGTCCGTATGTCGAGCTCATGACCGAGCCCAGCACGGCCACGCCGAGGGCGCCGCCCACCTGGCGGGTGGTGTCGTTGACCGCGGACCCCACACCCGCCTTGGCCAGGGGCAGCGACCCCATGATCGACTCGGTGGCCGGCGGCATCACCAACGCCATCCCTGCCGCCAGGACCACAAGCGCCGATAGCACCTCGGGATAGCTTGCCCCCGCTGTCAGCCGGCTGGCCATGATCAGCCCGATGGCCGCAACGGTCAGCCCGGTGGCCACCACGATCTTCGAGCCGATCCGCTCGACCACCTTGGCGCTGACAGGGGAGACGAGGATCATCACGCCCGCCATCGGCAGCAACCGGATGCCTGCTTCCAGCGGCGTATAGCCCAGTATCGACTGCAGGAACTGCGTCAGCAGGAACAGCGAGCCGAACATGGCGAAGAACGTGAGCATGATCGCAGCCGACGCAGCGCTGAACCTGGGGTTGCGGAAGAAGCTCACGTCGAGCATCGGGAAGCGGGTCCGCCGTTCCCACAGCACGAAGGTCCCGAGGAGCACTGCCGCCAGCGCGAAGCCGCCGAGGATCTCGGGATCTGTCCAGCCTCCCGGTCCCTCGATGATCGCCCACACCAGCACCACCAGCCCGGCGATCGACAGGATGGCGCCGGGCACGTCGATGGGAGGCGCCGCCGGGTCCCGCGACGTCGGCACGAACAGCTGGCCGAGCACCAGCGCGACCACCACGACCGGCACGTTCACGAGGAAGACCGACCCCCACCAGAAGTGCTCGAGCAGCCAACCCCCGGTGACCGGCCCGATGGCCACGGCAGCGCCGGCCGTCGCCGACCAGATGGCGATGGCCTGGGCGCGTTCCCTCCGGTCGGTGAACACGTTGGTGATGATCGAGAGGGTGGCGGGCATGATCAGCGCCCCGCCGACACCCATGAGCGCCCGGGTGGCGATGAGCTGGTCGGCGCTGTTGGCGAACGACGACAGGATCGACGCCGTGCCCATGACCGCCAGCCCGATGGCAAGGGCCCCCCGGCGGCCGAAGCGGTCGCCGAGCGAGCCCATGGTCAGGAGCAGGCCTGCGAAGACCAGGATGTAGGCGTCGACGACCCACTGCAGCTGCGTGGTGCTGGCGTCGAGGTCACTCTGCAACGTCGGCAGCGCGACGTTGACGATCGTGTTGTCCATCACGATCAGGAGCAGGCTCAGGCACATCACCCCGAGGACGACCCGGCGGCGGGTGTCGGCCTGGCGCTCCTCGGCGGAGCCGGTTCGAGTGAGCATGACGCCTCCGGGCGATGGGACTGGCTGGACCGCGGCTCCCCAGACTGCGCCCCCCGATTGCGAGACGCAACAGTTTCGGAACGATGGAGTCCCGTGAACTCGGTCACGGGCGGCGCCGGTCAGGCGGCGATGCCCCCGCCGATCACCTCGTCGCCCTCGTACAGCACGACCGACTGGCCGGGGGCCACCCGGCGCTCCCGGCGATCGAATCGCACCACCGCGCGGTCGTTGCCGACCGGATCGATCCGGGCCGGCCGGGGCGGCCCGTGGGCGCTGCACTGGGCGGCGAGCGGCGAGTCGGGACCCCCAACCGGGGGATCCGCAGACCACACCACCCGCTCGAGGGCAACCTGCTCGCACAGCAGGTCACGCTCCGGCCCGACGCGCACGGTGGCCGCGGGAACGTCGACGTCGACGACATAGCGGGGCGCTCCCCCGCCCGGCAGGCCCAGGCCGCGCCGCTGGCCGACAGTGACGAGCTCGACGGCGTCGACCGACGCGACGTCGCACCCGGCCTCGTCGACGACACGGCCCGGACGCAGGGCGATGCGCCCGCCCAGGAACCCTCGCCGGCCGCGGCCCGAGGTGATGAAGCAGACGTCCTGGCTGTCGGGCTTGCGGGCCGTCCGCAGCCCGAGCGCCTCCGCCTCGGCGCGGACCTCGGCCTTGGTCATCTCCCCCACCGGGAGAACGGTGCGGGACAGCTCGGACTGGCCGAGCACGTAGAGCACGTAGCTCTGGTCCTTGGCGGCGTCGGCGCCGCGCGCCAGGCGCCGCGTCCCGTCGGCGCGCGTGACGATGCGGGCGTGGTGGCCGGTGGCCACCGTGTGGAACCCGACGGCCTGGGCGCGACGCAGCAGCCGGTCGAACTTGAGGTGGCGGTTGCACTCGATGCAGGGGTTGGGCGTGACGCCGCGCCGGTGGGCGTCGACATAGGGGTCGACGACGTGGCGGTCGAAGTCGCTCGAGAAGGTCCACGTGTGGTGGGCGATGCCGAGCTGCTGGGCGACGCGGCGGGCGTCGTCGACGTCGCTCACCGAGCAGCAGCCCGTGTCGGACTCGCCGCCCCACAGCTTCATGGTCACGCCGACGACCTCGTGGCCGGCGGCGATGAGCCGGGCAGCGGCCACCGACGAGTCGACTCCCCCCGACATGGCGACGAGCACCCTCATGGCCGCCCCGCTGGTTCCGGGCGGCGATCCTGTGCGCCCCGCAGGTGGGCCACCGCGGCGGGGATCACCTGCAGGGCGTGGTCGACGTCCGCGTCGGTCGACGTCCACCCCAGCGACAGGCGCAGGGCGCCGGCGCCGAGCTCGGGCCCGATGCCCATGGCCGCGAGCACGTGCGACGCCTGATGCGCACCGCTGGCGCAGGCCGAGGCGGCCGACGCGCACACGGCGGCTTCGTCGAGGAGGAAGAGGAGCGCCTCGCTCTCGATGCCGGGAATGCACAGGTGGAGCGTGCCGGGGAGTCGAGGCGCTCCCTCGACACCCCCGGTCCGGACGGCACCGGGAATCGCAGCGAGGAGGCCGTCCGCCAGCCGATCGCATAGGGCGCCCACCCGCGCCGCGGCGGAGTCCCGCTCGCTCGCCGCCGCTTCCAACGCTGCCGCCATGCCGACGATCCCGGCAACGTTGTGGGTGCCGCTGCGCAGCTCGCGCTCCTGTCCGCCGCCCAGCAGCAGAGGCCGGACTGGCGTGCCCGGCCGGACGACCAACGCCCCGACGCCCTGCGGTCCGCCCACCTTGTGCGAGCTGACGGCGATGAGGTGGGCACGGGCGACCACAGTCGGAAGGTCGAGCCAACTCGCCGCCTGGACGGCATCGGTGTGGAGGGCTGCCCGGGGGGCGCGGCGGCGCACTAGCTCGGCGGCCTCCGCCACCGGCTGGATCACACCGATCTCGTTGTTGGCGGTCATCAGGGCCAGCAGCGTCACGTCGGGCGTGAGCGCGGCACCGAGCGCGTCCAGATCGAGGACACCCCGGGCGTCCACCGGCACCGTCGTGCCGCCGACGAAGCGAACGGAGTTGCGCACCGCGTCGTGCTCGATGGCGCTGCACAGCACCGGTCCCGGCCGGGCGGCGTGGACGCCCCGCACGGCCATGTTGTCGGCCTCGGTGCCGCCGCTCGTGAACACGACGTCGCCAGGTCGGCAGCCGACGACGTCGGCGACGACGTCACGGGCCTCGTCCACCGCCTGGCGGGCGGCCCGGGCCACCCGGTGGTCGCCGGAGGGGTTGCCGAACCGTTCTCCCAGCCAGGGCAGCATGGCATCGCGCGCCGCGGGACGCAGCGGGGTGGTGGCGGCGTGGTCGAGGTAGGCGAGGCGCTCGCGCCGGTCGGGCTGCTCGGGCACCGGATCAGTCTCGCAGCCCGCCGCCGGTACCCCCACCCACAGACGTGGCGGTACGCCATCATTCCCCTCGGAAGACACCCATGGACGGCTACCGACCCAGCACGTACGGCGACCGCTTCGCCGACGTGTACGACGATTGGTACGGCGACGTGTCCGATGCCGATGCCACTGTCGAGCGGGTGGCGGCGCTCGCTGCCGCCGCCGGCACCGGCGGCGTGCTCGAGCTCGGTGGGGGCAGCGGGCGCCTGGCGGTGCCGCTGGCGGCGCGGGGGATCGCCACATGGACGGTCGACGCCTCACTCGCCATGGTGCGGCGGCTGCGCGACAAGCCGGGGGGCGACCGCGTCCACGCCGTCGTCGCAGACATGGCCGCGCTGCCGCTGTCGGCCCGAGCCCGGTTCGGCGTCGTGCTGTGTGCGTTCAACACCCTGTTCAACCTCACGACGATCGAGGCCCAGACGCGTTGCCTGGCCGGCGCCGCCGACCGGCTCGTCCCGCGGGTCGGGCGCCTGGTGGTCGAGTCGTTCGTCGCGTCGCCCCACGCGGAGGGCGACGCCGCTATCGGCGCGGTCGAGCCCCGGCACATCGGCCTCGACGAGGTGGTGCTGACCGTGAGCCGGCTGGATCCGGCCAGCCACACCATCACCGGCCAGCACGTGCAGATCACCGAGGGCGGCATCCGCCTCCGCCCCTGGATGCTGCGCTACATGTCGCCCGAGGAGCTGGACGCGATGGCGGCCGAGGTGGGGCTGCGGCTCGTCGACCGCCACGCCGGGTGGCGCGGCGAACCGTTCACGGGCGACTCCCCCGTCCACGTCTCCACGTACGCGCTGACGCCCCGCGGATAGCGGTACGTTGACGCGGTGCACCACGCCGAGCGCATCACGACAGCCTGCATCTCCCGCTCGCGCCCTCGAAGATGAGTCAACTCCGCCTCAATCCCCTCACGGGGCGCTGGGTCGTGATCGCCATCGACCGGGCCGCGCGCCCCGGCGACCTGATCTCGCCCCACCTGCCGGTCGAAGCCGACCCCGACCGGCCCTGCCCGTTCTGCCCCGGCAACGAGGAAGCCACGCCCCCGGCGCTGGAGACCTACGGCAAGCAGGGCGAGTGGGTCGTCCGGATCGTGCCCAACCGCTATCCGGCCTTTGACGGCGACGAGCCGCTGCAAGTGCACAACCTGGGCCCGGTGTTCACGCAAGCGGACGGTAGCGGCATCCACGAGATCCTGGTGTTCTCGCCCGAGCACAGCGCCGGCTGGGCCGATCTCGACGACGCCCAGGCGGCCGTGACCATGGCCGCCATCCGGGACCGTCTGGAGGACCACGCGCGGCGGTCCGCGATCCGCTACACGCAGGTGATCGTGAACCACGGCCGCGAGGCCGGCGCCAGCCTCGTGCATCCCCACGGGCAGCTACTCGGCATCCCCTTCGTGCCCGGGGAGATCGCCGAGGAGGAGGCCGGGTTCCGCCGCTTCGAGGGATCGTGCCTGCTGTGCACCACCCTGGAGGCCGAGGAGGCGGTCGATCACCGGATCGTCCACGCCGACGAGCGCGTGATCGTGGTCTGCCCGTTCTGGTCGGGCACGCCCTACGAGATGCTGGTGCTGCCCCGCCACCACGACGTCCACCTCACCGACGCGGCGCCGGCCGACGTCGCCGCCACGGGTCGGGCCCTACGCACGGCGCTGGCTCGCCTGCGGGGATGCCTCGGCGACGTGGCCTACAACGTCGTGTTCCACACCGCCCCGCACCGCCACTCGGGCCCGTTCCACTGGCATGTCCACGTGGTTCCCCGGGTGACGAGCGTGGCGGGATTCGAGCAGGGGACCGGCGTGATGATCGACATCGTCGCCCCCGAGCTAGCCGCCAGGCACCTCCGCGTCGTCGGCTAGCCGGTTCGGGGGGCGGCGGGGGCGGGGCGGCGAGGTAGCGAGGCAATACGGTCCGGCCGCGGCAGCTCGAGGCAATGCGGTCCGGGGGCCGGCCCCCATTGCCTCGTGAATGTCGCGGCGGTCCCTATTGCCTCGGGACGGGGTGGGTGGCCGTCAGTCGTGTCGCCAGGTCGTAGACCCGACGGCGGGGTACGTGGAGGCGGGCCGCCACGGCCCGAGCGGCGTCGCGAGCCGTGGCCCCGGCGGCCAGCTCGTTGCGAAGCGCGTCGACCAACGCGCCGTCGTCCGGCGGCTCGGAGGCGGGCGCACCTTCGAGCACCAGCACGATCTCGCCCCGGGGGGCGGCCCCGCTCACCCACGCGGCGGCCTCGCCCAGAGTGCCCCGCCACACCTCCTCGTGCAGCTTGGTGAGCTCGCGGGCTACGGCCACCCGGCGGTCGGCGCCGCACGCGTCGGCGAGGTCGGCGACGGTACGGGCCAGCCGGTGTGGCGCCTCGTACAGCACCACCGTGCGGGGCTCGGCCGCGACCGCCGCCAGCCGCTCCGCCCGCCCCGAGCCCTTCCGGGGAAGGAACCCCTCGAAGACGAAGCGGCCCGCGGCCAGCCCGCTCGTCACCAACGCGGCCAACGCCGCCGACGGACCCGGGACCACCTCGACGGGGTAGCCGGCGGCGACGGCCTCCCGTACCAGGCGCTCACCCGGGTCCGAGATGCCGGGCATGCCGGCGTCCGACACGACGGCCACGCGCTCGCCGCGCCCCAGACGGGCGAGCACGCCGGGAACCTCGCGGGCCTCGGTGTGCTCGTTCACCACCACCAGGGGCGGACGCTCCACCCCGGCGTGCTGGAGGAGCCGTCCGGTCCGGCGGGTGTCCTCGCAGCAGATGGTGTCGGCCGAGCGCAAGGCGTCGACCGCCCGCGGTGCGAGGTCGCCCAGATTCCCGATGGGCGTGCCCACCAGGACGAGCGCGCCCTCGGTTCGATCGCCGTTCCTCACCCCTTGACCTCGAGCTCGTCGCCCACACGCAGATTCCAGCGGTCGAACGATCCCGCCTCGGCCTCGATCACAGCCCGCGAGCGCCACACCACCCGCGAGATGCGATGGCGCGGCATCCGCACGACCCGGAGGACGCGCAGGTCGGCGTCGCAGAACGCCACGTCTATGGGAAACCGCATGCCCAGCGTGTGCACAGAGCGGGCGGGACGTAACAGCAGGGCGCCGTCGACGCGGTCCCTCCCGAGCAGGCCTCGCCGGCGTTCCTGGCGCGACTCCGCCAACTCGAGGCTGGCCAGAACCTCGCCATCTCGAAGCAACCATGCCACGCAATCATCATGCCGCCCCGCGGCGCTGGTGCCCTACCCGGGGGGCGACTGGGGAGTCGTCCCGTCCCGACGAGCCCACGACCCTCCAGGTCATGCAGGCGGCGGTGCGCTCAGGTCGCCGACGATCCGATCCGCCTGCACCAGCAGCGCCGCGTAGCTGAGCCACTCGCCCTCCAGCTCATCGTCCCCGGGCGCCTCATCATGCTCGAGTGCCGACCGCGCCCGGCGAGACGCGCCCCGCACGCACCGCTCTCGCCGCCGGTGGACCTCGGCGAGCGCGTCGGCCAACTCGCCGTCTTCCGACTCACCGAGCACATCGTGCACCAGGGCCCGAACCGCACCTCCCAGCGCCACGAGGAGCGCGCCCATGGCAGGCATCGCCTGGTGCGTCGTGCCCGACAGGCGGGCATGATCATCGAGACCACGCGAGATGACCGAGACACCGATGGCAGTCCGCTCGAGACGTGGCATCACCTCCTCGTAGCGGCCGAGGACGTCTACATGGCGCCGATCGCGGAAGTTCCAGCGAGCAGTATCCCTCCCGTTGCCCACGGCCTCGGTCGCTTGGTCCACGAGGCGACCGCGTACCGTGCGGGCGCTACGCCGCCAGTCCGCGGTCTGCTCCGTGGACCACCGCTGCTGTAGCCCGGAACCCATCGTTTCGAGCTCGGCTCCGATGCTGTCCGCCAGACGCTCCAACGTCTGGCGAGCGTCGACCAACCGAGACGCCGGTAGCACCAGCGTGACGACGACCCCGACCACGGCCCCGATGACGGTGTCCAAGCCGCGTCGCCAGCCCGAGCTCCCCGGGGTCGATGCCACGGCCGAGAGCACCACCAGCCCGCTGATCGGCACCTGGCGCGCCGCCGAGGCTGGCAATCGCAACACCAGCTGGGCGATGCCGAGCGACAAGGCGACGAGCAGAGCCACAGTGAGGCCGTTCAGGTTCAGCGCATCGCCGATGGCCAACGCGAGGAGCACACCGAGCACCACCGCCGCGCTCCGCTGGAGTGCCGTGCGAACCGAGGCTCGCACCGAGACTTGCACCACCACGATGGCCGTCAGCGGGCCGAGCACCGGGTCCGGCACGTCGGTGACCGCCCCAGCGATCCACCACGACAGGCCGGCCGCCAAGCCGGACTTGGCCACCGTACCGATCTCGGTCGACGTCGGGGGAGTCCACGACACCGAGTCGAGCAGCCGCCGCCACAGCCGCCGGGTTCGAATGCCCAGACCACGGGCGGATTGCGTCGCCACGGTCGCGAGCTCGCTTCCTGGTCCGTCTCGCTACACGTTGAAGCGGATCTCGAGCACGTCGCCGTCGGCGACCTCGTAGTCCTTGCCTTCGACGCGGAGCTTGCCGACCTCGCGGGCCTTCGACCACGATCCGATGTCCACCAGCGCATCCCAGTGGATCACCTCGGCCCGGATGAAACCCTTCTCGAAGTCGGTGTGGATGACACCGGCGCACTGCGGCGCGGTCCAGCCGGCACGGAAGGTCCAGGCCCGGCTCTCCTTCTCGCCGGTGGTGAAGAAGGTGCGCAGGCCGAGCAGGTGGTAGGCGGCATGCACGAAGCGGGGCAGCGCGCCCTCCCCGAGCCCCAGGGCCTCGAGCATCTCGCCCCGCTCCTCGAGATCGAGCTGCGCCGCCTCGGCTTCGAGCTGCACGCACATGCCCAGGACCTCGGCCCTGCCCACCAGCTCGGCCTCGACCGGCGCGAGCACGGCGGCGACGTCGCCGAGCTGGTCTTCGCCCAGGTTGACGACCGCCAGCACCGGACGGTTGGTGAGCAGGAAGTAGGGCCGCAGGAGCGTCCGCTGGTCGCCGTCGAGACCGCTGCGGTACAGGGGCGTGCCCGCGGCCAGCGCCGCCTCGGCGGCGTCCAGCGCGGCGACCTCGTCGGCGAGCGCCCGGTCGGCCCGCGCCGCCTTGCGGCGCTTGGCGATCTGGTTCTCCACTGACTCGAGGTCGGACAGGGTGAGCTCCAGCTCGAGGACGCGCAGCTGCTCGAGCGGATCGTCGGGGCCCGGTATCTCGGGGTCGGTGAACGCCCGGAGGACGTAGACGACGGCGTCGACCTCGCGGATGTTGGCCAGGAACCGGTTGCCGAGCCCCTCGCCCTTGCTGGCCCCCTCGACAAGCCCGCCGATGTCGACGAACTGCACCCCAGCAGCAACCACCTTGCGGCTGGCCGACATGATGGCAAGGGCGTCCAAGCGTCGGTCGAGCACCTTGGCGACGCCGACATTGGGGTCGCGGGTGGCGAACGCGTAGGGCGCGGCCAGGGCACCGCCCCCGGCGAGGGCGTTGTAGAGCGACGACTTTCCAGCGTTGGGGAGGCCAACGAACCCGAACCGTTCCACGTTGCGAGGGTACCGAGGCGGCGCCGTTAGGCGAGCGCCGGGCCCGAGCGGCCCGGTGCGAAGCACAAGAGCGGGAAGCACCCGCCGAAGCCCGAGCGGCCCGGTGCGAAGCACAAGAGCGGGAAGCACCCGCCGAAGCCCGAGCGGCCCGGTACGAAGCATCAGGAGCGGGAAGCACCCGCCGAAGCGGCGGTAGCTTGCACCCATGGAGCGGGAGATCGTCGTCCGGGGTACGGGTGAGGCCCGCGCCCTACCGGACCAGGCGAGCCTGCGGGTCGAGGTCACCGCCGACCACAAGACCCAGGACGCGGCCTACGACGCCCGCACCAAGCTGGCGGAGAGCGTGGACGGGGTGTTGAGCCGCCACGCCGATGCCATCGCCCGCACCACGATCGCCTCGCTCGTGGTGCAGCCGCGCACACGCTGGCACCGCGGCGAGGACATCCGCACGGGCTGGCGGGCCAGCCGGACTTCGTTCGTCGACGTCGTCGGGCTCGACGCGCTGGGCGAGATCATGTCGGGACTGGTCGACGCGGGCGCGGCCGTCCAGGGCCCACAGTGGTCGATGGCGGCCACCAATCCCGCCTTCGACCAGGCCCGCGCCGCCGCCGCGGAGGACGCCCGCCGCCGGGCGCAGTCGTACGCCGCCGCGCTCGGCCTGTCGGTGGGCCCGGTGGCATGGGTGGCGGAGCCCGGACTGCGGCGTGACCCGGGCCCACCCGTGCCCCTCCAGGCCGGGATGGCGCAGCTGGCGGCGGCAACGGCGGTCGCCGGCGAGGCGGAGCCCGAGCCCGTGACCCCGGCAGAGATGACCGTCCGGGTGGACGTGGAGGTGGGGTTCACGATCCTCGACCTGTCGGGCGAGTACGAACTCGACGAACCCGACTGATCCCCACCGTGACCGGCGCTCCCCTCCATCCTGCCGACGCCCTCGACCGCATCGTCTACCTGCTCGACCGGGCGCTGGCCGAGCCCACCAAGGTGAGGGCGTTCGCCCGGGCCCGCGACGTCGTGCTCGACCGCGGCGACGACGAGATCGCGCGCCTCCACGCTGCTGGCAAGCTCACCGACCTCCCGGGGGTCGGGCCGACCACGGCCAAAGTGATCACCGAGTCGCTCGACGGCGAGGTACCCGGATATCTGGCCCACCTCGAGGAGGAAACGGTCCTCCCGGTGGGCGAGGGTGCCGAGGTGCGAGCGGCACTGCGGGGTGACTGCCACACCCACTCGACGTGGTCGGATGGCGGGGCGCCCATCGAGAAGATGGCCCGCACGGCCATCACCCTCGGCCACGAGTACATGGTGCTGACCGACCACTCCCCCCGGCTCACCGTCGCCCACGGGCTGACGGCCGAGCGGCTACTGGCCCAGCTCGACGAGGTGGCCGAGCTCAACGAGCGCCTGGCGCCGTTCCACATCCTGACCGGCATCGAGGTCGACATCCTGGAGGACGGGGCGCTCGACCAGCGCGACGACCTGCTGGGCCGGCTCGACGTGGTGGTGGCGAGCGTCCACTCCAAGCTGCGGATGGAGGCCCGGGAGATGACCCGCCGCATGGTGCAGGCGATCGCCAGTCCCCACGTCGACATCCTCGGCCATTGCACCGGGCGCAAGCTGTTGGGGCGCGGGCGGCCACCGTCGCAGTTCGACGCCGACGTGGTCTTCGCCGCGTGCAAGCAGTTCGACACCGCGCTCGAGATCAACTGCCGCCCCGAGCGCCAGGACCCGCCCGACGACCTGCTCGACCAGGCCATCGACTGGGGACTGCGCTTCGCGGTCGACACCGACGCCCACGCACCCGGCCAGATGGAGTGGCAGACCTACGGCTGCGACAAGGCGGCCCGGGCGGGGATCGAGCCCGAACGGATCGTCAACACCCTGCCTGCCGAGGAGCTGGTGGCGTGGGCGGCCGGCCACGCGGACTGAGGCACCCGGCGCCCGGACGTCGTTCCTGGCGCCGACGTGGTTGCTGGCCAACCAATCCTGCGCCAGGAACCGCAAACCCTCAACGTCTACGTCAGGTCGACGGACGAACCGGGTGCCCCGCACCTTGACGACCTTGCCTTGACGGCCTTGCATCCCTTATCCTGGGGTCCATGAAAGCGCGCACCACGGCCGCCACCAAGACCGACGCCGCCTACGTGGATCGGGTCTCCTCGCGGGTGCGCGAGGAACTGGCCCGCCGGGTCGACACGCTCTCCCGCAACGGCCACAAGGCGGCCGACCTGGGCGACCCCGACGAGCTCGCCGACCGCATGCTGGCGGCGGTCCCGGCGCCCTCGCCATGGCGCGACCTGGGGCCGTTCTACAGCACGTCGGGACTGGCCCGGGTCCTGGGCGGCGTGAGCCGACAAGCCATCGAGGAACGGCGCCGGCGCCGGACGATCCTCGCACTGCGCACCGCCGACGACGTGTGGGTCTACCCGGCCTTCCAACTCGACGAACGCAACCGGGTGGTGCGGGGTTTGCCCCAGGTGCTGGACCGATTCGACCCCGAGACGCCCGACGACGAGTGGATGGTCGCCGCGTTCGTCGCCGCGTCCCAACCGGGGCTCGACGACCGCTCGATCGTGGCGCACCTGCGTGCTGGGGGCGACCTGTCCCCGGTCCTGGCGCTTGCCGACGAGCGCGCCCAGCGGTGGGCCATCGGGGCCTGACAGCGTCGTAGTGTCGTCGCCAGCCCGTGATCCGGTCAGCACTCATCGTGACTTCCGACGCGCCCGCAGACGCCAAGCATCCGGTCAGCACCCGCCAGGCCCTCGCCCTCCGACTCCCGCCGTCCGCCGACGGCCTGGCCGGCTTTCCCGTGTGGCACGTGCACGGCGGCACCACGCTCTTCCGCGTAACCACGTCGGGCTACGGGCCCTGGTGGTTCTCCAGCGACGGTGCCGGGCGTTTCGACCTCGCCCCGCCGCGGGGCACCTGCTACCTGGCGGACGACGAGATGGGCGCGCTCCTCGAGGTGTTCGGACCGGTTGCGGTCGTCACCGTCGATTGGGCCAAGCGGTTCAGCATCTGGCAGCTGGGCCTGCCGGACCAGTGCAGCGCGGCCGACACCACCGTCCGGGCCGCGCGCGGCTTCGGCGTGACCGCCGAGCTGGCCACGGTGACCCCGTACGACCTGCCCCAACGCTGGGCGGCTGCGTTCGCCGCCGCCGGGTACCAAGGCGTGCGCTACCGGGTGCGCCACGACCCCGGCGGGAGCCGGGCTCTGGCACTGTTCGGCGCCGCGGGCGAGCGTAGGCGCTGGCCCCGGGGCCGGCGCCAGGACGTCGACGACGATGTGCTGGAGCGGTTGGCGGACGAGACCGGGCTGCGCGTCGCGGCGATCCCGGCTTCGACCGACCTCGGCGACCTCCTCACCTAGTCGACCCGCAGGGTTGATCGCCCCCGCATGGCCACCGGTAACCTGCCCGGCCATGTCGAAGCGCACCGTCAAGCGCAAGATCCGGGCTCGCCGCAAGAAGGCCAACCACGGCCGCAAGCCCAACACCGGCCGCGGCTGAGCTCGCCCGCTGCCTGCGGTCCCCATGGCGGCGCCGGAACCCGAGCCGGCCGGGCCACCGGCCCCCGCAGGACCGCCCGGCACGCGGCGCGACGACGTGGTCGACGTCGTCCACGGCGTCGAGGTCGCCGACCCTTACCGCTGGCTGGAGGACGGCGACGCCGCTGACACGCAGGCTTGGGTGGCGCAGCAGAACAGCCACACCCGGGCCGTCCTCGACGGCCTGTCCACGCGCTCGGGCCTGGCGGACCGGTTCGCCGAGCTGTTCGGGGCCGGCACCGCTGGGGCGCCGTCGATCCGGGGACACCGGCTCTTCTCGCTGGACCGCTGGGGTGACCACGAGCAGGCCGTGCTGGTCGTCCGCAGCCTCGACGGCGCGGCAGAACCGCGGACCCTGCTCGATCCCCACGGCCTGACGGGCGACGCCACCGCCTCACTCGACTGGTACGCGCCGTCCCTCGACGGGCGTCTGGTGGCCTTCGGTACCTCGTCCGGTGGCGACGAGCGAAGCACGCTCGGCGTCCTCGACGTCGCGACCGGGGCGCGGCTGGCCGACACGATCCCCTTCACCCGCGCCGCGTCGGTCGCGTGGGCACCCGACGGCCGTGCCTTCGCATACACCCGCTACCCCGACCCGGCGGCCGTCGGGGACGACGAGTCCAACTACCACCGCACGGTCTGGTGGCACGCGCTCGGCGACGACCCGGGTCACGATGAGCTGGTCTGGGCCGACTTGCCCGACAAGACCGCCTGGCCGTCGGTCGAGCTGTCCCGCGATGGCCGTTGGCTGGTGATCGAGGTGGCGCTGGGCTGGACCCGGGTGGACGTGCACCTCATCGACCGGACGACCGGCCGCCGCACGACCGTGATCGAGGATGTCGAGGCGCTGTCGTCGTTCACGGTGGTGGGCGACCGCCTCGTCGGCCACACGACGCTCGACGCGCCGCGGGGCCGGGTCGTCACGGCGCCGCTGCGCTCCCCCACGGCCGAGTACTGGCGCACCGTGGTGCCGGAGTCCGACGACGTCATCCAGGGCGTCGCCGTGACCGAGCGCTCACTGCTGGTGGCATCCACCCGGGTGGCGGTCTCCCGGCTCCATTACCTGCCGCTGCCGCTCGAGTGGGCCGACGGCCGTGGGCCGCCGGTCGACGGCCCACCGGTCGAGATCGCGCTGCCCGGGCCGGGGTCGCTGGCCGGCATCACCGGCGACCGCGAGGGCGACGCCGCCGTCATCGCCTTCACCTCCTGGACGCGCCCGTCGGCGCTGTGGCGTTGGCGGCCCGACGAGGAACTGCGGGAGTGGAGCCACCTGCCGTCGCCCGTCGATCCCGACCGGTACCGGGCCGACGTCGAGACCTATCCCTCGACCGACGGCACGCCGATCACCCTGTTCACGGTCCGCCGAACCGACGTCGAGCCGGCGCCGGACACGGCAACCCTGCTGACCGGTTACGGCGGGTTCGCGGTCACGATGAGCCCCGGCTACAGCCCGGCCGCAGTGGCGGTTGCCGACGACGGCGGCGTCTTCGCGGTGGCCGGCATACGGGGCGGCGCCGAGGAGGGCGAGGACTGGCATCGCGCCGGCATGCGCGAGCGCAAGCAGCAGGTATTCGACGACTTCGCAGCCGCGGCCGATTTCCTGGTCGCCGCAGGACGGACCTCCCGGGACCGGCTCGCGATCCGGGGCGGCAGCAACGGCGGCCTGCTGGTAGCCGCCTGCGAGACCCAGCGCCCAGACCTGTGCCGCGCCGTCGTGTGTGCGGTACCGCTGACGGACATGGTCCGCTTTCCCCGGTTCCTCATCGCCCGCCTGTGGACCCCCGAGTACGGCGACCCGGCCATCGGCGACGAGTTCGCCTGGCTGTGGGCGTACTCCCCCTACCACCACGTCGTCGAGGGCACCTGCTACCCGGCGACGCTGGTGCTGACCGGCGAGGAGGACAGCCGCGTCGACCCCGCCCATGCCCGCAAGTTCGCGGCGGCCCTGCAGTGGGCGACCGGGTGCAGCGACCGGCGCCCGGTCCTGGTGCGGGTGGAGTCCCGGGCCGGGCACGGCCAGGGCAAACCGACCTCGAAGCAGGCCGACGAGGCAGCCGACGTCCACGCCTTCGTGCGCTGGCAGCTCGGGATGCCGGCCGCGAGCCCGGGAGTCGAGACGTAGGGCTCCCCCGCACCACCGGTGGAATCAGTCGTGGATAGCCTGCCGTCGCCATGCTCGACCACGTCTTCACCGATGCCATCGGCGCCCTGCGCGACTCGCTGGAACGCGCCCTGCTCGAGCGGCAGGCGTTCGAGGAGCGCTTCCAGGTCGACGTGCTCCTCGGCGACGTGACCTGGGAGACGTCGTACGGGTTGCCCGGCGAGGGGCTGCCGCCGCGGGTCCAGGCGGACCTGACGCTCGACTGGCCGACCTGGGCGCAGACCGCCTACCGGTCCTGGTACATAGGTGAGCCGTTCGCCGACCCGCCACGTATCGAGATCGAGCTGGTGCTGCGCCTACAGCGCCTGGCCGAGTCACCGGACCCCAGCGTGGTGCTCGCGGCGTTGCCGGAGATGAGCGCGTCGATCGGGTCGGAGCACCTCGAGCGGTCGGGCCCGACGATCGAGACCGTGTGCTCGGCCGATCTCAACGAGCGCGAGTACGCCATCGAGGTGTCGTACGAGGGCAGCTACGACCTCGACGAGGCAACGTTGGAGGACGGGACCATCCTGGACGACCACCTGAGCGCCATGGGCGGATGGATCGCCTCGACCCTGGTGAAGCTCGGCGATCTCAAGCTCCCATTCCTGCCCCCGGTCGAGGAGGAGTCGTGACCGCCGGAGACGCACTCGGCCCGAGATCGCCGAAGTCTTCAGGCACGTAGAATTGGCCCCTTGACCCCCCTGGAGCGGTGCGGAAAGCTACCCGCCGCACCGGGTCGACATACCCAATATTCGCCCGACGATCTCCGATGCCCGGTGCCGAGGATTTGCGCGATCATGCGACGCCCGGCCCTCTGGATCCTCATGGTGCTCGTGATCGCTTTGCTGCCGATGGCGACAAGCGAACCGGCGGCGGCCAATCATGTGCCGGCGAGCCGCATCACCCGCAGCTACTACGTCGGTAGCTCGTCGAGCGACAAGGCGGTGCTGCTCGGTTGCCGCCAGGGCGACAAGAACGGCCGCATGGCGCTGTTCTTCGGAGCCCCAACCGCAGTGGGCTCTTCCTACGGCGCCACGCTGTGGGGCGCGCCGAACCTCACGACCGTCCAGATCAGGAACCTGGCCATGGACTTCATCCGTGGCTACGCGTACTGCCGCCAATCGTCGTCGTACCGGCTGTTGATCGGTCTGGGTACCAGCAACAGCACGATCGACGGCCGGTCGGCCACCTGGCTCCGGAACCACGGCAGGGCCTGGGCGAGCATGGTCGACCAGGTCGCAACCTGGTCCAACCGCTACTACCCGATGGCGCAGGCATACGCCGCCTGGGATGCCGAACCGTCGTGGTCGACCTACGGCAAGGCCCACGAATGGATGTACGGCTACGACGTGCTGTATCCAGCGCGCCGCGCCCTGTACGCCAACTTCTCGGCGGACGGCTGCCCCACCACCACCGCCACCAATGGCGCGTGCAACAACGGATGGAACCAGGCCGCGGTCTGGCACCTCGCGTGGGAGCACAATCCCTCGTTGACGATTCCCCAGATCTACGCCACCAGCGGCGTCAACGCGAGGCAATGGCAGCTGATCGATGAATGGGCGACCCACAATCGCGGTGATGGAATCCTCTTCTATGGGGTCATGAGCCAATCGGGCGCCTGTGCACAAGTGGGTGGTTGTTCCGGCACGAACAACACCCCACATCGCGCATGGGACTTCATGATTTGGTGGCTGCGCTCGCACGCGCACACGTGGCAATCGTCGATCGACACGATCACCGACATCAGGTGGCACTCCTAGGACCCCGATGCGATGACACGCCGACGCACCCGACCGCACCGCCCTTCCGCCCCCCGGCATCGCCTCAGCGCCCAACGCCGCCTGGCGTTGGGCGCAGCAGTCGTGGCGTCGATCGGCCTGACAGCCGTGGGCGTCGCCGGTGCCGACCGGCGGCAGCCGGCACCCACTGAGGCCGAGCGCCAGGTGCAGCGTGAGATCGACGCCATGATCGACAGCGGCGTGCCCGCGGACGACCCCAAGGTCGAGATGCTCGAGCACCAGGTGAACGACCTGCGCCGCAGCACGCGGGCCAACCCATCCAAGGAACCAGGCGTGGACCTGGGTCAGCGGGTGGCCGACGCCAAGGCGGCCGAGCAGGCCGCAGACCGGGCCCGGGAGCGATCGGTGCCGACACGGGCCGGGTCTGAGTCGTCGGCCGGCGTCGCTGGCCAGGCCACGACCGCGGGCGTCCCCACCGGGCCGGCGTGGCAGAGCGGGACCGTCGAGTGCGAGCCGGTACCGCAGATCCTGACGGCCGAGGAGGTCGCGGGTGCGACCTGCGTCAGCGTTCCGCAGCCCGACGGCTCCACCCGCTATGTCGCCGTCGGCCGCGACGGCGTTGTCCGCAGCGTCGCCTTCGGCCCCGACGGCAAGGTCGGTCGCGGCCCGGACCGCTCGGTGCCGGGCGGCGTGGCGCCCGGGGCGACCGCGATCAGGCCCACCGCTGCCGGCGACATCCGGGTGACGGTCAGCGGGCAGGTGCCCGTCACCGTGGATCTCGGCTAGCCGGCCAGGGAGTCGGCGCCGCCGTGCCTGCAGAATGGCACGGATGCTCCTCGACCCCCGCTTGGCCGCGCCGTTGCGGCCATGGCCGCCTACCAGCCGTGTCTCGGCGTGGCGCACCGCGGCACGATGGTCGGCATCGCCATCCTCGGCGAGCGTCCCGGTGGCGCCGCGCTCGCCGGAATCGCGCTGGTCGCCGCCGGCATCGTCCTCCTGGTGACGAACCGCAGGCACGGCCGCGTCGCGGTCGACTCCCCCGGTCCGTAGGGTGGCCACATGCTCGAAGAAGCGATCAGGAAGCTCGCCACCGGCAAGAACATCGCGGCCGTCACCACCCTGCTCCCGGACGGCACGCCCATGACGCAGCCGCTCTGGGTCGACGCCGACGACGACCATCTGCTGCTCAACACCGAGGTCCATCGGCAGAAGGTCCGCAACCTCGACCGCGATCCCCGGGTCACGGTCGCGATCTGGGATAGCGCCGACCCCTACTTCTACGTAGAGGTCCGGGGAGAGGTGGTGGAGACAGTGCGAGGCCCGGAGGCCCGCGCCCACATCGACCACCTCGCCCGGAAGTACACCGGTGGCGACTACGCCGGCACCGTCCACTCGGAGCGCGTGATCCTCAAGGTGGCCCCCACCAAGCGCCAGTTCATACGCGGGAGGTAGCGGACGGTCGACTGGTCAGGCCAGGTCCGCCAGCCGGACCTCGGGCCGGGCGCCGATGTGGCTGATCACCTCGGACGCCGCCAGCGACGCCAGCCGGCCACACTCGGGCAGGGCCTTGCCGGCGGTGTAGCCGTAGAGGAAGCCGGCAGCGTAGAGGTCGCCGGCGCCGGTGGTGTCGACCACCTCGACCGGGTGCGCGGGTACCTCGTGGGTTTCGCCGCCGGCCACGATCACCGAGCCGCGGGCGCCCAGCGTCAGGCACGTGATGCCAACCTCGGTCCGGGCACGCTCGATCGCCGTCTCCACGTCGTCGCAGCCCCACAGGATGCAGGCCTCGGACTCGTTGGCGAAGAGGATGTCGACCCGCTCGCGCACCAGTGGCAGGAAGTGCTCGTGGTGGCGCTGGACGCAGAACGAGTCGGACAGCGTCAGCGCGACCTTGCGCCCGGCCTCCGTGGCGATCTCGGACGCCTTCCAGTACGCGTCCATCGACTCGGGCCGGTCGAACAGGTAGCCCTCCAGGAACGTGACCTGGGCGCTTCGCACCAGGTCGGCGTCGACATCGTTGGGGCAGAAGAACTCGGAAGCACCCAGGTACGTGTTCATCGTGCGCTGGGCATCGGGCGTCACGATGATGAGGCTGCGCCCGGTGGGCGGGCCTTCGGCGGCCGCCGGACAATCGAACACGACGCCCTGTGCTCGCAGGTCGTGCGCGAACACGATGCCCAGCTGGTCGTCGAACACCCGGCCCAGGTAGCCGGCCCGGCCGCCGAAGCTGGCCACGCCGGCGATGCTGTTGCCGACCGAGCCGCCCGACATCTCGATGGCGGGGCCCATGGCCGTGTAGAGCTCCTCGGCGCGGTCGGTGTCGATGAGCGTCATCGCGCCCTTCACCAGCCCATGGGCGTCGAGGAACGCATCGTCTTCGTGGGAAAGGACGTCGACGAGCGCGTTGCCGATGCCCACGACGTCGAGGGGAGCCTCCAAAGTCACGGCGCAAGAGGCTAGCGGACCCTCGCGGAGCGGCTACTAGTGGACGCTCGCGAGCCGATGTCGGGCGTTGCGGCCGGTGGGTAGCGTGGCATGCCGTGCCCCAGCAGATCCCGCCGCCCGAGACCGACCTGCCCGACCCTACGGCCAACCGCCATCGGCTCCCACGCACCGTCCTGCCCCGCCGCTACGACCTGACCCTCGAGCCCGACCTCGAGGCCGCCACCTTTGCCGGACACGAGACCATTGCCGTCGAGGTGCTGACCGAGACGAGCGAGGTGGTGCTCAACGCGGCCGAGATCGAGATCGACGAGGCGACTGCCGAGTTCCCCGTCGACGGAGGCACCGGTGGCGGGCCGATCATGGCGAAGGTCGCACTCGACGACGAGGCCGAGCGCGCCACGCTCACGTTCGACCGGCCGCTCCCGGCCGGGGAGGCGACGCTGCGCCTGCGGTTCCGGGGTGTCCTCAACGACAAGCTGCGTGGCTTCTACCGGTCCACGTTCATCGACGAGGAAGGCGTCGAGCGGGTCCTGGCCGCCAGCCAGATGGAGG
This sequence comes from uncultured bacterium, assembly GCA_963813485.1. Classification (GTDB taxonomy): domain Bacteria; phylum Actinomycetota; class Acidimicrobiia; order Acidimicrobiales; family VFJN01; genus DASQUK01. The sequence continues at coordinate 93,579 of CAWEZE010000029.1, forward strand.
CCACCGACGCCCGACGGGTGTTCCCCTGTTGGGACGAGCCCGACGCCAAGGCCGTCTTCGGTGTGACGCTCGTGGTGCCCGACGACCTGCTGGCCATCTCCAATGCGGCCGAGCTGGAGCGCAGCCCGGTCCCGTCCGCTCGGACCGGCGGAGCGGAGGGCACGTCGGGCGTGGCGCCCGGCGGCACGAAGGTGACCGATCCGGTTCGCGGACACGATGCCCATGTCCACCTACCTGGTCGCGTTCGTCGTTGGGCCACTGGTGGCCACCGACCCCATCGACGTCGACGGCAAACCCCTGCGGGTCGTCTGCCCGATCGGCAAGGAGCACCTTGCCGCCTACGCGCTCGAGGTGGGCGCCTTCGCCCTCCGCTACCTCAGCGACTGGTTCGGCATTGTCTATCCGGGCGACAAGCTCGACCTCGTCGCCATCCCGGACTTCGCCTTCGGTGCGATGGAGAACCTGGGTTGCGTCACTTTCCGCGAGCGCTACGTGCTGGTGGACCCGGCCACGTCGACGCAGGCCGAGCTGCAGGCGGTGGTCGACGTCATCGGCCACGAGATCGCGCACATGTGGTTTGGCGACCTGGTGACCATGAAGTGGTGGAACGGCATCTGGCTCAACGAGGCCTTCGCCACCTTCATGGAGATGACCTGTACCGACGCCTTCCGGCCCGACTGGCAGCGCTGGGTGGACTTCGGGCTGTCCCGCACTGCGGCCTTCGACACCGATGCCCTGGTCGCCACCCGGCCGATCGAATACCCGGTGGCGTCCCCCGCCGATGCCGACGACATGTTCGACGTGCTCACCTACGAGAAGGGGGCGTCGGTCGTCCGCATGCTCGAGCAGCACCTGGGGCCCGACCGCTTCCGCGATGGCATCCGCCGCTACATGGCGCGCCACCAGTACGGCAACACCGAGACCTCCGACCTGTGGGACGCGCTGGAGGCGGAGACCGGCGAGCCCGTGCGGCGCATCGCCGAGAGCTGGATCTTCCAGGGCGGATTCCCGGAGGTCAGCGTCGAGGCGGGCTCTGGCGCCGCACCCACGCTGCGCCTGACACAGCGTCGCTTCCGCTATGCGGCGGACGGGGGGGCGAATGGGGCCGGCCCCGCAGACGTTTCCGGCCATTGGTCCGTCCCGGTCGCGGTGGAGACCGGCGGCGACGCCAAGATGCCCTCCGCTAGCCCGGCCGGCGTCGCCCGCTTGTTGCTCGACGGCGAGCCGCTGGAGATCGAGCGCCCGACAGGAACCCTGTGGGTCAACGCCAACGCCGGCGCGCACGGCTTCTACCGCGTGCGGTACGCCGAGCCGCTGCTCGCCGCGCTGCTCGATCACCTCGGCGAGCTGTCGCCGCTCGAGCGCTACACGCTGGTCGACGACGCCTGGGCGTCGGTGCTGGCCGCGGCGGAGCCGGCCTCGTCGTTCGTGGAGACGGTCGAGCGCTTCGTCGACGAGACCGACCTGTCGGTCTGGCAGCGCGTCGTCGGCGGGTTGGAACAGCTCGAGCGCCTGGTGGAGGACGACGCCGCACAGCGTCTGCACACCCGGGTAGCCACGCTGGTGGGGCCCGCACGCGCCCGGCTCGGTCCCGACGGAGGTCCCGAGGGGGAAGACGACCGCAGCCGCTCGCTGCGAGGCCTGCTCCTGCAGACGGCAGCACTGCTCGGGGACGACGGCGCCGCCCGGGAGCGGTCGGCTGAGCTGCTCGACGCGTACCTCGCCGACCCCGGCGGCGTCGACCCCAGCCTGGCGGCGGCCGCGCTCGTGGTGTCGGCCACCCTCGGCGACGAGGCCTTGCACGAGCGCCTGGTCGAGCGGTTCCGGGCGTCGGACAATCCCCAGGATCGCGAGCGCCTGCTCCTGGCGCTATCGCGCTTCCGGGAGCCGGCGTGCCTCCAGCGCACACTCGACATGGCGCTGTCGGGCGCTGTCCGCACGCAGGATGCGCCGTACCTGCTGCGGGAAACGCTGACCAATCGCGACAACGGTGCCACGGCCTTCGCGTTCATCACTGAGCATTGGCCCGAGATCACCGGACGGTTCCCGGCCAACAGCATCCCCCGGCTGGTGTCCGGCATCCGGGCGGTGCGGGACCGCGCGCTGGCCGAGCAAGCCGTGGCGTTCCTCGCGGACCACCCGGTCCCAGAGGGCGCCCTGCAGATCCGCCAGCACATCGAGCGCATGTGGGTGACGGTGGCGTTGGCGGAGCGGGAAGGGGCGCGGTTCGCCGCCTACCTGAGCGGGTAGCTGCGAGTCGGCAACTGACCAGACCCCGCCGCGGGGTAGAGGGGTGGGGCTTCGGACCGGAGGGATCCGGGCACCCGCCTTGCTTCGAATGGGTCGTGTGCGCCACCATCGTGCACTGATCCCGGCCGGAGTGACCGTGGTGGCCACTAGCTGTGGACCGGCCGTGAACGCGAATCAACGATCACCCCATGCACCCTCCGCCGCTTGAGATCCCGCGCCTGCGCGCCCTTGCCCGACACGCTCTCCCCAACCTGGTGGAGGCGACGGTGGTGCCGCTGCTGGTGTTCTACGCGGCGTTGTGGCTCGTGGGCGTGTGGGGTGGGCTCATCGGTGCACTGGTCTGGTCGTACACGGCCATCGCCCGACGCGTGGTCACGGGCCGGCCGGTCCCCGGGCTGCTGGTGCTCGGCGTCGTCGGCCTCACCGCCCGCACGGTGGTGGCGGCGCTGTCGGGCAGCGTCTTCGTCTACTTCCTGCAGCCGAGCCTCACCACCGTGTTCATCGCCGGGGTGTTCCTCGCCTCGGTGCCCGCCGGCCGCCCGATCGCCGAACGCCTGGCCGGCGACTTCTGCCCGCTGCCGGCCACATTCATCGGTTCGCCCCCGGTGCGCCGCTTCTTCGCCCGCATCACGGTGCTGTGGGCGTTCGTTCAACTTGCCAACGCCGCCCTCAGCATCTGGCTGCTCATCACGCAGCCGGTGGGAACCTACGTGCTCGCCAGGAGCGTCTCCTCCTGGGGACTGACGATCGCCGCCGTCGGCCTGTCGACCCTGTACTTCAAGCTGTCGATGCGCAACCACGGCATCGCGATCCACTGGCGCTCCTAGTGGGCGTCGGGGTCCACTAGTGCCCCGGGACGTTCGACCGCTGGTGCTGCGCACGGCCGACGGGCTGGCCCTGATCGCCGACGCCTGGCTCACCTGGGAACCGGCCACCTCCGCCGTGGTCCTCGTCCACGGGTTGGCCGGCCACCGTCACGACGCCACCGTCGTCGCCATGGCGCACGAGCTGCGGGCCGACGGACATGCCGTGATCACCTACGACATGCGGGGCCACGGCGAGTCCGAGGGCTTGTGCACCCTGGGCGACCTCGAACGGCTGGACGTCGCGGCGGCCGTCCTCGCTGCCTGGGACCTGGCGCCCCGCGTGGTGCTGGTGGGTGCGTCGCTGGGCGCGATCGCAGTGCTGCGCTACGCCGTGGCCGTGCCGGAGAGCCCCGACCGCGACCTGGCCGGCGTGGTGACCGTGAGCGCTCCGGCCCAATGGCGCCTGACCACGCCCCGCACCGCCCTGGCGGCGGCAATCACCCGCACCCGGATCGGGCGGTCACTGGCGCGCCGGCGCGGCGTCCGGCTCGATCGGCGCTGGAGCTGCCCTGAGCCGCCCGACGCACTGGCCGCCCGGTTGACGGTCCCGCTGGCGGTGGTGCACGGCCGGGACGACAGGTTCATGCCCACGAGCGAGGCGCAGGTGCTGCACGACGCCGCGCCCGGACATCGCCGCCTCGACCTGGTGGCGGGCATGGGTCACGCCTACGGGACGCTCGGACTGGAGCCCATCAGGGACGCCGTCGCCTGGTGCCTCGGTGTCCCGGTTCCGGGCCTGAGCCCCGAGGTGAACGCGAGGCAATAGGTTTCAGCGGTCCGAGGCTGAGGCCCTGGGTTCCGGGCCTGAGGCCTATGGCCTCGCCCGGGGGTCTGCGGAACCGGTCGCCTCGGCCCAGGTTGCACCGCGCTCGATCAGCCGTTGGTACGCGAGCAGCTCGCGGGGGCGGTTCATCGCCAGCGCCCCGACCACCCGGTCGCCGCGGCGGTAGAGGGCGACGAAGCGGCGCTCGTCGGTGGACCCGTCGACGACCCGAACCTCATCGGCCCCGGCTGATCGCCCCGCCAGCTGGATCTTCCGGTCGTACTGGTCCGACCAGAACCAGGGCACCGGGTCGTAGGGGTCGGGCTCGCGGGTGCCCTCGCCACCGGCCTCCTCGGCGTCGAGCCAGGCCCGGAGTCGCCGAGCGGCGTGGGCACCCATGCTGATGGCGTTGTCCCAGTGCTCGACCCGCATCAGCTCGCCGAAGCGTCGGCTGGGCCAGCGGGCGACGTCGCCGGCACCCACCACGCCCGGCGCCGCCAGCGTGCTGGCGTCACAGACCACGCCGTCGTCCAGCGTCAGTCCCGACCCTTCGAGCCACCCGGTGTTGGGGACGACGCCTATGCCCACCACCACCAGGTCGGCCTCGATCGCCGCCCCGTCGGCCAGCCGGACCCGCTCGACCCGCCCGTCGTCGCCACCGTCGAGGCCGGCCACCGCGGTCCCCAGCCGCACGTCGACGCCGTGGTCGCGGTGCACGTCGGCCAGGACGGAGCCCATCTCCTCCCCCAGCGCCTGGCCCAACGGCACGGGCAGCGCCTCGAGGATCGTGACGTCGAGCCCCCGAGTGCGGCAGGTCGCCGCCACCTCGGCGCCGATGAAGCCGGCGCCAACCACCACGACGCGCCGCGCGCCGGCATCGACCTCGGCCCGCACGGCCAGGCAGTCGTCCAGCGTGCGCAGCGTGTGGACCCCGGCCAGCCCCTCGCTGCCCGGCAGGCGCCGAGGCGTGGCGCCGGTGGCGATGACCAGGCCGTCGAAACCGAGCCGTTCACCGTCGGCCAGGATCACCTGGCGGGCATCGAGGTCCAGGCCCTTGGCCAGCGTGCCCAGCCGCCAGTCGAGGTCCAGCGCATCGATCCCGCCGTCGACACCCACCGTCAGCGCCAGGCGATCGGCCTCCCAGTGGCCGGCGAGCACCTGCTTGGAGAGGGGCGGCCGGTCGTAGGGAGCGTGCACCTCGTCACCGACGACGGTGACGGTACCTTCGAAGCCCTCGCAGCGCAGCTCCTCGGCGGCCCGCAGCCCCGCCAGGGACGCCCCGACCACCACGATGGCCCGCGACCGGGCGGTCATCCCCGTTTGGTCACGTGTCGACGATCGAGATCGCAGCCTTGGGGCAGCGGCGGACGGCCTCTTCGACCTTGGGGCGGAGTTCGTCGGGCGGCGTCTCGTCGAGCACGTACAGGAAGTCGTCGTCGCGGACCTCGAAGACCTCGGGCGCCGCTTCCATGCAGCGGGCGTTGCTCTCACACAGGTCGAAATCAACCACCACGCGGTAGCCCATCGGCACCCCTCCTATCCATCGGGACCCGAACAAACGTAGCCCTAACGATGGCGACCTCCCGATAGCGTGCTCGCCGGTGACTGCAGCCATCGACATGAGCCGGCGCGACGCCCGGCGGGTGGCGCTGGCGGCCCAGGGTTTCACCGAGCCTCGCCCCCGGGGCCGGGTCGACCGGCGGCGCTTCCGGCGGGTGCTCGACCGGCTGGCCACCGTGCAGCTCGACTCGGTCAACGTCGTCACCCGCAGCCACGAGCTGGTCTTCTTCGCCCGGCTCGGTCCGTACGACCGCGACGCCTTGAGCCGGTGGCTGTGGGGCAGCCGCGAGGTGTTCGAGTACTGGGGCCACGAGGCATCCCTGCACCCGATCGAGCGCCATCCGTTGCTGCGCTGGCGCATGGCGGGCGAGCACGCCTGGGGCGGGGTCCGCGAGGTGGCCCGCGACAATCCCGAGCTGGTGACGGCGGCGCTGGCCGAGGTGGCCGAGCGGGGCCCGGTCGTCATCGGCGACCTCGACGTCCACCGTGCGTCGCCCCGCACCGAGAGCTGGTGGGGCTGGGGCGAGGGCAAGCGTGTGGTCGAGCACCTCTTCCACACCGGCGAGATCACCGCCATCCGGCGCAACGGCTTCTCCCGTGCGTACCTGCTTCCGGAGCGCTGGATCCCGGCCGACGTGCTGGCCGCGCCCACCCCCGACGAGGCCGACGCCCGGCGCCAGCTGCTGTTGGTCGCGGCCCGGGCCCACGGCGTCGGCACCGCCCGCGACCTGGCCGACTACTACCGGCTCAACGTCCCGGCGGCGGCCCCGTTGCTGGCGGAGCTGGCGGCCGAGGGGGCGCTGGTGCCGGTGCGCGTGGAGGGCTGGCGCCAGCCCGCCTACCTGCACCCCGAGGCGCACCTTCCCCGGCGCCGGCTACGGACGCGGGCCCTCCTGTCGCCGTTCGACTCGTTGATCTGGGAGCGCCAGCGGACCGAGCGGCTGTGGGACTTCGCCTATCGCATCGAGATCTACACGCCAGCCCCCAAGCGCGTGCACGGGTACTACGTGCTGCCGTTCCTGCTGGACGAGGCGCTGGTCGCCCGCGTGGATCTCAAGGCTGACCGCCGCGCCGGGTTGCTCCGGGTGAAGGCCGCCTGGGCGGAGGACGGCGTGCCCGACCGGGACCGGGTCGCCTCCGAGCTCGCCGGCGAGCTGGTGGCGATGGCGGCGTGGCTGCGCCTCGGCGAGGGCGTCGCCGTCGACCGCAAGGGCGACCTGGCGCCCGACCTGCGGCGCGCCGTGCGCTGACGCCGCGGCACAGGTTGGTTGCACCCGCCCATTCGGCTCGGTGCCCGTCATTGGGGTCCCCAGAACGCGTCCTCGGGACGTTCGCGCACGGCCGGCCGGCGCGACCAGTGGTCAGGCCGCTCGGGCTGTTCCTCACGGCCCGACAGGGTCACGACCCAGCTCGCCAGCGCCGTGGTGAGCGGCACCGAGGCCACCAGGCCGATGGATCCGACCAGGGTCTGGACGATCTCGACGGCGAGGGTCTCGGTGGTGAGCACCTCACCCATGGCCAGCCCGGACTGGGTGAACAACAACAGCATCGGCAGCGCCGCCGCCGTGTAGGCGAGGACCAGGGTGTTGACGGTCGACGCGATGTGATCCCGACCGATGCGGATCCCGGCCGAATAGAGCCCACGGGCTCCGACCTGGGGGTCGCTGTGGTGGAGCTCCCAGACGGCGGATACCTGGGTGATGGTCACGTCGTCGAGGACGCCCAGAGCTCCGATGATCGTGGCCGCGAGCAGCAGGCCGCGGAAGTCGAGTTCGGGCGCGAACGCCAACAGGTTGACTGCCTCCTCTGACGCCAGGCCGCTGAGGTGGGTGGCGGCCGCGAAGCCGGCACCTAGGGCGGCGGTCAACAGCAGGCTCGCGATCGTCCCTACGAGCGCGACGGTGGTGCGGTCGCTGACACCGTGGGCGAGGTAGATCGTGCTGAGGGCGATGACGATGCCGCCGGTGAGGGCGACCCCGAGCGGCGAGGCGCCCTGCAGCAGCGCCGGGAACACGAAGCCCAGCAACACGCCCACGGTGATGCCGATGCCAACCAGCGCCAACAACCCTCGCAGCCGCCCCAGCGCCACCACCGCGACCCCGAAGACCAAGGCCAGGATGACCAGCGGCAGCCCGCGCTGGACATCGGCGAACGAATAACGCGCCGCGGCGTCGACCTCGGCGCCGGCGTCGTTGAGCACAATGTCGTCGCCCACCGCCAAATTCCCACGCGTCGGCTGCACGAACCGCCCTATCCGCTCGGCTCCTGAGCCCGTTTCGGGCGCAGTTCTGGTTGCTCTCAGCAACCAATCCGGCGCCAGGAACCTACTCAATGCCGCCGATCAGGGCGGGTAGCGGTCGATGTAGGTCTTGCCGGCGGCCGGCTTCCGCCGGGGTGCACCGAGGGGGCGGGCCGGGCGGCCGATAGGCACGACGGCGATCGGCTCGATCCCCTCGGGAAGCTCGACGATGCTGCCGCAGCTCGGCGGACGCCACGGTGGCGAGCGTCATGAGGGCGGAGCCGTAGCCCAATGCGTTGGCCGCCAGGAGCAGGTTCTGTACCGCCGGGAAGATCGACGCCCCCAACATGCGCCGGGTGGTGGCGTCGCGGCCGTCGCCGGCCACCACCACCAGCACCGGGGCGCCGCCGAAGCCCGAGCGGACCGAGCCGTCGACCTCGGCGAACAGGTCGGCCGCCAGGCGCGGCCGCGAGTGCTGACCGGCGCCCCCGTCCCACAACCGCCGGGTCAGCTCGGCGATGCGCCGCCGCTGATCGGCGTCCCGCACGACGACGAACACCCAGGGCTGCGCGTTCTCTGCGCTCGGGGCGTGGACGGCGGCGTCGAGGATCCGGGCGACGTCGTCATCGGGCACGGGATCGGGCGCGAAGTGGCGGCACGCCCGCTGGCGCGCCACCACGTCGAAGAAGAAAGGACCCTGGCTCAAGCGCCGGCAGGCTAGCTGACACGGATGTCAGCTAGCCCCCGGCGCAAGATGGGGTGACGGGCTACCGGCGGGCCACGGCGGCGGCGGCGTTGACGATGCCCTCGCCGTAGAGGCCGTTGTCGTCGGTCGTGCCCTCGCAGATGGCGTTGAACTCGGCGGGGCGGCCCTCGTCGGTGTAGATCTCCACACCTCCCGCCGGGCAGGCATGGTCGGTGGCGCTGTCCTCGATGATGCTGCCGACCGTGTCGGGGTCGAGCGAGTTGCCGCCGCGCCCCCGCTGGCCGTGCTCCTCGATGACCAGGGCCGCCAGCGCCGGCGACGTGCGGCGACGCCATCGACGTGCCCTGCAGGTACGTGTAGAAGCCGCAGTTGTTGCCCCGCCGATCGCACGACCGTGACCGAGAAGTCGTCGAGGGGCTGCCGTTCGGTCGTCGGCGAGTCCCTCGTCGATCGCTACCGGCAGCGGGTAGCGTCGACAGCACGAGGTTGCCCGGCGTCTGGAACTGCGGCGTGCCGACGAAGTCACGGAACCAGCCACCCGGCGCCGAGACCTCGGGGATGCCGAGGCCGTAGTTGGAGTAGTCGGACTTGGTGGTCGACGGGCCGACCGACGGACACGCTGATCACGTGCGGGCCCTCGGTGGGCAGGTCGAGGCAGTCGTTGGTCACGGTGCGCTCGACCTCGGTGTCCGAGCGGGAAGTCGGGGCTGATCGTCGTCGAACCGCGTCGGCAGTCGCAGTAGTCGGCGTGGCTGTTGCCAGCGCCGCCACCGAGCGTCACGCCATGGTCGTGGGCGTACTCGAGCGGCGGCCGTGACCGTCTGCCTGATGAACGCCTGCTCGGCCAGCTCCTCGGGCGTGGCCGGCGTCCGGAGATGTAGTCGTCGAGCGAGTCGCAGTTGTAGAGCCACGGGTCGGTGAAGAAGCTCATGTTGACCACGTCGAGGCCGGCGTCGCCCGCGTAGGTGAGCGCGGCCACCGTCTCGAAGAGGAAGAAGAAGCCCGAGTCCTGGCCGGCCCGGACGTTGACGAGCGTGGCATCGGGGGCCACGCCCTCGGTGCCGAGCCGGTTGCGGGCGGCGCCGACGATGCCCGGCAACGTGCGGTGCCGTGGCCGTTCTCGTCGACGTTGGCGGGGTCGATGCAGGTCGGCACCTCGCACGGCCCGTCGATCGACGGGATGTCCATCGTGAAGTTACGGGACAGACGCGGCGTTGAAGTTGGGAGCGAGGTCGGGGTGGCTGGCGTCGACGCCCGTGTCGATGATGCCGACGGTGACACCCTTGCCGGTCGCCCGGCGGTGGGCGCCGTCGGTGTGGCACCGATCATCCGCATGTCCCATTGGCGGTCGGCCAGCGGCTCGGCCCCCCTGGCCGCCTTGCCCGACTTGGGCTGGGCCGCCCCTCGGCGGGCCGCGGCCGCTCCGGTCGGCGCTGGTCGGCCGCTCCTCGGCGAAGCGATGCGGTTGCCCCGGTCGGGACGTCCCCACCGAGTGGTTGCGGGCGGCGCCCGTCACGGCGGCGGTGGCCTGGGCGTCGGCGATGAAGTCCTGGATTCGACGACGTGACCGAGCGCGATGCGCAGGTGCTCGTTGACATCGACCACCTGGCCGCCGGCTGCGGCCCGACGGCCGCGGTCACAGCGGCGGCATCGCCCTCGATAGGACGACGACGATACTCGCCGCTGCCCTGCGGTTGAGCCGGGCGATCGGTCGCGGTGGATCGGGCGGGTGCGGTCGGAGTGGCGGCCGCGGCGCAGTGAGGTCGCCACGAGGGCCACAGCGCCCAGCGACGCACCCGCGACGAAGCGGATCCTGCGCATGCATATCCCCCTGAATCTTGGTGTCGGCCAGACGTGTACTGGCCGGCGGCCTACACCCTAGGCAAATTGCCCAGACGTTGCCTCGAAGTCTGGACGGTTCGCACGTTGCTCCCCGGGCTGATAGCGTGACAGGCCTAGTTACCCGGAATCCGGGGCGTCGACGAAACCACCGAGCGTCCGCGGCGGAGCGGCGGAAGTGCCGCGAGGGGACGGCCTGCAGTCCGCGGCGATGGTCGTCAGGATCTCCGCGCCGCCGTCGTTGACCAGGAGGGTGTGCTCGAACTGGGCGGTGCGGCGCCGGTCGACCGTGACCGCCGTCCAGCCGTCGCTCCAGAGCTGGTGCTGCCACGCACCCATGGTGATCATCGGCTCGATGGTGAACGTCATACCCGGCTCGATGATGGTCGTCGCCCGCGGGTCGTCGTAGTGCGGGATCTGCAGATCGCTGTGGAACTGCTCGCCGATGCCGTGCCCGACGAACGCGCGCACGACCCCGTAGCCGTGTCCCTCGGCGTGCGCCTGGATGGCGCGGCCGATGTCGCGGATCGGGCGGCCCGGGGAAGCCGCGGCGATGCCCCGGTCCAGGCACTCGCGGGTCACGCGGATCAGGTCGGCCGACCCCTCGTCGATGGTGCCGACCGGGAAGGTGGCGTTGGTATCGCCGTGCACGCCGTCGAGGAAGATGGTGACGTCGAGGTTGACGATGTCGCCGTCGATCAGCGCGCGGTCGTCGGGGATGCCGTGGCAGATGACCTCGTTGACCGACGTGCAGAGCGACTTGGGGAAGGCGCCGTAGTTGAGCGGGCTGGGGTAGCCACCCCGCCTGATGCACTCTTCGTGGCACAGCGCATCGAGCTCGTCGGTGGTGACGCCCGGCGCTACCGCCGCGCCCACGATCTGCAGCACCTCGGCGGCGGCCCGGCCCGCCCGGCGCATGCGCTCGATCACCTCGGGCGGTCGCACATGCGATTCGGCGCGCCGCACCGCCACTCCGGTCTCGGCGTAGGGCGGACGCGGGATGTCTGCGGGCACCGGGCGGCGCGGGCCGACGCGCCCGGGACGGATGTGGTCGGTGCTGGCCTTGTGGCAGCGCTTGAACTTGCGGCCGCTGCCGCACCAGCAGGGGTCGTTGGCCTTGAGGGCGAGTGCGGTCATCGAGCTGGTCGCCATGACCCGTCCAGGCTACAGACCGCGACGGGGCAGCGCTGTCGGCTTCCCGTGCACCGGGCCGGATCGCGTCGCGTACGACCTGCTCGGCCAGCTCGATCCGGGCGCGGCCGCCCCGACCGAGGAGCCAGAGATGGATACTGCCGCCGCATGAACTCGGGCGGGACCACCCCGCACGGCGGGCGGCGCGGAATGATGGGGTCCGGCAACCCACGCCCGGACCCCGTCGGGCGGGACACCGCGAGGAGGTGACGATGCAGGTCGTGCTCGAGGGCGTCGAGCTGCGCGTCGTGCAGATGCCCCTCGCCGAGCCCTTCGTCACCGCCCACGGCACCCGTCGTAACCGCGAGCTCGTGGTCGTGCGGGCCGTGGCCGCCGAGGGACCTGCGGGGTGGGGCGAGTGCGTGGCCGAGCCGGAGCCGACCTACTGGCCGGAGTACTCCGCCAGCGCGCTGCACGTGCTGGAGCACCACCTGGTCCCCCGCCTGCTCGAGGGCCGGTCGCTGCGTGAGGTCCGGGGCCACCACATGGCCAAGGCCGCCCTCGAGTGCGCGGCCCTCGACGCCGGTCTGCGGGCCGAGGGGCGGTCGGTGGCGGCCTTCCTCGGCGCCACCCGCCCGGTCGTGCCCACCGGCATCGCCATCGGCATCGCCCGGACCGTCGACGGCCTGATCGAGGCCGTCGTCCGCTGGCGCGACCAGGGCCACCGCGCGTTCAAGATCAAGGTCCGCCCCGGCTGGGACGTCGAGCCGGTGGGCGCCGTGCGCGACGACGTCGGTGACGAGGTCGCCCTCCTGGTGGACGCCAATGGCAGCTTCCGCAGCGACAACCCCGACGACATGGCGATCCTCGGACGGCTGGCGGCGCCCGACCTGGGGCTGGTCGCCATCGAGCAGCCGTTCGCGCCCGACGACCTCGTGGGGCACGCCCGCCTGGCCCGCCAGATCGACGTGCCTGTGTGCCTCGACGAGTCGATCGGCTCGCTGGCCGACCTCGACACGGCGCTGGCGCTCGGGGCGTGCGGCGCGGTGAGCCTGAAGGCCGGGCGCGTCGGCGGGCTCGTCGAGTCCCGCCGGGTGCACCAGCGCTGCCGCGACGCCGGCGTGTCGCTGCGCTGCGGCGGCATGCTCGAGACCGGCATCGGCCGTGCCGTCAACCTGGCCATCGCCGCGCTGCCCGGGTGCAACCTGCCGCCCGACCTGGGTCCGTCGTCTCGCTACTTCGCGACCGACCTCACGCCCCCGTTCGACTCGCGGGGTGGCACGATGATCGTGCCCAGCGGGCCCGGCCTCGGCGTCGAGCCGCTGGCGGAGGTGCTCGAGGACATGACGGTGAGCAAGCGCATGCTGCGGGCCGCGACATGACGGCCGGGGAACCCGCGGAGCCCGGGTCCGTGGCCGCCCACGGGTTGCCGGTGACCGCCGACGACGTCGTGGCCGCCGCCGAGCGCCTCGCCGGGTCGATCGAACGCACCCCCAGCGCCCATTCCCGGACGCTGTCTCATGTGCTGGGGTGCCACGTGGTGGTGAAGTTCGAGAACCTGCAGTTCGTCGCGTCGTTCAAGGAACGTGGCGCGCTGAACAAGCTGCTCCAGCTCGACGACGGCGAGCGGGCCAAAGGCGTCGTCGCCATGTCGGCCGGCAACCACGCCCAGGCCGTCGCCTACCACGCCAGTCGGCTCGGAATCGACGCCACCATCGTCATGCCCACGAACACGCCGTTCGTGAAGGTGCAACGCACCCGCGAGCTGGGGGCGACCGTCGTGCTCCGGGGCGACGGCCTGGCCGAGGCCGAAGCCGAGGCCCTGCGCCTGGCCGGCGACGAGGGCCGGACCTACGTGCATCCCTTCGACGACCCCGCGGTGATCGCCGGGCAGGGGACCTGCGCGCTGGAGATGCTGGCCGACGACCCCGACCTCGACGCCTTGGTGGTGCCCGTCGGCGGCGGAGGCCTGTTCGCGGGCATGGCGGTGGCGGCCCGGAGCCTGTCGCCGTCGATCGAGCTCGTCGGCGTCCAGACCGAGCGCTATCCATCCATGGCCGCCCGCGTCAGACAGGCGGATTGGCCGTGCGGTGGACCGACCATCGCCGAGGGCATCGCCGTCCCCCGAGCCGGCGACCTGACCGGCCGGATCATCGCCGCCCTGGCCGACGACGTGATCACGGTGAGCGAGGAGAGCATCGAGCAGGGCATGAACCTGCTGCTGGAGATCGAGAAGGTGGTGGCCGAGGGGGCCGGCGCCGCCGGTGTCGCCGCCCTGGTGGAGCAGCGGGAGCGCTTCGCCGGCAAGAAGGTAGGTGTGGTGATCACCGGTGGCAACGTCGACCCGCGGCTGCTGGCGTCGGTCATCATGCGGGGACTGATCCGCAGCGGCCGGCTGACCCGCCTGCACGTCGAGGTGCCCGACGTCCCCGGCAGCATGGGTGACGTGGCCACGATCCTCGGGCGGGCCGGGGCCAACATCGTCGAGATCCTGCACCAGCGCATGTTCGTGGACATGTCCGCCAAGTCGGCCGAGATCGAGGTAACGATCGAGACCCTCGACAAGCACCACGTCCACCGCGTGGTCGCCGCCCTCGAGGACGCCGGCTACACGGCCTCGCTCGGCCGCTTCACCCACCGCGAGGTCCCGCCGGCCTGACGAGCCGAGCCACCGCTGCCGCCCCACGGGCAGGGGCGAGCGCCGGCAGCTTCCGGCGCCGCACCTCGACGTCGGACTCCCGAGATTCGGCGGGAGCCCGCGGGGGTACGCGTGTGGGCATGGATCCCGACCAGAGCGGCGAGGACTTCGACGACGAGTTGCTTGGCGACGAGTTCCCGCCCGACGAGCCGCTGGCGGTCGACGACGAAGGCGTAACCGGCGTGGAACAGCTGGGCGGGGAGTCGTTCGCCGAGCGAGACGAGCGCACGGAGCCGGACGTTTGGGAGCAGCCGGTCGGAGCCGAAGGGGCGGACACCGGGGTGGAGCTGGTGGGCGACGATGCCGGCGTGCCGGATGTCGAAAAGGACCTGGTCGGCGAGCGGGCCGGGACCGAACAGGACGACGAGCAGGGCCCCCTTGCCCCGGACGACGAGTTCAGCGGCGACGAAACCACCCGGGACGTCGCCACCGAGCGGGTGGCGCCGCCGGCCGAGGACGCCGCCGTCCACCTCGACGACGAGGCCCCCGGCGCCACGCCCTGACCCCGCGGCACCGGCCGATCGGCCAAGCTAGGACGTGCTCGACGTCGCCGTCGTTGGATCGGGTCCCAACGGGCTGACCGCCGCCGTGACGCTGGCGCAGGCCGGGCTGCGGGTCCGTGTGTTCGAGGCCGCCGACAAGCCGGGCGGCGGCACCCGCACCGAGGAGCTCACCCTGCCGGGGTTCCGCCACGACGTCTGCTCGGCCGTGCACCCCTTCGGCGTGGGGTCCCCGGCACTCGCGGCGCTGCCGCTGGCCGACCACGGGCTCGAGTGGCTGCACCCCGACCTCGCGCTCGCCCACCCGCTCCTCGACGGGTCGGCCGCAGTGCTGGCCCGTTCGGTCGACGAGACCGTGGCGTCGCTCGGCCGCGACGCCCGGGCATGGCGGAGGCTCGTCGGGCCCTTCCTCGGGCGCTGGTCGGCGCTGGCGGCCGACATCCTCGGCCCGATCACCATGGGCCTTCCCCACCACCCGGTGCTGCTGGCGCGGTTCGGTCTGCGGGCGGTCTGGCCGGTCCAGCTGGCGGCCAGGGCCTTCCGGGAGGAGCGCACCCGCATGCTGCTCGCGGGCATCGCCGGCCACGCCATCGTCCCGCCGACCTCGCCTCTCACGACCTCCGTGGGGCTGATGCTGGCACTCGCGGCCCATGAGGTGGGATGGCCGGTGGCGCGTGGAGGGTCGCAGGCGATCGCCGACTCGCTCATCTCGTATCTCGAGTCCCTGGGCGGCGAGGTCGAGACCGGCACGCTCGTGACCGCACTCGACCAGCTGCCCACCGCCCGCGCCTACCTGTTCGATGTGATGCCCCGCGACCTGGCCGCGATCGCCGGCGACCGGCTGCCGGGCCGGTACCGGGCCAAGCTCGGCCGTTACCGGCACGGGCCGGCGGTGTTCAAGGTGGACTACGCGCTCGCCGACGCCGTCCCCTGGAAGGCCGAGGAGTGCCGCCGGGCGGCGACGGTCCACCTCGGCGCGTCGCTCGACGAGATCGGTGACGCCTTGGCCGCAGTCGCCTCCGGCCGGCCGCCGGATCCCCCGTTCCTCATCGTCGCCCAGCCGACGATCGTCGACCCGACACGCGCCCCCCACGGCCGGCACGCCCTGTGGGCGTACGGCCACGTGCCCCGCGGCTGGCGCGGCGACCTGACCGGCGCCATCGACGACCAGATCGAGCGGTTCGCCCCCGGCTTCCGGGATCTGGTGCTGGCCCGGTCGGCCTGGGGCCCGCCGCAGCTGCAGGCCCACAACCGCAGCATGATCGACGGTGACATCGCCGGCGGCGTCTTCCAGGGCCGCCAGGTGTTGTTCCGCCCGGTCGTCGCCCGGGTCCCGTACGCCACGCCCGATCCGGCCATCTTCCTGTGCTCGGCGGCCACGCCGCCGGGACCCGGCGTCCACGGCATGGGCGGGTACCTCGCCGCCAAGGTGGCGCTGCGGCGGGTGTTCGGTTTGACCGCCTGACCGTCCGTCCGGCGCGAAGCTGGTGGTCACGCGCCCTGGGGGGAGCGACCGCATGGACTGGCTCGCGGCACCCGACTACTACCTGGCCCGCCTGGTGATCCAGCGGGGGCTCGGCGTCATCTACCTGCTTGCGTTCGCCGTCGCCATCAACCAGTTCCGCCCACTGCTGGGCGAACGGGGGCTACTGCCCGTCCCGCGCTACGTCCGGTTGGCTGGTTGGTCCCGGGCACCCAGCCTCTTCACGCTCCATTACAGCGACCGTCTCCTCGGGGTGGTGGCATGGACGGGCGCTGGACTCGCCGCGCTGGCTGTGCTCGGCCTGCCGGAGCAGGGCCCGATCGGTGTCTCGATGCTCGTCTGGTTCGTGCTGTGGGTGCTGTACCTGTCGATCGTCAACGTCGGCCAGACGTTCTACGGCTTCGGCTGGGAGTCGCTCCTGCTCGAGGCCGGATTCCTGGCGATCTTCCTGGGACCCACCGACGTCGCCCCGCCGCTGCCGGTGATCATCCTCCTCCGCTGGCTGCTGTTCCGCGTCGAGTTCGGGGCAGGCCTCATCAAGCTGCGCGGCGACCGGTGCTGGCGGCGCCTGACCTGCCTCGAGTACCACCACGAGACCCAGCCGATGCCGAACCCGCTCAGCTGGTGGTTCCACCGCCTGCCCGCGCCCCTGCACCGGGTGGAGGTGGCCACCAACCACGTCACCCAACTGGTGGTGCCTTTCCTGCTGTTCACGCCCCAGCCCTACGCCTCCGTGGCCGGCGTGGTCATGATCATCACCCAGGGCTGGCTGGTGCTGAGCGGCAACTTCTCGTGGCTGAACGTGGTGACGATGACTCTCGCATTCAGCGCCCTCGACAACCGGATCCTCGAGACGGTGCTGCCGGCCTCGCCCCCGGCGCTGCTGCCCGACCCGCCCGCCTGGTTCGGCGCGCTGGCCCTGGCACTCGCCGCGATCTTCGTGGTCCTCAGCTGGTGGCCTGTGCGCAACATGCTCTCGTCGCACCAGGCCATGAACCTCAGCTTCAACCGCCTGCATCTCGTCAACACCTACGGGGCCTTCGGGACCATCAGCCGGGAGCGACACGAGGTCGTGATCGAGGGCACCGACGACGCGGCCATCACGCCGACCACCGAATGGCGGCCCTACGAGTTCAAGGGGAAACCGGGCGACCCCCGCCGCCGGCCACCGCAGGTCGCGCCCTACCACCTGCGGCTGGACTGGCTGATGTGGTTCGCGGCGCTGTCGCCGGGCTACGCCGAGCCCTGGCTCCCCCGGCTGGCGGCGAAGCTGCTGGAGGGCGACCAGGCCACGCTCCGCCTGCTCCGCCGACGGGGCAACCCGTTCCCCGACCACCCCCCGGCCTTCGTGCGCGCCCGGCTGTTCCGCTACCGCTACACGACGCGGGCCGAGCGCCGGGCGGACGGGGCGTGGTGGATCCGTACCGAGGTGGGCATCTACCTGCCGCCCGTGCACCGGGCGCCGGAGACCACTGCGATCCGGCCGTGAGCCACCTCGGCGCGCCACCGACCACCCGTGTCGTCGCCCATCGACGAGGCGGAATAAGGTGCGCCCGACGGCCCGAGGCCGACCGCACAGGAGGCGGGGCCGAGCGGGCCCGCTGTGCAGCAGCAACGCCGCAAGGCACGTAGGTGACGGGGAGGAAGTCATGGCGACGCGCAGCCGTCCGACCGCGCAGACACCGGCTCGACGCAAGCCACGGGTGGCCGAGGACGTAATGGAAGCGACGCGGGAGGGCAGCGAGGTGCTCCTCCCCGAGCTGGTCGCCCACCTGCGCAAGAGCCGAGCCCAGCTACGCGAGGAGTGGGCCCGGCGCATCACCGACGCCGGCCTGCTCACGGCGATGACCCCGGAGGAGATCTTCTCCGAGGCGACATCCGTCTACGACAACTACGTCGAGGCGCTGGAGACGGGCAGCGTCGAGACCCTCGAGAACTACGCCCGCAGCCTTTCGGAGCGCATCATCCCCCGCGGCGTCGAGACCGACGAGGTGCTGGGCATCGTGCTCCTGCTGCGCGACGTGCTGGCCCGATCGCTGTTCGAGAAGTACCAGTCGGAATTCGACCTGTTGAACCGCGTGCTCGACGCCTACGAGCCGGCGGCCAACCGCATCGCCAACACCGTGGGCGTCAGCTTCGTCCAGGAGCGCGAGCGCATCATCCGCCAGCAGCAGGAGGCGATCCGCGAGCTGTCCACGCCCGTGCTCCAGGTGCGGCCACGCCTCGTGATCCTGCCCATCATCGGCGCCCTCGACAGCCAGCGCGCCCGCCAGCTCACCGAGCAGCTGCTCCGGGCGATCCGTACCAATCGCGCCAAGGTGGTGGTCATCGACATCACCGGTGTCCCCGAGATCGACTCCACGGTGGCCAACCACATCGTGCAGACGGTCGACGCCTCGCGCCTGATGGGCGCAAGCGTGATCATCAGTGGTCTGTCGGCCGAGATCGCGCTGACGCTCGTGACCATCGGGGTCGAACTGTCCAAGGTCAACGCCGTGGGCGACCTGCAGGGGGGCATCGAAGCGGCTGAGCGCCTCCTCGGGTACGAGGTCTCGCACACGGAGCCTCTCGAGCCGGTCGTCGAACTGCGTTGAGCGAGCGTCCGCAATGCAGCGAGTCCTGGGCCCGAGCGGCCCGTCGCCGCAGGCGACATGAGCGGGCGAGCTGACGCGTCGGAGCCCGAGCGGCCCGTCGCCGCAGGCGACTTGAGCGGGAGATATTGACAGCCCGATGGCAGTCCCCATCCTGCGGCAGGGCGAGTACCTGATTGCCACGGTCCAGTCGGCGATGACCGACACCGAGGCACTGCGGCTCCGCGACGACCTCGTCCGCCAAGTGGGGCAGTACCGCGCGCGGGGCATCATCGTCGACCTCACGGCGCTGGACCTCATGGACTCGTTCGCAGCACGGTCACTGCGCACCATCGCTCACATGACCCGCCTGCGGGGGGCGGACACGGTGGTGGTCGGCGTACAGCCCGAGGTGGCGTTCGCCATGGTCCAGCTCGGCTTGACGTTCGAGGACGTCTACACGGCGCTCGATCTCGAGGAGGGACTGCGCTTCCTCGACGCCCGGACCAGGAAGGACTGAGGATGCCGCTGGAGGGCCCGCTGCGGGTCCCCATCGCCGCAGACGTCGACATCGTCACGGCGCGCCAGGAAGGACGCGACCTGGCGGAGCGCATGGGCTGCTCCAGCATCGAGTCGACGATGATCGCCACCGCCATCTCCGAGATCGCCCGCAACATCATGAGCCATGCCGGGCGGGGCGAGATCGCCATCAGCGCAGTCGCGATCGACGGGCGCAACGCCATAGAGGTGGTCGCCAGCGACGAGGGCCCGGGCATCGCCGACATCGAACGCGCCCTGCAGGACGGCTACTCCACGGGCGCGGGGCTCGGCCTCGGCCTCCCGGGCGCCGGGCGGTTGATGGACCACTTCGAGGTTCGGTCCGAAGTCGGGGTGGGTACCACGGTTGTCATGCGAAAGTGGTGCCCGTAGTGGGTGATCCGGGGCTCCAGCCCCAAGCCGGGGGCGGCGCGGCGGAGGTCCGGGCGGCCACAATCGCCTGCGTTGACTGGGCGGTGTCGGGTCGGCCGCTTCGGGGCGAGGTCGTGTCCGGCGACCTCGCCGCCTGCGTGCCCGTGGGCGACGGCGCCCTGCTGGCTGCCATCGACGGGCTGGGTCACGGCGCCAAGGCGGCGGAGGCCGCCGAGATCGCCCGCGACACCATCGCCGCCCACAGCAGCGAGACGCTCGCCAGCCTGCTGCGCCTCTGTCACGTCGGACTGGCCCGCACGCGCGGCGCGGCCATCACACTGGCGCGCGTCCAGTGCGAGGCGGGCATGCTCCAATGGGTCGGCGTGGGCAACGTCGAGGCCTACCTCGTACGGCGCACTGGCAGCGGTCACGGCTCGATGGTCGCCAGCGCAGTGTTGTTCGGGGGAACCGTCGGCTACCGGCTCCCGCCCCTGCGCGATTCGGTCGTCGAGTTGCGGCCGAACGACCTGGTGATCATGGCCACCGACGGGGTCAGCCAGCAATTCATTCCCGAGGTGGCCACGGGTCGACCTGTCGACCGCATCGCCGCCATGATCCTCGAGGGCCACGCCAGGCCGTCCGACGACGCCCTGGTGGCCGTGGCCCGTGTGCGAGAGTGACGCTTGGCCGCAACGCAGGCTGATGGACGGCCGAAGATGAGGACCGATCGCGACCGTTTGATCGATGGCTACCGCGCAGCGCTGCGGCACTACCTCGACACGCGTGACGAGTCCGGTCGCAGCCGGGCCTACGAGCTGGGCCACTCGGCCGTGGAGGCGGAGATCGGCCTCCTCGAGCTGGCGACCATCCATAGCGAGGCTGTCACCGACCTGCTGGCCGACAGGCCCGAGGGTGAGACCGTAGCGGCATGCATGGAGTTCTTCGTCGAGAGCCTGTCCACCTTCGACATGGCCCAGCGCGGTTTCTGGGAGGCCCAGGCACGGGCGGCCCGGGAGCACGCCATCTCGCTGGGCCTGCAGCGCAGCCTGCTGCCCGCGGTGGTGCCGTCGTTCGGCCGCCTCGACCTGGCCGTGCGCTACCTACCGGCCGAGGTCGGCACCGAGGTGGGCGGCGACTGGTACGACGTGATCGAGTTGGCCCGCCATCGCGTGGGTCTGGTGATCGGCGACGTGATGGGCCACGGCGTCCGCCAGGCGGCGGTGATGGGACAGCTCCGTTTGGGCACCCGGGCATACGCGGTGGAGGACGGTCCGCTCGCCGAGGTGGTCCGGCGGGTCGACGTGTTGTTGCAGAACCTCGGCGACCTCCATACCGCCACGCTGGTGCTGGCCGTCATCGATCTCGACGCCTGGTCGCTGGAGCTGGTCAATGCCGGCCACCCGCCCCCGATCGTCATCGATCCCGGGGGCGCGACTCGCATGCTGACCGAGGGGCACAGCCGCCTGCTGGGCGTGGCTCCGCCCGACGACCCCCGCGACCTCCTCGGGCCGGTGCCGCTGGAGGCCGGCACCGCCCTTTTGCTCTACACCGACGGCCTGCTCGAGCAGCCCGAGCGCGAGGGTCAGGACGGTCTGGCGCTGCTGCGCAAGTCGGTCGAGGGCTTTACGGGCGGTGCCGACGAGCTGTGTGAGCGGGTGACCGACGCGCTGGTGGGCGGCCCCGCCCGTGACGACATCTGCCTGCTGGCGACGCGCATAGAGGCCTGAGCGTGGTCAACTACGCCGGCGGCCCCGGGCCGGGCGTCGAGGCGACCGCTCGATCAGGCGTCCTACGGGTTGTCGACCAGTAGGTCGGACAAACCGGTGATCTCGATGAGCCGCCCCACGCTGGCCGAGACGACCGTCATGCCGAACGTGGCGCCGGCGTCCTCGGCAGCCGCACGGGCCATGAGCACCGCTCGGAGCCCCGCAGAGTCGGCGAAGCTCAGCCCGCCGGCGTCCACCTCGACGCGAGTCACCTTCTGCTGGAGCAGGCCCGACACCGCCGTCGTCAACTCGTCGGCGGTATGCAGATCGAGCTCGCCGACCAAGGCGACGACGCCTCGGGAGCCGTCACGACGCGTGGAAACGGAGAAGCCCCCGGCTTCCCGTTCATCCTCTGTGGTCATGTCCACCTCCGGGAGCCACGCCCGAACCATTCCCCTTGGCAGTCCGGCGAAACCGACGCATCGCTCCCGCGCTGCCGGGGAATGAGTTGTGCGGGGGCCAATGTGATCGTATTGGTGCTCGTGGTGGTGTTCGTCGCACTGACGGTCACAACCGACTGATCGCAGCGACCAGACAGCCCCGGGAGGTGGCCGTGGCCGAACAGACTCCGATCCCCGACGACGAGCGGCCGGTCGTGGAGATCGACCCGGTCGCACCTGGCGGCGAACCCGTGCCCGACGACGAGCGCCCGGTCCCCGACAGCGGTGCCGACGCCGCACCGCTACCGGACGACGAACGCCCAGTCCCTGACGACGACGAGCTCGAGAGCCGCTGACACGCGGGCGCAGAACGGCCGTGCACCTGAGGTTTCCTGTTAGTCCGGACGTTTGGCGGATAGGGGAGGGTCGATGCAGGCCTACGCCCGCTTCCGCCGTACCAGCGACCAGATACCGGAGGCTCGGGCGTTTGTGCGGGAGACGCTGTTCCGATGGGGCGAGACCTCCCGGGTCAACGACGCCCTCCTGGTCACCAGCGAGCTGTTCACCAATGCCGTCCTGCACGGGTCCGGGCGCATCGACGTCTACGTGACGCTGGACCCCGAGGCGCTGCGGATCGCCGTCGTGGACGACGGGCTACGACCGCCGGACCCGTGGCCAAGGCGGGATGCGACCCCCACCCTGGGCGGACGGGGCCTGCAGATCGTCGATGCACTCGCGTCCACGTGGGGCAACAACTTCGACCCAGCCGGCCGGACCCGCGTGTGGGCGGAGATGCCGCGGGAGTAAGGAGCCGAGCGGATAGGGCGGTTCGTGCAGCCTACGCGGGGGAATTTGGCGAGCCTCGACTACCAGCCGACATCGGGTCCCCAACATGCCTTCCTGGCTGTCGTCAGCTCACCAGCCGTACCAGCGCGGTGGCCGCCGCGGCGCTGACCACCACGACCACGAACGGCGCCCGCCGCCACGTGGCGATGAGCGCTACCGCCAGCCCCACGGCTCGGGCGTCGAGCACCAGGCGCCGGTCTCCGGCGAACGTGTTGACGGCCACGAGCGCGGGCAGAAGTGCGGCCGGCAGGAGTCCCGCCATCTGCAGGAGTCGCCCCCCGGCGGATCGGGGACCGAGCACGACCAGCCCGAGCGCCTTCAGGGCGTAGGCGGCCGCGCCCAGCGCCAGCAGCGCCGACCAACTCATGCCTCGGCGCCGTCCCCAGGTCCGCGGGAAACGAACAGCGCCGGCACCACCCCGGCGGCGGCGGCGACGATCGGGACACCGGCGGGCGTGAAGGGGACGAGCAGCAGTGCGATGGCGGTGCCCGTGGCCGCGGCCACCCGGCCCGCCCGGGATGCCAGGTGGGGAACGGCCAGCGCGACATACCCCGCCGGGAAGGCGGCGTCGAGCCCGAAGGCCTCGGGGTCGCCGATCGCGTCACCGGCGATCGCCCCCAGGGCCGTGCTGATGTTCCAGCACAAGAACACGGCGATGCCCGTGATCCAGAACGCCTGCTCGCGGGCGGCGGGGCTCGACTGGGCGGTGGCCATCGCCGTCGTCTCGTCGATGACGAGCTGGGCCGCGACGAGGCGCCGCCCTAGGCCCCGGCCCGGCCCGCGCCGGGCGCGGGCGGATTGCCCGGTGACGCGGCGGGCGAGCGTGGGCGCCAGGGCCACGCCGTAGGCGGCGTTGCGGGCGGCCAGCAGCAGCGCCGAGCTGAAGGCCGACGCCAGCGATCCACCCGAAGCCAGGATCCCCACGACGGCGAACTGGCTGGCCCCCGTGAACACCACCAGCGACATGACACAGGCCTGGGCCACGGACAGCCCGGCGGTGGTGGCAAGCACGCCGAACGACGTCCCGAACACGCCAACGGCCACGCCCAGCACCCAGGCGTCGCGGCGCACACTCGCTTCGAGCGCACCGGACGGGTGCGCCGGGCGACCGCCCACGGCGTTCAGAGGCCCAGCGGGCGGGATGCTCCGAAGGGCACCCCCGCGTGGGAATTTGTCGCCGGGTCGCAGCTCAACAGCTGGGCCTCCCGGCAGCGCTGACCACGGTGAGCCAAGATCACGTACCTATCCGAACTCTTCAGTCGAGCGGGGGAACGCGATAGCCGGCACCGCAGGCGTCGGCCAGCAGGCCGGCGGCGACGATCGCCTCCCGGTCGTGGTACCAGGGAGCAACCACCTGGAGCCCGACGGGCATGCCGGTGGTAGCGGTGAACCCGACCGGGGGCACGGCAGACGGCAGGCCCATGATGCCGATGAGCCCGGTCCAGCTGATGAGGGACGGGTAGGGACGGTCGACGCCGTCGATGTCGATGGTCCGGTCGATGAAGTCCCCCTGCTGGTTGTGCGGGAAGGCTTCGACCGGGAGTACCGGGCACAGCAGCAGGTCGTAGGCGTCGAACCACTCGGCCCATGCCCGGCGCAACCCGGCGCGCCGGTCGAGCGCGTGGAGCCAGTTCAGGTGGCCACCGGCCACCACCTCGCCCAGTGCCGGGTCCATGCTGGGGCTGACGGCGGCACCGACCGCCTCCATGAACAGGGTCACCTGCTCGTCGAAGGCGACGTCGGGGTGTGCCTCCTCCGCCCTGGCGCCGGCGTCGGCCAGAGCGTCGACGGCGCGGTCCGCCACGGCGCGCACCTCGGCACCGAGCGGGACGCTGGGCTCGTCCAGCCACACGCCCACTCGGTAGTCGGCCAGGCTCGTCGCCCTCGACCCAGGCAGCTCGAGCCGCCAGCCGACAGCATCCTCGTCCAGGGGTCCGGCGACGACGTCCAGCAGCAGCTCGAGGTCGTCGGCGCTGCGGGCGAGGGGTCCCAACACGTTGATGTCGGGGTCGGACACTCCCCCGCCGACGCGATCGAGGTAGCCACGCTGGGGCACGACGCCGTAGGTGGTCTTGAGCCCGAACACGCCGCAGCAATGCGCCGGGACCCGCACCGAGCCACCGATGTCGGTGCCCAGCTCGAAGCTGGTGAGTCCTGCCGCCACGGCGGCCGCAGCGCCGCCCGAGGAGCCGCCTGGGACCCGGGCCGGGTCCCAGGGATTGTTGGTGGTGCCGAAGACCTCGTTGTAGGTCTGCAAGTCACCCGACCAGCGCGGGACGTTGGTCTTCCCGAACACGACCGCACCCGCCGCCCGCAACCGGGCCACCGCGGGCGCGTCTGCCGCCGGCAGGTGGTCGGTCAACTCGACGGCACCGCCAGTCGAGCGCACGCCGGCGACCTCGAGGGCGTCCTTGACGGTGATGGGCAAGCCGTGGAGCGGTCCGGTGGTCTCGCCACGGGCCGTCGCCTCGTCGGCCGCCGCCGCCCGTTCCCCGGCCCGTTCGGCGTCGAGAGTCACGACGGCGTTGAGCTTGGGGTCGATGCGGTCGATGCGGTCGAGGGCGATGGACAGCAACTCGCGGCTGGCGATCTCCCGACGGCGGACCGCGTCGGCCAGCTGTCCCGCCGTCCAGGTGAGCACGTCGTCGCTTGGCATGCGCCTTGATACCACCGGCCGGCGCCGAGGCCGCCCTCAGTTGTCGGGCGAGCCCGGGCGAGGCTTGGTCTCGTCGAGCCCGCGCTGAACTCCGGCGGTGAAGCTCGTCAGGAAGCTGTAGACGTCGTCCGGGGATCGTCGCCCGTCGGACGCCGTGGGCGACGGTCGCCTAGGCGCGGGCCCGGCCGCCGGCTGGCCGTCACCGCCCGCCTGCGCCCGGCGCAGCAGCGTGGGATCGGTCGGGGGCATCTGCGCGCCCCGGACCCGGTGGGTCAGTGGCGGGGCCGGAGGCACCGGCGGGGACAACGATCCGGGTGCCTGTGACGGGGAGGGCGCGGCCGGCGGTGGGCCAATCGGCCCGGGCGAGCGGAGGTCGAGGCGACGGTCTCCCGGCTCGGATCCGGGCGCCGCGGCCCACGGGGGCGGGAACGTGTTGCCTCGCGGCGCTCGTGGAGGCCCCACGCCCTGAGACGGCGGGGCCGTCTGTTCCCGGCTCCGGTTGGTGCCGGCCACGCGGCTGAGCGACGCCAACAGGTCCTCGTTGGGGTCGGCCTGGGCGGCGGCCGGCCGCACACCGTCGCCGGGCCGTGAAGGCCGCTTCACCAGCCCGCTGGCGGTGCGGGTGGGCTGGTTCGGTGGCGGCAGCCACGCTGGCGGTGCCGGCTCCCCTGGAGCGGGGGTGTCGAAGACCGACCGCGAGGCCGCCGCCGATTCGTAGCCCGACGACAACGTCGCCGGCTCCACGGGCCCCCATGCCGGGGCGGGCGGCGAGACGGGACCGCGGGGCCCAGGCCGCCGGCTGTGGCTCGGGTGCGGGCGACGGCGGCAGCGCCGGACCGCCGCCCCGGAGCGCCACGCCGGACGGCCGCATCCCCTGGGGCGGAGTCACCGGCGCACTGGTCACGGCGTCGGTGGTGAGCAGGGGGGCCGGGATGTGGACGGTGGCGGTGATGCCGTTGCCCGGCGAGTTGTCCAGGCGGACGCCGATGCCGTGGCGGGCGGCCAGGTTCCCGGCCACGTAGTGGCCGAGGTACTTCGACGGCGCGATCGTGAACGACTCGGCGCCGGCCAGCCGACGGTTGGCGGCCTCGACGTCGGCCGCGGTCATGCCCAGACCGGAGTCGATGATCGCCAGCGTGTACGCGCCCTGGCGGTCCCGCTCCCCGTCGCTCTGGTGGGCATGAGCCGGCACCCCGTCGCGGCCCTTGGTCGGCGGAAGGGCCTGCGGACCGTTGGCCCGGACCCCGGGACGCAAGCGGCCGCGGATGTCGACGGTCTGGTCGGGGGGTGAGAACACGAGGGCGTTCTCGATCAGTTCGGCCAACAGGTGGGCCAGGTCGGCGGCGGCGGCGCCGACGATGGTGGCGGGTTCGACGCCCCGGACCGTGACCCGCTGGTAGTCCTCCACCTCACCCAACGCCGCCCGGATCACGTCGGTCAACCGCACCGGCGCGGCCCACTTGCGGGGCGGTTCCACCCCCGCCAGCACCAGCAGCGACTCGGCGTTGCGGCGCATCCGGGTGGCCAGGTGATCCAAGCGGAACAGGTTCGACAACGTGTCCGGGCTGGTCTCGTTGGTCTCGAGTTCGGTGATGAAGTCGAGCTGGCGGCCCAGCAGGTTCTGGTTGCGGCGGCCCAGGTTGACGAACGAGTCGGCGATGTTGCGGCGCAGCACCGCCTGCTCCACCGCCAGGTCCAGCGCCGTGTCCTGGACCGTGTTGAGGGCCTCGGCGACGTCGGAGACCTCGTCGCGGGTCTGCACCGCCACCGGGTCCACCTCGGGGACCTCGACGTCCTCGCCCAACGGCGTGTCCAGGATGTCGAGCACCGCCTCGGGCAGCCGGTGGTCCGCCATCGCCGTCGCCTGACGGGTCAGCGACCGCAGCGGCCGCGTGATCGACCGCGACACCAGCCAGGTGATGACCAACGCCGCCACCAGCGTGGTGGCCGCCAGCACGATGTACCAGCGCTGCCGCACCTCGGCGGCGTGGCTGAGATCGTCGGCGCGGGTAACGACGTCGTCGGCGAGTCGGTCGCGCATCCCCCCGTAGCCTTCGTCGGGCGGAAGGCTGATCAGATCGAGGATGCCCTGCACGTCATCGATCTTGCCGGTGGTGATGGCCTGGTCCACCTGCGCGGACAGCTGCGTCACCATCTCCTCGGGGTACAGCTCGTCGACGAGGGCGGCGTAGGGCTCCCCGATGTCGAGGATGTCGCGGTTGTTTCGCTCGAAGGTGGATCGCGCCTGGGAGATGGCGGTGATCTCGGCAGGCGTGTCGACGGCACCACTCTCGAGCGTCACGCCGATGACGGTCAGGCGGATCAGGTCCGCCTGGTCCTCCACCTGCCGGGTGGCGAGGTCGACGACGGCCGCGCCCTGGCGCAGCTCGGGGTTGTCGATGGCCGCCACCACGAGGCCGTTGGCGTCGAGGAGCGGTTGGATCAGCTCCGAGTACCGCCCGTAGAACTCGTTGGCCGTGCCGATGTTGGTGAGGTCCTTCGTCCCGGAGAAGGCGTCGATCTCGGCGCGGACGCTCTCCAGCCCGGCGAGCGCCTCCAACGCCGGCAGGAACGCATCGCGGACGGGCTGCTCCTCGTCCGCCAGCTCGGCCTCGAAGGCGGCGATGGCGGCGTCGGTCTCGGCGCGGGTGCCCTCGTAGCCCTCGGTCTCGAGCACGTACGTGTCCTCCTGCCCGACCAGCTCGACGGAGGCCCAGCTGCGCTCGTTCTGCAGCGTCGTGATGAGACCCTGGTGCCCGGTGGCTGCCTTGGCGAGGTTGCTCTCACTGCGCACGTCGTCCGCCTCGCCGGTGGACTGCGCTACCTCCAGGGCGGTGACGATCGCCAGGGCGAAGAGGGGCATAGCCAGCGCTGCCGCCAGCTTCATACGGATCGGTATGCGACGCACCTACGCTTCCCCCTGGCGTTTCGGCGGCGCGTGCGTCCCCACCCAACGCATGGCCAGCGACTCAGAGCGTCATGATCGCAGA
Source organism: uncultured bacterium (assembly GCA_963813485.1). Taxonomy (GTDB): domain Bacteria; phylum Actinomycetota; class Acidimicrobiia; order Acidimicrobiales; family VFJN01; genus DASQUK01. Next base: position 121,731 of record CAWEZE010000029.1, read on the forward strand.
TCGCGGCCCCGCCTGTCGTCATTTGGGGGCCGAATGGTCGAGCAAATTCTCGGTGCTAGAGGATCGCGCCCTTCACTTTGAGATCGAGAAGCTGGTCCGTGTCGAGCCCGAGCAGCTCCCGGAGAACCTCGTCGGTGTGTTCGCCATGGTCAGGGCCCCGCGTCAGGTCCGGGGGGGTCTCGTCGAACTGCAGCGGCGACGGCACCATGCGAAACGTCGTGCCGCTCCGGGCCACGACGTCGCGCACGTAGCCGTTGGCAACCACCTGCGGGTCCTCGAGCAGCTCCCCGGGGGTCTCGACCGGCGCCCACACGCCCTCGACATCCATCAGCACCGCCCGCCACTCGTCGAAGGTACGGGTTGCGAAGATTGCGTCCAGCGTCTCCACGCACGCCCGGCTGTTCTCGGCGCGAGCGGCGGCGGTGGCGAAGCGCTCGTCATCGACCAGCTCGGGGTGCCCGACCTTGGTGACGAACTCGGGCCAGTAGCGATCCGACTGCAGCATGATCAGCGACAGGAAGCGGCCATCGCTCGTCCGGTAGGTGTTCACGATCGGGTTGGGAACCTCATGGCGATCGAAGCTGGGCATCTTGCCGAGCCCGAACAGCCCCGCTGCCAGCACACTGGCCGACGTGGCCCACAGCGCGGTCGCCAGCAGTGAGTTGTCGACGACCAGGGCCTCTCCGGTGCGCTCGCGGTGGTAGAGGGCGGCCGAGATCCCGCCGGCGATCATGGCCCCGCCGATGAGGTCGCCGAAGGCCGGACCCGGCTGTCCGATCGGCCACTCCAACCCCGCCGGCGTCGCGATATCGGCCACCGCCCGGGCCCAGAACGAGCAGCCGTCGTACCCGCCCCGGTCGGCCTCCGGCCCACGCTGGCCCTGACCGGAGCCGCGCACGTAGATGATGCCGGGGTTCGCGGCGCGCACGTCGTCCACCTCCAACCGCAGCGCCTTGCGGGCCGGGGGGAGGAAGTTGGTGAGGAACACGTCGCTCTCGGCCGCCAACCGCATCAGGAGGTCGTGGCCCTCGCCCGTGCGCAGGTCGATGGCGACGCTCCGCTTGCCCCGGTTCGGCAGCTCGATCATGTGGTTGACGCCCCCGGGTCCGCTCGGCACCAGACCCGACGACACCAAGCCTCGCTGCGGGTCCCCCGATTCCGGGTGTTCGATCTTGATGACGTCGGCGCCCCACTCGGCCAGCACCGCGCCCGCCGACGGTACGTAGGTCCACGCCGCCACCTCGAGCACGCGAACGCCGTCCATGATCCCCATTGGTGACTACCCCTCTCGCGCCGTGACGGTCCGGCAGTGACACGACGGTTAGAAACCGTAGTGCCGTCCGATCCGATCTCGGGGCGAGGGAGCGCGTGCCGGCGGGTCCCGCGCGGCGAGCCGACGCTCCGGTCGATTGACGCACCTGTCAGAAACGCCTTACGCTCTCGCCTGGCCACCCTCGGCCACATCGGCTGGCCACCCTCGGCCACAGGTGACATTCCCCTGCACGACTGAGAGGTACGACGTGCCTTCCCGATCGCTGGACTTCGACGTCTTCGACGCCGACAACCACATGTACGAGACGAAGGAAGCGCTGACCCAGCACGTCCCCGACCAGTACACCGGCGTCATCGACTACGTCGAGGTCAAGGGCCGCACCAAGATCGTCGTCAACGGCACCATCAGCGAGTACATCCCCAACCCCACCTTCGACGTCATCGCCAAGCCTGGGGCACAGGAGGAGTACTTCAAGCAGGGCAACCCCGAGGGCAAGAGCTACCGCGAGATCATCGGCGAGCCGATGCGGGCCATCCCCGCGTTTCGGGAGCCCGGCCCCCGCCTCGAGCTGATGGACGAGCTGGGAATCGATCGGGCCCTGATGTTCCCCACCCTCGCCAGCCTGGTCGAAGAGCGTCTGCGCGACGACGTGCGCGCCACCCACGCCATCATCCACGCCCTCAACCAGTGGATGCTCGAGACGTGGACCTACGACTACGAGGGCCGCATCTTTCCGACGCCGGTCATCACGCTGCCGATCGTCCAGCGCGCCATCGAGGAGCTCGAGTGGGTGGCGGCGCGGGGCGCCAAGGTGGTGCTCATCCGGCCGGCGCCGGTGCCGAGCCCCGACGGGACCTCCCGCTCCCCCGGGCTCCCCGAGTTCGACCCGTTCTGGCAGCGGGTCGTCGACCTCGGCGTGCTGGTCGCGATGCACGCGTCCGACAGCGGCTACGCCCGCTATGTGAACGACTGGGAGGGCACCCGCGAGTTCCTGCCCTTCAAGCTCAGCGCGTTCCGGTCCGTCGCCATGGGCCACCGGCCCATCGAGGACACCATGGCGGCGATGATCTGCCACGGTGCCCTGTCCCGGTTCCCGGATCTGCGGATCGCCGTCGTCGAGAACGGCAGCGGGTTCGTCCGGCCCCTCTTCCACAACCTGAACGAGGCCTACCGGATGATGCCGCAGGGGTTCATGGAGCACCCCATCGACGTGTTCAAGCGCAACGTCTACGTCCATCCCTTCCACGAGGAGGACATCAGGGGCCTCGTCGAGCTGCTCGGCGCCGACCACGTCCTGTTCGGGTCGGACTTCCCGCACCCCGAGGGCATGGCCGATCCCATCACCTACGTCGACGAGCTCGACGGGATGGCCCGAGACGACGTCGTGAAGATCATGGGTGGAAACCTGGCCGGGCTCATGGGGATCGGCGTCGCCGCCTGACGGTTGGGCGCCCCGGCCCGGTCCCGCGGCCGGGTGGTGTTCCACCGGCAAACGTGACGGCGCTGCTAGATTTCAGGGCTCCGTCGTCGAGCTGAGAGTTGGTGATGGGACCGCACGCTGCCAAGCAGCTCCCCGACGGGGATCCCACTTCGGTGCTCAGGCGGGCCCCCTTCTCCGACAATCCGCGGGTGGGCGCCCGTGGCCAGCGCGCCCATCAACGCATCCTCGAGGCGGCGCTGCGGGTGTTCGGCGAGGAGGGCTACCACCAGTGCGGCGTGATCCGGATCACCGAGGTGGCCGGATGCTCCCGGGCGGCCTTCTACCAATACTTCTCCAGCAAGGAAGACGTCTTCCGCCACCTCGCCGGGCAGGTGGCGCGCCAGCTCGTGGCGTCGGCCGAGGCGCTCGGTCCGATCACGGCGGACCTCGCCGGCTGGCAGACCCTGCGGGCCTGGGTCGCGCGCCACGGCGAGATCTACGACCGCTACGAGCCGGTGTTCGAGGCCCACCAGGCGGCGGCCGAGAGCGACGAGGCCGTCGCCAGTGGGTCTGCCCGCATCGCCGACCGCACCGTCGCGGGCGTGCGGGCCAAGCTCACGACGTCGCTGCTGCCCAGCCGGCAGCTCGACGAGACAATCGCCATCCTGCTCGAGTGCATGACCCGGGCCCGCCGGGTCGCCGAGGTCGTCGGCGCCGCACTGATGCAAGGACCCGCCGGCGCCTCCGCGTATCCCCGCGCCCGTGTCGACGACGCGATCACCGACATCGTGCACCGGACTCTGGTCGGCCAGCTCGAGCCCGACGTGAACGTCCACGCGCCGACGAAGCGGCGCCCGCCCCGCCTTCGGATGGGGCCGGTGATGCTCCAGGGGCTGCAGCCCGAAGACGGCCCCGAGGACCTGAGCCCCACGGGCGCCCGCACCCTGGCGGCGCTGCTTGCCGCCGGCCACGACGTGCTCGTGGCGCGGGGCTATCACGGCACGCGGGTCGACGACATCACGCAGGCCGCAAAGGTCTCCCACGGCGCCTTCTATCGCTACTTCGACAACAAGGACCACCTGATCCGCCTTCTGACGGTGCGGGCAATCCGCACGGTGTCGGTGGCCATGGCGGACATCCCGGACATCGCCGGAAGCCCCGCTCCGCCCGGAACTGCCGGCAAGGCGATGTCGGCGACCTTGCGCCAGTGGCTACGCCGCTACCACACCACCCAGGCGTCGGAGACGGCCATGATCCGCGTGTGGCTCGACGCCACGGCCGACGACCCGAGCCTGCAGCCCGAGTCCGCCGCCGCGCTGGACTGGGGCCGGCGCCGGCTGGCGCGGTTCCTCGAGCCCCGCGGGTTCGGTGACGTCGACACCGAGGCGCTCGTCATGGTGGCGCTGCTCGACGCCTTCGGAGCCCGCCCACAGGGGCCGTCCACGGTCCCCGCCACGGCCCACATCATCGAGCGCGGCTTCCTCGGGCAGTGAGCCGGCCCGCCCAACCGGCCCGACCAGCCGATTCGGCGATCACTCCTCGACGGTGATCGCCCGCTCCGGGCAGTTGTTGGCCGCCCTGCGGGCGACTTCCTCCAGGCCGGCCGGGACCTCGCCCCCGTGCAGCACCACCCCGTGCCCGTCATCGTCGGGCTCGAACACCTCGGGCGCGAGCGCGTAGCAGCGACCGTGCCCGGTGCAGATCTCGGCATCGATCCGAAGCTTCATCACCACGGCCGAGCGTATCCCTGACCTGACATGGGTGTCAGAATTGCTCCTGGTCGGAGCTCGAGCACCGGATCGGCGTCAGCGCGGCCGGAAAAGGGGGACGAACCACTCCCCGTTGGGCTCGAAGGTGACCTCCACCGGCATGCCGATGCGGACGTCCTCGATGGCGCAGTCGACGATGTTGGTGGTGAGCCGGACGGTCGGGTCCTCCTCCAACTCCACGATGGCGATCACGTACGGCGGCTCGAAGCCGGGCATGAACGGCTGGTGATTCACCGTGTAGGTCGCCACTGTCGCCCGGCCGGACACGGCCCCGGGCGCGACGTCCCGGCTGCCGCAGTGGGGGCAGCGCGGCACCGGCGGGTGGTGGATCCGCCCACAGTTCGCGCAGCGCAGGAACCGCAGGACGCCGTCGGCGCCGCTGCGCCAGAAGAACTCGTCGCTCTCGTCCGCGGCGATGAACCGCGGCGGCCCGGGGTTCAGGCTCACGGGCGCACCCCTCTGTGGTCCGACCTGCCGAGGCAATACGGTCCGCGCCGACGTCTCCCGAGGCAATACGGACCGGCCCCCGCCCTCTATTGCCTCGAGTCCCCGCTGCCAGACCCTATTGCCTCGGGGTCCGCGACAGCGCGGGCCCGACAGCCGCGCTCATCCCGCCCCTCTGGTCAGCAGGAGGCAGCCGCACTCGGGACCACCGCCGGCGGCGACCATGGCGACCTCGGCACCCTGCACCTGCCTGGCGCCGGCGGCGCCCCGAGCTGCAGCACGCCCTCGTGGAGGAAGCCGAAGCCGTGCAGCCGCCCGGACGAGAGCTGGCCGCCCCAGGTGTTGAGCGGCAGCGTGCCGCCGAGGCCGATGCGCTTGCCGCCCTCGACGAACGGGCCGCCCTCGCCCCGCCCACAGAAGCCCAGCGCCTCCAGCCACGCCATCGTGAGCCAACTGAAGCCGTCGTAGAGCTGGGCCGTGTCGACGTCGTCGGCGGTGAGGTCGGTGCGGGCCCACAGCGACGCCGCCGAGTCCCGCATCGCCATGGTCGTGAGGTCGTCGAACTGGTCCCAGCTCGGGCGGCCCCGGATGGCGGTGCCGATGGCGTTGACGTGGGCGACGCCGTTGGGCGCATCGGGGGCGTAGTCCCGATGCGAGACGATCGACGACCGTGGACCCGTCGCAGGGGACGTCGCAGTCGTAGAGGCAGAACGGCTCCGAGACCATGCGCACGCTGAGGTAGTCGTCCATGGTCATGGGCTCGGTGTAGATGGCCTTGGGATTCATCGCCGCGAACGTGCGGGCGTTGATGGCGATGGCGCCCAGCTGCTCCCGGGTCGTGCCGTACTCGTGCATGTGCCGCATGGCGTAGCAGGCGATCCAGTTGGCGGCCGACCCGGCGCCGTAGGGGATCATGTAGCGCATCGACGCCGGCAGGCTGCCACCGCCGCCGGCGGCGGCACCGGGACGCATGGGCTTGCCGCTGCCCTCCACGACCGTGCGGAACACCACGACGTGGTGGGCGAGCCCGGCGGCCACCGCCAGCACCGCCTTGTGCACCGCGCCGAGCTGCCCGGCGGTCTCGAGGCCGCCGTCGCGCCAGGCGAGCCGGAGGCGCAGGGCGTCGTGGAGGTCGGCGCCCGACGCGCCGCCGAACGGCCCGCCGGAACCGGGGTAGGTCGAGATGCCGTCGATGTCGTCGAGGGTCAGGCCGGCGTCGGCGACGGCGCGCTCGGTGGCCTCGATGGTGAGGTCGAGCCCGCTGCGGTGGAGGCGGCGCCCGATGTCGGATTGGCCGATCCCGGAAATCACGGCTCGGCGCTCGAGGGGCTCACCCATCGGCGGTCAGGGGGCCGCCGGCTCGAACAGCTCGGCCATCACCCGGTCGGCGGCGTGATCGCTCGGGCCCTCCCAGGTGACGGCACCGTGGTGGAGCAGGAGCACGCGGTCACACAGGTCGAGGGCGTGGCCGACGTGCTGCTCGACGATGAGCAGCGCGCTGCCCTGTCTCGCGCAGCTTGGTGAGGCTCTCGTAGACGTCGTCGACGATCTTCGGCGCGAGGCCGAGCGACAGCTCGTCGGCGACCAGCACGGCCGGCGACTCGACCAGCACCCGCGCCATCGAGAGGATGCGCTGCTCCCCACCCGACAGCGTTCCCGCCAGCTGCCGGCGCCGCTCGCCGAGCACCGGGAACATGCCGAACGCCTGCTCGAGCCCCGGGTCGACACCGCTCCGTCCCTTGGACTGCCGGAACGACAGGGTGAGGTTCTCCTCGACGGTCAGCGTGGCGAACACCGAACGGCCCTCGGGAGCGTGCGCCACGCCGGCCCGAGTGAACTTGAAGGTTCCCGATCCCGTGAAGTCCCGGCCCTCGACCAGCACCGATCCGCTGGTCGGTGCCACCAGGCCGGTCGCCACCCGGGCCACGGTGGTCTTGCCGGCGCCGTTGGCACCCAACAGGGCGACGGCCTCGCCCGGCCCGACCGTCAGGCTCACGCCGAACAGGGCACGGAACGGTCCATACGCCGCCGACACGTTCCGCAGCTCCAGGATCACCGGGCCGTCGGCGGTCGCAGGGGTGTCGATGGCCGGGTCGTCGGTGGGGTCGGGAGTGTCGGCGACCGCGGGGCCGTCGGCCACGCGGGGCCGTCGGGACCGCCGGGCCGTCGGGGGCCGGGTCGTCGGCGGGGTCGGGGCCGTCGACCAGCGGGCCGTCGGGACCGGTCACGATGCGACCTCGACGTCGCCGAAGTAGGCGGTGCGCACCACGTCGCTGGCCATGACCTCGGCCGTCGGGCCCGAGGCGATGAGGCAACCGAAGTCGAGCGCGTAGCACCGCCCGGTGAAGCTCGACACCAGCTCGACATCGTGCTCGACGAGGAGGATGGCGAAACCCTGTGCGGCCTGCACGTCCTGGAGGGTACGCGCCAGGTCGGCGGTCTCTTCCCGGTCGAGGCCCGACGACGGCTCGTCGAGCAGCAGCAGCTTGGGGTCGGTCATCAGCGCCCTGCCCACCTCCACCAGGCGGCCCTTGCCGAGGCTGAGGCGCTCGATGGGCTCGTCGGCCAAGTCGGCCAGGCCGAGCAGCTCGAGCACCTCGTCGCAGCGGGCGATCTCCTCGGAACGGGGACGACCGAGTCCCAAGAGGTCCTTCCAGAGCCGCCCGTCGCCCCGCCGGGTCCGTTCGGCGATCAGCAGGTGCTCACGCACCGTCGACTCGGCGAACAGCTCGATGCGCTGGAAGGTGCGGCCGATGCCGAGGAGCGCCCGGGCGTGCACGGGCAGGCCGCCGATGTCCCGGCCCTCCAGCAAGACCTGGCCGCCCTCGGGCCGGAGGACGCCCAGGACGCAGTTGAAGAACGTCGTCTTGCCGGCGCCGTTGGGACCGATGAGCCCGACCCGCTCCCCCGCCTCCACCTGCAGCGAGACGTCGTCGAGGGCGACGATGCCGGAGAAGTTCTTGGTGACGCCAGTGGCCTCGAGGACGGTACCCATCAGCGCGACTCCTCGGCGCCGACGACGGCCGCATCGCCCCCGGCGTCATCGGCGTGCGCCTCGGCAGCGCCGCCGGGGGACACCGCCGCCGCCTCGGCCGGCGATGCCTCGTCGGATGGCCCGGTGCGGGGCCCGGCCCGCCTCTCCAGCCGCCGCAACCACTGGCGCTTGCCGTGCTCGACCAGGCCCTCGGGGTGGCGGGCGAACTGGATGGTGCCGAGGCCGAAGAGCACGAAGCGCCACTTGGGTGAGATCGGGAAGATTCCCGGGGATGCGATCGGGGCTGCGCAGGATCCAGCCGAAAACCTCGCCCCGGAGGATCGCGACGTCGAACAGTGCGAAGGCGCCGCCGGCGTACGCGGCACCTTCCACGGTGCGGCAGCCCAACGTGACGACGAGCACCAGCCAGAACAGCGCTGCGAACGGGGCGAAGTTGTTGGTGTAGTTCACGTTCTCCTGGTGCATCGACAGCATGGCGCCGCCGAGCCCGGCGATGAACGCCGACACCGCGAAGGCGACGATCCGGGCCCGGGCGGGCGAGATGCCGATCGACGCGGCCGCCACCTCGCTACCCCGCAGGGCACGCAGCGTCCGCCCGACCGTGCCCTCCCGGATGCGGATGACCGCGAACGAGACGATCACGAACACGGCGACGGCGAGCGCCAGGAACGAGAGGTCGTTGCCGAAGTCCCAGGGCCCGATGGTGGGGCGGGGGACCCGGGTGCCTTCGAGTAGCGCCGTGTCGCCACCGCCGATCCACGACAGCTTCACCATCACGGAGTCGAAGAAGAACGCAAAGGCCAGGGTCGCGATCGCGAACCACACGCCGCCGAGGCGCAGCACCGGCAGCGACAGCAGCGCCCCGCAGGCGGCGGCCGCGCCTGCCCCGATGAACGCGGCGACCAGCACCGACATGTCGTAGCGGTCGACCAGCTGGAACACGGTGAACCCGCCGATCGCCGCGAAGGCGCCCTGGCACAGCGAGATCTGACCGGCGAAGCCGGTGATCACGGTGATGGACAGGTAGATCGTCGCCAGGATCACCGCCTGGGTGACGACGAACAGCCACGACTGGTCGGCCCGGAAGAAGATGACCAGGCCGACGATGCCGAAGAAGCCGAGCGCGAACAGCCGGGTGGCCACCGTCAGGCCCCGGCTGCGGGTCGCGGCCGCCGGTGCCGGTGGCGGGGGGTCGACTCCCGCCAGCGGGTCAGCGGCCTCGCGGGTGCGTCGGATCGCCGGCCACAGCACCAGCACACCGAAGAGCACGACGAAGGGCACCGCGGGCGCGATGTTGTCCTGGATGGCCTCCAGAAAGGCGTTGTCGGAGCTCCATCGGGGCAGGAAGGTGTTGAGCAGCGCGATGAAGATGCCCAGCGCCAGGCCTCCGGCGAGGGCGCGGGGCAGGCTGACGAGTCGACCCAGCGCCGCGGCGGCGATGGCGACGACCACCAGGTTGAAGAAGTCCGCTGCCACCAGCGTGTTGAACCGGGGCGCGATCAGCACCCCGGCCATGCCGGCGAAGACGCTGGACAGCGCCCAGGCGAACGCCGACACCCGGTCGGCCCGGATGCCTGCGAGCTCGGTCATGCGCGGGCTCTCGACGACCGCCCGCATCTGCAGCCCGAGGGCGGTGAAGCGGAACAGGGCTCCGAGCACCAGCATGCCCAGCACCGCCACGCCCAGGGCCACGAGCTCGTTGCGGCTGAAGCTGTAGACGTTGAACACGTCGTAGAGGACGTCCCCGTTGGGCACGATGCCCTCGGGTGTCCGGCCGGCGACAGGCTGGAAGCTGGTGACGAGCTCGAACAGGTTCGGCAGGGCGACCGTGAGGCCGATGGTCACCACCAGCTTCGCCACCGCCGGGGCGGTGCGGAGGTGGCGGAAGATGAGCCGTTCGAGCAGCAGCCCGATGAGCGGCGCCACCACGAACACCGACAGGACCAGGGCGGGCACAGTCGCCCACCCCCACTCCTCCCGGGCCTGGAAGAACAGCGCCGCCGAGATGTACGCCTGGGCGCCGAAGGCCAGGTTGAAGACCCCCGACGTCTTGTAGGTCAGGACGAAGCCGAGCGCGATGAGCGCGTAGACCGCGCCCGGCGGCGTGCCCTGGAGGATCGCCCGGAAGATGTCCTCGGGAACCGATGCGGCCAGGGTCATGGGCGCCGTATTAGCACGGGGTCAGTGAACCCTGATTCCTCCGGCTGCGAGCAACGGGCACTCGAGTGTGAGCGGCGCCATGCGTCATCCGCGGAACCAGGGTTCAGTTGAAGGACGTCGGGGTGGGCTCGGACCAGTCCTGGTTGTCGTTGGACCAGCACAGCCACGGTTTGTCCGGCGGGGCGACCGTCTCGAAGGCGCCGTCGTGGATCTGGACCACCGGGGCGCACTCCTGCGCATAGTCGGTGCTGGGGTCGCCGTCGACGACGGCGGCGTGCTGGCGGGTCCAGTCGATGGGGTTGATGAGCCCGTCGGCGTCGTAGTCGGTCATCTGGTTGGTGGCGTCGACCACCGACTGGCGGTCGAACTCGGGACCGGCGGCCAGCAGACCCTGGAAGGCGAGGTCGGCGTTGATCCAGCCCACCATCGACTGCTCGCTGAGCTCGCCGCCCGTCTCGTCCATCCACTGCTGGAAGGTGTCCAGCGGCGTCCCCTCGGCGTCGGCCTCGAACGGCAGGAACTGCACGGTGACGTAGTCACCCTCGAACAGGTCGGCGTTGTCCTCCACGAACCGCTGGTCGTAGGTGTTGGGGTGGAAGAGGATGACGTCGTCCATCCCCTGGCGCTGGAGCTCCTGCGCCAGGGTCTTCATGCCGTTGAGGTCGATGCAGCTGGAGATGAAGTCGACGCCGGCGTCCTTCATGGCCGTGACCTCGGGTGCGATGCCGTTGGGCAGCCCGTACGCGAGGTCGTCCTTGACGTACACCGCCTCGGCGTCGACGTCGCTGCCGTACAGTCTCGAACGAGTCGGCCGCCCCGTGGGCGCACTCTCGCGACGTCTCGGTGATGCCGTAGCCGAGCGTGGCCACCCGGTGGGCGCCCGCCTGCCCGACCATCCAGGGGAGCCACGCGGCCCGTGCAGCCGGAGCACGGGCCCTGGATGTGGCCGAAGATGTGCTCGCGGCCGGCCATCTCGTTGCCGTGGATGCCCCACACGTAGGTCGGGATGCCGGCCTGGTCGAGGTCGCCCCAGCCGCTCGGGGCCAGAGTGGCGTTGAAGTTGCCGAAGGTGTCGTCGGCCGAGATCACGTCCAGCGCCCGCACCTGGTTGTTGGCCAGCTCGTCGTCGAGCGTCTCGGACACCACGAGATCGCGCCCGTAGATGCCACCCTCGCTGTTGCGGTACGCGAAGTAGGCCTCGACACCGGCGGCGTAGCAGTCGAGGATGCAGGTGCCGAGGGGGTTGTTGGACTTGGTGCCGATGATGCTGTACTGGATCTCGTCGTCGGTGACGCCGGGGACCCCCGAGATCTCCACGAACGTGTCGCGGTCACCCGATGCGGCCTCGCCGCCGGTGCTGGCGTTGTCGTCGCCGGAGGTGGTGTCAGCGGCACCGTCGTCATCGTCGTCGCCGGAGTTCCCGCACGCGGCCAGCCCGAGGCTGAGGACGCAGAGCACCACGACGAAGCGGCGGGCCTGACCCGAACGGCCGTGGGAGCGGGACACGTGTGCTGTCATTGCCTTCCCCCCTGTGCCGGCCCGAGGGCCCGCCAGAAATGTGACGCGGTAGTTAGATACGACATTAGCGCAGGCCGTTCGCCAGTGGCACCGCAGGTCGATGCCCGACGTAGCTGCTGCTACAGGATCGCGCCAGACTCCTTCATGGCGGCGATCGCGTCCCAGCCGAACCCGGCGTCGAGCAGGACCTGCTCGGTGTGCTCGCCGTGCTCGGGCGCCCGGCTCACCTCCACCGCGCGTTCGTCGAACTGGGCGGGGCTGGCGACGAGCTGGACCTGCTGTCCGTTGGGCGCCTCCATGGCCGGAAGGTAACCGTTGGCGATGACCTGCGGGTCGCGGTAGAGCTCGTCGAGGGTCTGGTACGGCGTCCACACGCCGGCGAAGTCGGCCAGGACCTCCTTCCAGTGCCCGAGAGGCTTGGAGCCGAAGGCCTCGTCGAGGATGGCGACACAGGCCTCGCTGTTCTCGGCGCGGGCCGCACTGGTGCTGAAGCGCTCGTCGGCGGTCAGCTCGGGGCGCTCGAGGCGCTTGGCGAGGTCGTCCCAGAACTTGTCGGCCTGCAGCAGCACCAGGCTGATGAACCGGTCGTCGGCGGTCCTGTAGGTGTTCACCCCGGGGTTGGGGTTCTTGAGGCGGTTGGCGGTCGGCAGGCGGGTCAGACCGAACAGCTTGGCCGCCACCACCATGGGCGAGAGCTGCCACATGGCGGTGGCGAGCAGCGACACGTCCACGACGGTGGGCTCACCGGTGCGCTCCCGTTGGAGCAGGGCGGCGGCGATCGCACCGGCGGTGGCGAGCCCGCCCATCACGTCCCCGAAGGCCGCCGAGGGTTGGCCGGCCGGCCAGCCTTCGGCGTTGGTGGGCATGACCGCGGCGACACCGCCCCGGGCCCAGAACGAGGCGGCGTCGTAGCCGCCCTTCTCGGCGTCGGGCCCCTTCGCGCCCTGCCCCGAGCCGCGCGCCACGATGACCCGCGGGTTGCGGGCCCGGACGTCGTCGACGTCCACCGCCAGCTTGCGCCGCACCTGGGGCAGGTAGTTGGTGAGGTAGACGTCGGCGCCCTCGATCAGCTTCATGAACGCCTCGTGGCCATCGGGCTTGGAGAGGTCGATCGCGACCGACCGCTTGCCGCGGTTGGGCTGTTCCATCATGAAGTTGATGCCGCTGTCGCCGCCGGGCAACAGCCCCGACGTGACGAGCCCGCGTTGGGGATCGCCGGTCACCGGGTGCTCGACCTTGACGACGTCGGCGCCCCAGTCGACCAGGACGGTGCCCGCCGAGGGCACGAACATCCAGCTTGCCAGCTCGACGACCTTGATCCCGGCGAGGGGTCCTGCCATGGCGCGTGCCTCCGGTCAGCCGGCGCCCGCCGGCCAGCCGACGGTCTTGGTCTCGGTGAAGATCTCGAGGCCCTCGATGCCGCACTGGCGGCCGACGCCCGAGCCCTTGTAGCCCCCGAACGGTGCGTCGGCGCCGTACCAGACGCCACCGTTGATCCCGAGCGTGCCGGTACGGATCCGGCGGGCGAGGCCCTTGGCACGCTCGAGGTCGCCGGAGGTGATCGCGCCGGACAGCCCGTAGGGCGAGTCGTTGGCGATGCGAACGGCGTCGTCGTCGCCGTCGTAGGGGATCATCACCAGCACAGGCCCGAAGATCTCCTCCCGGGCGATGGTCATGCTGTTGTCGACGTCGGAAAACAGCGTCGGCTCGACGAAGAAGCCCTTCGGCAGGTGGGCGGGCACCGAGCCACCAATGACGAGCCGTGCCCCTTCGGCCTTGCCCTTCTCGATGTAGCCGAGCACTCGGTCCTGCTGCTTGCGTGAGATCTGTGGACCCTGGAGGACCGACATGTCGGTCGGGTCGCCATAGCTCCAGCCGTCGAAGCCGGCGCGGACAAGCTCGACCGCGTCGTCGTAGCGGGCCCGCGGGACCAGGATGCGCGTGGCGATGGCGCAGCCCTGTCCGCCGTGCATGCACGACGACACCGCCCCGGGCAGCGACTTCTCGAAGTCGGCGTCGTCGAGGAGCAGGTTCACCGACTTGCCGCCGAGCTCGAGGAACGTCGGCTTGAGCGTGGCCGAGGCCGCCTCCATGATCCGGCGCCCGGTGGCGGTCGAGCCCGTGAAGGCGACCATGTCGACGTCCGGCGACGTGGTGATGACCTCACCCACCAGGTGGTCCCTGCTGCTGACGATGTTGACGACCCCCGGCGGGATCTCGGTCTGTTCGGCCACGAGCCGAGCGATGCGGGCGGCGTTGAACGGCGTGTCGGGCGCCGGCTTCACGACGCAGGTGTTGCCCATCGCGAGGACCGGGCCGAGCTTGTTGAGCAGGATCTCGACGGGGAAGTTCCACGGCACGATGACCCCGACCACGCCGACGGGTTCCTTCCAGACGAAGCGATCGGTGTCGTAGCCGACGCCCATGGCGTCCTTGGCGCCGATCGGCCGCTCCCACGGGAACTCGTCGATCATCCCGGCGGGCCACAGCAGCGCCTCTCGGAGCGGGGCGTCGAGCTGCGGGCCATAGGTGAGGAGGATCGGGCAGCCGACCTCGGCGACCAGCTCGTGGCGCAGCTCCTCCCGCTCGCCCTCGATCGCCGCCTGCAGCTGGCGCAGGCCGCGTGCCCGCAGCGACCGGTCGGTCGACCAGTCGGTGCTGTCGAACGCCCGCCTTGCCGCCGCCACGGCCGCGGCCATGTCGGCGGCCGACCCGTCGGCGACCACGCCGAGGACCTCCTCGGTCGCCGGGTTGACGTTCTCGAACGTGGCGCCGCCCTCGGCGTCGACGAGCTTGCCGTCGACCAGCATCTTCGAGTCAGGCACGTCCAGCCCCTTTGGTCTCCAGCAGCTCGATGAGCTGGCCGTCCGGATCGCGGATGAACACGGCCACTCCGATGTCCGTATCGGTGACCACCGTGCCGCCCAGGGCCACGACCCGATCCAGCAGGCGCCGGTGGTCCTCGGCGCCGATGGAGATGTGGGTCAGGCCAGGCTCGTCCATGGACCGCGCGCGCCGCGGCACTCGGTGCCCCTCGTAGGCGAGCAACTCGAGCACGAGGCCATCCTTGCGTAGGTAGACGGCCCGCAGGCCGACGGGCGCCTGGAGCTGTAGCAGCTTGCCGGTCGGGTCGTCGGGTGGCGCGATCTCGCGCTCGAACTCGAAGCCCAACAGCTCCTCGTAGAAGCGCCGGGACCGGTCGATGTCATGCACGCACAGACCGATGTGGTTCACCACGCTGTCGGTCACGTGCGCGCCTCGCTCACTGCGCCCGAACCGTACAGGAGAAAAGGTGACGTGAGCGTCAGAATCGCCGCCGCGAATGAGGTACGGTGACGTGGCTGTCAGCTATGGCGACGTCGAGGAGCGCGGTATGAGCTCGTACGAGGCCACGACCCCGAGCGTCGGCTTTGCCGACATGGCTGGCGACCCCCAGCCGACGTACCGCGCCATGCGTGACGCCGCCGCCGTGCTGCCGTTCGACGACAGCATGGTGATCGTCTGCCGCCGGGGCGAGATCGAGGAGGCGTTCCGCCGCCCCGACATGTTCTCGTCCAACATGTCGGCGGTCGACCTCCAGAACGTGCGGCCGATGATCCCCCTGCAGATCGACCCGCCAGACCACAAGAAGTTCCGCAAGATCCTCGATCCGCTGTTCGCTCCCCGGCGGATGGCGGCGCTGGAGGAGCCGCTCACCAAGCTCGTCAACGACCTCATGGACCGCTTCGACGGACGAGACGAGATCGACTTCGCGGCCGAGTTCTCGATCCCGTTCCCGTCACACGTCTTCCTCACCCTCCTCGGCCTGCCCCTGGAGGAGACCCCGCGGTTCCTGGCCATGAAGGACGGGATCATCCGACCCGACCACGTGACCGGGGCCGTGCGGGGCAGCAAGATCGCCGTCGGCCACCAGAAGGCCACCGCGGACTCGATCTACTCCTACTTCAACGACGTGCTGGATCAGCGCCAGATCGAGGGCCGCGACGACATACTCACCACGTTCCTCCACACCGAGGTCGACGGACATCGCCTGACCAGGGAGGACATCCTCGACATCTGCTTCCTGTTCTTCATCGCCGGGCTCGACACGGTGACGGCGTCGCTCGACTGCTTCTTCGCCTACCTCGCCCGGCAGCCGGAACAGCGGCGCCGGCTCGCCGAGGACCCGAGCATCATCCCGGCCGCCGTCGAGGAGCTGCTCCGGTGGGAGTCGCCGGTCACGACCGTCGCCCGCGTGGCTGTCGAGGACACCGAGCTGGGCGGCTGCCCCATCAAGGCCGGCCAGCACGTGAGCGTGCTCATCGGATCGGCCAACACCGACGACGCCGAGTTCGGTGACGGCGACGAGGTGCGCTTCGACCGCGACCCCAACCGCCATCTCGCGTTCGGCGGTGGCATCCATCGGTGCCTGGGCTCACACCTCGCCCGCCACGAGCTGCGGGTGGCGCTGCGGGAGTGGCACCGGCGGTTCCCCGACTACTCGATCAAGCCCGGCCACACGCTGTCGTACACGCCCGGTGTGCGCTCGATCGACCACTTCCCCATGATCCTGGGGCCCGCGGGGCCGTAGCCCAGCACCCGACGACCTAGGACCTGAGCGGATAGGCACGTCCTCTTGGTTCACGGTGGTCAGCGCTGCCGGGGAGCCAAGCTGTTGAGCTGGTAGTCGACCGCCAAATTCCCACGCGTCGGCTGCACGAACCGCCCTATCCGCTCGGCTCCTAGGACCGGGCGCGGGCCCGGGCCGCACCCACCCCTCGCTCCACCGCCTGGCGGATGATGGCGTCGTTGTCCTTCGAGATGAAGCGGTGGACCCGAGCCTCCAGAAACCGGCGGGCGATCGGGTTGAAGGCCTCGTACGTCTCGCCGAAGCTCACCCGCGTGCGGCCGCCGCCGAGGTCCTCGAGGCGGTGCCACCCGGTCGCCTGCGACCACAACGGCTTGCCGACGGCCTCGTAGCGGGAGAACTCCGGAGGCCGAGACTCGGCGATGACCTCCCACGATCGTCCGACGCCGCCGCTGAGCAGGTAACGGGGCACGCGGAACCGACAGAACCGCACCAGCCCCAGCCCGTTCTCGTCGCCCGGGTGGACGATCTCGATGCGGACGTCCCCGTGCTCGATCACCCGGCGCTCGCCGTCGGGCAGCGGTGCGAGCCGGGGATGCAGCGTCCGCCACACCTCCTCCGGCGTGGCGTCGATCTCGAACGAGAACTGGTGCTCCCTCACGCCCACGATTATGACGGCTGGGCTGGAATGTGACAGTCACGTCAACTCGCAACGGCAGGAGGGATAACCTGCGTTGCGTCAGGTCCTGCCGGCTCAGGTAGCAAGGGGGACAGCGTGGAAGACGTCTTGGGGTACGACGGCCGGCGGGCGATCGTCACCGGGGCGTCGTCGGGGATGGGCGAGGCGACCGCCCGGATCCTGGTCGAGCTCGGCGCCGAGGTGATCGGCGTTGACATCAAGCCGACCGCCGTCGACGTCGCCGAGTTCCGCGAGGTCGACCTCCGCGACAAGGCAGCCATCGAGGCGGGCGCCGCCAAGGTCAGGACGCCCGTCAACGCGTTCTTCAGCTGCGCGGGGCTCCCCGGGCCGCCGTTCTCCGACGTGGACGTGATGCTGGTGAACTTCGTGGGGGCCAGACACCTCATCGAACAGGTGCTCCCCAAGATGCCCGAGGGATCGGCGATCGCCTACGTCGCCTCCAACGCCGGCCTGGGCTGGCAGCAGCAGCTCGGCACGCTCACGGGGCTCGTCGACGCCGAAGGCTTCGACGCGGGCAAGGCCTGGTGCGAGGAACACGCGGCGGCGATCGGCGGCGCCAGTGCCTACGCGTTCTCCAAGCAGGTCATCAATGCGTGGGTGGCGTCCAAGGCGGGCGGCCTTCTGACCAAGGGCGTGCGCCTCAACTGCACCAACCCCGGTCCGACCGAGACCCCGATGATGCCGTTCTTCCACAAGTCCTACGGGAAGGCGATCGTCGACGCCGCCGTGGGCCCCCTCGCCCGGTACTCGACCCCCGAGGAACAGGCCTGGGCGCTGGTGTTCCTCAACAGCCCCCGCCTCTCGTACGTGACCGGCGAGGCCCTCTACGTCGACGGCGGCTTCTTCGGCGCCCTGCAGACGGGCCAGGTGGACTTCTCCAACGTCACTGCTGCGGAGTAGCTGACGCCGATACCTCAACCGGCACGTTGGAGAAGCCCGCGACGTTGGACATGTGCACCCGGCGCAGACCGTCCTCGTCGATCTCGTAGCGGGGCCAGCGCCGCACCATCTCCTCGATGGCGACGCGGCTCTCCATGCGTGCCAGGGCGGCGCCCAGGCAGCTGTGGATGCCGAGCCCGAACCCGAGTGACTGGCTGGGTGGCCGATCGATGTCGAAGGCCTCGGGATCGTCGAAGAAGCGTTCGTCCCGCGTGGCCGAGCCGGTGATCAAGAGCACGGGATGGCCGGCAGGCAGGGTCATGCCGCGGAACTCGGCGTCCTGCAGCGAGAATCGCCCCTGGTACTGCGACGGCGGCCAGATCCGGAGGATCTCCTCCGACGGCCGCCGGGATCTTGCCCGGGTCTTCGATGACCTTCCGGTACTGCTCGGGATGGCGTGCGAACAGCACGAAGGCGTTGCCCACCAGCTTGGTGACGGTCTCCGCCCCGGCCCCGCCGAGGAGCATGGCGAATCCGGCGATCTCCGTGTCGTCCAGCTTCGTCACGCCCTGGCCGTCCTCCCGATCGACCTCGGCCTCGGTGAGGCGGCTGATCATGTCGTCGCCCGGGTGGCGCCGCTTCTCCCGCACCAGCCCGTAGAAGTACGCGCCGGCCTCCAACGACGCGGCCTCGCCCTCAGCGGTCGGCCCCAACTGGCCGGGCTCGCGGTGCAGCTGGAGGTCGAGCCATTGGCGGATCTGCTGGCGGTCGCCTTCGGGGACGCCGAGGATGCGGGCGATGATCTCCACCGGGAACGGTCCGGAGAGCTCGGCGACCGCGTCGAAGCGGTCGCGACCGTCGAGCGCCTCGACGTAGGTCTCGATCACCTCGCGCACGATCGGCTCGAACGACTGCACCGCCCGGGGCGTGAAGACCCGGCTCACCAGCGCTCGCAGCCGGTCGTGCGCCGGCGGGTCCATCATGATGATGCTGCGGAACATGGCGACCTGCTCGGGCGGCGTCGACAGCGTGTGCAGGTCGACGCCGTGGCTGCTGGAGAACGTCTGCCAGTCCTTGTGCGCCTCGACGACGTCGTCATAGCGCGACAGGGCCCAGAAGCCGTAGCGCTCGCTGTGGTACACGGGCGCCTCGTCCCGCAGGCGGCGGTACATGTCGTAGGGGTCGTCGAAGAAGACGTCGGAGAAGGGATCGAACTCGACCCGCGCCTCGCTGGCCGCCTCTCCGGTCGACACGTCGGTCGCGTCACCGGTCGACACGTCGGACATGGCCCATCCCCCTGACGACTCGCGCTGGTGGAGAACGACGTTATCAGCGGTGGCGACGGCCGTTGGCGCCCGAACGCCGCCCGGCCCCGGTGGTCGCCGTCCCCGCGACATCGCTGGGCGGCAGGACGGCGCCGAGGCAGAAGGCCCAGAGCTGTTGCGGGCGCACCTCGACGCCGGTCATGTGGATGCCCAGCACGTGCATGTGGGCGGCCGAGATGAGTACCTCGGAGAGCAGCATCGTGAGGGCGGCCGGATCGATGTCGCTCCGGAAGCGGCCGCTGGCCCGCCCGGCGTCCACGATCTCGGCCAGGAGGTCGACCTGCGGCGCGATGGCGGCTGCGAAGTCCGCCGGCCGCTTCTCCGCCAGTTGCAGATGATAGATCGTGAGGGCGCGAGTACCCGGCGCGGAGGTCTGCTCCGCGGTCCTGTACAACCCGGTGACGTACGCGTGCAGCTGGTCGATCGGATCGTCAGTGCGCTCGACCGCTCGGCGCAGCCGCTCGACGAAGCCACGGATGGCTTCCTCGAACATCGCCAACAGCAGCTCGTCCTTGCTGCCGAAGTGCTGGTAGAAGGACCGCAGGGACATCTTCGACCGCTCGACGATGTCCTGCACCGTGAAGTCGATGCGACCGGTCTCGGCGAGGAGCTCGCTGGCGGCGGCGAGGAACCGGTCGCTCCTGCTCACCGCCCGGGCGCGGGCCGTGCGGAGCGACCGCTCAACGGCCCGTTCACGCCAGGAGGCGTCGGTGCGGTCGCCACGGGCACGCCGGGCACCTTCGGTCTGCTCGGTCGTCATGGTGTAAAGCTAATTCTCCGAGACGCAATGCGTGGCTCTCCGTCCGAGACTACTCTCGGCGGGCAACGCACGGCCCCAGGGGGTGGCGATGAACATCGACGAGATGATCATGGTGAGCGTGGACGACCACGTGGTCGAGCCACCCCATCTGTTCGACGGCCGGCTGCCGGCGAAGTACGCCGACCTGGCGCCGCAGTTCGTCACCCGCGAGGACGGCACCAACGCCTGGCGCTACGAAGGTCAGGAGATCGCCAACGTCGCCCTCAACGCCGTCGTCGGGGCGGCCGCCGGAGGAGTACGGCATGGAGCCGACCTCGTTCGAGGAGATCCGCGCGCGGCTGCTGGGACATCCACGAGCGCGTCAAGGACATGGACGCCAACGGCGTCCTCGGGTCGCTCTGCTTCCCGTCGTTCCCGCAGTTCTGCGGCCAGCTGTTCGCCCGCACCGAGGACAAGGACGTCGCGCTCGCCATGGTGCAGGCCTACAACGACTGGCACATCGACGAGTGGTGCGGCACCTACCCGGGCCGCTTCATCCCGCTGCGTGCTGCCGGCGATCTGGGATCCCGAGGTGTGCGCCGCCGAGGTGCGGCGCACCGCGGCCAAGGGCGCCCACGCCGTGACGTTCTCGGAGAACCCGTCCAAGCTCGGCTGGCCCAGCATCCACTCCGACCACTGGGACCCGTTCTGGACGGCGTGCTCCGACGAGAACGTCGTCGTGTGCATGCACATCGGATCGTCGTCGCAACTGGTCATCACCGCGCCCGACGCCCCGATCGACTGCCTGATCACGCTCACGCCCATGAACATCGTGCAGGCGGCGGCCGACCTGGTGTGGTCGCACGTGCTGCGCAAGTTCCCCCGGTTGAACATCGCGCTCTCCGAGGGCGGCATCGGCTGGATCCCGTACTTCCTCGAGCGGGTCGACTACAACTACGAGCGCCACCACCGCTGGACGGGCCAGGACTTCGGCGACCAGCGGCCCAGCGAGGTGTTCAACGAGCACGTCATCACGTGCTTCATCGACGACCACTTCGGCGTGGCCAGCCGCGAGTTCCTCAACATGGACCGGGTGTGCTGGGAGTGCGACTACCCGCACTCCGACTCGACGTGGCCCGACGGCGCCGGAGACCCTGGCCAAGCAGCTCGACGGCGTGTCCGACCACGACATCGACCGCATCACTCACCTGAACGCGATGCGGCTGTTCAGCTTCGACCCGTTCAGCGTGCGGCCCCGCGAGGAGTGCACCGTGGGTGCCCTGCGCCAGCGGGCGGCTGGCCACGACGTGAGCGTCCGCTCCACCAACCGGTCGCACGTGGGCGCCCACAAGGCGCTGGCCACCGACCTGGAAGTGCCCCGCTCATAGTCGTTTTCTTCGCGGGAACGGTCGCCACAGCAGCCAATCCCGCGAACAACACGCGAGAGGGTCTCGCTACCCCGCCACTGCGGACGCCGACGGGTGGACGACCTCGTCGGCATAGCGCCGGAGCCCCTCGACGGCATCTCGGGAGCGCTGCCAGGGCCGGACGATCACCCGCCCGACGCCGTAGTCGGCGTAGCGGGCGACCTCGTCGACGTCCGCGGGCGTGCCGCCGATGGTGATCTCCACCTGGCCGTCCCGCCCGGCGCCGGCGCGCAGGTCGGCCAGCCGCGCGGCCTGAGCCGGGATCTGTTCCAGCGTGTGGTTCATGGGCACCCAGCCATCGCCCACCGTGGCGGCGCGGCGCAGGGCCGCGGGACCATCCCCGCCGACGATGAGCGGTGGGTAGGGCTGCTGCAGGGGCTTGGGCTCGAACATCACCGGCTCGAAGTCGAAGAACTCGCCGTGGTGTTCGATCTCGGGCTCGGTCCACAGCCGTCGGCACACGTCGATGGCTTCGTCGACCCGGCGGCCGCGGCTGTCGAAGTCGAGGCCGACGGCGTCCCACTCGGCCCGCAGCCAGCTCGCGCCGATGCCGAACTCGGCCCGCCCGCCCGACACGACGTCGAGGGTGGCCACGGCGCGCGCCGGAACGAACGGGTGGCGCAGCCCGATGTTGTAGACGTGGGTCGAGAAGCGGATCCGCCCAGTGCGGCCGGCGAGGAATCCCAGGTAGGTGAACGCGTCGAACACCGGCACGTCGGCGGGCACAGGCGGGTGGTCGGCCCCGTGGAACGGGCTGCCCTCGGTCTGCACAGGGAACACCAGGTGCTCGGGCAGCCAGACCGAGTCATAGCCGAGCCGGTCGGCCTCCTGGGTCACGTCCGGCCACACGCGGGGATTGAGCATTCCGAGCGAGATGGCGAACTTCACGGCGGCTCCCTGGTCCGGAGGTCGATCAGCGGAAGATGGTCTCGGTGTCGCCGGCCAGGCCGTCGAACATGTCGGTGGCGGGGGTGCCGACGTGGGGCTGCGCCGAGCGGGACGGCATGATCCCCTCGCGCCGGCGGAGCCCGGCCATGCTCTCGCGACGGCCCGAATAGGACGCCGGCTGACGCACCATCCAGCAGATCCCCTCGGCAGCGACGTCGGGGGGCTCCCACGTGGAGTGGTCGCTGTCGGGCGTGTTGGCGACGAAGCCCTCGGAGGCGACGGGCACGTCGATGCGGAAGCAGTTGACCGCAATGCCATGTTTGGCGAGCTGCCGGGCGGCGTCGACGGTGAGCCGTTCGAGGCCGATCTTGCTGACCCCGTAGGACATCAGGCCGGGGATGGGATCCAGCGCCGCCAACGACGAGACGTTGACTATCCGGCCTCCCTGTCCCGACGCCCGCATGTGGGGCACAGCCTCGCGGATGGCGATGAGCGGGGCGCGCAGGTTGATCTCCATGATGAGGTCGTGGCGCCGCATGGGCATGTCGAGATCGCCGACGAACGTCACCGCGGCGTTGTTGACGAGGATGTCGAGGTGCCCGAACGCGTCCACGGTTGCGGCGACCATCGCGGCCACCTGGTCGGAATCCGACAGGTCGGTGGGAACGGCGACCGCGCACCCGTGACCGTGGGCGCCGGTGATGGCGGCCACCGTGGCGTCGAGGGTGCCCGGCGTGCGCTTCGGGCTGGCGTCGGTGGAGCGGGCGGCGCACGCCACCCGGGCGCCCGCATCCGCCAGGGCGATGGCGGTCGCGGCGCCCACGCCGCGGCTGGCGCCGGTGACGAGCGCGACCTTGCCGTCGAGGTCGTAACGGGCGTCTTCCACGCCGGTGTGATCGGTCATTGGCGCTCTCGACGGGGCAGCAGCGCACCAAGGTCGGCGAGCGAGCGAAGCATGTCGTTCAGGTGGGTGCAGCTGGCTGTGCCGACGAGCTCGCGGCGGACCCGGAGCCGCAGGTCGTCGAAGGTCGTGCCCTGCAGCCGTCCGGCGCTGGCGACGGCTGCCGGGCATTCCGCCCACGGGAGAACGAGGTCCCTGGCCCACAGGTCGATGATTCGGCGACCCCCAGCGTCGACGGATCCTCCGGCGGCGTACTCGTGGACCACGGTCTCGGTGCCGTGGCCGTCCACGTGGCTGTCGCGAAAGTGCGCGTCGATGAGATGCAGGCCACCACGCTCGGGCGCGAGCACGTCGAGCCGGCGGCGCCGGCGCGTCGCGCCGGGCGGGAGTGGTGCCATGGCGTGCCAGGCCTGGGGGTCGTCGTCGGGCGACGCGAGGGGCGGTGCCGTCGGTCCGTGGGGCGTGGCCAGGCGGCCGGTGTCCCTCAGGTTGGCGATGAAGCCGCCGTCGAGGGCCCAACCGGCGCACTGATCGCCGAGCCGGGCGACCGTGGCGTCCACCAGACCGGGCTGCGGCGGCAGGGCGTCGGCGTGGAGCAGGGCGTAGCCGGAGACCAGCACCGCACCCACGAGGTCGTCGAGCAGCAGATGGAGGATCGAGCTGCGATCTCGCTCGGCCGGCAGGGTGCGGTCCAATAGGCGGCGGAAGCCGGAACCGATGCGGGCGCCGATCAGCGGTCGAAGGTCGGGGACGTCGGCCGCGTGGCCATCGGCCTGGACGTCGATCAACGTGTGGGAGGCCTCGAGCCGCAGCGTCAGGGCCACCTCACCGAAGACGTCCGCCTGCTTGGCGTCGTCGCGACCGGTGCGAAGATCCCGGCCCCGGGCATCGACGACCAACGCGCCCTGCGGTCCGTCGGGCCGGACCGTGTCGATCGTGGTCGTACGGCGAACGGATCCGGGCGAGCGCGGCGGCGTTGACGTCGCCGGTGCCTGCGGACCTGCGACCAGCGGAGAACCGGTCACCCGCACGCCTCTACGCAGCCTGCCGAGGCGCTCGGTTCCACCGCATTCCCCTCCTCGAACCCGCTGCCGCGAGTGCCCTTCTCCGTAATCGGAAGGCTAGTCTCCGGTCGCGCCGCACCTAGTGGGCGCGAGGGTCCACTAGCTGCCGGGACGCGAAGGGGGACCATGCCTGACTACGAATTCGTGACCTACGAGACGCTGGACGATGGCGCCATCGCTCGCATCATGCTGAATCGGCCCGAGGCCCGGAACGCGCAGAACCGCGGGCTCCTCGTCGATCTCGGCGACGCTCTCATCGAAGCCGAGGCCGACGACCGCGTGCGGGTGGTGATCCTGGGCGGCATGGGGCCGATGTTCTCGTCGGGGCACGACATGGGTTCCAAGCAGTCCATCGCCGAGCGAACGCCCGGTCCGACGCAGCACCCGACGGTGGGGATCAACGGCGGCACGCGGCAGGGCGCCGAGGCGCTGATGCTCCAGGAGTGGCACTACTACTTCGACAACACCCGCCGCTGGCGCAACCTGCGCAAGATCACCATCGCCCAGGTGCACGGGACCGTGTACGCGGCCGGGCTCATGCTCATGTGGGCGTGCGACCTGATCGTCGCCGCCGAGGACGCGAAGTTCGCCGACGTGGTGGGCACGCGACTGGGCATGTGCGGCGTGGAGTACTTCGCCCACCCGTGGGAGTTCGGGCCCCGCAAGACCAAGGAGCTGATGCTCACCGGCGATTCGATCGACGCCCAGGAGGCCCACCGGCTCGGCATGGTCAGCAAGCTGTTCCCCGAGGCCGAGCTGGGTGAGCGCACGCTGGAGTTCGCCCGCCGCATCGCCCAGCTACCCACGATGACCGCGCTGCTGATCAAGGAGTCGGTCAACCAGACCGTCGACAACATGGGCTTCCACAACGCCCTCAACGCCTGCTTCACGCTGCACGAGCTGAACCACTCCCACTGGGCTCAGATCCACGAGAACAAGTACCCCGTGGCCCTGCCCGAGGACGGCATCGCCGACTGGCGGTCGGCGCCACCGGTCAAGCCGGCCCACAAGGACATGGCCGAGGCGCCTGCACCATGAGGGTCTCCTGATCCACTAGTGGGTGTCGGATCGGCTTTGCCGGTGTCGATGATCCCCACGGTGACGCCCTCACGGGTGGCGGTTGGCGACTGCGCCCGCACCCCTCCCAGCTGCTCGGGCAGAACCCGATCGAGGCCGGTCAGGACGCGATCGAGGTCCGGCCACCAGGGACCGGGCCGAAGGTCGGCAAGCTGGTCGACGACGGGCGCTCCCGCTCGGCTGGTGACCACCCGGCTAGGGGCGGCCGTCCCCAGGAGGCCGAGGAACCAGTGCCGGAGGATCGGGCTGAGCCCCTCGGGATCGGCGAGCAGGTAGTAGTCGGGAAGGTCCAGCGACCGAGCGCGCCAGCGGGCCAGGGTCTCGGCCACCGCGACCTCGAGATCGCCGGCGCTGTCCTGCTGCTGGAACCGCCTGGCCCACGCCTCCGCCACCCACGCCAGCGGATCAGCGTCGTGCAGCAGATAGGGCGAATTAGTGCGCCGTGCCTGCTCCCAGGCCACGACCGCCCGGTCGAGAGGGGGAGCGTCGGCGTCGGGCCGAAGGACCCGCACGTTGGCGGCGCGAATGTGCTCGAGCGGGGAGACGTCGCCCGTCTGCGGTGCGACGACCGCGACCACCGTGGTGTTCACCCGGAGCACGGCAACGATTCTGGCGTGGTCGCGTCCCGGAGCGGTGCGACCATGGCGCGATGGTGACCGGTGCGATCCAGGCGCGCCGTTACGGCCACGCAGAGCTCTTCGACCGGTTGTTCACCGGGTACAACGGGGCGACTCCCCGAAGACGAGGCCGGTCAGCAGGGTGTGGAGCTCGGGCACCGAGGAGGCATCCTTCGTCGACGTCGTAGCTTCCTCCTCCAGCTCAGACGAGGGCGATCGGCCGGACTCATCGCGGCGCCGCGCCGGGTGTCCGCTATCCTGAGTCGTCCCATTCGGGGGTGTAGCTCAGCTGGCTAGAGCGCTTCGGTCGCATCGAAGAAGTCGTGGGTTCGAATCCCATCACCTCCACCACAGGAAACTCCCAAAGGTGCAGGTCAACGGCGATGCGGCCGGTCCTTGGTGTTGTCCACAACAACCATCCAGAACCGGTAGTTGTCCAGTGCTAAGGGCACGCGGAGGGCACGAATCTGACGGCGCGTCAGGCCGTGCGCGTCGTTCGCCACGCCGCTCCGGCACGTACACCGCACCTCCACCGAGCGAGTCCGCGCCGCCCGGGAGCGGCTGCTCCGCAACCCCAAGGCCGCCGCCGCCCACCGGGCCCTTGGCGAGATCGCCAGGCACCTCGGCCTGAAGCGGGCCACACTCAGCGAAGTCCGTCGTGCCGTGGGCCTGACCCAGAAGCAGCTCGCTCAGACCCTGGGTATGGAACGAGGCGACCTCTCCAAGCTGGAGCGCCGCCAGAACCTTCACCTCACCACCCTCACCCGCTTCATCGAAGCTACTGGTGGCCGCCTCCGCATCACCGCCGTCTACGGCGACACCGAAGTTGCGCTTGACATTTACGACGTCGTCCCCAGCTGGGACACCGACGTGCGAGCCTGACGAGGTCAGCCTCAAGCGCCGGGGACGTGGCGAAGGATCGTCGGCATGCCTTGCATGTCTCTTCCTTGTGACCTGCCGTCATCGGACTCGGAGCGGTCAGTCTCCGAGTGACGTGACGCTGCGCGTCACGTCACTCGCTCAAGCTGGAGCCACCGCTGGTAGCGGTAGCCCAACCATGCGACGAACCTGGTCACCATTCCGGTCTTGCCAGTCGAGCTCATGGTTTCTCCTTCGTTGCTGCAGTCTCCAAGACACCAGCCTAACAAGAAATAGGCGACTGTCAAGAGTTTCTTGTCGCACGTCTATTTGACTGCTACGCTGGACCCGTGACCACACGAGCACCACGACCGCGCGGGCGGCCCCCCGCGGCGCAGTCCCCTGCCCCCCTCGAGGAGATCCTCGGCGCCGCGCTGCGCGCGTTCGCGACCCACGGCTACGAGGGAGTGTCGGTGCGCACACTCAACCGCGAGCTCGGCGTCAGCCACAGCCTCATCAACGGGCGCTTCGGCTCCAAGGAGGCCTTGTGGTACGCGACCGTCGACTGGGCGTTCGAGCCGCTCGTGACCAAACTCGCCAGCGCGTTCGATCCGACGCTCACCGATCCACTCGACCAGCTGCGGATCGCCATCCGCACATTCCTGCTGTACTCGGCCGAACACCCCGAGCTGCTCGGGCTGATGGACATCGAGGCCCGCCAGGACACCGACCGGCTCACCTACATCCACGACACCTACATCCAGCCCGCGCTCGCCCCCATCGAGCGCCTGCTCCACCACCTCGCCGACCAGGGCAGGATCCGACCCATCTCGCTGTCCACCTTCCATTTCCTGATCGCCCACGGCGGCGCCGCGCCCTTCACGCTCGTCCCCCTCGCCCGCCACTTCGACCCCGCCGACCCCCTCGACCCCGACGCCGTCGCCGAGCACGCCGGATTCGTGGCAGACCTCATCATCCGCGGCCTGAAATGCGACGAGGCCTGACACCTGAGGCTCCGGTGGCATCCCCACGAGTCGTGTCAAACGCTCAGGACGCAGGCTCCCTGGTGGCCCATCCCAACGACTTCGAGTACGGCGGTGCCCCTCCCGAGGGTGTCATCGTGGGGCTGCGGCGCCGGCGGCGCCGGCCCCTGTGCCCCTGCGGGTAGAAGGGCCGCGGCGTCTATGACCGGTCGACCCGCCGGTGGCGGCATCTCGACCTGGGCGCCACCAAGCTGTCGTTGGAGGCCGAGAATGCGTCGTCGCGACGGTCGGCGCTGTGGGCGTGTGCGCTTTCACACCGAGCAGGGCAGCGAGTACTCCGCCCGGGTGTTCCGGGCCGCGTGCGACCGGCTCGACATCACCCAGTCCATGGGCCGGCCGGGCTCGGCGCTGGACAAGCGGTGATCGAGGTCCTGGCACTCCACCCTCGAGTTCGAGCTGCGGCGCGTCGAGAACTTCCCGACCACAACCGAGGCCCGCCGGAGGGTGGCGGCATGGATCGACGACTACAACCGGGACCACCGCCACTCCTCGATCGGCATGATCTCCCCGATCGCGTACGAGCGCAGCCTCGACCCGGAAGCCACAGCATGACCCGCCTCCGGTCACGGAGCCGTGGCGCCGTCCTCGCCCGTGTCAAGGCCACAGCCCTCCGGGTGGCCTCCGGCCAGCCTTGACACCGGCTGCGGGCGGCACCCCCGAGCCGACCGAGAGGGGGTCACCTGGCGGGTGATCGGCACGTGTTGGGTGGCGCGGTGAGGCCGGTGCCGGCGGCCGAGCGGCTTGAGCAGCAGGTTGACAACCGCCGAGGTGACCGCGATGGAGGCAAGGCCGTTGATTGCGGCGCGGCGGCCGCGTGCTCCGCCGACGGTCGCCAGGACTGCGGCACTGGCGAGCCATAGCTTTGAGTGGTTGGCGGCCCGGGAGAGCCGGCGTGGGCGTGGGCGTGGCGGCGACCGCCACATAGACGGCGAGATCGAGGCTGTTGAGCTCCCCCGCCAGCCTGTCCGGTCCGGCAGAACGCTCGGCTCCTCGGCGCGTGGGCAGCGCCGGATCGATCGGTGTGGGACCCGGACGTGGGCTCACTGCTGCTCTTTGGTTCCTGACCCGCTGATTGGTTCCCAGTCCCGAAGCGCCGGGAGCAGCCGTTGTCAGTCGATGACCCGCTCCGCCTGCTTGCCGGCCTCACGGAGGGAGAATGCGGCGAAGATCTCGTTGACGCCGAGGACGATGGCCCACACCCCGACCAGGGTCACGAACGTGAGCAGCGACCGCTCCCAGGAGCGGACGGCCCACACGCCCAGGACCAGCTCGGCGATCCCGAGCAGCAGCTGGGTCCACCACCACGGCACCTTGGGGCCGGCCAGCGCGTTGACGATGTGCACGATCCCGAACACGATCAGGTACCAGGCGACCAGGATCGACACGACATAGAGGGTGATGTCGGGCCAGACGAAGGTCATGATCCCGGCGGCCACGCCCAGGATCCCCGTCACGATGAACAGCCAGCGCCAGGTCTCGACCCGGCCGGCCGCCATGAGCTGACCGATGCCGCCGAACAGGAAGGCCACGCCGACCAGCGCAGCCACCGCGGTCAGGCTGCCCACCCGGTAGGACAGCACGAACATGCCGTACCAGATCCACGCGATCCCGAGGATCAGATACCACCACCAGACCCCCGACGCCTCCCGCACGCCTCTCCGGAGGGTGTCGCGCGAGCTGGGTCGAGGCCCGAAACCGGTTGCCTCACGTGTCTCGCTGCGTCATGGCAGGCTCCCCTGCTATCCGCGGCTCGGCGTGTGGCCCATCACCTTCGGTGACCTCGTCGCCGGGCCTCATTGGCTCGCCGCGTCCTTGGCACGCTCGTCGGCGTAGGAGCGGGCGTAGATGGCGTCCAGAACGGCCAGCCGTGCGCTGGAAAGGGTCCAGCCGGCATAGTCGAGGGCGGCAAAGGCGTCGGATTCGGCCCAGTCGGCTTCCTTGGTGGCCGCCTTGGCGTCCAGCTCTCGAGTCCGCTTGTCGATCTTCGCCTTGGTGTCGTCCCTGCGGGCGGCGGCGTCGGCCTTCATCTGCGCCCACTTGCTCTGTGTGGCAGCCGTTGCTTCGCGGGCCTTCTGCTCGGTGTCCGCGGCGGCCTGGTCGAGGTCGTCCTGGGCCTGGTCGATGCGCTGCTTGAGCCGGTCGCGCGATTCCGTGGCGGCAGCCTGTGCCGACACCTTGGCCTCCGCGAGGCGGTTCTGAAGGTCGTCGAACTGTGAGGAGAAGTCCATGCTTCCTCCGATGTGTCTCGAGTCGTGTTGCCGTGGTGTGGTGGAGCCCACGCCGCCGACCGGGGGAAGATTCGACGGCGTGGGCCCTCAGGTCATCGAGGGGCGCGCCCTGCAGTTGACCATGGACCAACTGTCCGGCCTCGGGACGGGCTATGCCCCCCGCGATCGCGTGGTTCGCCAGGCGGCGCTTGCGTGACCGCGGTCAGCTCGTCGCTGGTGGTCGGGGCGGGGCACCACGAGCAGTGGCACGGGGATGTTGCGGATGGTGGTCGCCACACTGCTGAACACGAGCCGCATTGCGGGCGGTCACACCACCGATCGGGTTGTAGAGCGCCATGCTCTCCACGGTGTGCGGCCGGCGGCTCGGGAGGTTGTACGAGCTCTTCAGGAAGCGCTCGACATCGCCGTCGAGGACCGAACCGCCGCTGCGGCGAACGGATCGGCCACAGGTACCTTGTCGGCCTTGACAGGCGCCGGCGTGCCGGAGTTCGGCTATATCAGCGATCTCCGCCTCGCGTCGGGCGGCGGCGGACCATGGTCCGGAACACCGTCTTGACCCGGTCGCGCAGTGGTGGGCGCTGACTGGCGAAGGGTTGCTGTCCCCACCGCAGTTGCAGGTAGAGCTGTTTGGTGGCGCCGACGAGTGGGGTGGCGACGAGTGCGCCGGGTACGCCTGCGGCGGCGCCGCCGATGAGTGTGGCGAGCATCGACGTCGGCGGTGAGACGTCGACCGCGTGTCCGACGATCGCCGGGCTGATGACATGGTTCTCGAGGGTCAGGTAGAGGCCATACAGGCCTACGACGACGACGAAGACAAACGCGCCTTGGGTCAGTGCCAGCAGTCCCAGGAGCGCACCGCCGAGGAATCCGCCGACCTGTGGTATGAGGTCGGTGATCATGGCCCATAGGGCTGCCAGCGGAGCCAGCGGAACGCCGAAGATGAGGCACAGGGCGAGAACGACGACACCCATGAGCGCGGCAACCGCCAGCGAGCCGGCAAAGTACTGGGCGATCGCCATGTAGAAGACGTGTCCGATCTCGTCCGCGCGATTCACCCAACGGTGCGGCAACAGGCGGCGGACGGCCGCAACCAGGTACTCGCCGTCGAGCAGCACCGCGACGGTGACCGCGAGCACGAGTACCGTCGAGAGAGCGCCCCCTACCATGTCCTCGACCGTTCTCGTCACGCTCCTGTCGCTGATCTTGCCGGGGAGCTCCTCGATGGCCTCGTCGACCGCGTCGCCGCGTCGTTGTCTTCGAGCCAGCCGCCCACGACGGGCAGGTCATAGAACTCCCGGACGGTCTGCGGCACGTCGCTCGTGACCTTCCTGGCCTGAGCTACCGCCTGCGGTCCCATCCCGACGACGACGATCGCCACCAGGACGATTGCGCTCCCGGCGACCAACAGCACCGATCTCGAGCGTGGCCAGCCCCAGTTCCGGCGGATGGCACCGACGATCGGATCGAGCGCCAGGGCGAACACGGAACCGACGGCGATCGTCGTCAGCGCCTTCGGCGCCGAGCGGAACAGCGCGAACCCCGCGAACGCCACCAGGAGCCCGCCGACGATGTGGACGAACACTCCGGGATTGAGGCGCAGCTCGACCGAGGATGGTTGCTCACCCTCGTGACCGCCTTCAGTGTTCGCGGACACGTGTCTACCCTAAGTCCGTGAGCGGCGACGGACCGCGGCGGACCCCCGTCAGGCCGTTGTGGGTCAGCGTGAGCCTTGGTTCGACGCTGCTGGTCATCGGCGCCGTGGTCGCGGCGGTCGGCTTGGCGAACCTGTTCGTCGCGGCACGCCGGCCCCTGGCCTGGGCAGCGGCGGCGTCCGTGGCAGCATGGCTGCTGTCCGGGGTCGTCGACATCTTGGGCCGCTGGGTGCCCCGCGGCCTCGCCGTGGTCGTGACCGTGCTCGGGTTGGTGCTGGTGGCCGGCGGCGGCTGGGTGGGCGTACGGGCGACCCTGGCCGCTGAGGTGGACCAGCTGCGGACGACCCTGCCCGCTGCGGCCAGCGACCTCGAAACGCGGTTTGGCGCGGCGGCCGACTTCCACCTGGTGGAACGGACCAGGGTGTTCGTGAACGACCTCGACGACCGGTTCGGCATTCAGGCCCAGGTCGCGGCTGCCGCCGGCACCGCCTCGGCCTACCTCGTGAGCGGCATCCTGATGCTGTTCCTTCTCGGCTACGGACCGCGGTTCCTCTCCGCCGCCCTACGTCAGATCGCCGACCCCGCCCGGCGTGCGGCCGTGACAGCCGTCGTCGATCAGGCGTCCCGTGCCGCCCGGGCGTATCTGCTCATCGTCCTGGTCCAGGCGATCGTGATCACCGCGGTGTGCAGTGTCGTCTTCTACCTGCTCGACCTCCCGGCACCGTTCGTCCTGGGGCTGCTCGTCGGGTGGCTGAGCGCCATCCCATACTTCGGCATCCTCCTCGGCGGCCTCGCCCCGCTGCTCGTCGCCGTGACCGAGCCGCATCTCCTCACCTATCTCGTCCTTGCCGCACTGCTGGTCGGCCTGCAGTCCGTAGAGGTCTTGGCGGTGCGGCCCCGAGCCGACCGCACGGTGCGCGTGGGCCCGGCGCTGATCCTGGCAGGTATCCTGATCGGCTTCGAGTTGTACGGGTTCGGTGGCGCCCTCTACGGGACGGCACTACTCGTCTTGTTCTGGGCGGTGCTCCGTGCAATGCCCGACCGCACGACCCAGCTCCCGGTCGGTGACGATTCTGTGACGGCAGCACCGACCGGGGGCGAGGAGTGATGCGGCCTTCGTGCCACTGCCGCGCCTGAGTGCGGCAACTTCGCCGAACCTGCCAAGGGCTCCACCGGGTGGCCGCGAGCCGCGAGACCGGATGAGGATGCCCTGAGCGCGGCATGTGGCCAGGCATGCCGGAACACGTTGGATGAAGACATCCGCGCGCTCCTCGAGGGGCATCCGGCGACGACTGGTGATCTTCCCGTCCAGCAGGTGCTGAATGTCGACCTGCTGGACGTCGCCGTCATCGGCGACCCGATTGTGCCGGCATTCGCACCGGATCCGTCCGGCCAAGGCCGCATCCGTCCCCTTGGCATCGCCGGCAACGGCATGTTCAGCTTCTATGTGGCCAGCCCGCCGGCTTCGCGGTCGAAGTCGGCCACGGCGCCCGGACGATCGGCGAGGACTGGGACGACAGCCGCCGCCACCACCGCGTCAGCGCCTGGGGCCACCAGCAGCTGCGCCCGCAGCCAACCGCAGGACCACCGCCGTGAAGCTCGCCAACATCAGCGCCCGAGCCGCCCTCGTCCTCGGGGCGAGATCGCCGACATCGCCAAGCTGTCCAGCGGCCGGTTCGGCCCCGAGCTCATGACGATGACGTGGCGCGGACCCCTGCCGGCGTCGGCGCGTGTCACAACCAGCCCACGCGCCGGAAGTTCCAGCGGAGCAATAGGACGGCGACGACCATGACCAGGATTGCGAGCGGGTAGCCGAAGGTCCAGTCGAGCTCGGGCATGTGGCGGAAGTTCATGCCGTAGATCCCGGTGATGATCGTGGGTACGGCGGCGATCGCCGCCCAGCCCGACACCTGCTGGATGATCACGTTCTGGCGAACGGTGACCCGCGCGAGGTTGGCGTTGAGCAGCCCATCGAGCGCCTCGCTGAGCTGCATGATCTCCTCGGACAGGCGGCGGGCGTGGTCACCGACGTCACGGAGGAGGGGTCGCAGGTCCTCGGGCGACTCCACGGGCTCGCCACGCTCGAGCTTGTCGAATATCGCCAGCATCGGATGCACCGCTCGAACGAACCGCTCGGTGTCGCGGTGCTCGAGGTAGATGGGCTCGCTCTGGTCCTGATCACGCTGGAACACGACCTGCTCGATTTGCTCAAGGTGGTCACCGAGCCGGTCGGCCACGCGTTCGTTGTCGTCGATCACCGCGTCGAGCAGCGCCCACGCCGCGGCCATGGGCCCGAGCTTGGCGACCTCGGGATGCTCATCGAGGCGTTCGCGTGCACCTGCCAGAGGGGCGGCATTCGACCGGCTGATCGCGATCGCGCTGCGCGCCCCCAGGAAGATGTCGAGCTCCCCGACCTCGATCTGCGCCTGGGCCTCGACGTGGTGCACCGTCTTGAGGATCAAGAAGGCGCTATCGCCGTAATCCGCCAGCTTGGGACGCTGGTGACCCGCCCGCGCGTCCTCCACCGCCAGCGCCGGCAGGTGAAAGGATGCCCGGAGCTCGTCGAGTTCATCCGGACCGGGGTCGCTCGATGCCAGCCACACGAACCCCGACCCCTCACGGGCCAGCCTCGCGGCATCGCCCAAGTTCATGGGCTCGGCCTGGCGAACCCCGGCCAGGAAATGGGCACAGTCAATGATCATGACTAGAGGATGCCGTGCGTCGACGCCGGGGTGAGGAGAGACGTTGGACGGCTAGCTCCAAGGACGGTCGTCCGAAGCGAGCCCATCGCGTGCGGGGACGACGGTTCGACGGTGCGGGGGGATCCGACTCGACGAGAGCGTGCGCACAAACATGGCCAGGGGGACACGCCTGCGCCGGCGGCGCTACCTGACCGCCCTGTTCGGGCGGGGGGCGTCATGGCAGGTGGCGTTCAAACCGCTGGCCCGTCGGCCGCGGCGGCGCCCGCGCGCGGCGGCGGTGAGCTGCGCCAGCGTGGTACGGACGACGTCTCCGCTATTACGTCGACGGGTAGTGGACGCCCGTGTGGACACCTGAGTACCCGACGAGCAGTGCCGCGGCGCTGAGGGGGATCCCGGCCTCGGGCCACGCAGTGGCCACGCCGGTGGCGAAGGCGGACGCGGACGCCGCGTGGCCCGACGGGAACGACGTTGGGCGAGGCATCGTCACGTGGCGGGTGACCGGCCACCAGCAGCTGACCGAAGCCGCCGAACAGGAAGGCCGCGCCGACCAGCGCAGCCACCGCGGTCAGCCTGCCCACCCGGTAGGACAGCACGAACATGCCGTACCAGATCCACGCGATTCCGAGGATCAGATACCACCACCAGATCCCCGACACGTCCCGCACGCCTCTCCGGAGGGTCTCGCGCAGTTCGGTCGAGGCCCCAAACCGGTTGCCTCACGTGTCTCGCTCCGTCATGGCAGGCTCCCCTGCTATCCCCGGCTCGGCGTGTGGCCCATCACCTTCGGTGACCTCGTCGCCGGGCCTCATTGGGGGCTCGCCGCCTTGGCACGCTCGTCGGCGTAGAGGCGGGCGTCGATGGCGTCCAGAACGGCCAGCCGTGCGCTGGAAACGGTCCAGCCGGCATAGTCGAGGGCGGCAAAGGCGTCAGATTCGGCCCAGTCGGCTTCCTTGGTGGCCGCCTTGGCGTCCAGCCTCGGTGCTCATCGTGGACGAGGTCGGGTATCTTCCGATGCACGCTGAGGCCGCCGCCGCGCTGTTCCAGGTGATGAGCCGCCGTTACCTCAAAGGCTCGATCATCCTGCCCACCAAGCGGACGATCAGCAGCTGGCTCAACTGGGGAATTTCAGTGAGCAACCCTGGGGAACTTCGGCGAGCGGCGTCATGAGGAAAGCGGCGAGCTGGACGCGGGAGCTGATGCCAAGCTTGAGGAAGATCTGCCGCAGGTGGTAGTCGACGGTGTAGGGCGACACGAACAGCCGCCGCGCGGCTTGAGCGTTGGTCAGGCCCGTCCCCACGGCCTCGGCCACGCGGAACTCTGCCGCCGTGAGGCTCTCCCATCCGAAGCGGGGATCGTTCTCGCCGCGCCTGCCAATCCGTCCACCACGCCGACGGGTGTCGTCTGCGTCGATCGAGCCCGGCGCTGCGGGGGATGACGCATCCGCCAGCCACTCTTCGATGTCGTGGGCGGCGTGACGACTGAGTGGAGTCACGGCGTGGGGCTGGTTGGCGGCACCAGAGTCGGCGACGAGCCCGACCAGCCGTCCCGTGTCGGGGTCCGCGACCGGGACGGCCGCACGGACCCGGATCTCAGGCCCCAGGGCGTTAGCGAGCAAAGCGGTGAGATGGTTGAGTGCCACCTCGCACACAGCGTAGGGGATCGACCCCGTGCGCGTGATTGCCGTGGGCGAGCTGACGTTGATGATGACACCCTCCCCCGCCGCACGCAGGTGCGGAGCCGCGGCGCGGATCACATTCCACGCGCCCACAACGGTCGCCCGGAAAACCGCTTCCCAGGCGTGGTTCGTGACGGAGTCGAGGTCGCACGGCGCGATCACCGTTGTGCCAGTGTTGTTCGCGAGGACGTCGAGCCGTCCGTGCCGCTCGACGGTGGTCGCCACGAGGCGCGCCGCTTCGGTGGGGTCGCTCACGTCCGCCGGTGCGTAGCTGGCAGCCGGCAGCTGGGCAGCGAGTTGTTCACCCGCCTCGGCCCACGACGCCGAGTTGACCACGACCGTGGCACCCCGCTCGGCGAGCGTGCTTGCAATGGCTGCCCCGATCCCGCTCGAGGAGCCGGTCACCAGAGCGACGCGACGCTCCAACGCCCCGGGCCCCGTCAACGACGCAACATCGAGGCCGATCACATCACACCTCGACGGCGATCAGGTCGAGCCCGGACACAGTTCGGCCAGAGGATCCCAGTCGAGCGTGTCTCTCACGTGGAGCTCGAGCGGCTTGTTCAGCTCTTGCACGGCTTTAATGGTGTTCTCCTCTCCATGCGCCCCTCGATGATGCGGACAAGACGACCGGGTGCACATCCCGCGAGCACGTACGGGTACCTACGAACCGCGCAGGGTCCGCCGGCATGCGGACGGCGCGGGTGCCAGCCGCCCGACAGCCGGGCGGCAACCACTTCGCGGCTGACATCGGTCTGGATCGCGACCGTCGGCGCGCTCGATGCGTTCGTCCGGGGATCGGAGCGCCGGATCGACCTCGCCGGCGTCGACGGGCGGGTGTTCGTCAACAATGCGTCGTTGGGCGTGTACGCGAAGATCGTCCGGTCGGCTGACTACCGCGACGGCACGGCCGAGACCGTCGCCTGCATGGTGCCGGCCCACCGACGTGCTTCGCATCTGCGAAGACCACAGTCCCAGCGCGATCGACCGAGGACCTAGTCCCTTTCCTGCTGCGGAGCGCGCGTCGTACCACACGGTTCGTGCGCAGGCGCCATGAGGTCCGCAGCTCTGAGACTGCGGATTCCTAGGATTCGAACCGGTGGCGCACCTTCTTACGGTGCTGGCATGCCCGCTCGGGTCACACAGCAAGTGGAGAAACGAAGCGACGCGCCCGACACGAGCGCGAACCGAGCGCATCGCCTTCTGGCCGCGAGCACGCCGGTGATGGATCGGCTCGAGCGGGACCTCGAGCGCGCCGACGTCGCCATTGTGCTCAGCGACGACCGAGCCCGCGTCGTCGACCGCCGGGTGCCGGATGATGCCGTATGCCGATCCCTCGTCGCCGCCATGCTGATGCCGGGCTGCAGCATCGAGAGGGGTGCTGCTGGGAGGACGGCAGCCAGCATCGCGAGGCGCGATCGCGCTCCCGCCGTCGTCGTCGGCGCGGCGCATTCCAGCCCCGAACTCGAGAAGTTCACCACCGCGGCGGCACCGATCTTCGACCACGCCACCGGTCAGCTCATCGGCGTGGTGTCGCTCGTGGCGCGCGTCGGCGACGGGGCACCCTTGCTGATACTCGTCGTTCGCCAGACGGCACGGGAGATCGAGGAGCGCCTTTTCGACGGCCCGTCGGTGCGCGAGCGTGCACTCCAGAAGGCGTTCCTGCACGCGCGGCGCCGGGCGCGGGGTCCTCTCATGCTCGTGAGCGAGGACACGTTGGTGTGCAACGCCGGAGCCGCACGGCTGTTCGACGAGGCGGATCGCCCGCAGCTGTGGGCCGCCGCTTCGAGCGCGATGGCCGCGCCCACCACCGTGCCCGCGCTGCTCCCGACTCGAGCGAGGACGCGGGTGCCGGCAACGGTCACGCCGGTGTACGACGACGGTGCCGTCGTCGCGGCGCTCGCCCACGTCGGCACGCCGAGCACGACGTCCACCGATGCGCGGCCCCACCGACTCGGCTGGGAAGGGCTCACCGACACCGAGCGCGCCATCGCGGAGATGGCGTCACAGGGGCTGACGAACCGGGAGATCGCGACACGGGCGTTCCTGTCCCACCACACGGTGGACTCCCACCTGCGCAAGGTGTTCCGCAAGCTGGGGGTCAACTCGCGTGTCGCGCTCGCGGCGGCCGTCACCAGCCGGACACAGGATGCTCCGCCGCCGGCACCGCACGCATTCAACTGAGTGGTCGCATCACCCCGCACGTTCCAGACGGGCGAGCTGCGTCCGGGTGTTCACCCCGAGCTTTCGATACACCTTGTTCAGGTGGTACTCGACGGTGCGCAGGCTGATGAAGAGCTGCGACGCGATCTCGCTGTTTGTGCAGCCGTCCGCGACGAGTCGCGCGATCTGCGCCTCCTGTCCCGTGAGCAGACCACGCGTCGCGTCGGATCGCGGCCGGCTGTGCTCACCGGTCGCCGCGAGCTCACGCCGGGTGCGCTCGGCGAACGCCCGGGCTCCGATGCCGTCGAAGCACTCGAGCGCAGCTCGTAGGGGCTCGCGGGCTTCCCGGCGCCGGCGGGCGCGCCGCAGCCATTCCCCGTAGAGCAGCTGCGCTCGCGCAAGGTCGAACGCGACGGTGCAGCGGGTGAGGCGGTCGAGCGCGACCTGGTACTGCGACTCCGCTTCGTCGCCGGCTGCGAGCAGCGCGCGCATGCACGCAAGCAAGCCCTCGGCCCAATGCGACCGGGACGCGATCGCTCGCTCGGAGAAACGATCGAGCGCCGTCGTGGCGGTCGCCAGATCGTCGCAGCGCACGGCCGCCTCGATCAGCACGGGGAGTGCGATCGTCGAGAACGGCACGGAGTGATCGGTGATCCCACGGCAATGCTCGAGCGCGGTCGCGTAGCGCCCGGAGCCCAGGTCGAGGACCGCGAGCGCATACCGAGAGTGATCGAGGTCGCCGCCACTGCCGCGCTCTCGCGCATCCCATGCCCGCCGCTCGGCGGCGTCGCGCGTCTTCTCCTCGTCACCCCGGTACGCGTGGAGGAGCAGCTCGCCGAGCCCCGGGTCGCCGATATGGCCGCGTGAACCGACGAGGGAGAGGATCTGTTCGGCCTCGGCGATCGCCGACGCCGCCGCCCGGAAGCGCGCGGCGAGGATCTCCACGACGCTCCTCGTGTCGAGCGCGATCGGCAACGTCGTCAGCGTTCGTGTGCGGCGGCCGAAGTCGACCCAGGACCGCGTCACCGCTTCCAGCGCTCCGTCATCGAGGAGGGCAACGGCCGCGCTCACGGCGAGGAGGTGCAGCACGTTGGCTCGCTCGTGTGCGTTCGGGGTCGCGATCTCGCCGGCTTCCTCGACCTGCTGTCGCAGTCCGGCGAGCGCGCTTCGCAGCATCGGAGCGGAGGCGGCGTAGCCATCCGTCAGCCGCACCGCGATCCCTCCCACCAACAGCTCGGCCGGCGTCGCGGAGTCGCCCTCCGGAAGCAAGCGCAGCGCCGTCGACGCGATCGCGTCCACCAGAGCGTCGTCACGCAACGAGCCCGCGTAGATCGCCGCGTCCTCGGCGGTGATCAGCGCGTCGAGGGCGAAGCCGCTGTCGTACTCCTCGATCGAGGCGACCGCGCGCGCCAACGCATGCAGGGCGTCCCGGCCTCGGCCTTCATCGAGCCAGATCAGGCCCTGCGTCCACTCCGCTTCCGCCCGCTGGCGGCCGTCGTGAACGCGCGTGAGCACCGCGTCGAGCAGCGGCTGCGCACGTGCCGCGTCGCCCTCGGCGGCGCGCAGCCGTACGGTCGCGAGGAGCCGGTCGACCCTGCGGACGGGATCAGGCGTGAGCTCCGACGCCCGCAGGAGGAACTCAGCGGCGGCCTGCGTCCCGCCCCGGTGGAACACGCGCTCCCCGGCCAGTTCCAGCGCGCGCGCGACGTCCTCGTCCGGAGCTGCCACGGCGGCGCCGAGATGCCAGGCGCGCCGGTCGACGTCGTCGTCACCGTCGAGGGCGTCGGCGAGGGCGCGGTGAGCTCGACGGCGCTCTGCCGGCGGCGCGCCGTAGTAGACGGCGGACCGGATCAGTGGGTGACGAAAGCGCACTGCGGGAGCGAACGTCGCGAGACCGGCTGCTTCGATGCTCGTGACCGCTTCCTCCCATGGCGCTCCCAACAGCCCCGCTGCCCGGTGAAGGAGCGCCGGATCGCCCAGTCGTTCCGCCGACGCGAGCAGCAGCACGGTCCGACCCGCCGGGACAGCAGACGGGCGCGGGCGGCGAACTGATCCTGGAGCGAAAGGCCGACCGGAACGGGCTCGGGAAGCGGTGCGTCTCCCCGCAACTGCTCAGCGGTCAGCTCGGCGACAACCTCGGTCAGCGCGAGCGGGTTCCCCTCCGTCTCCTCGACCAGGCGATCCGCAACCTTGGCGTCGATCGCGCTGCCGGCGACGGACGTCAGCAGGGTTCGAGCGTCGTCCTCCGGCAGTCCGAGGACCACGAGCTGGGGCAGCGGTTTGAACAGGTCGGGGAGACCCACCCCGGTGTCGCGCACGGCGAACAACATCGCGACCGGATCCGCGTGCAGCCGGCGGGCGACGAACGTCAACACACGCGCCGACTCGTCGTCGAGCCACTGCGCATCGTCGATGACGAGAAGCATCGGTCGTTCACGCGCCGCGTGGTCGAGGAGCGTGAGCACCGCGAGGAACACCACCAGGGAGCTCGGCGCGGCGCCATCGGCGAGACCGAACACCGACTCCAACGCGTGGCGTTGCGGTTCGGGCAGCTCGGCCACATGGTCCAGGAACGGCAGCACGAGCTGGTGGATCGCGGCGAAGCCGAGTCCGACCTCGGACTCGACGCCGGTGACGCGCGCGATGGCGAAGCCGCCGCCGTTCGTCATCGCGTAGTCGAGCAGGGCGGACTTGCCGATCCCCGCAGCGCCCCGCAGAACAACGACGCCGCTCGAGCCGTCGCGTGCACCCGCGAGGACCTGATCGATGGCGGCACACTCAGCCGTTCGACCTATCAGCACCGCGCTGAACCTTAGCCCAGCGCATTCGCCGAACGAC
>CAWEZE010000030.1:0-77433 GCA_963813485.1 uncultured bacterium
GTGGTGCAGGGCCTGGCACGCGTCGGCCTCGCCGGCAAGGGGTCGCGGGTGGTGGTGGAGAAGCCTTTCGGTCGTGACCAGGCTTCGGCGGCCGAGCTCAACGATGTGCTCCACCGGGTGTTCCCCGAGGAGGCGATCTTCCGCATCGACCACTTCCTCGGCAAGGAGTCGGTGGAGGACCTGCTGGTCTTCCGGTTCGCCAACTCGATGCTCAAGCCGCTCTGGAATCGCAACTACATCTCGAGCGTCCAGGTGACCATGGCCGAGCCGTTCGGCGTCGAGGGGCGCGGCCGGTTCTACGAGTCGGTCGGCGCCCTGCGCGACGTGTTCGAGAACCACCTGCTGCAGGTGATCGCGCTGCTGGCCATGGAGCCCCCGGTGTCCGCCGACGAGAACACGCTCAGCGACGAGCGGGTCCGTCTGTGGCGCCAGATCCGGGCCATCGACCCGGCCAAGGTGGTGCGGGGCCAATACCGGGGCTACACCGACGAGCCCGGGGTCGAGCCGGGCAGCGACGTCGAGACGTTCGTGGCGCTCCAGCTCCAGATCGAGTCGTGGCGTTGGGCGGGCGTGCCCTGGCTGGTCCGCACCGGCAAGTACCTACCGGTACACGCCACCGAGGCGATGGTCACGTTCGCCGAGCCGCCGCGGCTGCTGTTCGCCAAGGCTGGCTCGCGGGCGCCCGACCCCAATCGGCTGCGCTTCCGGCTCGGCCGTGACGACGGCGTCACCCTCCAGGTGCAGGCCAAGGCCCCGGGCGAGGAACTGGTGAGCCGGCCCGTCGACCTCGAGGTGTCGTACGAGCGGCTGTTCCCGAACCGGCAGGAGGCGTACCAACGACTGCTGGAGGACGCCATCGAGGGCGACCACCGCCGCTTCGGACGCGCCGATGGCGTGGAGGAGCAGTGGCGAATCGTGCAGCACGTGCTCGACCACCCGCCGCCGGTCCAGCTCTACCGCCGGGGCACGTGGGGTCCGCCAAGCGCCGAGACCCTGGCCGCCCCCGCCGGCGGCTGGGTGGAGCCCCTGGCCGAGGGGTGAGTGTTTCGGCTCGCAACCGGAGGTTGCGAGCCGAGTCTTTGGTCGCCGCCTGACGGAGTCCTCTACGCGGCTGCCCGGCTCGGCGCCAACCGAGCGATGCGGGCGACAGCGCGGTAGGCGGCCTCGGCCGGCCCCAGCTCGTCGTCGCGCAGCAGGTTGGCCATGATCCGCAGCACCCACTCCATGAGGCTCTGCGACCGCATGCCCACCCGCGTCAGCTCACCCATGAGCACGGGCTGGCCGATGATCCTGGCGAAGCTGCGGGCGACCTTGAAGTAGAGGCCGTACTCGTCGTCGAGCATGGTCGTGTAGCGCTGCAGCGGCTGGCCGGTACCCGTGGCGATCGCCTCGTCGATCAGGTCGGCGGCCATGCGGGCGGTCTCGTAGGCGTAGTCGATGCCCTCGCCGTTGAACGGGTTGATCGACCCGGCGGCGTCCCCCACGACCAGCCAGTTGGGCCCCACCTTGGGGTTGACCGACCCGGCCATGGGCAGGCGCCCGCCCGTGGGCGGTGCGAGCATGGCGGCGGGGTCGATCCCCCAGCGTTCGGGCGCGGTGGCGGCCCACTCGTTCATCAGGTGTGTGGTGTTGACGTCGCGGTAGCCCTTGTACGTCGACAGCAGGCCGATGCCCACGTTGATGGTCCCGTCACCCAACGGGAAGATCCACCCGTAGCCCGGCAGGCTCCGGCCGTCGCGGTCGTGGACGTCGAGGCACGACTCGATCCACGGATCGGCCGAGAGCGGGCTCTCGAAGTAGCCGCGGATGGCGATGCCCTGTGGGTAGGACTTGTTGCGGGCGGTCCCCAGCGCCCGTCCGAAGCGCGACAGCGACCCGTCGGCCACGACCACGTAGCGGGCGTGGACCTCTCGGGTCTCGCCGCTCGCCTTGTCCTTCACGAGCGCGCCGATCACGTGACCGTCGCGTGTCAGTGGGCGCAGTGCCTCGCTGGACTGTCGCACCGCGGCCCCCGCTGCGGCCGCCTGCTCGGCCACCATCTGGTCGAGGTCGCGCCGGCGCACGACGTAGCCGTAGCTCGGGAACACGGGATGCTCGGGCCACGGCAGCTCCAGGGTGATGCCGTGCGCCTCGGCCCGCAGGCCGTCGTGCCGGTGGTGGCGGGCGGCGATGGCGGGCTCGAGCCCCATCTCCCGGAGCTGGTGGACGGCTCGGGGCGTGAGCCCGTCGCCGCAGGTCTTGTCCCGGGGGAACTCCTTGCGTTCCAGCACGCACACGTCGTGGCCGGCCTTGGCCAGCCAGAACCCCGCGGCGGCCCCGGCCGGTCCCCCACCCACCACCAGGACGTCGTGCCGCTCGGCGGACATCGGCTCGGTCAGCCGCCCAGCTCGCTCTCGTCGACGCCGTCCTGCTGCGAGATCGGCCCCAGCCCGGGCGGCGCGTCGTCGGGGCCCGCGGCCTCGGCCAGCGTCGTCTCGCCGTTGGCGAGCGCGAACAGCCCGGCGTACTGCGGGTTGTCCGGGGTCACGTCCTCGCCGGCGAGCTCGCGCTCGTGGAGCACGATCTGGGCGATCTCCTGGTCGGTCAGCTGTCCGCCGAACGATGGCATCGTGCCGCCCCCGCCGACCGGCTTGCTGTTCGCACCGTACGTGGGGGCCGGCCATCCGTCCGAGCCGAGCTTCACCCACATCACGTGGTCTCGCCAGTCCGGCCAGGTCTCCACCACGGCACCATCGACGAACGCAGGTGCGGACACGCCCTGCCCGCTGGCGCCATGGCAGGAAGCGCAGTCGGCGCCGAACAGCTCCGTGCCCAGCACCAGCGGGTCGGACTCACCGGTGGGCGGTGGCTCCAGGGTGCGGACGTAGACGTAACCCCAGATCGGCAGCGCCGCGAGCACGGGCATGGCCCAGTAGGGGATGCGCTTGCGGCTCCTCGCCGCCTGGATGTAGGCGGGCTCGGGCTTGGGGGGCGCCGCCCTGGCTTCCTCCACCGCTGCTGCGGGCGCCGGCGCGGGAGTGGCCGCCGCAGCTGCGGGCACGGGTGCCGACTCGGCGGCCGCCGTCTCCTCGGCCTGACCCTCGGCGGGCGCGCTCGCAGGCGTCTCGCCGCCCTCCAGGCCCAGGGCGGCCCGACGCTCGCGAGAGCGCTTGAGAAGGTGCTCGGGGATCTCGGTCAACGCAGCCTCCGCGGGGAGCTCCGAATGGCCACTCTATGCAGGTCCGGACGAGGGGTACCAAGACCGAGGAGCCGCCCCGGATGCGGGCCGACCCCAATGTGATTGCGCCGGAGGTCGCGTGGTAGACCAGGCCACGGTGCCGGCCTCCCGTTGTTGGTACTGTTCTATGTGAGCGATTTCACGAGGAGTCGCGAGCTAAGTGGTCGCCTTCATAACCGAGGTCGTGATCGGCTTCCTGGGTGTCGGAGCCGTGATCCTGTACGGCCGGCGCCGCCCCCTGGGAGCGCCGCTGTCGTGGGGTCAGGCGATGCTGGCGGCCACGTACGCCATGCTCATGTTTTTCTGGTGGTACGCGGTGATCCCCCACCAGTGGCTCACTTGGGCCAGCGCCGAACTGGGTTGGACGGTCGACAACATCCTCATCGAGC
Source organism: uncultured bacterium (assembly GCA_963813485.1). GTDB lineage: Bacteria > Actinomycetota > Acidimicrobiia > Acidimicrobiales > VFJN01 > DASQUK01. The sequence goes on from CAWEZE010000030.1 coordinate 3,607, forward strand.
CCAACAGCTGGCAGCCGCTCACCATCAACATGCAGGCGGTCCGCGACATCCTCGTCGTCGTCATCTATGGCGTCGGGATCGGCATGCACGTGGGCGTGTGGGCATGGTGGAACGACCGGGCCAAGCCCCGCCCGGTCGAGGTGCCCGCCTCTCGTTACGGCCGGCCGCTGGTGAGGAAGGGCTGAGGGTATGGCCAAGAGCGATGCCAACCCGCCCATGCCGGAGTTCCGCGACGACTACGTCCTCCAGGAGGTCGACGCCGCCTGGCTCTCGAAGGCGGTCAAGCCCAAGCAGTTCATCCACATCGACCAGTCCGAGTGCATCATGTGCGAGGGCTGCGTGGACATCTGCCCGTGGAAGTGCATCCACATGGTCACCACCGATGCGATCGACGAGGCCATCGGGGTCGATCAGCCGGGCGACGATCCCTCCGACCACGTGATCTTCACGATCGACGACGACGTGTGCACCCGCTGCGCCCTGTGCGTCGACCGCTGCCCCACCGGCGTGATCATCATGGGCAAGGTCGGCGACCCGGCGGCGACCGGCGACGCCCACCAGCGCACCACCACCTACGGCTACGGCTACGGGATGCGGTTGGGGTAGGAGAGATCGTGGCCAAGACGATGGAACCGAAGGTCCCCCTGCGCGAGCGGGTCGAGACCGCGGTCAAGGGGCTACCCGACGCCATCCAGGGCTCGCAGGCCTGGAACTCGATATTCCGCCCGGGCTCGATCTTCCGGCGGGGCTACAACGACAGCCCCCGGAACCGCTCCTACGTGGTCATGAACAGCGTCCTCTACCACCTCCACCCGGTGAAGGTGAAGAGGCACGCGGTCAAGGTCAGCTACACGCTGTGCCTCGGGGGACTGAGCTTCTTCCTGTTCATCCTGCTCACGGTCACGGGCATCTTCCTGATGTTCTTCTACCGGCCCACCGCGGCGCAGGCCTGGGACGACATCTACACGTTGCAGACGTCGGTCACCTTCGGCCTGTTGGTGCGCAACATGCATCGCTGGGCCGCCCACCTGATGGTGATCACGGTGTTCCTGCACATGGCGCGGGTCTTCTACCACGGCGCCTACAAGCCGCCCCGCGAGTTCAACTGGGTGATCGGCGTGATCCTGCTCACGCTCACGCTGCTGCTCAGCTTCACCGGCTACTTGCTGCCTTGGGACCAGCTCGCCCTGTGGGCCGTCACGGTGGGCACCAACATGATGGGCTACACGCCCGTGTTCGGCGACCAGGTGCGGTTCGTGCTGCTCGGCGGGGCCGAGATAGGCACCGACACGTTGTTGCGCTGGTACGTGTTGCACGTGTTGTTGTTGCCGTTCGTCATCGTGATCTTCATGGCCATCCACTTCTGGCGGGTCCGCAAGGATGGCGGCATGTCGGGGCCGCTGTGATGAGGAGCAGGCGCTGATATGACCGAGATCCCCGAACACCTGCGAAAGCGGGCGGAGGAGGCCCGCAAGAAGGCCGAGGCGGCCAAGGGTGGCGGCGACGCGCCCGCGGCCGACGCCGGCGCCGCACCCGGCGCCGGTGCTGGTGCCGGTGCTGCCGCCGGGGGCCGGAGACGCGCCGCAGAGCGAGGCCGCCAGCCGCATCCCGGCGCACCTGCTCGAGCGCTCGCGGGCCGCCAAGGCCAGGGCTGGCAGTGGCGCCGAGGCCGGGGCCGAGGGTGATGGCGGGGGAGGGACGGCAGTCGCCACTGCGCCGGCGGCCGCTGCCGCGGCTGCGGCGCCGGTGGCCCCGCCACTCGCAACCGGACCCGGGGGGCACACGCAGCGGCTGCTGACGGTCGTCAAGTCGGGCTCGATCCAGGATGTCAAGGCCGTGCCCCAGGACAAGGTCCACGTCTGGCCCCACCTGCTGAGCGTGGAGTTCGTGGCGGCCCTGGCGTGCACCGCCTTCGTGCTGGTGTTCTCGACGTTCGTCAACGCCCCGTTGCTCGAGCTGGCCAACGCCAACCAGACGCCCAACCCCTCGAAGGCGCCGTGGTACTTCCTGGGCCTCCAGGAACTGCTGACCATGTTCCACCCGATGGTCGCGGGCGTGACCATTCCGGGCCTCGGATTGGTCGGCCTGATCCTGGCCCCGTACACCGACCGCAACCCGTCCCACAAGCCCGAGGACCGCAAGTTCGCCATCTCCATCTTCACGATCTTCCTGATGGCGTGGACCGTGCTGGTGATGATCGGCTCGTTCTTCCGCGGCCCGGGCCAGAACTTCGTGTTCCCGTGGAACGCCGGCCTGTTCTTCGACCTGTGAGCGGCGAGGCGAGCTCGTGAGCGCCACCACCGTTCTCGCCATCGCCATCCCGGCACTGGTCGTGGCGGCCGGTGTGCTGCTGTTCGCCGCCGCCCGTCGCCGCGATTCCGGGTCCGCCACCGGAACCATCAGCCACGAGACGACCAGGCGCGACCGCGGCCCGGTCTCCCTCGACGACGACGATGGGGCCCCCATGACCGGCCGCGAGGTCGAGCGCGCGGCCGCTCTCGCCCGTCGCGAGGAATCCCTGCCGGTGGCCAAGGCCGAGGAGGCACCGGTGGAGTGGGTGCCCCCGGACGAGGAGACGCTCGGCGTCACCCGCCGCCAGTTCTTCAACCGCTCGATCGTGTCGCTCTTCGCCTTCAGCAGCCTCGGTCTGGGCGGGGCGATGCTGGCCCAGCTGTGGCCCTCGGGCACCGGCGGGTTCGGCGCGAAGATCCGCGTGGGCAGCCTGGAGGACATCAACAAGGCGATCACGGACGGCGACGGCTTCGCCTACTACCCCGAGGCTCGGATGTGGGTCACCGCCTACCCGAAGGACGCGCTGCCGAAGGCCGAGGCCGTGTACTCCGCTCCCGAGCTGGTCGCCATGAAGGAGGGGATCGTCACCCTGTGGCAGAAGTGCCCGCACCTGGGCTGCCGGGTGCCCGCGTGCCTGACCTCGCAGTGGTTCGAGTGTCCCTGCCACGGGTCGCAGTACAACCAGGTGGGCGAGAAGCGGGGTGGCCCCGCGCCGCGGGGCATGGACCGCTTCGCGGCGACCATCGACGGCGGCGTGGTGACCGTCGACACCGGCACGTCGGGTCAGATCCAGGGCCCGCCGATCGGTACCAACACCACCGGCCAGGAGGCCGAGGGCCCCCACTGCGTCAGCGGAGGCTCCGAGTAGATGCAGGGCCTCCTCGCGGGCGTGACCGTGCTCGCCGCCAGCACGGTCACCGTGGTCGGCGCCGTCATCGCGGCGATCATCCTCATCGGCTTCGTCATCTACGTCATCGTCAACGTCAACACCGGGCGGGCGGAGGCCGGCTCCGAGATCGAGCTGGCGCCCAACCGCAAGCCCTACCTCGACGACGAGCAGCTCGAGACCAGCAAGCTCGATCGCACCCTGCGTTGGGCGCTGATCGCGCTGATCATCGTCGGCGTCGGTCTGCCGCTCTACTGGCTGAACGAGCCGAGCCGACAGTCGGGGGCGGTCGAGGGGTTCCAGCGCAAGTTCGTCAGCCGCGGCGAGCGGACGTACACCGAGGGCTCCCAGTGCGAGAACTGCCACGGGCCCGACGGGACCGGCGGGCAGGCGCCCTTCACCATCACCGATGCCGATAACCAGTTCGTGGCCCAGGTCAACTGGCGGGCGCCGGCGCTCAACACGGTGCTGCTCCGCTACAGCAAGGACGAGGTCACGTTCGTCATCAACTACGGCCGCCCCTTCTCGCCCATGCCGGGCTGGGGCGCGGCGGTCAACAAGGGCCCGCTCAACGAGCAGCAGATCTCCGACGTGGTCGCGTACCTCGAGTCCATCCAGCTGTCGCCCGAGGAGGCGCAGCGTCAGGCCCAGGTCGCCCTGGCCGAGGAGCTCGGCCTGCTCCAGCAGGGCGAGACCGACGACGCCGCCATCGACGCGGCCTTGGCCCAGATCGACTACCAGGACCCCGAGACTGGGAAGGCGCTGTTCAACCTCGAGGTGGCCGGCGGCGCCTACGCCTGCGCCCGCTGCCACACGCGGGGCTGGTCGATCATCCCCGACAGCGTCGAGCCCCCCGACGCCGACCTGAGCGCCTACGCCGGTTTCCCCGACGGCAGCGGCGCCCTCGGCCCCAACCTCACGGGCGGGCTCGTCGACCGGCAGTTCGCCTCGGTCGAGGAGCTGGCGCTGTTCGTCAGCACCGGCAGCGTCGACGGCGAGGCGTACGGCAACAACGGCATCGGCAGCGGCAAGATGCCCGGTTTCGGTGACAACCCCAACACCGAGAACGTGGAGAACGACGGGATGATGACCCAGGACATGATCGAGGCCATCGCCCGCTACGAGGCCAGCCTGCCTCCCGCCGAGACCACGACCAACGCTCCGCGGCCGGGGTTGTCGGACTCGTCCGCGGCGTCCGGCGGGGAGGGCTGACGGTGACGCTGCTGCCCACCATCGTCGCCGGGATCGCCTGGGATCCCACGATCCGGGGCATCCTCGCCGTACTGACGGGCGTCATCGTGCTGGGCGGCGGCGTCTACCTGGTGCTGGCCACCAACCTCGCCCAGCGGCTCGGGTTCCTGGTGATCCTCACGGCACTGTTCGGCTGGATGACGATCCACGGCATGGTCTGGTGGCTCTACCCGCCGGGTCAGGGACCGATCGGGCGCATCCCGGCTTGGGAGGTCGAGGAGATCAACCACGGCGACCTCTCCCAGGCGCTGCTCAGCGACGCCCACGATCTCGACCCCTCGGGCCTGCCCCCCACCGAGGAGGTCAACGACGCCACCGACGCGGAGATCGCCGAGATCAACGAGCAGTTCGCGGACCAGCTCAACGAGTGGACGCTGTTGGCGGCCTCCGACGCGTCCCGGGCCGAGGCGCAGTCGACCGCGGACGCCACGCTGACGGAGGGCGTGATCCCCGGCCTGGAGGAGACCACCAGTTACGTGCACCTCTACGCGTTCGAGACCGGGGGCAAGCCCGAACGCGAGAGCGACGGCGTGTGGGACCGGGTGACCAATCGGATCACCAACACCCTGCGCATCACCAGCCCGCCCCACTACGCCATCGTCCAGATCCAGCCGGCGATCCCGCAGGAGGAGGTGGTCGGGCAGGCTCCGCCCCCGCCCGAGGCCGACCCCAACGCCGAGGTGATCTCGATCGTGATGGTGCGCGACCTCGGTCAGCGCCGCCTGGTCCCCGCGCTCATCACGCTCGGTTCGGGGCTGATGTTCGGGCTGTTGTGCGCAATGCTTCACGCGCGCGATCGCGTGGTCGCCGAGCACCGCTCGGCGCCGCTGCCAGCCCCAACCGGAGGGGGGTAGTCCCATGGGCCAGTATCTGCCCGTCGTCGCCATGGCGGTTCTCGCCGCGGCGTTCGCGGCGATCAGCCTGATGATGTCGCGGCTGCTGGCTCCACGCCGCCCGAGCGCCGCGAAACGCGCGCCCTACGAGTCCGGCATCCTCCCCACGCGCGAGCCGCCCGAGCGCTTCCCGGTGCGGTTCTACCTGGTGGCGATGATCTTCATCGTGTTCGACGTGGAGATCATCCTCCTGTACCCGTGGGCCGTCATCTACCGGAACTTGGGCGCATTCGGGTTGGTCGAGGTCGTGCTGTTCTCGGCGGCCGTGTTCGTGAGCTTCGTCTACCTGATCAGCAACGGCGCGCTCGACTGGGGTCCGCTGAACCGGGCCCGCCAGGCCTCCCCCATCGTCTCGGCCGAGCGGACGACCCGCACGACCATTCGCCGGGTCGGCCTCGACGGCCGCCCCGAGACCCGGCCGGACCGGACGACATGTTGCCGGCCGAGCCGGCGCCGGCCCGAGCGGCCGAGGGAGCGGATGACATGTCGCCCGAGCGCGAGGAGGTCGCCTAGTGGGCTGGGACATGAAGCGGGGACTCGAGGGCCTCGACCACAACGTCTTCACCGCCAAGATCGAGGATCTGGTCAACTGGTCGCGCCGGCGCTCGTTCTGGGGCGTGACGTTCGGGTTGGCGTGCTGCGCGTTGGAGATGATGGCCGCCGGCGCCGCCCACTACGACCTCGGCCGCTTCGGCATGGAGGTGTTCCGCGCCTCGCCTCGCCAGAGCGACCTCATGATCGTGGCCGGCCGCCTGTCGCAGAAGATGGCCCCCGTGCTGCGCCAGGTCTACGACCAGATGATGGAGCCCAAGTGGGTGCTGTCGATGGGCGTGTGCGCCAGCACGGGTGGGATGTTCAACAACTACGCCTTGGTCCAGGGTGTCGACCAGATCGTGCCCGTCGACGTCTATGCGCCCGGCTGCCCGCCCGGTCCCGAGACGCTGATCCACGCCATCAACACCATCCACGAGCAGATCCAGAACGGCGAACTGCTGCGCCGCCGCGAGACTCGCCCGGGCACTGGTGCCGGCCTGGTCGTCGAGCAGCGCGATGGCCAGCCCGAGACCGTCACTGCGGCTCCCGTTGGCGGGGGGCGCTGAGGCGGTCCCATGTCCGACACCCATGCGACGTCAGGGTTCGAGGAAGAGTCGGTCGCGGACGAGACCGGGGCGGCCGCGACCTTCGAGCCCGAGACCCGCTACGGCCTCCCGGTCACCCACAGCAGGGGTCAGCCGGTGCTGCACCCGTCCCGCGACGGATTGGTCGACCTCGTCCTCATGCTGCGCGACGACGAGGGCTTCCGGGTCTGCGTCGACGTCACCGCCGTCGACTATCTGGCCTACGAGGCGCCACGTCATCTACCCCCGGACGTCGAACCCCAACGGTTCGAAGTGGTGGTCGGGCTGCTGTCCCTGGACAAGCCGGAGCGGCTGCGTCTGCGGGTCCAGGTGCCCGCCGACGACCCCAAGTGTCCGTCGCTGTTCGAGGTGCACCCCGGCACCGAAGCGCTCGAGCGCGAGGTGTACGACATGTACGGCATCGAGTTCACGGGCCATCCCGACCTGACCCGCATCCTCATGCCGGAGGACTGGGACGGCTTTCCCCTGCGCAAGGACCACCCCGTGGGTGGGATCCCCGTGCAGTTCAAGGGCGTGCAGGACGCCAGGTGATGCGGAGGTGATGGCGTGACAAGCATCTCCACCGACGCCACCGCCCGCACGTCCGAGGGGTCCCAGGAGCTCGCCCCCCGCAAGGGCGGCGGGGCCGCCGAGCTGATGCGCGAGGTCGGCTCTGTGCTGCGGATGTCGGAGGCCGAGGTGGCGGCCATGGCCGACGAGGAGCCCTCCGAGGACGAGACGATGATCCTCAACATGGGCCCGCAGCACCCGTCGACGCATGGCGTCCTCCGGCTCATGCTCGAGCTCGACGGCGAGACGGTGCTGCGGAGCAAGCCGGTCGTCGGCTACCTGCACACCGGCATGGAGAAGACGGGGGAGACGCTCACCTACCTGCAGGGCCCCACCAACGTGACCCGCATGGACTATGCGGCGCCGCTCTTCAACGAGCTGGTGTTCTCCCTCGCCACGGAGACGCTGCTCGGCATCGACGAGGGCATCCCGCCCCGGGCCCAGTGGATCCGCATGCTGCTGTGCGAGATCAACCGCATGTCGTCGCACCTCCTGTGGCTCGCCACCAACGGCCTGGACCTGGCCGCGATATCGATGATGCTGTTCGGCTGGCGGGAGCGGGAAGAGACGCTGCGGCTGCTGGAGATGATCACCGGGCTGCGGATGAACCACAACTACATCCGCCCCGGCGGTGTGGCCGCCGACCTGCCGGACGGCTGGCGCGACGGCGTGCTGCGGGTGCTCGACCTGTGCGCCCCCCGGCTCGACGAGTACGACGAGCTGCTCACCGGCCAGCCGATCTGGCGCGCCCGCCTGCAGGGCGTGGGCGTGATCACCGCCGACGAGGCCATCGCCCTGGGCGTCACCGGGCCGATCCTGCGGTCCACTGGAGTTCCCTGGGACCTGCGCAAGGACATGCCCTACCTGTTCTACGACCAGGTCGAGTTTGCCGCGGTCGTGGGCAGCTACGGCGACGCCTTCGACCGCTACGCCATCCGCCTCAACGAGGTGCGGGAGTCGATGGCGATCGTGCGCCAGATCCTCGACGCACTCCCGATGGGCGACTACCGCATCCAGGATCGCAAGGTCACGCCCCCGCCTCGCGCCCGAATCGACGAGTCCATGGAGGCGCTGATCCACCACTTCAAGATCTTTACCGAGGGCTTCAAGGTGCCCGAGGGCGAGGTCTATTGCGTCGTCGAGAGCCCGAGGGGCGAGCTGGGCTGCTACATGGTGTCCGACGGCAGCGCCGTCCCGTACCGCATGCACATCCGGGGGCCGTCGTTCATCAACATCCAGGCGCTGCCTCACATGCTGCGCGGCGGCTTGATCGCCGACGCCGTGGCGGTCACGTCCTCCGTCGACCCGATCCTGGGGGAGGTGGATCGCTGATGCCGCGGTTCACCTCGGACAACACCGCCCTGGCCGACGACATCATCGCCCGCTACCCCCGCCCGCGATCCGCGATGATCCCGCTGCTGCATCTGGCGCAGGAACAGGACGGCTACCTCACCGAGGAGGCGATGCGGCACATCGCCGAGCTGGTGGAGGTGACCCCGGCCGAGGTGCTGGGCGCCGCGTCGTTCTACGAGATGTTCAAGCGCGAGCCGGTGGGCGACTACATGGTCACCGTGTGCACCAACATCTCCTGCCTGCTGCTCGGCGGTGAGGAGCTGCTGCACCACCTCGAGCACCGGCTCGGCGTCAAGGCCGGTAGCACCACGCCCGACGGCAAGTTCACGCTCGAGGACGTCGAGTGCATCGCGGCGTGCAGCGAGGCCCCGTGCATGCAGGTGAACTACCGCTACTTCCACCGAGTCGAGCTCGACGAGGTCGACGAGCTGCTCGACGACCTCCGCGCGGGCAAGCTGGCGCACGAGGTCCCCCGCCACGGGACGCTGAGCCGGGTCCGCCAGCAGCTGCCGGAGAACCGGGCGGGCAACGCGCTGCCGGACCGCAACGTGGAACCGCCGTGGCTGGCCCGCAACCGCAAGGCCAACGGCAACGGCGATAGCAAGGGCAAGGCCAACGGCAACGGCGACGGCGACGGCGGGAAATCGTCGTGACCCGAGGTCATAGGTTCCAACCAACCCAGCCCGAGGCCATAGGTTCCGGAGCCGGAACCCGTGGCCTCGCCTGCGGTCGGAGGGACCTCATTCCCTCGGGTCGATCCCGGACATCGACGGAAGCCGTGCGATGAACGCCAGCGCTGACGCCAACGCCAAGAACGTCCCCAGCATCCTCCGCACCCGGTGGGACCTCGCCGACGGACACACGCTCGAGCGCTATCTCGACACCGGGGGCTACGAGGGGCTCGAGCGCGCGCTGTCCGCCATGACCCCCGACGAGGTCACCGAGGAGGTCAAGGCCGCGAGCCTGCTGGGTCGCGGCGGTGCGGGCTTCCCCGCGGGCGTGAAGTGGGGCTTCGTCCCGCCGGGCGTGTTCCCCCGCTACCTGGTGGTCAACGGCGACGAGTCCGAGCCGGGCACCTACAAGGACCGCATCATCATGGAGCGCGACCCCCACCTCCTCATCGAGGGCGCGCTCATCACCTGCTACGCCATCGGCGCCACTCAGGCCTTCCTCTACGTGCGCGGCGAGATGGCGCTGGCGCAGGAACGCATCGCCCAGGCGCTCAACGACGCCTATGCCGCCGGGTACATCGGTCGGAACATCCTGGGCAACGAGGACTTCTCCGTCGACGTGATCCTGCACTGGGGCGCCGGCGCCTACATCGTGGGCGAGGAGACGGCCCTGATCGAGTCGCTCGAGGGCTACCGCGGCGTGCCACGCCTCAAGCCGCCGTACTTCCCGGCCGCCAAGGGCCTCTACATGCAGCCGACCGTCGTCAACAACATCGAGACGCTGGGCAACCTGCCGTGGATCGTCAACAACGGCGGCGCGGCCTTCGCCGCGCTCGGCGTCGAGAAGAGCCTCGGAACCAGGTTGTTCACGGTGTCGGGGCACGTCAACCGGCCCGGGGTTTACGAGGTCGAGTTCGGGACCACGACATTCCGGGACCTGCTCTACGGCGAGCACTACGGCGACGGCATCCGCCACGACAACCGGCTCAAGGCGTTCATCCCCGGCGGGGTGTCGGCGCCATGGTTCTTCGAGGAGCACCTCGACCTGCCGCTCGAGACCGGCGCGGTGGGCGCCGCCGGGTCGATGCTCGGCTCCGGCGCCATCGTGGTGATGGACGAGACCACCGACGTCGTCAAGGCAGCGTGGCGCATAGTGCGGTTCTTCGCCCGGGAGTCGTGCGGCAAGTGCACACCGTGCCGCGAGGGCGCCACCTGGCTGGAGCGGATCCTGCGCCGCATGCTCGACGGCTACGGGCGGCCCAGCGACGTCGACAAGCTGCTCGACATCTGCGACAACATCAGCCCGCAGATCACCTGGCCGCCCAAGCAGACCACCATCTGCCCGCTGGGCCCCTCCGCGGTGTCGCCCATCGCCTCGGCGGTGATGCGCTTCAGCGACGAGTTCTTCGCCTACTGCGGCGGCGGGGAGATCACGGTCCCGGTCCAGGGCAAGGCGTACCTGTCGAAGCCCCCGGCCGTCGAGGCATCCCAGTGACGGACACCACCGACGCCGCACGCACGGCGCCGCCCTCCGTCAGCGTCACCATCGACGGCCGCACCGTCACCGCCGCCAAGGGCGAGCTGGTGATCGACGCCGCCGAGCGCAACGGCATCTACATCCCCCGGTTCTGCTACCACCCCCGCATGCGGTCGGTGGGGATGTGCCGCATGTGCATCGTCGACATCGACACGGGCCGCGGCCCCGCCCTCCAGCCCTCGTGCATGATCGAGTGCTCCGACGGCATGACCGTCTCCACGGGGTCTCCGGCCACGCGGAAGGCACAGGAGGGCGTGCTCGAGTTCCTGTTGATCAACCACCCGCTCGACTGCCCGGTGTGCGACAAGGGCGGCGAGTGCCCCCTGCAGGACCAGACCATGTCGCACGGGCCGGGCGAGAGCCGCTTCGTCGAGGAGAAGCGCCACTTCGAGAAGCCCATCCCGGTCAGCGATCTGGTGCTGCTCGACCGCGAGCGCTGCATCCTGTGCGACCGGTGCACCCGTTTCGCCTCCGAGGTGGCCGGCGACCCGCTGATCAGCTTCCTCGACCGGGGCAATGAGACCCAGGTCAACACCTTCCCGGGAGAGCCCTTCTCCAGCTACTTCAGCGGCAACACCGTGCAGATCTGCCCGGTGGGGGCGCTCACCGCCACGCCCTACCGCTTCAAGGCCCGGCCGTGGGACCTCGAGGAGGTCGAGTCGACATGCACCAGCTGCTCGGTCGGCTGCCGCGTGGTGATCCAGTCGAGCCGCAACCAGGTCGTGCGCTACCTGGGGGTCGACGTCGACGCCGTCAACTGGGGGTGGCTGTGCGACAAGGGTCGCTTCGACTTCGAGGCGGTCAGCTCGCCGGACCGGCTCAAGAGCCCGCTGGTGCGGGACGAGGGCCTGTTGCTCAAGCCCGCCACGTGGAACGACGCACTCCGGCGGGCTGCGGCATCGATCCAGGAGGGACTGGAGCGGAGCGGGCCCGAAGGGTTCGCGGTGCTCGGCGGCGCGCGGCTCACGAACGAGGACGCCTACGCCTGGGTGAAGCTGACCAAGGGCATCATCGGGTCGGACAACGTCGACGCCCAGCTGGGTGACGGCCTGCCGGGCGAGGCGGTGCTCGGGCTGCCCCCGGCCACCATCGGCGACGCCTGCCGGGCCGGCGGTGCGGTGCTGCTGCTGGGGCCGGACCCCAAGGAAGAGCTGCCGGTGCTGTTCCTGCGGCTGCGACACGCGGTGCTCAACGACGACGTCAAGATCGTGGAGCTGGCCGCGACGGAGACCGGCACCACCAGCCTGGCCGCCCACTCGCTGCGTTACCGCCCCGGGCACGCGCTGCCCCTGATCCGGGCCCTGTTGGCCGGCGAAGCCGAGGAAGAGGTGGCCGGCGTGGCGCCCGAGGCCATCGCGGCGGCGGCGTCGCTGCTGGCCGACCGGCCGGTCACGGTCGTGCTCGGTCGGGCCAACCTGGCCGAGGGCGCCAGGTCCATCGCCACCGCCGCCAAGGTCATCCACGAGGCGCATCCTCAGGTGCGGTTCCTGTCGGCGCTGCGGCGGGCCAACGTGCGCGGTGCCCTCGAGCTGGGCATGACGCCCGGTGTCCTGCCGGGCCGGGTCACGCTCCAAGCCGGTCGCGGCTGGTTCGGCGGCCAGTGGCCGACCGTCCCGGAGGCCAAGGGACTCGACGCCGGCGGGATCCTGCGGGCGTCGTCGGAGGGCAAGATCGACACGCTGGTGTTGCTCGGCGCGGACCCGCTGGCAGACTTTCCGGACCGTGATCTGGCGGAGCGCGGTATGGCCGGGGCCCGGATCGTGATCGCCTGCGACCAGTTCCTCACCGAGTCGGTCAGGCAGGCCGACGTGGTCATGCCTGCCGCCGGCTACGCCGAGGTAGACGGCACCACCACCAACCTCGAGGGTCGCGTCTCGACTCTCGCCCAGATGGTCACACCCCCCGGTACCGCCCAGCCCGACTGGGCAATCGCCGCCGACCTCGCCTTCCGGCTGGGCGCCGACCTCGGGCTCGAGTCGATCCGGCAGATCGGCGAGGAGATCGAGACGATCGCCCCCGCATTCGCGGGGCTGCTTCACGACCTCGCGGCTCCCAGCGGTGCGGACGGCGTGCTGGTGTCCCTGCCGTCGCGGAGCAACGGCGAGACGGCGGGCGAACCTGACGCGGAAGCAGGTTGTCGGGGGCACCGATCCCGCGGCCGGAGCCGAGGGACGCTCGTCGGCGCCCCCGCCCGACATCCCCGTGGCGGACTGGCGGGTGATCGATCCGCCGCTGCTCGACGCCTATTCGCTGCGGCTGGTCGTCAGGCGGAAGCTCTACGACCGGGGCACGCTCGTGCACCAGTCGCCGTCGCTGGCCGACCTGGCCGAGCCGGCGACGCTGCGGCTGCATCCCCAGGACTTCGACCGGCTCGGCATCGTCTCCGGCGACGACGTGCGGGTCACCTCGAGCCGGGGCCACGTGACCGTTTCCACCCGGCCCGACGCCGGCGTGCCCCGCGGCGTCGCGGTGCTCGACGCCAACAAGGCCGGCGGCCGCGCCAACGTCCTGATCGACGCCAACGCTCCGGTCACCGACGTGCGGGTGGAACGTCCGTGATCGGCCTCGACCCGCTGTTGGACGGCGACATCGGGCTCGCCGTGTTCCTGATCGTCGTGCTCAAGACGCTGGTGGCGTTCGGCCTGCTGCTCGGCTCCGTCGTCCTGATGATCTGGTTCGAGCGCAAGGTCCTCGGCGACCTCCAGAATCGCATCGGTCCCAACAAGGCCGGGCCGTGGGGGATGCTCCAGACGTTGGCCGACGGGATGAAGCTGATCCTCAAGGAGGACAACATCCCCGAGAAGGCCGACCGCCGGGTGTTCATCCTGGCGCCGTTCCTGTCGGCGGTGCCGGCGTTCGTCACGTTCTGCGTGATCCCCATCGCCGGCGCCTTCGACGGCGACCGGGAGGGCGTAGTCCGGCTGTTCGGGCACGATACCTACCTGCAATTGGCCGACCCGCCGGTGGGGGTGCTGCTGATCCTGGCCATGTCGTCGGTCGCCGTCTACGGCGTGATGCTGGCGGGCTGGTCGTCGGGGTCCAAGTACCCACTTCTCGGGTCGGTACGGGGCGCCGCCCAGATGGTCAGCTACGAGGCGGCCCTCGGCCTGGCCACGGTGACCGTGGTCATGCTGGCGGGGTCGCTGTCGACCCACGAGATCGTGGCGACGCAGGCGGGCAACGGCTACGACCTGTTCGGCGCCATCCCGTTCCCCCATTGGAACGTCATCGCCACCGGGCTCGTGCCATTCGTGATCTTCTTCATCGCCGGCACCGCCGAGCTCAACCGACCCCCTTTCGACCTGGTGGAGGCCGAGCAGGAGCTGGTTGGTGGCTACCACACCGAGTACTCGTCGTTCCGCTTCGCGCTCTTCTACCTGGCCGAGTTCATGAACACGATCACCATGTCGGCAATCATGGTCGTGCTGTTCTTCGGCGGCCCCGCCGGACCGACGTTCGACGTGCTGCCGCACTGGCTGTGGGGGTTGATCTGGTTCTCCGTGAAGCTGCTCGTGTTCCTGTTCGTGCAGGTGTGGATCCGTGCCACGCTGCCGCGCTTCCGCTACGACCAGCTCATGAACCTGGGCTGGAAGTCACTCATCCCGCTGGCGCTTGGCTGGGTGTTGTTGCTCGGGGCCATCAACATCGGCCGCGACGCCGACTGGAACATGGTTGCGGTGGTGGGCGTGTCGTTCGTCGTGCTGGTGGTGGGCTACATGGGGCTTGCGGGCGCCGTCTCGATCGCCCAGCGCCGCCAAGAGTCCACCTCCGAAGAAGTGATCGTCTAGTGCTGCGTGCCGTGACTGCCGCACATGTCTCGCCGGCCAGCGACGGGAGGCAGCGCTAGTGGGCTTCCTCGACGGGTTCAAGGTCACATTCCACAAGCTGTTCGAGGAGCGGCTCACCAAGGACTACGTGAAGGACAAAGGCGGCAAGCGCGTCAAACCCATCCGCCTCCACGGGCGGCACGTCCTCAATCGCTACGAGGACGGCATGGAGAAGTGCATCGGGTGCGAGCTGTGCGCCGGTGTGTGCCCCGCCCGCTGCATCTACGTGCGCGGCGCCGACAACCCGCCGGAGGATCCCGTCTCGCCCGGTGAGCGCTACGGCTACATCTACGAGATCAACTACCTGCGCTGCATCCACTGCGACCTGTGCGTGGAGGCGTGCCCCACCGAGGCGATCACCGAGACGAAGCTGTTCGAGTTCAGCTTCAGCAACCGCCAGGACGCCATCTACACCAGGGCCGAGCTGTTGGTCGACGACGACGGCAAGCCGCGGCAGCTCCCCTGGGAGGACTGGACGGACGCCGACGAGGTCGTGCCCCACACCTCGGCCTGGGTGCGGGCCACGTCCCCGTCGGGAGCGGCGGCCTACGAGGGCCGGGTCGCCTGGTCGGGCGAGCTCGGCTTCGGCGTCCGCCCCCCGGAGGTGGGCCAGTCACTACCGGAGAGCGAGGCCGACACCCACGAGGCCGACGTGATCCTCAGCCACCCGGGCGAGCCGGGCGGCCATCCGGTCGACACGCCCATCGAGGACCTGGGCCACGTCGGCGAGGCTGCCGAAGGCCACGAGCGGGCGGAGGCTGACGCGCACGGCGAGGGTGACGCGCACGGCGAGGGTGACGCGCACGGCGAGGGCTCGCGGTGATCGAGCTCGTCGTGTTCGCGGTCGCGGGCGCCGCCTGCGTTGCCGGGGCGATTGGCGTCGTCGCCAGCAGCAATCCGGTGCACGCCGCGCTGTCCCTCGTGGGGACGCTGTTCGGCATCGCCGTGCTGTTCGTTGCACAGGAGGCCAACTTCCTGGCCGCGGTGCAGGTCATCGTCTACGCCGGCGCCATCGTCGTCCTGTTCCTGTTCGTGATCATGCTGTTGGGTGTCGACCGGGCCGACAACCTGCGTGTGGAGCCGCTGGGCGGCGGTCAGCGCGTGACGGCCGCCGTGGTGGCCGCGGGGGTCCTGGGCATGGTGCTGGCCACCCTTGCCAGCACGGGGTGGGAGGCGACGGGGGCGGTAGGCGAGGTCGACGAGGCCGTTCCCGACATCAACCAGCTGGGGGAGGCGCTGTTCACCCGTTACCTGTACGCCTTCGAGATCACGTCCGTCCTGCTGGTGATCGCGGTGGTGGGCGCCGTGCTGCTCGCCCGGCGCGTGCGGCGGGAGGACGAGATCGTCGATCCAGGCCAGGCCGAGCGCGAGGCCGAGATCACCGAGCGGATCGCCAGGGCCGAGGCGCGCGCCGCCCACACCGACGGCGCGCGCAACGGCGCCACCGCGGACGACGTCGAGCCCGCGGCCGAGCCCGCTCCGGCCGAGGGGGTGACGTCTTGATCGCCGCCATCGAGGTCACGCCTGCGTGGTATCTGGTCCTCGGCGCGGCGCTGTTCTCGATCGGCACCTTCGGGCTGCTGATCCGCCGCAATCCACTGGTGATGTTCATGTGCATCGAGCTGATGCTGAACGCCGTGACCCTCACCTTCGTCACTTTCTCGCGCATGGTGCGCGACACAGGGGGACAGTCGATCGTGGTGTTCGTTCTCGTGGTGGCCGCCGCCGAGGTCGTGGTGGGACTGGCCATCATCGTCGCCCTGCTGCGCAAGCGACCGGGCGCCACCGCCGACGACGTCGCGATATTGGAGGGTTGAACCCGCCGTGCTCGACGCCGTCTGGTTGATCCCCGCGCTGCCGCTGGCCGGCTTCCTGATCCTGCTGTTCGCCGGAAGGCGCCTGGGCGAGCCCGCCGCCGGCTGGGTCGCGACGCTCATGTGCGCCGGCAGCTTCGTCGCCTCGGTGGTGGTGTTCGCCGGCCTGGTGGGCGAGAACGAGGAGGGCCGCCAGTTCACCCAGACGCTGTTCGAATGGGTGCCGTCGGGCGGGCTGCGGGTCGACATCGGGTTCCTGGCCGACCCGCTGTCGATCACCATGGCGCTGTTCGTCACCGGGGTCAGCGCCCTCATCCACCTGTACGCGATCGGCTACATGCACGGCGACGCGGACTTCTCCAGGTTCTTCGTATACATGAATCTGTTCGTCTTCTCGATGCTCATGCTGGTGCTGGGCAGCAACCTGTTGGTCACATTCCTGGGGTGGGAAGGCGTCGGCGCCTGCTCCTACTGGCTGATCTCGTTCTGGTTCTCGTCCGACGCCAACGCCACCGCCGGCAAGAAGGCCTTCATCGCCAACCGCATCGGGGACTGGGGCTTCTTGCTGGCGATGTTCCTGGCCTTCGCCACGGTGGGGACGCTCAATTACGAGGCGCTGTTCGCCGATGTCCCGACCATCGCGCCGGTCACGGCGACGGCGATCGGATTGCTGTTGTTCCTCGGCGCCGTCGGCAAGTCGGCGCAGATCCCGCTGTACATCTGGCTGCCCGACGCCATGGCCGGTCCCACGCCGGTGTCGGCCCTCATCCACGCCGCCACCATGGTCACCGCCGGCGTGTTCCTCATGACCCGGGTCAATCCGATCCTGGGCGCCGGCTACGACTGGGTGCCCGACGTGATCGCGTGGATCGGGGTGATCACAGCGTTCGTGGCCGCCACCATCGCCGTCGCCCAGAACGACATCAAGAAGGTGCTCGCTTACTCGACGGTGAGCCAGCTCGGCTACATGTTCCTCGCCGTCGGAGTCGGCGCCTATGTGGCTGCCATCTTCCACATGATCGCCCACGCGTTCTTCAAGGCCTTGCTGTTCCTCGGCGCCGGCTCGGTGATCCACGGGATGGACGGCGAACAGGACATGCGCCGCATGGGCGGGCTGCGCAAGTTCATGCCGCTGACGGCGGCCACCTTCATCGTCGGCTGGCTGGCGATCGCCGGCGTGCCGCCGTTCGCGGGCTTCTGGTCGAAGGACGACATCCTGTTGTTCGCCTGGGGAAGCGGCGGCGCCGGTGGAAAGGCCCTCTGGGCCATCGGGCTCGTGACCGCGCTGCTCACGGGCTACTACATGAGCCGCCAGGTCTTCATGGTGTTCTTCGGCGAGCCCCGCTGGCGCGACGAGCCCGCACCGAGGCCGGCAAGTGTCGGGGCCGCGGCCAACGAGCTGGATGTGGAGGCCGATCAGCACGCACCCGGCGAACCCCACGAGTCCCCCTGGCTCATGACCGCCCCCCTGGTCGCGCTCGCGGTGCTCTCGATCATCGGAGGTGTGATCAACCTGCCGTTCAGCGACAGAGTCGACTTCCTCGAGGACTTCCTCCATCCGGTGTTGGGCGTGAACGAGGCGGAGATCGCCGTGTCCACCGGCGCCAAGGTCGCCTTGGCAGCGCTCGCGATCGGAGCGGGGCTGGTCGGCATTGCCGTGGCCGCGGCCGTCTACCTGCGTCACCGGGTGCGAGCGATCGAGCCCGAGGTGCTGGCGCACGCCTGGTACTACGACGAGGAGGTGACCGCGTTCATGGGCGGGCCCGGCCGCAAGTCGTTCGACGCCATCGCCTGGTTCGACGCCCACGTCATCGACGGCGCGGTGAACGGGGTGGCCGCGGTGGTCCGTGACCTCGGCGGACGACTGCGGTCCGTGCAGTCGGGATTCATCCGCTCGTATGCCTTGGGCGTGACCATCGGCGTGGTGGTCGTCCTCGGCTACTTCATCACGAGGGTGACGTTCTGATGGGCCCGATGGTGTTCGCCCAGGAGGGGGCGCCCAACTTTCCGGTCCTGACCGCCCTGGTGTTGGTGCCGGCGGTGGGCGCGGTGGCGGTTGCCTTGATCCCCCGCGCCCGGGCCGAGCTGCACCGGGGGGTGGCGCTGCTGTTCTCGTCGGGCGCCGGGGCGCTGGCGATTTACGTGCTGGCGGCGTTCGACAAGAACGACGCCGGGATGCAGTTCGAGACCAACCGCTCCTGGGTCGCCGACTTCGGGATCTCCTGGCACCTGGGGGTCGACGGCATCTCGCTGTTCCTCGTCGTGCTCACGGGGGTGCTGTTCCCGCTCGCGCTGCTGGGGTCGACACCGTCGCACGACGCCAAGCCCTATTACGCGTGGCTGCTGCTGCTCGAGGCCGGCTGCCTGGGCGTGTTCGTGGCGCTCGATCTCTTCCTGTTCTTCGTGATGTTCGAGATCGTGCTGGTGCCGATGTACTTCCTCATCGGCGGCTGGGGCTACGCGCGGCGGGTGTACGCCGCCGTCAAGTTCTTCCTGTTCACGATGTTCGGATCGGCGTTGATGCTCGTCGGCATCGTCGCCCTCGCCTACCTCAACCGCGACGCTGTCGAGGACCAGAACCGCGCCGAGGCCGCCGAGCTGCTGGCCGAGCAGGGGGACCAGCAGGCGGTCCCGCCGGCCGTGCAGCAACGGGTCGACGAGCTGCAGGCCGACGTGCCGCTGAGCTTCGACCTGGTCGAGATCGCCGAGGGCCGGACCGTGACCGACGACTCCAGCGGCGCCAACCCGTTCGATTGGACGGCGGCCCGTTGGCTCTTCCTGGCCTTCGCCCTGGCGTTCGCGGTCAAGGTGCCGCTGTTCCCGCTCCACACCTGGCTTCCCGACGCGCACACCGAGGCACCCACGGCGGGATCGGTGATCCTGGCCGGGGTGCTGTTGAAGCTGGGCACCTACGGCTTGCTGCGCTTCGGGCTCTACCTGTTCCCCGATGCCGCGTCCTTCTTCGCGCCGGCGCTCGTGACGCTGGGGGTGATCGGCATCGTCTACGGCGCCATCGTCGCCACCATGCAGCGGGATCTGAAGCGGCTGGTGGCCTACTCGTCGGTGGCCCACCTCGGCTTCATCGTGCTCGGCACCTTCGCCATCACCACCCAGGGGCTGCAGGGCGGCCTGATCCAGAGCGTCAACCACGGGCTCTCGACCGGCGCCTTGTTCCTGCTGGTCGGCATGATCTCCGAGCGGCGGCACACCCGCGAGATCGTCGCCCTCAAGGGGTTGCAGAAGGCGGCACCGATCTTCGCCGCGGTCTTCACGGTGGTGATGATGTCGTCGATCGGGCTGCCGGGGCTCAACGGGTTCGTGGGCGAGTTCCTGGTGCTGGTCGGCTCGTTCCTCACCCGGCGATGGTGGGCCGTCGTCGCCACCACAGGCGTCATCCTCGCCGCCCTGTACCTGCTGTGGGCGTACCAGCGCGTGTTCCACGGCGAACCGGACGACGACAACCGCCACTTCCCGGAGATGAACTGGCGCGAGGGACTGGTGATGGCGCCACTCCTGGCGCTGATCGTTTTCCTGGGCATCTATCCGAAGCCGGTGCTGGAACGGATGCAACCCTCCGTTGACCGCCTGATCGACCACGTCGAGGCCAACAGCGACTACACCGAGCCGCCGGTCGCGACCGAGGGACCGGCCGTGTCCGCCGGCGATGAGGCCAGGGACGAGGAGGCCGGCGGGTGATCGGCATCCTGGGATCGCTGAGCCAGCCCCTGCCGGTCGATCCGGTTCCGATCGAGCGGCCCGGTGTCGACTGGGGCGCCGTCGCCCCCATGCTGGTGCTGGTTGGCGGCGCGCTGGCGCTGATGCTGGTGTCGTCGTTCGTGCGAAGCCGCCGCGCGACGGTCGGCTACACCATCTTCACCTGCCTGGTGGCGCTGGGAGCGATTGGCGCCGCCATCCCGCTGTGGCTCGAGGTCAACGACGACGAGCGGGGACCCTTCTCGACGCTCGCCGGCTCGGTCGGCGTCGACGGGTTCTCCACCTTCGTGACGTTCCTGCTCGGCGCGGCCGTGGTGCTGGCGGCACTGTTCATCGACGACTACCTGCGGCGCGAGGGGCTGGAGGGCGTCGAGGCCTATGTGCTGTTGCTGCTGTCGGCCACCGGCGGCGTGATCATGGCCCACGCCAACGACCTGATCGTGCTCTTCCTCGGCCTCGAGGTCCTGTCGATGGCCGCCTACGTGATGGCCGCGATGCACCGGCGGCGAGTGACGTCACAGGAAGCGGGCATGAAGTACTTCGTCCTCGGCGCGTTCTCGTCGGCGTTCTTCCTCTATGGCATCGCCATGATCTACGGCGGCACCGGGACGACCAACCTGGTGACGATCCTCGAGACGTTCAGCACCAGTGCCCTCACCGACGACGGGTTGATCCTCGCCGGGCTGGCGCTGCTTCTGGTGGGGCTGGGGTTCAAGGTGGCGGCGGTGCCGTTCCATTTCTGGACGCCCGACGTCTACCAGGGCGCGCCGTCTCCGATGGTGGCGTGGATGGCGTCGGGGGTGAAGGTGGCGGGCTTCGCCGGCCTCATGCGTGTGTTCGACGTTGCCTTCACCGCCTACGCGGTCGACTGGCAGCCGCTGATCGCCGGCGTCGCCGTGGCGACAATGCTGGTCGGTGCGGTCCTCGCGGTCGTCCAGACCGATGTCAAGCGCATGATGGCGTACAGCTCCATCTCGCACGCCGGGTTCGTATTGGTCGGCGTGCAGGCCGCCACCGACAAGGGGGTCGAGGCGGCGCTGTTCTACCTGGCGACGTATGTGTTCCTGGTGGCCGGCACCTTCGGGATCATCACGCTGGTGGGACGCCGAGGCGACAGTCACCACAGCCTCGACGACTACCGCGGCCTGGCCCGGGCGCGTCCGGTGCTGGCCCTGGTGCTGGCCCTGTTCCTGTTCGCCCAGGCCGGGGTGCCGTTCACGTCGGGCTTCTTCGCCAAGTTCTACGTGATCAATGCCGCGGTCGACGCGGGGTCGACCTGGCTCGCGTCCGTGGCCATGCTCAGCACCGTGATCGCCGCCTTCATCTACCTGCGGATCGCAGTCAACATGTACATGTCCGAGCCAGCCGAGGCAACGGGAGGGGGAGAAGGGTCGGGCGCCCCGCGGATAGCCGTCCCTGCCGGTGCCGCCATCGCCCTGACCGCGTGTGTGATCGTCACGATCGGCGCCGGTCTCTGGCCCGGCTCGATCGCCGACCTCGCCCGCGACGCCGTTCCGGTCCTCGCGACGTTCGGCTGAGCCATCGAGGTCGGCGTTTCGAGGCGCCACGGGTCCCGATGACCTTCGGGCCCGTGGGGTGGCGCAATCGGGGGTCGGGGGTGTGGTGGAATGCCAGTGAGCGGAAACGCCGCCATTCGCCATGCCGAGGAACACATCCGTCACCGACAATCGCCTGATGCGACGGTCGCAACAGGGTGACCGGCGGGCGTTTCGCGCGCTCTTGAGCCGCTATGACTGGCGATTGCGGGGTCTCGCCCACGCACTGTTGCTCGATCCCGCGCGGGTAGACGCCGTGCTCCGGGTCGCCTACGTCAGGGCGTGGCGCGAGGTCGTCCGCATCGACCCCCGCGAGGATGCGGCGGCCTGGCTCTACCGCGTGGTCTACAACGCCTGCATCGACGGGCTCCGGCGCGAGAGCACCCGCATTGGTGCCGCGCCACCGACAGCGGCCGGTATGGCGGACTGCGGCGGAAGCGGCGGACTCGACGGACTCGGCCGATGCGGTGGACGCAGCGGAAGCGGCGGAAGCGGCGGAAGCGGCCGATGCGGTGAATGCGGTGGATGTCGGCGGAAGCAGCCGATGCGGTGGATGTGGTGGACGCGAGTGGATGTGGTTGACCGATGCCGGTGGATGTGGCGGCGGATCCTCCGGTGGAGCCCACGGCCGCAGGCGGCAACGGGGCCGCGCCCGCCGCGACGGGCGGGCGTCAGACGCGGCTGATCGAGGCATTGGCGGGTTTGGCGCCGGCGGACCGCATCGCGCTGGTCCTGGTCGATCGCGAGGGGTTCGCTCCCGAGGCGGCAGCCCGCATCCTCGGCCTCACTCCCGACGTGGTGGAGGCGCGGCTTTCCGGCGCCCGGGCCCGGTTCACGCATCAGCTCGCCGACGTCGTCGCGGCGGCGCCTCCGCCCACCGAGGAGGCGGAGCCACCGCCCGATCCGGCAGAGACCCAGGCCGACGAGACGGACGCCGCCGAAGAACCACAGGCGCCGTCAAGGAACCACAGGCGCCGTCCGAGGAACCACAGGCGCCGTCCGAGGAACCGACGGTCGAGCTCGACGACGCCACGTCGGCCGACCCGGCGGACACAAAGGTCGCGAGCCCGAGCGCCGCCGGCGCGATCCCCGAACGGGTCCAGCGGGGCGGCCAGCACCAACGGCTCGGACGAGGGCGGGGGCGGCGCGTCGTGACACCGCCGGCCACCAGCGGAGACGGCGACGGCCACGGCCCCATCGACCCCGCCGGTCCGACGGTCGCAACCGGTCGAGTGAACCCCGTGACCGTCGCCCTGCGAGAGCTCGCCCCGCCCGAGCACACGCCGAGCTTCTGGGACGACCTCGACCGTCGCCTGGCCGACGAGCCCCAGCTCCGCCTCGCGCCCCGCGCCGCCATCAGGCCCATCACCCAGCCGCCTCCCGTCATCGACGACCGCAAGCTTGCGGAGCACCTCGCCGGTCCCCGGCCACGGGTGGGCGGCATGCGGCCGCTGCGCTTCCTCGCCTGGGGCATGGCCATAGGTGTGACCGCGTTGCTGATCGCCGCCGCCTTGTACGAACCCGACGACGAGACCAGCGCGGACGATGCCGCCGACACCGCCACCACATCGGCGCCCGCGGCTTCGGGCCAGTCGACGACCACGACGGCGCCGCCAACCACGACCACCGCGCCCGGAGCCGTCGATGCCTCGGCTCCGCTGGCGCCCGACGGCGTCGGGCCGCTGCGGATCAACACGTCGTTCCGCGACCTGCAGGCGGCCGGCGTCGCCCTCACCGTCGATCAGGCGACCTTCGAGGGCTCGGGGGGCTACTGCTACGACGCGCGGGTCACCGGCGCACTCGACCTCCTGCTCCGCTTCCGCAGCCCGCTGCCCGACGAGGGTGTCGCCGATCCGGCGGACGGCGTGCTCGTCGCCGTCGGCATCGACTCGGGGTTGCCCACGACCCGGACCAGCAACGGGGGCATCGGTCTGGGCGCGCCCCAGGACCAGGTGCTCGCCACGTACGCCGGGAACCTCGAGGACCACAGCCACCCGTACACACCCGGCGGTCACGTCTTCATCGCCCCGGCGGCGCAGGAGACGGGCCTGGCCATCGCCTACATGACCGACGGATCCACCGTGAATCAGATCACCGTCGGCGCCCACGACGTCGTCCGCTACGTGGACGGATGCTCGTGACGATTGAGCCCTGAACCCGCAGGTAGAGCGGCGGAAGTCCTGGTGGGGGCGGCTTTGGCCCCTCGTGCAAACGGTCACTAGGCTCCCGCCACGTGTCGGATCTCCTCCGTTCGTACCTGACGGCCGGCGTTTTCCTGGTCGTCGCGGTGGCGCTGGTGGCCTCGATCATGGGGCTGGGGAGCCTGATTCGACCCACTCGCCCGCAGCCTGAGAAGTACATGAACTACGAATCCGGCGTCGACCCCGCCGGCTCGATGTGGGGCCAGACCCAGGTCCGCTACTACCTCTTCGCACTGCTGTTCGTACTGTTCGACGTGGAGGCGGTGTTCATCTTCCCGTTCGCCACCCGAGCCGAGGAGTACGGCTGGTTCGGGTTCATCGAGATGGGCATCTTCATCGTCGTCCTCGCGCTCGGTCTGCTCTACGCATGGAAGAAGAAGGTCCTCCGCTGGATCTGATGCTGCCGATGACGATCCCGAGGCCGAGGCTCGAGCCGAGGGCCCAGGGCCCGAGCGGCCCGGCGCCGAAGGCGCCAAGAGCGGGAAGCGCTGCGTCGAAGCCCGAGCGGCCCGGCGCCGAAGGCGCCATGAGCGGGAAGCGCGGTGACGCCCTTGCGGGCGCAGTACACGCCTTCGCCGACTCCCGGAGGGATCGCTGATGGGCCTCGTCGAGAGCGGCAAGCTGCCGAAGCCGTTGACCTCTCTCCTCAACACCGCCCGCAAGTACAGCCTTTGGGCCTACCAGTGGGGCCTGGCCTGCTGCGCCATCGAGATGGGCGCCGCCTTCGCCTCGCCCCGCTACGACGTGATGCGCCTCGGCGTCATCCCCCTGCCTGCCAGCCCCCGGCAGGCCGACGTGGTGGTCATCTCGGGCACGGTCACCGACAAGATGGTGCCGGCCATCAAGCGCCTCTACGAGCAGATGCCCGACCCCAAGTACGTCATCTCCATGGGCGCGTGCACCAACTGCGGCGGTCCCTACTGGGACAGCTATTCGGTCACCAAGGGCGTCGACCAGGTGGTGCCCGTGGACGTGTACATCCCGGGATGCCCGCCCCGGCCCGAGGCCCTGCTCGAGGGCATCGTGCTCCTGCAGCAGCGCATCGGCAGGGAGGATCCGGCCGAGCGGTGGCGGGGTGACCCGCTCGTGGTCCAGTGATGTCGGACACGACGACCACCGACGAGGCCGCCACGGAACCCGAGGGCACGGCCGGAGCGGAAGACATGTCACCGGAGGTCGACGAGGTGCGCCTCGGCTGGCTCGGCACCCTCACCGAGGCCCTGGGTGACGCCGTTGTCGACAGCCACATCGCTCCCGGGCGGACCCTGTGGGTGCGGGTCGCCCGCGACTCCTGGTTCGATGCCGCCGAGGCGGCCAAGGGCCGGCTGGGCTGTACCTTCTTCGACTTCCTGTCGGCCATCGACTGGATGCCCTCGCCCTGGGGGCGCTACGAGTACTCAGCGGTGGACGTCGGCATCAAGCCCTTCGATCCGTCGGCCTCCTTCGCCACCGGCGTCGCCGGCGGAGACACGCGCTTCCAGGTGTTCTGCCGCCTGGCCAACGTGCGCGGACGGAGCGGCCAGCAAATCGGCGTGATCCTCAAGGCCGACCTGCCCGGCGACGACCTGCGGGTCCGCAGCCTGGTGCCGCTGTACGGCGGGGCCAACTGGCACGAGCGCGAGTGCTGGGAGATGTTCGGCATCAGCTTCGACGGCCACCCGGGCCTGCGGCACCTCTACCTCCCGGGCGAGTTCGAGGGCCATCCCCTGCGCAAGGACTTCCCGTTGCTGGCCCGGTTGGTGAAGCCCTGGCCCGGGATCGTCGACGTCGAGCCGATGCCCGGGGAGCCGGCCGCCGCCGAGGACGCCGAGGGCGCTGCCAACGGGGACGGGGACGAGGCGTGACCGTGCTTCCTCGGGGGCTCTGCGCCCCCGGACCCCATCGCCGCCCGGCTCCCTGGCGGTCGCACGGTCGGCCGGTCAGGAGCTGCGCTCATGACCGTCACCGAGCGCCAGCAGCGTGCCTACGTGGACGCCCAGGCCGCCGACGCCCGGGTGAACGTCGAGCTCGAGACCGACGAGGGCATGACCCTCAACATCGGCCCCCAGCACCCGGCCACCCACGGCACGCTGCGGGTGGTGGCCAAGCTCGACGGCGAGCAGGTCGTGTGGGCCGACGTCGTGCCCGGCTACATGCACCGGGGCTACGAGAAGCTTGCCGAGGTCCGCACATTCCCCCAGGTCACGACGCTCATCAACCGCATCGACTGGCTCGGCAGCTTCGCCAACGAGGTGCCGTTCATACTCGCTGCCGAGCAGCTCATGGGTATCGAGGCGCCGGCTCGGGCCCGCCACATCCGCACGATCCTCTTCGAGATGGCCCGGGTGGCCAACATCGTGCTGTTCCTCGGCGACCTGGGTGCCCAGCTCGGCGCGGTCACGCCCGTCTTCTACGCGTTCCGCGATCGCGAGCACGTGCTCGACCAGATCGAGGCGGTCACCGGCGGGCGCTTCCACCCCAACTTCGACCGGATAGGCGGGCTGAAGGACGACCTGCCCAAGGGCTGGATCGCCGACACCAAGGCCGTCATGGAGCGCATCCGCGGCTTCTGCGACCAGGTCGAGGAGTTGCTGTTCGGCAACGAGATCTTCGAGGCCCGCACGCGGGGCGTGGGCGTGGTGCCGGCCGAGGTCGGGCTGTCGTACGGGCTGTCCGGCGCCAGCATCCGCGGCTCCGGCGTCGACTGGGACCTGCGCCGCGACGGCGGGGTGACGGGACTCGCTCACGCCGACGTCGACTGGAAGGTCTGGACCCACCCCGACGGTGACAGCTTCGCCCGCTGCTGGGTCCGACTGCAGGAGACTCGCGAGGCCACCGGGATCGTCGATCAGCTCTGCGACGGGCTGCCCGGCGGGCCGATCATGGCCAAGGTCCCCCGCATCATCAAGGTGCCGGAGGGCGAGGCGTACGTCGAGACCGAGAATCCGCTCGGCGCCATGGGCTACTACGTGGTGAGCAGGGGGGACCTGGGGCCGTTCCGCGTCAAGATCCGCTCGGCCAGCTTCTCCAACGTCTCGATCCTGCCCTGGCTGCTGCGGGGCGTGTACGTGCCCGACATCATCACCATCCTCGCCAGCCTCTACTTCATCCTCGGGGACATCGACCGATGAAGGCGCTGCGCCCGTCCACACCCCGCTCACGGGTCCTGTCGCCTCCGGTGCGAGGCCTACCGCCGTCGGCGCCTGCCAGGCGCCGACAGCGGCCTCGCATCCTCAGCGCCACCCGCTCGCTCCGCCCTGCATCGCCGGCGTCTATGGCCTCGGCCTTCGGCCGAGTCGAGGTTCTTCGATGAGCCTCGCCATCGAGCTGGCGTACTGGCAGCAGACCGTCCTGCGGACGGTCGGCGTGCTGGTGGCCGTGCTCATCCCCGCCGGCACGCTCGTCTACGTCTTCCTGTTCAAGATGATGAGCTTCATGCAGAGCCGGCTCGGGCCCATGGAAGCCGGGCCCTACGGGTCGATGCAGCTGCTGGCCGAGGTCGGCAAGTGGATCCAGAAGGAGGACATCATCCCGTGGCGGGCCGACCGCCGCCTGTTCGCCCTGGCTCCGTACGTGGTGGTGGCGTCGGTCTTCCTCATCCTGCTGGCAGTGCCGTTCGGCCCCGACGCCTGGTTCGCCGACCTCGACGTCGGCATCTTCTGGGTGCTGGCGGTGTCGTCGATCTCGGTGCTCGGCATCCTCATCGCCGGCTGGAGCTCGGCCAACAAGTACTCGTTGCTGGGCGGCCTCCGGGCCGCGGGCCAGCTCATCGCCTACGAGCTGCCGATGGTGCTCGCCGTGGTGGGCGTGGTCATCCAGGCGGGCACGCTCAACCTGCAGGGGATCGTCGCCGCCCAGCACAGCGGGGAGATCTTTGGCTTCGGCGGCATCGGCAACCCGTACATCTTCACCCAGATCGTCGGGTTCTTCATCTTCCTGGTGGCGACGCAGGCCGAGCTGACGCAGACCCCGTTCGACATGCCGATCGCCGAGTCCGAGCTGGTGTCGGGCTACATGACCGAGTACTCGGGAATGAGGTTCCTGCTGTTCTTCATCGCCGAGTTCGCCAGCGCCGGCGCCTTCGCCGCGGTGGCGGCCACGCTGTTCCTCGGCGGCTGGAGCATCCCCTGGGTCGACCTCGATGCCGACTTCATGAACGTCATCGGCCCGCTGGTGCTGCTCACGAAGATGATGCTGGTCGCGTTCCTCGTGTTCTGGGCGCGGTTCACCTATCCCCGCTTCCGCGAGGACCAGCTGCAGCAGCTCGCGTGGAAGATCCTCATCCCGCTGTCGCTGGTCAACATCCTGGCGACCATGGCGTTGAAGGTGATGTTCTGATGTTTCGCCTCGCAACCAGACGACGGTGGGGGGTTCCGGCAGGAGCCTCCGCCTCCCACGCCCGCCGCCAATCGACCGATCGAACGCCGCCCGCAAGGCTGGCCGCTTCGGCCATGGAGGCTTGAGATGGTCAAGTTCACCGCTCCGAAGGCACCCGGGCTGGTCAAGGGCTTGGGCGTGACGCTCAAGACGATGATGAAGACCACGTTCCCGTCGCGGGGCATGAAGACGCTCATCCCGGCGCCGTCGATCGGCGCCGCCACCGTCCAGTACCCCCACGAGAAGGAGATGCCCGCGCCCCGGTCCCGCGGCGTCATCGCCCTCAAGGAGGACAACTGCACCGTCTGCATGCTGTGCGCCCGCAGCTGCCCCGACTGGTGCATCTACATCGAGGGCCACAAGGAGACGGCGCCGCCGCGACGCCCGGGCGGCAAGCCCCGGCAGGTCAACAAGCTCGACCGGTTCGACATCGACTACGCGCTGTGCATGTACTGCGGCATCTGCGTCGAGGTGTGCCCGTTCGACGCGCTGTTCTGGAGCCCCGAGTACGAGTACTCGGAGCTGCGCCTGGCCGACCTGCTCCACGACAAGGATCGTCTCGGCGAGTGGATGCAGACGGTGCCCGACTTCGAGGCCTACGAGGCCGGGTCGGAGCAGAAGGTGCGCAAGGTTCCTCGCTGAGGATGCAGAGCTGATCGCATGGTCGCCGAGAACATCTTCTTCTACGTGATCGCCGTCGGCATGGTGGGTGCCGCCGTGGCCGTGGTGACGACGCGCAACGTGGTGCGCGCCGCGCTCTACCTCATCGCCGTGTTCGCGGGCGTCGCCGCACAGTTCATCCTGCTTGCCGCCGAGTTCGTGGCCGTCACCCAGGTGCTGATCTACATCGGGGCGATCATGGTCCTGATGCTGTTCGGCATCATGTTGACTCGGGCCCGCATCGGGCGCGACGTCGACATGACGAACGACCATTGGTGGGTGGGCCTGGGCACGGCCCTGCTGCTGGCAGCGGTCATGGCGTACTCGCTCATCGACCGCTGGGGCGACGACGCCCTGCCGGCCGACCGACAGGTCAACTCGGTCGGTGGCAGCAACACCGCTACCGTGAGCGACTCGATCTTCTCGCAGTACCTGATCCCGTTCGAGATCGTGTCGGTGCTGCTGCTGGCGGCGCTGGTCGGCGCCATCGTCATCGCCCGTAAGGACCGGTGAGGGCGGCGCTATGGACGACCTGATGCTCAACCAATTCCTGCTGCTGGCCGCGATCCTGTTCTCGATCGGCGTCTACGGGGTCATCGCCCGCAAGAACACGGTGATGGTGTTGATGTCGATCGAGCTGATCCTCAACGCCGTCAACATCAACCTGCTGACCTTCGGGGCCGCCAACCGCGATGTCGCCGGTGCCGTGTTCGCCCTGTTCGTGATCGCGGTGGCTGCCGCCGAGGTGGGCGTGGGGCTGGCGATGGTGCTGATCATCTACCGCAACCGCCACAGCGTCGACCTCGACGAGGTCGACTCGATGAGGGGATAGAGGCGCAGCGTGCTGGAGCAGGCCTGGATCATCCCTGTCATCCCCGCGGTCTCGTTCTTCCTGATCCTGCTGTTCGGGAAGCGGCTACCCCGGAAGGGCAGCGAGCTCGGCATCGCCGCCGTCGGCGCCGCGTTCGTGCTGGCGATCGTGACCCAGGTCCAATGGTTCCAGCACGTCAACGACGCGGAGCACGAGTCGGAGCCGACGCAGGAGCACGCGGCGCAGGTCGTCACGACCTCTGGCGTCTCCGACGGCGAGATCTCGGCGCCGGCGACGCCAGGACAGGAGGCAGACGAGCACGCCTCGATCGAACCGGTGACCCGCGAATGGACCTGGTTCGAGTTCGGCGAGGGTGAGGTCCACGTCGGGACGCTCATCGACGGGCCGGCAGTGATGATGCTGATCGTCGTCACGCTGGTCTCGCTGCTGGTGCACGTGTACTCGACCGACTACGTGGCCGGCGACCGCCGCTACACCCACTTCTTCGCGTTCCTGTCGCTGTTCACCGCGTCGATGCTCGGCCTGGTCATGTCCAGTAGCACCCTGCAGCTCATGGTGTGCTGGGAGCTGGTGGGCGTGTGCTCCTTCGTGCTCATCGGCCACTGGTGGGAGGAGAAGGCGAACAGCGACGCCGCCCTCAAGGCGTTCATCACCAACCGGGTGGGCGACGTCGGGCTGATCGTGGGTGTGATCATCCTGTTCTTCGCCGCGGGACAGACCTTCGACATCCTCGACATCAACACCGAGGCGCTGAGCGGCGACATCAGCCACCTGGCGCTGCTGGTGGCGTCGTGCTGCTCTGGTCGCCGCCGTCATGTCCAAGTCGGGCCAGTTCATCCTGCACACCTGGCTCCCCGACGCCATGGCCGGCCCCACGCCGGTGTCCGCCCTCATCCACGCCGCGACCATGGTCGTGGCCGGGCATCTACATGGTCTCCCGGCTCTACGCGGTCTTCTGGGAGGGCCTGTCGATCGGTACCTCCAGCATCAACCTGCTCGCGCTGGTCGGCGGCGTGACCGTGCTGGGTGGGGCGGGGCTGGCGTTCGTGCAGAACGACATCAAGCGGGTGCTGGCCTACTCCACGGTGTCGCAGCTCGGCTACATGGTCATGGCCCTCGGCGTCGGCGCCTGGACCGCGGCGCTGTTCCACCTGTTCACGCACGCGTTCTTCAAGGCCTGCCTCTTCCTGGGCTCGGGGTCGGTCAGCCACTCCGTCCACAGCTTCGACATGCGGGAGATGGGCGGCCTGCGCAAGTGGATGCCGCAGACCTACAGGACGTTCCTCATCGCCACCGCCGCGCTCATCGGCATCTTCCCCTTCGCCGGCTTCTGGTCGAAGGACGAAATCCTCGCGGGTGCGTCGCAACTCGGCGGCGCCGGCAACTACCGGGTGTTCATGGTCGTCGGCATCATCGGCGCGTTCATGACCGCCGCGTACATGACGCGGTGCGTGTACCTCACCTTCTTCGGCGAATTCCGCGGGCATGGCCACCCCCACGAGTCTGGGCCGCGCATCGTCGTGCCGTTGTGGATCCTGGCTGCCCTGGGCGTCGTCGCCGGGCTGGTCAACCTGCCCTCGGCGCTCGCACCCGACAGCGTCGAGCTGCGCTTCGAGCACTACTACGAGCCGGTGGGCGCCTACTTCCCGAGCATCGTGCCCGAGTTCGCCCACCCCGAGTTCTCGTGGGGTATCGCCATTGTCAGCACGCTCATCGGGCTCATCGGCATCGGCATCGGGATCGGCTGGTACACGGGGCGGATTGCCCTCCGCGGCATCAGTGAGCGCAATGCGCTGGCCCACGCGGGCTACACGACTCTGGTCAACAAGTACTACTTCGACCACCTCTACACCGACGTGATCGCCGCCGGCACCAAGGGGCCGGTCGCCCGAGGCGTCAACTGGTTCAACCAGACCGTGATCGACGGGGTGGTCAACGGCGCGGGTCGCCTCGCCACCGCCACCGGCCGCTGGGTGTACACACACGTCGACCAGCAGGTCGTCGACGGAGCCGTCAACGGCTCCGCCGGCGCCGCCCAGACCGGCGGCCAGGTCTTCCGGCAGCTGACGTCCGGCAAGGTGCAGCAGTACGGCGCCCTGCTCTTCGGGGCGGCCGCGCTGTTCGCGGGCGCATTCATCGTCCTCATCTGATGGCTAACGCCAAGGGTCACCAATGAACAACAACGAGTTTCTGACCGACTGGGGCCTGACCCTCATGGTGTTCCTGCCGGCGGCAGGGGCGCTGGTGATGCTGCTCATCCCCAAGGCCGAAGAGGAGATCCACAAGTGGGTCGCGCTGGTCGCTGTGCTGGCCAGCGCGGGCGTGGGCGCCGCGGTGCTGGCGGACTTCAGCTACGACCGCACCGCCGAGCTGCAGTTCGTCCTCAACAAGCCGTGGATCGATGTGATCCACGCCCGGTACTTCGTCGGCATCGACGGCCTGTCGGTGCCGCTGGTGGCGCTGACCTTGCTGATCACGCCGCTCTGCATCGTCTACAGCTGGAACCACTTCCCCGAGCCCCGCAACGCCAAGGCGTTCCTGATCCTGCTGCTGGTGCTACAGACCGGGATGATCGGCACCTTCGTGGCGCAGGACCTCATCCTGTTCTTCGTCTTCTTCGAGGTCGTGCTGCTGCCGATGTACTTCCTCATCGGCGTGTGGGGCGGCGAGCAACGCCAGTACGCGGCGATCAAGTTCTTCCTGTTCACCCTGTTCGGGTCGGCGTTGATGATCATCAGCTTCCTGGCCCTGTTCTTCGTGGCCGGCGGCGTCACCTTCTCCATCCCCGAGCTGGCGGAGCGCATCTCCGACCCCGCCCGCTTCGGGCTCGAGGCGATTCCGCTGGCGACCCAGGTGCTCATCTTCGGCGGCATGTTCATGGGTTTCGGCATCAAGGTGCCGATCTTCCCGTTCCACACCTGGCTACCCGACGCCCACACGCAGGCTCCCACGGTCGGCTCGGTCATCCTGGCGTCCATCATGCTGAAGCTCGGCACCTACGGCTTCGTGCGGGTGGCGCTGCCGATCCTGCCCGAGGCCGCGGTCGAGTGGGCGCCGTACATCGGCGGCCTGGCCGTGATCGGCATCATCTACGGCGCCCTGGCGTGCCTGGCGCAGACCGACATGAAACGGCTCATCGCCTTCTCGTCGGTCTCGCACATGGGGTTCATCATGCTGGGCATCGCCACGCTCACCGACTTCGGCCTCAACGCCGCGGTGATGGGCATGGTCGCCCACGGCCTCATCACCGGCATGCTCTTCTTCCTGGCCGGATCGGTGAAGGAGCGCTACCACACGCTGGATATCCACCGGCTCGGCGGCATCCTGGTGAAGGCGCCCCGGATGGGCTGGATCCTGGGGTTCACCGCAATGGCGTCGCTCGGCCTGCCTGGGCTGGCCGGGTTCTGGGGGGAGTTCCCGGCGATCCTGTCGGCCTACGACCCGGGCGCCGGCCTGTCCACGGTGACGTTCCGGGTCTACATGGTGATCGCCGCCCTGGGGACCGTGTTCGCCGCCGGCTACCTGCTGTGGCTGTACCAGCGGACGTCGTTCGGTGTCCCCACCGAGGAGTTCGAGGACGACGACATCGCCGACGTCCAGACGCCGGAGTGGATCGCCTGGGTGCCGATGCTGGTGCTCATCCTGGCCATCGGCATCTACCCCAACCTGGTGTTCCGCGTGACCGACGACCAGCTCACCTCGGTTGCGCAGATGCTCACCGCGGCAGCCGGGGGCTGAGCGTGCGCGGCGAGGTTGTCCGCTGATGCTCGGCCCGCTCGCCACCCTGGCGCAGGCCGACGCCGGCTTCGTCCGGCCGGTCATCGACTGGCACGCGCTCGCCCCGGAGCTGGTGCTGACCGCCGTGTTGTGCATCGTGCTCGTGGCCGACCTGTTCCTCCCCGAGGACCGCAAGGCCGTGCTGCCGTCGCTGGCCGGGCTCGGGCTGCTGGCGGCCCTGATTCCGGTGCTCACGCTCGCCGTCGACGGGGCCGATCGCTCGATGTTCGGCGGCGCCTACGTTGTCGACAACTTCGCGCTGGTGGTCAAGGCGCTGTTCCTGGTGGCCGGCTACGTCACCGTCCTCCAATCGACCAACTACATCGCCGAGGGCGACTACGCCGAGGGCGAGTACTACTTCCTGTTGCTGTCGTCGATCCTGGGCATGACGGTCATGGGCTCGGCGCGCGACCTCGTGACGATCTTCGTGGCCCTGGAGCTGCTGTCGGTCCCCGCCTACCTACTTGCAGGCTGGCGCAAGCGCGACCCGAAGGGCAACGAGGCGGGCGCCAAGTACTACCTGATGGGGGTGTTCGCCACGGGTGTGCTGCTCTACGGCATGTCGCTGCTCTACGGCGTGGCCGGCAGCACCAAGCTGGCCGACATCGGCGCCGGGCTCGCCGGGGCGCAGAGCGTTCCAGCGATCACGCTGGCCATCGTGTTCTGCATCGCCGGGTTCGGCTTCAAGGTCTCGGCGGTGCCCT
This sequence comes from uncultured bacterium, assembly GCA_963813485.1. Lineage (GTDB taxonomy): Bacteria > Actinomycetota > Acidimicrobiia > Acidimicrobiales > VFJN01 > DASQUK01. The sequence goes on from CAWEZE010000030.1 coordinate 37,619, forward strand.
TCCACACCTGGGCGCCCGACACGTACGAGGGCGCGCCCACCCCCATCACTGCGTTCCTCTCGGTGTCGTCCAAGGCGGCGGGGTTCGTCGCGCTGTTGCAGCTGGTGATCATCGGCTTCGCCGAGCGGTCCGACGTGGTGCGGCCGCTCATGTGGGTACTCGCGGCGCTGTCGATGACGATCGGCAATGTCGTGGCCCTGCGGCAGTCGAACGTGGTGCGGATGCTGGCCTATTCGGGGATCTCGCAGGCCGGGTTCATGTTGGCGCCGCTGGCGGTGGTGGGGCAGGTCGGCGACGACACGCTCACGTCGATCGTGACCTACCTGGTGATCTACGCGGCCATGAACCTGGGCGCGTTCACGGTGGTCATGGCCGTCGCCCGCAAGACCGGCAGCGCCGAGGTCAGCAGCTTCGGGGGCTTGTTCGACTACGCGCCCTCGTTGGCCGTGCTGATGTCGCTCTTCCTGTTCTCCCTGGCCGGGATCCCACCGTTGGCCGGGTGGTTGGCGAAGTTCGTCGCGTTCCGGGCGGTCATCGACGCCGACACCGGCTGGGCCTACGCGTTGGCGGTGGTGATGGCCGTCAACTCCGTGATCGCACTCGCCTACTACGCCAACATCGCCAAGGAGATGTGGATGAACCCGGCGCCCGACGGCGACAAGACGCCCGTACGGGTACCGGTCTCGCTCACTGCGGCGCTCGCCATCACCGGCGTGTTCACGCTCGTGTTCGGCGTCACGCAGTGGGCCACCGAGCTGGGCGACATGGCCAGCTTCGTGGCGAACATCGGGAAGTAGGTGGCTGGTGTCGACCACCGGTGCACGTCTCCCTGACCCGGCGATGCGCACACCCTGGTCGACGCCAGCCATCTAGCGGCCCCACATGTCGGTCGCCGAGCGCATCGCCGCCGAGATCCGCCGGCACGGGCCGCGGCCGCTGGAGCGGGTGCTCGAGGTCGCGCTCTACGACCCGGCCGGCGGGTTCTACGAGACCGGCGGCCGGTCCGGTGCCCGGCAGGGCGACTTCCTCACCAGCCCCGAGGTGGGGCCCCTGTTCGGCGCGGTGGTGGGCCGGGCGCTCGACGGCTGGTGGCGGGACATGGGATCGCCCGACCCGTTCGTCGTGGTCGACGCCGGCGCCGGCCCCGGCTCGCTCTGCCGGGCGGTGCTGGACTCGGCTCCGGACTGCGCGCCGGCACTGCGCTACGTCCTGGTCGAGCGCTCGGCCGCACAACGGCGCCTCCATGCGCGGACCTTGCGCCTGGAGGACCCCGCCCTCGCCTTCGCTCCGGTCGACCCGGACACCGAGGCGCCGGTGCCCGAGGCGGCGGCTGGGCCAATCTGCGTCAGCCTTGCCGAGCTGCCCCGGGTCAAGGGACCGGCGGTGGTGCTGGCCAACGAGCTCGTTGACAACCTGCCGTTCGGCCTGGCCGAGCGCGGCGCCGACGGGTGGTGGGAGGTGCGCGTGGAGCTCGGCGAGGCCCAGGGGCCTGCGCCCCCGGCCGGGTTCGTCCAGCTGCTCGTGCCGCTCGACGGTGAACGGGCCGAGCTGCTCGACCGCCTGGTGCCCGATCCCGTCGCCGGGACGCGGGTCCCGCTCCAGGATGCGGCGAGGGCCTGGTTGCGAGACGCCCTGGCGGTCGCGGGCGCCCGGGGTCGCGTGGTGGTGATCGACTACGCCGCCACCACCGCGGAGCTGGCCGGCCGCCCCCAGGACCAATGGGTCCGGACGTACCGCGGGCACCGCCACGGCGCCGCCTTGCTCGAAAACCTGGGCGAGCAGGACGTCACCTGCGAGGTGGCGATCGACCAGCTGGCGACCGTCAAGCGACCGGCGCTCGATCGGAGCCAGGCCGATTGGTTGCGTGCCTCGGGCATCGACGAGCTGGTGGCCGAGGGCCGTTCCAAGTGGGTCGAGCGCGCCCACGTGGGCGACCTCGCCGCCATGAAGGCCCGCAGCCGGGTCAGCGAGTCGGACGCGCTGCTCGATCCCGCCGGCCTCGGCGGCTTCCGGGTCCTCGAATGGTCCGGCTGAGGTGGGGGTGAGGCCGGCGGCCGCGCGGAAGCACGTGGCCGATCCCCGGCTCAGGCGCGCTCGGCGGCGGTGGCCGCCAGGAGGGCCTCGACGCCGGAGACGATGAAGTCGAGCCCCAACTCGAACTCGGCGTCGTAGCGGGCGGGCGTCATCTTTCCCAGGTTCTCGAGCTCGCACAGGTCCGGGAAGCGGCTCAGGTCCAGCACCTCGCCTGGCGACGAGGTGCGCCGCCCGGCGCCGGTCTGTTCCGACACGTGCCCCTGCGTGAAGCTGGCGATCACGCCCAGCACCCGATCGGCGGTCTCGACGTCGAGGCCGATCGCGCGGAGCTCGCGCATGGCCGAGTCGACGAACGCGGCCGTGCCCTCGGTTACGAGCGGGCGGCCGGCCACCAGACGGACGGCGTTGGGGTGGCTGAGCAGCACCGATCGATAGATGCCGGCATGCCGCCGGATGCGCTCCTGCCAGGGCTCGGGCCCCGGCACGACGAGCGGCATCTCGCCGAAGATCAGCTCGACCACGCCCTCGATCAGGTCTTCCTTGCTCTCGACGTAGCCGTAGAGCGACATCGCCTCCACGCCCAGCGCCCGCCCCAGCCGGCGCATGCTGAGGGCATCCACCCCCTCGCGATCGACCAGGTCGAGCGCCGCCTGGAGGACCCGCACCCTCGTCAGCGCTGGGCGTGCGGGTGGGGTCGCCATCCCTGCACCATGGCACGTCCCACCCCGCCCGGCCACCGCGCCACCAACGGCAGATAGGCTCGTCGGGCCATCCAGGCCAGGAACGACCAGCCACCAACCATCAGACATCCAGGGGGAGAGGCGATGGCCGAACAGGCATCGGGGACGGGCGCCGCGATCGAGGACTTCTTGGTCGAGGACCGCACCTTTCCGCCGCCCGCCCCGTTCAAGGCCGACGCCCTCGTCACGGGCGCCGAGATCTACGACGAGGCCGCCGCCGACTGGCAGGGCTTCTGGGCCCGACAGGCCGCGGAGCTCGTGAGCTGGGACGACGAGTGGCACACCATCCTCGAGTGGGACCGGCCCTTCGCCCGCTGGTTCGTCGGCGGCACCCTCAACGTGTCCTACAACTGCCTCGACCGCCACGTCGAGGCCGGCAACGGCAGCAAGGTCGCCTACCACTGGGAGGGCGAGCCCGGCGACACCCGCACAATCACCTATGAGGACCTGTTGGGCGAGGTCCAGCGCTTCGCCAGCGTGCTCAAGGGCCTGGGGGTCGGCAAGGGCGACCGCGTGGCGATCTACATGCCGATGATCCCCGAGCTGCCCGTGGCCATGCTCGCGTGCGCCCGGATCGGGGCGCCCCACTCGGTGGTGTTCGGGGGGTTCTCCGCCGACTCGCTGTCCGGCCGCATCAACGACGCCGAGTGCAAGGTGCTGGTCACGGCCGACGGTGGCTTCAGGCGGGGCCAGCCCCACCCCCTCAAGCCCACCGCCGACGTGGCGGTGGCCGCGTCACCGTCGATCGAGCACGTGGTGGTCGTGCGCCGGGTGACCGGTCATGCGGCGGCCGCCGACGTAGCGCCGCCCGACATGACCGACGGCCGCGATCACTGGTACCACGACCTCATGGCCCAGGCCGACGCCGAGTGCCCGGCTGTGCCGATGGACAGCGAGGACCTGCTCTACCTGCTCTACACGTCGGGGACGACGGCCAAGCCCAAGGGCATCATGCACACCACCGGGGGCTACCTGACGCAGGTGGCGTTCACCCACAAGTACGTCTTCGACCTCCACCCTGAGACCGACGTCTACTGGTGCGCGGCCGACATCGGCTGGGTGACCGGCCACAGCTACATCGTCTACGGGCCGCTCACCAACGGGGCCACCAGCGTCATCTACGAGGGCACGCCCGACACGCCGGCCAGGGACCGGCTGTGGTCGATTGCCGAGCGCTACGGCGTCACCATCCTCTATACGGCCCCCACGGCCATCCGCACCTTCATGAAGTGGGGTGCGCAGGAGCCCGAGAAGCACGATCTGTCCTCGCTGCGCGTGCTGGGGTCGGTGGGCGAGCCCATCAACCCCGAGGCCTGGATGTGGTACTGGGAGCACATTGGCGGCGGCCGCTGCCCCGTCGTCGATACCTGGTGGCAGACCGAGACCGGCGCCATCATGATCGCTCCGCTGCCCGGCGCCACCACCCTCAAGCCCGGCTCCGCCACGTTCCCGCTGCCCGGCATCGCCGCCGAGGTGGTCGACGAGGCGGGCAGCAAGGTCGAGCGGGGTGGTGGCTATCTGACGCTCACCCAGCCGTGGCCCTCGATGCTGCGGGGCATCTACGGCGACCCCGAGCGCTACCGGGAGACCTACTGGGCCCGCTACGGCGATCGCTACTTCGCAGGCGACGGCTGCAAGATCGACGACGACGGCTACTTCTGGCTGCTGGGCCGGGTCGACGACGTGATGAACGTCTCGGGCCACCGCATCTCCACCACGGAGGTCGAGTCCGCCCTGGTCGATCACGCGGCGGTGGCGGAGTCGGCCGTGTGCGGGGCGAACGACCCCGTGACCGGCCAGGCCATCGTCGCCTACGTCACGGTGCGGGGCGGCATCGACGCCACGCCCGAGTTGGGCGAGGAGCTGCGCGCCCACGTGGCCGAGAAGATTGGCCCGACGGCCCGGCCCAAGCTGGTCATCTTCACCGACGAACTGCCCAAGACCCGATCCGGCAAGATCATGCGGCGGCTGCTGCGTGACGTAGCCGAGGGTCGGGCCCTCGGCGACACCACCACGCTCGCCGATCCCACGGTGGTCGACGAGATCCGCAAGCGGGCCCAGGCCCAACCCCAGGAGGACTGAGGGCGCGCTCCTACGCGCCGGCGCGCCGACCCTCGCGAAGGGTCTCGCCGAGCATCCCGGTTGCCGCCTCGAGCTGGCGGTCGGACAGGTACGGCGCCGGGCCCAGCCGTAAGAATTGGCCCCTCGAGTCGACGCTGACGCCCCGATCCCGCAGCGCCGCCTGCAGTCCGCCCGCGTCCGGCGTGCGCAGCGCCAGGAATCCGCCGAAGCCCGACAGCGGCGTAGCGCGGTCGCGTGTGATCACGTCGTCGGGCGCGCCCAGCGCGTCGAATGCCCGCGCCAGGACCTCGAGCTGGTGCCGGTACGACCGGTGGAGGAGCTCCGCTGTCAGCCCCTGCTCGTCGAAGAAACCGAAGACGCGGGCCGCCCGGTAGTGGCTCGTGGGGTCGTAGGTGGCGCCGGCGAAGCGCTGCCCGCCCGGGCCGTAGGCGACCGGATCCGGGTGGGGCTGGTCGGGCAGGGTGTCGAAGTCGGCGTACCAGCCGGTGACGACCGGACGGAGCCGGTCGGCGTGGGCCGGTAGGCGGAGGAAGCAGTTGCCCTCGCCGAGCTGCAGGTACTTGTAGCCGCCGCCCACCACCCAGGCATCGCTCAGCCCGAGCCCGTGGACCGGGAACGGCACGACGCCGAGGGCGTGGTAGGCGTCCACGAGCAGCTCCGTGCTGGTGCGCCGGCACGCGGCGGCGAGGGCGTCCAGGTGGGGGACGACGCGGGCGGTCTCGAACAACACCGCCGACACGAGCACCGCGGCCGTGCTGTCGTCGACGGCGTCGGCCAAGCGCTCGGCAAGGGTCGCAGCCGGTTCCGCGACCACCCACTCGACCTCGACACCCGCCTCCGCCAGCCGCGCGAGCTGTCGCCGCAACGTGTGGAACTCGCCGGTCGACGTCACCAGCCGGCGCCTGCGGCCCGCGAGGTCGAGAGCCGACAGGAACCGGATGACGACGTCGTGCGTACTGGCACCGAGCGCGATATCGCAGCCGGGGTCGCAGAGCAGACGGCGGAACCCGGCGCGCACGTCGTCCGCCCGGGCGAAGGCGCGGTCCCACTTGCCGTCCACCAGCTCTGCGGCGTCGTCGTACGCCTCCAGCTGCGCCTCTCGGGCCACGTCTGGCCACGCCTGGTGGGAGTGCCCGGTGAGCAGCAACCTGTCGGCCACGCGGAAGCGGGAATAGTGCGGCGCGAGCGCGTTGGGAGAGCGGGCGAGGTCGTCGAGTGCGGTCACAGCTCGCTCCGGATGGCCCACAGGTCGGGGAACACCGGGTTCGACAGGGTGGTGCGCAGGTAGGCGACGCCCGGCGATCCGCCGGTGCCAGGCTTCGAGCCGATCGTGCGCTCGACCATCTTGACGTGGCGGTAGCGCCACTCCTGCATGCCCTCGTCGAGGTCGACCAGCCGCTCGGCCACCTGCGACGGCTCGCCGTCGTCACGGTAGACCGCGAGCAGCACCCGCTGGACGGCACCCGAGGGCTCGAGGGGCCGGGAGACATCTCGCGCCAGCGCGTCGGCGGGAACGCCGTAGCCCTGGGCGGCGACGTAGCGCAGGAACGAGTCGAACAGCGACGGCCGGGCCATCGCCGCCGTGATGCGCGTGCGGGCTTCGCTCGGGTCGTCGTAGTGGTCGAACACCCGGGGCTCGCGCCGCCCGAGCACCGCCTCGAGCTCGCGGAACTGGGCCGACTGGAAGCCGCTGGCGGCCTCGAGCCGGCTCCGGAAGCCGAGGAACTGGCGAGGGGTCATCGTCTCGAGCACATCGATCTGGGCGACCGCCACCTTGAGGATCGTGAGGATGCGCTTCAGGGTGGTCAGCGCGTGCGGGGTGTCGCCGTCCTCGAGCCGGCGCTGCAGGTGTGCGAGCTCGTGCAGCAGCTGCTTGAACCAGAGCTCGTACACCTGGTGGATGACGATGAAGAGCATCTCGTCGTGCTCGTCCGAACGCGGGTGCTGTGCACCGAGCACGTCGTCGAGCGCCAGGTACGAGGTGTAGGTGAGGGCGGGCGAGCGTTCGGTCACGGCACCATCACCGCGCCAAGCTAGGCCGGTGCACCGCACCCCCGAACACTGGCGCTGGCGCAACGCTCCGGTCGACGGTGGCGGCCCCGCCGTGGTGTTCGACATGGACGGTGTGCTGTCCGACGCGTCCCGCCGCCAGCACTTCCTCGACTGGCCCCGGCGCGACTGGGAGGCGTTCTTCGCCGCCTGCGGCGACGATGCACTCATCGACGAAGTGGCGCGGCTGCTCGACGTGCTCGACGACGACCTGCGGATCGTGCTGCTGACCGCCCGGCCGCTGCGCGTCCGGCCCCAGACCCTCGCCTGGCTGAACCGCTACGAGCTGCGGTGGGACCTGTTGATCATGCGCGACCACGGCGACTACTCGGCGTCCCGCGAGTTCAAGCTGGACGCCGTCGACGACCTCCGAGCCTGGGGGTTCGACCTGCGCCTGGCGTTCGAGGACGACCGCCGCAACGTGCAGATGTTCCACGGCCAGGGTGTGCCCTGCATCTACATCCACTCGGGCTACTACGACTAAGGAGCCGAGCGGATAGGGCGGTTCATGCAGCCTACGCGGGGGAATTTGGCGGTCGACCACCAGCTCAATAGCTCGGGTCCCCGGCAGCGCTGACCACCGTGGCCCAAGGCGACGTGCCTATCCGCCAGGCCCTGAAGGGCCTCGGCGAGGCTCACACCTGGCGTACAGCCGGTTCTCAGCAACCGGGGCTACCCTGCGGTCCGTGAAGAACACCTTCAAGACCTTCGTCCTGCTCGCCGGGCTCGGCGGTCTGCTCGTGATCGTCGGCCAGCTTTTGGGTGGCTACACGGGTGCCATCATCGGCTTCGCCATCGGCGTCCTGATCGTCGGGTTCTCCTACTGGAAGAGCGACACTCTGGCCATTCGGGCCGCCCGTGCCGTGCCCGTCACCGAGGAGCAGATGCCCGAGTACTACGCCATCGTGCGCGAGCTCACGCAGAAGGCGGGCATGCCCATGCCCAAGCTCTACGTCACCCCCGACCAGCAGCCCAACGCCTTCGCCACCGGGCGCAACCCCGAGCACGCGGCCGTGGCCGTGACGCAGGGCATCCTGCGCATCCTGACCTGGGACCAACTCCGCGGTGTCCTGGCCCACGAGATCAGCCACGTCGGCAACCGCGACATCCTCATCGGCTCGGTGGCCGCCGCCATCGCCACGGGCATCACGCTCATCGCCACCTTCCTGCGGTTCTCCGCCATCTTCGGCGGCGGCCGCGACGACGACGGCGGCAACCCCATCGCCCTGCTGGCCATGGCGATCCTGGCGCCGCTGGCCGCCGGCCTGCTGCAGATGGCCCTCAGCCGCAGCCGCGAGTTCGAGGCCGACCGCAGCGGTGCCCGCCTGATCGACGACGGCGAGCCGCTGGCGCAGGCGCTCGAGAAGCTCGAGGCCGGCGCCCGCCAGATCCCGATGGACATCGACCCGGCGCACGCCTCGGCGTTCATCGTCAACCCGCTGTCGGGCCGCAAGATGAGCTTCGGCAACCTGTGGCGCACGCACCCCAAGACCGAGGACCGGGTCGCCCGGCTCCGCGGGGGCGAGTGGCGCTAGCGCCTCAGCGCGACCCAAGACGGGCGGAGGTGCGCGAGCGGATCGACGGCCACCGGGCTCTGACGCCGTCCGGCGTCAGTCCCGGAAGTTGCTGAACTGCAGGGGGATGCCGAAGTCCTCCTCACGCATCGCCTGGATGGCCGACTGCAGGTCGTCGCGCTTCTTGCCGCTGACTCGCAGCTGCTCGCCCTGCACCTGGCTCTGTACGCCCTTGAGGCCGAGTCCCTTGATGAACTTGTTGATGGTGGTGGCCTTGTCACGGGAGATGCCGGCCACCAGGTTGACGTGCTGCCGGGCCGTGCCGCCCGAGGCCTCCTCGACCTTGCCGTAGTCGAGCGCCTTGAGCGACACCTTGCGCCGCACCAGCTTCTCCTCCAGCACCTGGCGCAGCGCGTTGAGGCGGTCCTCGCTGACGCTGTGGAGCGTGATCTCGTGACCGCTGAGCTCCACCGAGCTGTTGGTGCCCTTGAAGTCGAACCGGTTGGCGATCTCCCGGGACGCCTGGTCGACGGCGTTGCGCACCTCTTGCATGTCGATCTCGGAGACGACGTCGAAGCTGGGCATGACGCGGAGGCTACCGAGAGGTTCCGTGTGGTGGGCCGTTCTGGCGAACCGCTAGCGTGTTCCCCTTCCAGGGTCGGTGCCCGAGTGGCCAAAGGGAGCAGACTGTAAATCTGCCGGCGCATGCCTTCGGTGGTTCAAATCCACCCCGGCCCACCAGCACGTCGTACCGTCGGTGCGGTGGACACGCACGACGTCGTCGCCATCGGGTCTTCGCCGCTCACCGCCGCCGAGGTCGTAGCCGTTGCCCGCGGCGGTGCCCGGGTGGCGTTGGACGACAAGTCCCGGACGGCGATCGCCCGGGCGCGCGCCACGGTCGAGGAGCTGGTGGCGCAGGAAACCCCGGTCTACGGGCTGTCGACCGGGTTCGGTGCCCTCGCCGTCCGCCACATCCCGGTGGAGCGGCGCGCCGCGCTGCAGCGGTCGCTGATCCGCTCGCACGCCGCCGGTCTCGGCCGGCCGGTCGAGGACGAGGTGGTGCGGGCGATGATGCTGCTGCGCACCCGGACGCTGGCCCAGGGGCTCTCCGGCATCCGTCCCGCCGTGGTCGACCTGCTGGTGGCCCTGCTGAACCACGGGATCACGCCCGTGGTGCCCGAGCACGGGTCGCTCGGCTGCAGCGGTGACCTCGCGCCGCTGGCCCACGTGGCCCTGGCGCTCATGGGCGAGGGCGACGTGCGGGTGCCGGGTCACGTGGCGGCCGACGGGGCCGGCGCGTCCGTGCCGGCGGCTCGGGCGCTGACCGACGCCGGGCTGGAGCCGGTCGAGCTCGTCGCCAAGGAGGGCCTGGCCCTGGTCAATGGCACCGACGGGATGCTGGGCATGCTCGTGCTCGCCTGCCACGACCTCCAGCGGCTGCTGCCCGCTGCGGACCTCACCGCTGCGATGAGCGTCGAGGCCGCCCTCGGCACCGACCGGGTCTTCGCGCCCGACCTGGCGGGCCTGCGGCCGCATCCCGGCCTGGCGACCAGCGCCGCCAACATGGCGCGGCTGCTGGCGGGCTCGGAGATCGTGGCATCCCACCGGACCGGCGATCCCCGGGTCCAGGACGCATACTCGCTGCGCTGCGCCCCCCAGGTGGCGGGCGCAGCGCGTGACACGCTGGCCCACGTGGACATGGTGGCTGAGCGCGAGCTGGCGGCGGTGATCGACAACCCGGTGGTGCTGGCGGACCGGCGGGTCGAGTCCAACGGCAACTTCCACGGTGCCCCGCTGGCTCACGCCTGTGACTTCCTGGCCATCGTCGCCGCCGATCTCGGAGGGATGGCCGAACGCCGGCTGGATCGGCTGCTCGATCCGGCACGGTCGCACGGGCTGCCGCCCTTCCTGGCAGCCGACCCAGGCGTCGACTCCGGGATGATGATCGCCCAGTACACCGCCGCCGCCCTGGTGGCCGAGAGCCGGCGGTTGGCCGTACCCGCCAGCGCCGACTCGATCCCGACCTCGGCCATGCAGGAGGACCACGTCTCGATGGGGTGGGCGGCGGCGCGCAAGCTGCGGACGACCCTCGTGAACCTGGCCCAGATCCTCGCGGTGGAGCTGGTTGTGGCCGCCCGGGCGCTGGACCTCCGGCGGCCGCTGCGGCCGGCGCCGGCGACCGGTGCGGTCGTGGACGTGGTGCGCCGCGAGGTCGACGGGCCGGGTCCGGACCGGTTCGTGGCCCCTGAGCTGGCGGCGGCCGAGCGCCTGATCCGCAGCGGCGCGGCCGTCGCCGCCGCCGAGCAGGTGATCGGGGCGCTGCAATGAGCGCCGGCCCGGCGGGCCCGCGTGTCGTCCGAGCGCCGCGGGGCACGGAGCTGACCTGCCGCGGCTGGGCGCAGGAGGCGGCCCTGCGCATGCTGATGAACAACCTCGATCCCGACGTCGCCGAGCGCCCCGACGACCTCGTGGTCTACGGCGGCACCGGACGCGCCGCGCGGTCGTGGGAGGCGTTCGACGCGATCGTCTCCAGCCTCCGGAGCCTGGCCGACGACGAGACGCTGCTGGTGCAGTCCGGCAAGCCCGTGGGCGTGTTCCGCACCCACGAGTGGGCGCCCCGCGTCCTCATCGCCAACGCCAACCTGGTGCCCGACTGGGCAACCTGGGACGAGTTCCGCCGGCTCGAGGGCCTGGGCCTCACGATGTACGGCCAGATGACGGCGGGATCGTGGATCTACATCGGCACCCAGGGCATCCTCCAGGGCACGTTCGAGTGCTTCGCCGCCATCGCCGCCAAGCGGTTCGGCGGATCGCTGCGGGGCACGGTCACCCTCACCGCAGGGCTGGGCGGGATGGGCGGTGCCCAGCCGTTGGCCGTGACCATGAACGGGGGCGTGGCCATCTGCGTGGACGTCGACCCCGAGCGGATCGAGCGCCGGCGCCAGCACCGGTACCTCGACCGGGTCGCCGCCGACCTGGGCGAGGCCTGGACGCTGGCCGCGGCGGCCAAGGCCGCCGGCGAGCCGCTGTCCATCGGCGTCTGCGACAACGCCGCCGAGGTGGTGCCCGCCCTGGCCGTCGACGCTGCAAGGGCCGACCTCGTCGACATCGTGACCGACCAGACCCCGGCGCACGACCCGCTGTCGTACGTGCCCGTGGGGCTCGACGTGCGTGCCGCCGCCGACCTCCGCCGGCGGGACCCCGACGCCTACCTCGCCCGCAGCCGCCACTCGATGGTGCGCCACTGCGCCGGCCTGGTGGCGTTCGCCCGGCGGGGCGTCGAGGTCTTCGACTACGGCAACGCCCTCCGGGCCGAGGCCAAGGCCGCCGGCTACGACGACGCCTTCGCGTATCCAGGCTTCCTGCCCGCGTACATCCGCCCGCTGTTCTGCGAGGGGAAAGGACCGTTCCGCTGGGCGGCACTCTCCGGCGACCCGGCCGACATCGAGGTGACTGACCGGCTTGTGCTCGAGGAGTTCCCCGAGAACGAGGCCCTGGGCCGCTGGATACGCATGGCCCGCGAGCGCGTCCAGTTCCAGGGCCTGCCGGCCCGCATCTGCTGGCTGGGCTACGGCGAACGGTCCCGGCTCGGCCTGCGGTTCAACGAGCTGGTGGCGTCCGGCGAGATCAGCGCGCCGATCGTGATCGGCCGGGACCACCTCGACTCAGGGTCGGTGGCCTCGCCGTACCGCGAGACCGAATCGATGCTGGATGGCAGCGACGCCATCGCCGACTGGCCGATCCTCAACGCCTTGCTCAACACCGCCAGCGGCGCCTCGTGGGTGAGCTTCCACCACGGCGGCGGGGTGGGCATCGGCCGGTCCCTGCACGCCGGCATGGTGGTCGTGGCCGACGGCACGCCCCTGGCCGCCGAGAAGCTGGAGCGGGTGCTGACCACCGACCCGGGGATCGGGGTGGTCCGCCATGCCGACGCCGGATACGACGAGGCACGCGAGGTGGCGGCCCAGCGAGGCATCCGCCTGCCGATGGCGCCACCCCGCTCGTGAGGACGTGGTTCGCCGACTACGCGTGGCTCGGCGGCGAGGAACTGGCGCCCGGGGTGGTGCTGGAGGAGGCGGGCGACGGGCGGCTGGCGCGTGTGGCGGCCGGTCAGGACCCACCTGCGGGGGCCATCCACCTCAGCGGGATCGTGGTGCCGGGACTGGCCAACGTCCATTCGCACGCCTTCCACCGAGCGCTCCGAGGTCGCGCCCAGGCGGGTGCGGGGGACTTCTGGCGCTGGCGTGACCGCATGTACGCGCTCGCCGCCGTCATCGACCCCGACGACCTGTTCGAGCTGGCCCGGGCCACGTACGCCGAGATGGCCCTGGCGGGGATCACCGCGGTGGGCGAATTCCACTACCTGCATCACCGGCCCGACGGCCGCCCCTACGCCGATCCCAACGTCATGGGAGGGGCGCTGGTCGCGGCTGCGGCCGAGGCGGGAGTCCGACTCACCCTGCTCGACACCTGCTACCTGCGGCCGGGCTTCGGGGGTGGGTCACGCCTGACCGGTGCCCAGGTCCGGTTCAGCGACGGGGACGCCGAGCGGTGGGTGGACCGGGTGGAGGACTTGGCGGGCCTGGCCGGAAGCGGCTGGCGCCTCGGGGCGGCCGTCCACAGCGTCCGGGCGGTCGACGAACGGTCGATGGGCGTCGTGGCCGGCTGGGCCCGGGGGCGGGGCGCGCCCCTGCACCTGCACCTGTCGGAGCAGCCCGCCGAGAACGAGGAGGCGCTGGCCGTCACCGGTCGCACGCCGACCGGGCTGGCCGAGGCCGCCGGCGTGCTCGGGCCCCACACCACCGCGGTCCACGCCACCCACCTGATCGACGGCGACGTCAAGGCGCTGGGCGCGACCGGGACCGGCGTGTGCCTGTGCCCGACGACCGAGCGCGACCTCGGCGATGGCGTGGGCCCTGCCGGGCGCCTTGCGGCGGCCGGCTGCCCGCTGTCGCTGGGGACCGACAGCCACGCCGTGGTCGACCTGCTCGAGGAGGCCCGGCTGGTCGAGCTCCACGAGCGCCTGGCGCACCATCGTCGCGGCGGGCATACGGCGGCAGCGCTGCTGCAGGCCGCCACCGCCGGCGGCTACCGGGCGCTCGGGTGGTCCGGCGACGGTGATGGGCCGGCGGGGGCGCTGGCGGCCGGGGGCCCGGCCGACTTCGTGACCCTGGACCGCGCCTCGGTGCGCCTCGCCGGGCTCGATCCGGCGGAGGGTGTCGCGGGCCTGGTCTTCGCCGCGACTGCGGCCGACGTCACGGACGTCGTCGTGGGTGGTCGCACGATCGTCCGGGATCGCTGCCACGTCACGGTCACCGACGTCGCCGGCGACCTGGACCGCGCGATCGCGTCCGCGTGGTCACGGGTAGGGCCATGACGCGAGGCCATAGGGTCCGCCAAATGGACCTCGAGGCAATACGGACCGGGGGCCGGACCTCATTGCCTCGGGAGTGCCCGGCCGGACCCCATTGCCTCACGAATCGGGCGGCGCACCAGTGACCACTTGGGACCTCCTGGTCGTCAACGCTGAAATCGCCACCATGGATCCCGCGCGCCCCGGACCGTATGGGCTGGTCACCGAGGGGGCGGTCGGCCTGGCCGACGGGCGCGTCGGCTGGGTCGGGCCCATGACCGACCTGCCCCCCGACACGGGCGCCGCCCACACGGTCGACGCCGCTGGCGCCCTCGTCACCCCGGGGCTGGTCGACTGCCACACCCACCTGGTGTTCGGCGGCGACCGGGTGGCGGAGTTCGAGGCCCGGCTGTGCGGTGCCAGCTACGAGGAGCTCGCCCGGCAGGGCGGCGGCATCGCCTCCACGGTCGCCGCCACCCGGGCCGCGGGCGAGGACGAGCTGGTCGCGCGCCGCAACCCGCCGGGCCGCGCACCTGGTGAGCGACGGCGTGACCACCGTCGAGATCAAGTCGGGCTACGGGCTCGACCTCGAGACCGAGCGCCGGATGCTGGCCGCGGCCCGCCGGGTGGCCGACGAGCTACCCGTGCGGGTGCGCACGACGTTCCTCGGTGCGCACACGGTCCCGGAGGAGTACCGGGGGCGGCCCGACGCCTACGTCGACCTGGTGTGCGACGACATGGTCCCGGCCGTGGCGGCGGCCGGCCTCGCGGATGCGGTCGACGCCTTCTGCGAGCGCATCGCCTTCTCGGCCGAGCAGGTGACGAGGGTCTTCGACGCCGCCCGCCGGCACGGCCTACCGGTCAAGCTCCACGCCGACCAGCTCTCCGACGGCGGCGGCGCGGCGCTGGCGGCGTCGTTTGATGCCCTGTCCGCCGACCACCTCGAGCACACGCCGCCGAGCGGCGTCCGGGCACTCGCGGCTGCGGGCACGGTCGCCGTCCTGTTGCCGGGCGCCACCCACACGCTGGGTGATCGGGCCCGCCCGCCGGTGGCGGCGCTGCGGGCGGCGGGCGTGCCGATGGCCGTCTCCACCGACGCCAACCCGGGAACGTCGCCGCTGTTGTCGCTGCGGCTGGCGGCCAACCTCGCCTGCACGCTCCTCGGCCTCACCCCGGCAGGAGGCGCTCGCCGGAGTGACCCACAACGCCGCCCGGGCGCTGGGGCTTGCGGGCATGGCCGGGGTTCTGGCGGCGGGTGCCGCCGGCGACGTGGTGGTGTGGGACGCCGGGCAGCCGGCCGAGCTCGTCTACTGGATCGGTGGACGGCTGGCCCGCACCGTGATCGTGGCCGGCGAGGTCGTCCGCTCCGCATGATCCGCCGGAGCCCGTCGGCCTCCATCTGGACGTAGCGGCGGCTGCGGGAGCCCATCAATCGGGACACGACGGGGGCCAGGAACCCCTCCTGGTCGAGGGAGAGCGTGACCGGCACTCGGCCGTCCTGTGCGGGCGCCAGGCGGTGACCACCGGTGGTCTTGACACCCGGGACCTTCGATGCCCAGCTGAACACCTCGCCGGGTGTGGACTCGGTGACCTCCCACACCAGCCCCGGCATCCCCGGCTGCTTGACCCGTGCCCGGCTGCCAACACCGAAGTCGCCGGTGTCCAGACGCTCGACCGCGGACACCGAGGCGGTCCACTCCGGCCAGCGCTCGACGTCGCTGAGCGTCGACCAGATCAGTTCGGGGCTGGCGGCGATCTCGATCGAGATCTCGTGATGCGAGCAGGCCGGCCACGGCCGAGGGCGTGATCTCCGAACGGTCGACACGTGACGCCCAGACGGGGGCGGCCACGCCGCCGGCCAGGCCGACTCCCGCGGTGAGGGCCGCCACCCCGGCCGGTTGGCCGCGGCTGGCGACGAGGTAGGCGATCGCGAAGGCCAGGAACGGTTCGTCGAACACGTCCACCAGCGCCGCCAGCAGCCCAGCCGGAAGACCCGGCGGTCACGCAGCACCGCGACAACCTCGCCGTGCGGCCGCGGGTCGCCGTCCTGGGTCACGTGCGGCGACCGGCTCGGTGCCGGCAGCGGCTGGCTCGCCAGCAGCAGGCCAGCGGCGTATCCGAGCGCGCCCCCGGCCGCGATGAGCCTCCGGCTGTGGCGGTCCGCCAGCACCCCGAACACGCCTCCCACCACCCCGATGCCGGGGTAGAGGGCGAGGAGCGCGGCACCCCTGGCGTAGCTCAGGTCGAGGTCGCGGCGCAGCGGCTCCAGGGCGCCGAACGGCAGGAACGCGACCGTCTCGTCGACGAAGCCGGCGATGAGCAGCGACACCACGAGCGTCGGCGGTGCCGCCGTTGCGATCTGGCTAGTTCACCATCGGAGGCGCGAGCGCACGGGCAGGAGGGTATCGGCGGCGCCCCGGTCCACCCGATCGATTATGAAGAGGCCATGATCGTGCTGGTGACGGGAGGTACGCGGGGGCTGGGGCTCGGCCTGAGCGAGGCGTTCCTCGGGGAGGGCCACGATGTCGTCGTGTGCGGCAGGTCGGAGCCCGGGAAGCCTGCCGACCGCGGCCACCGGCGACCGCGCCGCCACCTTCGTCGCCGCCGACGTGCGGGACCCCGAGCAGGTCGAGGCCCTGGTCCAGGCGGTGGTCGACCGGCACGGGCGTCTCGACGTCCTGATCAACAACGCCGGCGGCTCCCCGCCCGCCGACGCCGCCACGGTGTCGCCTCGGTTCGTGGCGGCGATCATCACGCTCAACCTGGTCGCGCCGTTCGTCGTCTCCCAGCGGGCCAACGAGGTGATGCAGAAGCAGCCCGAAGGCGGCTCGATCATCAACATCTCGTCGCTTTGCGGCCTGCGACCCTCGCCCGGCACCGCCGCCTACGGCGCCGCCAAGGCCGGGCTCATCAACCTCACCGAGAGCCTGGCCGTCGAGTTCGCCCCCAAGGTACGGGTCAACTGCGTGACCGCGGGCGCCCTCGAGACCGACGAGCTCCACAACGCGTACGGCGGCGACGCCTACTTCGAGGCGGTGGCGGCCACGGTCCCATTGGGGCGCATGGGCCGGCCACCGGACGTGGCCAAGGCTTGCCTCTTCCTGGCGTCGGAGGGCGCGTCGTTCATCACCGGCGCCAACCTGTTGGTCCATGGTGGCGGCGACGATCCACCCCCGGTGACGGGCGAAGGGTGAGCGCTCGGGCGTTGCGGTCGCCGTCGTACCGCGAGGCGGTGCTCTGGCAGGAGCAGGCCGAGTTTCCCGACCTGCCGACGGCATCGCCGCCGCAATCGGCCGACTGCGTCGTCGTCGGGGCCGGGTATGCGGGCCTGTCGTGCGCCCGGGACCTGGCCCGAGCGGGCCGGTCGGTCGTCGTGCTCGACGCCCACCCGGCGGGGTGGGGTGCCAGCAGCCGCAACGGCGGCATGGTCATTCCCGAGCTGAAGGCCGGTCCGGCTGCGCTCGAGCGGTCGTATGGTCCCCTGGGGCGCCGCATGTACGACGAGGTCAACCAGGCATTCGACCATGTCGAGGGCCTGATCAGTGCCGAGTCGATCGACTGCGACTACAGCCGCAGCGGCCAGCTCTACCTCGCGCACGCCGAGCGCGTGGTGGCGTCGTTGATGGCCATGGCACGCGAGCACGGCGAAGAGCTGGGCGAGCCGGTGCGATTCGTGCCCCGCGAGGAGCTCGGCGACGAGGTGGGATCGACCGCGTACGCGGGCGGCCTGGTCATCGAGCGGACCGGCGGACTGCACCCGGCGCGCTTCCACGCGGGCCTCTTCCGCTTGGCCCTGGCCGCCGGGGCATCGGTGTACCCCGCGACGACGGCGAGCGCGATCGAGCGTCGAGGCGGTGGGCGTGCCGGCTTCCGCGTCGCGACCCCCCGCGGGGCGGTCGACACCGACGCCGTCGTGGTCTGCACCAACGCCTACGCCGATGGCCTGCTGCCCGAGCTGCGCCGCCGGGTGCTGCCGGTGGGGAGCTTCATCGTCGCCACCGAGGTGCTCGAGGCGGACGTGGCCCGTTCGGTCAGCCCGCGCGACCGCATGTTCGTCGACAGCAAGAACTTCCTCTTCTACTGGCGGCTGACACCCGACCGCCGGTTGCTGTTCGGTGGCCGCCGGAGTCTGGCGTCGTCGACGATCCCCCAGGCCCGCGACTTCCTGTACGAGTCGATGCTCCGTGTTCATCCCCAGCTGGCCGGCACGCACATCGACCGGGCCTGGGGCGGGAACGTAGCCGTCACCCTCGACCGGCTGCCGCACGTGGGCCGGCTCGGCGGGGCCTGGTACGTGACGGGCTGCAACGGCTCCGGGGTGGCGCTCAACACTTGGCTCGGCGCCCGGATGGCACGGCACCTGCTCGGTGAGGCGGCATTGCCGTCGTTCGCGGAGCTGCAGCACCGTCCGATACCACTGCACCGCGCCCGTGCGGCCTACCTGCCGCTCGTCGGGCTGTGGTTCCGCTGGCAGGACCGGGGATTCGCGACCTGATCCGTCAGGCGGAGGGAACCCGATCCACGACCTGGTCGGTGTGCTCCGCCACGCGGGCGCAGTGGGCGCAGCAGTAGAAGCGGCCGCTCACCTCCGCCCCGTGGCCTATGACGGCGCAGCCACAGTGCTCGCAGCGGGGCGCCAGGCGTGAGATGGCGCATTCGAAGCTGTCGAACGTATGGCGGTCGCCCGCTGCGATCACCTCGAAGGACTTGTCGTAGTCGTTCCCGCAGACCTCGCATTCGGCCATGGGCCACCTCCGTGTCGTCGGAACCATGTGCGCCTGGCTTGTTCGCTACCCGCCGCCCGCCGTCTGTACGCAGCCGACGGCGTGCCGATTCCGATTGTGTAGTCCTACCGATGTGCTGCTACGAGGGTCGGGCTTACTGTCAGTGACGTGGTCATCATGGCGGAGCGAGCCCTCGACCTGCGGCGGGAGTTCGTGGGAATGGACCATCCGGTCCCCGTCCTCGACGGACAGCTGGTGCCCTACGTCAACCTCGACAACGCCGCCAGCACGCCGGCGCTGCGGCCGGTCGTCGAGACCGTCGAGGAGTTCCTGCCGTTCTACGCCAGCGTCCACCGCGGGACCGGCTACATGTCCCGCCTGAGCACGGCGGCGTACGAGCGGGCGCGCGAGCACGTCCTCACCTTCGTTGGCGCTGACCCTGAACGTGACGTCGTCGTGTTCGGCAAGAACACGACCGAGGCGCTGAACCGGCTCGCGCGCTCGATGCGGATGCCGGCAGGCTCCGTCGTACTCACGACGATGCTCGAGCATCACTCCAACGACCTGCCCTGGAGGGCGCGGACGCGGACGGTCCGTGTGCCGGCGCAGCCCGACGGTGTGCTTGACGAAGACCGCCTCGACGAGCTGCTGACCGAGCACGCCGGCCGGGTCGCACTGCTGGCGGTGTCGGGCGCCTCCAACGTCACGGGGTTGGTCCAGCCCGTCCACCGGTTGGCGGAGAAGGTCCACGCCGTCGGCGGCCGGATCCTGGTCGACGCGGCTCAGCTGGCGGCGCATCGCCCGATCGACATGCGTGCGCACGACGACCCCGGTCACCTCGACTTCGTGGCGCTCTCAGCGCACAAGATGTACGCCCCGTTCGGGACCGGCGCCCTCGTCGGGTGCCGAGACTGGTTCGGCGGTGAACCCGACCACGCCGGCGGGGGCACGATCCGAGCGGTCACGGTCGACGACGTGGTGTGGGCCGACCTACCCGACCGGGAAGAGGCGGGGAGCCCCAACGTGGTTGGTGCCGTTGCGCTTGCCGCCGCGATCGCGACGCTGCGCGCGGTGGGCCTCGACTGCATCGCCGCCCACGAGGCCGGGCTCGCTCAGTACGCCACCGCTCGGCTGGCGAACATTCCCGGCGTCACGATCCACGGGCCGGCCGAATGCGCGGCCCCCAAGGTCGGGGTCATCCCGTTCACGGTCGACGGGTTCGATCACGGGCTCGTGGCGGCCGTGCTCGGCTACGAGCACGCGGTCGGCGTCCGCCACGGGTGCTTCTGTGCCCAGCCCTACATCCATCACCTCCTGGGACTGGGGCGCGCCGAGTCGGGCCGATGGCTGGACCGGGCACGTGGTGGCGACCAGCGCGGCGTCCCCGGGATGGTCCGCATCAGCCTGGGCGCCTACAACGACATCGCCGACATCGACCGCGCCGTGCGAGCCCTCGAATGGCTCGTCGCAGGCGACTTCCAGGGAACGTACCGGATGGGCTGCGACGGGACGTTCGCTCCCGAGGGCTACGTCGAGCCCCTGTTGTTCGACATTCCGGCGTGAGGTCAGTGACTGACCATCACGTGCTTGAGCTCGGTGTAGTGCTCGACGGCGTACAGCGACATGTCCTTGCCGTAGCCGCTCTGCTTGAACCCGCCGTGGGGCAGCTCCGACACGATGGGGATGTGGTCGTTGACCCACACTGTGCCGAATCGCAGCGCCCGTGACATGCGCATGGCGCGGCCGACGTCGCGGGTCCACACGCTGGCCGCGAGGCCGTAGTCCACGCCGTTGGCCCAGGCCAGTGCCTGATCCTCGTCGCTGAAGCGCTGGACGCTGACCACCGGGCCGAACACCTCGCGCTGCACCAGCTCGGAATCCTGTGTCGGGTTGGCCACCACGGTCGCCTCGTAGAAGAACCCGGGACCGTCGATCTCCTGGCCGCCCGTCACCACCTCCGCCCCCGCCTCGACCGACCGGGTCACCATGCCCGCCACCCGCTCCCGCTGGGCAGCCGAGACCAGCGGCCCCACGGCGGTGTCCTCGAGCGTGGGGTCGCCGACCGCCAATGCGCCGACGGCGTCGCCCAGGTCGCCGAGCAACTGGTCGTAGACGCCCGGTCCGGCGACGACACGGCAGGGGGCGGTGCAGTCCTGTCCGGTGTTGTAGTAGGCGTTCTCCGCCAGGCAGCCGACCAGCGCCTCGATGTCGGCGTCGTCGAACACCACCACCGGCGCCTTGCCGCCCAGCTCGAGGTGGACCCGCTTGAGCGAGTCGGCGGCGTTGCGGGCGATGAGCTTGCCGGTCTCGACGTCCCCGGTGAGCGACACCATCGCCACCTCCGGGTGGCGCACGAAGGCGTCGCCGACCTGCTCTCCCTGGCCGCACACCACGTTGAAGACCCCGGGCGGGAAGATGTCGGCTGAGATCTCCGCCAGGCGGAGGGCGCTCAAGGGGGTCAGCTCGGACGGCTTGAGGATGAAGGTGTTGCCGGCAGCCAGCGCCGGGCCCAGCTTCCACGTCGCCATGTTGAGCGGGTAGTTCCACGGCGCGATGCCGACGCAGACGCCGAGCGGGTCGCGTCTCAGCATCGACGTGTGGCCTTCGAGGTATTCGCCCGTGGCTTGGGCCTGCAGGGTGCGGGCAGCGCCCGCGAAGAACCGCAGGTTGTCGACGGTCAGGTCGAACTCGAAGTCGATGATCGAGGCGGGCTTGCCGACGTTGGTCATCTCGATCTGCTTGAGGTCGTCGAGGTTGGCCTCGATGGCGTCGGCCAGGGCGAGGAGCTTCTCGCTACGCTCCCGTGGCGTGGTCGTACCCCAGCTGGAGAAGGCCTCGGCAGCCACGGCAACCGCGGCGTCCGCGTCGGTGGCGTCGCTCGACGGCACCTGGGCGATCGTCTCGCCCGTGGCCGGGTTCAGCACCTCGTCGGTGGCACCGGTCGCGGCGGGCTTCCACGCCCCGCCGATGAAGTTCTCGTGCGGCACGATTCGTCTCCCCCTGTGCGTCGTTGCGTCCGCCAGAGCATCCACCGGTGGCGCACGGCGCCGCAAGGGATTCCGTTGCAGCGGGATGAAATGACAACAGGATCAGTTGCAGAGCTGCGCATAGTCCGCGAATCTTCGTGTCGGACGGCGGGGTGCAACAGGAGGGGGGTCGGCCCTGGGTGACGACACCACGCTGAGCAGCGAGGCCCACTCGGCGGAGGCCATGACCGCCGACGCCGCCGGGCCGTCGGGCGCGGTCCCGGCCGCGGTGGTCATCGAGCTCGACCATGTGACCAAGCGGTTCGGCGACTTCGTGGCCGTCGACGACGCCTGCTTCGACATCGCCGCGGGCGAGTTCTTCTCGCTGCTGGGCCCGTCCGGCTGCGGCAAGACGACGACCCTGCGGATGATCGCCGGGTTCGAGGAGACGACGGAAGGGGCGGTCCGGCTCGAGGGCACAGACGTCTCCCGCACCCCGCCCTACAAGCGCAACGTCAACACGGTCTTCCAGCACTACGCGCTGTTCCCGCACATGACGGTGTGGGACAACGTGGCCTTCGGACCGCGCAGCCGCAAGCTGTCGAAGCCCGAGACCTCCAAGCGGGTCGACGAAATGCTCGCGGTGGTGCGGCTCGACGACTTCGCCCGACGCAAGCCGGCCCAGCTGTCCGGGGGCCAGCAGCAGCGGGTGGCCTTGGCTAGGGCGCTCGTGAACTATCCGAGCGCCCTACTGCTCGACGAGCCGCTGGGCGCCCTCGACCTCAAGCTGCGCCAGGTCATGCAGTTCGAGCTCAAGCGGATCCAGCGCGAGGTGGGCATCACGTTCGTCTACGTGACGCACGACCAGGAAGAGGCGCTCACCATGAGCGACCGCATCGCGGTCATGAATGGCGGGCGCGTCGAGCAGATCGGCACTCCGGTCGACATCTACGCCCGCCCTGCGAGCGTGTTCGTCGCCGGGTTCATCGGGCAGGCAAACCTGTGGCCCTGCCGGGTGGTGGGCGTCGCGGCCCCCACCGCCGACGGGTCGCCGGCGTTCGACGTCGAGGTCCTCGGCACCACGATGGCGTCGGCCTGCGGCGACGTCCGCATCGAGATCGAGGGCACCGCCACGCTGATGGTCAGGCCCGAGCGCGTGCAGATCACGACCGAGGACCCGAGCGGCGTCGGCGCGGTGCGGGCGACGGTGACCGACCTCACCTTCCAGGGACCGCTGGTGCGCCTGTTGCTGGCTGCGGGCGACGGCGCCGCGATCGTCGCCCAGATCGGGCACGAGGTCGACCTGCCGCTGCTCCGCCCCGGCGACGAGGTGTGGGCGAGCTGGCCCCCCGATGCGTCGCTGGTGTTGCCCGCCGCCGAGATCCCCACCGCCGAGGACCTCGAGGAACTGTTGGACGGCACCTGATACGCCCCGCCGCCGATCACGTACAAGAAACCGCCGCACACTGAGGAGTCGCCATGGCTGGGAGCAGGACACCCCGACAGCATCCGGACGATCCGTTTGCCCGTTTCGTCGCGCTACGGGCTAGCCGCCGTCGTTTCCTGGGACGGGGGGCCGTGACCGTCGCGGGCATCGCTCTCGTGCCGCCGTGGCTCGCGGCCTGCGGTGGCGACGACGACACCGACACCGCGGCCGGCGGGGACACGACCCAGAGCTCCAGCGACACGCTGCGGATCTCCAACTGGCCGCTGTACATCGCCGAGGGGTTCGTCGACCAGTTCGCCAACGCCTCCGGGTTGTCCGTTGACTACAAGGAGGACTTCAACGACAACGAGCAGTGGTTCGCCAAGGTCAAGGACCCGCTCGAACAGGGCCAGGACATCGGCGCCGACCTGGTGGTGCCGACCGACTTCATGGCCGGCCGGCTGATCCGCCTCGAATGGCTGAACCGGCTGAACGACGAGAACATCCCCAACAAGGCCAACCTGCGCCCCGACCTGCTCGAGGCGTCGATCGACCCCGACCGGGTGCACACGTTGCCCTACATGTCGGGACTGGTGGGCCTCGGCTACAACCGGCGGCTCGCCGGGCGCGATATCACGAGCATCGACGACCTGTGGGACCCGGCCTTCAAGGGTCGGGTGTCGCTGTTCTCGGACGCACAGGATGCCCTGGGCATGGTGATGCTGTCCCTGGGCGACGACCCCTCGGATCCGTCCACCGAGGCTGTGCAGCGGGCGGCCGACAAGGTGGCGGAGGAGAAGGACAAGGGCCAGATCCGGCGCTTCACCGGCAACGACTACATCGACGACCTGGCGGCCGGGAACCTGGTGATCGCCCAGGCTTATTCGGGCGACGTGGTGCAGCTCCAGGCCGACGATCCCGACCTCGACTTCGTGGTCCCCGAGGCCGGCGGCACCACCTTCGTGGACGTGATGGCGATCCCCATCACCACCCGCAACCAGCTCGGCGCCGAGGAGTGGATGAACTACGTCTACGACCGGGCCAACTACGCCCAGCTCGTCAACGAGGTGCAGTACGTGCCAGTGCTGTCCGACATGACCGACGAACTGGCCAAGCTCGACCCCGAGGTGGCCAACAATCCGCTCATCAACCCGCCCGAGGACACGATCGCCAGGCTGCACGCCTGGCCCGCGCTGACCGACGAGCAGGAGGCCGAGTACACCACGATCTATGCAGAAGTAACGGGAGAGTAGATGGCGGGGGTGGCCACCAGCGGGCGGCGTCGTAGCCGCGTCGGGCCGTACCTGCTGGTGGCTCCCGCCCTCGCCTACCTCGTCATCTTCTTCGTGGTGCCCATCTGGTCGCTGCTCCGCACTTCGTTGTCGAGCAACGCCGGCTCGGTGTTCCTGCCCGAGCTGAAGTTCAGCTGGGACTGGTCCAACTACGGCGATGCGCTGACCGACTTCCGCGACCAGATCGTCCGCTCGTTCTGGTACGCGGGCGTGGCCACACTGGCATGCCTGGTGATGGCCTATCCGCTGGCCTACGTCATCGCCTTCAAGTCGGGCCGCTACAAGAACGTGCTTCTGGGGTTGGTGATCCTGCCGTTCTTCGTCACCTTCCTGGTCCGCACGCTGGCGTGGAAAACGATCCTCGCCGACGACGGCTGGGTGGTCGACGCGCTCGACACCATCGGCCTCCTGCCCCGCGAGGGGCGCCTCCTCAGCACGAGCTGGGCCGTGATCGGCGGGCTCATCTACAACTTCCTGCCCTTCATGGTGCTTCCCCTGTACGTGAGCCTGGAGAAGATCGACCCCGCCCTGCTGGAGGCGTCCCGCGACCTCTATTCCGGGGCCTGGCGGGCATTCCGCAAGGTCGTGCTACCGCTCTCCATGCCCGGCCTGCTGGCCGGGAGCCTCCTCGTGTTCATCCCCGCCAGCGGCGACTTCATCAACGCCGACTACCTGGGCAGCACCCAGACCCGGATGATCGGCAACGTCGTCCAGCAGCAGTTCCTGGTGGTCAAGGACTACCCCGCCGCGGCGGCGCTGAGCTTCCTGCTCATGGCCATCATCCTGGTGGCCGTCCTTGCCTACACCTGGGCCCTCGGCACGGAGGAGCTCGTGTAGTGCTGACTCGGCGATGCACCCACGCCTGGCACGGGAGGCAGCACTGATGGCGCTGCCCACGGCGCCCACCATCGAGGCCCAACCCGCGGGCGACGTCGCCGGCGCACCGCCCCCGGCTGGGCGTCGCCGGGGCCGGCCCGGCCGGCTCGGCGACTTCGTCCTCCGAATGGTCGCCGGGCTCGTGCTCGTCTACCTGTTCATCCCGATCGCCGTGATCATCGCGTTCTCGTTCAACGACCCGGCGGGCAAGTTCAACCTCACGTGGCAGGGATTCACGCTCGACAACTGGGCCGACCCGTTCCGCTACTCCCAGCTGACCGACGCCCTGTGGACCAGCCTGCAGGTGGCGGCCCTGTCGACCGCCGTCTCGATCGTGCTCGGCACCCTCGTTGCCGTAGCACTGGTGCGGCAGCGCTTCACCGGCGACAAGCTCGTCGAGACCTTCCTGGTGCTGCCGCTCACGGCCCCCGAGATCGTCATGGGCGCCTCGCTACTCACGCTGTTCCTCGATCTCGGCTGGAACCGCGGGTTCGGCACGATCATCATCGCCCACATCGCGTTCCAGGTCAGTTTCGTCGCGCTGACGGTGCGGGCCCGGGTGCGTGGCCTCGACTGGACGCTCGAGGACGCGGCGATGGACCTGGGGGCGCCGCCGCTGCGCACTTTCCTGCGCGTGACGTTGCCGCTGATCGTGCCCGGCATCGTGGCGGCGGCCATGTTGTCGTTCGCTCTGTCGCTCGACGACTTCATCATCACCTACTTCAACAGCGGTTCGACCGTGACCTACCCGCTCTACGTCAACGCCGCCACCAAGGCTTCGTTGCCACCGCAGATCAACGTGCTGGCCACGTCGATCCTGCTCGTGAGCCTGCTGCTGATCGGCGTGATCACGCTCTGGCACCGTCGGCGCCTCACCGCCTGACCCACGACGATCTACCCCGCCACCAAGGAGCATCTGCCGTGACCCAGTCCCCCGACGACCTCCAACGACTGGCCCGCGATCACCTGTGGGGTCACTTCTCGCGGCTGACGCCCGGCGTCGACGGCGTGACCGTCATCGAGCGGGGCGAGGGCTGCTACGTGTGGGACCACCGCGGCAAGCGCTACCTGGACGGGCTGGCCGGGCTGTTCACCGTGCAGGCCGGGCACGGGCGGACGGAACTGGCGCAGGCGGCGTCGAAGCAGGCCAGCGAGCTGGCCTACTTCCCCATCTGGACCTACGCCCACCCGACGGCCATCGAGCTGGCCGCCCGGCTGGCGCAGCTCGCTCCGGGGAACCTCAACCGGGCGTTCTTCACCACCGGGGGCAGCGAGGCCGTGGAGTCGGCCTGGAAGCTGGCGCGCCAGTACTTCAAGGCCATCGGCCAGCCACAGCGCACGAAGGTGATCGCCCGCGACCTCGCGTACCACGGCACGACCATGGGGGCGCTGTCGATCACCGGGCTGGCGGTTTACCGCACGCCGTTCGAGCCGCTCGTGCCTGGCGCGTTCCACGTCGCCAACACCAACCGCTACCGGTGCCGATTCTGTGCCTCGGCGCCGGCCTGCACCCTGGCCTGTGCCGACGACATCGAGGTCGCGATCGAACGCGAGGACCCCGAAACCGTGGCCGCCGTCTACCTCGAGCCGGTACAGAACGCCGGCGGCTGCTTCACGCCCGATCCGGGCTACTTCGCACGGGTCCGGGAGATCTGCGATCGGTATGGCGTGTTGCTCGTGTCCGACGAGGTGATCTGCGCCTTCGGGCGGCTCGGCGCCATGTTCGGCGCCGAACGGCTCGGCTACCAGCCCGACATGATCACGATGGCCAAAGGACTCACCTCCGGCTACTCGCCACTCGGCGGCGTCATGGTGGGTGACCACATCGCCGAGCCGTTCCTCGAGCCCGGCGCCTCGTTCCTCCACGGCATCACCTTCGGGGGCCATCCGGTGAGCTGCGCGGTGGCGTTGGCCAACCTCGACGTGTTCGAGTCAGAGGACCTCGTGGGCCGGGTGCGTGGCAACGAGCCCGAATTCCGGTCGGCATTGGAGTCCCTCGGCGATCTGCCGATCGTTGGCGAGATCCGCGGAATGGGGTACTTCTACGGCATCGAACTCGTGAAGGACCAGGGCACCAAGGAGTCGTTCGACGACGAGGAGTCGGAGCGCCTGCTGCGCGGTGTGCTCACCCCCAGGCTCCTGGAGCTCGGCCTCATCTGTCGCGCCGACGACCGGGGCGACCCGGTGATCCAGCTGTCGCCGCCGTTGGTCGCCGGCCCCGACCAGTTCGACGAGATCGTGTCGGCCATCCGCACCGCCCTGGTGGAGGGCATGAGCGTGACGACGAGGTAAGCCGATGACCCTGGCCGTTGGCGTTCCTACCGAGATCAAGGAGGACGAAGCGCGGATCGCCATCACGCCCGACGGCGTACGCGAGCTGAACGCGCACGGCATCGACGTCCTCGTCCAGTCCGGCGCCGGCGCCGGATCGAGCCTCGACGACGACACCTTCCGCCGGGCCGGGGCCGAGATCGTGGCGGAAGCCGCAGAGCTGTGGGAGCGCGCCGAGCTGATCTGCAAGGTGAAGGAGCCGCAGCAGAGCGAGTTCACCTACTTCCGCAAGGAACAGGTGATCTTCACCTACCTGCACCTGGCCGCCTACCCGGCCGTGGCTGATGCCCTGCTGGAGCACGGAGTCACGGGCATCGCCTACGAGACCGTGCAGCTCCCTTCCGGGGACCTGCCGCTCCTGGCCCCGATGAGCGAGGTGGCCGGCAGGATGTCGGTGCAGGTCGGCGCCCACTTCCTGGAGCGCCCCCACGGTGGCCGGGGGGTACTGATGGGTGGGGCACCGGGCGTGCGCCCGGCCCGTGTGGTCGTGCTGGGGGCGGGCAACGTCGGCTGGAACGCCGCGTGGATGGCCGCGGGCCTCGAGGCCGAAGTCGACCTGCTGGACAAGAACGTCGACCGCCTCCGGCACGTCGACCAGATCCAGATGGGGCGGATCACGACGCTGGCGTCGAACCGGGGCCAGGTCGAGCGGGTGATCGAGGACGCCGACCTGGTGATCGGCGCCGTGCTCGTCGCCGGCAGCCGCGCTCCCGTGGTGGTGACCGAGGACATCGTGCGCTCGATGAAGACGGGGGCAGTCGTGGTCGACATCGCCATCGACCAGGGCGGCTGCATCGAGACGTCCCACGAGACGACGCACTCCGAGCCCACCTTCGAGCGCCACGGCGTGCTGCACTACGCGGTCGGCAATATGCCGGGCGCGGTTCCGCACACGTCGACCTACGCGCTCACCAACGTCACGCTGCCCTACGTGGTCGAACTGGCCCGGCTGGGTGTCGCCGAGGCGGTGCGGGAGGACGGGCCGCTCGCCCTCGGCGTCAACACCGCGATGGGCCACGTGGTCAACCCGGTCGTAGCGGACGCGCTGGGTCGACCGCCGGCCGACCTCGAGTCGGTCCTGCCAGAGTCGTGAGCGACAAGTCACCGGTCGTCCTCGACGACATCGACAAGGCGATCATCCGGGAGCTGCAGCTCGACGGGCGCACGCCCTACGCCAAGCTCGGTCCCGCCGTGGGCCTGTCGCAGGCAGCGGTGCGCCAGCGGGTCCAGCGGCTGATCGAGAACGGCGTGATGCAGGTGGTGGCCGTGACCGACCCGCTCATGCTCGGCTTCAAGCTCGAGGCGATGATCGGGGTCGGGGTCGACGGCGACCTACGGGCTGTGGCGTCGAAGCTGGCGGAGGTCGACAACGTCGACTACGTCGTGGTGACGACCGGCCGCTTCGACCTGGTGGTCGAGGTCGTGTGCCGCGACCACCAGGAACTGCTGCACCTCATCAACGAAGTGATCCGGGCGATACCGGGGGTCCGGGCCACCGAGACGTTCACGTACCTGCACCTCGAGAAGCAGACGTACTCGTGGGGGACCGGATGACCGGGTTCCTGTCAACCGGTGAAACGGGGCACGGCGGTGACAGGTCGGGCGGGTGGCGCGACCCTCGCACCGCCCGCCCGGGAAGTGCGATGGTGGTGTCGCTTCGAATCCTCGTGCGACGGCAGTCGGCAGCGCCCCCGTCGCTCGGTCGGCACCGCCGAAGCCGTTGCCCAGATGAAGCGGGTCAGCGGGCCGAACGGGAACCGGGACATGCGGTTCAGCCCGTCGGATACCAGCGCCTCGGGGCGGCGGGGATCGCCCCCGAGCGGCGGTGGTCCCGTCAGCCGGTCGGGCATTGGATGCGAGCAGCAGCTCCATCACCACCACATCGAGCCAGCGGCCGAGCTTGCGGCCAACCTCGCGCTCGGTGCCCACCACCTCGAATCCGAACGACTCGTGGAGCCGGATCGAGCCCTCGTGTCCACCGACGACCCGGGCAAAGACGGCGTGGAAGCCGTGCGCCGTGGCCACGTCGAGCAGCTCGCCGAGCAGCAGCTTGCCGACGCCGCGGGCGCGGTGACGACGGTGGACGTAGACGGAGTCTTCGACGCTGGTGTTGTAGGCGGGCCTCTTGCCCCACGGCGACAACGACGCGAATCCCACCACGCCGTCGGCCTCGTCCTCGGCAACCAGCACCGCGTGGGCGCCGCTTCGGGCGGTCAGCCAGTTCGCGCTGCTCCTCGAGCGAGCGCGGCACGAGGTCGAAGGTGACAGTCGAGGTGGTCACCTCGGCGTTGTAGATCTGCCGGGTGGCCTCGGCGTCGTCGAGTCGCGCCGAACGGACCGTCACCCGAGGTGATGCGTTCGGCGATCTTGCGCCCGAGGTCATAGGTCCCGGTCGCGGAACCTATTGCGTCGGTCTCGACGCAGCGGAACTGATTGCCTGGTCTAGTCGGCGGCGAGCGCGGGCTCGACGAGCGCCAGCTCGCCGGCCAGCGCCTCGAGGCGTGCCCAGCTGGCGATGGCCTCGTCGTCGGTGAGGAGCATGACCTGCAGGTCGCCCACCAGTCCCGGCAGCAGCTCGAGCAGCAAGGGCACGACCGCCGGCTCGAGCTGGTCGAATGTCTCGTCGAGCAGCACCGGGGGCCTGGTGCCCTTGGCGTTGGTGGCGGCGGTGAGCTGCGAGACGATGCTCTGTGCCAGGGCCACGGCGTCGTCGTCGGACAGGTCGGGAGCGCTGGACGACAGCGACCGCAGGGCGGCGATGTGCTGACGCAGCCGGGCGGCGGCCTGGATCTCCGTGCGATGCTCGGTGGCCCAATTGACGTCGGTGTCGCCCGCGAGCGACCGCCACGTGCCGGCGGCGTCGCCTCGGCCCGAGCCCAGGCCGAGCAGGTCGTCGGCGGAGCCCCACAGCGCCACCTGGTCGACCGCGGACAGGGCCCGCACGGCGTCGTTGCGGGGGCTGCGGTTGCGGAGGTCGTCGGCCGATATGCGTGTGATGGTGGTGCGGCCGAACTGCCCGCTCAGCAGGTCGACGCGGCCGTCGAAGCCACGATGCTGGGCGGTGACGTCGGTCGCCGTGGCGACGTCGATCACGCGGTGGGGGCCCGAGGCCGGGCGCAGCACCACGAGCCGTCTCCCGGTGTCGTCGACCACCTCGGCATGGACGCCGCGCACCGTGCCGTGCAGCGCGCCCGCCAGCAGCGACCCGAAGGCAGCCCTGGCGTCGGGCGGCATACCACCCAGCACGGTCAGTCGCGGATGGAAGTCAACGGACGCGGCATCGCCGTCGCCCTCAACGATCAAGCGGTCCACCAGCACGATGGGACTATCGGCGCGTCCGTGGCCAGCCTTGAGGAATTTCTTTACGAATGTGTCGCGAATAGGCAACGACACTACGTAGCGTGCGGGCGCGGATGACCTGCGCGGCCGTGCCTGGGTGGTTGGGTGCTCCTGAGCGGGCGACGGTAGGCTGTGCCGTCCTGGTCACGCAGGCCAGGCCCCCTTAGCTCAGTCGGCAGAGCACAGCCATGGTAAGGCTGGTGTCGTCGGTTCGATTCCGACAGGGGGCTCGCACGATGTCGCGGGTGCACCGCGCTTCTTGCGTGTCACAACGCAATTCGCCGATGGCGGCGTAGCTCAGTTGGCAGAGCACCCGGCTCATAATCGGGTTGTCGCCGGTTCAAGTCCGGCCGCCGCTACTTCAATCATCGCCATGTCAGGAGATCCGCAGGATGGCTAAGGAAAAGTTTGAGCGGACGAAGCCGCATTTGAATGTTGGGACGATGGGTCATATTGATCATGGTAAGACGACGTTGACGGCGGCGATTACGAAGGTGTTGGCGGAGTCGAACCCGAATGTGGCGTTCACGGCGTTTGATCAGATTGATAAGGCGCCGGAGGAGCGGCAGCGGGGGATCACGATCAATATCGCGCATGTGGAGTATGAGACCCCGAACCGGCATTACGCGCATGTGGATATGCCGGGGCACCGTGATTACATCAAGAACATGATCACGGGTGCGGCGCAGGTGGATGGGGCGATCCTGGTGGTGGCGGCTACCGATGGGCCCATGCCGCAGACCCGGGAGCACGTGTTGTTGGCTCGTCAGGTGGGGGTGCCGGCGATCGTGGTGGCGCTCAACAAGGTGGACGCGGTCGACGACGAGGAGCTCTTGGAGTTGGTGGAGATGGAGGTCCGGGAGCT
Organism: uncultured bacterium; assembly: GCA_963813485.1. Classification (GTDB taxonomy): domain Bacteria; phylum Actinomycetota; class Acidimicrobiia; order Acidimicrobiales; family VFJN01; genus DASQUK01. Next base: position 69,210 of record CAWEZE010000030.1, read on the forward strand.
GTTGACCGAGTACGGGTTCCCGGGTGACGACACGCCGGTGGTGCGGGTGTCGGCGCTCAAGGCCCTGGAAGGCGACCCGGCGTGGACGTCGGGGATCACCGAGTTGATGGACGCGGTCGATGCGTTCGTGCCGGAACCGACCCGGGATCTGGACAAGCCGTTCTTGATGCCGATCGAGGACGTGTTTTCGATCACGGGGCGGGGCACGGTGGTGACCGGCAAGGTCGAGCAGGGTGTCGTCAAGGTCGGCGACGACATCGAGATCGTGGGGATCCGTCCCACCACCAAGACGGTGTGTACCGGGGTGGAGATGTTCCGCAAGCTGCTGGACCAGGGCCAGGCCGGTGACAACATCGGGGTCCTGTTGCGGGGCACCAAGAAAGAAGACGTGGAACGGGGTCAGGTCCTGGCCAAGCCCGGGTCCATCACTCCCCACACCCACTTCGAAGCCCAGGTGTACGTCCTCACCAAAGAAGAAGGCGGCCGCCACAAGCCGTTCTTCACCAACTACCGGCCCCAGTTCTACTTCCGGACCACCGACGTCACCGGCACCATCGAACTACCCGAAGGCGTCGAGATGTGCATGCCCGGCGACAACACCACCATCACCGTCGAGCTCATCGCCCCCATCGCCATGGACGAAGGACTCCTCTTCGCCATCCGCGAAGGCGGCCGCACCGTCGGCTCCGGCCGCGTCACCAAAATCATCAAATAGGAGACCACGATGGCCAAGGCCAATGAGAAGCGGGTGCACGTCACGCTCGAGTGCACGTCGTGCAAGCGCCGCAACTACATCACCACCAAGAACAAGGTCAACGACCGCGAGCGCATCGAGATGAAGAAGTACTGCCGCTGGGAGCGGCAGCACACGCTCCACAAGGAGACGCGCTAGTCGTCCGCCGAGAGCCGACCCGGCGCCGGTGGCCCCGCGGGGACGCCGCGTCCCGGTCGCTCCGTCATGAAACCGCCACGTAACAACCATCGCTCACGGGGAGTCTGAACGGCCGATGCCACAAGATGTGGCCGAACTCGTCGCTGCTGCCAAACACGGCGATCGCGAAGCGTTCGACGAGCTTGTCAGGGTGACCTACGCGGACACCTACACGCTCGCCTACCGGCTGACAGGTAACGAGGAAGATGCGCGGGACGTGGTACAGGAGGCATATCTCCGGGCCTTTCGGGGCCTCAGGCGCTTCCGTGGTGACGCGCAGTTCTCAACGTGGATGTACCGCATCACCGCCAACTGCGCCGCCACGCAACTCGGCAAGCGGGCCCGCCACCGCCACGACGAGCTCGACGACCGCACTCCGGTCGCCGACCAGCGTCTCGACAACGATCCACAGCTCCGGGCCGACGCGGACGATCTCCGGAGCCGACTGCACGCCGCCCTCGACGCCCTGCCGGCGCGGCTGCGCGCGGTCGTCGTTCTGCGCGACGTCTACGAGTTGTCGCACGAATCGATCGCCGCTGAGCTCGGCATCTCCGAGTCGGCGGCCAAGGTGCGCCTCCATCGGGCGCGCCACAAGCTGCGCGACCAGCTGTTCCCCCGGCGTGACGGGGAGGCCTCCCGTGCGGTGTGAGCCGACACGCCTGGGCGTACGCATGCTGGGAGTGGCTCCGGGAGGTGGGCGCCGTGCAGTGTGAAGACATCGCCGAGGATTTGGCGGCAGCCGCTGAGGGCGACACGCTTCTCGGCCGCTCGCAGCGTCGCCACGTCGAACGCTGCCTGCGGTGCCAGGCGGAGGTCGTGCAATACCGCCGCCTGCTGCGGGCCATGCGCTCGCTGCGCACGCAGGTGCTCGAACCGACACCGGGCCTGTTGGCGGACATCCTCGCCAACATCGAGGGTGCCGGCGAGCGGCACGCCGTCCGCTCGCTGCTGTCGGGTCGGCGCGTCGCCTACCTCGGTGGGCTCGCGGCGGCCACGGCCGCCGGTGCCGCCGGCGCCATCGTCTTCGCCACGCGCACCCGCCGCGCCCGCCTGGCGGGCTGACGGCGGCGCCGAAAGGCGCGATGGTGGTCACATGTTCGACATCGACGCGTTCCTGGCGGAGTGCCGCCAGGCACGGAACGAGACCGAGCCGCGGCGTGCCACCCGGGAGGTGCTGACGCGGGCTCTCGACCGGCCCGGCGAGGTCGCCGCCGCCCTTCGGCCCACCGAGGGCGGCATCACCCTGCTTCACCATGAGCCCGACCTCACCGTGATCCACGTGGTCTGGGCGCCGGGCATGCGGCTCTTTCCCCACGACCACCGCATGTGGGCCGCCATCGGCATCTACGAGGGCCAGGAGGACAACACCTTCTTCCGCCGGTCCGGGCCCGCCCGCCGTTCGCTGACGGAGTCGGGAGGCAAGGAACTGGCGACCGGCGACGTCCTCGTCCTTGGCGACGACGCCATCCACGCCGTCGCCAACCCCAAGAACCATCTCACCGGGGCCGTGCACGTCTACGGCGGCGACTTCGTGAACGAGCCGCGCAGCCAGTGGGGACCGGGGCCCGTCGAGGAGCGCCCGTACGACCTGGACGTGACGCGCGAACAGTTCGCCGAGGCGAATCAGCGCTGGCGCCAGTCGTCATAACGCGGCCTGACCTGGCATAGTGAGGGACCCGCGGGCTCGCGCCTGCCTTGTCCTGCCGCGTCGGCCAAGGGATAGGCTGTCACGGTTCACCCCCAAGGGCAGTAGCTCAACTGGCAGAGCAGCGGTCTCCAAAACCGCAGGTTGGGGGTTCGAGTCCCTCCTGCCCTGCACGCCTCCTGCCCGTACCACCATCCCATTTCGAGGGTCTCGCCATGGCGATGAACCGACAGACCAAGCGGCAGCTCCAACGCCAGGGGCAGCTCGGTACCGACGGCGCACCGGCCGCCCGCAAGCGGCCCGCGCCCCAGGCGCCGCGCCCGACGGAGGGGCGCACCAGCCCGGCGCAGTTCCTCCGTGAGGTCCGGGGTGAGCTGCGCAAGGTGGCATGGCCCACGCGCAGCGAGGTCATCAACTACTCGATCATCGTGCTCTTCACCGTGGTGATCCTGACCACTTACATCGCGCTCCTCGACTTCGCTTTCGGGGACGCCATCTTCCGTCTGTTCGAACGATGAGTGACACCCACACCGACACCGATACCAACGAACCGCAGATCGACACCGCCGCCCCGGCCTCCGACGCTGACGTCGCCGACGTCGTGAGCGATGGCGACGGAGCCGCGGCCGAGGCCGACGCCGTGGCTGGCGACGCGGCCGAGGTCTCCGAGGCGCCCGACGAGGCGGATGCCACCCCGGCCGACGAGGTCGCCGAGCCCGACGCCGATGCGGCCGTCGACGAGGCAACCGAGGTCGCTGCCGAGCCGGACGAGGCGGCCGCGAGGCCGCCGCCGAGCCCGCCGCCGGGAGGTCACCGACTGCCGGCGAGGCACCGAGGTGGCTGCCGAGCCCGACGCCGAAGCCGACCCCGCTGCCGCCGAGGCCACCGAGGTGGCTACCGAGGCCAGCGTGGGGGAGGCCACTGAGGTCGCCGAGCCCGAAGCGGATGCCGCCGTCAACAGCCAAGCCCCGGCGGATGCCGCCATCGCCGAGCCGGGTGCGCCCGCCGGCGATGTGATCACCGACGAGGAGCTGCTCGAACGACCGCCCGCCGAGAGCCCGTACGACCGTCCCGGTCGCTGGTTCGTCGTGCACACGCAGTCGGGCTACGAGAAGAAGGTCAAGCAGAACCTCGAGGCGCGCATCGTGTCGATGAACGCCGAGGACGCCATCTACGAAGTTGTCATCCCCATGGAGGACTACGTCGACTTCCGTAACGGCAAGCGCATCGTGGCCCAGCGCAAGATGTTCCCCGGCTACCTGTTGGTCCGCGCCGAGCTGGACGACCAGGCCTGGTTCGTCATCCGCAACACGCCCGGCGTGACCGGCTTCGTGGGCCAAGGCGCCAAGCCGTCGCCGCTGCCCCGCCGCGACGTCGAGTCGTTCCTCATGCCCAAGGGTGGCACCGAGGAGCAGGTCGCCCAGCGCGCCAAGCCCCGGCTCGAGTACGAGATCGGCGAGACCGTGCGAGTCAAGGAAGGCCCCTTCGCCGACTTCTCGGGCGAGGTCATCGAGCTCAACGAGGACCAGCTCAAGCTCAAGGTGCTGGTCAACATCTTCGGCCGCGAGACGCCGGTCGAGCTCGAGTTCAGCAAGGTCGCCAAGCTCTAGTCAGAGAGACGAGGAATCATCCCCATGGCCAAGAAGAAGGTGCTGGCCGTCGTCAAGATCCAGATCCCCGCCGGCCAGGCCACGCCCGCGCCTCCGGTCGGCACGGCGCTCGGCCCGCACGGTGTCGCGATCATGGATTTCTGCAAGGCCTACAACGCCCAAACAGAGTCGCAGCGGGGCACCATCGTGCCCGTCGAGATCACGATCTTCGAGGACCGGACGTTCACGTTCATCCTCAAGACGCCCCCCACCCCGGTGCTCCTGCGGGAAGCCGCCGGCATCGAGAAGGGCTCCGGCCTCGCCGGGCGCGAGGGCGCCGGCACGGTGACCGACGCCCAGATCGAAGAGATCGCCAAGATCAAGATGCCCGACCTCAACGCCTACGACATCGAGTCCGCCAAGCTGCAGGTCGCCGGCACCGCCCGCTCCATGGGCATCGAGGTCGCCTGAACGCCTGATCGCAGGCTGACGACCACCGAGACCTGACCAACGGCTGGACCGGGACCACCTCACCCGGCCGCCTCGACCACATGAGGGAGCCACTATGGCGCAAGGCAAGAAGTACCGCGACGCGTTGAAGCGTTTCGATCGGGAGCGGCTCCACACGCCGCCCGAGGCCGTCGAGCTGGTCGGGTCGCTGGCCAAGGCCAACTTCGACGAAACCGTCGAGCTGGTGGCCCGGCTCGGTGTCGATCCCCGCAAGGCCGACCAGATCGTCCGGGGCACCGTCGGCCTGCCGGCGGGAACCGGCAAGGACGTGCGTGTCGCGGTGTTCGCCGCCGGCGATGCGGCCACCGCCGCCCGCGAGGCCGGCGCCGACATCGTCGGGACCGACGACCTCGCCGCCCAGATCGAGGGCGGCATGCTCGACTTCGACGTCACCATCGCCACGCCCGACCTCATGCCGGTGGTCGGCCGCCTGGGCCGGGTGCTGGGGCCCCGGGGCCTGATGCCCAACCCCAAGTCCGGAACGGTCACGCCCGACGTGGCCAAGGCCGTCGCCGACTTCAAGGGCGGCAAGGTCGAGTACCGGACCGACCGCTACGGCAACGTCCACGTGCCGATCGGCAAGGCGTCGTTCACGGCCGAGGCGCTGCTCGAGAACTTCCGGGCCGTCATCGACGAGCTCAACCGGGCCAAGCCGGCGGCGGCCAAGGGCCGCTACATGCGCCGGGTGACGCTGTCGTCGACGATGGGCCCGGGCATCAAGATCGACCCCACGAGGCTGCGCACCGGGGCCGACGAAGCGGCCTAGGGGCCGAGCGGATAGGCCCGATGTGGGCACCGAACAGTACGGGATTTGCAGCGTGAGCCCGGGCTTCACAGCTCGGCCTCCAGGCAACACTGACATCGGTGAGCCGAGACGAGGTACCGATCCGAGCATGTTCTTAGGAGCGGGTCACCTCGCCGTCTGCCGGGTCGGCCCGGTACGCTGTCTCGCTTCACAACCAACTTCGCTCGCCGAAGACCTCCGGTGCCCTTCGGGGCTCAAAGGGCCGACTGGCCCGCCTGAGTAGGCGGACTCCGCGACACCTCGCCGCTACCGGCGGCGCCGTGCCAGGACGTTCGCTGCCGCGAGCGTCCGAGCACAGGAGAGGAGGTGTCGATGGAGAATCCGAGACCGGAGAAGGTTGCCGTGGTGGACGAGGTGCAAGAGCGCCTCACCAACGCCAGTGCGGCGTTACTGACCGAGTACCGCGGGCTGGACGTGTCTGCGCTGGGCGAGCTGCGCCGGGCGCTGCGCGATGCCGGCGGCGACTACAAGGTCTACAAGAACACGCTCGTGCGGTTCGCGGCCCGCAACGCGGGGCTCGAGCTGGACGAGCTGCTCACCGGCCCGACCGCCATCGCCTTCGTCGGCGAGCGTCCCGACGGGGCGCCCGGCGACGCGGTGCTGGTGGCCAAGGCTCTGCGCGACTTCGCCCGCACCAACCCGGCGTTGGTGGTCAAGGGCGGTGTGATGGCCGACAAGGCGCTCAGCGCCGAAGAGGCCCGCGCCCTGGCCGACGTCGAGCCCCGCGAGGTGTTGCTGGCCCGGCTCGCCGGCGCGTTCGCTGCGCCCATGCAGCAGTTCGCCGGCCTGCTCCAGGCCCTGCCGCGCAACTTCGCCTACGGGCTCCAGGCCCTCATCGAGCAACGGGGGCCGGACGACACGGCCGGCGCCGAGACGCCCGCCCCCACCCCCGACACTGACGACACCAGCCCCGAGGAGAGCTGAGAATGGCAACCAAGGAAGAGATACTCGATTCGATCTCGAGCATGACGGTGCTCGAGCTGAGCGAGCTGCTCAAGGACTTCGAGGAGCGCTTCGGCGTGACCGCTGCCGCGCCCGTCGCCGTCGCCGCGCCCGCCGCCGGTGGCGGTGCGGCAGAGGCGGAGGCCGAGGAAGAGAAGGACGAGTTCGACGTCGTCCTGACCGAGGCCGGCGGCCAGAAGATCGCGGTCATCAAGGAGGTGCGCTCCCTCACCAGCCTCGGCCTCAAGGAGGCCAAGGACCTGGTCGAGTCCGCCCCCAAGGCCGTGCTCGAGAAGGTCAACAAGGAAGAGGCCGACAAGGCCAAGGCGGCCCTCGAGGGCGCCGGCGCCACGGTCGAGCTCAAGTGACCCCACCTCGAATCGGCGTTCTGAAGCGCCGGATTCCGGCGCTATGCCGAACGGAAAACGGGTCAAGGAGGGCCTGAGCGGCCGAGGTCGCCTCGTTTATGGCATCGGCCGGGTCGAGATCGTGGTCGGCAAGCCAGCCGACCTCGGCGACGAGGCGCAGCGCCCGGTAGATGGGCGAGGATCGTGCCGCCCAGGCGCGCAGGTCAGGGTCGGCGCCGTAGCCGTCGAGCACCGCCGGCAGCCGCTCGGGCGACCGCATGGTGAGGACGGCGAGGTCCCACGCGGGGTCGCCCCGGCAGGCGTCACCGAGGTCGAGCAGGCCGACGACCTCGTCGTCGTGGCTCAGGCGCACGTGGATCGGCACGCAGTCGCCGTGCAGGGTCACGGCCGGCGGTGCCTCGGGCCGCAACCGGACCAGCCGATCCACGGCGGCCCGCGTGGCGTCCGCCACGCTCCCTCGAGTCCCGCGGCCCGCGCCCGCGGCGCCCAGTGGGTGGCCATTTCCCCGAGACCGGCGGCCCACCCCGTCCGGCCGGCGAAGGCGTCCAGGTCGGGGAGGCCGAGATCGTGCAGCCGATGGACGGCCGTCGCCGGTTGCCGCCCAGGCCCTCGCCGGCCGGTCCGGCGACAGCCAGGCGCCACCCACTCGCTCCAGGACGAGCACCGCCGGGGGGACCGGCCGCTCGGCCGATCACCGCTGGCACCGGGACATCGGCGGTCGCAGCCGACGTCCAGGACCCGCGCCTCCCGAGCGGAGCGCTCGGCCACGAGGTCGCCCTTGACCACCGCGGGCCGACCATCCGGCAGCACGACCTCCAGGACGCAGCGCTCGTGGTGGTCCACGAGGGTGTCGGCCACCCGGACCGGGCCGCCGACGAGCTCGGCGAGCACATCCAGCACGCACTGAGCCGGCCTCACGAGGTCATGGGTCCTGGGACGGCGGGTTTGAGGTCATGGTTCCGGATCCTGAACCTATGACCTCGCCCCCAGATCGGGTGGAACCCATGACCTCGGGGCGGGCGGCGAGGGTGCGGCCGTACGCGTGCCCCTTGACCAATCCGTCCCGGCGGCTTACCCTGCCCGCAGCCTTTCGGCCCGTCCGGGGTGACGTTCATCGCACCCCCGGTTCGGCGTGCCGTTCCGCGGGTTGTGTTCACGCCCGTCGTGCCCTAGCATGGCTAGTTCGCCGTGCGTCTTCGGTTCCGCTTTCGCGACTCTGAGAGTGGCTGGGGCGCGCCCGCGCACGGTTCATCGTCGTCACCGGCTTGGTCATGGCTCCGTAGTGCGTACGGGGTCCACAAGGCTGACCGAACCCACTGAGGAGTGATTCGTTGTCCACTCGCATCCGGGATCGGTATTCGTTCGCGAACATAGAGGAGGCCCTCCCGCTTCCCGATCTGATCGCGATCCAGCGGAAGTCCTTCGACTGGTTCC
>CAWEZE010000031.1:0-60019 GCA_963813485.1 uncultured bacterium
CAGCAGGGTCGTGGTCCCGTAGGTGAACACGACGAGCGCGACGGTGACGACCGGATACAGACCGTCGTATTCGAGCTGCAACCGGTTGCGCGCGACGATCGCTAGGCGAGCCAGCCCGTAGCCGACGACACCTCCGACGGCCATTTGCTGCCCCAGCAGCCCCAGCAGGTCGATGGTCGATGCCGAAGGGTCGTCCAGCAGGCGGACCAGCCCGATCGTGAGGAAGACCGCCATGGGATCGTTGCTGCCGGACTCCAGCTCCAACAGGGGGCGCAGCCGGCCGCGGAGGCTGACGCCGTGTGAGCGGAGCACCGAGAACACCGCGGCCGCGTCCGTCGACGACACGATCGCCCCGATCAGCAGCCCGGTGGTGAGCGAGAACCCGAACACCCACGCGGCCACCGAACCCACGATGAGCGCGGTCACCGCGACGCCCACGGTGGCCAGGGCCACCCCCTGGCCCAAGACCGGGCGAATGTCGTCCCAGTCGGTGTCGAGACCACCGGAGAACAGGATGAACGCCAGCGCCACCACACCGAGCGACTGCGCCAGCTGGTAGTCGGTGAAGTCGATGCCCCCGAGCCCGTCCGAGCCGGCCAGCATCCCCAGAACGAGGAACAGCAGCAAAGAAGGGACCCCGAGCCGTGCCGATACCTTGCTCACCAGCACCGCCAGCAAGACCAACCCCGCAGCGACAGCGAGGACCGGACCGGGATCAGACACCAGTGCCTAGCGGCGACGGCGTCATGGCCCCGCCGTCAGCCCCGCCGACTGGCGGCCGGAAAGCAGCGACGGTTCCACCAGCGGGGATAGCCGGCGGGTCGGCGCGACGAAAGCCGAGCGGCCGGTGACACGCGGAGGGCCACACCGACCGCCACCACTACAGGCCGATGTTGACGACAAGGACGACAGCCATAACGACGAGGGAGACCATGGCCGACGTGTTCACGACGCTGCTGACGCGCGCGTGTTTGGCGGCCAGCTTCTGGTCGGCGGGCAGCTCGATGCCGACCTGGTCGACGATGTCTCTGGTCGCGAACCCGAGCGCGGGATGCAGAACACCCACGATGCCAACGAAGGGCGCCCACCGTAGATACCGGGCTGCCGCCTGCCGGCTGAGGCCAAGCCCCGGGTCGGGCGCGAAGGCCACCCAACCCAGAAAGATCGTGAATCCCAAACCCAGGTAGTAGAAGAGCAAGATTTCGGACGATCCGATCATCTGTTCTTTCCATCCTCCCAGCCACAGCGTCCGACGCGCACGAGGCCATCCGTCCGTCGTGTTGATTCGCTGCCTGACAGATCCCCTGCTGCTTCGTGGCTAGCGCGGCGCGGCCGCGACACCGCGAGCGCGCAGGGTCTCCGCGAACTCATCCGGCACCGTCACCCGCCAGTCGTCGTCTTCAAGCTGGGCGCCACTGACACGCAGCTCCACGGCCTCGCCCGCATAGGAGAACCGGAAGATCCAGACCTCGCCCTGGTCAACGATGTCGAGGAAGCCCTGCTCGGTCTCACGGCCGACCGTGCCAACGCCGACCCAACCGTCACGGTCCTCGTCGGTCACCTGGATGTGCGCCGGCCAGTCATGCGGATTGTCGATCGTGACCTCATCCACATGGGCGGGCAGCCGCAGGCCAGACGCCGCCACGAGCAGCGCCACGACCACAAACGGGACAGTCACCAAATATCCGATGAGATCGGTCCCTCCCACCGACCGCGGCCCCCGCACCGCCACACGGCTAGTCACGACATCACCGCGGCGACGACGCCGCCCAACACACCGCACGGACCCCTTGCGCCGACCGGGCCCGCGTGGTGCTCCTCCAGGAGCAAGCGACACGGGTCGAAGCCGTCGCGCCGCGACCCCATGTCCGGGGACAGCTTGCAGCCACCGTCGGTCAACCGCCCCTCATGACGGCGCCCCGCTCGACGTTTGCTGTCCTGTTCGCTCCCGCCCGGTGTGAGCATTGCGTACACGACGCTGGGCTCCCTCACCTCGGTCCGACATGGACAGAGCCCAACCGCCATTACCGAACAAGCGGCTGCACCCGCCGATCTTGGGACAATCGCCGGGGAACACGCCGGCACAGCCAACGTGCTCGCCTGTGCGCAGAAATGGCGCTGCTACAGCCGATCGGTCAAGGAGGGAGGGCTCAGGGAACCACGAGCCGCGGCGGCGCGCGCAGCGCCGCAAGCGACGCTCGCCGGGAAGGAGACGCGAACCGGCGATCGGGACGCATCAGGTACCACCAGCCCCACGCCGGCGACGGCAACCCCAGCCCCAACGCTGCACCCACCAGCGCCGCCTTCGAGAAGCGACTGAGCGAGACCAGCTCGCCATCAACCGCCGTCCGGGCCCGAGTCACCAGCGACAACGCACCACTGGGCGCTGCCCCGACAACCACCGCTGCGGCACGCTGCTCGCCGCTATCGACCCAGCCGCCCCCTGAGGTCTCGGACCCCTGAACCAGCACGGCAGCCAGCACCACGGCGAGAACGCCCGCCACAGCCAGCCGGCGACCGATACCACGCATCCCGTCCGACGCTACCCGACACAGCACCAGCCTCGTCCGAATCGGCCGACCCGGGGGCTGGCACGATTGTGCTGGTTCCAACGTGTCGCTGGTTCTGCGGCAACGCCCGTTTGCCCTGAGGCGCGTGCCCTAACGCTCGCTTTACAACCCGAGTTCGACACCAAGGCCTCGTTCGACCCGTCGGTCGAGGTTCCGCACGGTGATCTTGTCGAGTCGCTCGATCAGCTCGATGTTGCGGTCGAGGTCGTGGAGTCGCTGCAGCTCGACGCCGTGCTGCCGCTCCCATGTCGTGCGGGCTGCCGCGGCCGGAGCGTGTGCTTCCAGTTGGTGGTCGAGATCAGCGAGCTTGACGTTGTGCCGGACGATCTCGCGTTCGAAGCGGGCAATGCGATCCTCGATCTCGCGGCGTCTCGCGGGGTGGGTACGCCGGTCGATGGGGCCGAGTTTGTCGAAGTCCTGCTGAGCGGAGTCTCGACGCCAGCAGGCGCCGTCTCGGCCGTCCTGCACCTGGCGGCGTTCCTCGGCGAGAGTCAGGACGTCCCATGAGGGGTCGGCCGGCCGCTGACTGAGACGAGCACGCAGTAGGTCGCGTTCGCACCGCAGCCGATCGAGCTGCGACGTGCTGCCGACTTGGAGCTCGTCGAGCGCGAAACGCTGCGACGAGCTGCGCTGCACTGCGGTCCGCAGGCCTTCGAGGGGATCGGCCTGCACCTCGGCTGCGTGGCGCTCCTCGCTGCGGTGGTCGGCAGCGACAACGAAGAGATCGTTGCCGTGCCGCCCGCGGGACACAGCCGTGTAGGCGTGTTCCCGGGAGGCGGTCTCGTCGACGAGCACGAAACATCGGTCGACCGTGACGCCTTGGGCCTTGTGGATGGTGGTGGCGTAGCCGTGGGTCAGCTGACCGTTCGCGGCGTAGTCGAGCGGGATCACCAACCGCTCGTCCTGGTTGGTGACGGCGACGATGTGCTGACGGTCGATGTCGGTGCGATCGATGTTCGCGCCTTGTCGTTGGTCGTCGCCTGGTGGATGCGTTCGTGGTGCAGGTAGGAGTCGACCGCCGAGTCGGTGTTACCGGCGCGTAGCTCGTCGAGCGCGTCACGCTCCCAGGCCTGGGTCTGGCGGCGGTTCTCGATGAGGCGGCTCGCACCTAGCCGGTGTTGCAGGCCTTGGAAGGCGCCGCCGGCGTCGATCTCCGGGAGCTGGCAGGGATCACCGACGAGCACGACCTTGGCCCGTGCCGCTTCGGCACGGCCGAGCAACCGGGCCAGCTTGCGGGTGCCGACCATGGCTGCCTCATCGACCACGATGACGGTCCGGCGGTCGATCCCGGCCGCGTCGGTGCGGTCCAGACGGCCGAGGAGCCGGTCGATGGTTTCGGAGGGGATGCCGGCGTCGTCTTGGAGTTGCCTGGCAGAGCGGGCCGCCAGTGAGCAGCCGATGACCCGGTACCCCGAGGCGTCCCACGCCCGGCGGGCGGCAGCGAGCGCGAACGTCTTGCCGGCGCCCGCCACACCCTCGACGCCGGCGCCGACGTGAAGATCGTCCAACGGATCCTCGGGCATGCCTCGGCGGCGCTGACGCTCGACCGCTACGGCCACCTGCTCCCGGGCCAAGCCGAGAGCGTCGCCGTGCGTCTCGACCAGCTGGCTCGCGTCGTCGAGCCCGCACCGCTGGCCCCAGTCGCGTCGATCGGGGCCGGACAACGTGGCCGGCCATGAAGGCTCTGCCGCATGCTGTTGCGTGCCACCTTGTCGAGGCAGGCGACTGTCGCGTCGGGGAGTACTTCGATGACGCCGTCATCGAGTCCTTCTGGAGTCGGATGCAGACCGAACTCCTCGACCGGAAGCGATGGCGGACCAGAGTCGAGCTAGCCAACGCGATCTTCGACTACCTCGAGATCTTCCACTACCGCCAGCGCCGACACTCCGCGCTTGGCATGCTCACACCCGTCGAGTTCGAGGCCGTCTATCAACCAACGACAGCGGCATGAAATCCGGTCCGCCGACTCCACCGAACCCAAGGCACCCCAGAGCCCCCGCAGAACCCGCGGTGCTTCAGTCGGTCGACTGCGGCTCGGACGTCATTCTGTGGCTCGGTTCGGTGCGTCCCTACCGGGCGCGGATCGCCGAATCGGGCGCGGTCCGGCCATCTGCTTATGCGAATCGTGGTCGCCTCACGTCCAACGCGCAGAACGGGTACGTCCGGCGCGGCTATTCAAGGCCTCTCGTCGAGGAAGGGCTCGACGAGGGCGAGCAGGGCGTCGGTACGCCGAATCACCTGCATGTGGGTCGTGCCGGGCAACACCGCGAGCTGGGCATCGGGAAAGAGCTCGAGCATCAGCGCGGCGTGCTCCAGGCGCACGAAGTCCTGGTCACCGACGATGAGCAGCGTCGGCCCGCCGATGCCACCGATCGCAGCGTCCGACCAGCCCTCGAACTCCGACACGACGGGCTGCATCTTCTCCAGGAACGGGAAGAACTGCTCGGGGTCGGGCGCTACCGCCTCGTACGCCACGCGCATCGCCTCGAAGTCCTCCTCGGTCGGGAGCAGCGGCGAGGTCTGCGCAGGGTCCTGGATCTCGGGGTGATACCCGTCGGCGCGGATGTGACCCGAGGCGAGCACGAGCCGACCGACCCGCGCCGGGTAGGTGACCGCCATCTCGATCGACACCAGGCTCCCGAGGCTGAAGCCGAACAGATCGGCCCGCTCGATGCCCAGGTGATCGAGGAGACCGACCACGTCGGCGGCAAAGTTGGCAAGCGTCACGGGTCGGTCGGTGTCGGCGGTATGGCCATGGCCCTGGAGGTCGACGGCGATCACCTGATGCGCCTCGGCCAGCCGGGGGATCATCGCCCCGAAGCACGTCTCGGCGTTCAGCACGCCGCCGTGCAGCACGACGAGCGGTCGGCCTGTCCCGTGGACCTCGTGATAGAGGTCGATGCCGTTGATCGATACCGCGTGCCGCTCATCGAAGTCTCCTGCCTAGCGCAGTCGTGGTCTGAACTGTCGACGCCGGCCGTAGCCGAAACTCATCGAACGATCGCCATCGTGTCGTACAGATCGACGGATCCGTGCTGGCCGAGCACGCGCCAGAACGACACGCCCGCAGGGCCGCGCTCGGGGCCAGCCGTCCGCGCCCTCGACACGACCCAGAACACGCGCGCCGAGCGGGAGGCGAGGGGCGTCACCGATGTGCCGGTCGAAGAGGGGCGCAGGCAAACACGTGACACTGCCCGCCAAGAGCACCCAGCGTGACGAGCTGGCCGCAGGCGGGCAACCTCGGCTGGCCACCGGCGAGCAGATCCGGCTGTCAGCCCACACGGTGCCGCCGCCCGCCTGATGCCGCAGTAGAGGGCCCGGCTCCCGCTCGAACGGCGGTCACCGAGCGTGGCGATGCGCGGGCATCGGCTCGCACCTGTGAAGGACATCCCAGCGAGCCTCGCGGGATTTTCGCGGGATGGTCGGCGGCTGATCTTGAAGTCCCGCTTGGCTCATAGCCGCTGACATGGGCCTTTGTGGTGGTCGGGACCGGCGTCGATCCGGTGACCTTCCGCTTTTCAGGCGGACGCTCTTCCGACTGAGCTACCCGACCGCATGGGTCTTCGCCCCTCGGGCGAAGTGGCGGTCCCGACGGGATTTGAACCCGCGGCCTCCGGCTTGACAGGCCGGCGTGCACTCCAAACTGCACCACGGGACCGAGATCTCGCTGCCGCACCCCCAACGGGATTCGAACCCGTGTTACCGCCTTGAAAGGGCGGCGTCCTAGGCCACTGGACGATGGGGGCTCGACTCCGCCGGCGGAGCGTCGGATCACACTAGCAGCCGCTCGATCCGCCCCAAACCCGACAGACACTCGTGGACTTTGAAGAAAAAACGGGGCCTGACCCCGGTAAATCTTCAAGGACGGCGGGCGTCGGCCGAGGGCGGCGGCAGGTCCGACCCCAGGGCGTCGACCACCTGTGACAGGAGCCACCCCAGGTACTCGTAGACCGCGTATGCCGGTGCCTGCGGATCGGTCGGGTCGAGGTCGGGAAGTTCCTCGTCGACGTCGAGCCGGGTGCCCAGCACGAGTCGGAGCGAGTTGAGCGTGCCCATCCACGCCGTCATCTCCGCGGTGTCGAGGTCGCCGCCGTCGAGCGTGCGCTCCACCACGTCGAGTGCCGCCAGGCGCTGCTCGAGCAGCTCGTCGCGCGTCAGCACCTGATACCCGGCGTCCCGCTCGGGGTCGTCGGGGTAGGCCGGCGGGAACAGCCGACGCACCGACGGATCGTCGGTCGACGCCACGAGCTGATCCCGCAGCTGCCCCACCAGGTCCTCGACCAGGGCCCGCTCGTTGGGACGCAGCCGCACCTGGTATCGACCCTCGCCCCGGCGCCTCACCCGGTCGCGCGCGAACAGCACCACCGATCAGTCCTGCTGCATCGTGGCCCAGAGGCCGTGCTCGTGGAGGCGGAACACGTCGAGCTCTGCCTTCTCACGAGGCCCGTTGGATACGACCGCCCGGCCCTCGTAGTGCACCTGGAGCATCAGCTTCTCGGCTACCTCGAGGGGATATCCGAACAGCTTCTGCAGGACGTAGGTGACATAGGACATCAGGTTGATCGGGTCGTTCCAGACGATCACGACCCAGGGCCGGTCGGGATCGACAGCGGTGTCGCCGACCGGCTGGTCGGTCTCGACGGGTGCCACCTGCAACGGCGGGCCGGCTATCGGCATCGTTCCTATTCTCGCGCGCCCGTCCGCAGGGTATCGACGGCCCGGCCGCCGCCACCGTCCGCGGTCTCCGATCGGGAGATCGCGGCGGGAGGAGCGCCGGAAACCGCTGCGCTGACGGGCTCCGAGAGCGAGAACCACACCCGCAGCACGGCGATCCAGACCAGCGCCGCGCCGAAGACGTGGAAGCCCACCAGCACTGCCGGCACGTCGGTGAAGTACTGCCAGTAGCCGATGCCCGCCTGGGCCACGAGCACCACGAGCAACTGGCGGAGGCGATCGCACGACCCGCGAGTCGGCATCGCCGTCGTGCGCCATCCAGAGCACGGTCAGGGCCACGCCCAGGAACAGGATCATGGCCGCGCCGTGGATCCGCACCACGTCGTCCAGGGCCAGGTCGAGCCGGTCGGCTCGCTCGTCGCCGGCGTGGGGGCCGCTGCCGGTCACCAGCGTGCCGGTCATGATCACCAGGCCGGCCGCCACCAACAGCAGCCGGCAGGCGGCGACCACCGTGCCGGTGGCCAGCAGCCGGCGGCTGCCATCGGGCGCTGGCTCCTCCCCGGCCCGCTCGTAGAGCACTACCGCGTTCCACACCGCGGCCAGCGACAGTACGAAGTGGCCGATGACCGATGCCGGCGACAGGTGGAGCCACACCACCAGCGCGCCCACGAGCGCGTTGGCGAACACCCAGGCGGGCAGGCCCAGCGACCACCGGAACAGGTCGTCGCGGTAGGGCCGGCGGGCCCGGGCCCCCACGACCGCAGCCAACGTGAACAGGCCCACCGAACCGGTGATGAGGCGGTTGACCCACTCCACCATGCCGTGGGTGTCGGAGGCCGAGCGGGGCGTGAAGCTGTCGGGCTCGCACGACGGCCACGTCGAGCACCCCAGCCCCGAGTCCGTCAGGCGGACGGCGGCACCCGTCACCATGATGAAGACCAGCGACGCCAGGGTGGCCGCCACGATGTACCGGTACGCCCGGGGGGACAGCTCGGGAAGCCGCACGTGAGAACGTTACGAGTCGGTCGGAGACCGACGCCATCAGGGCGGCGGTCGAGGTCGGGCCGGAGGGTAGGAGTGAATGATTCCCGCCGCGGAATCGGGGGGCCATGGCAACCGATCCCGCGGCAGGTATCCGGGGCGGGGTCGGCGTTGGCTCCGCTCACGGGCGCGGTCGTAGAGTCGCCCGGGTGTTGACGTCCCCCGAGGCATCGGCGGTCATGCCGCGCCGGTTGCTCGACACCCTCGGGGACTACGTGGCCCTCACCAAGCCGCGGATCATCGAGCTGCTGCTGGTAACGACCGTGCCCACGATGATCGTGGCCGAGCGGGGCCTGCCGTCGCTGTGGCTCGTCGCCGCCACCGTCCTGGGCGGCACGCTGGCCGCCGGTGGCGCCAACGCCATGAACATGGTGGTCGACCGCGACATCGATCGCGTGATGGCGCGCACGCGGAACCGGCCTCTCGCGAGCGGCCGCCTCAGCGCCCGCGCCGCCCTCACCTTCGCCATCGGCATCGAGCTGGCGGCCTTCGCGTTCCTGTGGGCAACCGTCAACCTGCTCTCCGCGGCGCTGGCGGTCGCGGCGTGCCTGTTCTACGTGTTCGTCTACACGCTGTGGCTCAAGCGCTCGTCGGCCAGCAACATCGTCATCGGCGGCGCTGCGGGCGCCGTGCCGGTGCTGGTCGGGTGGACGGCCGTGACGAACTCGCTGGACTGGCCGCCGGTGGTGCTGTTCGCCGTGATCTTCTACTGGACACCGCCACACTTCTGGGCGCTCGCCATCCGCTACCGCGACGACTACGCCCGGGCCCACGTGCCGATGCTGCCGGTGGTGGCCAGCCTGCACACCACGGCGGTGCGCATCGTCCTCTACACCCTGTTGCTGTGGGCCATCACCCTGTTGTTCGCACCGGTCGCCGGCATGGGCGACATCTACATCGCCGCGGCCCTGGCGCTCGGCGCGGTGTTCACCTGGCTGGCGGTCGGCCTGCTGCGTGACAGCTCACCGCAGGCCGCCATGCGGGTGTTCACGTGGTCGATCACCTACATCACGCTCCTGTTCGCAGCCATCGCCCTCGACCAGCTGGTGCGCTCGGGGCTGTAGGTGACCAGGAGGGGGCCAGATGCTTGACCTGCGATTTCACGGGCCAACACCGCATGTGACTAGATTCCCGAACCGGACCCGTCGCCTGCTCTGGGTGCGTTCATGACCGTGAATCCTCGGGGGCTGCGCCCCCGCACCCCATCGTCGCCCGGCTCGCTGGCGCTCGCGCCGTCGACCGGTCACGAGCTCCGCTCATGACTCTGCATCCTCGGGGGCTGCGCCCCCGCACCCCATCGTCGCCCGGCTCGCTGGCGCTCGCGCCGTCGACCGGTCACGAGCTCCGCTCATGACCGTGACCGAAGCTCCCCGCGACGTCGTCGAAGCCGCGGCCGGCCCGGCCCCATCGGCGCCGCCGACGGGGCTCGCGGCGCTCGTCGGCTCCGGCGATCCACGCACCGTCGGCAGGCTGTTCGTCGGCACTTCGCTGCTGTTCCTGCTCATGGCCGGCGTGGTCGCCGTCCTGGTGGGCTTCGAGCGGGTCGATCTGTCGGGCTTCGAGGTGCTGGACAGCGACATCGTGAATCAGCTGTTCACGCTGCAGTCGATCGCCGCGGTGTTCCTCGGCGTCCTGCCGTTGCTGATCGGGCTCGCGACCGCGGTGGTGCCCCTCCAGGTCGGTGCCTCTACCGTTGCGTTCCCCCGCGCCAGCGCCGCCGCCTATTGGACGTTCCTGGCCTCCGGTGGCGTGGTCCTGGCCGCCTACGCCCTCGACGGCGGGCCCTTCGGCAACGACGGCGAGGCGGTGGCCCTGTTCGTCGCCGCGTTCATCGCCCTCCTGGTGGCGCTGGCGGTCGCCACGGTTTCCGTGGTCACGACCGTGCTCACCCTGCGGGCGCCGGGGATGACGCTGCGCCGCGCACCCTTGTTCTCGTGGTCGATGGTGGTGGGCGGCACCGTGTGGCTGCTGACGCTGCCGGTGCTGGCCGCCGTGATGCTGCTCGTCTACGTCGACCTGCGCTACGGCCAACAGTTCCTCGGTGGGTCGGACGGCGTCTACGACCGCATCGCCTGGACGTTCTGGCAACCGACCCTGTACGTGGTCGCGGTGCCGGCGCTGGGGATCATCGCCGACGTCGTCCCGGTGTTCGCCCGCCGGCGCCACCACCGCCACACGGCGGCGATGGCGCTGATCGGCCTGTTCGGTGCCATGGCATTCGGCGCCTGGGCGCAGATCGGCTTCAGCGTCGACGGCCAGAGCAACCCGACCGACTGGCTCTACGACGGCGTCTGGGTCGCCGTCGGCTTCCTTGCCGTGGTCCCCGTGGCCGGACTGCTGGGCTTGTGGGCGGCGACGCTCGGGAGGGGCAACGTCCGGCTGGGGACGCCGCTGATCCTGGCCCTGTTCGCCGGCCTGCTGATCGGCGGGGGCGTGGTGGCCGGCGCCGTCACCGTCATCGAAGAAGCCGACGTCCTAACCACCACGTGGGCGAGCGGGCAGGAGCTCCTGGTGGTGGCCGGCACCCTGGTGGCCGCGGCTGCGGGCCTTGCCTTCTGGGCACCCAAGCTCTACGGGAAGCTGCTGCCCGACGGGCTGGTGCGGCTGGGCGCCACGTTGCTGACCCTGGGCGCGGGCGTGGCCGCCGTGACCTACGGCATCGCCGGGCTCTACGACCAGCCCCGCTCCATCGCCGCATCGCTCGACGGGGTGAGCGAGATCGACACCGTGGAGACGTTGAACCTCGTCGCCGCCATCGGGCTGGTAGCGGCCGTGGCCGGAGGGCTGGCCGTCATCGCCGCGTTGCTCGCGCCGGCCCGCGGGCGAACGGTGGGCGACGACCCCTGGGAAGGCCACACGCTGGAGTGGACCACCACGTCGCCGCCACCCATCGGCAACTTCGCCACCGTTCCGGAGGTCACGTCCGAGGCGCCGCTGTACGACGCCCGCTACGCCGACGCGTCGGGACGCACAACCGAGAGCACGGAGGCATCCGCCTGATGGCCGCCAGCTCGACCGACATCGAGGTCTTCGCGGGGGCGCCCGCGGCCGAGCCACCCCGGCCTCGGGTGCTCCTGGTGGGCGCCGCCCTGGCGTCGGGGGCGGCGGCCATGGTGGTGCTCGCGCTGGTCGCCGTGTACGCGCGCATGCGCGCCGACGTCATCGCCGGCGGTGAGCGCTGGCTGCCCGAGGACGTCAACATCCAGCTCCCACCCGGCAACATGGGGATGGTCACGCTGCTGATGTCGGCCGTCACCGTGGCCTGGGCCGTGTACGCGTTGCGCAACGACGACCGCGTCCACGCCTACTTGGCGTTCGGGCTCAGCATCCTCCTCGGAATCGCCTACATCCCCACCGTGGTCTACGGCTGGCAGCAGTTCGGCGTAGGCGTCACCAGCTCGACGCAGGCGCTGCTCATCTTCACGATCACCGGGCTGCATGTGGCCATGGCCGGCGTGGGCCTGGCGTTCCTGGCGGTCATGGCGTTCCGGGCGCTCGGCGGCCAGCTCACCGGCCGGGCCGCCGAGGGTGCCAACGCCGCCGCCCTGTACTGGTACGTGACCGTCGCCGTCTACGGCGTGGTCTGGTACGCGATCACGATCACCAAGTGAAGGCGCATAAGTGATCACCACCGGATCCAAGTGGTTCTTTGGCCTGGGTTTCGTCTCGCTCGTGCTGGCGGTCGCGTACGGCTGGACCACGGGCGGCAACGGCGTCGGCCCGCTCACCATGGGCTACAAGGGCGGCGTCGGTGACCACTTCGGCTACGGCGTGCTGGTCACCGCCGGGTTCATCAGCCTGTTCCTGGGGGCGATGTCCTTGGCCGTGCGCGACGCCGAAGCCCTGGCGGAGGCGCAGGTTGCGGGCACCGAGACCGTGCCGGCGGCCATCCCTGCGGCGCCGAGCTACTGGCCGGCCGTCTCGGCGTTCGGCGTCGCCCTGGTGGTCGTCGGACTGGTCGCGTCACCGGTTCTCGTCGTGATCGGCCTGGTGGCCCTGGGTGTGGTGCTCGTCGAGTGGGCGGTGCAGGCCTGGGCGGACCGAGCCACCGGCGATCCTGCCACCAACCGCCAGATCCGCAACCGCCTGATGAACCCCATCGAGTTTCCCGCCGCCGGCCTTCTGGCCATCGGTGTGGTGGTGGCGGCCTTCTCGCGGCTGTTCCTGTCGCTGTCGGCCGACGGCGCCGTCTGGGTCGGCATGGGCATCACCGGGTTCATCATCGTGCTCGGCTTCTTCTTCGCCTCCCGGCCCCGGATCAGCGCCAACGTCATCGTGGGCGTCCTGTTGGTCGCCGCTCTGGTGGTGATCGGGCTCGGGATCGGCGGAGCGGTCTCGGGTGAGCGCGAGTTCCACGAGCCCGGCGCGGAAGGCACGACCGTCGAGGAGGGCGGATGAGCGGCGCCCGATCGGTCTTTGAAGCTTTTCGGGGCCATGGCCCCGAAAGATCTTCAAAGACGCTCCAGACGCCTCGCCGGCCCCGCCGGGCGCTGGCGCTGCTGGTGCCGCTGCTCCTGCTGCTCAGCGCCTGCGCATCCGATGCACCCCAGGACTCCCTCGAGCCCGCGGGCCCGATCGCGCGCACGATCGACAACCTGGTCAACCCGGTATTCATCATCGCCGCCGTCGTCTTCGTGCTGGTGGAGTTCGGCGTGCTGTACCTCGTCCTCAGGTTTCGCCAGCGCAAGGACGACGACCCCGACGAGCTGCCGGGCCAAACCCACGGCAACACCAAGCTCGAGATCGGTTGGACGGTCCTGCCGGCCCTGCTGCTCGGCTTCGTGGCCTTCGCGACCCTGGCGACGCTGTTCGACATCGAGAACACCAAGGACGACGGCCTCACCGTGCAGGTCACGGGACAGCAGTGGTGGTGGGAGTTCACCTACGACACCAACGGCGACGGCGACTACACCGACGAGGACGTTCTGACCGCCAACGACCTCGTCATCCCCGCCGGGCAGAACGTCGGCCTGGAGATCAAGTCCCGGGACGTGATCCACTCGTTCTGGATCCCCAAGCTCAACGGCAAGAAGGATGCGGTGCCCGGGCGCACCCAGCCGCTCATGATCAACGCCGACGAGCCCGGCACGTACGTCGGCCAGTGCACCGAGTTCTGCGGGCTCTCGCACGCCTACATGCGTCAGCGGGTGGTGGCGCTAGCGCCCGACGAGTTCGAGGCCTGGCTCGAGGAGCAGCAGGACGCGGCCGACGAGCCCACCGACGAGGAGGCGGCCGGCGGCGCCGAGCTGTTCGCCAGCCAGTGCTCGGTCTGCCACCTCGCCCGGGGCATCAACGATGACCAGTTCGAGGAGGCGGGCGAGGGCACGGCGGAGCTGGTGTCCGAGAACGCACCCGACCTCACGCACTTCGTCAGTCGGGGCGCCTTCGCCGGGGCCACGTTCAACCTCTGGGATGACCTGGACGGTGACCACGATCGTCGAGGCCGACGAGATCGGCTTCGCACAACGGCGGCCAGCTCGAACACGGCCAACCTCGAGGCCTGGCTCCGCGACCCGCCGGAGCAGAAGCCGATGGACCCGGTCACCCCCGAGGAGGTCGAAGCCGGTGAGCAGGGTCGCGGCATGCCCAACCTGAACCTGTCCGAGGAGCAGATCGACCAGCTCGTGGCCTTCCTCGCAACGCTCGAATAGGTGTAGGTGTTGAGGGTCGATTTCGCGGATGACTTGCACACGGGGTACGAACATGGACAACCGAGCCGCTAGCGGCGGAATCGACCCTCAGTAGAGACATGGCGATCGTCGAACGACCGACAGCGCTTCCCGAGCTCCCGCCCGGGGCCGCCGTGACCGCTCGCCCCCTGGGTGTCTTCACCAGGCCCCAGGGGACGACGGGGTGGCGCAGCTGGCTCACCACCATCGACCACAAGCGCATCGGCATCATGTACGGCGCCGCGGCGATGTTCTTCTTCCTTCTGGGGGGCATCGAGGCGCTGTTCATCCGGGCGCAGCTGGCCGCTCCCGGGCAGGCCCTGTACTCCGCCGACCTCTACAACCAGCTCTTCACCATGCACGGCGTGACGATGATCTTCCTCGTCGTCATCCCGCTGGGCGCGGCGTTCATGAACTACCTCATGCCGCTGCAGATCGGCGCCCGCGACGTCGCCTTCCCCCGGCTCAACGCGTTCAGCTTGTGGCTGTTCCTGGGCGGCGGGCTGTTCCTGAACACGTCGTGGTTCCTCGGCGGTGGCGCCGACGGCGGATGGTTCGCCTACGCGCCCAACACCGGCGTCGTGTTCTCACCCGGCCACGGCATGGACTTCTACGCCCTCGGCCTGCAGATGACCGGCATCGCCTCGCTGGCCGGCGCCATCAACCTGGTGGTGACCGTGCTCAACATGCGGGCGCCGGGCATGACGCTCATGAAGATGCCGGTGTTCACCTGGATGGGCCTCGTAACCCAGCTGCTCCTGGTGTTCGCCCTGCCGGTCATCTCCGTGGCGCTGTTCCTGCTCACCTTCGACCGGCTGTTCGACGCCAACTTCTTCAACGTCTCGGCCGGCGCCGAACCGCTGCTGTGGGAGCACCTGTTCTGGATCTTCGGCCATCCCGAGGTCTACATCCTCATCCTGCCCGCGTTCGGGATCGTGTCCGAGATCATCCCCGTGTTCGCGCGCAAGCCGATCTTCGGCTACCCGTTCATGGTGTTCTCGGGCATCGCCATCGGCTTCATGGGCTGGGGCGTGTGGGCGCACCACATGTTCGCCTCGGGCATCGGGCCGATCTCGGTGGCGGCGTTCTCGCTGTCCACCATGTTCATCGCCGTGCCCACCGGCGTGAAGATCCTCAACTGGATGGCCACCATGTGGGGCGGCAAGTTGCGGTTCACGACGCCGATGCTGTTCGCCATCGGCCTGGTCACGATGTTCACCATCGGCGGCCTCTCGGGGGTAACCCACGCCGTCGCGCCCGCCGACACCCAGCAGACCGACACCTACTACATCGTCGCCCACTTCCACTACGTGCTCTTCGGCGGCGCCCTCATGGGCTTCCTCGGCGGCATGTACTTCTGGTGGCCCAAGGTCTTCGGCTTCGAGCTCAGCGACAAGATCGGCAAGTGGCACTTCTGGCTGACCCTCATCGGGTTCAACCTGACGTTCGGCCCGATGCACATCCTCGGCCTGCAGGGCATGCCGCGGCGGATGCACACCTACATCGCCGACTACGGCTTCGAGCTCTGGAACATGGTGGCCACCATCGGGGCGTTCCTCATTGCCGTGGCGATGCTGGTGTTCGTCGCGAACATTCTCGTGAGCTGGCGAGCCCACCGCATGAACCCGGTCAACCCCGGGCCCGACCCCTGGGACGCCCGCAGCCTCGAGTGGATGGTGCAGTCGCCCGTGCCCGCCCACAACTTCGACACGGTGCCGACCGTGTCGCACCTCGACGAGTTCTGGCACCGCAAGTACCAGGAGAACGCCGACGGCAAGGTGGTGCGGGTCGCCACCGGCGCCGAGGTCGCCCAACCGGGCGACGGCACCGGCGTGCACCTACCCTCGCCGTCGTACTGGCCCCTGGTGCTGGCGGCGGCGCTGCCGATGATCGCCTACGGCCTGATCTTCAACCTGGGGATCGCCATCGCCGGTGGGGTGCTGGTGATCCTGGCCGGCTTCGGTCTCGGCTACGAGCCGTCCGACGATCCCGAGGCACACCACGGTCCTCGCGGCCCTCACGGCGACGGGCACGAGGACGGGCATGCCCAGCCGGGCGACGGCCACGAGGACGAGCCCGAGTCCGAGAGCGACTCCGACGCCGAAGCCCGGGCGACGGCCGGCGGCGAGGCGGAGGCCGTCGGCGTCACCAGTAGCTCATCGGCGACCGACGAGCCCGCGGCCGAGGGAGAGGGCAGCACCGATGGCTGACACCGCCATCGACGGGTCGTTCGGCGCCGAGACCGAGCACGAGCATGGCCAGCCACGCCACCAGCACCGGCGTCTCCAACGAGAAGCTGGCGATGTGGGTGTTCCTCGGGTCGGACTGCCTGCTGTTCGGGGCCCTGATCTCGACCTACCTGCTGCTGCGGCACCGCAGCATCAGCGGTCCGGTGGAGCTGCGGGATCCGGCCAACATCTTCGACATCCCGTTCACGTCGGTGTCGAGCTTCGTGCTGTTGTTCAGCTCGCTGACAATGGCGCTGGCCGTGGGGGCGATCCATCGCGGTGACGTGCGGCGGTGCCGGACGTTCCTGCTCACCACGGCGCTGCTCGGCTCGGTGTTCATCGGCGGCCAGGTCTACGAGTTCACGACCTTCGTGAACGAGGGGCTGGGCTACACCACCAACATCCTGGGATCTGCCTTCTACACCCTCACCGGCTTCCACGGCGTGCACGTCAGTGTCGGGATCATGTTCCTGACGGCGATGTTCGTCATGTCGTTGCGGGGCACCCTGGGCCCCGACAGGGCCGAGACCGTCGAGATCTTCGGCCTCTACTGGCACTTCGTCGACATCGTGTGGATCCTGATCTTCACGATCGTCTACCTCATCCCGTGACGGAGGCTCGAGACATGACCCTCGCCGAGAGCGAGCACAAGGGAACCCCGCTCGAGGCCCATCACGAGGCTCATCAGAAGACGCATCCCAGCGACTCGACCTACATCAAGGTCGCCCTCATCCTCGGCGTCCTCACCGCCATCGAGGTCTCGACGTACTACTGGGAGAAGGCCAGCACGGGTGTGCTGGTGGCGGTCCTGTTCCCCCTGATGATCATCAAGTTCGGCGTCGTCGTCGCGTACTTCATGCACCTGCGCTACGACAACCCCCTGTTCCGCCGCGTGTTCGTCTTCGGCCTCCTGCTGGCCGTCGTCGTCTACCTCATCGCCATGACCACCCTGCAGTTCTGGTCCGACGGCTGGTCCTTGATATGAGCCTCCTTGCCGCCGCCCGGGGTACCGACTTCTGGCGGTGGCAGCCACACCCGGAGGTGTGGCTGTTGGTGGGGGCCGTCGTCGTGCTGGCGATCTACGCCGTGCGGGTGGTCGGGTCCCAAGGTGGTTCCCGCGGGCTCGCCCGTCATCAGCCGGAGCCAGCTGGCGTGGTTGGCGCTGGGCGTGGTGCTGCTGTGGTTCGCCTCCGACTGGCCGATGCACGACATCGCCGAGGAGTACCTGTTCTCGGTGCACATGACCCAGCACTTGCTGCTGACCTTCGCGGTGCCGCCGGCCTTCCTCCTGGCCACTCCCGAGTGGCTGGCCCGGCTGGTGCTCGGCCAGGGACGGGTCAAGCGGGTGTTCTACAAGATCGCCCGCCCGGTGCCGGCGGCGGTGGCGTTCAACGCCCTGCAGCTCTTCACGCACTGGCCCGGGGTCGTCAACACGTCGGTAGAGAACGCGCTCGTCCACTACGTCGTGCACGCCGCGCTGGTGTCGACCGCATTCCTGCTGTGGATCCCGGTGTGCGGGCCGCTGCCGGAGCTGCGCATCTCCTACCCGGCGCAGATGCTCTACCTGTTCGTGATCTCGATCGTCCCCACGGTGCCGGCCGCGTGGCTCACGTTCGCCGACGGATCGGTCTATTCGGCATACGACATCCCCCAACGGCTCGGGGACATCTCGGTGACGACCGACCAGCAGGTGGCGGGGCTGACAATGAAGTTGGTGGGCGGCGGCTTCCTGTGGCTCATCATCACGATCCGGTTCTTCCAATGGGCGTCGAAGTTCTCGGACACCGACAAGGCGATCGACCAGGCCGGACCGGCCCACGACCTCACGTGGGCCGACGTCGAGCGCGAGTTCGAGGAGCACCCCCCGCCGCCCGAGCCCCGCGTTCCCGGCTAGCGCATCGCTAGGCCGGCGTGTCCCACGCGTAAGTGACGCCGGTCATGTCCTCCGAAAGCTCCCAGAGCCGCCGGGCAGAGTCGTCGTCCCGCGCCGCCGTGGACGAGCCGACGCGAGTCGGGTGCCCCCGCAGCTGGAGGAACCGGTCGGGGCCGAAGTATTCGCCCGCGATCACGTCGGGCATGGTGGCGGCGTAGAGCTGCGGGAGCGCGCCGGCGGCGTCGGATTGGGCGATGAGCCGGTTGCCCCAGTTCATCATCTGGCCGACCACCCGCCTGCCCGAGGCGTCCGTACTCGCCGGCAGCAAGTTGGTGGCCGAGTTGCCCGGGTGGGCGGCGACGGCGACCAGGGACGAACCCGCCTCGTGCGCTCGGCGGGCGAGCTCGCGGGTGAACAGCAGGTTGGCCAGCTTGGATTGGCCGTAGGCCAGCCACTTGAGGTAGCGGCGACGCTCCCAGTTGGGATCGGACCAGTCGTTGCGGCCCATGCGGTGCCCGTTGGACGACACGGTCACCACTCGCGGGCGCTCGGCCCGCAGGAGCGCGGGAAGGAGCAGGCCCGTCAGCGCGAAGTGGCCGAGGTGGTTGGTGGCGAACTGGAGCTCGAACCCGTCGACCGTCCGGCGCAGCGGCATCGCCATCACCCCGGCGTTGTTGATGAGCACGTCGAGCCGGTCGGCGGCGGCCACGACTACCTGGGCGGCCTCCCGCACCGACCCGAGGTCGGCGAGGTCGAGCGGCACCAGCTCGGGGAGGGGCCCGGTCGCGATCGCGGCCACGCCCGACTGCGCGGCCTCGCCCCTCGTCGCGTCGCGACAGCCCATCAGCACGCGGGCGCCCTTGCCGGCCAGCGCCTCCGCAGTGCGCAGGCCGAGCCCGCTGTTGGCCCCCGTCACGAGGACGGTGCGCCCGCTCTGGTCGGGGATGTCGGCGGTGGTCCAGCGGCTCATGGTCGACAGCGTGGCAGCGCAGGCCACTCGGCACCACCGGATCGAGGCGTCATTCGGAGGGCTCCCAGCGGAACAGTGTCACCGCCAGCCCGACGGCACCGGCGGCCCAGAGGACGAGGACCGGCCACACACGCCCAGGGATCCCCACCCCGTCGGTGAGCCCGCCGCGGGCCGCCTCGGCGAGCGCGGTGGACGGCAGCGCCCGGGCGATCCCGCGCAGCGTCGCCGGCAGCTCGTCGAGCGGGAACACCATCCCCGACAGGAGCAGCAGGACCACGAAGATGGCGTTGGCGGCGGCGAGTGCCACCAGCGCCCGTGCCCGACCGGCGAGCACCAGGGCCAGGCCGGTGAACGCCACCACCGCCAGCACCAGCGCCGCGACGAGGGGCAGCGCATCGACGTCGGGTCGCCAGCCGAGGGCCAGGGCCGCCGCCGCCAGCACGGCCACCTGGACGACGATGACGACCAGCACCGCCAGCGCCTTGGCGGCGACCAGCCGGGGCCGGCCGAGCGGCGTGGTGCCGAGCCGCTTGAGTACGCCGTAGGACCGGTCGAACCCGGTGGCTATGGCCAGGTTGGCGAAGGCGGTGGCCAGGACCGCCAACGCGAGCGTGCCGGGGGCGAGGAAGTCGACGTCGTCGCCATCGATCGGTAGCACGTCGACCACCGAGAAGAAGACCAGGATCACCACCGGGATGCCGAGGGTGAGCAGCAACGACTCGGCGTTGCGGAACGTCAGCGCCAGCTCGAGCCGCAGCTGCGCCCAGAGGCCCCTCACGGGCGCGGCTCCGGCTCCTCGGTCGGCGCCGCGTCGGCCGCGCCCGACGTCATCCGCAGGAACACGTCCT
Organism: uncultured bacterium; assembly: GCA_963813485.1. Classification (GTDB taxonomy): domain Bacteria; phylum Actinomycetota; class Acidimicrobiia; order Acidimicrobiales; family VFJN01; genus DASQUK01. The sequence continues at coordinate 19,874 of CAWEZE010000031.1, forward strand.
CCAGCCGCTGGCGGCCGGCCCGGAGGTCGCCCAGCGGCAGGTCGCGCTCGGCCAGCCAGGCGGTGATGGCGGCCACGGTCGCCGGGGTCGGCGCTGCCTTCACCTCGTACTCGCCCGGCCCCGCCTCGGCCACCGCCGCCCCGTCGAGCCACCTGGAGAGCGCCTCGGTGTCGATGCCGGGCGGCGCCGCGAACCGCACGGTCTCGCCGGCGGCCGGGCCTCGCATGATCTCCTCCAGCGGGCCCTCGGCCACGAGGCGGGCGCGATCGATGATCACGACGCGGTCGGCCACCCGCTCGGCCTCGTCGAGGTCGTGGGTGGTCAGCAGGACGGTGACGCCCTCGGAACGGAGGTCGGCGATCACCTGGCGGATGACCCGGCGTCCGGCGGGATCGACGCCCGTGGTGGGCTCGTCGAGGAACGCCACCTGCGGGCGGCCCACGAGGGCAAGGGCGAGCGCCAGCCGCCGCTGCTCGCCCCCGGAGAGCTGCCGGTAGGTCCGGCGCTCGAGGCCGCCCAGCCCGAGCCGCTCCAGCAGCTCCCCGGGATCGAGCGACTCGGCATACAGCGCCGCCGCGTGCCGCAGCGCCTCGAGCGTGCGCACGCCGGGATGCACCCCGCCCTCCTGCAGCATGACGCCGATGCGCTCGACCAGCGAGCGGTGGTCGCGGCGGGGGTCGAGCCCGATGACCGACACGCGCCCGAGGGCGGGCCGTCGTATTCCCTCGAGCGACTCGATGGTGGAGGTCTTGCCGGCGCCGTTTGGCCCGAGCACGCAGGTGACCTCGCCGGCCTCGGCCCGGAAGGACAGGTCGTCGACGGCGACGACCTCGCGGTAGGTGACCGTCAGTCCCTCGACCTCGATGGCGGACATGGCGGCTGGGACGCTACTGCCGCAGTGTCCTGCGCCTGTTCGGGGTGGCGGGGTCAGTCCTTCCGCCCGGTGGCGGCGAGGCGGACCCCGAGGCCGATCATCGTCAGGCCACCCACGCCGCCCAGTGCCTCCAGGCGTCGCGGCGAGCGCGCCAGCCAGCTGCGCGCCGTGCCGGCCACCATCCCCCAGATGCTGTCGGACACGACGGCGATCCCGACCGCGATGGCACCGAGCGCGAGCATCTGCAGGGCCACTGGCGCCCCGGCGGGGTCGATGAACTGCGGCAGGATCGCCGTGAAGAAGACGATCCACTTGGGGTTGCTGACCCCCACCATGAAGCCCTCGAGTGCAAGGTTGCGCCGTTCGGGCGCAGCGGCGCCCACGTCGAGGACCAACGCCAGCGCCCGCCGGTGCCGGACGGCCTGCACGCCGAGGTACACGAGGTAGGCGGCACCCAGCAGGCGGATCGCGCTCAGGAGCACCACCGACCGCTCGATGACGGCGCCCACGCCGAGCGCCACCGCGGCCACCTGCAGGTAGATGCCGACGGCGTTGCCCATCGCCGTGACGACCGCCGCCCGCCGACCCAGGGCCACGCCCCGGCTCACCACGAACAGCACGCTCGGTCCGGGCACGACGATCAGCACGAATGCGGCGACGCTGAACGAGGCGAGTGCGTGCGAGTCGACCACGGAGCGACACTAGGTGGGAGCCGCCGTTTCTCGGGAACGAGTTCCGCCGGCGCGCCATTACCCTCCCCCTTCATGCTCGACATCCGCCGGATCCGCAGCGAGCCCGATGCGGTCAGGGCCGCGCTCGACCTCCGGGGCCCCGGAACGTCCGACGCCATCGACGAGGTCGTGGCGCTGGACGCCGAGCAGCGCCGGATCGTCGCCCGGCGCGACGAGATCCGCAGCCGGATCAAGACCCTGTCGAAGCAGGTCGGGCGCCTGCGGGGGCAGGGGCAGGCGGACGAGGCCGAGGCCCTCATGGCCGAGAGCCGGTCGCTGGGCGACGAGGAGGAGGCGCTGGCCAAGGCCGCCGGCGTGCTGGCAGACGAGATCCGGGTCGCCCTGCTGGGACTCCCCAACCTGCCGAGCGAGGACGCACCGCGTGGCGCGGGCGAGCAGGACAACGTCGTCCTGCGCACGGAGGGCTACGACCCCGGCGCCTACGGCGAGCACCAGCGGGTCCCCCACTGGGAGATCGGCGCCGAGCTCGGCGATCCTCGACAACGAGCGGGCCACCAAGATCTCGGGCTCGATGTTCACCATGTACCGGGGCTGGGGCGCCCGCCTGCTGCGGGCCCTGGTGCAGCTCAGCCTCGACCGCAACGCCGACGTGTACGAGGAGATCCGCCCGCCCACGCTGGTGCGCACCCAGACGATGACCTCGACGGGGCACCTCCCCAAGTTCGCCGACGAGGCGTACCACATCGAGCGCGACGACCTGTGGGCCATCCCCACCGCCGAGGTGCCGCTCACGTCGCTGCACGGCGACGAGATCCTCGACGGCTCCGCCCTGCCGCTGCGCTACATGGCGTACACGTCGTGCTTCCGCCGGGAGGCGGGGTCGGCCGGCAAGGACACGCGGGGCCTCCTGCGGGTCCACGAGTTCGACAAGGTCGAGCTGCTGGCGGTGGCGGCCGACCGTGAGCAGGCCATCGCCTGCCAGGAGGACGTGCTCGCCCGTGGCGAGGCCCTGCTGCGCGACCTCGGCCTCGCCTACCGCGTCGTCGACCTCTGCACCGCCGACCTTGGTGCCTCGGCGGCCCGCACCTGGGACATCGAGGCGTACGCCCCCGGCGTCGACCAGTGGCTGGAGGTTTCGTCGGTGTCGTGGTTCGGCGACTACCAGGCGCGGCGGGCCAATGTCCGCTATCGCCCGGTCGAGGGTTCCGGGAGAGGCACCGAGGTCGCCCACACCGTCAACGGGTCGGCCATGGGCTGGCCCCGGACCGTTGCCGCCTACCTCGAGACCCACCGCCAGCCCGACGGCTCGGTGGCGATCGTGGAGCCGCTGCGCCCCTACCTGGCCGGTGCCGACCGCATCGTGAGGCACGGGGGGCAATAGGCCACCATTGTGGGGGGCGTGCCGCGGGTCACATCACGACTGCCGTTCAACCCCGCGTAACCACTAGTCTCCGTAGGTCCCCGGTCGCTGTTCCCCCAGGGAGGCCCGCTAGTGATGCGGCGCGCGTGGGCCTGGATGGGCCTCAACTTCGGCAAGCACGCCGGGATCGTCGGCGTGATCGGCTTGGCGATCACCCTCGTGCTCGGTCTAGGCGTCACCAAGCTCGACTTCGCCACCGGCCAGGACTCGTACCTCAACAAGGACGAGCAGGTCTACAAGGACAACGTCGCCTACCAGGACCTGTTCGGCGGTCAGGCGATGCTCACGCTGTTCACGATGGAGGGCGGGCGAGACGTCGTCGATCTCTTCACGCCCGAGAACATCGAGCACATGCAGCAGGTCGACGAGCAGCTCCACGGCGTCAATGGCGTCGAGGCGGTGGTCACTCCGCTCACCGCCCTGCAGTTCACCCAGAACCTGGCGGTGAGCGACACCGGCGACCCCACCCAGAGCGTTGCCGGCCAAGCCCTCCTCGGCGCCCGCGAGCGCGAGCCCGACCCCGCCGCACAGGAGGTCCGGGCGGCCGATGCGGTCACGACGCTGCAGCGCCTCAACGAGGTGCCCGAGGACCAGCGCACGTTCGAGAACCCCGACTGGGTCCGCTTCCTGCTGTTCGACAACCGGGGCGAGATCCGCAAGTCGCTGCGGCCGTTCTTCCCCGACGAGACCCACGCCCAGCTGGTCACTCGGCTGGTGGGCAACGCCTCGCTCGAGGACGAGGGCACCGCCAGTGAGGCGGTCCAGGACATCACCCTGGCCGAGCCGTTCCAGGGCGCCGACGTCACCTCCACCGGCGCTTCGGTGCTGCTCAAGGACCTCAACGACTACCTGCGCGGCGGCATGCTCACGCTGGGCGCCATCGCGGTCGGGATCATGGTCGTGATCCTGCTGCTGCTGTTCGGGGTGCGTTGGCGGCTGCTGCCCCTGGGCGTGATCCTCGTGGGCTTGGTGTGGGCGTTCGGGCTCGCCGGGTACCTCGGCATCCCGTTGTCGGTGGTCACCATCGCCGGGCTGCCGGTCATGTTGGGCGTGGGCATCGACTACGCGATCCAGATGCACTCCCGCATCGAGGAAGAGGTGGTGATCGACCGGGCGGCCCACCCGATCCAGGAGGCATCGGTCAACCTCGGGCCGGCACTGCTGGTCGTCACCTTCGACGCCGTGTTCGCGTTCCTGGCGCTGCGGTTTGCCCGGGTGCCCATGATCCGGGACTTCGGCCTGCTGCTGGCAGTCGGCATCGCGGTCATCTGCATCGCGAGCATCGTCTTGCCGCTCGCGGCGCTCGGCATCCGCGAGTACCGCTCGCCCACCAAGGGCAAGGACTTCAGCCACGGCGTCCTGGCCCGGCTGGTCGTGTGGCTCGGCAGCCTCCCGACGCGCCTGGCAGTCCCGATCGCGCTGGCCTCCGCCGCCGTGTTCGCCGGCGGAATCATCGTCGAGGACGACCTGACCATCCAGAGCGATCCCGAGGAGTGGGTCAACCAGGACACCCAGGTGATCCGCGACATCGACACGGTCAAGCGCGAGACCGGATCGTCGGCAGAACTGGGCATCTTCGTCGAGTCCGACGACCTGTTCAGCGACGAGACCGCCGCGTTCGTGACCGATTTCGCCAACGAGCAGCTGGCGGATCGGCCCGAGGACCTGCTCACCGCCTCGTCGATCGTCACCACCGTGAGCTTCCTGCTGGAGATGCCCGACACGACGGTGCTGCCGCCCACGGGCGAGGACGTGGAGCGGGCCTACGCGGTCGCGCCCCCCGACATCCAGAAGGCAACGGTCAACGCGGACGCAGGGGCCATGAACCTGGTGTTCCGCACCGGCCCAGGCTCGCTCGACCACCGCGCCGTCTACGTTGACGCCATCCGCGACGAGCTCGCGTCCGGCACGCTCGACGACGGCGATCCCATCCCCGGAGACGTGCGAGCCACGCCGTCGGGCCTGGCGGTGGTGGGTGTCGGCCTTCTCGAGAACATCGAGTCCAACCGCATCCTGCTGACCTACCTGGCCATCTTGTTCGTGTTCACCTACCTGGTGTTGCGGTTGCGCAGCTTCGTGCGGGCGCTGCTGTCGATGGTGCCGGTGCTCACGGCCGTGGGCGCGGCGTCGTTGGTGGCGTGGATCTTCGACCTCCAACTCAGCCCCATGACCGCGGTGGGCGGACCGCTGGTTGTCGCCGTATGCACCGAGTTCACGTCGCTGATCCTGCTGCGGTTCATCGAGGAGCGGCAGCGCGGCTACAGCCCCCGGGAGGCGATGGACGTCACAGCTCGCCGCACCGGCCGGGCCTTCATCGTCTCGGCGCTCACCGCCATCTCGGGAGTTGCGGTCATCGCCTTCTCGTCGCTGCCGTTGCTGCGTGACTTCGGCACGATCGTGGCCATGAACGTGGCGGTGGCGCTGGTGTCGGCGCTCGTTTTCCTGCCGCCGATGCTCGTGTGGGCCGAGAACCGCGGCTGGGTCACGCGGGGCATGATGCCCAAGCAGCCACCGGTGCCGACCCCGGGGGCCGAGGTGCCCCGCCAACCCGTTGCCGGGAGCTGACCGGTAAAGCGCGTCCCTCGGCGGGCGCCGGCGGTAGGGTGACGGCGAGCAAGACCCAGGGTCCGCCTGTCGACATGGGCCCTACGGCTTCTCCCGGGGCCGCACCTGCGGGGAGGGAACCGTAATCCGCCTAACAGCGCATCGTTCCATGGGGCCACCTGCGCCGTGACCGCGGCTCCGATACCGACCGACCCGTCGGCGGATGATGTCGCCATCCGGCTCGAGCGCCTGACCAAGACGTACCCCGGCGCGTCCCGCCCGGCGGTCGACGGGCTCGATCTCGCCATCCCCCGGGGCGAGCTGGTGGCGCTGGTGGGCCCGTCGGGCTGCGGCAAGACCACCACGCTCAAGATGATCAACCGGCTGATCGAGCCCACCGGCGGCACGGTGTGGGTCGAGGGTGTCGACATCCGCACCCGGCCGACCCACGAGCTGCGCCGCGGGATCGGCTACGTCATCCAGCAGGCGGGTCTGTTCCCGCACCGGACGGTCGGCGACAACATCGCCACGGTCCCCAAGCTCCTGGGCTGGGACCGCGACCGCGTCAATGCCCGGGTGGACGAGCTGGCCGACCTGCTGCGGCTCGACCGGGGACTGCTCGGCCGCTACCCGGTGGCGCTGTCGGGTGGACAGCAGCAGCGCGTGGGCGTCGCCCGGGCGCTGGCGGCCGACCCGCCGGTGCTGCTCATGGACGAGCCGTATTCGGCGGTGGACCCCATAGTGCGGGCGCAGCTGCAGGACGAGCTGCTCAGGCTGCAGCGCGAGGTCCACAAGACGATCGTGTTCGTCACCCACGACATCGACGAGGCCATCAAGCTCGCCGACCGCATCGCCATCCTCAACGTCGGCGGCATCCTCGAGCAGGTCGACTCGCCGGCGGAGATGCTGCGGGCACCACGCAACGACTTCGTGGCCGACTTCCTGGGCGACGACCGCGGCATCAAGCGGCTGTCGCTCATGACCGTTGGCGACGCCTCGCTGAGCAAGGGTCCGGTGGTCGACGCGTGCGCCAGCGTCGACGAGGTCCGGGCCACGATGGCCGAGTTGGGCTACGACTGGGTGGCCGTCTGCGACGGCGACGACTGCCTGCGGGGTTGGGTCGGGGCCGCCGACCTCGATGGCGCCGCCACCGTCGCCGAGGTCACGCCCAAGCCGTTCCTGTCCGTGGTCACCGCCGGACACCACGCTCAAGGCGGCGCTCGACGGCATCATCACGTCCCGCACCCGGGTGGCCATGGTCGGTGGACGACGACGGGCGGTACCTGGGAATGCTCACCGTCGACGACCTGGCCGAGGGGGTCACGGCGTGAGTGGCCTCGGCGGCGTGCTCGCTGCCGAACCGTTCATCCGCTGGGACTGGGTGGGCGATCACACCGACGAGATCCGCTCCAACTTCTGGGAACACTTGCAGCTCACCGTGCTCGCCGTCGGCATCGGCTTCGTGATCGCGCTGGCCATGGCGCTGATAGCCGTGCGCTGGCGTGCCCTGTACGCGCCCCTGGCGGCGTTCTGTGCCGCGCTGTACTCCGTCCCGAGCGTGGCGCTGTTCGCGCTGCTGATTCCGTTCGTCGGCCTGAGCATCGCAGAACGCCCTGATCGCGTTGGTCACCTACACGCTGTTGATCCTGCTGCGGAACATCGTGGCCGGGCTCGACGGCGTGCCGCCGGACGTGCGGGAGGCGGCCGACGGCATGGGCTACGAGCGCTGGCGCCGGATCCTGCGGGTCGATCTGCCGCTGGCGACGCCGGCGATCATCGCCGGGCTGCGCATCGCCACCGTCACGACCATCGGGCTGGTGACCGTCACGGCGCTGGTGGGTGAGGGTGGCTTCGGCAGGTTCATCAACGAGGGGCTGTCGCGCCAGTTCTCGACGGAGATCGTGCTGGGGTCCGTGCTGTCGGTGGCTCTCGCCATCGCGTGCGACCTCTTGTTCGTCCTGGCGGAGCGACTCCTCGTGCCCTGGGCCCGGACCAAGGTGCCGGTGGAGGTGGGACGGCCCGGGCGGTTGACCCTCGCCCGATGGTCACGGCACGGGAGGATGGCCGATGCCTGAGATCCTCCGCCAGATGTGGGATTACCTGTCGAGCGACGCCGCCTGGTCGGGCAACCGGGGACTGCCGGCGCTCACCTGGGCGCACGTGAAGCTGTCGGTGCTGTCGGTGGTGGTGGCGGCCGCCATTGCCATCCCGCCGGCCGTGGTCCTCGGCCACGTCCGGCGCGGCGGGCTGCTGGCGGTGTCGATCGTCAACATCGGCCGGGCGCTCCCGACCTTCGCCATCGTGGTGCTGATCCTTCCCGTTCTCGCTGCGCTACGGGTTCGGGCTGGGGTTCTGGCCCACGCTCCCGGCGCTTGTCCTGCTGGCGATCCCGCCCATCTTCACCAACACCTACACCGGTGTCCGGGACGTTCCGCCCGACGCGGTCGAGGCGGCGCGGGGGATGGGCATGCGGGCAGGCGAGCTCATGCGCAAGGTCGAGGTACCCGTGGCATGGCCGCTGATCATCACCGGGCTCCGGGTGTCGGCGGTACAGGTGGTCGCCACCGCCACCCTCGGGGCGCTCGTCGGTTACCGCAACCTCGGCACCCCGATCATCACCGGCTTCGCGCAGCCATCCGAGCGCGGCGCTCTGCTGGCCGCCGCCATCGCCGTCATTCTTCTGGCGTTGCTCACCGACGCCGCCTTCGCCCTGGCCGAACGCCGGCTGGTGCCCTGGCGCCGGCCCGCGGGCCGCCAAGCCGATGTCACCGTCACCGCCCCCGAGGCGGCAGTTCTCTGACCAATCCGATCCAACGACAGCAAAGGACACCGACCATGAGACGACCCTCCATCCGAGCTCTGGTGGCGCTGTTGGCCGCCCTCTCGTTGCTGGCGGCCGCCTGCGGCGACGATGACGACGACAGCGGATCCGGTGATTCCAGCCAGGCTGAGGACGGTGGCGGCGCGCCGCCCGACGGGCCGGCCATCAGCATCGGCGCCCAGGACTTCGGCGAATCGGCGATCCTGGCCGAGATCTACGAGCAGGCGCTCGACGCCCAGGGCTTCGATGCCAGCATCCAGACAGTCGGTGGCTTCCGCGACCTGCTGTTCGCGGCGTTCGACTCGGGCGACGTCAACCTGGCGCCCGACTACGTGGCGTCCGAGCTCGAGTTCCTCAACGGGAACGCCGGCGAGGCCACCGGCGACGTCGACGAGACGTTCGACCTGCTGCAGCCCCAACTCGCGGAGCGGGACCTGGTCGGGCTCCAGCCCTCCGAGGCGGTCGACACGAACGCGTTCGTGGTCACGCAGGACACGGCCGACGAGCTCGGGCTCGAGTCGCTTTCGGACTTGGCCGAGAAGGGGGCGGACCTGACGCTGGGTGCACCGCAGGACTGCGAGACCAACCCCTTCTGCATCCCCGGCCTGCAGGACGTCTACGGGCTGGACATGTCCGGCAACTTCACGCCGCTCGACGCCGGCGTCGTCCTCACCTCGCTCCAGGAGGGGGCCATCGACGTGGGGCTGCTGTTCTCGACCGACGGCCGGATCGCCTCCGAGGACCTCGTGCTGCTCGAGGACGACCAGAACATGCTGGCCGCCGACAACGTGTTCCCGGTGTTGACCCAGGAGCTCGTCGACGCGTACGGCGACGACCTGACGTCGGTGCTCGATGACATCTCCGCCGAGCTCACCACCGAGGACCTGACCGAGCTGAACCGGCGCTTCGACGTCGATCGGGAGGACGCGGACGCCATCGCCGAGTCCTGGCTCTCGGACCACGACCTCGGGGGCAGCTGACATCGGTCGTTCTGTCAGCGCTCAGCCGCAACATGCCGGGTGAGCGCTGGCAGAACGAGCAGCATGATCCACGACCACAACTTCGCTCCCGGCAACGCCGGCTACATGTTCTGGTACGACTCCTCGCCCCGTTGGCGCTCGTCGTTCTCTACATCGCCACCGCTTGAAGCAGTATCACGGCGTGGATCTCGCCCAGCTGCGCAAGGAGTATGCCGACGCCGGCCTGTCGCACGACGACCTGGCCACCGACCCCATGGAGCAGTTCGCCGCTTGGTTCGCGGCCTGGCGTGACGTCGCGGTCGGGGAGCCCGATGCCATGGTCGTCACGACGGCAACGCCGGACGGGCGGCCGTCGGTCCGCATGGTGTTGCTGCGACGCTTCGGCCCCGAGGGGTTCGTCTTCTTCACCAACCGCGAGAGCCGCAAGGGTCGGGAGCTGGCCGCCAATCACCGGGTGGCGCTGCTGTTCCCGTGGCATCCGGTAGGCCGCCAGGTCATCGTCGAGGGCGCGGCGGCCCCAACCGGCGACGAGGCGTCCGACGCCTACTGGGTGACCCGACCCCGCGGCAGCCAGATCGCGGCCACAGCCTCGCCGCAGAGCCAAGCGGTGCCCGACCGGGGCGCCCTCGAGCGCCTCTTCGACGAGGTGGCACGACGCCACGAGGGCCAACCGGTCCCCCGGCCGGGACACTGGGGCGGCCTCTCCGTTTCGCCGGACCGGATCGAGTTCTGGCAGCACCGGGAGAACCGCCTGCACGACCGGCTCGTCTACCGGCGCGACACCACGGTGTCCTCGGGCTGGCGCATCGAACGCCTGGCCCCCTGACGCCGGCCGCCGTAGACGACCAACGCCACCGCCGCCAGGCCCACGACGATGCCGACGGCGATCCTGACCGACCCGGTGCGGTCGACCCAGTCGCTGACGTCGTAGGACCACCCGGTGACGGTGTCGATGATGGGGGAGGACGGCACCTCCCTGGCCGGCGACCGTGCCTGCCGCAGCTCCGCCCAGCCGTAGTAGGCGACGTAGGCGCCTGCGAGCGCGACCAACCCACCGGAGACGCGGCCGACGTAGGGCAGCATGCTGCGCAAGAGCCGCACGATCGACGTGCGCGCCATGGCGATCGCCACGGTGAGCCCCGCCAAGACCAGCGCCATGCCGAGCCCGTAGATACCGAAGGCCAGCACGCCGTCGGCCACCGACTCACGGTTGAACGTGCCGGACACGACGGCGAGGAACAGCGGCAGCGTGCAGCCGATCGATGCGATGGCGTAGGACACGCCGAACAGGAACATCGACCCCACCGTCCGCTTCCTCCCGCCCTGCTCGAGCCGGGGCAGCCGGACGTTGGGCTCGAAGCCGCCGAGCATGGCCACGCCCAGGACGAACAGGCCCGCCCCGATGACGATCGAGATCCATGGGACGTTCTCGTAGACCGGCAGCGAGGTGAGCTCGACGGCCAGCCCGGCGAGCGCGAAGACGGCAAGGAAGCCGGCCGAGACGGCCCCCGCCACCCGCAGCGCCGTGCCGAAGCTCGCCTGGGGTGATGCCGCCCCGACGCCCGTGGGACCCGGTGACGGAGAGGCGTGGCCGTCAACGCCCAGGAAGTACGCCAGGTATGCGGGCAGCATGGCGAATCCGCAGGGATTGACCGTGGCCACCATCCCGAGCGCCAGGTAGTAGGCGAACGGGCCCTCGGGTCCGATGCCGGCGATCAAGCGGGGCTCCCGTCACACTGCGACCCCGAAGCGGTCCTCGAGCGCCGACCGCAGCGCGTCCGCGTCGAGGGCGCGGCTGCGCACGTCGACGACCTTGCCGTCGGCGTCGATGAACACGGAGGTCGGCATGTTGATGCCGCCGAAGTAGGTGACGGCGTCCTGCCCGCTGTCCCCGTAGGTCGGGTAGGTCACGCCGGTCCGTTCGACCGTGGCGCGCGCGTCCTCATCGCTGTCCTGATAGGCGATGCCGATGATCGTGACCCGGTCGCCGATGTCCCGGTGGACTTCCTCGAATGCCGGCATCTCGGTGACGCACGGCCCGCACCAGCTGGCATAGAAGTTGATCACCACCGGCTTGGAGCCCAGCAGCTCGCCCAGCTTGCGGTCGGGACCGCCGTCGAGTGGCGACAGCGTCACGTCGGCCGGCGATGCCGGAAGCTCACCCGCAGGGGTGAGCTGGTACGAGCCTGACGCCGAGGGGTCACCGTTGGCCGACGACTCGTCGTCGGCGCCGAGCCACATCGCGACGCCGACTGCCGCGACCAGGGCCAATGCAGTGGCGGCGACCAACGGGCAAAAGGGGGATGCGGCGGGAAGCCACGAACTACGACGGTACCGCCGGGGTTGACGACGGCGAGAATCGTCCCGCCTGGGGGGCACCGCCGCCGCGCGGTGCCCCCCACCGGTCGGGCAGGGGCTAGGCGATGCGAACGATCGCCACGTCCTGCAGGTGCTCGGGGATGGGGATCTCGGGAAGCTGGTCCTCAGGCCGCGGCAGCTTGGGCGGCCGGCCCCGACGCCGCTTGGTGGCGAGGATCTTCCCGTTGAGGAACAGCTGACCACCCCACACGCCCCAAGGCTCACGGCGTTCGAGCGCTCCCTCGAGACAAGGGATCAGGGCCGGGCACGTGGCACAGATGTGCTTGGCCCGGGCGATGTCCTGCAGCTCCTCGCTGAAGAACATGCCGGCGAGCCGGCCGCTGCCGTCGTTGCAGCGGGCGTGCGCCCACCAGGTGTCCTCGCTGGCGAGGATCTCGGGCTCGGCCTCGTCGGTACTTCGCTCGGTCAGGTCGATTATCTCGTCGGGTGCCAGAGGGGCGATCATCGGCCCATTCCCTTTGTGTCTGGTGTCTGTGTGCTGCTGTCTGTGCTGGTCGTTCGCTGGTCGGTGTGGTGGGCGGTTGGGGTGGATGGAAGCTGGTGGGACAAACAAGAAGGCCGCCGGGATATCCCGACGGCCTTCGGAGGGTCTTTGCGCTTCTCGCCTGGTCAGGGGAAGCGCTCCGAGAGCCGTCGGGTGGATCGATCGTTGGTGAACACCGGGAAGTTGGCGGACACCGGCTTGTCGGTCGACGCCTGGAGCCACGTGTGCTCGTGCATGGGCGCGGCGGTACCGGTGGGAATCGGGTGAACGGCGCAGGCCACCGGGCGCGCGGCACCGGCCATCTGGCCGCTCTCTTGGGTGGTGCCGGCGTACATCGGTCCTGGCCTTTCCTTCCGTGTCGTGGTGAATCGAGTCAGTGGCGGGTGAGCGCCATGGAGTTACAGGGCACCACGTAGGCCCACCGTTCGTCAATGGAATATTGCGATCTGGCGCAATTCGTGTGTCGAACGGCAGAAATACTGCGTTCGAGACGTGTCTCCCGCTCTTGGTCGCTCGTCGCACCGGGCCGCTCGGGCCCCGGCCTCGCGTGCGCTCGGCCTCAGGCGGTCAACTCAGCCGGGGGGCGCCGGAGGCGTGGTCGCAGGACCAGACGTTGCCTCCAAGGCCCGGCGGACCCGTCGCCGAAGTCGCGGAACAGGTGCTCCCGATACCAGCGCAGCTCGTTCACACTCTCACGGATGTCGTCGAGCGCCCGGTGCGTCGACTCCTTCTTCGGCGCGCCCTCGAGCACCGCGGGTGCCCAGCGCAACGCCAGCTCCTTGAGCGTCGAGACGTCGATGGATCGATAATGCAGGTAGTTCTCGATCTCGGGCAGGTACACGGCCAGGAACCGGCGGTCGGTGCCGATGGAGTTGCCGCACAGGGGCACAGATCGCGGGGCAGGCACGTGGGCCTTGATGAAGTCGAGCGTGGCGGCGCCGGCGTCGTCGAGCGACACGGTCGATGCCTGTATTGCGGGCAGCAGGCCGCTGCGCGTGTGCATCTCGCGAACCACGTCCTCCATGGCGGCGAGCGCCTCGGCGGGTTGGTGGACCACCAGGTCGGGCCCCTCGGCCACGATCTCGAGCTGATCGTCGGTCACGAGCGTCGCGACCTCGACGATCACATTGCGCGCCGGGTCGAGTCCGGTCATCTCCAGGTCCATCCAGACGAGCACGCCCGGAGGCTAGACGTGCGCCCACCCAGCCGCCCGCAGCGCGGCGACAATGACGACGTGCTGCGCATTCCCGTCGTTCGCCTCGATGCCGACCTTCCCCTGCCCGACTACGCCCGACCCGGCGACGCCGGCGCCGACCTCGTGGCCCGCGAGTCCGTGACGCTGCGGCGCGGGGGTGGCCGGGAGCTCGTCGCCACCGGCATCGCCCTGGCGATCCCCGAGGGGTACGCCGGATTCGTCCAACCCCGGAGCGGGCTGGCGCTGCGTCACGGCGTGACCTGCCTCAACACTCCCGGCCTCATCGACAGCGGCTACCGCGACGAGGTGCGGGTCCTGCTGGTCAACACCGATCCCGACGCCGACTACGAGGTCCAGCGCGGCGATCGCATCGCCCAACTCGTGGTCCAAAGTGTCGAGCACGCCGGCTTCATGCCGGTGGAAACCCTGGACGCCTCGTCCCGGGGGACCGGCGGATTCGGTCACACCGGTCGCTGAGCGCGAGCGAGCGGAGCGCTGCAGGCCGACGGTCGCGGGCGCCGGCTCGCCCGGCGGCGATGGGTGCGGAGCGCGGCCCACTGGGCACGAACCTCAGTCGTCGTCGGCGTCGGGATGGCCGTGCTTGTGGAGAACCATGCGTCGCCGCCGGCGTCGAGCCGCCAGGTGTCGACACTGGCGTCGAGCACGGCGGCCGCCACATCCGGGACGTCGACCGTCGCGCCACCCTGTTCGGTCAGGCGGAGGTCGACGCTCAGCGTCTCGTCCTCCACGTCATAGGCGATCACCAAGATGCCGTCGCCGTCCGGATCGGGCGCGAGCAGCGCCGCCGCCTCGCCGACCGCGAGGCGCAGCTCCTCCGCTTCGCGGTAGGTGAATCCGGCACGCGTCGCCATGGCCGCTGCCCCGGCCCGTGCGATGCGAACGGCGGCGGAGGTTGCAGGCACGGTGAGCCGGATGCTTTCGCGCTCCAAACATCCCTCCCGCTCTCGGCCACTCCGTGGCCGGGCCGTGGCCACGGGCGCCTTGGCATGCGCCCTCTTGCTGCGAGCCTACGGGTGCACCACGGCGTCGGGGTCGACGTCGGTTCGCTGTCCCATGTAGACGGGGTGGCGCAGGCGACCGTCGGAGGTCCAGTCGCTGTACACGACCTCCACCACCAGGTCCGGACGTACCCAGTGGGCCTCCCGTGCCTGGGTGGCCGGCGGGCGGGGGACGAACGGGCACCGTTCGTCCGCGAGCGGCGCCAGCTCTCGAGCCATGCGGTCGAGCTCGGCCGACGTGAAGCCTGACCCGACCCGGCCGGCGTATCGCAGCGTCGTGTCGCCTGGCTGCGCGTGATAGCCGATCAGCAAGGCGCCGAGCCCTCCGGCTCGGTTGCCCTCGCCCGGCGCCCAGCCGCCGACCACCAACTCGTCGTGGTGGCGCACCTTCACCTTGATCCACGTGCGGGTCCGCCGCCCGGGGGTGTAGCGGCTGTCGACGCGCTTGGCGACCACGCCCTCCAGGCCCCGTTCCTCGCACACCTTCAGCAGCGCCGGGCCGTCGTCGTAAACGTCGGCCACGTCGGTGCCCAGCGGCAGGTCGTCGGCCAACTGGCCGAGCAGGTGACGGCGGTCGCTCCACGGCCGATCCGTCAGGTCGTGGCCGTTCAGGTGCAACAGGTCGAAGAGCACGTAGGCCACCCGAACCTCCTCGGCCCGGCGTCGGGCGTCGGCCACCGAGGTGACGTGCATCCGGTGCTGGAGCCGTTCGAAGCTGGGGCGTCCCTCCGCGTCGAGCGCCACCATCTCGCCGTCGAGGGTCGCCTCCACCGGGGCCAGGGCGTCGGCGAGCGCTTCCAGCTCGGGAAAGGCCGGGGTGCACTCACGACCGTTGGCGCTCCATCCGTGAACACCCGAGGGCGCCACCTCGGCGACGACGCGCATGCCATCCCACTTGACCTCGTAGATCCAGCCCGCGCCGGTCGGCAGGAGACCGGTCGTGGCCTTCATGGGAAGCACCGCCAGGAGCCTACGGACTCCCGGCCGGCCCGCTCACAGAGCCCGAGGGACCACCGGGAGTTTCAGCAGGTCACCGCCCCGCACGACCTCGGCGTCGAGTGTGTGGCCGGCGACCTCGCCGGTGAGGAGGCGCTGCATGTCGCTTATGGCCTGGACAGGATGGCCACCGAGGCCGACCACGATGTCCTCGGGCCGCACGCCAGCCCTTGCGGCCGGGCCACCCTCCACCACCCCGGTCACCTCGACGCCCCGGTGCCGGCCCAGGCGGTCCGCCATCCGCGGCGGCAGCGCGCGGCTGCCGCCGCTGAGCCCCAGCTCGGCACGGTCGACCCGACCACGGGCGATCAGCGCGCCGATGATGGCGTTGGTGGTGGCGTCGAGCGGGATCGCCATGCCCAGGCCCTGCCCGATGCCCGGTCCCACGACCGCGGTGTTGATGCCCACGACCCGGGCGTTGCTGGTGGCGAGCGCGCCGCCACTGTTGCCCGGGTGCAGCGCAGCGTCGGTCTGGATGACGCCCTCGACGATCCGGGCGCGCCGCCCATCGACGGCCGGGAGCGATCGGCCGAGGGCCGAGACCACGCCGGCCGATACGGACCCGGCGTAGCCGAGCGGGCTGCCGACGGCGACGACCAGCTGGCCGACCCGGAGGTGCCCGGCATCGCCGAGATCGGCCCGCGGCAACCCGGAACCGGCGGCGACCCGCACCACGGCGAGGTCGGACAGGCGGTCGGCGCCCACCAGCTCGTAGGGCAGCTCGGCGCCGTCGTGGAACACCGCCGAGCCGATCCTCCCGTTGGCGACGACGTGGGCCGACGTGAGCAGCAGCCCATCACCCGACAGGATCACGGCCGAACCATTGCCCCGACCGTGGCGCAGGCTGACCACGGACGGCAGCAGCCGCTCGGCGACCGCGGTCACCGTGCGCGAGTAGGCATCGAGCGCCTCGGCCTCGTCGGCGCCGACGGGCTCGGGTTCGAACCTCGGCCGATCGTCGATGTCAGGCATCGCCCACGTCGCTCGCCGTGTCCTCGCCGTCGTCGAAGCGGGCGACGACGTCGAGCTCCTCCGTGCCCCTCACGACGTGCAGGGCCAGCGTCCCGCCTTCGCCGAGGCCGTCGAGCACCGCGGCGAGCTCGTCGACGTCCGCGATGTCAGTGCCCCCGGCCGTGGTGATGAGGTCGCCCTGACGGAGCCCGGCACGTTCGGCCGGACTGTCGGGCTCGACCGCACGCACCAGCACGCCGTTGCGCTCCGGCAGCCCCACCGCTTGGCGCATCCGCCGAGCAACGTGGCCGGGGGCGGCGCCGATGCCGAGCAGCCGCCGTTGCGGCTCGCGGCCGGCAGTCAGGGCGTCGACCCGCTCGCGCAGCGTCGGTCCCGCGGGCTGGGCGATCGAGAAGCCGTCACCGAGCCGGAGGGTGGTGATGCCGAGCAGCCGGCCCTCGGCATCCACGATCGGTCCACCCGAGCTGCCGCGGGCCAGCGGAGCGGTGTGCTCGATGCCGCCCTGGATCAACCGGCCGCGGGGGCCCCGGAACGACCGGCCGGTGGCGGACACAGTTCCAACGGTCACCCGATGGCCGTCGGGGATGCTGGCCACGGCGAACACGGGAGCGCCGAGGTCGACCTCGCCGTCGCCCCACTCCAGGACCGGCGCTGTGCCGGTATCCACGGACAGGACCACCAGGTCGGAGTCGACGTCGACACCCTGCGCTCGACTCTGTAGGGAGCGACCGTCGGCGAAGCTGACCAGGGTCGTGACACCGCGGAGGTTGTGGGCGTTGGTGAGGACCAGGCCGTCACCGACCACGACGCCGCAACCGCGCCCGCCATGCCTACCTATGCGAACCACGGAGGGGGCGACGCGCTCGGTGACGCGGCCGATGGCGGATTGCAGGTCGTCGATGGCGTTCATGGCAGCCTCCGGGTCGAGGTCGAGCTAGTGATTAGCAATCTGCAAGTGACTAGCCGGCACTGTACCGTGACGCTCCGGATGGCGACACGCGAGTCACGAGAAACCTCGTCGCCGGCCGGTACCTCGGCGCCCGAGCTGCCCGCCGCCGATGCCCTGGCCGAGGCCGCCGAGCGCATAGGCGACCGGTGGTCGCTCCTGGTCGTCGCCGCGTTGCTGTCCGGGCCCCGCCGGTTCGGCGACCTGCTGGCCGACCTGGACGGGATCGCCCCCAACATCCTGTCCGGTCGCCTAGCCCGCCTCGAGGCCGAGGGCCTGGTCGTGGGGGAGCCCTATTCCCGTCGTCCCGTGCGTCACGCGTATCGACTGACTGCGGCCGGTGCCGACCTGGCGGGTGCCCTCCGGATGCTGGCCCAGTGGGCGGCGTCGCACCGGGCTGTGCGCCACGGGGACGGGGATGCGGGACTGCCGACCCATGGCGCGTGCGGTACGGCGCTCGAGGCGCGGTGGTACTGCCCCACCTGCGGTGAGGTGGTCGACGACGTAGCCTCCGCCGACGTCAGCTGGATATAGGCGCACTGCGCCGGGCTCGCCGACGGCTGGGACGCTATCTTCGGCCCGCCCCGGCGCGGACCGTTCACACGATCTCGAGGAGACGTCCCATGTCCCAGGTCAGTCCCGGCTGGTATCCGGACCCGTCTGGACGCTTCGCGAAGCGCTATCACGATGGCGCTCGCTGGACGGAGCACGTAGCCGACGCCCAGGGCAATCGGGCCACCGACGTTCCTGCGGGCCAGGCCGGACCCGCCTCGTACGCCGGCTCGGAGCAGCCCTACGTTCAGGGTGGTCAGCGCTCGGGGAGAGAGCATGGCTACGGCCAAGAGGCACCCGGTTCGGACCCCAGCTACGGCCAGCGGGGGCGGGACCAGGCGTGGGCCCAGGACCAGGGTTGGGGCGAGGACCCGTCGGGCTCGGATCGGGGATATCGCCGGCAGCCCGGCGAGCCGAGCTGGGAACAAGACGCCGGCGCCGGTGGCTGGCAAGCCCAGGCCGGAGGTCCGGCCAGCCGCTACGAGTGGCCTCACGCCCAGGGCACGGGTCAGCAGGGCGCCGAGCAAGGGCCCGGAGCAGGGCGCTACGACGCCGGGCGAGGCTACGGGCGGCCGCCGGCGTACGGGCAGCCCGACTACGCCTACGCGCCGCCTGTCTCGTCCCGCGGGTTCACGCCGACGATTGGCCTGATCGTCGCTGCCGTCGGCGCCGTCCTGCTGCTGCTCTCGCTGTTCGGGCTCGACTTCCTCGAGCTCAGCTTCCCGGGTCTCAGCCGGTCCGTATCGCTGGGCGACATCGCGGGCGACTTCGGCGAGGGCGCCCCGGCGGCCCTCGCCACCTACGCCGACTTCGGGCGGTTCCTCGCCATCCCCGTGATCGTGCTTGCCGTCCTGGCGGCAGCGAAGGTGGTACCGCAGCTCCTCGCCATCTCGGCGCTGCCCGTCATCGTGGCCGTGGCCTGTGGTGCTTTCGCGCTCTGGCACGTGCTCGCCATGCTGGCAAGTGGCGAGCAGGGCGTCGACGTCTCACCCACGTTTGGGGCCATCCTTGGCCTGCTCGGCTATTTGGCGCTGGCCGCTGGACCCCTCCTCCGGCAGCCGATCCAGGGCCACCGCTAGTGGACGCCGTTCACACGACACCGTTCGGTCATCGTCATCCCCGTAGCATGGGAGCCTCTCCGCCGCCGCCGTCCGGTCGCGCGCCGGGGGTGTAGCTCAGTTGGCAGAGCAGCCGCCTTTTAAGCGGATGCGCGAGGGTTCGAATCCCTCCACCCCCCTGACCCTGAGCCCCCACGGACGTCCCCGTCCCATGTCCCGGCAGGCGGGACGTACGCTCTGACCCATGAGCGATCGTCCCCCAGGGCGAGAAGGCGAGGACGACCTCGCCCGGCAGCGCCTCAGCACCGAGCACGAGCGGCTCGATCGCCTGCGCACCTCGCTCGAGAACGGTCACCTCCACGACGAGCCGGAAGACGACACCGGCATGCGGTCGCGCGTCTACCAGCACCCGGCCGACTCCGCGAGCGATGCTTTCGAACGCGAGAAGGAGTTCTCGATCCTCGAGCAGGTGCAGGCCGAGTTGGCGGCCGTCGACCGCGCCCTCAAGCGGCTCGATGACGGCACCTACGGCACCTGTGACGTGTGCGGCGACTCCATCACCGACGAGCGTCTGGCAGTGATGCCGGCGGCGCGGTTCTGCATCGGCCACCAGGGCGACGCCGAGGTCTGACCGGGGCGGGTCCCTCACATCTCGCGCGGGACCGTCACGTCCTGGGGCTCGGCGAGCAGCAGGCGATCGCCCAGCCGCAGCCCCTCGCGTGCCACGGTCACCCAGCGGCCCTCGACGTTGGCCAGCCGGGTGTGGTCCAGCCCGAGATGACGTTCGACCGCGAACACCACACCCGCGTGGGTGATCACCAGGACGTCGCCACCCGGTGCCGCGTCGGCGATCCGTTGCAGCGCACGTTGTGCCCGGTCCAGCAGCACCTCGTCCGACTCCCAGCGCGGAGGGCGTCGGCCGTCGGGCAGGTACCCCGGGTAGCGCTGCTCGATCTCGGCCCGGGTGAGGCCCGTCCACTCGCCGGCGTCGCGCTCGCGCAGGTCGGTGTCGAGCACCACGGGACCCACACCCATGTCGTCGGCGATGACGACCGCCGTCTCCGCCGCTCGCCTCAGGTCCGACGCCCAGATCCCGTCGACCGCGCCCAGTGACCGGGCCGCCTCGTGCGCCTGGCGTCGTCCGAGGTCGGTGAGCGGGGGATCGGCCTGCCCCTGCCACCGGCCGAGGGCGTTCCATTCGGACTGGCCATGGCGGGTCAGCAGGGCGCGCGTCTCTGCGATCATCGCCCGGCGACGCTATCCGGACGGTGCGCAGCTAGGCTCGTTCGGCGTTTGCTGGGGAGCGAACGTGCGCCGCTGCCCAGGCTTGGAGGAAGGACGCGCCGTGGCCTTGCCGCTGGAGAAGCTGGGAACCGAGATCTACCAGGCCGGAGCGTCGCTGACACCGACGGTCGAGGGCGCAGCCGTGTACGTGTTCGAGGGCAGCGGCAAGGGTGCCGCGGTTGCGAAGAACGGCCTGGCCGAGGTCGTTTGAGGGAATCGCCGATGGCCGTGCTCCGCCTGTTTGCCCAAGTCCGTGAGGCCGCTGGCAGGGCGCGTGACACGGTGGACGGCGGGACCGTCGACGAGGTGCTGGCGGCCGCTCGGGCCCGCTACGGCGAGGGGTTCGCGGCGCTGCTACCCACCTGCCGCATCTGGGTGAACGGCGAGCCCGCGCACGGAGGCGATCCGGTGAGGGCCGACGACGAGGTGGCCGTCTTGCCGCCCGTGTCCGGCGGTGGCTGGTGACGACGCACACCGTGGGCGCCGCCGCATCGGAGGCACGCCGATGAGCCCAACCACGTCGGGGCCGACGCCGCGCGTCCAGGATTCTCCCGTACCGCCGTGGGGCGTGACGGGACCGGTCTCGTCGTCGCCTGATCACCCGGGACCCCGCCCGGCGCCGGCTCCCGCCGGCCCGCCGACGTCGCCCTTCCCACGGACCGCCCCGGTCCCGCCCCCGCCGACGCGGCGGCGGGCGCCCGCCCCGGGATCACCCGCGAACCGCCCGCCCGCCGACCCACGCCGAGCCGGTCCGCCGCCGGGCCGCACGCCGCCGCGTCGCCCCGCGCGGGGACCGCGGGGTGCCGGGGCCGCCACGCCGAAGGGGCGACGCCGCCCACCCGATCCCACGGCCAGGACCAAGGGTGGTCCGGCAACGCGGGCGGCCCGACGAGGGCAGGCGACGACCCGACGTGCCCGCCCGGTGCGGGATACCCCCAGGCGGCGTCGCGGTCGCCTGGCGGTCGTCTACGACATCGACGGGCCGCGTGTCCGCCTCGGCGTCGGCTGGTTCGTCCTGGCGCTCGCCGGGGTGTTCGCCAGTCCCATCAGCGCGGCGCTGATCTACGGCGTCGCCGCCGGCTGGGCCGCGCGCCAGGTGGTGCGCGCCTGGGGATCGGTCCCGTGGCAGGCCGACGTCGCCGTCGGACTGGGCGCCGTCCCGGTCCTGGCCGCGCTCGGCGGGACGCGCCTGCTCGTGGCCGCACTGTGCGTGGGAGTCCTGGTCGCCATCGGGGCGGCATGCGCGCCTGACGGGGAGCGCATGGTGGGGCGGGGGGACGCGCCGCGGCGCTGGGCATCCTGTTGCTGGCGATCGTGCCCTCGGCGGGTGCGGCGTCGATGGTGCTCGTACGCGGGGACTCGCGGGCCTCCGCCCTGGTGCTGTTCCTGCTGGTGAGCGCCTACGAGATGGGCGATTTCGTCGTGGGCTCGGGTGCGTCCAACCCCGTCGAGGGCCCGCTTGCCGGGATCGCCACCGCGCTGCTCATCGGCTTCCCGCTGGCCGTCATGCTGGTCAGCCCGTTCGACGACGCCGGTGCTCCGCTGCTCGGGTTCGCAGCTGCGGCCTGCCCGTTCGGCCAGATCGCTGCCTCGGGGTTGCTCCCCGACGCCGGCGCCCCCGCACCGGCCCTGCGACGCATCGACACGCTGCTGGTGCTCGGCCCGCTCTGGGCGGCCGCGTCCGCCGCTTTCTGACCGTTCGTTCCGCGAGCGGAGGGTCGCTCGCGTCCCAGGCACCGCACCGGGGTCGAGGGCCGAGGTCATGGGTTCCGGCGTGCCGCCCCTGAGGCCATCGGTTCCGCAGGGGGAACCCATAGCCTCGGGCTCGGCTCGGGGGAACCCATAGCCTCGGCTGCACTCTGTCGCCCCCGCCGGAAAGCGGCGACCCTTGGTGCTAGCTCTTCGCGAGGTTGGCGGCGGCGAACTCCCAGTTGACCAGGTGCTGCAGCCAGGTCTGGACGTAGGCCGGCCGAGCGTTCTGGTAGTCGAGGTAGTACGCGTGCTCCCACACATCGATGGTGAGCAGCGCCGTCTTGCCGTGCTTGAGGGGGAGGTCGGCGTTGCTGGTCTGCACGACCTCGAGGCCGTTGTCGCCCTTCGCGAGCCATGTCCAGCCCGAGCCGAACAGCTTCGTGGCCTTGTCGGTGAACGTCTGCAGGAACTCGTCGACCGAGCCGAACGACTGCTCGACGGCGGTCTTCAGCTCACCCTCGGGCTCGCCGCCACCACCTGGGGTCATGCAATGCCAGAAGAAGGTGTGGTTCCAGTTCTGGCCGGCGTTGTTGAACAACGGGGTGCCGGGCTGGGCGGCGAGGATGATCTCTTCGAGCGAGCGCCGTTCATTCTCGGTGCCCTCGATCAGCTCGTTGAGGGTGTTCACGTACGTCTGATGATGCTTGCCGTAGTGGAAGCCGAGCGTACGCTCGCTCATGTGGGGGCCGAGTGCGTCCTTGGGGTACGGCAGCGGGGGCAATTCGAAAGGCATCGCCACTCCTTGTGTCTCGTGGGGGACGGACATTTCGAAGCTACCCACCGTGAGCCCGAACACACACCGGACCTTCGGCGTATTCGGGGCTGGGTCACAGGTCCTACGACCTCGAACGACGACCAACCCGGTCAGGAATCTCTCGGCGACAGACGGCGTTGATGGCTCTTGGTGCACAGACTCGCGGTCCTTTCCCTGCACACGTCGCCGCTGACCCAGCCGGGTGCCGGCGACAGTGGCGGCATGAACGTCTACGTGCGTGAGCTGGTCTCGGCGCTCGCCCAGGCCGGCGTGACGAGCGACGTGTACGTTCGGCGCTGGGCCGACGGACTGCCCGACGTCGTGAACGTCGAGCCGGGGTTCCGGGTGGTGCACGTGCCGGCGGGGCCCGTGGACCTGCCCAAGGACGCCCTCCCCGAGGTCGTCGACCAATTCGCCGACGGCGTGCTGGCGCGGCTCACGGCCGACGGTGCTGCCAACGCCGCCGATGCCCTCCACGCCAACTACTGGCTCTCGGGCGTGGCCGGGCATCGCCTCAAGCACGAGCTGGACCTGCCGTTGGTGTCGACGTTTCACACCCTGGCCCGGGTCAAGGCCGAGACCGGCGACCTCGAGCCGCAGCGGCGCGTCGACGCCGAGGCCGAGGTCATCGGGTGCTCGGACGCCATCCTCGCCAACTCCACGGCCGAGGCGGCGCAGCTCGAGCGGCTCTACGGCGCCGATCCCGACCGGATCGAGATCGTGCCGCCGGGCGTGATCCACGCCTTCTTCTCGCCCGGCCCGAGCGGCGGTGGGAACGGGCAACATGTCGACCGCAACGGCGCCCGGGCCGCTCTGGCGCACCTCGACCTGGGCGAGGGGCCGATGTTGCTGTTCGTGGGACGGATCCAGCCCCTCAAGGGCCTGGACGTGGCCGTGCGGGCCCTGGGCGCGCTGGAGGACCCCCGGGCCGTCCTGGTGGTGGTCGGTGGCGCCAGCGGACGCGATGGACGCAGGGAGGTCGAGCGCATCGACAAGCTGGCGGCGTCGCTGGGGGTGGCCGACCGCATCCGGTTCACCGATCCCCAGCCCCACCACATGCTGTCGACCTACTACCGGGCCGCGGACGTGGTGCTCGTGCCCAGCCGCAGCGAGTCCTTCGGCCTGGTGGCGCTGGAGGCGGCGGCCTGCGGCACGCCCGTGGTGGCTGCCGCCGTCGGCGGGCTGCGCACGCTGGTGGAGCACGGCCGCACGGGGTTCCTCGTCGAGGGCCGCGACCCCGAGGTGTTCGCCGCGTACACCGGGCAGATCCTCGACAATCCGGCCCTGGGCCGGGAGCTGGCGGCCACCGCCGCCAGCCGAGCCCGCAACTTCACCTGGTCGACCGCCGCCGCCCGCCTGCGCCGCATCTACGCGGATCTCACCGCCCGCTCACCCATCGCCTGCGGCGCCGACGCATAGGCGTCGCCCAGGTAGCGTCCGCCCTGAGCGAGGGTCCCGCCGCCGAGGGCGGCAAGATCGGAGGATGCAGCGTCGGAGCCCGAGCGGCCCGCTGCGGAGCAGCATGAGCGGGAAACAACAGTGACGCAGCGGCCGTTCGCCGACGAGGAGCTCGACGCCGTCGGCGCCCGCATCGAGGAGTGGCTCGAGCGCCAGCGCACCGAGAACCCGGTGGTGGCCGCCGTAGAACGTGACACGGAGTCGGGGGAGCGGCGTTGGTTCGTGCGGGTGCGCGGCGACGAGAAGGACGTGTTCACGATCTGGTTCCACCTGCGCCAGCGCACGCTGCACTACGAGACCTACGTGATGCCGTCGCCCGAGGAGAACCACGCCGCCTTCTACGAGCACCTGCTGCGGCGCAACGCCAAGCTGTACGGCGGATCGTTCGCCATCGGCGAGGAGGATGCCATCTTCCTGGTGGGCCAGATCGCCAACGACGCCGTCGACGACGACGAGCTCGACCGCATCCTGGGGTCGCTCTACGAGTGGACCGAGCAGTTCTTCCGGCCCGCCATGCGGATCGGCTACGCGTCCCGATTCAAGGGCTGAGTCGCCACTCTCGTTGCCTTTCACCGTATTTCGATCTAATTTGGTCGAGCCTGGGCGCGGGGCGATTCACCGATCGGGGAAGTCGGGTTGGTCGCCTCGCGCCCGGGCACCGTCGGGCCGTAACGTCGCTGGTCATGGGGATGCCGAAGCTCCAGGTCATCGGCGGCGGGAAGATGGGCGAGGCCTTGCTGGCGGGCCTACTGACGGGCGGCTGGGCCACCGCCGCCGAGCTGCGGGCGGTCGAGAAGCTGCCGGACCGGGCCGCGCAGCTCCGCGCCGCCTTTCCCGGCGTCACGGTCGCCGGCGATCCCGATGTGGCGCACGGTCACGTCCTGGCGGTGAAGCCCGGGGACGTGGAGACCGCCTGCCGGGCGCTGGCCGACACCGGCTCTCGGGCGCCGGTGCTGTCCATCGCCGCCGGCATCACCATCCGACGGTTGGAGGCGGGCCTGCTACCTGGCACCCCGGTGGTGCGCGCCATGCCCAACACGCCGGCGCTGGTCGGCGCCGGGGCGGCGGCCGTCGCCGCCGGCCGGGCGGCCGACGAGTCCGACCTGGCGTGGGCGGAAGGAATCCTCGGGGCCGTGGGCACGGTCGTGCGGGTCGACGAGGCATTGCTCGACGCCGTGACCGGGTTGTCGGGATCGGGCCCCGCCTACGTGTTCCTGGTGGCCGAGGCGCTCATCGAAGGGGGCGTGCTCGCCGGGTTGCCCCGCCCGGTGGCGACGACGCTGGCGGTGCAGACCCTGCTGGGGTCCGCGCGACTGCTCGACGAGTCGCCCGAGGGACCCGCTGCCCTGCGGGCCGCGGTCACCTCGCCGGGCGGCACCACCGCCGCCGGGCTCCGGGCGCTCGAGGCGGGGGGTGTGCGGTCCGCGTTCCTGGAGGCGGTGCTGGCCGCCACCGAGCGCAGTCGCGAGCTGGGCGGGACTGAGGGGACCGGTCGCCCGTCCAGGTCCTCGGCGCCGCATGTCCCCACTCGCCCCACCAGCAACGGTCGCATACAGTGACCCCAGCGGAGTTGGAAGGGGTCTTCCACATGCCTATGTCGCGCGCCCGGTTCCTCACGCCTCGCGAGGTCGCCGATCTGCTGCGGGTGTCGTCGATGACCGTCTACCGGCTGATCAAGTCGGGTGAGCTGCGCGCCGTCCGGGTGGGCAAGGCGTACCGCATCCTCGAGGACGACGTCGACGCCTACCTGGCCGACCGGTTCACCCAGGCCGGCTGACACTCCGGCCCGACCCCGACCGCCGCCCCTGATGGGTCGGTCTGGCGACACTGACCCTGGCCGACCGCCCTGTCGGTCTGCGACCGACACTACCGGCCCGACCCCGACCGCCGCCCCTGATGGCGTCGGTCTGCGACCGACACTGACACACTGGGGCCGTGGCCCCGCGCTTCGACACGGTCTCGTTCCTGTCCGACTACGGCACCACCGACGAGTTCGTCGGGGTGGTGAAGTCGGTCATCCGCTCGATCGAGCCTCGGGTCACCGTCGTCGACATCACCCACGACATCCAGCCCTACGACGTCAAGGCCGGCGCCCTCACGCTGGCCCGCAGCGTCCAGTACCTCTGCCCCGGCGTTGTGCTGGCGGTGGTCGATCCCGGCGTGGGAACGGACCGCAAGGCGGTCGCCATCGAGGTCGGCGACGGACAGTCCTACCTCGTGGGTCCCGACAACGGGCTGCTGGCCTCCGCCGTCGGCATGGTCGGCGGCGCCACCGGCGCCGTGGAGCTCACCAACCCCGAGTACCGGCTGGTGTCGCCCGGGCCCGACCTTCGACGGGCGCGACGTCTTCGGCCCGGCTGCGGCCCACCTTTGTGCGGGCGTGCCCCTCGACGCCCTCGGGCCCCGGGTCGATCCCGCAGACCTGCATCCCCGGTCTCGTGCCCCTGCCGCGGGACGAGGATGGCGCCATCGTGGGCGAGGTCCTGTGGGTGGACCGCTACGGCAACTGCCAGCTCAACGTCGACCCCGACCAGATCGCGTCGTGGGGCGACCGCGTGCAGCTCCGGTGGACCCGCCCCACGGAGGGCACCCGAACGGCGCTGCGGGTGCGAGCCTTCGACGAGCTGGGCAGCGGCCAGGTCGGCCTGGTCGTGGACAGCTACGGGCTGCTGGCCGTGGCCATGAGCCGCGCCTCGGCTGCCGACACCTTGCAGATCGCGGCCGGCGACGAGCTCGCCCTCGTGCCCCTCGGCGACGAGGGGGACCGGGGCGGCGAGGAGTCCGCCGGCAACGGTGCCCACGCCGGAGTCTCCAGTCCCGTCCGGCTCCAACCCCGCCGGCCGGCGGGATCATGAGACCCGGCACCACCATCGTCCTCGCCGTCCTGCTCGCGCTCATCCTCGGCGCGTCGGCGATCCAGCTACTGTTCCTGGCGCGCTAGGGGTGACATACGAGTGGTCGGCAGACCGACGCCTCACGGGGCGGCGGGTGGGGGTCGGGCCGGAGCCACGAGGGGAGACGGGCAGGTGAACCTCGCGTCCGCGATCGAACGCCACCCGGCGGACGCGCCGGCGCTGGTGAGCCGAGGCGAGGTCACCAGCTACGGCGAGCTCCGCTCGCAGGTGGCCGAGATCCGGGGCGCCCTGATCGCCAGGGGCGTCACACCCGGCGACCGGGTCGCCATCGTCGCCGCCAACAACCGGTTCTTCGTGGCCGCCTATCTGGGTGTGCTCGGGGTCGGCGCGGTGGCGGTGCCGCTCAATCCGCTGAGCCCGCCGCCCGAGCTCGAGCGCGAGCTGGCCGACGGTGGGCGCCCGGCTGGCGCTGGTGGACGACACCAGCCGCCCGGCGTTCGGCGGGGAGGCGGCGACGGGGCTGGCCGACGTCGACGTGGTCGCGATCGGCGAGCTGGTCGGCGGCGAGTCGGCGGCGCTGGTGGAGCGGGCCGACGACGACCTGGCGGTGCTGCTCTTCACCAGCGGCACGGCCGGACTGCCGCGGGCGGCCATGCTCACGCACGGCAACCTGCGGGCGAACATCGACCAGATGCGAGCCGGCGCGAGCGACGCCGGGGACACGACCGCGGGCCCGCCGACGGCCGACGACGTGGCGTTGGGCGTGATCCCGCTCTTCCACATCTTCGGGCTCAACGCCGTGCTGGGGCTGGCGCTTGACGGTGGGGGGCTCGGTGGTGCTGGTCGAGCGGTTCGATCCCGCCGCCGCGCTCGCGCTCCTCGCCGAGCACAGGATCACGGTGGTGTCCGGGGTCCCCACCATGTGGCGGGCGTGGGCGGACCTCCCATCCACGGGTGCCGGCGACGCCAACCCCATGGCGAGCGTGAGGCTCGGCGTATCGGGGGCGGCGCCGCTCGATCCTGACCTCCGGCGGGCCATCGCCGCCCGCTACGGCGTCGTGTTGGCCGAGGGCTACGGCTTGACCGAGGCCTCGCCGGTGGTCACCAGCGGGGTGGGGCACCAGGCACCCGACGGCAGCATCGGCCTGCCGCTGCCCGGTCTGCTCGTGCGCCTCATCGACCGCTTCGGCGAGGACGCACTGGTCGGCGACCCGGGCGAGGTCTGGGTCAAGGGGCCCAACGTGTTCGCCGGCTACTGGGACGATCCCGACGCGACCCGCGGCGACCCTGACCGAGGACGGCTGGCTCCGCACGGGCGACCTGGCGGTGGTCGACGACGACGGCTTCCTGTGGCTCGTCGATCGGGCCAAGGACTTGATCATCGTGTCGGGATTCAACGTCGTGCCGGCCGAGGTGGAGGCGGTGCTGGTGCGCCACCCCGACGTCGCCGAGGCGGCGGTGGTGAGCGTCCCCCACCCGCATACGGGCGAGGCGGTGAAGGCTTTCGTGGTGCCGGAGGCGGGTGCCAGCATCGACGAGGACGCACTCATCGACTATGCCTCCCGCCATCTGGCTCGCTACAAGTGCCCGTCGATCATCACCTTCGTCGACGAGCTGCCCCACGGGCTCACCGGCAAGCTCCTGCGCCGGCGGCTCCGCTGACCGGTTCCGTGCCGCGGCGAGCGACGGGGCGCGTTCCGCACCGTGACCTTGTGAGCGTGTGAACAAGCGGCGGTAGGCTGCCCGGCTGATGGCGAACGGTGGCAAGCGGCAGGCACGCAAGATCCCCGAGGCCACCGTGACTCGTCTCCCGCTCTACCTCCGGAGCCTGCTCGAGGTCGCCAACGACGGCATGCCCACGATCTCGTCGGAGCGGCTGGCGGAGATGTCCGGCGTCAACGCCGCCAAGGTGCGCAAGGACCTCAGCTACCTCGGTAGCTACGGCACCCGCGGCGTGGGGTACGACGTCGAGTACCTGCTGTTCCAGATGAGCCGCGAGCTGGGCCTCACGCACGACTGGCACGTCGTGATCGCCGGCATCGGCAACCTCGGCCATGCGCTGGCCAACTACGCCGGCTTCCACGAGCGGGGTTTTCCGGTGGCCGGCCTGGTCGATGCCGACCCCCGCGTCATCGGCACCGAGGTCAACGGCATCCCGGTCCGCCACATCGACGAGCTGCCCGCCATCGCCGCCAGCCACCAGATCGCCATCGGCATCATCGCCACCCCGGCCAGCGCCGCCCAGGAGGTGGCCGACCGCATGATCGCCGCGGGGGTCAGCTCGATCCTCAACTTCGCACCGACGATCCTGTCGGTGCCCGCCGAGGTGTCGCTGCGCAAGGTCGACCTGGCGGTCGAGTTGCAGATCCTCAGCTTCTACCAGCAGCGCAAGACTGCGTCGGACCGCGTGGCCCAGGTGGCCGCCGAGGCGGCGGCGCCGCCGGCGACCTAGCCGGGGTCGAGCGCGCCCAGCGGCCCCATGCCCGTCGAACACCCCGTCTACCCGGTCAACCTGATCGTCGACGGCCGGCGGTGCCTGGTGGTCGGGGGCGGGCCGGTGGCGTTGCACAAGGTGCGTGGACTGGTCGAGGCCGGCGCCCGCGTGACCGTGGTGGGCCAGGAGCTGGATCCTGAGATCGTCGAGCTGGCGCGGGGTGCCGCCACCGGCGACGCCGACGTCGTCACCGAAGCCCGGCCGTACCGGCCCGGCGAGGCGGCCGGCTACCGGCTGGTGGTGGCGGCAACCGGCGACCCAGCCGCGAACCAGCGCATCTACGACGATGCCGAGGCGGCCGGTGTGTGGATCAACAGCGCCGACGATCCCGAGCGCTGCACCGTGACCCTGCCGGCGCGGCTGCGCCAGGGCCGGCTGACCGTGACCGTGTCGACCGCGGGGCACAGCCCGGCGGTCGCCGCCTGGCTCCGCGACCGCCTGGCCGGCCAGCTCGGACCGGAATACGACCAGCTCATCGGGCTGTTGTCCGAGGAGCGCGCTCGCGTCCAGGGCGAGGGTCGCTCGACCGAGGACCTGGATTGGCGATCGGCGCTCGATTCGGGAATTCTGGAACTCGTTCGGGCCGGCCGGCTCGAAGCAGCAAGGGAGCGCCTGCGCTCGTGTCTGTCGTCGTCATCGGACTGAATCACCGCACTGCCCCGCTCGAGCTGCTCGAGCGGATGAGCGTGCCGGACGGTCAGGTCCCCAAGGCCCTTCACGACCTGTGCAGCCGCGAGCACATCAGCGAGGCGATGGTGCTCTCCACGTGCAACCGGGCCGAGGTGTACGCGGTCGCCGAACGGTTCCACGGCGCCTACAGCGACATCCGCAGCTTCCTGGCCGAGAACTCGTTCCTGCCCCCCGAGGACTTCGCCGACCACCTCTACGTCCACTACGACTCGGCGGCCGCCGTCCACCTGTTCTCGGTGACGGCCGGGCTCGACTCCGCCGTGCTGGGCGAGAGCGAGATCCAGGGCCAGGTCAAGCAGGCCTGGGACCGGGCCCGCGACGAGGGCGCCGCCGGTCCGGAGCTCAACCTGTTGCTACGGCACGCGCTCGAGGGTGGCAAGCGGGCCCGCACCGAGACCGGCATCGGCCGCAAGGTCGCGTCGGTCTCGCAGGCGGCCGTCGCCATGGCGCGTGACCGGCTGGGCGGACTGGCCGGCAAGACCGTGCTGCTGCTGGGCGCGGGTGACATGGGCGAGGGCATGGCCGCCGCCCTGGCCGGCGCGGGCGAGCGCATCAACCTGATGGTGGCCAACCGCACGCAGGCCAGGGCCCTGGCGCTGGCCGCCCGCATCGGCGCCGAGCCCGTGGCGCTCGTCGACGTGCCCGACCGTGTCGCCGACGTCGACCTGTTGCTCACGTCGACCGGTTCGCAGGCGGCGATCATCGAGCGGTCCGACCTGGAGCCGGTCATGGTCGGGCGCTCGCGGCGGCCCCTGCTGGTGGTGGACATCGCTCTGCCGCGCGACGTCGATCCGGCCGTCGCCGACATCGACGGGGTCACGCTGCTCGACATGGACGACCTCCGCGGCTTCGCGGCCGTCGGGAGTGGCGGGGCGCCGGCGCGAGGTCGCGGCCGCCGAGGCGATCCTCAACGACGAGCTCGAGCGTTATCTCGACGCCAGCTCGGCCCGCGAGGTGGCGCCGATGATCGTGGCACTGCGCGAGCGGGCCGAGGTGGTACGCCGGGCTGAGCTCGACCGCTTCCGTGGCCGGCTCGACGACCTCGGCGCCGACCAGGCGGAGCTGGTCGACGCGGTGACGAAGCGACTGGTGTCCAAGCTGCTCCACCAGCCGACCGTGGTCCTCAAGGACGCCGCCGGGAGTCCCCGGGGCGACCGCCTCGTCGCCGCCCTGCGTGAGCTGTTCGAGATAGAGGGTTGAGGCACAAGGGATGAGAAGGCTTCGGGTGGCAACCCGGGGCTCGGCCCTGGCCCGCTGGCAGGCCGACCACGTCGCCGTCCTGGCGCAGAAGGCCGAACCCGGCCTCGAGGTCGAGACGGTGGTGGTCGAGACGAGCGGCGACCGCCGACGCGACGTCCCCATCTGGGAGCTGGGCGGCAAGGGGATATTCGTCAAGGAGGTCCAGGCCGCCGTGCTGGAGGGGCGGGCCGACGTGGCGGTTCACTCGGCCAAGGACCTGCCGTCGCTGACGCCGGACGGCCTGGTGATCGGGGCCGTGCCGGAGCGGGCCGACGTGCGCGATGTGCTTGTGGGTGCGACCCTCGCCGACCTCGCGCCGGGCGCGACGGTCGCGAGCGGATCGCTGCGCCGCCGGGCCCAGCTGGCGCACACGCGGCCCGACCTGCGGTTCGAGGGCCTGCGGGGCAACATCGGCACCCGGCTGGCGCGGGTGGAGCAGGCCGACGTCGCCGCGGTGGTGATGGCCGCCGCCGCCCTCGACCGGCTCGGCCTGTCGCGAACGGATCGCCGAGCGCCTCGATCCCGAGGTGATGCTGCCCCAGGTGGGGCAGGGTGCGCTGGCGGTCGAGTGCCGCGCCGACGACACCGACACCCGGTGCCTGCTCGATCGCATCGAGCACACGCCGAGCCGCCGCGCCGTCGATGCCGAGCGGGGCTTCCTGGCCGAGCTCGGCGGCGACTGTTCGGTGCCCGCCGCCGCTCACGCCACGTTGGCGGGTGACCGGCTCCGGGTTCGGGGGCTAGTGGCGTCGGCCGACGGCCGGACCGTGCTGCGCCACGAGCTGGCGGGGCCGGCGTCGTCGGGTGCGGCGCTGGGACGGTCGGTGGCGCGCCAGCTGCTCGACGACCAGGGTGGCGCTGCGCTCCTGGGCCGCGGGCTGATGACGTGTTCATCGCCGGGAGGCGTGCGCCCTTGACCGTCCACCTGGTGGGGGCGGGCCCCGGCGATCCTGGGCTGTTGACCGTGCGCGCCCTGGAGTTGCTGCGCCGGGCCGACGTCGTGGTCTACGACCGCCTGTCCCAGGAGTCGCTGCTCGACCTCGCGCCCGCCGCCGCCGAGCGGATCGACGTCGGCAAGGCGCCGGGGCACGTGCGGCTGACGCAGGCCGAGATCAACGACCTGCTGATCGAGCGCGGCCGGCGTGGTGAGACCGTGGTGCGGCTCAAGGGCGGCGATCCCTTCGTGTTCGCCCGGGGCGGCGAGGAGGCGGCCGCGCTGGCCGCGGGCGGCGTGCCCTTCGAGGTGGTGCCCGGCATCACCTCGGCCATCGCGGTGCCGGCCTACGCCGGCATCCCGGTCACGCTGCGGCATTCGTCCACCAGCGTCACCATCGTCACCGGCCACGAGGAGCCGGCTGCCGAGGGCGTCGAGGGCACTGTCGACTGGCGGGCGGTCGCCAGCGTGGGTGGCACGATCGTCGTCCTGATGGGCGTCGCCCGGATCGGGCGGATCGCCGCCGAGCTGATGGCTGCGGGCCGGTCGCCCGACACCCCGGTGGCGGCGGTCCAGTGGGGGACCCGGCCCGAGCAGCGCACCGTGCGGGCAACGCTCTCGACGATCGCCGACCAGGCGCTCGGGACGCCGTCGACGATCGTGATCGGCGAAGTGGCTGCCTCGGACCTGGCCTGGTACGAGAACCGGCCGTTGTTCGGGCGGCGGGTCGTGGTGACCCGCGCCCGGGAGCAGGCCGGCGAGCTGGTGATGCGGCTGCAGGCACAGGGTGCGGCCACGATCGAGGTGCCGGCGATCCAGATTCGTGACCCTGCCGACGGCGGGGCCGCGCTGGCGGCGGCGGTGGACCGCCTCGGCGATTACGACTGGGTGGTGCTGACCTCCCCCAACGGGGCCCGCCGGCTGCTGGATGCGGTGCGGGATCGGGGCCGTGACGCCCGCGCCTTCGCCGGGGCCCGACTGGCGGCGATCGGCCCGGGCACGGCCGAGGCGCTGGCAGGCGCCAACCTCGTGGTCGACCTGGTGCCGCCGCGGTTCGTGGCCGAGTCGTTGCTCGATGCCTTCCCGGCGCCGACCGACCCCGCCGGGGGACGGCTGTTGCTCGTGCGGGCCGCGGTGGCACGGGACGTGCTGCCCGAGGGGCTGCGGGGGAAGGGATGGAACGTCGAGGTGGTCGAGGCGTACCGCACGGAACAGGCGCCGCTGGCCGAGGAGCAGGCGGCTGCCGTCGCCGGCGCGGACGTCGTGAGCTTCACGTCGTCGTCGACGGTCAGCAACTTCCTGGCGGCGATGGGAGACCGGCCCATCCCCCCGGCGGTGGCCGCCATCGGGCCGATCACGGCCGCCACCGCCCGGCAACACGGGCTCGCGGTGGACGTCGAGGCCGAGGTCCACACCATCGACGGGCTGGTCGAGGCGCTCGTCGCCTGGGCCGCCAAGGCGCCCCGCCGGGCCCCCGGGGACGACACCGGTGGGTGACGTTGGAGCGCTGGTCTTCGACTTCGACGGGCTGATCCTCGACACCGAGACCTGCACCTACGAGACGACCGCCGGCATCTTCGCCGAGCACGGCGAGACGCTCGACCTGGCGTGGTGGCACTCGATCATCGGCACCGCCGACCACCCCCATTGGTCGGAGATGCTGGCCGACCGTTTGGGACGCCCCGTCGACCGCGCCGCTCTGGTCGACCGGCGCGAGGCGCGCCGGCTGGAGATCCTCCGCGGCCTGCCCCCCTGTGCGGGGGTGGTCGAGCTGCTCGACGCCGCCGCCGTCGAGGGAGTTCCCACCGCGGTTGCGTCGTCGTCGGGGCTCGACTGGGTCGGCGGCCACCTCGATCGCCTGGGGCTGCGGTCGCGGTTCGCGGCGGTGGTCACGAGAGACGACTTGGGCGGCGGGGAGTCGCGCACCAAGCCGGCGCCCGACCTCTTCCTCCTCGCCGCCGAGCGCCTGGGCGTCGACCTGGCCCACTGCGTGGCGTTCGAGGACTCGCCCAACGGCGTCGCCGCCGCCCGGGCCGCGGGCATGGTGGTCGTGGGTGTCCCGGGACCGATGACGGCCGGGCTGGACATGAGCGCCGCCGACCTGGTGGTGCCGTCCCTGGCCGAGATCGACCTCGCCACGTTGCGGAAGCTGGTGGGCGGCTAGCCCTTCGGCGACGGCCGCGCCGTTGCGGCTCGGACATGTGCTTGACTGGCCCCAACTTCGCCGGGCGTGGACGACCAGGGGGGCCGTTTTGGCGTTGTTGGATGTGACCAACGTTGGGGTCCGGTTCGGGGGCGTCGTCGCGCTCGACGAGCTCACGTTCTCGGTGGAGCAGGGCACCATCTGCGCCCTGATCGGGCCCAACGGCGCCGGCAAGACCACGCTCTTCAACGTCCTCAGCCGCTTGTACCAGTCCACCACCGGGACGGTCACGTTCGATGGCGTCGATCTGCTCGACGTGCCCGCGCACCGCATCGCCCGCCTGGGCCTGGCTCGCACGTTCCAGAACGTGGCGCTGTTCCCGGCGCTAACGGTGCTGGAGAACGTAATGACCGGGGCCCACGCCGACGGATCGACCGGCTTCGGCCGGGCCATGCTGCGCATCGGGGCGGCGCGCGAGGAGAAGGCCCAGCGCCGCCGGGGGATCGAGCTGCTGGAGCGGCTCGATCTCGGGCACCTCGCGCACCGCCCGGTGGCTGGGCTGCCCTTCGGCACCCTCAAGCGCATCGAGCTGGCGCGCGGGCTGGCGGCGGAGCCCCGGCTGCTGATGCTCGACGAGCCCGCAAACGGCCTGACCCACAGCGAGGTCGACGACCTGGGCGAGACCATCAAGGCGATCCGCGACCAGTTCGACCTCACGATCCTGCTGGTCGAGCACCACATGGCGATGGTGATGGCCATCTCCGATCACATCGTGGTCCTCGACTTCGGGCGCAGGATCGCCGAGGGCCCCCCCTCGGCGGTGCGTAACGACCCGCTCGTGATCGAGGCCTACCTCGGGGCGCCGGCGTGAGCCTGCTGGAGCTGGCCAACGTGCGGGGCGGCTACGGGCCGGTGCGAGTGCTCCACGACATCGATCTGGCGGTCGAGGAGGGGCACGTGGCGGTGGTCCTGGGCGCCAACGGCGCCGGCAAGACCACGACGCTGCGGGCCATCAGTGGCCTGATCCACGCCCAGGGCGACGTCGTCTTCGACGGGCGGTCCATCCTCGGCCGCTCGCCGGACGCGGTGGCGAAGCTCGGCATCGCCCACGTCCCCCAAGGCCGCGGCACGTTCACCGATCTGACCGTCGAGGAGAATCTGCGGATCGGTGCCATCAACCGCACCGATGGCGAGGTCAAGACCGACCTCGACCGCTGGTACTCGGTGTTTCCCCGCCTGGCCGAGCGCCGCAATCAGGAGGCGGGCAGCATGAGCGGCGGGGAGCAGCAGATGCTGGCACTGGCGCGGGCGAT
Organism: uncultured bacterium; assembly: GCA_963813485.1. Classification (GTDB taxonomy): domain Bacteria; phylum Actinomycetota; class Acidimicrobiia; order Acidimicrobiales; family VFJN01; genus DASQUK01. The sequence goes on from CAWEZE010000031.1 coordinate 55,722, forward strand.
GATGGCCCGGCCCCGCCTGCTGCTGCTCGACGAGCCATCGCTGGGTCTCGCGCCGCTGGTGACCCGTGAGCTGTTCGCACAGCTCGGTGACCTCAACCGCAGCCACGGCCTGACCGTGCTCGTGGTTGAGCAGAACGCCAACCTCGCCCTCGACATCGGCCACTGGGGCTACGTGCTCGAGGCCGGGCGGATCGCCGTGCAGGGCGCGGCCCACCAGCTCCACGACGACGAGGCCGTCCGCAAGGCCTACCTGGGGTTCTGAGCAGTTCGAGGACACGACATGCAGCTCTTCATCGAACAGGTCATCAACGGCATCGGCAACGGGTTGATCTACGGGTCGGTGGCCCTCGCCCTCGTGATCATCTTCCGCACCACCGGGATCCTCAACTTCGCCCAAGGCGAGATGGCGCTGTTCTCGACCTACATCACCTGGAAACTGGCATCCGAGGGCGACGGCTTCGGCCTGCCGATCGTGGCCGCCATCGGCATCTCCATGGCCATCGCCTTCATCGCCGGTGCGGCGATCGAGCGTGTGTTGATCCGCCCGGTCGAGCAGGCCCGCAGCCCGCTCAACGTCGTCATCGTGACCCTGGGCCTGTTCCTGGGCCTCAACTCGGTGGCCCAGCTCATCTTCGGGACCGACCCTCAGCTGATGCCCTCGCCGTTCCCGGAGGGCAACGTCGAGCTGTTCTCGAGCGGGGGCGACGCGGTCGTGGTCAGCAAGGCCACCATCGGCCTCATCGCGGTGCTGCTGGCGGAGTGCATCCTGCTGTGGTTCCTGCTGCAGCGGACCAAGCTCGGGCTCAAGCTGCGCGCGGTGGCGTCCAACCCCGACTCCGCCCGGCTCCACGGCATCAAGGCCGGCACGATGCTGATGCTGGGATGGGGCATGGCGGCCGCGATCGGGGCCCTGGCCGGCTCGCTGGTGGCGTCGCAACGCACCGGCTTCGACGGCAGCCTCATGCAGATCATCATCGTGTACGCCTTCGCGGCCGCGGCGCTCGGCGGGTTCGACAGCCTCATCGGCGCGGTCGTGGCGGGACTGATCGTGGGCATTGCCGACGCGCTCACCGTCCAATACGTCGATCCGCTGGAGGGCATCGAGGTGGTCGTGCCGCTGGGGCTCATCCTCGTCGTGCTGATCATCTTGCCCAACGGCCTGTTCGGCCGCCGCACGGTGGAACGAGTGTGAGGCGCGGGGACCCATGAGCATGCCGTCCGACGCCACCGGCGCCGCAGTCGAGCCGGCGATCGGCATGCTGCCCGAGGCGGCGGCCGCGCCCGCCGCCGCTCCCGGCGAGCGGCCGCCGCTCCGGCCGCCCCTGCCCAGGCCGGTCCTCATCGCCCGCATCGTCATCGGCGTGGCCCTGTCGGTGGTTGCCCTGTACGCGCCCTTCTACTTCACGCCCGAGAACAACCGGATCATCTCGCAGGCGATATACCTCTCGATCGCAGCGATGGGGCTCAACCTCCTCACAGGGTTCACCGGCCAGGTGTCCATTGGTCACGGGGCCTTCTTCGGGGTCGGCGCCTTCACGACCGCGATCCTGATGGTCGACCATGGCTGGACGTTCGAGGCCACCATCCCGGTCGCCGCCGTGCTGTCCGGGCTGGTCGGCATGCTGGTGGGCTTCCCGGCACTGCGGGTCCGGGGGTTGCAGCTGGCCCTGGTGACCCTGGCGCTGGCCGTGCTCTTCCCGCGCGTGGCGTCGAAGTACGTCGAGGGCGCGGGCGGCGTTGCCCTGCTGCGCCCGCGGCGGTCGGAGTTCGCTTCGCTCATCGACGGGCTCGACGACGACCAGTGGGCGTACTTCGTGTGCCTGGTCCTCGCCGTCGTGCTGTTCGTGCTGGCCTGGAACCTGGTCCGGGGGCGGATGGGTAGGGCGATGGTGGCGGTACGCGACCAGGAGATCGCCGCCACCACCGTCGGAGTGAACCTGGCGGGCACCAAGGTGGGTACCTTCGCCCTGAGCGCCGCCTACGCCGGCGTGGCCGGCTCGCTCTCGGTGATGATCGATCGCGTCGCCGACGCCACCAACCCCATCCTCTACCTCCAGCGTTCGATCGAGTTCCTGGTGGCCATGGTGATCGGCGGCGCCGCCACCATTCTGGGGCCGGCGGTGGGTGCCTTCCTGCTGGTGTGGCTACGTCGCAACACCGAGGACCTGGTCGAGGGCAAGGAGATCCTGGCCCCGGCGATCTTCGGTGCCGCCCTCATCGCCATCGTGTACGTGTTGCCCGAGGGGGTGGTGGGCGGTGTGCGCCGCCTGCTCGCCCGCCTGGGCCGACGTTCAGCGGGGTCGGTGGCACGTCCCGCCCCCGCGTCTGCTAGCGACGTGCCTAACGACAGCATCAACCCAGGAGGCTCACATGAAGAGGGGACCTAGACCTCGGTGGCTCGCGGTGTTGCTCGCGCTGGCCTTGGTGGGCGCGGCGTGCAGCTCCCGTGACGACGATGACGGCGGCGCCCAGACGGAGACCGGCGGCGACGCCGCTGCAAGCTCGTCGATCGACACCGAGAACTGCGCCAGCGATCCGACCCAGGAGATCGAGGGCGACGTCATCAAGGTGGCGTCGAGCTACCCGCAGTCGGGCCTGACCGCGGCCTTCTCCGAGATCGCCCGCGGTTGGGAGTCGTACTTCGAGAAGGTGAACGCCGAGGGAGGCGTCGAGATCGGCGACCGCACGTTCACGTTCGAGTTCGTCGACATGGACGACCAGTACAACGCGGCGGAGACGGCGCAGAACGTCGAGGAGATGGTCGGTCAGGACGGCAGCGGCGCGTTCGGGACGTTCAGCGTGGTCGGCACGGCCAACAACATCGCCATTCGTGACTTCCTCGGTGACCTGTGCGTGCCCGACATGTTCGCCGCCACCGGCTCGCCGGCGTGGGGCAACCCCGACTTCCCGTGGTTGATCGGCTCGACCCTGGCGCCGTACACGCTCGAGGGCCAGATGTTCGCCCAGGTGCTCCAGGACCAGAAGCCCGACGCGAAGGTCGCCATGCTGGTGCAGGACGACGACTTCGGTCGGGCCTACGAGGAGGGGTTCCAGCAGGCGATCGAGGGCACCGACATCGAGGTCGTGGAGACCGAGCGGTACCCGACCGGCGCCAGCGAGGTGTCAGCGCAGATCACCAGCCTCGCCGCCTCGGGGGCCGACGCGTTCTTCGACGGTGGCACGCTGCTGGCGTGCCCGGACGCGCTCACCAAGGCGGCGGCCGCCAACTGGAAGCCCATCACCTGGGTGTCGGGCACCTGCGTCTCGAAGACCCTCATGGGGCTGGCCGGCGCCGCGGCCAACGACGTCTACTCGGCGGGCAACCTCAAGGACCCGCTCAACCCCGACTGGGACGACGATCCCGCCATGCAGGAGTACCTCGACACCGTGCAGCAGTACCGGCCGGACAACTTCGATCCGGAGAACGCCATCGTCGCCTACGGCTACACGCAGGCCGCGGTGTTCGCCGAGGCGCTCAAGGCCGCCGAGGCGCCCACTCGCTTGGCGGTCATGGAGTCGCTGCACAACCTCGACGGCATCAGCGACGTCGGCCTCCTGCTGCCCGGCGTCAGCGTCACCACCGGCGAGGACGACCCGTACATGGGTGAGTCGTTGATGCTCGCGCAGTACGACTTCATCGGTGATGGGCAGCGCAACCACTTCGTCCCGCAGGGCGAACTCGTCGACTTCGAGGGCAAGACCCTCGACCTCACGCCGGAGGACCTCGTCACCGGCTAGCCGTCTCATCGACCCTGCCTTCTGTCAGCGCTCAGGCACCGCATCGGGTCTGAGCGCTGACAGAACGGGCACTGGGTTGGCGGTACCCATTGGTCCCGGTCGTAGCATCACCCAGGTGAGCTTTCCTCAGCGCCGGTTGCGGCGGCTGCGCCGCACGCCCGCCATGCGCCGCCTCGTGGCCGAGACCCACCTCTCGATCGACGATCTGATCGCGCCGCTGTTCGTGCGCGAGGGCATCGACGAGCCGGCGCCGATCAGCTCGCTCCCGGGCGTGGTGCAGCACACCCGCGAGTCGTTGCGCAAGGAGGTGCACGAGCTGGCGGAGCTGGGCGTGCCGGCGGTCATCCTCTTCGGGGTGCCCACCGGCAAGGACGCCACCGGTTCGGGCGCCTGGGACCCCGAAGGCATCGTCCAGGTCGCGCTTCGGGACGTGCGGTCCGAGCTCGGCGACGAGGTGGTGCTCATGGCCGACCTGTGCCTGGACGAGTACACCGACCACGGGCACTGCGGGGTCGTCGACGAGCGCGGCCAGGTCGACAACGACGCCACCATCGGCCTCT